>CAWAUZ010000017.1:0-16456 GCA_963785365.1 uncultured delta proteobacterium | reverse complement strand
AAGAGATTGATCATTTGGGAGCGGGCTGGGGAGAGGTTAACATAGGGCGGCACCAGGTGGACCATCGTCTCGTCCACGGCGGTCCAACGGCGACGACGTCGTCGATCGTCCCGTTGTACAGCAGAAAGCTCGGCGCATGACCGCAGCGCTTGCGGCCCTTGGGATCCTTGTCGGATTCGGACTTTTGATCAAGGGTGCCGGCCTGCTGGTCGACGGGGCCGCGGTGGTGGCGCGCAGGCTCGAGGTGTCCGACATGGTCATCGGGCTGACGGTGGTGGCTTTCGGGACCTCCGCGCCCGAACTGGCCGTCAACCTGATTGCCGCCGTGCGTGGGACCACCGCCATCGCCATTGGCAATGTCATCGGCAGCAACATCGCCAACATCCTTTTGATCCTGGGGGTGGCTGCCTCGATCCGACCCCTGCGGGTGACCGCGGAAATCGTCTGGCGCGAAATTCCAATGTGTCTGCTGGCGGTCGTCATCATGGCGATTCTGGCCAACGACCGCACCATCGATGGCAGCCCGGCCGACGTCCTCACGCGCATCGACGGGATCGTGCTGCTCTTTTTTTTCGGTGTTTTCATCTACTACACGGTGGCCGGGGCCCTGCGGATTGGAGGAATCGGTGAAGTTACGCCCAGAAGTGGTTTGGGGACGCGGCGGGCCCTGATTTACATATTGGTGGGGCTGTTCGGGTTGATGTCGGGCGGGCAGTTGATCGTCAGCGGCGCTGTCGGTGTTGCGCGTTACCTGGGGATCAGCGAGGCTCTTATCGGCTTGAGCGTGGTGGCCGTGGGTACCTCCCTGCCGGAACTGGCCACCTCGGTCATGGCCGCACGCAGGGGCAACGCCGACATTGCCGTGGGAAATGTCGTCGGTTCGAACATCTTCAATGTGTTGTTTGTCCTGGGGATCAGCGCCGTGATTCAGCCGTTGCCCTTTCGGCCGGCCGGCAATCTGGATCTTGGCACCGCCGTTGCGGCCACATTGCTCTTGTTCGTGTTCATGTTCACCGGCCGGCGGCACACCATCGACCGTTTGGAAGCGTTGTTTTTCATCGCCTTGTATGCGGCCTACATGGGCATTTTGGTCGTCAGGGCGTGGTAGCGGGCGCCCTGTGGGTCGCCCGCCCGATCCGGCGGCCGCTGAACCCTCATTCTTCCAGCCAGATGTCGGCTTCCCCGCCGCAGTGCGTACAAACCGCGTGACCCTTGGTTTTACCCGGCCCCTTGGGCACCACCGTGGGCGGTGCCGATGACGTCGGCGTCTCAGCGAGTTCGCAGGTTACCACCATCTCCGCTTCGTTGCCGCAGTTGGTGCAGTGGCAGACATGCTTGAATTGCGTTTCGGTCACGTCGTTCTCCTTGGTATGTGGTTTTATTAGAAAAGATAATCCGAGTTTCCCACTTTTCAACACCGCCTGGCCGGCGGAGCAGCTTTTGCTGCCAATAACTATGGTCGTGGTATGTTGCGGTTGCTGAAAAATCCCACAACCATGACCTCGCATGGGCACCTTGTCGATCGTGTCGAGATGGCCGATAGGCGACGGCGCCGGGCGACCCGACGGGGATCGGGCTAAGCGATCAGCGGGCGTGCGAGCATCTTCTCATACAGATCGATGTACTGCCGGGCCGTGTTGGCGTGATTGAAGGTCGATGCACTCTGCCGCATGATCCGTTTCACCTGGCGCTGCTTTTGCGGGGGCGGCAGCCTGAAAAAATCCATGGCCTGGGTCACGGCCCAATAGAGCCCGCCGGCGTCGTAGGTTTCGAACAGAAAACCGTTGCCTTTATCCCGGCCGGCGTCCAGGTGCCCGATGGTGTCGTGGATGCCGCCGGTGTCGTGGGCCACCGGCAGGGCCCCGTAGATGGGGGCGATCATCTGGGGCAGCCCGCAGGGTTCGAACCTGGAGGGCATCAGCATGAAGTCCGCCGCCGCGTATGCCAGGTGCTCCAGGTCTTCGTTGAAATCGCACACCGCGACCCGGTCGTGGAACCCGTGATGGTTGACGATGTCGCGAAAGATCTGCTGGTATTCACCGTTGGCCACGAACACCACCTGCAGGTTCACGTCCCAATAGGTGGAGATGATACCGTAGAACACATCGGCCAGCAGCTGGCAGCCCTTCTGGATCGGATCCAGCCGTGACGGCCAGAAGAACAGGGGGGCGTTTTCGTCCGGGGTCAGCCCCAGGGTCTTTTGCAGGTGGCGCTTGTTCTCGCGCTTGCCGTTGGCATGCGTGTCGGGCGAATAATTGCGGGGGATGGCCGTGTCCGTTTTGGGATTGAAGGCCGGGTCGGGAGCGTTCAGGATTCCCGTTGCGCATTCGGCGTACCGTTTGTTGGCCAACTGCTGCCGCAGCGGCCAGGCGACGAACTCGTGGGCGCCGGCCATGATTTCATTCAGGAAGTGGGGGCTGACGGTGTTGACGAAGTGGGCGGCGAAGACCCCGCTGGTGAGAAAATCGACCGCAATAGCCTCGCGGACCGCCTCGTAGCTGGGGGCGAATTGCTCGTAGTAGAGGTGATGCCAGAAGTAGGCCGCGTCGATGCCGCGATCTTCGATGTGGTCCAAGGTGGCCTTGACCGTGTGGATATTGTGGATGGTGAACAGGCAGGGGATGCCAATCTGGCGAGCCATGGCCGGGATGAGCCCGGTCATCCAGTCGTTGCAGTGGATCAGGTCCGGCCTCACCCGGGGGACGACGTTGTTGATCACTTCCCGTTGGAACGCCAGGGCCAGTTTGGTGTTTTCGCCGCCATAGGCCGAGTAGACCCGGTTCAGGTAGAAAAAGGCCCGGTCCTGAGCCAGGTGCACGCGGTCGTCGGGCATGACGTCGCGGATGGTTCGTTGTTCGCGCTCCAGAAAGGGCGCCAGCCGGTCGTGGAAGATGGCGCGGTAGTCCGGCAGGGCCACATGCACGTCGGCACCTTCGTTGAACAGCGCGTTGATCAGGGCCGCCGACACATCGGCCAGGCCGCCCGCCTTGGCCGTCAGGTGCCGGGAGAAATGATCCATGCGGTCGGGCAGGTAGGTCACTTCCGGGGTGACGATGAGTACGCGCGGATTCTTGATGGCCGCCGGCATCGGCGTCTCCTTTCGAGATGGTGGCGGGGCCTTACGCCCAGGTCAGCAGCGCCGGCCTAAACTTGACCCAGGCATCGGCCTTGGGCGTCACCCGGACGGTGAACCCGTAGCGGCCGGAATCCCGGCAGGGCAGCTGGCAGGCATACAGGTACCGGCTGGCCGAATAGGTTTCCTTGACCTGCATGATTTTAACCCGGGACGTTTCGACCTGGTCCAGATTGCGCATCTTGCCGTAGTAGAGTTCCACGTCCAGTTCGTCCGGCTTCAGCTCTCCCGTTTCGACTTCGGCGGTGACC
Source organism: uncultured delta proteobacterium (assembly GCA_963785365.1). Lineage (GTDB taxonomy): Bacteria > Desulfobacterota > Desulfobacteria > Desulfobacterales > Desulfosarcinaceae > Desulfosarcina. The sequence continues at coordinate 13,072 of CAWAUZ010000017.1, read as the reverse complement.
TCGAACGACTGGTTGACCCGAAAGGGACCCGTAGCACTGCCCATCGGTTGGGAGACCCGGACCTGCTGCCACTTGTCCATGTAGCGCTTCAGCTGGCCGCTCAGCTGGCGGGCTTCGGCGGCCTCGTTGGCGGTCAGCTCCGTGAACCGCCGGCTGGCGGGCAGGTAGAAGCGCTCCTCGTATTCGGTGATCATGCGCAGGCTGCAGAACTGTGACATGGCCATCTTCATGGAGGACTTCATCATCCGGATCCACTGGCTGGGCATGCCGCCGGCGTCGCGGTCGTAGTAGAGCGGCGCCACCTCGTTTTCGATGATGTTGTACAGGGCCTGGCTCTCGACGGCATCCTGGTACTGGTGATCCTGGTACTCCTCGCCGTTGCCGATACGCCATCCCCGCTCCGGGCTGTAGCCCTCGCACCACCAGCCGTCCAGGATGCTGACGTTGAGGACCCCGTTGAGGGCCGCCTTCATGCCCGAGGTCCCGCAGGCTTCCATGGGACGGCGGGGCGTGTTGAGCCACACGTCGGCCCCTTGAACCAGCATGCGGGCGATGTGCATGTCATAGTCCTCCAGAAAAACGAAGCGGTGGCGCAGGTTGACCTTGCGCCCGAACTCGACCAGGCGGCGGATGATCTTCTTGCCTTCGTCGTCACGGGGGTGGGCCTTGCCGGCAAAGACAAACTGAACCGGATGGGTGGCCGAGTTGATGATGGCTTCCAGGCGCTCGGGGTCTTGGAACAACAGGTGGGCGCGCTTGTAGGTCGCGAATCGCCGGGCGAAGGCCACGGTCAGGACATCCGGGTCCAGGACCGACTCCACGGCTTTCATCACGTTCAGGGGCGCGTTGCGGCGGGCGTACTGGTGGTGCATAAGTTCGCGCACGCTGCGGATCAGGCGGGAGCGGCACATCTCGTGGGCCTGCCAGACCTCCTCGTCGAAGACGTTCTCGATGCGGGCGCTGTTTTCCGGAATGGTGGAGCCCATGTTCCACTGCGGTCCCAGGTGGCGCTCGAACAGCAGTTTGATTTCGGGCGCCAGCACGCTGGGGATGTGCACGCCGTTGGTCACATGGGTGATGGGCGTCTCTTCGTCGGACCGGTTGGACCAGACATGCGACCACATGTGCCGGGCCACCTGGCCGTGCAGCTTGCTGACCGCGTTGATGTGCTGGGCCGTGCGCAGCCCCAGGATGAACATGGAAAACGGCGACTCGGGCGGCGCCCCGTCGGGTTGGCCCATGGCGACCAGCTCGTCGCCCTTCATATTGAAGGGCTTTTCGAAGGATTTGAGGAAGGGCTTGACCATCTCGGGCGGGAATTCGTCGTGCCCGGCCGCCACCGGGGTGTGGGTGGTAAAGACCGTGGTGCGTGGCACGATCTCCCGGGCGGTTTCCAGGTCGATGTGGTGGCGGGTCATGATCTGCCGCAGCCGCTCGATGCCCACGAAGGCGCAGTGGCCCTCGTTGAGGTGGCAGACTGTCGGGTGGATGCCCAGGGCCTCTAAGGCCCGCATGCCGCCGATGCCCAGCAGGACCTCTTGGGCCAGCCGGACCTGCTCTTCGCCGGAATAGAGCCTGGCGGTGATGTCACGAGTCTCCGGGGTATTCTCCGTCAGGTTGGTGTCCAGCAGGAACAAGGGGATGCGCCCGACGCGGATTTTCCACACCAGGGCCAGGATCTCCTGGCCGTCGAAGGGTACGTGGATTACCAGGTCGTGGCCGTCGGCGTCTTTTTGCTTGGACAGCGGCAGGTGGTAGAGGTCGGTCTCCGGATAGGTCTCCTGCTGCCAGCCGTCCTTGTCCAGATATTGGTGAAAGTAGCCCTGTCGGTAGCGCAGCCCCACTGCCACCAAAGGCATTTTCATGCCCGAGGCCGCCTTGAGGTGGTCGCCGGCCAGGATCCCCAGCCCGCCGGCGAACAGGGGCAGGGTTTCGTGGATGCCGAATTCCATGGAGAAATATGCCACGGTCTCTTCGCGGTCCCAGGGGGTCTCGCGATCGGTTTCCTGCATGATGCGGTTTTCGTAGCGGTCATGAACCTGTTTGAGGTGGGCCAGATAGCTGTCGTCGTTGGCCAGTTCCTCGAAACGCTCCTGGGGGATCAGGGTCGCGAACACGGTGGGGTTGTGCCCCGACGCCTCCCACAACCGGGGATTGATGCGCCGGAACAGCTCGACGGCGTTCTGGTTCCAACACCACCAGAGATTGCGCGAGAGCGTCTCCAGAAACATGAGGGGTTCGGGAATATCGGGAAAAACCTGGTATGTTTGCAGTAACCGCATGGTGTTGTTCCTTCATGGCTGATAGTTGAACGGGCGGCGGCGCCGGCCCTGGAAAACTAACCGGCTGCCTGGGCATCCTGGGCGCTTTGAATCGTGATCCAGACCCGCAGCAACTCGCTCACGCCCCAGGCCTGGGCGTCACAGCCGCGCTGGTGGTGGGGGGCGTCGCCGTCGAGAATCTCCGGCACATGGCCCACGCACCCGTCGTTGATCAGGATCGTGCTGCTGGCCAGCCAGGCCAGGGCCGTGTCGAACTCGGCCGGTCCGAAGCAGGTCGCCCAGGCTTCGCAAAAGCTGGGAAAGACCCAGGTCCAGGCCGTACCGTTGTGATAGGCTGGTTTGCGATGCGTGTCTTCTTCTCCGGCATAAGCGCCAATATAGGGTCTTTTGGGATCATTGAGCAAGACCCCGTTGTGCACAATCGGTAATTCGGGGTCAACGGGGCGATCCGCCAGGCTGCGGATGGCGCCGGGGACCAGCAGTTCCTGGCAGGCCATCAGGATTTGTGCGGCCATGCGCCGATCGGTCAGAGCCCCCAGCGTCAGCGCAAAGAGCTGGTTGGGGCGCAGGGCGTTGTCGGCTGTGGCCTGGCTGGCCGGGGTGCCGGGGGCGGCGTGCAGGCAGTCGGACAGATAGGCCCGCCGTTCGTCAAAAAACAGGTCCATGATCGATCGCCGTGCCTGTCCGGCCAGTTTGCGCCACCGGCCCCGCCGTTTGGGCGCGTCCACCCGGCCCAGGTAGTCCAGCGCGGCGGCCCACAGGGCCTGAATTTCGATGGGGTAGCCCTGGCGCGGTGTGCCGGCCGGGTGGTTGGTGTCCATCCAGGTGAAGTGGCGTGGACTGAAGAGCAGCCCCGTCGACGCATCCATTGCAATTCCATTGGGTGTTCCCTCGGTCAGGGAGCCTGCGATCGAAAACAGTACCTCGTGGAGCGATCGGCCGCCGCAGTCGGTGGCCAGCAGCGCCTTTTGCCCCATGACCGCCCCCAGTTCGTCGCAGACCCGCAAGAGCCACAGGGGTGCGTCGGAGGTGTCGCGGTTGCCGGTGTCGGTCCCGTGGATCATGTTGGGAATGGTGCCGTCCTGTTCGAAAGTTGCGAACTGGCGAACGATGGCGTGGGCCGCATCGTGGCGTCCGGCCGCGATCATGCCCCGTGCGGCGATGAGCGTGTCGCGTCCCCAGTCCAGGAACCAGGGGTACCCGGCGATGACCGACAGGTGCGGTCCGCGTTTGACCACATACTGGTTCAAGGCCTTATTGAGCGCCTGCACCACCGGTTCGTGGGGGGGCAGGGTGTCCAGACCGACACCGGCTTCGGGCCGGCTGACATCGGCGGTCGCCGCCGGTGCGTCCGAAGGTGCGGGCACCCGTGCGGTCAAGGTGCCACGGCCGCCACCGTTCAACTGCAGCTTAAAAAAGCCCGGGCTGAACAGGTCCGAATCGGGGTCCTGTCCGCGCTGGGCCTCCCGGAAGCGGTGGACCATGTAGTGCCATTCGGGTTCGACGACGAAATCGGCCCGCGCCATGGAGACGTCGAGAGCATGGGTTTCGTAGGGCTGAAAGACAAACCCGTTTTCGCGGGACCGTATGGCCGCTGGAAAACGCGTTTCCAGGCCGGTGTAGGCTTTGGTGGTGTCGTGAAAATTGCGATCCTCGATATCCGGGCGCAGAATCAACGTGATTGCGCACTCGTCCGCCAGGCGGTCCCGGCGGTCGCCGGACGGATGCCGAAAGCAGGTGACCTCCACGGCGTTGGACTGCGGCGGCATGTGCATGGATATGTCCAGGACCAGGTGCTGGCCCTGGCCCGTGGGCAGACGATAGCGCCAGTGTGCCCAGGCGTCGAAATCGAATCCGAACGCATCCAGGACATCCGGGCCGATCTCCTGGGAGTAGCCCTGGTAGACGACCCAGCCGCGCAGGCGGGTCAACAGGATGCGACGGTCTTCGGGAACCACGGGGCTCAAGTTGGCCGCCAACAGGGCGTCGTACCGGCTGGGCAGCCGGTCCCAGTGGGCGTGCGCGCGCATCATGGCACCCCGGCCGTTGGTCCCCAGCATGTGGATGCCGTTCAGGCGCCGGCGCGGGCGCGCAAAGACCTGGCGCACCCGGGCCCGCTGCGCTGTCGTCAGCAGCCGCAGCGTCGAGGCATGGTGGGTGCACCGGCTGCCATCGTAAACGGCCAGGTTGAGTGTCAGGGGCTTGTGCCGGCCGGGTGTCGGCAGGGGACTGAACAGGGCGAAGCATCGTCCGTCGCCGCCGGAGAGGCTCCTGGCAACGCCCACGGTCCGGTCGCCGTCCCGAATGGATGCCTGGAAGGGCGTTTCAACCTCGATCAGCAGGAAGTGGCTGGGCGGCAGCATGACTTCGCGACGCAGATCAACGGGGAATCGCCATACCACCGTTCGCGGGGTTGCACTGTCGGGATTGACCTCCTGGCAGAAATCCACCGGCGACGCCTGCAGCCGGGCCGCCGCCTGGTCCGGGTTCCACTGCGCCAGGTCCGACGTCCCGTGGTAAAACCGCCACACCGCCATGGCCGTGGCCCGCAGTCGCTGCCGTTCGGCGCGCTCCGGGGTGCGCGGGAAGCCGTTTTCGGTGCCAAGGATCGCCTCCAGGTCACCCGGGTTGTCGGTCAAGCAGCAGGCCTGGCCCGGCGGCAGCGTCAGTTGGGTCGGGTCCGCCTGCAGATCCAGTGCCACCGCTTCCCCGGTCAGCAGATCGATGGCGGTGTCGCCCTTAAACGGGGATCGGGCTTTGGGCCACGTCACCGCCACGGGCGCCGCGGTGTCCAGATTCACCAGGATCATCAGGCTGCCGGTGGCCTCGGCGCTGTGCCGGACGGCGGCGATGGCGTTGCCCAGGCCCTGCGGCACCATCTCGAGGCGGGCGCCGTGGGCGAAGGCCGGGTGGCTCGTCAGCAGGGCGTTTAGGCGCCGGATGTGATCCACTTGGTTGGGCACCGCCCCCCAGTTCAGGGGCGCGGCGTCGTGAACGTCGATTTTTTCGGTGGCCAGCCACTCCACCCCGTTGGCGAAGGCGAAGCCGCCCTGCACCGAGAGCAGGGCGCAAAGGGCCGTGCGCATGCGGGCATAGGTTGCCGAAGTGGCTGCCAGGCGCGGGTTGTCGTGGGTTTCGGCAAAATGGATGGTGGTGCCGTCGGCCTGCGATATCGCCACGGCGCCGGGCAGGTAGTGTTCGATCTGGCCGCGGTCGTAGTTTTGAAACAGCTCGCTGTAGGCCCAATTGAAGTCGGCCCGGTTGAGCAGGTCGCGGGTGACGCTGATCTTGCCCCCCAGCCCTTCCAGAAAAAAGAGCGTGTCCGGAAATTGATTGCGGACCTTGCCGATCAGGTAGCGCCAGGTCTCCACGGGGATCATGTAGCCGGCGTCGCAGCGGAAGCCGTCCACGCCCCGGCGGCACCAGGTCAGAAAGACGTCGGCCATGTAGGGCCACAGATCCCGGTTGCCATAGTCCAGGCGGGTGAGATCGGCCCAGACAACCCCCCAGGCGCCCGGGGTTTCGATCTGGCCGTCCGTTTCCCGGGCCAGCCATTGCGGGTGGGAGCCGTGCAGGCTGGCCGCCCAGCCGGTGTGGTTGATGGCGATGTCGAGCAGCAGGCGGGCTCCCCGGGCATGCACGGCGTCGACCAGTTCGATGAACTGCTCCAGGGGGGTGGCCTTGGGATCGAATTGGGCCAGGGCCGGATCGACGGCCGTAAAACTCAAGGATGCGTAAGGGCTGCCGAAGCGGCCCATGCGGGCATAGGTGGTCGGGGTAGGGTGTACGGGCAGCAATTGAACGATTCGGCAGCCCAGGTGGCCGATGATGAAATCGAGCTCCCCGATCAGGTCCCGGAAGGTTCCCGAAGGCGGGATCACCGTGTAGCCGGTTTCGTCCAGGCCAGACACGGCCCGATCGTCGGTGGGAATGCGCCGGGCCTTGTTGGGGCCGAATTGGCGCACGAAGGCGTTGTAGACCATGTTGGCGCAGCAGGTCTCGGCCGGGGCCACATTGACGGCGGTGTTGGTCCCCGGCGGCCAGAGCGGTTCGCGGCTGCCTGGTTCCAGGAAGAAGCACTTGGCTTCGAAATGGCCGACTTCGGTCAGCACCGTGCTCAGCACGTGGCGCCCCTGGCCGACGGCACGCATGGGGATGTCGTACCAACTCCACCCCAGGGGCGTTTCGTGACGATCGATTTCGCGGACGATTTCGCGTCGCACGGACCGGCCGCGCCCCAGGTTGGTTCGCAGCCAGGCGCGCCCCTGCCAACTTTCCGGTACCGTGAGTTCAAAGGCGATCGTATCGCCGGCACAGTGCAGGTGGCGACTGCCCGGTGCCGGTGTCTGTTGGATGGCTTCGGATTGAACCATGGCGCGACGCTTTCAAAAAGGGCTCGACCGGCCAGGTGCGTCAGCGTAGGCGCCCATCGGCAGGTTTTGGATAATTATTTGTAATTAATAGCAATATTTGCGCCAGGCCAAGGCCAGGACACGCGGGTTACTATAACCTGCTGCGTGGGCTGCCGGCAACCTAAATTTGCGGCCGGAAGTGCCCGGCCGCCCCATGGCGGACTGTCAGGGCTTTTTACAGGTTGTCAACCTGTCCGGCGTGCACGGCGTCCGACGGTGGCAGCCGGCTGACACCGCCGGCGGGTGCCGGCCGCCCTCAGCGCGCCTGCCTGGAGCCTGGCTTCCTTTTATTGTTTTTTTAATACAAGATGTTGTGGCGGCATGATGCGCCGGTGAGGGCGGCGACAAAGATGGGCGCACGATCGGAACGGGGGCCGCAAACTAGCTGTAAAAGTGGTTCCAGGATTGCAATATATCGTTGGCGACCGGACTCGATGCCGGCTGGTTGGATGGTCGATCCGGCTGGCCACCAAAGGAGGCACGTCATGACATCCAAACCCGAAGTTTACAAATGCAAGGCCTATGGTTCCGTCCATCCTTGCCTCACACCGCTATGGGAGATGGTCTCCTCCGGGCTGACGACCCGCATCCTGGGCGGCTCGACGGGATGTGGTCATCGGTTGCCGGTTGCCTGATGAGTAAATTTCGAACCGCTGCCGGCAAACCAGGTGTCGATGCTGGCGAAGCCTTCCTCGAACAACCGCTTGAGGTGGTGTCGACCGCCTCGCGACACCCTCAGGTAGGGGTCGAACATACTTTTTACAGGCTCGTCGATCCCCACCTGGCCGGCCCAGTACCAGCTGGTCCGTTCGGCATATTCTTGTAAAATGTCCAGGGCGTCGAAGATGTTGCGGCAGGCATGTTCTTGAAGCACGTTGTTTTTTCTTGCGATCGATTCAATGTCCATTGGCGGTTCTCTTATGATCGTCGAATTCGTCATGATCGCCTGGCCAAGACTGCGTCAGGCCAACCACTGCCCCCGCGGTCGGCAGACGGTTTCGATTTTTGCTTTCATGTCTGCCAGGCTGAACGGTTTGAACAGCAGGCCGTCCACGACACCGGCGCTGTCTGCCAGGCAGCCGACATCCTCCTCCAGATGGCCGGTCATGATGATGACCCGCGTCCCGAAGTACTGTTCCTTGATCTGGTCGGCCAGCTGGTATCCGTCGATAAAGGGCATGTCGTAGTCGGTGATGACCAGATCGAAGCGGGCCCGGGCCAGGTATTGCAGGGCCTCGACCCCATCGATCGCCATGGTCGGGCGATAGCCCAGGTGTGCGGCCATTCGCGACACCAGTTTCAGCACCCCCCCATCGTCGTCCACGATGAGAACGCGGCCGCTGTGGGGGTCGGGCTTGAACCGGCCGGCCAGGCTTGCCGGATGGCCCCCCTTGGATCGATGGATGCGTGTTGTCCGTGCCGGACGCTGCTTGCCGGGCAAGGCTTTCGACTGCCGCTCGGTTTGTGCGGACATGCAAACCTCCCTAGTGGATGTTGATGTTGCCAAGACGGATACAGGGATGGCGCGTCGCATCAGCGGGCGGGCAGCGTTTCAATATGACAGGGTCACATCAACCTCAGGGCCACAGCGATCTTTTTGCGATCACCATAACCGCTCGATCCCCCCGAAGCAATTGGCAGATTTGCCCAATTTGTGAAATGCGGGATGGGTAGTTTTGCCCATCCGGTGCGCCCATTTTTTGGCCTTATCGGCAATGCCGTCAATGCAGTGCGGTCGTATACCCCCTGGCGATGGCATATCGCACCAGGTCGGCCGTACGCTTCAATTTGAGCTTGGATCGAATGTTGGCGTGGTGGCGGTGCACCGTGCGGATGCTGATGCAGAGCCGGTCGCCGATCTGCCGATCGGTGTGCCCTTCGGCGATCAGCTGGAGGACGTGGCGCTCCCGGGGGGTGAGCGGATCGGTCTCGGATTTGTGCTTGCCCCGGCAGATGGCGATGATGGTGTCGGGAAAGGTGCTGGCCAGGCGCTTGGACAGGTAGGTTTCTCCTTTTTTGACCTGGGCGATGGCATCGAGCAGTTCGTCCCCGGAGTCTTCCTTCAACACGTATCCGCTGGCGCCGGCCGCCAGGGCCATGGAGAGAAAGTCCTCCAGCTTGTGCATGCTCAACATCAAGATGTGAATGTCGGGGTAGCGGGTGTGGATTTCAAGCGCCGCCTCGATGCCACGCAAGCCCGGCATGCTGATGTCCAGGATGACCATGTCGGGACGGGTCTGCTTGAGCAGCTTGAGCAGCGACAGGCCGTCACCGGCTTCGGCGATGACCTTGAGTCCGGCCTGGCCCTCGATCAGGCGCTTCAACCCCTCGCGCATGAGGGTGTGGTCGTCGGCGAGGATGATGGTGTAATCTTTCATGGGCGGGCCTTGGGCTCTGGAAGGGGCAGGCAGATGGTCAGGCGGGTGCCTTTGCCAGGGGCACTGTCGATCGACAGGTCCGCACCGATCATCCGGCAGCGCAGTGCAATGGCCTTGAGCCCCATGCCGTCGCGGCCGTTGGCCCGCAGGGAACGCCTGTTGGCCTTGAAACCGATGCCGTTGTCTTGAATGCGGATGCGGATCTGCTTCTCCTTGCGCTCCGCGGCAATCAGGGACCAGGTGGCCTGCGCATGCTTGCGGGTGTTGGTCAGCGCTTCCTGGAAAATGCGGAAAAGGCACATCTGGGCCATGGGGTCGTCGATCTGGTCTATCAGATCGATGTCGCTTTCAATTTGAATGTCGCCGGCGGTCGAAAATTCACGAGTCATCTGCCGGGTGGCGGCGGCCAGCCCCAGTACCTCCAGGGCCGCCGGCTTGAGGCCATGGGCCATGTCGCGGACGTCGTTGATGATTTTGTCGAAACCGGACAGCAGTCGGTCACAGATCTCGACGCAGTCGGAGGCGTCGGCCGGCAGCCGGTTCTGAAGGCCTTTGAGATGAAGTTTCATCACATTCAGGTCCTGGCCGCAGCCATCGTGGAGTTCCATGGCGATGCGCCGTTGTTCATCCTCCTGGGCCCGCAGCAGATGGGCCGAGAGATCTTTGAGGGTGTTGACCGATTTGCGAAGCCGCTCTTGCAGGTCAAAGCGCAGGATCGACAATCCCAGGCGCTGGGCGGCGTTTTCGACCGACTCGACCGCTCTGGCGGGGAACCGGTTTTCACGTTGGTCGGCTGCATGGATCAGACCTTCGATGGTGTCGTCGATCACGATCGGAACCAGAACCACGGATTCATAGCCGTGGGCATTGCAGGCATTGCGGACCTTGCCTTTTTCTTCCGGCGGCAGGGCAGCCAAAAAGCGGCTGGTGCAGTTGAGGCAGAACGATCCGTGTGAACTGAAATAGGGCGCCCCGAAAGCGGCATTGCCTTTGATTACCGCGATGCACATGCACTGGTCGGTGTGCAGGGACAAGGGGCTTTCCGAGTCGTAGAAAGTCTGGCTGAAACCGTCATAGGCCTGGTAAGGGATATGGTCGGTATCGTCGCGCAAACGGATGCCGACCGCATCGCACTGCAGGTACGATTTGATCAGGCGCACGTAACCATCCAGAAGGGTGCGCATGTCGGTGGCTCTGATCGACAAATCCAGGCTCTCCTGCTGCAGCACGAAGCCGGCGTAGAGTTGGACGTACTCGCTGACGTCCATCAGGGCGATGCTGTATCCGGGATCCGGTTCCGCGGTTCCGGAAAAAGCCTGCATCTGTACCTGGGCATCGAACAGTATGCCGTCGGCCCGCTTCATTTTCAGTTCGAAGCGGGTTACCTCCAGATTTTTCTGGCAGCCCCGTTCGTGGAAATAGAAAACATCCTGATCGTCATCCTTGATGAAGTCGGTTAAGGGGCGACCGACCAGGGCGTTCCTGGGCGTGTTCAGCATAATGGCCGCCGGAAGGTTGGCTTCGTGAATCCACCCCTTTTGGTCGATCATCAGGTAGCCGATCGGCGCAACGTCGAAAAGGCTGGAATATTTGCGATAGAGGTGCTCATATTTCAGTTTGGCGGACTCGGCTGCGTCACGACTGATGGAGAGCTGCCGGTTTTGCAGTGCCAACTCGTCCCGGCTCGTCTGGAGCTCATGAATCAGCTGCCCGGCCGCCGGCCCGTTTTGCCCATCGTCCGGCAGGGCCGATTGATCGGCCATCCGCTCCGCCCGGCGGTGGCGTTTCGTTCCGTAGGCGCCTTGGCTGTTTCGCCGGGTCATTTCAGGTCATCCTTTGGATACCCCATGGCCGGGGCGCGTTGTTTTTCCGAAGTGTTTTCTCTGGCCATCAAAAAAATCGTTCCCCTGGGCGGGGTCCGGAAGGGTCGTCGGCCAAGCAGCCGTGCGCGTGGTCGGCAGCCCGCCGTCCGACGCTTTTCAGGAGCGGGCAACGGCCTTTGTACTTCCGCCACCCCGATGTTTAAGTCCTATGTACAGGTTATGATTTCTGCCGGCCGGTGGTCAATGGTTTTGTCAGCGGCGACCGGTTGACCCGTTAGGGGACCCCTCGGATCAGGCCGCGATCTGCGATGCCGGCAATGGTTCGGTGTGGGCGGGTAGGAGTATCAGGGGTTGGCCCAACAGGTATGCGTAAAGATCGATGGTGCGGTGGACTGCCGCTGTGGCATCAAACCGCACCAGGCTGTCGGCCATGATGCGCCCTGTCTGGGGTGACCGCCGTTGCAGGGGCTGGTCGTAAAATGCCAGGGCCTGATCGATGGCCCACACGAAGCCGTCGGCATCGAAGTGCCTGAACAAAAAGCCCGTGCCGCGGCCGGCATCCGGGTCCAGCGGTTCTATCCAGTCGCGGTTGGCGCCGGCATCGAAAGCAATGGGCAGCGCACCATAGCGTTGGCCGATTTGGGCGGCGATCCCGCTGACGTCGAAGCGCTGGGGCAGCAGCAGGAAATCGGCTGCTCCGTAAGCCAATCGGTTGCGCCGGGGGTCGAAATCGCACACCGCGGCACGGTCGGCCGCCCGGTGACTGGCGATCAGGGTGCGTAGAGGGGCCTTAAGATCCCCGTCGGCAATCAGGACGAGCTGCAGGCGCCGTTCCCGGTAGCGGTCCAGGATCGCCGGCAGGGTCTCGAGCAGCAGTTGGCATCCGAAACGGCCGCTGTCCAGGCGGGTGGGCCAGAAACCGAGCGGCACGTTGGAATCCATGCGCAGGTTCAAGGACTCCTGCAGGTGGAGCTTGTTGAACAGCTTGCCGGCATGGTGGCTCTTGGGGTCGTAAATACGGATCAGGGCGCGATCGATGGCCGGGTTGAAAGAGGGGTCTGGAGCTGGCGCCAGGGCCCGCAGACGGCCGGCCTGGAGCTGATTGCCCAGCTCGGCCTGCAAGGATTCCGGGATGACGGGATGGCGGGCGCTGGTCAGGGCCTCGAGTACGCTCCGGCTCGGCAGGCAGACCCCATCGGCGGCGAACAGCCCGCTGGCCAGCAGATTGATCGGGTTGGTGCCACGGGTTTCCTGAAAATCGATGGGCATGCGGTCATAGAACCAGCCTTGCCAGAACGGAGCGGCGTCAATGCCCCGATCTTCGATCCAGGCGATGAGCACTCGTGGTGACACCAGGCGATAGGGCGAAAAGAGGCAGGGGATGCCGTTGTGGCGGGCGATGGCCGGAATCAGGCCCGTCATCCAGTCGAAGCAGTGGATCAGGTCCGGTTGGACCTCCGGGATGATCCGGTAGATCACCTCGCGCTGAAAGTCGAGGGCGATTCGCACCATTTCCGCCGGCTCGGTCAACGGCAGCCTGGGGTGGTAGTAAAAAGAGCGGTCCTGGGCCAGGTGGAGATGATTTTCGGGCAATCGGCAGCGCTGGTGGCTGGCGGCGCCGGCCGGTCGGCGTCGGGCGTTGATGTTGAAGATGCTGCGAAAGTTGGGCGTGGCCAGATGCACGTCCAGGCCCTGCGTGTACAGGGCGTGAAGGTGAGCCCGGCAGATATCGCCCAATCCGCTGGCCCGGGCCGAAATCAATCGCAATGCCTGCCCTGTGCCGCAGCGCAGGCAGCTCACCTCTGGCGTCACGACCAGTATGCGCGGATTTTGATGGGTTGCCGCCATTGGTTCGACCTTTGAGGTTCAGTCCAGGTACCTGAGTCCCAGACCATATTGAAGGCCCTTTGCGTCGGTCAGCTCCTGCTGCCATTTGACCTCCGCCAGGCAAATGGAGCGCGGACGCATGTCAGCATTCACCGTCAACGGTTCAGGTGGATATTGAACGATCCGCAGGTGTAAGATGGCCCCCGATTTGAAGCGTTGGGATGTTTCCATGTAGACGCCTTTTCCCGAATAGTTGCGAATGACGCCATCAGCTGTGTGGGTGGCGCTGTTGCTGGCAAACTGACGGCAGGCGACTGCAGCCAGGATCGGTTTGCGCGGCGCGTCCGTGC
>CAWAUZ010000016.1:0-219193 GCA_963785365.1 uncultured delta proteobacterium | reverse complement strand
TGAGAGTACCTTACAATCCTGCCCATTGTCAAAACCTGTGATGTCCATCCGCGGCAATAAAGAAGACCTGGTCACACAGGGGCTTCAATTCCGGTTCCGATGACATCGCCGTGAGGTTGTGTGATGATTTCCATCCCGACTTCCTGTAGTCTATGCGGTCGCTGGTGGAAACTTGCACTGACCTGGTAGTTGCACATGGCTATCAACTTCGGACCCCTGCCGCTGGCTGCATCCCGATCATGCAGCACCGCGCTTGAGATCCTCACCGACTGGTTGTCTCGCACCGTCTACCCCACTGGACCTGAATAATAAGATACGGCGCAGGAACGCCCGGATTAGCCTCCTCAAACCGTCGAACCCTTTCCTCAGCCGCTGCAAGCTCCTCTCTGGTCCAGCAAACAATTGGTTCAGGAGGGCCGTCAATACCCGCCTGCCGCTCCAATTTATCGAGCCGGTTATGCAGATTCCGATTCATGTTAATTCTCCTTAATTCCGACCCTTTTCATTTTATGACTGCTCAGCGCGTATCTCAAGTTGCTCGATCCGGGTTTCGAGTTCGCCCAGTTCTAAAGCCCGCAGGCTTTGGTCGAGAATTACCCGGGCAGCAGCAACACGAGATGAGGCTGGCGCTTCCTCGTCCCCTGCAACATCCAATAGTGTATCAATGGCTTTTGACAGGTTCGACTGCAATCTCGCAATGGCCTGAGATACGACCTGTTGACACGCCTTCCTGTATGCGGTTTTAAATTTCGGCACCTTCAGCCATCGCCACAGGGTGACCTCATTTATTCCAATTGATTCCGCCGCCGCAGGGATCGACGGATAGCTGATCAACGCGGCGATAGCCTTTTCCTGATTCCGGCTTATTTTTTCTCCATGACCTGTCATCTGGCAACTCCTGGCAACAATTGTTGTTGGGTAAACTCCAGCAGAAGCTGGGCGTCCGCCTCATTGTCGTCTACCGGGTTCCAACCTCTGGCCCGGGCAGCTTTCATCATCGCCGGTTTGCCAGCATTACCCTTGCCGGTTGCCCAGCGTTTCAGCTCGCCGGTGTGTACCGTCATCAGTTCAATGCCATGCTCGGCTGCAAAGGCCTGGACCATCGACACCAGCCCAACACAGCAAGCTGTTGCAGCACCGCCCCTGTGATGGGCCTGCTCGTAGACGATGACATCGACACCGCCCAGGAGCGTAAGCATTTCAGAAAGCCACCCACAGCAACGCAGGAAGCGCATACCGGGACTTTCACCGCGTTTAGCATCAAAGACCTGTACGCCGGATGTTCGGATTATATTCGTGGCCCAGCCGGTTTTGGTGGCCAGGTCCAAAGCAAGGATGTTCACGATGTCCATCCTTCCTCAAAACGGGATGTCGTTGTCTTCATCCGTTGGCGGCGAATAGTACGCGCTCAAGTCCTCGCCCTCGGGCGTTATTCGCCTCTGCCTATCCGCTTCATCGCCCTGGGTCGAAGCCCTGACGTCGGGCCTCTGCGGCGCCCTGCGACGGTTTTCTGCCCGGAAGTGGCCCTGGGCCTTCAGGTCGGCAATCGCCAGCTTGCGAATATGGTCCATCTCCGGTGCGGCCAGGTACACTTGGTCAAAGTATTTAACCTCACCGTCCTTCTGCCCCTGGCACTGCGGGAATGCTATCCACAGGCCGTTGTTGCCGTTCATGAGCCGACAACCCTTGATCGTAAGGCCATGATAACGAAGATCGAAGAACCCACGAAGAGCGCCCTTGTCATAAGATTTGAAATTCAGTGCTGATATCATTCTAACGGTCCTTCCTCGGGCACGTCGCCCGTATGTGTGCACATGGTTCGGGCTGTCCAGTTTTGTGCAGGTAATAAGCGGTGAAAAAACATTGCAGGCCACCCCCGGCAAAATCGTAGTACCCAGCAGCTGGACACGACTCACATTGACCGGGTGCACCGTCTTGGGATAGTGCTGCGATGATTGCCGGTTTGTAGCTCTGTGCATATTTGATGATTTGCTCTTTTTGGTCAGGTGTAAGCTTAGATAACCCCCTTAGCCTTAATTGGTCTGGTGGCTCAATCTGAGCATGGACTCCTAAATCGTTGAGTGTGGTCAGTGCGCTCATAAGACAATCTCATCCTCTTCGTCGAAGGTCCCAACGTACCTCGAAGATCCTCCATACCCCTGGACATTGGGCCTTCGTTGATAAGATCCTCGTAAAACCGCGTCATTAACGAAGGTCTGCGAAGGCCTAACCCCATTAGGCCTTCGAGTGTCTTCCGTGTCCAATGATTCACAACGTTGGGCCTTCGTTGGGCCTTCGGTAATATCAATAACTTGTGTCTCTTTTTGTATCGAAGGCCTAACGTCAGGTTGTATGGACTTCTGGTCTGAATCATCACTGGTTTGTTCCGGCAAAAACCATCCCCACCCCTTCGAAAAACCTACTTTGGTGGATTTAACTCCAAGGCGTTTTTTGGCAAGATAAAGAGTTGATTTAGCGTATCCGAGCTTCTTGGCAGCTTTGAGTATGTCTCCAGCTTCAATTGGGCAGTCGGACAATGTTTCTTTTAACCAAAGAATGGCATCGTCGATGATACCTTGTTCGTCTCCCGGCATTTCAGCCTTCGCCAGCATTTCTTTTGCAGTACCATTGACCGGACTGCCCCATTGAACACAGGTATTAACAATATCCGGGTGTCCGGGTATCGCCCCCACATCGATGAAATAATAGAAGCCGCCACCATCGGGACCGATGTTTGATTTTGCCCGGGCAAACAGTCGGGCGCCGTCTGGATGTTCTCCTTTATCAGGCAATTTCATTGCTACCGTGACCATGCGGGTCAGAGCACCAAATGCTAATGAGCTGGTAACTCGCTCAACCGGCTCTTTACCGGCGGTGCCTTTTGTAAAATGGGTCACACCGTAAACTGCACAGTCGAGTTCTTCCGCTAAATCAACGATAGGTTGAAGGCTACGGCGGACCTCGGCATTTTTATGGGAATCACCGGCAACGGCAGATACGATTGGATCTACGATTAAGAGCTTGACCTTTTTTCCCTTGATGGATTCTCTCAACAGTAGGATGTCCGTTGCAGGATCGAAACTTCGTTTCTCACCCTCTTCACTAACGCCCTGGATGATGTGAATTCGGTCAAGGTCGGCACCGGCGCCTATGAGTCGCGGAATGATCGTATCTGCCACATCGTCTTCACCGGACCAGACAACGACATCGCCAACAGGAGCCCGTGTACCATCCGGCCACCGCCCACCGATTGAAATAGTTGCCGCAAGAGTAAAAAGGATGGTGGATTTACCATGACCGGCAATACCGGCCAGGATGTGGATTTTTCCTGCTGCAAGCCAGCCATTCCATAACCAGTTGACTGCCTCAGGATTGATGCTTGAGGCACAAACAAGGTTAACGGCACCATTGTTTACCGGCTTTCTCTTAAGTCCGGTTTCGGGTCGGTCCTTTAACCGATCACTCACAATGCCCCGCGCCTTGTCGACCTGCATCTGCAACCATCTATCCTTGGTGTCGTGCTTTTCCAGATACTTTTCACCGATGGGGTAATGATTGAAAATTGAGGAAATGTCTGCATCGGATAGATTAGACCAGACCAATCCGCAAAGTGCCTTCCACATGGCCTCTGACCGGTTGCCTTTGGCTGCACCATGACGGATCAAAGATTTCGTGCCGTCCTTGATCGGTAGGCTGTCGATGTCGTCGAAATGGTTGTGCTTGATGGGTTTCGGCTTCGGCTTTTCTTTATACAGATTGAGCACCCATTGTGGGGCAGGTGCCATGGGGCCATCATTAGCAACGCGGTATGGCTTACCGGTGTCAGGATGGATCGAACCAGGTGCAACCACCTGACCACCAAGGCCCCGAATATCAAAACCCCACTGCTTGAATGAACGGTTGCCGTACTGCTGGCCATCTTTCGGGTACATTAAAAGATAGTGAGGAAGATCCCGGCCGGTTTCGTGGGTTCGGGTTTTTGGAACGAAAAATCCGGTGGTTCTGCAAAAAGACTCAAATTTATCCGGGTCATCAACATCTATTACAATGCAACCGCTGGCGGGGCCGCAAGCAATTCCCAGGTTGTTGCCATTTGCTTTTTCGGGAGCCAACGGACTCTTCTTGTCGCAATGCCGTTGCCAGTTTTTTTCAACTGGTTTTTTTCCGTTCAACCGGATCAGCGAGAAGTCTTTTAGATACTTGATGGTGGTGGTTTCCATCGCCGCCACCTATCGCTCATTTGTTAGCTGATCGATCCAAAGGTCGACCTCACCTTCAATCCACCCGACTGCATTCGGCCCTATCTGCACCCGTTGTGGAAAATCACCTTTTTTCTCCATTCGCCATATAGTGGCGTCAGACAGGCTTACCTTTTGATGAAGCTCTCGCTTACGAATAATCCGCTTTGTTTTGGCTGTGGGGCTCACTGTTTTTCCTTTCATTTGGCATCATCGTTAATCTTGTTGATGCAAGACTAAACCACTGAAATCTTGTGGCAATATTTATTTCTTGCGTGGTCCAGGTTTTAGCCCATTGGTCCAGGTTTTAGACTTTGAAGAATCGTTGGCAGGCGTGATTAAGCTGGGGGAAAATAAAAAAACCTGGACTGAGATTTTGTCCAGGTTTTGTGCTTCGGGCCCAGTTTTTTTAACTTTTTCAGTGCTTTTTGGGCCGCCCTCCTTTGCATAAATGACGATGGATTTCTTGCGCCACTGGCCGCAAATATTTTATGGCTCTGTCTCGAGAATTAAAATTCTGATCAGCAAGAATTTTTTTTATTTTGGGATGGCTAAGCACATCATCATAGTTTTCAAAGTATTCCTTTTCGGATTCGACCAGGTTTCTGAACATATTTTGAAGAAGATGTTCGGTGTTTTGCTTTGTTGAACTGGACCCGCCAGGGTGCTCCTCGTGCTGACCACTGTGCGGTCGCTCTTTCTGGGCGCCCAGGAACTCAATTACTTCCTCTTTTTTAAACCAAAATGACTTATATTCATCCAGCCACTGCGTGCGCTCTTGCCAATTCCCCACAGGTATAGAAAAGAAGATTGGGTAGTTTTCCAGGCCACCGTATCTGTTAAACGACGCATCAAGATCATCGGTGTTCATGTCATCGCAGCTTATGACTCGCAATCCCAGATCGCCGAAATATGCTGGCAAACCCTGCTTAAGCAACTCTGGGATTTCGATTAGTTCGATTTCTAAAAATGTTATGAGCTCTTGGGTAGTTGGCCTGTTGTTAAGTAGCGACCATTCCATGACGCCCCCTGCGACGTCCCTGATTTGTGATTCCGGGGAAACCGGCTCAGGACAGCCGGCGTTCGCGCCGTCGCGCTATCCCCGTAATTTGGTTACGCCTGTTTCTCAAACGCGATCACATTTGGTTCCGGCTCGGCAATACCAAGTATCTCTTTAAGCCGTTGATCCCAAATCTGCAGCGCCTGGCGCTTCTCAACGTCATAGGCATGGCGATTATAGACAGCCGCCATACCCTGCAGCTTGTGGCCTAAAACCCGCTCTGCGACTACGTCATTGACCCCAAGCTCGGCCAGCTTGGTACGCAGTGTACGGCGCAGATCATGAGGCGTGAAAGCCTTTTTAATTTTCATTTCCAACCAATGCCGGTTCACAGCTTTGGCCACTGCCCGGCGGCTTACCGGTTTTTCAGGCTTATGCGAGGACCGGAAAACATAATCACAATCGGCTGAAAACATCTTGGCTTGTTCAATGACGTCCAAGGCCATGGAGCACAGCGGCACCCGATGAGCTTCGGAATTTTTCATCCTGCCGGCGGGTATATTCCAAATTTGCTCCTCTTCGTCAATTTCCGCCCAGGTCATCCCTGTGACCTCCCCTGGTCGTTGCCCGGTAAGCAGAATCATTTTCAGCGCAAGCTTGGTTACCCGATAGATATCGAATTTTTTATTTTCAAGATCCAGGGCAGTCCACAGCTTTGTAATCTCGTCATCGGTCAATACCCTTGATCGTGCCTTCTCTTTAGGCCGTCTCATACCGATTAACGGAGAGTGTTCAATGATACCGCGTTCACTGGCAAAGTTAAACATCCTGACCAGGACACCTTGAAGCCGGTTAGCTGTGATAGGGGCCCGGTCTCGTACCCTATCCAACAGCAAGACAGCATCTCTCCTGGTGATATCCGCAACTTTCTTTTTACCCCATGGCTTAAGCGCATCCTTTTCCACAAGCCGCCGGCGCTCTTTAGCTGTTGGGGTTTTGCTCAATTCACGATCCCAAAACTCATCAAACAAATCCTGAAACGTTGGCGCTTCTTTACGCTTCGCCTTCTTAGCCCTTGCTTTTTCTCCCGGATCAACACCTCGTTGCAGATCCTGGACCGCCTGTGAATACCTCTCCCTTGCCATGGCCAATGAAACCCCAGGATAGGTGCCAAGAGTCATCCTTTTACGTGCACCTTCGAAATGATACCGGAACACCCACGACTTTGTACCGGCCGGTGTCACCCTAATGCAAAAGCCCTTATTATCGTCAAAAACCTCATATCGGCTCTTTCTGGGGGCCAGTTTCTTAACCTTTAAATCTGTAAGTACCATTTTTAACTATCTTTATTTAGATTCTTTAGGTTTTTCAGAGGGCCACTTTGGGGGCCATTTTTACTTTATTTGGGGTGAATTAAGGTGAATAGCTATGACTACTAAATTAGAAACTTTTTCCTTTATTGTCAAGTTTTAATGATTAAGTATAAGGAGTGATGAAAAGGTGTGAAAAATTTTCTGTATTGCTTTGGGAGCAGGGGGCCGGAGGTTCAAATCCTCTCGCCCCGACCAAAATTAAAATAAAAAACGGCGACTTAAAGTCGCCGTTTTTGTTGTTTTTGGCGGATGTGTGCGGATTGTGTGCGGGATAAGGGCCGGGCTGGATCCGGGCGCGCTGCGCTCCGGAAATGAAAACGGCCCACCCGGAGGTGAGCCGCTTCGTTTGTGGTGTCGGGTGGTGGCGGTTGACCTTCACCCGAATGCGATGAATTTTTTTATTTACAGTTTGGGGTGGTCGGAATATTCTCAATGTATCACCATATTGAAGACAATATCTATGGGGCGATGCAATCCCTGTAACTACGGAGAAGGACGCTAAATTCTCAACTAAAGGGAGGCAGGAAATGAAAACGCAAATAACAATAGGAGCACTGGAAAAAAGAATCGGTAGACGATTAGCAAAAGGAAATCAATCGTTGCATAAAACAAGGATTCGAAAAAGGACATTAGATAGTCTGGGGCCATATTACATCGTTAATGATATTACAAATTCCATAACCGCTAAAATGATCCATCCTGATCGACTTGTGGAAATCGGCAAAGAAATGGATGTACTGGCCAATTGGGAAGAGGTTGAAATTTAGAGCGGAGTCAAGGTGATTAATATACCAATGAATTACCAAATTTGGCAAAGTCAGTGTAATTAAGATAATCTCAATGCATCTCAGGTCGCCAAATTTCTGTGATAGATTCTTTTTTCCAATATAATCTGCAGCGAGCCGGCAATTCGGCTGCCCCCATATGCAGTGGTGGTTTGGATTGGAAATCGATCCACCGATCCGGCAACGTATCGCAAGGAAGTTCAGATTTTGATAAGCCTGTTTTTATTGGATTAGTCTCAACATATCCATACTTAGCAAAGCATATAATTTTGTGTTTGGTCTGAATAACAGATTATTCTCCATGCTGACTTAATATTATACAATTGTTGCGTTTCATTAAAATTAAAATACAGAAAATAAATTTTTACGTAATTTTCACATAATATCAGAATAAGCAGCTAATTTTTCCGTTTATAGGGATTTATATCATGGAAAAACTTTACATTTATTAATGCTGCTAGCCGGCTAATCCAACACATTTTAAGCTTAAACGAAATCACCAGGAGGAATGAAATGAAACGAGGCAAAACAGGTAAGTGGGCTTCCTGTTGTCAGCTCGTATGCAGCGTGCTGACTGCAGCGATTATTTCCTCCCTACCCTCAATACAGCAGGCCGACGCTTGCACTGGGATTACTCTCGTGGCACAGGACGGGGCGGTCGTGTTCGGGCGCACCCAGGAGTGGGGAACCTTCGATCTTCGTTCGCGGGTGGTTATCATTCCTCGCGGATACGCCATCCAAACCGAGATGGCCGACGGGAAGAAGGGGCTTGCCTGGACAACCAAGTACGGGACGGTCGGCCTCGATGTGATCGAAAAAGACCTGCTGATCGACGGCATGAATGAAAAGGGCCTTTCGGTGAACCTGTTCTACCATGAAGGCTATGCGGAATACGCGGAATACGATCCAAAGAAGGCCGCAAAGAGCGTCTCCATCCTTGCCCTTACCCCCTATCTGCTGACATCCTTCGAATCGGTCGATGAAGTCCGAAAGGCACTCGCCGAGTTGTCCGTGGTTGGCCAATATTTGGAAGCGATCGGAGGCGCGCCACCAGTCCACATGATGGTGACTGATCGGAGCGGCAAGGCGATCGTCATCGAGTTCACCAAAGGAATTACGACCATCCACGATGCCCCGCTCGGTGTCATTACGAACGGTCCGAACTACGACTGGCACGTTGAAAACCTGCGCAATTATGCAAATCTTGACGTGCCGCTGCCCAAACGAAATGCTGAAGACTTGAAGTCAATGAAGTTCGGCGCTGGTGCTCGCCTGTATGGTGTTCCCGGCGACCTCACCTCGCCATCTCGCTTCCTTCGCGCTGCAGCCTATGTCAGCGCCGCACGGCAGACAGCCGACGGCAAAGAGACGATGTATGAGATATTCCGAATCCTGGACAACTTCAATCTCACAGTCGGAACTGCTGCCGCCGAGGGCGGCGGAGAGCTCAACCAAGAGGGCATGCGCAGCGCAACGATCTGGACCACCGCCTACGACACGAAAAACCTCGTTCTGCAATATCACACCATGCACAACCGTCGTATCCGCCAGGTCGATTTCCAGACGATAGATTTCGACGCCAAAGAAATCGTCCGACTTCCACTTGACCGAGTGAAATCCCAAGACATCAAAAAGGTAGTCGTGCCGAAAGTGGGAAAAATGATAGCTGGCGGATGGAGTGAAGGAGAGATCGACCAAACAACCGAGGATGCAGTGGCATTTGTGCTGAGCCGGATGAACACCTCGGCAAAACTCAAACGCATCGTTCAGGTAAAAAAACAGGTCGTGAAAGGAATGAACTACGACATTACTTTCGAATTGGACAACAGTACAATTTGGAATGCCTTGGTTTATCGCAACCTGTCGGGAGAATTTTCGATCACCAAAACATCAAAGGTTCGATGATTCGCCAGGACAGCCTTCAATTGTAGCCGCCTGACAACTGGTTGCAGCGGATGACATTATCACGCCGCCGCTGAACCAGAGCGAAGAATACGACCATTAGTCTCTGGTCATGTGAAGATAAGAAGAGCGAGGTTTATCGAATGCAATCCATCCTTTTTTCTGTGGTTCGGGAATGAAGCAATTGCCAGACCATATACCACGGTTTATAGACCGGTGATTAGCTGCTACCAATGAATTACCAAATTTGGCAAAGTCAGTGTAATTAAGATAATCTCAATCTATCACCAACAGCTGCAATTCGAGATATAAATTGTTGACATGCGAAATTAAGGAATGAATTTCTATAAAATTTAAATATTTTCAATAGCCATTCGATCATGAATGTTGAAATATAAAGAGAATTAAACAGATCCAAAATATTATGATTTCCTATTTCAACATTAGTTTTTGTATTAAGGATAGAATAAGGAAGGTAAATTCATGAATAATTTAATTATGACTTTCCTCTCAATTTTAATTGCGGCAATTATATATATTCCAATAATACATTATTTACTGACAGAAAGAAAAAATAGATATCTTAAACTTAAGGCATATTTAAAGCCCGATATTATTAAAGACTATTATACAATTTTTTTCCCATCTATTGATATCGTGAAGGATTCGGATCTGATAAATAATTTTGAAAGAAGATATATAAATATATATGGTTGGAGAAGATATGCAATCCCATTAATCCTATATTTATTATTTCTATTAGTATGTTCCTATTTATTTTATCATCAATTTGATACTTGGTTTAACAATAATGAAGAAGCAATAAAATTGAACCCCATAGTTATTTTCGCTTTTATAGGCGGATATATGGCGGTTGCATTTGATACTTTACAAAATATTAAAAAAAGGGATTTGACCTCATACGACATATACTTATCTATTTTAAGGTTATTGGTTTCAACAGGTGGAGGTTATGCCTTTTCAAAAATCGTCACTATTGATTTAGCACCAGCAATGGCTTTTTCGTTTGGCGCATTTCCCATAAAATCAATAATAAAATATTCAAGGAGATTTTTCTCTAAAAAATTAGGAATAGGCGAAGCCAGTGAAATAGAAACGTCTAATTTAGAAATAATAGATGGAATAGATAGGGTAGAAGCAGAAAGATTTAGGACGATCAATAAAACAAATATCTTAGATTTCGCATATTCTGATCCTATTGATGTCGCTTTAAGATCTAACTTCGATCTAATATATGTTATAGATTGTATCGGACAAGCTATTTTTCTATTATACTTTAAAACGGACTTAGACGTATTGACGAAATTTGGAATTAGAAGTTCATTTGAGTTGATAAGTTTAGATAATAAGCGGTCGTCTGAAATAGATAATGAAAGGAATAAATATGCAGTAATAATTTCTGAGATATCAGGATTGTTAGGAATCAGTGAGATAGCTTTAAAAGAAAGAATTTTTCATGTTGCTTGTGATCCACATGCAATTTTTCTTGATAGAATATGGACGCCTGGATTTTCAGCAGGAAAGAAAAAAGAATGTCTAATGCAAGAAGAAACGTGACAATGCCTCGCAGAGGACACCTAAAAATTGGTAATTATTTGGTTGATATAAATGAATTATCTTTTTATACATTTAAATGTAATTCGTTTGAGTGTATTAAAAAAAATGCTTGTTGTTGCCAAATTTATGATGTTGATGTTTCAAGATATGAAATGAATCAAATTATTTGTTACTTGGACGTGATATCATCATTTTGTAATGATCTTAGGACGGATGGTTATTATAAAAATGTATTTGAAAAATCTGGAAATAGATTTATCATAGACCACAATAATAAAGGTTATTGTGTTTTCTCTTATTTCGATAAAGAGAAATATCTACGCTGTGGTATTCACAGTGCAGCATTGGAGTTTGGGATCAATCCAAAATTGTTAAAGCCTTTAAATTGTACTATCTGGCCATTGTCTATAAGGGAAGAAAAATCGTACAAAGTAATAGAATTAGCTTCAAGTAAAGAATGGCCATGTGTCAATTTAAAAAAGAATAAAGATGGTAGTGTTCAGGAAATTTTTATGAAAACAATTTTTTTAATTATTAAATCTGACATCTAAGAACGATGCGAATCTATCGTTTGTTTAATAGTTGATCTTTTTCGACTATCAGATATTAACAAATTAATCTATATGCATGACAGCAATGGCAATCAAGTCAAGATAACTCCAACAACCTTGCAAATATCAGTTTCAAAAATACCAACGATGTTCGATTATAATCACAGCCGAAAGGGTGGATCTGACAGGCATGACCCACCCTTTCCCACTTTTTTAGCTGTAAATGGTTTCAATCCATTTCAACGCCTCTGAATCACTGATACTTCCCAAATAAATCTTGTTGATAAATTTGAATGCCGAAGGATGATCTTGCTGATAATCTCGAGAGGCACCCCTGATCGAGAGGCATACGTGGCCGCATGGCGTCGCAGATCATGTGGCCGCAGGTGGATGCCAACCAACCGGCCTGCCTTCAATACAACCGATCTGGCAGCTTCATAGCAAATCGGAAAGATCCTTTCGTGCAGTCCGATATTTTTGATTTTAATATAGTCTTTGAGACGATCCGCCACCTTTTGCGGTATGAATATCATTTCCTGTTCACGCCCGCTCTTAGGCTCTCTCAACAGGATTTTCCTTTCGGCGATGTCATTGGGAACGATAGTTAAAACCTCCCCGATCCGCATTGCACCGCGAGCCATCAGTTCAAGAATCAACCGGTTCCGGGGCATCCTAGTCCGAAAAATAATTTCATCCACGGTTTCTTTTTCGAGGATATCGAATTGAGTTTTTACCTTTGTGCGGAACAACTTGCGCAGCATCTGCGAATCGCAAGGGTTGGTAATATCCGGATCGAGATTGTTTTTGGCGAAATTGAAAAATGCCAACAGGCTGGTGAATCGAGCGCGTTTGGTTTGGGGTTTGCGACCTTCGGTGAGCTGGTTCATGAAGTTCAGGATGTTGTCCACGGATAGATCGTTGAGGTCATAATCACCGAATTGGCGACAGCCAATCTATCCTTGACGAACAAGTGGGCTCTGACTGTATTTTTTTTTGGAATTGATTTGATGATAGTCGAGCCAGATTTTTCCTGCTTTGGACACTATCATGCTTTGCCTCCTTGGCTAAAATGTTTGACAGCGGCGAAATGCCAAGGTAATTTTAGGGAGTCTGAATTGTATCTGCAATAAATTCTAGTTCTTTTGTACACCTATAGTTTCTAAATGTATCACGAGCCACGCAGCAATTTTTGCCAATAAAACACTAACAGAGGGGGAGTTACATTATGCAAGTTGATGAAGCGATACGCGCACGACGCGCAATCAAGTGGTATGACCCTGAACACCAAATGCCGGAGGAAACCTTTCTAAAGCTAATGGAGCATGCCATTCTTGCACCAACAGCTTTCAATATTCAAAACTGGCGCTTCGTGCGTGTCACTGACCCAGAGCAGCGCAAGGCGATTCGTGCGGTAGCCTGGGACCAGGCACAGGTCACCGATGCATCCGAACTGCTGGTATTGTGCTTCGACAATAAATGCTGGCAACGTGACCCGCAACGATACTGGCGCAAGGCACCACAGGAGGTACAGGATTTCCTGGTTCCGGCGATTGATGACTATTACCGTGACAAACCACAGGTTGAGCGTGATGAGGGGATGCGCTCCTGCGGGCTGGTCGGACAGACCATCATGCTAATGGCCCTGGAACTGGGCTACCAGAGCTGCCCGATGGATGGCTTCGATTACGATGAGGTCGCTAAAATCATCAACTTGCCCGAAGACCACAGCATTGCTTTCATGATTGCTATTGGCAAGGGCACCAAGGACTCATGGCCAAAACCCGGTCAACTGCCGCTAGATGAAGTTATGATAAACAACCGATTCGATTAAGCGTTGTATGATCAGGGTCAAAGTTAGTCCTTCTTCGTTTAACGGACAAGATTTTTAAAAAGAGCCAGTAGTCTCTCAAATGGGATGCGCAGGGGGGCAGGCT
The DNA here is from genome assembly GCA_963785365.1 of uncultured delta proteobacterium. GTDB lineage: Bacteria > Desulfobacterota > Desulfobacteria > Desulfobacterales > Desulfosarcinaceae > Desulfosarcina. The sequence goes on along the minus strand of CAWAUZ010000016.1, from coordinate 205,832 downwards.
TTAGAATTTTTGGTGAGTTTAAACGTGTTTGGTTCAAGATGACCAAAACATATCGGTAAAATACAGTGAAAATCCAATTACTAAGATCGTCTCAATATATCACCACGCTGCAGAATCATCAAAAAATCGTATTCATCTTCGAGCGGTATCGCCACTTTGTGGTATGAAACCATTTTTTAAAAGATACTGTTTGACACCACCTCCCTCGTTGGGTAGTATAATTAATTATTCCCCTTCTATGTTGCGCTCGTAGCTAAAGCTGAGCCCGATATTATAGCAAACTTTAGATGTAACCTAAAGGCTAATTTTATTCCTCATTTTCTGTTCGTTTTTACTTCTGACAAATGAAATAGATTCATTAATTTACATAAAAATCAGGGAATGACCCGTTTGAAAACCCTTTAAAATTGTAAATGCTTAGTTCCTGATAGTGCGTTGTTTTCCCAATCGAGGATATAAAATCTATTGACTGCACATTGTCGAATTAGCTTGGCTTTAACACTAATATTTTGGTCCACAAGGATAAGGAGGGGGATATGAAAAAGGCACTAATATTTTGTATTGGTTTAACGTTATTATTCTTTCCGTTGACCAGCATAGCACAGGATCCATTAGATGATGAAAACTACTCGGATGCAGTTGTTATAACCTTAAAGATCGATGGGATTGATGGTGAATCCAAGATAGACGGACATGAAGATGAAATTGACGTGCTGTCTTGGAATTGGGGTGTCACACAATCCGGTTCGATGCATGTAGGTGGGGGCGGTGGTTCAGGAAAGGCGAATGTACAAGATTTATCGATCATTAAATACATCGATAAATCGTCAGTTAACCTTCTTAGGCAATGCTTTAATGGAGCGCATTTAAAAGAAGCAGTGTTAACAGTGAGGAAGTCAGGTGTATATCCTATTGATTACATGGTAATAACTTTGTCACCAGTTCTTGTCACCTCTGTGAGTTCAGGTGGAGAGGAAGGTATGGATAGATTGACGGAAGTTATTACATTGAATTTTTCCAAAGTAAAATTTTCCTATACCCCGCAGAAGGAAGATGGATCTCCAGATGCAGCAATTGATGTTACTTGGAATATCGAAATGAATGTGGAAGAGTGAAGTTAGAGATTAACTGAAAACTGCAAGGAGCTAACCCAAATTCCTTGATTTTCTAAACACTATCCACATTCGGATGCGTATTGCTCGATGCTGACGAAGTCAACACCTTTTTTATAAAGCTGGGCAATACGATCCTCAATTCGCTTAATGCCGATGTTTTGATGCCTCCAACTCATCACCAAATCCCGTCGCTGGTGATATCCTCCGAATCCCGATCCCTCCCAATAAACTGCTACCGCAGCTTTGGCGACCACCCACCTTAACGGTATGGTCTGTCTTCACCAGTGGCCCGATTTCTGGCTTTGCATCCCGCTTTGTCTTTTTTTGGTTCAAAAACAGAGAGTGAATGGAAAAAATCAAAGCTTCAAAATACAAGCAGTTAGCTTTTTATTGCGAAGCATTGGGTCTAATATCCCGCCGCTTGCGACGATAAAATTGACTCAATCATTCGCCGATATCCCGTCCACTTGCGGCGGGGTAGTTCATTTGGCACTCAAAGGATTTTTAGATTTTTCAGGAGTTTTATTGTTGATTACCAAATATTCACCCGGTTGTAGTTCGAAATCATTAAAATCAAAAGATCGAATACCAGTGTTCAAAAATATATCTTTATCGTTCATCACAATGCCATTTGGTCCCAAATTAACGCTTCCATGAATAGCATAAATCTGGCCTTTTTCATCCATATAAAGGGCAACCAGATTATAGCCTGATTTTGAAGCAAAATTTTTACCGACCTCTAACAATTCCTTATCCCAACTTTGAGCGAAACATGTTGAATAGAACAAGAGAAAGATTGCCATGATAAGGTATGATGACGTTTTTTGCTGCTTCATAAAATTCCTCCTTCTTCTTTATACGGCTCTGCCTCTCTTATTGCGTGACGCTCACTGTCTAAAATGAATTGGAGCGAAATTAATATGAATATATATTATCTCATAACATCCCCTTTTGTGCAAATTATTTCTAACCATTAGTTAAAGCACCTACACACTAAAATTGGACTCACTTGTGCACCAAAAAGGCAGAGGCGATGGTCCCAAAAAACTGGACAGTGTGATAAGCTCTGAGTCAGCTAAAATTATAAGGAGCTGACCTGCTGCGAAGAGATACGCGACATTACATTTCTTGAAGCTTTGATGCGAATACTGGAATTGGCTGCAGATCGCATGCGCTGCGTCGGAACATATTGTCAGAAAACATCCGACGCCTTTTTCTATGTGGCCATGGATGTTGCTCTGAATACCCTGGGAATCGTGAAGAGTAAGACTATCAGCTTTTCAGCGAATCCCAAAAGTTGAGTTATAAAATTGATATTCAATAGACGTCTTGTTTATGTCTTATATAAGTGAAACTCTGCCGGGTTTAGGTCAGGCCGCCCGGAGTTGGGGAAGCTGGTCGAAATAGACCATATCGGGGGTATAGCCGTCAAGCGCCGAATGCGGTCGGCGTTAGTTGTAAAAAAGAGGTACGCAGGCGTCAAAATATTTTGACTATTCTTCAGCCATCGTATAAAAACGAAAATTCCTTTACCACAATTGGTTTAACTTCCATTATTTCAAATTATCATCTCGACTCTTTCTGATATTGGCAAAACGTCGAGTGCTTAATTTAATATGTTCTTATGAACAATCCTATTTCAGCTATTCGAAAAGGTGATATGGTTAGCGGATTGTCTGCTTCCATATTACCCTGCCGATGTCCATCGCCTACGGCGTTGCCGCATTCTCAGCACTTGGACCAGAATTTAGACCTCATGCCGCCCTGTTCGGATTGAATGCAGCGATTATCGCAGGATTCTTTGCCGCCTTGCTTGGGGGGACGCCTACTCAGATATCCGGACCCAAGGCCCCATTGACGCTTATTATGACCACGGTCGTCGCAAGCTTGGCAGCAGATCCATTATTGCACAATCTGCCACTGGACCACACTTGGATTGTAGTCAGTCTGGCCTCTGTTTGTGTAATCATTGGTGGGGTCACGCAGGTGGTTTCCGGAGTGGTCGGATTGGGCAATATCGTTAAATACATTCCCTATCCGGTTGTCGCGGGATTCATGAACGGCATAGCGATCTTGCTGATCTGGAATCAACTGCCGTTCTTTTTAGGTTTTGGAAATGACATCGATGTTACCCGCGCATTCTCCGATTTTTCTTTCGACACTGGTATAGATCTACTCGTTGGCTCGTGCACCCTGATCAGCATTTACCTTTCCAAGAGATACATAAGACGAGCTCCAACGTTTCTGACCGGTTCGATAGCAGGCTCGGTTCTCTATTTTGTGTTTTCGACGATGGCCGGATCATCCTTAAAAGTGGCTTCAATCGGTCCGCTTCGAGCGGTCCTGCCATCAGCGACAGCTTTTTCGGGGTTGTTTCATATTCCCTGGGACGCCATTTCTACCGCATGGATGATCAAGATTGTCGTATACGGGATTGTCCTCGGTATCATCGGTTCTATGGAATCGCTGATGAGTTCTGTGGCTATCGATAACATCCGAGGCACTCGTCATGACAGCAAAAGCGAACTGCTGGGTTAGGGGATCGGGAATATTGTCGCCTCGTTCTTCGGCTCTTTATTCGCCGCAGGATCAATCCCACGATCCATCGCCAATATTAAAGCCGGCGGGCGAAATAAAATTTCCGGCGCTATTTGCAGTCTACTAATTCTGCTCCTATTCATTTCATCAGCACCTCTCATCGGAAAGGTTCCTTTATCTGTATTTTCGGCGCTTATCATCTATGTCGGTATTAATCTGTTCGATCGTCCCACCCTGCGACTTTTCAAAGCACTTCAAACTCCGGGTAGGGCCAGAAGAGACGTCTTCGCTATATTACTGGTTAACGTTGGCGTCGCGATCATCACAGTCAGCGTCAACCTGGTTTGGGCGGTTATCATTGGCCTGGCCATATCCACCGCTTATTTCATTATCAAAACGGGAACTTCTGTAATAAGGCGTGAATACGCGGCGGACCTGATATGCTCAAACAAGGTTCGGGGCCGTCAGCAGATTAACCATCTGAATGAGAACAAAAACAAGATCAAAGTGTTTGAATTACAAGGACCGATTTTCTTTGGATCTGCAGATAGATTGGCACATATCTTAGAAGCCAAAATGACAGAAGCGACTTACTGCGTCTTGGATATGAAGCAGATCACCGAAATTGATAGCACAGGCGCGAACATTCTCGTGCGTTTGCACAAGATGTTCGAAAAGCGAAATAAATTCTTATTGATAAGCCATATTCACGCCAATCATGCATTATGGGATTTTTTGGAAATAAGCGGTGTGAAAAAGGAAATTCCTGAAGATCGCTTTTATTTGAGCACAGATTTAGCGCTGGAATGGGCTGAAGACCAATTGCTGGACGAATTATGTGAAGGCGAAGCCTGCAGGCATTATGAACTCGGAGAGATTGATATATTTGAAGGTTTCTCAATCGAAGAATTAGAGAAAATTGGATTGCTGCTGCACAAGGATACCTTCAAGAAAAATGAGCTTCTCATCAAGGAGGGTGATCCCGATCGGGATCTGTATATCCTGACACGGGGATCGGTCAGTGTAAAAATGAATTTGCCGTTCAGTAATTTAGAAAGACGGTTGTTCACATTCGATGCGGGTGTCGTCTTTGGGGAAATGGCGCTGCTGGACGGAAAGTCCCGATCCGCCAATGTCCAGGCCGAAGAGGATTCTGAGGTATACCGACTTTCATTCAACAGTTTCGGAAAATTGCTGGACAAGCAACCCCAGATCGCAGCCAAGCTGTTGAAGAACATCGCCTTGGTGCTTAGCGATCGGTTGAGAGCCCGTTCAAATGAGTTGCGGATGATGGTGGACTATTGATTGACAAGTTGTTCACGCGTCTGATTCATCATGAACTGCTCCAGGAAGTGAAAGCCCTCCTCGAGAACAGTTTTCCGGCGAAAGGTGAGGACTATTTCTGAAAAAACCGCCGCGATTGGCAATGGTGGCGTAGGCTTTGGTAACGAGGCGGCAAGCCATTTACCGGACATATTGGAGTTGACCTCGATCAGTAGGGTTGGTAGTTTTTTTTCCGTATAGCCTCGAGGAAATCCTTTTTCTATATATCGTGCCCAGGAGGCATCACATCCACAATTCACGAGGTGGGAATGACCTGCGGTGAAAAAGCGAGTTCCTATCACCTCACCTATCACATCATGATTTAGGGGACAGCGCCATGCGCAACATCCGCCAATTCACGCCGCCCGCGCGAGGTGTCATCGTTGCTGGAGCCCTTGCGCTGGTCATGGCAGTAATGAAGCTCGCAGCACCCATCCTGACCCCGCTACTGCTGGCGGTGTTTATCGCCGTCGTGGCCACGCCAGCGTTGCGCTGGATGCGCCGCAAAGGCGTACCTAAGTGGGGTGCGCTCGGCCTCATCGCCTTCGTCTTGCTGGACCTTGGCAGCCTGCTGGCGCTCATCGCCACCGGTGCGCTGGAGGGCTTCAGGGACAGCTTCCCGACCTACCAGGAGCGCTTCATGTTGCTGAGCCAACAAGCGGGCGTTTGGCTCGAGCGGCTGGGCTTGGAGCACTCCCAGGAAGCCATCCCGGACCTGCTGGACCCGAATAAGGTGATGGGGCTGGTGCGGCTTGCAAGAGGCGCTTCTGGCCACGCTGGGGTTCATGGTGGTCAACATCGGTGTCGGGAACTTCGTCGAGCCGCGAGTCATGGGCCGCGGGCTCGGCATTTCGACGCTCGCGGTGTTCCTTTCACTGCTGTTCTGGGGCTGGCTGTTCGGCCTGGTGGGCATGTTTCTCGCGGTGCCGCTCACCGCGGCACTGATCGCGGCGCTCGACGCCAGCCCGCATACGCGGACGCTTGCGATCATGCTGGGGCCCGAGATCAAGGCCGACACGGCGGCGGCACCCCCCAGCAAACCGCCCCTGCCGGCGTCAACGACCACGGCAGACACAGGAGCAACGAACGTCTCCAAACACGAGCCCGACGCACCGGAGTGACCTGGACACCGACCACTGGGCCGGCCATGGGCTGGAGAGCCTGAGGAACCGGTCGCCGAAGAACGCCGGTGTCTCCAGGCCGAAGTTGTGGAAGTTTCACCTGCCATTGACCGGCGTCATGTCCACCAACATCACTGGAAGTCGCTTGCTTTAACGAAACGATCTGCGTTAAATCTATTGTACCATGTCATGTACTCTTCTTCGGGCCGGGTTCTTTTTTCCAGCTCATACCAAATTTCTTCAGGCAAGTCCCAGTCAGCGGATTGCATGTTATGTTCCAGTTGATCTATATTTTTGACGCCAATGATCACCGAAGTTACAAATTTGCGCCCTAACGGCCATGCGATGGCAAGTTTTGACATGGGTATACCGGATTTATCAGAAACATCCGCTACGATTTTGGCAGTTCTGTAGCCCTTAGGATGCCAGAATCGAGGTCCATCAACCTCAGTTCGAAAAGAGGCCCGAGAACCTTTTGTCGGTTTGTCCTGTCCCTGGTATTTGCCGGTCAGAAGGCCGCCACCGAGCGGGCTGAAACAGGTGATACCGATACCAGCATCAATGGCAGCAGGTATGGTTTCTCTCTCAAGCTCACGATGAATCAAGCTGTAAATGTATTGACCTGCGACCATCTTTTCCAGGTTGTTTTTTTCGGATACACCCTGTGCCTTGGTCAGTTGCCATCCGAAAAACATGCTGGACCCAGTATATCGGACCTTGCCCTGCTTCACCAAATCATCCAAAGCCCGCAGTGTTTCCTCAAAAGGGGTAATGGGGTCAGGTATGTGGACATGATAAAGATCGATATAATCGGTCCGCAATCGCTTAAGGCTTTTTTCGCAAGACGAGATGATCTGTTTTCGATTGGCGCCAAATTGGGTAACGGCGGGGCCGGATGGGAGTGAAAATTTACTGGCAATGATTAAACCGTCACGGTTCAATTCTGGCATCAGGTTTCCGACTATTTCCTCTGAACGACCACCAGCATAAATATCTGCAATATCAAGCGTATTTCCTCCATCCTCGACGTATTTATTAATAATTGCATGAGATTCTTTTTCATCGCATCCCCAATCAGGGGCACCGAACGTCATTGTGCCAAGGGTTATTCTTGACATTAGTAGACCGGATGATCCGAGATAGCGATATTTCATGACGCTGCTCCTTTCAGGCTCTGTGGTCAATGATCCCAATTGACAAGTTCGTCAAGCGCATTTAGAGAAAACGTCATTGATCGCATTCATGGTTGGAATCATCGTGCGTATTTAAACCATTCGGTGTTTTCGAACCACTTTTCGTACATCTTCTCAAAACGTCCGTCTTGTTTGATATCTTTTAAAAAATTGTTCAACCAGTTGAGAAAATCCGGATCATTTTTCCGAATCGCCCATGCAATGGGCTCTTTTGTAAAGGGTTCGTCCAAAAAAATGATCGGACTTGATGGATGCATGGCTGTGAACACGGCATTGAAGGGAAAATCGTAGACAAAGGCATCTGCCGTGCCCGCCACCACGCGCATGGCCCCCTCCATTTCGGTGTTCACCGGCATGTAGGTCGCCCGGGGAATCCGTTTCAAGACCGCCGCCTCACCGGTGGTTCCCGGTTTGGAAACCACTGTGTACACGGGATCATCGAGATCCCGATAGGATTTGACTGCCTTTTCATGGCGAGCATTGAGCAGCACGGTTTGGCCCACAATCATGAACGGCTCGGCAAAATCGACCTGCGTCTTGCGAGCCTCGGTGATGGACATCCCACCAAAGATGATGTCAAAGCGACCCAATTTAAGCGCCGGAATGATGCTTGGCCACAAGGTGTCGACAAACTCCGCTTTGACCCCCAATGCCTTGGCCATTTCGATCCCCATGTCGATATCAAACCCCATCAAGTTGAGCTGACGGCTTTTGCGCCGGGTTCCGCCGTGTCGGATCTCCTTTTGTCGCAACCCGCTGCGCTTGTCGATCATCTCAAATGGCATATAGCCCGCTTCCAGACCGATGCGCAGCACACCGCTTTGTAAAATAGTTTCCAAGGCCGACCCTTTTGAGAATTCCACGTCTGCAGCCAGTGCCGGCCGATACCCTTGCCCGATCCAAACAACGGGCAGAATGAAGGCAAATACGATTCTAAGGCAGATACGCTTATGCATGTCCTCATCTCCTTTTTCCCTTTCCGTATAGCCAGTCCATCCAGATGGTCCGGAGTCTATGTGGCGCCTTGTCCAGCCGCCATGTCGGGCTCTTCACCCCCCTCCTCCAAAGGATCGATGGTGATATTGAACCAACCGTAGAGGATGGAAACAATCGGCGTGATCCAGCAGAAAAAGTTAAACGGCAGATAGGCGATGGTGGGCACACCCAATGTGGCCGCCTGAAACGCGCCGCCCGAGTTCCATGGGACCAGATTGGCCGTCACCGTGGCGCTGTCCTCGATGGCCCGCGAAAGATTCTTGGGGGCCAGGCCCATGTCCTTGTAGGATTGGGCGTACATCTTACCGGTCATCACGATGGACATGTACTGATCGCACAGAATCAAGTTTGAACCGATGGCGGTCAGGATGGTTGCCGTAATCAACGAGCCGGTGGATTGGGCTTTCTTCAATATGACGCCGACTACGACGCGCAATTGATTCGTCTTTTCCATAATCCCGCCGAACATCATGGCACAGATTACCAGAGACACAGTGTACATCATGGATTCCAAACCGCCTTTGGTCAGCAGGTTGTCAACCGCTTCCACGCCGCTGTTGCTGGTATAGCCACCGTAAGCTGCCGACAGCAGACCACCGAAGGTGTTGCCCTGAAAAATTGCCCCCAAGAGACCGGCTGCCAGTATTCCAATCACAATGCCTGGAATCGCCGGAATCTTACGAAACGCCAGCCCCATGACAATTGCGGGGGGAAGCAGCAATAACGGATTGACTGTGAACTGGGCGTCGATGCCGTTCAGGATCTGGTTGACGCTTTCCATATTCGCCTGTCCACCGCCGTAAAAAAAACCGAGTCCAATCTCTATCAGCAGGGTCAGGCCGTAGCTGACGCCGGTGGTGTAGGTCATGTGCTTGATATGCGTGTAAAGATCGGTACCCACCATGGCTGGCGCCATGTTGGTGGTGTCGGAAAGCGGTGACATTTTATCCCCAAAATAAGCGCCGGAAAGCACAGCGCCGGCCACGACCGGCAATGGAAATCCCAGTCCCTTGCCGATACCGATCAAGGCAATGCCGATGGTTCCCGAAGTGCCCCAGGAGGAGCCCGTGGCCAGCGAGGTGATCGAGCAGATGATCAGGGTCGCCGGCAGGAATATCTTCGGATGCAATATTTTCAAGCCATAGTAAAGCAGCGTGGGAACTACGCCGCTTAAGATCCAGACGCCGATGAGAATGCCGATAATGAGTAAAATGACAATGGCCTGCAGTGAATTGGTGATGCCGTTGAGCATGCCGGTTTCGACTTCTTTCCAACTGAAACCGGCCCGAAGCCCGATCACAGCCGCCACGAGTACGCCGAGCAGGATGGGTACATGCGGATCCGTTTCATAACGCAGGATCGCCAGGCTGATGAAAACGATCAATCCGAGGATCGACAGCAATGCCTCCCAAAGATAAGGATCACGCTTTTCCCGTTTGGTTGCCATGGTTTTTCTCCCTTTCTTTGCGTACGTGTAAGAAGATCCGCGTCAGGCGCATTTAATCAACATCACGGGGACAGTGGCCAGCTTGGACACCTTTTCCGCGACCGAGCCGAATATTACTTTCTGCATTTGGCCGCCCGTGCCCATGATGATTAGATCGATTCCCTCGGATGCCACATAGTCCAGAATTTCCTTGTAATGGGTTCCGGAAACCACCGTAGTATTGGCTACCTTGATGTCGCTTAAATACTTCTTCTGGAACGCTTCTAGTTTTTGTTTTGACTGGGAGAGGATTTGGCCTTCAAAATTACTGGCAATCCGCTTGAAGTCGGGCTCTGGGGGATCGGACACGAAGGTGTCGACAAACCAGTCGAAGCGACGCAGCACGTGCAGCAGATGCACCTGTGCATCGAGTTGTCGGGCCAAGGTCACCACATAAGGGGCGACCTTGGGTGAGATTTCGGTGAGCGCGACAGGGTAGAGAATACGCTTAAAATCGTCCATAGACACCTCCTTTTTAGGCGGGATGGTTTCGTCGCTGGTATCAAGATTGTGGAACAAATGAATTGAAAACTCCGATTTACTTTGCCAAGGTCAGAATCAGGGTCCCAAAGATAATGCCAATGATTGCAAGAAATTTATATGCCTGATCTGATACGTTCTCAAACAACCAATCAAGCATTCTACTGTAGATTTTCTGCGGGTCCACAAAGGCAACGATCGCCTCGGCAGCAGCCAGGATACCGACTATCCAGAAAGGCCACGGACACTCGGCCGCCGGCGCGGAAACAAGAAACAAAAGTGCGACTACCGCTGGAATGGCTGCCAGATATTTTAGCTGGTAGGATTGGAACATATTTTTAAGTGCGTTTGCGGCTTGTCGTGTATAGAGGTTAAAATAGGTGCAATAGGCGATGCATGCAAAACCAAGCAGATAGATGACAACTTTCATGGGTACTGTCTCCTTCGGAAAGCGGGTGGTTGTATCGCAGGTAGGACAGGGCCGGGCCGTCGTAACGTGTCCGGTACTATCCGCTATGTAGTGTCCATCCAGAAATGACCAATTTGCCCGATATCTGGGTTGCGCGTAAAAATTTTATCCTCGGAATACCAACCATCTGCCTGTGGCAAAATTTTTCGCGCACCTTGATCTCGACCCAATTTGCCTATTTCTGGATGTCTATGTATTTTTCGAGCGGTACGTTTCGAGCAGTTCTGTCATTTTTTGATAATCAATAGCGTTCTGAATGGCCACACCGCCCTGATCGGCAACAGCCATGGCGAAGTTGATGTCCATTTCGGAAAAAAAGCGCTGTTCAGTGGTAAGGAGTCGCAACATTCCGATGGTTTCCCCCTGAATAGCGATGGGCACCGCCAATATGCTGCCAACACCCTCTTTGGCCGCATCCTTGTGATAGAGTGTATGGATATCGGTGGTCGCGTCTGGTATGATCACGGGCTCGCCTTTAAAAATAAAATAGGTCGCCATCTCATCATCGAGCGGGCCTCGTTTTAAGTAGGCATCGCTTAATCCGTAGGCTGCTTTCAGCTCCAGCTTGCCTTTGGACGGTTCTATCAGACGGATGGTGCACGCTTTGACGTCCATGACGGTGGGCATCGTCTCGACAATAAAGTCGAGAATCGTATCGAGTTGCCGTGTTGCACTAATGCTTTTACTAATGTCGCAAACCGCCTTGAAGTATTTCAATTGGCGCTGCTGTTGTTCATAAATCCGGGCGTTTTCGATGCAGATACCGCATTGTTCGGCCAAGGCGGCAACGAATTCGATTTCCAGCTGATCAAATTCCCGCCTGTTCCGCGAAAGCAACCGCAAAATTCCACCGACCTCTCCCCGGATGGGAATGGGGGCTACCAGAAGGCTTTCAATACCCTCTTGGCGGGCGGCCTCCGGATACTGGATACGGACGTCGTTGGCGGCATCTCCGATAGCAATGGGCGTGCCCTTCAGGGCACACAGTACACTCTCCTCCGCATCGATGGGGCCCCGTTTAAGGTAGGTCTCACTCAAGCCCGATGCAGCTTTCAAAATCAGCTTTTTACCGGTTGGGTCCAGCAGACGAATGGTTGCGGCATCCACAGCCACAACTTCAGGTATTCTCAGACACGATGAGGTCGAGCACATCGTCGGTGGTTCGTGCAGAGGTAATCGTTTTGGTAGTGTCCAGCAATAGTTGCAGATAGTGGTTTTCTCTTTTCATTTTGTAGGTTCTCCATCAAAAATCTTAAACAGAGTACTATGACTAAACGCAAAATTGATGCATTGATTTTTTTCAATCGAAACATTTGTATTTCGATTTTTCAAGGATATTGTATTTTTCGCGGTTTTTACAAATGTTAACGTTAACCGTAACCGAGTTCCTCCAGCCGTTCTTCACTCAGGCCCAAATAGTGGGCCAACTCATGCACCACCGTGACGGCGATCTCATCTTCAAGTTCTTTAACACTGTGGCAGGCAGCCATCAACGGTTCCTGGAATATTATGATGACATCGGGATAAAGCGGCGGTTCGTAGACCGAGCGCTCAGGTAAGGGGACACCGACATACACGCCGAACAGCGTCTCATCGGGGGACATTTCCATCTCTTGCAGCAGGTCCTGGGACGGTAGGTCCTCGACGGTGATGGTCATGTTGTTCAATTGAGCGCGAAACATCTCGGGAATCATTTCCAGAGCTTTCTCCACGGCATCTTCGAACTCCTTGCGGCTGATTCGCATGCGTATTTATCCTTCTTCGGCCTTGCTCTCTTCTGGATCTGCTCGCCAAATCCGGTAGCGGACCTCAACACCTTCGGGCACATATACCACCACTGGCAAACGGCTGTTATATCGGATCAGAAAGGGGCCTCCGCCAAGGCGGATGAATCGATCCACCGTCGGTGCGTTTGGGTCAACCGCCATCATCGTGCCAGCCATAGGCCCAAGCTCGCTGACCACATAGCGTGTATAGCCCCAGCCCTCAATCGATTCCACTTTAATTTTACCGCCGAAAAAGTATTGATTTTTGTCATCGATCTCGACGGTCTGGCCAACCATCAACTCGACTTGATAGTTTGATTCGTCATCTTGTTCGGCAAGTTGGATGACAAAACGGTTCTGCCCCTTTTCAGGAGGCGGGAATGCTTTCATATTGTCTCCGGCGTTGGCTGAAGATACGGCAAGCAAAAACAATATCGCTGTAACTGCAGGCGCCTTGCGCATTTTTTTCTCCACGGCGACGCTCTATCGAGAGCGGCAGCTGGCCTTAAAAGGGTTTGTCTTTCAGCGCCACCGGTGGACCGAGAATTTCCGACCAAATCACGGCTTTGCGCAGATCGGCGCGGCTGCCGGGAGCCGGTGTGACCGACACTTTCCCTATGGACGCGGCCGGGGCTTGGCGGGCGCTGGAGACCGGTGGCGTTTTGTCCATACGGGCAGCCGGCGCCCGCTCCGCTGCAACGGGACGTATTCTGGCCGATCGAGGGGCGGTTTGCACCGCTTCGACCACCAGCTCATCGCGGGCCGCGGCCTGTACATCCGATTGTGAGCTGGGTAGATCAGAGCGCTTGAGCAACCGCTCCCATTGCGACGGGCCGGGCGCACCGCCTTTCGGCGGCTGTTGCAGGCGCTGTTGAATGTCGGCCAGGATGGCATTGAACTTTTGTATCCAGCCGGCCTCGGGCGCCTTGGCATCTCGTGCTGGTTTGGATCTCTTTTTAATTTTGTTGATGATCGACAATAACGCGATCACGATAATAATCAGCGGGAAAAGATTTTCCATGGCGGTGCTTCCTATTTATCCGATTCTGTCTTGGGCTCCGGAGACCCGATGGTGTCCCGCATCTGGGTATCGGCCTGGATGTTCTTCATGCGGTAATAATCCATAATTCCCAAATTTCCCTTTTCGAAGGCATAGGCCATGGCCAACGGTACGCGTGCTTCGGCCTCGACGACCTTGGCCCGCATCTCCTCGACGCGCGCTTTCATCTCCTGCTCCACGGCGAAAGCCATGGCGCGGCGCTCCTCGGCCTTGGCCTGGGCGATCTTCTTGTCAGCCTCGGCACGGTCGGTTTCCAGTTCGGCACCGATGTTCTTGCCGACATCTACATCGGCAATGTCGATGGACAGGATTTCATAGGCGGTTCCGGCATCCAACCCTTTTTCCAAGACCCGCTTGGAAATCATGTCAGGATTCTCGAGAACCATTTTGTGGGTTTCCGCCGAGCCGATAGTGGTGACGATCCCTTCACCGACCCGCGCCAGAATGGTCTCTTCACCAGCCCCGCCCACGAGGCGCTCGATATTGGCCCGAACCGTCACCCGGGAGATGGCCTTGAGCTGAATGCCGTCCTTGGCCATGGCGGCGATCATCGGTGTTTCGATCACTTTGGGATTGACGCTCATCTGAACCGCCTCGAGCACGTCCCGGCCGGCCAGATCGATGGCCGCCGCACGGTTGAATTCGAGCTCGATGTTAGCCTTGTCGGCCGCGATCAGGGCCTGCACCACCCGTGACACATTACCGCCGGCCAGAAAGTGCGACTCGAGGGAATCGGTTGAAAAATCGAGGCCGGCCTTCACTGCCATGATTTTGGAGGTCACGATCATTTTCGGCGGCACCTTGCGAAAGCGCATGAACACGATGGTGAACAGGCCGACCCGTGCGCCTGACACCAGGGCCTGGACCCACAGTGAAATCGCCGATCCGACGAAAAACAGCAAGACAATGATGGCGACTGCAATGACCACCAGAATAATCAGGTTGATTTCCACGCGGTTGCTCCTTTTTCTTATCGTTTTGGTTGGTTACAGTGGCGTTTGTTCCTTGACGACAATCTGGTTGCCGCCTACGGCGATTACGACGATGGCGGTCCGTTTTTCAATGTACTCGCCCCGGGTCACCACATCCAGCCGTTCGTTGTCGATCATGGCCAGGCCGGAGGGCCGCAAATCCGTGATCGCAAGGCCAGTGTGACCCAGGTATCTTTTCCGGTCCCCGGACGGGGAGGTGGCCCCGTCTCCGCGCAACAGTGTGCTGCGCAGGGTAACGGGTGATTTGGCCATGAATTTGATGCCAATGTAGACCAGAATCGGGATCAGGATCAAATCGGCGATGAGGAATGCCAGGCCGGCCGACGCCGACATGTGGGTGAACACATGGTAGAGCGAGTAGGCGAACAGGCCGGCCGCCACCAGCGACAGAATCCCGCCTGAAGGAAGGATAATCTCAGCGATAATGACCAGCACGCCGGCCAGTTGAAGCAGAATGGGCAGGGTTAGGATGCTATTCATCGGTATCGGTCCCAGCGACCACGATCCGGGTCCCTTTGATGTGCAGGACACGAATTCCGGCGCCCTTGGGCACGAAGCCGCCCTGGGTGACCACATCGTAGCGTTCTCCGTCAATGGTCGCGATTCCGGAAGGACGCAACGGTGTGAGGGCGCTTCCGGTCTGCCCCGCTTGAAGCGTTGTCGTCACCGGCAGGGCAAGCCGGGAATCGGCCAGCGTGGCCGCCAGGTATGGTCCGTGAAGGGTTTTCGACACTCTCGGGAAGACATAGCGCAGGACAAACAGGGCTAAACCGAAAGCGCCCAGCGAAGCGCCCAGCACCTTGATCAGATTGCTGGTGAGCAGCGCCCGTTCCCACGGCAGATTGGGATCGGGGACAACGAAGTCCTGCAGGCTCAACAGCAATCCCGCAGTGATGCACAAGATGCCGGCGATGCCCGCGATGCCGAACCCCGGCAAGACGAACAGTTCAAATCCCATCAGGATCACACCGATGAGGATGATCAGCAGTTCCGTGTAGCTGGCCAGACCCACGAGGTACTGGTTGAAAAGCACCAGCGACAGACACAGGATACCGACGACGCCCGGCACGCCGAACCCCGGCGCCTTGATTTCCGTGTAGAGCGATCCCAGGCCGATCAGCATCAAAATGGGACTGAGTTTGCCGATCAGGCCGACCAGGTTCTCCGACCAGCTTTTTTCGATCCGAACGGCAACCCGGTCGGAAAGCCCCAGCTGTTCCTGCATCTCTTCGAATCCGGCGACGCTCATGGACGAAAACCCGAGCTCGAGCGCTTCGGCGTCGTCCATGGTCAGCAGCTCGCCCTCGGCGACGACGGTTTGTTTTGAGGTGATCCGGTCGCGCTGATCGGCTGTCAGGTCCTGGTATTCCTGTCTGTCCATGAAGGATACCTGGCCGTCAATCTTGACGCGATACACCTGCATGTCGGCGCTGACCATGGCCTCGGCCAGCACGGCCGGGTAGCCGTTTCGTTTGGCAAGCGCTCGGAATTTGGCTCTGAGGGGCGATTGGAATTTTTCACCCAACATGGTTGGCCCTTCACTGGAATAAGTAATCGGCGCACAATCACCGATCGTGGTGTTGTGTTTCATGACCAGCTGGTTGCAGGCCAGGGCGATCAGGGCTCCGGCGGATATGGCCTTGTTGGTCACAAAGGCGACCGTCTTGGCCTCCTTTACGGCCGTCAGGGTGTCGACCATTTCCAGGGCCGAATCGACCCGACCGCCGAAGGTATCCATTTCAACCACGATCACCGTTCCCGGTGTATCGGGGATGTCATTCAAGGCGCGTCTCAAAAAGGCCGCCATACCCGGCTCGACATCGCCTGAAATCGGAATCACGTAAAGACCTGCCGATTCCGGTTGGCTCAGAGCCACGCCGCCGCAGGCGCAGATCGCAATCACGATGGCTGCCGCAATCGGCCGCCCCCATTTTTTATGGCATCGCTTCACGACACTCCTCATTTTCCCCGTTCAGCGGTCGTCATGGCGTGCTTTCCCGCCCACAGCAGGCGTCGCCCTCGAAGAATTCACAGGTGCTGCAGGCAAGCGAGTCGACATCGGGCAGCGTGCGATGGGTTTCCAGCAAAAACGGATCCAGAATGCGCCGCGCCTGGGAGAGTTTTGCAAGGTCGACACCGACCGTGGCGCCCTTATCCTCGAGCGCCATGACCACGGACGCCGTCGCCACGTTGCCCGTTGCACCCGGTGCAAAGGGGCAGCCTCCCAATCCCCCGACGCTGGCATCGAAGATCCGGATCCCCTGCGACCAGGATGTCAGCACATTTTCCACCCCGCGGCCATAGGTGTCATGAAAATGAACGGCAACCATCTCGGGTGCAACCCGAGTCAACAGGCAATCCAGAAGCGCTGCCACTTCCGCCGGCGTCGCCTTGCCGATCGTGTCGGAGATCGACACCTCGTCAACGCCGATGTCGACCAACCGTTCCACCAGGTCCACAACCGCCTCCGGCGCGATTTTGCCTTCGAAAGCGCACCAGAAAGCCGTCGAGACGTATCCGCGGACCGGCAGCCCCATGGTCCGGGCCCTTCTGATCAGGGGCCGGAAACGCCGGAGAGAACCGTCGACGCTGGTGTGGATGTTTTTTTGGTTGAAGGTTTCACTGACGGCCGTAAAAACGGAAACCTTGTCGACGCAAGCGGCCATTGCACGTTCAAGGCCCCGCTCGTTGGGCACCAGCGCCGAGTAGAC
Source organism: uncultured delta proteobacterium (assembly GCA_963785365.1). Lineage (GTDB taxonomy): Bacteria > Desulfobacterota > Desulfobacteria > Desulfobacterales > Desulfosarcinaceae > Desulfosarcina. The sequence continues at coordinate 188,582 of CAWAUZ010000016.1, read as the reverse complement.
CACACCGTCCGTGCGCGAAAGGCGGCGAAAGACGGTTTCTGCATCGCCGAGTTGCGGCACCCGGCGGGAAGAGACAAACGCGCTGACTTCGATCTCGCCGACACCGGTCTCGGAAAGGGCATTCACGAAGGCGATTTTGGCCGCTGTGGGAACCGTGGCCGTCTCGTTCTGCAACCCGTCTCTGGGACCGACTTCCACAATTTTCATTTTTGACATATCTCCAGACAACAAGCTGCCAATCAACTTTGCCTATTTCTGGGCGGACACGAAAGTATCGATGGCAGCATATATTACTTGACTACAGATGGCCATAACCGAATCACGCTATCGCACCGCTGCCGCCATGCACGGCACCTGGAAAAGTGAATTCAAGGGGTGATCGACACTTACTATATCAAAAGTGCTCCAATGATGATACTTTTGGGTTTGATCTGAGGGTTTTTTGGCTAAGATAAGAGACGAACCACGTGGGAACGGCGATGCTGAGTTTTACGACTGGAGAAATCAATCACCATCGGATAAGAAGCCTCGCCTCAATCGGCGCCGGGTGCTATATCGGACCAGGTGTGGTCATCGGTTCGCACACCAAACTCTATCCCAATGTGACCGTGCTGGACGATTCGCATATCGGCGACGGGACGGTGATCTGGTCCAGACCGCCCACAACTGCACTATCGGCCGCTCCTGTGTAATGGCGGGACAGTCCGGACTGGCCGGTTCGGTAACCTTGGGCGACGGCGTCATCATGGGGGGCCGGGCGATCGTCTCCGATCATCTCAGCGTCGGCCCGGGGACCAAAATTGGCGGTAACGCGGGCGTGATCAGCGACATCCCCGCCGGAAAAACCGTGCTGGGGTTACCCGCCGACGACTTCCGCAAAACCATGCGGCTGTGGACATCGCTGAAACAACTGCCCGATCTCATCCAACAGCTGAAGAAAAAGGGTTCGTGATTTGCAGGCCGTCGCCTTGCCCGACGTGTCCTGAGAAAAGCGGCGGGCCGCAACAGCCGACGGTTTTTTATTGATCCAGAAACGGGTAGTCATTGTACCCTTTCTCATCGCCACCATAGAAGGTCGCCTGGTCCGGTTCGTTGAGCGGTGCATTGCGGCGATAGCGCGCCACCAAATCCGGATTGGCCAGATAGGGAACCCCGAAAGCCACCAGATCGGCCGCACCTTCGGCAAGCGCTCTCTCCCCGCTTTCCCGGTCGTAGCCGCCATTGATGATCAAACTTCCCTGGTATTTTTTTCGCAAGGTTCCGGCCAGCGGAGGCACGCCTTCCTGGTTGAGAAAGGTAGGGTGCCCGGGCAGGGGCTCGACAACGTGCAGGTAGGCCAGCGGCAGGTCGTTCAGGGCCTCAACCAGCCGTGTATACAGCGCCGGCGGATCGGAATCGTACATGTCGTTGAAAATGCCGCGCGGCGAAATGCGAAATCCAACCCGGCCGGGCCCCCACACATCCACCACAGCCCGCAGCACCTCCAGGGCGAAGCGTATGCGGTTGTCGATCGTGCCGCCATAGGCGTCGGTTCGCCGGTTGGCGCCATCTTTAAGAAATTGCTCGATCAGATACCCGTTGGCGCCGTGGACCTCTACGCCGTCGAAACCGGCGCTTTGTGCCAGTGCGGCTGCCTTGGCGAAGTGCTCCACCACCGCGGCGATCTCCCCGGCGGCCAGTTCGCGCGGGGTGGCCGGCGGCTCGAATCCGTTAGGGGTGAACACCATCGTGTCGGCCTTGACCGCCGATGGCGCAAACGGGTCGTCGCCGTCGGGCTGCAACGATGGGTGCGACACCCGGCCGGTATGCCAGAGCTGGTTGAAGATGCACCCGCCCTCGGCGTGAACGGCCTCAGTGACGGTCCGCCAGCCCTGGGCCTGGGCCTCGGTAAAGATACCAGGGGTGAACATGTAGCCGTTGGCCGTGCCGGACACCTGGGTGGCCTCGGTGATCAGCAGTCCGGCCGTGGCCCGCTGAACGTAGTGGGTAGCGGTCATGGATCGGGGGATCCCGTTTTCATCGGCGCGGTTGCGGGTCATGGGCGCCATGACCATGCGGTTGGGAAGATTCAGATCGCCCAGTCGATAGGCGCTGAATAGTTTTTCTGCCATATGGTTGATTCCTTTCCGATCTCATTTACGCTTTGAACGGCTATTGACGGCAACTTTTGTTAGCCCACAATATGACCAGTCACCCCAGAGTCAAGCCCGAAAGCTTGTTGAGCCGTCAGGGATCGGCCGGGCCTCAGGTGAACCGGGGAAGGCGGAGAGTCGCTGGGAAGTATGTTGCAGGGAGCAATGGGGTGATCAAACAAAAGGGTATCATTTGCGCCGTTTGATCATAAACCCCATAAACCAGATTAAATAGAGCAGCGTGATCAGCACCGAGACGCTGCCGAGAAAAAACAACTTCCAGGGCGCCATCACAATCACCCGTTATAGGGACGACAGTGCGGGCATGCGCCGGGATTTGTAACGGCAGATGCTGCAGCTGAGAAAACAGCCCCTGCTGTCGGCTTCCGCCATGCAGGACTGGTAATGCCGGCACCACAAATTTCGCAGATAGTCCGTCTGGCTTAGACTGGTGGCATGTTTTGGAAAAAGGGGTCTTCTTTTCACGATGGCCTCCCGTTCATCTGATCGCGGCATGGGTTGAAAATTGAAATCGCGGCCCTGGCTGCGGCGCCTGGCGCTGAACCGGTAACCCGGCACCACCAGGCGCACCGCACTTGCGGATGAAAAAATCCATGGCCGCGGCGGTGGTGTCAAAGACGATCCAATCACGCCGCAGGACGCGACCGGCCTGGCTTCTGGTCCGCTCAATTTCCGTGCTTCCGAAGTAGTCGTACATGTCCTGGTATTCGACCGTCGCTTCTTGTTTTCTCATCTGCCCACCCTTTGCCAATTGAAGGTTGTCTGTCCTGAAAACAGCGATAAAGCATAGCTTGTGCCAGAATTGATGAGCAAACAAATTCTCTTTTTATTCGGTATGTTAAAAAATATTAATCGAGTCGCCTGGTAAACAAGTATTACCTGTACACCACGAATAGAGTGGTAAAAATGCCATATCGTCAGTGCTTCCAACCGTCGTTGGATGGTATCGGTTCAGACGATTTCAGTAGGAAGGAAAAGACAGAACGGGAAAAGGCGGCCTGAAGCCGCCTTTTCATTTGAAAGCAAGAACAATGGGTCTTTTTATCAGGGGGTGCTACCGGTCCAATTCAGTTTCCAGACAGTCCTCGACCCGCATGTGCTGAGAGTGCCAGACGTTGTTATCCGCCATGAACGATTCCAGGTTGCGGTTTCCCAAAAAAGTCACGGTTTGGATATCTTCCTGGGCCTTGTCCGGGTTGGACAGCTTGGTGTGCAGCGTGGCCCGGCTGTAATAGGCGGCCCCGTATTCGGGGTTCAACGCGATGGCCCGGTCAAAATCGGCCAGGGCCGCCAGATCATCGCCCCGCCGTTCGTTGACCAGCCCGCGCATGTGGTAGGCGCGGGCATAGCCGGGGTCGATCTTTACACCGCGGTCAAAATCGTCCCAGGCCTGATCCAGTTGGTCCTGCTTGAAGTAAGCGGCCCCACGGCTTACCAGGGCCAGTGCGGTTTCAGAACCGTTATCGATGGCCCGCGTAAACCGTTCGATGCTTTTATCGTAGCGGGCATTGGCGAATTCGCGCATTCCCGATTCAAAGTCGTTGTTGGTGTTGAGATTTTCCGTCATGGCGCTTTGCTCCTGTAATGTTAACATCACGATGTGATGATCATGGTTCATGGGGCTAATCTGCTTCTTACAGGGTCAAGGTAAGCCCGGATGAACGTTTTTGCAACGCTCGGCCAGGATGCATACGGGTAGCGTCTTGGTAGGAAACCGACAGGCGGCGACTGCAGCACGGTAGACCCGATGCCGGTCTGCAAGGCTGTGCCGCAAACACCGCAATGGAAGTCGACCGGGCCCCCGCCGGCATCAGTTGCCGAACTGGTACCCCAACAGGACCATAAAGGCGGAGTTCCACTTGGAATTGGCCTCCGGCGAGGGGGTATTTTGATAACGGTAGTTGTACTGCAAGGATGTGACCAGGCCCTTATAAAATGGAAAGCGCACCCCCTGACGGGTATTGATGAACCAGTCGTCGCCATCTTCCAGGCTGATGTAGCCGTTGTTGGTGTGGAAAAGCTGCACAAACCGATTGAAGAAAAACTGGTCATAGCTGACGAGCCACTGGGCGGCCGAAAAATCCCTGTTTTCGGCCACGATATAGTCCTCCATGATGTAAGCCAGGCCGGCTGACGCCGACAGGTTGAGGTCTTCGGATTCGAAGAACTGGTGCCCGACGCCGGCACCGAGCGTCGTGCGCAGATCAAGGTCGGCAAACGCGTCGTTCTCGAAGAGCGTGTTGGCGTTGAAAAACCACTTGGGTTTGAAAAAATAGTCATACAATCCGTAGGCTTTCCAGTTGTCGACCGTTGTTTGGTCCTCGGCTTGCTCCTTGTTGAACTCACCGCCGACCGTAAAACGCTGCATGTTCGTGCGCGCAACCAACTCCCCATCGATTCGGTACTGATCCGTATCGACGTTGCCGCTCTCTTTGGTGATCCCGACGTTGGTGCGGCCGGAAAAGCGGATCGGCGGCGTCGGTTCGGTGGTGATGGTCTTCACCTGCGCCATCTCGATGCCGTCTGCCGGTGCATCCCCCTCGAGCGGATCACCTGCGGCGGGTACGAGACCCAAAAAAACATCGCCGCTGCGCGTCGTCCCATCTTGCAACGTGACGACCACCGGCACATCCGTGGTCAACCGGCGCACCTGCTCGGCCTCGATCTCGATCTGGCCGGCGTATCCGGTATCGAATACCAGCGTGCCCGCTTCCAACTGCACGAAGCTGCCGGTAATGGTGTCGCCGTTTTGAAAAACAACCTCATCGGCGGATGCAGACCCGGCGGTCGACAAAATGCTCACGAAGATCAGAATAACAGCTGCACTAAGGTGTCTCATGTCGCTCCACTTTCTTATGGTTTGGTTTGATATTCGACGATCGCCCCGCTTGGAATGGACCGGCAAGATGCCGGTTTTCGCCCCGGCCATCCACGAGGCATGCGCAGGTAGCGTAGCCACCCGACATACCGTTTCACTCCCGGTATATCGGGTATAAAAGGGGCACGGTCGGGGTCGGATCAAGGGGGCGCGGCAGTCAATCGGAGCACTGTGCGGACCTTTAGGGCCTGTCCAGAAATAACTGTCACCATCTGGCTTGTCTTTCGGCCCATTTTCGGTGTTGTCATAACCGGCACAACCAACAAGGTTGCACCGGTTATGACGCCTTGAAAATGAACCGGAATCCGGCGCCATCTTGTCACATTTCTTTCTGGACGGACCCTTAGCGCCTGCATGCGCGAGCGCGGCGTATGGGGGGTGAGGCCAGCAGAATCAAAATGGCCAGAAGCCGCTGTCATTCCAGATACGTTCCTTGAGCTCCGCATCGATGGCAGCCAGAAATTCGAGGTGCTCCTTTTCCCAGTCGGCCAGCCACTGGTACAGCTGTTTCTCTTGCGGATCCTGAGCCTCCCGACCCCGTTTGGCATACAAGGCGATGGCGCGCTCTTCCATGAGCATGGCCGCCGATATGGCCGCAGCCTCGAAATCCGCCGCGGCGATGCGTCCCATGACTTCCGGTGTCAGTACGTTTTTCGAAATAGATCCGGTTGAAGCGGTGTCCGGAGCCTTGAATTTACCGGTCTCCTTGAAGGCCTTGAACTGATCGGACAGGATCTTGACATGCTGGACCTCCTCCCCGGCCATGGTTTCGAAAAATTCCTTGACGTCGCCGTTGGTGGACTGCTGGGCCGCTGTGCGGTAGAAGGCCTTGCCCCGCTTTTCGAGCAGGATGGCATTTTTTAGAATATCCAACGAATTGGTTTCCGTCATCGGTTTCTCCCCTTGCGTGGTTGATGTGCGCCGGGTTTGCAGCCGGCGTCACAGTTGGGATGTTTTAATGGTTGCCTTGATTTTTTAGGCTCGCCAAAATCACCTTGACACCGTTTTAGGGCCCTGTGTACTATTTCGGTCAAAAAACCGTGCCAGATTGAATCGCGTAAACAATTCGGCCTATCCTGCCGTCCGAACAGCTAAGAATGTAAATAATACCATGCCGAAAAGCAAGCCACTGAGCGCCAACATGGAAGATTATCTGGAGACCATCTATCACATCGTCTCCGAAAAAAAGGCGGCGCGGGCCAAAGACATCGCCGATCGCATGGCCGTCAACAGCGCATCGGTCACCGGCGCCCTGCGGTTGCTGGCCGAAAAAGGCCACATCAACTATGCGCCCTACGACGTGATCACCCTGACGGCCGGCGGCGACGCCCTGGCCCGCGACATTGTCCGCCGCCATGAAATCCTCAAGGATTTTTTTGTCAAGGTGCTGGACGTGGACGAGGCCGAAGCCGAAGACAACGCCTGCAAAATGGAGCACGCAATCTCTCCGGTGATCATCGACCGTTTGGTGCGTTTCGTGGAGTTCATGCAGGTCTGCCCCCGGGGCGGTGAGGAGTGGATCGGGGGGTTTCGGCATTTCTGCCACAAGGACGATGCCCTGACCGAGTGCGAAAGTGCCATCTCAAAATGCCTGGACGACCTGAAAAAACGCAAGCAGCAATTTCAGGCGGCCAAGCGGGAGGTCATCACCCTGGAGAGTCTGGAGTCCGGTCAGGTCGCCCGCTTGATACGCGTCAAGGGCAAGGGCACCATCGTGGACCAGCTAAAGGAACTGGACATCACACCGGGCAGCATCATCGAGCTGGAGCGCACGGATGCGTCCAGTGACCGGATCAACATCAAGGTGCGCGGCTACCATCTGTCGCTTCGCAAGGACGATTTCTCCAAAATAGAACTGGAAGTGATCCCCTGAACGGCTACCACTCACTGTGCAGCTGCCGCTCTATCTCCGGCCACCGGGCGGTGAGGTTGGATACGGCATCCATGGCGATGTCGATGTGGGTGTCCATGTGGTTCCGGTAGATCTCCTCGTACAGCTTTTTGTCCTTGACGCCGCGGCGCTGCAGCGGCATGTCCGAAACCAGCATGATCGAACCGATGGGGACCTCGTAGCGGTAGGCCACGGAGAAGAGCGTGGCCAGCTCCATCTCGATGGCCAGAATGCGCTGGCGGCGCAGGCTTTCCACGAACGCTTCGTCGAACTCCCACAGTCGCCGGTCGGTCGTGTGAACGATGCCGCAGCGTGGAATCAGTCGGTGGGTCTTGACGGCACCGATGCACAGCAGGTTCACGGACATGGCCGGGATAGCCGGAAAGGCCTCGGGCAGATAATGGCGACTGGTGCCCTCCCCCCGGATGGCGGCGGTGGGGACCACGAAATCCCCCACTTCCAGGATGTCGTCGATGCCGCCGCACATCCCGATCATGATCACCGATTTCAGATTGTCCAGGTAGGCCAGGCCGTTGATCACCAGGGCGGCCTGGGGTGAGCCGATGCCGAAATCGATCATGCTGCAGTCGAGTTCGGGTACATTGACGATACGAAAATTACCCTGATGGATTCCAGCGCCGGTGCGTTCGGAAAAGGCCCGGATGTACTGCCGGAAATTGGTGATCAGGATGTGGCTGCAAAAATCCTCCAACTTGCAGTCGGTGTAGCGCTCCAAGGTCTGGCGGACATATTCGTGTTCTTTTAGCCCCATAACGCCTCCACGGTGTGACTGGACGCCCCCGGCGCTGCCGGCGCCAACAGGAGCCGTTTGCGTGAATCGTACCCGTAGCATAAATCAGCGCCAAATGACACATCCGGATGGTGATGCGTGACGGGCTGGCCGACATTCGCGATTCTGTTTGCCATGGCGTATATCGCCGGTTCGATCAATTTCTCGATCCTGGTGTTTCGGTTGACCGGCCGCGACGACCCGCGGCAGCACGGTAGCGGCAATCCCGGTGCCACCAATGTCTTTCGGCAGGCCGGCCTCGGCTGGGCCGCCCTGGTGCTGTTGCTGGACATGGGACGGGCCGTGGGCGTGGCCTTGGCGGCACAGGGCCTGGCGGCCGCCTGGCAGGTCCCGTGGGTGGGATTCGGGCTGATTCTGGGCAACCGGTTTCCCTGCCTGCACAACTTCAGGGGCGGCAAGGGCGTCGCCAACTACCTGGGATTCAGCCTGGTGCTCGTGCCGCTCTGGGCCGCGGCCGGGGCGCTGGCATGGGGCATGGCGCATCTGGTGTGGCGAACACCGTTCATCTCCTCTTTTGCACTAGTGGCGATTCTGGCCGCCGGATCGATCGTTGCCGGCGGCGGGGGGAAATGGGGCGCGGCGGGCGTCGTCGCAACGGCCCTGTTCATCGCCGCCTGCCATCACCGCAATATAGGCGAACGCTGGGGCCGCAGGCGCCCATGATGAGATCTTAGGCCAGCGGAAATAAATCCACCGCGTTGCTTGTCTTTGCGCCGGTCTTCGGCGTTGCCCCAAATGTCACGGTTTCCAATACGCTTTCATTTGTCGCGCCTTGAAGATCGGCACACATCCGGCGCAATTCTGGCAGATTTATTTATTTCCGCTGGCCTTATCGCCCCTTGCGGACGGTCAACACCACGTTGGCACCAAAGATCAGCAGGGCGCCGACCATGCCGACCCCGTTCAGGGACGGTTCCCCGGCCAACCAGGGGCCCAGCAGGGCCGCCAACAGGATGCGCGTGGATGATATCACCCCGCCTTCCACAGCGGTGACGTATCGAAATCCAATCGTGATTAGAAACTGCCCGGCGATGCCCGCGCCAGCGCACAAGGCCAGATAGAACAACTCCGTGGCATCGGGCCAGAAAAACCTGCCGTGAAAAAAAAGCAGCATCAGCAGCGCCCCCATTCCGAACATGAAAAAAAGCACGGTGTTGGCATCGTGGTGCTGGCGGCACAGGTTCAGGTAGATGATGGCCAAGGCCGCACTGACACCAGATCCCAACCCCCACAAGCTGTTGATCCCAAGGCCCATTTGGCCCGGCTGCAGAATCAGCCACACACCGGCCACCGCCGCGGCCACCATTGCCACCGCCACCGGGTCGCGCTGGTGCCGAAGCAGAATCCACGAGAGGATCCCCACGAAGATGGGGTAGGTCATGTTGAGAATGTTGGCCTGGGCCACCGAGGTGGTGCGCACGGCCTGGTAAAAGCAATATACGGCCACGGCATTGCCTAAGGTCCGGCCTACCAGAAAGTGATAGCTGTGGGGCACCGGCCGCTGCCGGCGGGCCGTCATGATCGCACAGACCACAGCAAATCCGAACAGGAATCGGAAAAAAGCGAAAAACGCCGGATCGATGGCGACCACCGCCTGGGACCAGCGGATCACGACGGTTGAAAAATAGAAGCAGAACGCCGATGCGAACACGGCCAGGCAGCCGAGGATGCCGTAAATCGTTGGCGGCCGGGTAGCGGTCGCCAGGGAAGGGGTCTCAAGGGTCATGGGCGGGGCATCGCCTCGTGGGTGGCTGCCGGAACGTCAACGCGTGCCGACCCACAAAGGGCCAATCTGCCGGTTGCTGGACGGACACTGACGAAGGCCGATAGGTAGTGGAATCGGGTGACCCTGTCAAGCACACCCGGGTCGCTATGCGTTGACCGCACCGCTCAAGTGAATTAATAGACCGGGCAGACCTTTAACGAAAGAGACGACAGCGCAGATGGCAGCTACCGAGAAAGCCAAAGACCCCGTCGCAATGACGATCGAGCGTCTGCTGAGGGCCCCGGGCCGGCCGGGACAGGCCTTCACCATGCCCGGTGTCAATTATGACAGCGTGTATCGGACGGCCCGCCGGTTCAAGGCCCTGTTCGACGGTGAAACGAACAACCCTGTAGCGGTCTGTCTGTGCAGCGACGACCGCGCCGTGATGGCCGCGGCCCTGCTGGCATCACTGGCAGGCGGACCGGCACTGCTGATACCGCCTTCACTGGAACCGGACACACTGGCGGACCTGCATCGCCGAACCGTCTACAACCGGGCTGTCGTGACGGACAGCCTCGTTCTGCCGCATGGTGTCACGCCGATCGATCCGGCCACCCTGCCCGATGCGGTAGAATCCCTGACACCCGACCAGCAGACCGGGAACACCGCGGCCCTTGCCGACCGGACATGGGCGTACCTGTCGACCGGCGAACCCACCGGCGCTGCGCGGCTGGCGTCCCGAACGCCCCGCGACCTGCTGACCGAAGCCGCCCGCCTGGTCAGCGTTTACGAGATTGGCAGCAACGACCGCATCCTGGCCACCGTGGCCCCCCTGCACGCCTACGGCCTGCTCTATTCGGTGCTGGTGCCGCTGCTGGCCACGGCCCGTGTGGCGGCATCCAGCCCGTCGTCGCCCGCTGCAATCGGGCGGCAGATGATCGACCTGTCGCCGACCGTCCTTGTGAGCGCACCCGTCCAGATTGAGGCCTTGACGGCCGATCCACCGGCCCAGCCGAGCCTGCGGCTGGCCTTTTCGTCAAACGGCCCCCTGTCATCGGCGGACAGAGACGCCTTTCGCGCCGCCACCGGCCTGGATGTCATCGCGGTCGATGACGCGATGCCAGCCGGCGGCGATCGGGAAACACCGCCGCGGGCGGGGGGGCACGATGCCGCCGAAAGGCATCTGGTCACATTCGAACCGACCGGACTGAAGGTGGCCGTGGAAGCAGGCCTCACCCTGCAGGAACTGGCCGCCGCCCATGGAATCGACATTCGGGCCGACTGCGGCGGTGTGGGCGTTTGCGGGAAATGCCGGGTTCTGGCCGACCCCAGGGAGAGCTTCTCGCCTTACACCGATGCGGAGCTGGATGTACTCACGCCCGACCAGATGAGCGCAGGGTCGCGGCTGGCCTGCCAGGCCGACGCCATTGGCCAGGGGACCGTCACCATTCCCGAGGCCCTGGCAGACAGTGCCGAGACCCGCGGGAAAACCGGTATTACCGGCCGCTACCCGCTCGACCCCGCTATCCGGCGCTTTGTGCTGGACGGCCGCCCGCCGGACATCAAGAAGGACAACACCCCCGAAAGCCTGGTGGACTGGCTGGCCGCCCACACCGGCGCACCGGAGGCCGCCTCGGCCGATGCCGCCGCGCTGCGCCGGCTGTCCCTTTATCGGGACAGCCTGACGACCGCTACGGTGGTGGTGCATGCCGAAAGCGGCATCCGCCGCATCCTGCCGGGCCGGCAGGCTGCCAGCCTGGGGTTGGCCGTGGACCTGGGCACCACCTCGATTGCCGGCTACCTGTGCGATCTGGAGACCGGCGCCGTGCTGACGGCCGACGCCTGCGTCAATCCCCAACGGCGCTTCGGAGAGGACGTGATCAGCCGAATCACCCGCATCAATGCCGACGATATCCACCTGGAGGAGCTCCAGCGCCTGGCCGCCGACGGCATCAACGTGGTCATGGCGCGCTGCCTGGCCAAAATCGGCGCCACACCGGCGGACATCGACGAGGTGGCCGTCTGCGGCAACACCACCATGCAGCAGGTCTTTGCCGGGCTGCACCCGCACGGCCTGGGTACATTTCCCTACTTCCCGTTGACCTTGACGCCCCCTTCGTTCAGCGCAGGAGCGCTCAATCTGGCCGTCGATCCTGCCGTGCCCGTCTTTCTCATGCCGGTCATTTCCGGTTTTGTGGGCGGCGACACCATGGGCGCCATTTTGGCCGACCGGCCCCACGAACGCGACGCCATGACGTTGATCGTGGACATCGGCACCAACGGCGAAGTGGTGCTGGGCAACCGCGAAACCCTGTGGGTCACCAGCTGCGCCACCGGACCGGCCCTGGAAGGCGCCCAGATCTCCTGCGGCATGCGTGCCGCCAGCGGCGCCATTCACCGCATGGCACCGGACGCCGCCAAGCGCGGTGTCACCTATGACGTACTGGGTGACGACGGAAGCCACCAACCCAAGGGGGTCTGTGGATCGGGCATCATCGACGCCATCGCGACCCTGCGGCAAATCGACGTCATCCTGCCCAACGGCCGACTGAACGCCTCCGCGGACGGCGTCGGTTCCAGCCCGGACGGCATCGGGCGCTATTTTACCGTTGCGGAGGGCGCGACGACGGCCACCGGCAGCGACATTGCGATCACCCTCAAGGATGTGCGCCAGATTCAACTGGCCAAGGGCGCACTTTGCGTGGGCATCGAATTTCTCATGCGCAGGGCCGGCATCCACCGGATCGACCGCACGATTCTCACCGGGGCCTTCGGGGCGCGCTTCAACTGGCACAACGCCCTGGCCATCGGTATGCTGCCGCCGGCCGTGGCCGACGGCGAGGTCATGCCCAAAGACAACCTGGCCGGGGTGGGGGTCGTAATGGCCCTGCTGGACCGCAAAAGACGCTCGGAAGCACGCGCCCTGTGCCGCCGCACCCGCTACCTGGAACTGGCATCGGAGCCCGACTTTGCAATGGCCTTTGCCCGGGCCACGGCATTTCCGGAAATCCGGCAGGGCCCATCCAACGGGTAGCCTCAGCCCGCCACGGCCGTACACTTGATCTCCACCTCCCCTGGGGCAGCGCGCTCACCTCGATGGCGGCACGGGCGGGCTTGTGGGTCGAAAAGTAGGTTGCATAGATGGTGTTAAAGGCAGCGAATTTTCCCATGTCCGTGAGAAAACACTGGGGCCGCGGCATAGTCGGCAAAACATGTAATATTTTTCACAATTTGCCCCTGATTTGCGGCATCATTTTCCACACGTCACGCCCTGATATATTTCAAAACACTGTATTTATTGATTAATTTTTATGGCCCGCGATTTGCTTGGCGATGCACATAGCCGAGCGCATGGCCGGGCACGATGGCAGGTCAACCGGGTGCTCGTGCGTTGCACCCGATGGGCCACGGCTGTTTGGCGTTGACTCACCGAAAGGGTTTCACATCGACATGATCGATTCAATAGCGCTGCCAATCAATCCGCTGAAACTCCATTTCAATCAGGATCACGGTCAGATTGAAAGATCGTATAACACATTCTTTTTCAATCATAATTTAAAATATTTCCGGTTGTACCACGTCCTTGGCCTCTTCTTTTTTCAAATTTTCGTCTTTATCGACCTGCTGACCGTGCCCGACAACATCGCTATGTTTTTGACCATCCGCTTTGGCGTGGTTGGCCCCCTGCTGTGTATCGCCATCGGATTGACCTATCTGCCCTGCTATCGTCACATCTATAACCAGGCCATGGCCTTTCTCGTGCTGCTGGCATCCGGCGGCTACATCACCATGGGCGTGTTCGTCCCGCCGGAGTTTCACTTTGTATATTTTATCGGCTTGCTGACCTGTCTGGTCTTTGGGTACACCCTGTTTCGACTGCCGGTTTGGCTCGCATCCACCATCGGCTGGACAGCAGGGGCGGTCTATTGTTTCGTGCAGCTCACCCTGGGTGAACTCGACCGGACAGCCCTGGAGGCGTACATTGCCTTTTTGATCGGCTTCGAATTTTTGTTCATGCTCATCTGCTATAAATTGGAACGGGCCTGCCGGAAGAATTACTATCTGCTCTATTTGCTGTCGGCAGACAAAGACACAACCCACAAGCGGGACCGCAAACCGACGGGCGCCGCTGAATCGCAACCGCTACCACCCCGGCAACCGGCGGATTCGTGGAAAAGCGCCGGCCAATTGCGGGGGATGTTTCCGATTTGCGCATCGTGCAAGAAAATAAGAGATGACAAGGGCCAATGGATTCAGGTCGAGACCTATGTGAGTGACCATTCTGATGCGCAGTTCAGCCACACCATCTGCCCTGCCTGTAAAGACAATCTCTATCCGGAGCTGAAAAGCGACACCGACGACACGACCGAAACGTGAGCGTGTCGACATCACTGGCTGGCACGATCTGAATTTGGGTGCCGACCATCAACAGGTCAGGTGAAATCCCGCCGCCACCGCCACCCCCGCCGCCACCTTGTCATTGTAAACGGTCATCGCACGGGAGTTGGGCGCGGCGATCAGCGTAATTCCCCGTTGATCGAGAAACGGCCGCAGGTTGGGGTCGGGACGCATGCGTCCGGCGGTGCCGGTGCCCACGACGATCAGCTCGGGGGCGGCCTCCACCAGTGACAGCAAATCGTCCACCCCCAGCTCGTGGCCCTGCTGCCGCCGCCATCGGTCTTTAACCCGCCCGTCGGGAAAAATGAGAAGATCGGAGGTATAGATTCGGCCCGCGATGGTAATGGAACCGAAGGCGGTGGACTGGATCATGGCGTCTCCATTGAAATCATGCTAACGTCGGAGGATGGACTGGTTTCCGGGACCCTTGAATTCTGCATCGCCAGGCGGTCGAAGTAAAGGGCAAATTGTCAGAGCCGGCAATCGTTGAAAGATGCGGATGATTTTGGACCATGCCTGATTGCACCACCATCCGACCGCAGCGCCTGTTTGCAGCCCTGTTGATCGCATCGGCCGTGCACCTGTCGGCCTGCGGCGTGGGCCGGACTACCTATGCCGTCGTCAAGGGAACCATCGTCGGAACCTACCACGTCACCAAGTTTGCCGGCAAAACCATCTACACCGTGGGCAAATTCACCTTCAAGGTGGTCAGCGCCCCCCTCTACTGGCCCTTGACCCGCGACGAACTCGAAACCATCGACGGCCTGACGCCCAAAGAGGCCATTGCCCAGGGCCGCGTCAAGACCGCCCCCTACGTGGTCCGGGGCAAGCGCTACGTGCCCATGTCCGTCGATCAGGCCCGAACCTACCGGGAAACGGGCATCGCCTCCTGGTACGGCGATGAAACCTTCCGGCAAAAGGGCGGCCACATGACGGCCAACGGCGAGGCCTTCAATCCCGACGGCCTTAGCGCGGCCCACAAGCACCTGCCCCTGCCCATCTTCGTAAAGGTCACCAACCTGTCCAACCGGCGCAGCATTATCGTGCGGGTCAACGACCGCGGGCCGTTCGTCTCGGGCCGTATTATCGACCTGAGCGCCGGGGCCGCCAAAAAGCTCAAATTCTACAAACAGGGAACGACCCGGGTGCGGGTGGAGGTAGTCGACCTGGAGGGGTAAGGTGCGGCGGCAACCCTTGGAAACGGCGACCCTCAAGCGGCCTACGGCCGCGTCCGAGCCGTGAATGCCACCCCCGCCATCGACGACCTCAGCCGCCGTTTTGTGCAATCGCCTGGCACACCCCGGCGATCAGCTGAATCTGGGGATCGATACAGCCCAGGTCCACGTACTCGTCCGGCCGATGCGCGTTCCCACCGACAAGCCCCATGCCGTCGATGGTCGGGGTGCCCACCGCCGATGCAAAATTGCCGTCCGAGCACCCGCCGGTGGCGATGTAGCCGATCTTTAGGCCGGTTTCGGCCGCGCTGCGCTTGAAAAGATCCCACAACTGCATGGTGCGGTCATCGGCGTCCATGGGCGGCCGTCCGACACCGCCGCTGACCGACACGCTGACGCCGGGAACATGGGTGCGATCCTGCAGGGAGGAGAAGAAGGATTTGACCGGGACGATGTCGCTGCTGCGGGTCACGCGTACGTCTACCGATGCCCGCGCGGCATCCGGTATGATGTTGCTTTTGGTGCCGCCGGCGATCACGGTGACATTGGCCGACACGCCGTCTCCGACGCGATCGTTGAATTTCTGGATGGCAAGGACCTGGTGGGCAATCTCCACGGCGGCGTTGGCGCCCAATTCCGGTTCGACACCGGCGTGGGCCGACATGCCCGTGGCGGTAATCCGAAAACTGCCGCCGCCCTTGCGCTTCAGGACAAAGCGGTAGCCGGGACGACACGGTTCGAACACAAAGGCCCGTCGGCTGCTGGCGGCATGGGCCTGGATCCAGGCCCGAGATGCCCGCGATCCCACCTCCTCATCACCGTTGAAGCACACCTTGATCGACAACCGGCCAAGCAGCCCGCGGCCGTGAAGGGTTTCGAGCACGTGCAGGGCCATCAGCAGGCCGCCTTTCATGTCACAGACACCGGGGCCGGTCGCCCGGTCGCCCGCGACGGCAAAGGGCCGCCGTTGCACTTCACCGGCCGGGAAAACCGTGTCCATGTGGCCCAGCATCAACAGATCGGCTTTTTGATCGGCCGCAGCGTTGCAAGCGTGCAGGCAGGGAACGCCCCGATCGCCCAGCCTTTCAAGGGAAACCGTCAACCCGATCGCTTCCAGTCGCGGGGCTAGAAAATGGGCCACCTTTTCGATGCCGGTAATATTGTCGCTGCCGCTGTCGATATTGACCAGGGTCTTCAGGTCGTGGATGAAGCCGTCGGTGCGGCTGTAAAAAGGTGCTGTCATGGGTCTTTTCTGCCTTGTGGCGGGTTGGGAGCAACAACTGAATTCCATTTGTAAAACAACCGCTTTTATCATTTACCATTTTATTTCAGCAGGTTTACCCACATCCTGCCGGTTCATTTCGAGCCCCGATGGTAGCTGCATCAGGCGGGTACTATACACCACAAACAGGTGTGGCTAAAAACTATTTTTCAAGCGTTAAGGGCTTCTTGGAAACCCTTAACGACCCTTGACTAAGTACATGCGGTCTGGATATAATTTTTTAATATTCCACCTGATCTGAAGCGGCTGCTCGTTTGCAGAATTAAACCGACCTACCAGCTGTTTTTTGTTCTCCTTCGAATGTCGTTCCATTTTCGCTCTCATTAAACCGCAAAGAGAAAGATTGAAAAATGGAAGAGCGCATGACCCGCCCTTATCGCCTGGCAAAAGAACTGTCACAGCTTTTCGACTTGGATTGCAAAATAGATACGGTGCTTTCAGCCTCCATGTACTATCTCAACCAGTCCATGGATTCTGAAAGGTCGTCAATTTTTTTATTTCAGCACTGGAATCAACAGCTAACTATCTTTTCGTCTCTCGATCTTGAAAAGCATGAAATCAGCATCCCCAAGTCATACGGTGTGGCTGGATGGGTGTTCGCAAATTGCCAGGCCGCAGTTATTAATAATGCGTATGAAGACACCCGTTTTTACAAAGAAGTAGATGAAATGACAGGTTTTCAAACACGCACTCTGATCTGTACTCCCCTGCTCGACAACAAAGATCATTGTTTAGGCACAATTCAATCATTAAACAAAAAACGCGGTGAATTTACAACCGATGACCTTGAATTGTTGAACCTGGCCGCCCGTATGGTGGCGGTGGCCATCAACAACAGTAGACAATATCATGAACTCCTGGTTACCAACGAAGCCCGGAAGAAATTCATAAAGCACATTACTGACGGAACCATACAACCACCTTTCTCAAAACCGACCTAAGTCACAATTCAGTCCCTTACCCACCGGGCGCCATGACCGGCGGCAAAGCGCGCCTATCCGATCGCCCCGCTGCCGGGTTGAAACTTGCCGAACAATCGATTACATTTGCCATGATGCAACCCAGTGACAGCGTCATCCATCCCAATGTTGCCAACAACGAGGAGCGCCCATGTTCACCGCCCAGGATGTTCTGGAGATAGCCATACGACTGGAAAACAACGGCGAAAAAACCTATCGCGAGGCTCTGCGGCGCAACCCGGAGGAATGTCTGAAGACCCTATTAGAGTGGATTGCCGAAGAAGAGCTCAACCACGCCAACTGGTTCAAAGGGCTCAAGGCGCGTTTGGCAGATGAGCAAGACCACCACCTGTTGGCCGAGTTGAGCCAAGCCCTGGTGGAGGATGTGGTCAAGGGACAGGCCTTTTCTCTGCAGGAGGTCGATTTCACGGATATCGACACCTCCGCGAAGATGATCCGAACATTCATCGGATTCGAAGAAGACACCATCGCCTTTTATCAGGTCCTCAAAAGTCTGATCGACGATCCGGCCATCGTGGCGCAGCTGGATCAGATCATCTCCGAAGAGAATACGCACATCGCCAAATTTCAAGAGATGCTCTCGACATGCTGAAATGGGCGGCCTTGGTTTCATCGGAACAATCGACATCCAACGGGGTTGCACCTGAGCCGGAATCCTGACCATAGATGCTTCTTGGTCGCTTCCAAGCGCGTTAGATGAAGACCCTTACCTTGACTTTGAGTACCCATCCCTTTATGTTACGACGGTTTTAAATTCGCGGCCCAACGGCCATTCAAATACCCGACTAGAGCGGATCGCTCGATAGAGGAAGACCGACATCCATGGAAACACCCGACAATCGCGGTGCGCGATTGCTGCTGCTTGTGGCCGGGGCCAAAGGGGCCATCGGCACCACCCTGGCAGCTGGCGTCGCCGCCTTGCGAAGCCATCCCCAGCTGGTGCTGCCCGGGCTCACCAGCACCGATAAATTCAGCTTTCTGGGTGACTGCGCAGCCGTCGCCATGGCCGGTTGGGACACCGCGGATGACAGCATGGCCGCCGCCATCACCCGCCACGGGGTCCTGCCCGACGGCATCTGGCGGCCCCACGAGACCCACCTGGCACAAACGGCCGTCTTCGATGCCCCGGACAGCGCAGCGCCGCTTTCCGACCAGATCAGGCAGTTGCAGGCGGATATCCGGCGCTGCCGCGAGGCCTGTCCGCAGGCCAGACCCGTTCTGGTAAACCTGCTGCCGGCCGCCTGTGACCTGGCCGATCCCGACCGATATTCCACCATCGATGTGCTGTTGAACGAAACCGGCCCGGCTTTCCTGCCGGACCTGGCCTACGTAACGGCCGCCGTCGATGCAGGCATTCCCGTAGTCAACTTCACCCCCAACACCGTGGAACTGCCCGCCATCCGCACACTCGCCGAAACCAGGGGCGTTCCCATCGCCGGGCGTGACGGCAAGACCGGCCAAACCTACTTCAAGGTCGTTTTGGCCTCGGCGTTAAAGGCCCGGGGGCTTTACGTGGACGGCTGGTACAGCCTCAACATTCTGGGTAACGCCGACGGCCTGAACCTGATGGACCCGGAACACGCCTGCGGCAAACTGAACAACAAGACCAACCTGCTGGATGACCTGCTCGGCTATCCGGTGGGTGAGCGTCACGGGCGTTCGACCCACAAGGTCCACATCGATTACTATCCCCCCCGGGGCGATGCCAAAGAGGCCTGGGATGTGATCGACGTCACCGGTATTTTTGGCATGCCCATGAGCCTGCGCCTCAACCTGCAGGGCCGGGACTCCATCCTGGCGGCTCCCATGGCCCTGGACATGGCCCGCTGGGCGGCCGCCCTGCACACCGCCGGAATCGCCGGTTTTGTTCCCGAACTGGGGTTTTTCTTTAAAAAACCGGTCGGCAAGCGAGCTCCGTTGACCTTCGCGGACCAACTCACGGCCCTGGACCGCCTCGAGTCCCGAATCAACGAAAGGATCCCATCGCCATGATTTTCGGCTACAGCACCAACGCCTTCGTCAAGCACACCCTGCTGGACTCATTCGACCGCATCGCCCGCCTGGGTTTTGCCGGCGTGGAGATCATGTGCGATCAGCCCCACCTCTACCCGCCCGAATACGGCAGCGAACGCCTGTCCGAGGTGAAAGCCGCCCTCGAATTCAACCGGCTCAAACCCACCAATTTAAACAGCTTCACGCTTTTCGCCGTGGGCGACACCTACCTGCCGTCGTGGATCGAGCCCGAGGCCGAACGCCGTAAAATCCGGGTGGCGCACACGTTGGCCTGCCTGGAGATCGCCGCCTTCATCGGATGCCCCAACATCTCGGTACCGCCTGGAGGCCCCCTGCCCGACAACATGACCCGCCCGGATGCCATGCGCCTGTTCCACGACGGCATGGACGCGGTGCTGCCCAGAGCCCAGGAGCTGGGCATTCGACTGCTCATCGAACCCGAGCCCAACCTGCTCATGGAACGCACGGCTGAAATCAAGCCGTTCGTCGAAGAGATCCAGGCGCCGGCCGTGGGCATCAACTTCGACATCGGCCATTTTTTCTGCGCCGGCGAGGACCCGGCCGCCGCCTTCGAAGAGCTGTTTGCCTGGGTTGGCCACATTCACATCGAGGACATCGCCGCCACGCGCGAACACAATCACCTCATCGCCGGATTGGGCGCCATCGATTTCCCGTCGGTGTTCGCGGCCATGAAACGATTGGATTACCGACACGACATGAGCCTGGAGCTCTACCCCTACACGGATCGCCCCGAGGAGGCCGGCCGGCAGAGCCTGGAGCACCTCAGGCCGATGATGCGGGAGGCCGGGTTGGTGGATTGACTAAAATTCGCTTGCCAGCGATTCAATTTTTGCCCGATTATGGGGATACCACGCCTGCGAACAACCCAAATGAAGGGAACGCGACATGATCCTCCACATCCTGTGCCCGTCCGACCTTAAGGAGCGGGCTTACATTGCGCTGCGAGCCGCCGTTCAGATCGCACACCAGTTCAACGCCCGCATCACGATCCTCAACGTCCACAGCGAATTTTTAGACAAAGAGGAACGCCGCATGCTGCGGGTCAGCGTCGACAAGCAGAAAGAGAAATACCGGCAGATTGCCTTCGAGTCGAAGCAGGAGATGAAGACCGCCATGGAAAAGCTGCACGCCGAGGACATCGACATCCACTACATGCTGCGGGGGGGCAAGCCGGCCCAGACCATTATCGATGTGGCCATCGAAGAGGACGTGAACCTGATCGTGATGTGCACGGACGGACGCGACAGCCTCAAGGACGTTGTCGCGGGCACGATTACCGAACAGGTGATCAGCCACGCCCCGTGCCCGGTGCTGGTGGTCCCCCAGAATCCCTGACACCCTTGGCGGCAGGCCCGGCGCAACGATTCGGTCAGACGACAATCTCCAGGGCCTTGACCACGAGGAGCGCCGCCATGCCGACCATAATCAACCCGGACAAAATGTCCACTAGTTGCCTATAACGACTCAAGAAAACGGCCGCACCAGCCCCCACGGCCAGCAGGCCCGGCAGGGTGCCAAGGCCGAAAATCAGCGCCGCCGCCGCCGCGGGCACAACCTGACCGATTGACAGGGCTTTGGCGAAGGCGGCGTAGGAGAGCCCGCAGGGCAGGCCGCCCAGCAGCACCCCCATGAGGAACAGATCCAGGTTGCCGCGCCTGTCGGCGGGCCGTGACATCAACCGCCGCCAGCCGGGTATCCGGCTGGGCACGGCGATCGCCAGCCAGGCCGGTTCAGCCACCAATCCCACCCGGGAAAGGCCGAAAAAAAGCAGGAAGAGAGCCGCCGACAGACTGACGCCCACCTGGGCCCGGGTCATCCAGACCATGGGGTTGGCACCCACGGCCGCGGCCAGTTGAATCATCCCGCTCCCGGCAGCACCCATCACGGCCCCAATGATCACATAGGTTGTCAACCGACCGGCGTGGTAGGCCAAATGCGCCGTTAACCGTCCGGTCTGGCCGGGCAGAGCGACCACCAGCGGACCGCACATGCCGATGCAGTGGCCGCTGCCCAAAAGGCCCAGCATGAAAAGCGCCACAGCGTCAACCGGCATCATCACCATCGAACCATCCCTCAATCCACGTTGGGCCCATAACCAATAAACCCTTCAAACCGGTGCCTTGCAGTTTGGCACAAAACTGTCTACATTGACACCCGGCTTTGATGCGGTCTTCAAGCAGCCATGCCGGGGACGAAACACAGAGGCTGCGTCGCCGGGTACATTTTATCGCGCTGAGGGCATCGGTTTGCAATCCTCACCATTCAGACCATGGGTATGGGCAGGCCTTTTTGCGGTCATGCTGATGGTCGGTGGCGGCAGTGCCCCCGCCGCCGAGGGCGGCCCGCGACCGGCCGCCAAATCAATCTCGGCCGACGGCAGCCTCAATATCGGCCTATCGGACCGCTGCCCGGTTTGTGCGATGTTTCCCTACCGCTACCCGAAAACGGCTGCCGCCATGACGCTGAAAAACGGCGACGCCTTTTACTTTTGCAGCAACGGCTGCCTGCTGCGGACCTGGTTGCGGCCGACGGTTTACCTGGGCCGGCATCGATCGGCCATCGATCGACTGGCCGCCCGCGACTACTTCTCCGGGGCGCCTGTCGATGGGCGCACGGCCATATGGGTGGCCGGTTCGGACGTGATCGGCCCCATGGGCCCGGCCATTATCGCCCTGGGCGATAAAAATCAACTCGAGGCTTTTAAAAAGCGCCACGGCGGCAGCGCCGTCTTCACCATCGACCAACTGAATGACACCTTGTGGCGGCGGATTCACCAGGCCGAACTGCCCGCAGCAAAATCTGAATGAAGCAGCGATGGTTGCCTATGCCCCACCCCGTTTTAAAAGCAGATCGGTGTGACGCCGCCCCTTTGCACGGGGCCCGGCGCCTGTTGACCATCGCTCTTGTTATCAGCACGACAATGGTTCTGGCCATCGCCGCCGACCTGTGGCTGCGGGCGCCGGACCGGAACAAAGCCGCCCAGGCATGGATGCAGGCCCTAACGTTGTCCGCCCCGGCCCTGTGGCCGGCCGGCAGTGCGCTACGTCACCCGGAGATGACGCACCCGGCTGTCGATCTGCGCTTCACACCCGGCCTGGCGGCCGAACCATGATGCAACGCTATCGGTATCCGCCGCTGCTCCTGTGGGCCGGCCGGCAAGTCCAGCGCCGCAGCGGACGGTCCCTCTTGCAGTTCACCTGCCTGACCAGTCTCGTTTTCCTCAGCGCCACCGCGCTGCTGTTCAGCCGGGCAATGGATGAAACCTGGACGGACCTCATGCAGACCGCCCCGGAGCTGATTGTGCGGCGCATCGACGCCGGCGGGTGGGCGCCGCTGCCGGCCGCGGCGGCAATGGCCGCCGCGCGGACCGTTCCCGGGGTGATCGATGCGACCCCGCGCCTCTGGGGCGTGGTCAGCGGCCCCGAAGGCCCCCTGACGGTGGTGGCGAGCCTTCAGGGGCTTGCCGCCGACCCGCCCGGCGGCATTGCCCCACCGGGAAGCCGGCAAGCCGTTGTGGGTCAGGGCGTGATAGGTTCCCTGAAGCGATCCCAAGCGGGCCGCCGCCTGACCCTCACCGGCCCCCACTCCCTGACCGTGGCGGTGATCGGCGTGTTTCCAGCGGACAGCGGGCCGGCCACCCACGATCTGGTCTGGGTGACCGCCGACGATGCCCGACAACTGCTGGGCCTGGCACCAGGCCAGGCCAGCGATCTGGCCGTCCGGCTGTTCCGCCCGGAGGAGGCGCAGGCCATCCAGTCCGACCTGGCCACGGCCTTGCCCTGGCCCATCCACATCACCAACCGCGGCACCAGCACCTGGCGCCACCACATGCGGGCCGTTCGCACTGGCGGCATCGCACTGGTGGCCGCTATTCCAGCCCTGCTGGCACTGCTACTGATCATTACCGACACCGCGGTTGCCAGCCGCGGCCGCATGGCAGGCTGGGGACTGCTCAAAGCCATGGGATGGACCAGCGCCGACATCGTTCGCCTTCAGATCTACCAGGCTGCCATGATCGGCCTGCCGGCCTTGACGGTCGGCCTGGGCTCGGCTTACGCCGCGGTGTTTCAGCCGGCGGTGGCCGGCGTCACCTCGCTCTGGATTACCGGCGGGATGCACCTGCCGACCTTGACCCTGGCCCCCGGTGGTGCCGTTCTGGTCATGCTGGAGGTCGCCGCCCTGGTGGGGCTGCCCTACCTGGCGACCGTTTACCTGACCGCCCTTCACCGAGTTGCCGGCGACCCCTGGACCATGCTGCAGGCCGATCCATGGAACTGATCTCGCAACTGGCCTGCCGTTGCCTCGATTTCCGGTGGCCCGGCGAACAAACCGACGTGCTGAGATCGGTAAACGCATCTTTTCCGGCGGGCACGGTCAACCTGGTAACCGGCGCGACCGGTGCCGGGAAAAGCACCCTTTTGCACCTGCTGGCCGGACTGCTGCGCCCCACGGCCGGCGAGGTACGGGCCGATGGTCGACCGGTCTCCCGTTGGACCGCCCGCCACCGTGATCTCTGGCGCCGCAACGCAGGCATTGTCTTTCAGCACCTGGGGCTGATACCGGATCTGAGCGTTTCCGAGAACCTGTTGCTGCCCCTGATCCCCCGCAAAATCGCCTGGTCGCGCATGCAGACCGACCTCTGCCGAGAGCTGGTCCAGGCTGATCTGGCCGGGCTGGCCCGCAGCCCGGTGGGCAGCTTGTCCGGCGGCCAGCGGCAGCGGTTGGCCATTGCCCGGGCACTGGTCAGCCGCCCGCAGTTCATTCTAGCCGATGAACCCACTGCCTATCAGGACGACGCCCACACGACACACATCTGTGGCCGACTGTCGGCCGCCGCCCGCGACGGCGCGGTGATCATCGTCTGTTCCCACGATCCGCGCCTGCGGCAATCGGACTCAATTGACCGGCACTTTCGTCTGGCGGACGCCACCTTGACCGAGAGTCCGGCCGGCCCGGAGGTCCCGTGACCTGGCACCCGCTCACCTGGTCCTTCTGGCTCGTAGCCGCCACCGGAACGCTACTCTACCTGTCCGCCGGCCGGCGGGCCCTGGAGATCAGTCTCAACTGGACCCCGGCCGCTGCGGATGCCGACCAGCTGCGCCGGGAACGCCGGGCGGAGGCCGCCGCACTGCTCGGTCGCGGCGCCCTGATGTGCCTGACCACCGCCGCCCTGCTGGGCCTGACGGGGATCACCCTGGTCTGGCATCGAACGGTTCCCGGCGCCATGTGCGGCACCGGCGTAATGCAGGCCATGGGCGTTCACGGCTCCCGAGCCGCCATGTTCTGGACGGCCACCCTGCTGATCCTCTATGGCTGGCGGACGCTGGATCGTATCGACAGCCGTCACCCCCAGGGGGTGCTCACCCGACAGGCCTCTCGGATGGTGATCGTCGCCGCACCCTTTCTCGCCCTGGCCCTTTTTTACGCATGGCAGGCCCTGATGCGCATCGACGCCGTCACCCCAGTCAGCTGCTGCGCGGCCGTGTATGATCAGGTGCTCGGCGGGCCGTCCCCATCCTTGCCGACAACGATCGTTGCCGTTTCCCCGTGGATGAACCTGACGGGCAGTGCGGTCATGGCGGTGGCGGCCATGGCGATAGTCCGCTGTCCGGCCCGCGTCAACGGGTTGATGGTGTTAGGGGCAGCGTTGATCTGGGGGGTCCTGTCGGTACTGGCCGTCAAACACGTGTGGGCGGCCACCTACTACCAGGTTCTCTCGCACCCATGCCCCTGGTGCCTTTTCCTGCCGGAGCATTACGGCGCCGGATTTCTCATTTTCGGAAGCCTGGCCCTCATTGCCATGGAGAGCGTCGCCCTTTGCGTGGCCGACCAAATCCGCCGACGCCAGCCGGCCCTGGCAGCCCTGGCCGGCCGTCGCGTCCGACGGGCCGGGTGGCGGATCCTGATCGCGTTGATCGGCTTTACGCTGTTGACCACAGGACCGGCCATCGCCTGGCGCCTGCGCACCGGGATGTGGCTGCACGGCACGATCTGAGCGGGTCGGTCGCGAAAACCCCGATCCGCATATTAATCATGGGCTTGCCGCGACATCAGGACAGTATGCGATTGACAACCGTTTGGGCCAT
Organism: uncultured delta proteobacterium; assembly: GCA_963785365.1. Classification (GTDB taxonomy): domain Bacteria; phylum Desulfobacterota; class Desulfobacteria; order Desulfobacterales; family Desulfosarcinaceae; genus Desulfosarcina. The sequence continues at coordinate 163,189 of CAWAUZ010000016.1, read as the reverse complement.
TTGCTATCGTGATGCCAATTTCGCATCAAATCTATCACGTTGTGTAAGCCCCAGCGACCACCGGCTGCCATGCCGCCGAACATGTTCAGATGAGCATCACCTGCTGACGACCGGTCCATCGGCATCCGGGTCTGTATCGGACCCGACCAATCCATGCTGTCGACATGGGAAACCTGGCACGAACGGGCATCACGAATGAATCGTAGAACCTTTCTCAAAGTTGCATCCATGGGCAGCGTTGCCTTTGCCACCGGCTGCTCGGCCAATCCGGAACACAATCTGTATAGCATGGTCGAAGCCACGGAGGACATGGTCACCGGCCAGGCCACCTGGTATGCCGCCACCTGTCGCGAGTGTCCGGCCGGCTGCGGGGTGCTGGCCAAGAACCGGGAAGGGCGGGTGATCAAGCTGGAGGGCAACCCCTTGCACCCCGTCAACCAGGGCGCCTTGTGCATGCGTGGCCAGGCCGCCCTGCAGGGACTCTACAACCCCGACCGCCTGCAAGCACCGCAGTTGAAAACCGGGGACGGCTGGCAGGAGATCTCGTTCCAGGAAGCCGAGAACCTGATCCGGCAAAAAACCAGCGTGGCCGCTGCCGGCGGGTCGAACCGGGTCGCCATGCTCACCGAAACCGTCGGCCAAACCCAGCTGGACCTGTTCACCTCGGTGCTCGGGCAGTTCAACAGCGCCCCACCCGTCGTTTTCGAGCCCCTGGCTCACGAGGCCCTCAAGTTCGCCCACCAGCGGCTCTTCGGCGCCCCCACCCTGCCCGTGCTCCACCTGGACCAGTGCGATCTGCTGCTCGGATTCGGGGCCGATTTTCTGGAAACCTGGCTCTCACCGGTCGAGTACGCCCGCAAGTTCAAGGCCATGCACGCTTACCAGGACGGCAAAAAAGGGCGCTTTATCCAGGTGAGCCCCTTCCAGTCGCTCACCGGCGCCAACGCCGACCGCTGGATCGCCTGCCGACCCGGGACGGAAGCGCTCGTGATGCTGGGCCTGATCCGTGCCCTGGCCGATGCGCCAAACGGCCGCAGCATCGATCGCAAGGTCGTCAGGGCCCTGTCGGACCTTTTTGAGGCCTGCACCCCCGAAGCGGTGGCACGGCACGCCGGCGTCAGCGGCGACGACCAGGCCGCCGTCGCCGGGCAGTTGCTGGCCGCCAAACGACCGCTGGTCCTGGGCACCGGTGCCAGTGGCAGCGGGGACCAGGCGAACGCCGCCGAACTGGCCGCCCTGCTGCTCAACCTGGCCCTGGATCCCGAATTGACCCTGTTCGATTTCAACAATCGCCACCGCGTGGAAATCGCCGACGGCCGCACCACGGTACTGGACGCCCTGGCGGCCATGGAGCAAAACAACACGGCCGTGGTGCTGCTCAACAACGTCAATCCGGTCTTCACGATTCCCGGCGGCGGGCACATCGCCGAGACACTGGCGGACGACCGCCGCTTCACGGTGGCCTTCGCCAGCTTCATGGACGAAACGTCATCGGCCGCCGACCTGGTCGTCCCCGTCCAGATGGCTCTTGAAACCTGGGATGCCTACGAGAGCCACACCAGGGCCCTGACGACCACGCAGCCCGCCATGGGCCGGTTCCACTTCGCCCCGGCACTGGGCGATCTGCTGATCGGACTGCTACCGCCGGACCAGCGGCCCGCCGAAAGCTACCAGGCCCTGGTCACTCGCACGGTGCTGGAGGGGCAACGTGCCCAATCGGCCGGCGACTGGTTAAAATTGATCCAGCAGGGCGGCCGTTTCCAAGCGGGCGAGCCCGGCCGCGCACCCAAGGCGGACCTGGGGGCCGGCGCCCTTTTGAAACCCTATCTGGAGGCACTGCCCGATCCAGGTGCGGGCGGCGTGCTCATCACCTCACCCTCCATTCGCCTGTTCGACGGCCGCGGCGCCAACCGGCCCTGGCTGGTCGAGATCCCGGAGACCCTGACCCAAATCGCCTGGCAGACCCCGGCCCTGGTTCACCCGGACACCATGGCAAGCGCCGGGATAGTGGAAGGCGACAGCATCATCGTGAAAACCGCGGCCGGCGAAATCGAAGCCCCGGCTTACGCCTACACAGGCGTTTTTCCGGGAACCGTGGTGATGCCGGCCGGCCAGGGGCACACCGACTTCGGCCGGTGGGCCAGCGGTCGGGGGGCCAACCCCTTCTCCCTGATGGATTTTGTACCGGCCGCAGAGGGCGGGGCGCCCGCTTTTGCGGCAACCATCACCAGCCTGGAGAAAAGCGGGCGCCGCGTAAAGCTGGCCTCCACCTCGGGCAGCCGGGTGGCGCTGGATCGCAAGATCGCCCCCAGCGTGGCCATCGACCAAATCGGCCACGCGCAAGGGCACGCCAAGGCCGGGCTGACCATGGACAGCTTTCCCCTGACCCCGCCGACCCCCGCCGGATACGATCCCGCGCGCGATCTCTACCCGCCCCACGACCATGACGGGCTACCGCTGGGCCATGATCGTGGACATGGACCGCTGCATCGGCTGCAGCGGCCTGCGTGGCGGCCTGCTACGCGGAGAACAACATCGGCATCGTCGGCGAACAGCGCATCGTCGAAGGCCGTGAGATGGCCTGGCTGCAAATCCAGCGCTATCAGGACCCGGCCGACATGACCCGGCTGACCTTTTTGCCCATGATGTGCCAGCACTGCGACAACGCCCCCTGCGAGGCGGTCTGCCCGGTGTACGCACCGCACCACTCCAAGGAGGGGCTCAACAACCAGATCTACAACCGCTGCATCGGCACCCGCTTCTGCGCCCAGAACTGCCCCTACAAGGTCAGGCGGTTCAACTGGTTCGACTGGCAGTGGCCCAGCCCCGCTGAACCTGCAGCTCAACCCCAACGTCACCGTGCGCATCAAGGGCGTGATGGAAAAATGCTCTTTTTGCATCCAGCGCATCAAGGTGGCCCACAACACCGCCAAAAACGAAGCACGCGCCATCCGCGACGGCGAGGTGGTGCCGGCCTGTGCCCAGACCTGCCCCACCAACGCGCTGACCTTCGGCAGCCTCATGGACAAGCACAGCCGGGTCAGCCAGATGATCAATGACCCGCGGGCCTACCAGGTGATGGGCTACCTGAACACCAAGCCGGCGGTGATCTATCTCAAAAAAGTGGTCCAGGAAGTATAGGTAACCAATGGAGCAGACACTGACCTACCGCAAGATCGACGACACGGTACTGGACACGCTGACGCCGCCCCAGCGCAGCTACTGGGCCTTGGTGGCCCTGCTCTTCGCCGGGGTGCTGGTGGGCGCGGGATGCTGGGCCTACCAGATCATGGTGGGCATCGGGGTGGGCGGCCAGAACAACCCGGTGCACTGGGGCACCTACCTGATCAACTTCGTCTTCTGGGTGGGAATCGCCCATTCGGGCACCTTGATCTCCGCCATTTTGCACCTGTTCCGGGCCGGCTGGCGCAACCCCATCGCCCGGGCCGCCGAAACCATGACCGTCTTTGCCGTGTGCACCGCGGGCCTGTTTCCCTTCATCCATCTGGGACGGGTCTAGCTGGTCTACTACATGCTGCCCTTTCCCAACCAGCGCACCCTGTGGCCCAACTTCCAGTCCCCGCTGATGTTCGACGTGGTGGCCATCAGCACCTACCTGACGGTCAGCAGCCTGTTCTGGTACACGGGCATGCTGCCGGACCTGGCCACCATCCGCGACCGGGCCGAGGGGCTGCGGCGCAAGATCTTCACCGTCCTTTCGCTGGGATGGACCGGCGAATACGAAATCTGGCGGCACTACACCCGGGGCTACCTCTTTTTCGCCGCCCTGGCCACCCCGCTGGTTATTTCGGTGCACAGCGTGGTTTCCTGGGATTTCGCCCTGAGCGTCATCCCCGGATGGCACACCACCATCTTCGCGCCCTACTTCGTGGCCGGCGCCATCCACTCGGGCCTGGCCATGGTCCTGACCCTGATGATCCCCTTGCGCATCATCTTCAAGTACCAGGAGATCATCACCGACCGCGTGCTGGAGAGCGTGGCCAAGACCATCGTCTTCACCGGCCTGATCGTGGGGTTCGCCTACGCCACCGAGATCTTTATCGCCTGGTACAGCCACAACCCGGTGGAGATGGAATCCTTTCGCTGGCGGGCCTTCGGCGACTACGCCCTCGAATACTGGATCATGGTGACCTGCAACACGATCATCCCGCTGCTGCTGCTGTTCAAGAAGGTGCGCACCAACATCCGGACCCTTTTTATCATCTCCCTGCTGGTCAACGTGGGCATGTGGTACGAACGCTTCGTGATCATCGTCGGTTCGGTGGCCCACGATTTTCTACCCCACGCCTGGGGGCTCTACCGGCCGAGCCTGATCGAATTCGGCATCATGATCGGCAGCTTCAGCCTGTTCTTCTTCCTGTTCGTGCTGTTCGTCAAGCACCTGCCCTCGGTCTCCATGACCGAAATGAAGGAAACCCTGCCTGAGGGAGGATCCCATGACGACTGACACCATTTCCATCATGGGGATTTTTTCCAGCCAGCGCAGCGCTGCTTCGGCCATCGACAGGCTGCGAGAAACCCCCTGGACCATCGAACGGGTCCACAGCCCCATTCCCAGCCACACCATCGAGCACGCCCTGGAACCGCCCAAAAGCAAGGTGGGCTGGTTCACCCTGGCGGGCGGCATCATCGGATTTTTTACCGGTTTTCTGCTGGCGGCCTTCACCGCCACGCGCTGGTCGTTGATCGTCGGCGGCAAACCGGTCGTCGCGCTGGTGCCCTTTTTCATCGTGGGCTTCGAGTTCACGATCCTGTTCGCCGTCTTCGGCAACGTTTTGGGCCTGATCTATCTGGCACGGCTGCCGCGCTTTAAAACCCCATCGCACTACGATGAACGCTTCACCGGAGATCGTTTCGGGGTGCTGGCCCGCTGCACTGCCGATGAAACCGAGGCGTTGACCCGTTTTTTCGAGGAGAACGGGGCCCAGATTAAAACCGATGACGGCCAACGGCACTGAGGTGGAAATGTGACCATGCCAACAGACCCATCCGACAATCCGAAAAAGGCCTTGCCGCTGCTGAAACTGTTCTACGCCCTGGCGGCTGCCGGCACACTGGTCTTCATTGCGGTCGCCGCCGTGGGCAACCCGGCCCGGGCCTGGCAGGCCTACCTGCTGAACTTTCTCTTTTTTTCGGCCATCGCTCAAGGCGCCGTGCTCTTTTCGGCCCTGATGCACACGGTCAAAGCCCGATGGAGCGGCCCACTGGCAGACGTGGCCGAATCCTTTGCGGCCTTTTTCCCGGTGTCGCTGGTCCTGTTCGCCATCCTGTTTCTCGGGCAGCAGTACATATTTCCCTGGTTGCACGAGGACCTGCACGGCAAGGAGGTCTGGTTGAACGTTCCGTTCATGTTCGGCCGGGACCTGGTGGGCCTGTGCCTGCTTTACGGATTCGGCCTGGCCTTTTTGTACCACCGCCTCTATTTCACCCTGAAAACCAGGGGCGCGTCGGGACCGTTTGCAAGCCGCCTGGTGGCGCGCTGGGCGACCAACCCGCCCGATGAAGCGCGCATGGCCGGCCGCATGACAGTCTTTGGCATTCTCTATCTGCTGGCCTTTGCCGTGGTGCTCTCCCTGGTGGGCTACGACCTGGTGATGGCCGCGGACCCGCACTGGTACTCCACGCTTTTCGGCGCCTACTCCTTCATCAAGGCGGTCTACATCGGCTTCGGGGGACTGATCGTGCTCAGCGCCCTGCTGCACCTGAGCGACCGGAATGGCTATCGCGTCAGGGAGAACCAGTTCCACGATATCGGCAAGCTCTTCTTCGCCTTCTGCCTGGTATGGGCCGACTTCTTTTATGCCCAATTCGTGGTCATCTGGTACGGCAATATCCCCGAAGAGACCGCCTACATTATCACGCGCACCATGGCCTCTCCCTGGAACGTGCTGGCCTGGATCGTTTTCTTCGGCTGCTTCGTGGCACCGTTTCTGATTCTGATCAACCGCCGGATCAAGACCATGCCCAAGGCCATGACCGTGATCTGCCTGGCAGTCATGGTCGGCATCTGGCTGGAGCACTACCTGCTCCTCGGCCCCGCATTTCACCACCATGCCGAGTACCTGCCGCTCGGATGGGTCGAAGCCGCCGTGGCCGTGGGATTCTTCGGCCTTCTGGCGGCGGCCGTCACGGGCTATTTCAAACAGTTTCCCGAGTTGCTGCAAGCCGGCCCAAAACCCTATATGCCTGAGTCCTAATTATGGAAATTCTGATTACCTCCATTGCTCTGCTCACGCTCGCGGTGATCGTCATCCTGATCGGTACCCGGGGGCGGCCCATGCGCTTTTTTACGGCTTTCGGCGAAACGGCGGCTCGGATCTGGCAAAATCGCGCACCCATGTTCTGGGTGGTGGTCAGTGTCCTGCTGGTGCTGGGGTTCCTTTTCTTGTTTTACGCGTCGCCGGCCACCCGCACCGGCCCCGAACAGCCGATTCCCTTCAGCCACCGTCTCCACGCGGGGCACAAGGCCATCGAGTGCCAGTTTTGCCACCCCTACGTGGGCCGATCGATTCATCCCGGTCTGCCGGCGGTGGAAAAATGCCTTTTTTGCCACAACTACATCATCGCCAACCATCCGGAAATCCAAAAAGAGCACAACTACTTCAACAGCGACACCCCGACGCCGTGGGTCAAGGTCTACGAACTGGCCGAACACGTGCTGTTCAACCACCAGCGCCACATCAAAAAAGAGATCGCCTGCGAATCGTGCCATGGCGAGGTTCGTGAACGAGGATCGCCTGAAGGGCAAGCGCTTCAAGATGGGGTTCTGCATCGAATGCCACCGGGAGAAAAACGCCAACCTGGACTGCTGGTTGGCCTGCCACAGTTAATGGCCATCGTTAATGATTGATAAGGAGTCACCATTGGTTGCTGAACCCGACGCCATTGAAGCCACCAACGCCACTGCCAAGGCGTTTGCCCTGACCTCCGGTTTCTGGATGATGATCGCCACCTTTTACGGGCTGCTGGGCGCCACCGAACTGGTGGCCCCGGACCTGACCGAAAACATGGCCGGAATCGTCTTCGGGCGCGTGCGGCCCACCCACGTCAACCTGGTCCTGTTCGGCTTCGTCACCCCCGGCCTGCTGTCGGCAGCCTTCTACTTCATCCCCCGCCTGCTGCGCACCCGGCTGTTCAGTGAACGGTTGGGGGTCTTTACGGTGGTGGCCTGGAATATCGCCCTGGTGGGCACCGTTGTCAGCCTGGCCGCCGGATTCACCCAGGGCCGTGAATACGCCGAGTTGATCTGGCCCGTGGATCTGATGGTGGTGGCGGCCTTCTCCCTGATTTTTTTCAACTTCATCATGACGGTCAAAAACCGACGCGAGCCGATTCTGTATGTGTCGGTGTGGTACATCCTGGCCGGCTGCATCCTGACCGCCTGCACCTTCGCCCTGGGCAACGTGATCTGGAAACCCGACAGCGGGGCCCTGGTGGGCATCCCCGACGCCATCCTGCTGTGGTTTTACGGCCACAACGTCTTCGGGCTGCTGCTGACCCCGCTGAGCGCGGCCGTGGCCTACTACGTCATCCCGCGCGCCTGCCGGGCGCCCCTTTACAGCCACACCCTCTCCCTGCTGGGATTCTGGGCCCTGATCGTGGTCTACACCCACATCGGCACCCACCACCTGCTGCAGGTACCGGTGCCCACCTGGCTCAAGGTGGTGGCCATCGTGGACAGCGTGGCCATGGTGATTCCGGTCATGGCCTTTCTCATCAACATCTGGTACACGGCCAAGGGGCAAGCTGGGCGAGATCCACGCCGATATCGGCGCCAAGTTCGTTTTCACCGGCACCATCATGTACTTTTTCGTCAGCATCCAGGGTTCGCTGATGGCCCTGCCCGATGTCCAGCGCGTCACCCACTTCAACAACTGGGTCGTGGCCCACGCCCACCTGGGCGTCCTGGGGTTTGCCGGCATGATCGCCTTGGGCGGGCTCTACTACACCATACCGAAACTGAGCGGAAAACCCCTTTTCAGCCGGTTTCTGGCCGATTTCCAATACTGGATGATCCTGATCGGCATGGTCGGGTTCACCATCGTGCTGACCATCGCCGGCCTGATCCAGGGCAACGCCTGGCTCAACGGCGAAACGGTCTACCGCGTGCTGCCGGAGATCCACATCTACTACGTGGTGCGCGCCGGCCTGGGCTTGTTGATCTTCTCCAGTGCGGTTCTGGGATTCTATAACATCGTCCGCACCCTGTTCGGAAAAACCGGAGCGTCATCATGAAAATGACCCCCCTCGCCGTGGTCGCCGGCTCGCTTCTGATCCTGGCCACCATCGTCTTCGTGGTGGTCCTGCTGCCCTATGTCGCACACCAACCAGACCACACCCTCGGAAATCTTCCGCAACCGGTCGACCGAAGAGGCCGCCGGTCGGGAACTCTACATCGCCAACGGCTGCGTCTACTGCCACAGCCAGTCGATCCGCACCATCGACTGGGGCCTGGGGGCCGAACGCATCGCCCAGGCCGGCGACTATCGTGGCCGACCACCCCATCCTGCTGGGGTCCCAGCGCACCGGCCCGGACCTGTCCCAGGCCGGCGGCGAGCACCCCGACGACTGGCACGTGGCCCACTTCACCAACCCGCGCTACACCCGCCCGCTCTCCATCATGCCGGCCTTCAAGTTTCTGGGCGACGAAAAGATCGGGATACCTGATCCGCCTACGTGCAGGGCCTGGGCATGAAAGACGCCGACCGGCGCATGGCACGCCAGCGTTGCATGGAAAGCTGAAGCGATTGCGGCTTACGAGGCCGGGCCGGACGCTAATGTGCAATGGCTCAATGAGCAGGTGCCCGCAGGGGTGGCGCGACATACCCAACCCCTACCCGACCAGCGAGGCCGGGTTGGCACGCGGGCACAAGATCTACCAGGATTTCTGCCTGGGCTGCCACGGTCCGGTGGGTGACGGCATGGGGCCGGCCCAGCCGTTTCTCAACCCGCCGCCGCTCAATTTCACCATTTTAAAGAACCGGGAGATCAGCGGCGGCATCCTCTACTACCAGATCATGAACGGCATCACCGGCACGGCCATGCCCTACTTCAAGCGCGAGCTGGAGTCGGAGAAGATCTGGGAAGTGGGCAATTACGTGGCGGTTAATTTTATCAACGACAGCGACGCGAACACGGAACCGAAGGGCATCGATGCGGCGTACGAGCCGTAGGTTCGCAAAAGGTGGTTAGACTCAAAGCCTATGTATTACCCGTACTTCATCGCCTACATCGCCATCGGTTTGGTCATCAGCCTGGCGGTCTTTTACTGGGCCTTTAAAACCGGCCAGTTCAACGACCAGCAGCGGGCGCGCTTTCTGCCATTGCAGGACGAAGCGGATCGGCCGCCCAAAAAGGCCACACGCATCAACCGGCTGGAAATCTACGGGCTCTTTGTGCTGGCGATCGCCGGGTTGAGCGCCACGGCGGCCGTGTTGGCGTATGCCCTGTATTTCAGCAAATAGATAGAATTAGACGTTTTCTACAAGAGGTGACGGTTATGCGATTTTTCGATCTGTTGAACTTCCAGCACACCATGGCCTGGCTGTTCCCCGCCCTGCTGTTCATGGTGATCTTCGGCGTGGGCCTGGCATTTTCCCATCTGCACGGCAAGGACAGCGAGCCCCGCAAGAAAACCATCACCGGCCGCTTCGCCGACGGCCTCGCCGAGCGCGACGCACCCTTTCCCCTGATCATGATGTTGATTATCGCCGGAACATTTATCTGGGGTTTTTTCTACATTGTCATGCATGGCGTATTAGGAGTGAAAATCTGATATGGACGACCAACACCATCACGGATCCCTGTTCAGGACCTGGGCCTGGCTGGGCGTTATGCTGGGCATCATCCTGTTCAAAGGATTCCTGGCATTTTTTGTGGTTTCGGACATGGGCCAGCCCACCTGGGCCTATCGCCCGGTCAAAGATGTGCCGGCGTCATCGCCCTATGCCGAATACCAGCTGCTGCCCAACCCGCAGCACGTCAGAGGGGTCGGAGGAGAATAATGGTTCGCATACTGTCAGTCGGCCTGATTGCGTCAACCGTATTTCTGTTGGCCTGGGGGGCGATCACCGCCTACGACGAACTGATGTCGGTGGGTCGCATGTGGCAAACCCCGGCAATCAAACCCCATGAGAAGCCCATTTTGGTCATGGCCGCGGGCAGCGTCCCGATTACCGGCGGTGAAGCCCTCTACCGGGCCGCCGACGACGCAAATATCCTGCCCCCGTTTGCATTGACCGAACCGGCGACCATCGCAGCCGGCAAAACCGCTTACCAAAACTACTGCATTCACTGCCACGGAAAAAATTTCGACGGTTACGGCACCGTGGGCCAGAGCTTTGCCCCACCCCCCGGCGACCTGCGCAGCGACAAGGTCCAGTCCATGCCCGCAGGCACCCTGTTCAAAGAGATCAGCTACGGCATTCCCGGCGGGCGCCAGCCGCCCTTGGCCACCACCATGGCCGTGGACGATCGCTGGAACGCGATTGCCTTTGTCAAGAGCCTCGGCCGGCATCCGTGACGCTGACAACGATCGAATCCCAAAACAACGCAGCAGAACAGGTGCGGTTTTATTTTTAGCGGGGCAGGATTCCACTGTTTGCCATTTGGATAGTGGCTCTTGACATTCCCGTTGCCTGACCTTTTCCAGGCAATATTTTCCTCACTTCCAGTTAAATATCCATGACGCCTGCCAATTGCGATCTATGCGGCCTGCCCCTGCGCTACGGGGTCGTATCCCATCGCGTCAATGAACAACCGCTGACGTTCTGCTGCCAGGGCTGCCGGATGGTCTACACCATGCTGCTGGAAGCCACCGGGGCGGACGATCCGGCACGGTTCAAAGAAAGCGATCTGTACCGGCAATGCCTGGCCGCAGGCGTGATCCCGGCCAGCGAAGCGGATCTTCGCCGCCTGAAACGACAGGAAGCCGCGGAAGCGCTCGCCACCGACGCCACCATGGGCATGGCCGATCTTGGCGACACGTTGTCCGACACCCTGGTGCTGGATCTCAAAATCGAGGGGATGTGGTGTACCGCCTGTGCCTGGGTGATCGAGAAATCGATATCCCGGATGGGCGGCGTTGGGACGGCCAGCTGTAACTTTTCGACCGACCGCCTGCGCTGTCGCTACCGGCCGGACCGCGTGGCACCCGACCAGATCAGGAACGCCGTCGTCCGCCTGGGTTATGAACCCCGGGAGGCGGATGACGGGTCGCCGCATCAGCACGCCCGTCGGCGGGAGTTGATCCGCCTGATGGTCACGGGCCTGCTCTCCGTCAATGTGATGATGCTCTCCTGGGCCCTTTACGCCGGCTTTTTCACCACCCTTTCCCGTGAGGCGGTATCCAAAATCTCCCTGCCCATCGTGGCCATGGCGACGGCGGCGGTTTGCTATGGCGGCGGCCCCATGCTTCGCAAGGCCTGGTCCGGCCTGGTCAACGGCATGCCGGGCATGGAGACCCTGGTCGGCGCCGGCGCCGGATGTGCCTACGCCTACAGCCTTTACAACTGGCTGACCGGCAGCATCCATCTCTATTTCGACACCGCCTGCATGTTGATTACCCTGGTGCTGTTGGGGAAATTTCTGGAACGACAGGCCAAGGATCGCGTACGCCGCGACCTGGACAGTTTTTTCGACCTGCAGCCTACCAAGGTCCGCCTGGTGACCGATACGGCGCCTTCAGGCCGCTATGCGGCCATCGATCAGTTGGCCCCAGGAGACCGGTTCATCGTCGACGCCGGCGAAACCGTCCCCGCCGATGGCCGCGTGGCATCCGGCGGTGCCCGCCTGGACGAATCGTCGTTGACCGGCGAACCCCGGCCGGTATCCGTCAAGCCGGGCGACCCCGTCAAGAGCGGCACCCGCCTGATTGACGGCCGGGTGACGGCCACGGCCGAGAAGGTCGGGGAGAGCACTGTCCTGGGCCAGATGATCGCCATCATGACCCGCAGCCTGGGGCAAAAAAGCCGCTTCGAAGCGCGCACGGACCGCATGCTGCAGTGGTTTGTTCCCATCATCGTCCTGCTGGCCGGCGGAACCGGCCTAGTCGGCGCCATGGCCGGCCTGCCGGTACACCAGGCGCTCGTCCGGGCCGTCACCGTAATGGTCATATCCTGCCCATGCGCCCTGGGCGTGGCCATTCCCATGGCCCGCCTGGCAGGCATCTCACTGGCCGGCCGCCACGGCATCCTGGTCCGTGAATTCGACGCCTTCGAGCGGGCCGGCGGCATCGACACCATCGTGTTTGACAAAACCGGCACATTGACTGAGGGACGCTGGCAACTGGGCCGGGTCGCGTGCACCCCGGATCATGATCCGGCCGCCGTTGTGGCCTGGGCCGCCGGTCTGGAACAGGCCTCGGATCATGAAATCGCCCGTTCTATCGATGCCTATGCCCGCACCAGAAGCATCACCCCAGCCCGGGTGACTGAAGTCGCCGTCCACCCGGACGGCATCCAGGGGCGCTTGGACGGCAAATGCGTTCGCATCGGCAACCGCCAGTTCGCCTGGGCCGATGGCGATGCCCCATACCTGCCGCCGACATCGGTCGATGACAGGTTGACCTCGCACATTTTCCTCAGCGTCGATGAGCACCCGGCGGCCATCCTGGCTTTTGGCGATGCCATTCGAAAGGGCGTGCCGGCCATGGTCAGGGCCCTGCGGCGCGATGGCTTGGACCTGCACCTGATCTCCGGAGACAGCCAGAGCGCGACGCACGCGGTAGGGCAGGCCCTCGGCCTGCCGGCCAACCAGGGCGACCTGCTGCCAGCCGCCAAGGCGGATTACATCGACGCCTTGAACGGTCACGGCCGCCGGGTGACCATGGTGGGCGACGGCATCAACGACGCGGCTGCCATGGCCCGGGCCCACCTGGCCGCAGCCGTTTACACCGGCACCGGTTTGGCCCAGGCGGCCGCCCACATCACCCTCATGCGCGGCAACCCCGCCCAGCTGGTCGATTTTCTGCCGCTGGCCCAACAGGTCAATCGCAAGGTGGTGCAGAATTTGTGGTGCGCCTGGGTATACAACCTGATCAGCATCCCCGTGGCCATGAGCGGCCTGCTGACCCCTCTGGTGGCCGCCACGGCCATGCTCCTGTCGAGCCTGACCGTCATCGGCAACACCCTGCTGCTGCTGCGCCGGGATTGATTGGCCTGGGGGCTGTACAACACTGGTGCAGCCATCGGTAGCCTGCCTGTCGCCTTGAGAATCGTGAAATCGGTCTTACGCTTACTGGATACTATACCCGCAACAGGAGGAATGACGATGATACGATATCTACCGATTGTAGCGATTGCCGTCCTGACGGCCGGGATCGCCCATGCCACGCTGGTCACCCAGACGGTGGCCTACACCCATGGCGATGTTCAGTTACAGGGGTTTCTGGCCTACGATGACGCCGTTTCCGGCAAGATGCCCGGCGTCCTGGTGGTGCACGAATGGTGGGGACTGAACGACTACGCCCGGGGCCGTGCCGAGGCGCTGGCCCAAATGGGGTACGTGGCCTTTGCCCTGGACATGTATGGCCAGGGCAAGTCCACCGAGCACCCCGAAACGGCCGCAGCCTGGATGAAGACCGTCAACAGCAACATGGAACAATGGCAGCAGCGGGCCATGGCAGGCCTGGAGGTGTTGAAAAACCAACCCCAGGTGGACACGGATCGGATGGCGGCCATCGGCTACTGCTTCGGCGGTGCCACGGTTCAGGTAATGGCCTACGGCGGGGCCGATCTTGACGGCGTGGTCAGCTTTCACGGTTCACTGATCGCCCCGACCGCCGAGCAGGCCGAACGGACCACGGCCAAGGTGCTGATCGGCCACGGCGCCCAGGACCCCATGAACGACCCCGCCTCCCTGGAGGCCTATGTCGAGGCCATGAACACGACATCCATCGACTGGCAGCTGATCGTTTATGGCAACACCCGGCACAGCTTCACCAACCCCGACGCCGACAAGCGCGGCATGGACGCGCTGGCCTACAGTCCCTCGGCGGACCGCCGCTCGTGGCAGCACATGAGCTTGTTTTTCGATGAGTTGTTTATGGCTAAAGAATAGACCTCGTGGCACCTCCAACGGCGCCACGCACACGGTGGCGCCGGAAACAAGGCTTATCTATTGGATAATGTCATCATTTCTGATATTTGCCGGGGAGGATGGCGCAGCCCCGTGACCCACGCATCGGGGAAGGACCGATACCCGTTGGCAGCCCCCAAAATTGCCCCCAGTACCGCCCCGCGCCCGGCGTTGTCGCCGCCCAGATTGGTGTTGGCGATCAATCCCTGAGCGGTGTCATCATGGTATTTCAAGGCCAGGTAGACCGTCGCCGGTACGGCATCTTCGACGTAGCAGGCGCTGCTCAATCGGCGTCCGATCACGACCGCGTCGGGATCCTTCAACCAGCGGATCAAGGGAAAACCGAGCAATGGGTGGTCCTGACGCCTGATCTTTTCCACAATAACGTCGTAAAGCCGTTCACCGCTCAGCACGGGCAGCAAAATGTCGATCAACAGATTACCGGCCGCAGCCATGCGCTCTCCCAGGTGGGTCAACCGCAGGTGTTCGTGGGCCGATTGTCGAGCAGTGGTGGGATTGTCGGCGTAATGGACAATCAAAGGAATCATGCCGATGATGCCGCTGATGTGTTTTTCGTTAACGCCGCATGAACGGGGATGCATGCCTCGTGCGTAGTTGGTGAAAAAATGGCGATGGTACGCTTCGACATAGGTATCGCGGTGGCTCCCCGGCCTGGTCATAAAATCGATGTAGGCCGACAGGTAGGCGTCGGGGTCGTAACCACCGCAGTCGCTTAGCACACTGCATAGCAGCGTGCATAGTTTCAGGTTGAGCGTATTCTCGCCGGCTTCGAGAAATTGATGGTAATGCACGCCGCGGCGGCCCCAGTAAATAGCCTGGTCGTGAAGGATATCGCCCTTCGGACCGGACGGCGTGTAGGATGAACGCCACAAGATGCTGTCCGGGTGGGGGTTTTTTGGCTTCACGTATCCGGTTACATGACCATAGTCTCTGTGCATCGCGCTACGGTCATAGTACCAGTGCACCGGCATTGCCAACGCATCACCGATATGCATGCCGAGGATCGCCCCGTTGAGACGAGAAAACAATTCTACCGACGGCGCCATCCGCCCCTTTGCGCTCGACCCGGTGCCACCATGATTCAAGCTCACATTCCGCCCACGTACGGTGCAAATGCCACTCGGTCTCCACCGGACAACTGCTGATCCAGCGTCGAGCGCCGGTTATTGACAAAAACCAGGGCGATCTGGTCTTCGGGGACCTGGACCTGACGGGCAAGCGACCTGACCCTTACCGCATTGTCTTGCGCCACCACGGACGTTGTTTGATCATGTCTACACGATGCATGGTTTGATAGTGTCGAAAAACAGCTGATGTTTACTTTCATCATTCACCTCGCTTGGATATTCAGACAACACGGTGCTTTTAGATAAACTAAAAATAGGCAGCATCACCGGTTCATCAAGCCCGCCACACCGACGTCCAACAAGTCTGAACGGCCCGCATTGCTGATGTAACCAATAGATTTAAAATACATTCAATGTATATACGCACCATTGATGATGGGTTCACCCTATCGCTTTATGCCCAATGGATTGCCCTGTGGCAAGGGATTCGCTATAGTGACGGCTGCGACCGTTGAAACGGCTTCGGAGGTGCACCCATCTCGACCGATATCCGCGACAAGCCCACCATCGACCACGACGACGTGATGGCGTTGAACTTCATCAGCGCCACGCCCTCCTGCGTGTTCAGAAAACACCACCGGCAGGGGCTGCGGTCCCACATCATGGAGGTTCTGGATCCCGTCGATGTGGCCAAGGAGCAACGCGGGACAAAGATCGACGGTATCAGATGGTTTCCCAAGGCCGCACCGCGACTCATGCTGCGCATATTCCGGTCGCGCCTGGAAACCCTCGACAGCGCCCTTTTGGAAATCGGGCGGGTGAAACTGGTCGAGCGCTACCTGGCGCCCGAATTCATGGCCACCTCAACCGAGTGTATCGTGGACTACCGCCGGCCGGAGGGCACCGATCTCCTGCTGTGCGGTCTTCAAGAGGTGATCAGCGGCGAGATCCTGGACCCGTGGAGCCTTCTGGATACCCGCGATCTGCTGCCGGCGCTGCACGACGCCCTTTGCCATGGCAACGAGATGGCCACCTTGTCGCTGCCCGAGTGGCGTGGGAGAATCAGGCGGAGCGCCGTGGATTTTTTACAGAGGATCAAGCGGATGGTCGCCGAGGCCGGCCACATCCCCGACCTGGCCGGCGTCGGCAACCTGCTCGTCACCGCCAGGGGCGGCATCCGGCTGGTGGACATCAACAACATCTGCGCGGTGAGGTTCGATGCTTCAATTCGTCTGGACGAAAAAGGCTATCCGGTGTGCGATAAATCCATCGAGGCGCTGTCCCTGATCGAGAAAAAGCTGCTCGGCAGGCCGGTGGACATGGGTGAGCGCATATACCGCTGGTTTCTGGACCCTGAGCGCCGCAAAGCCGTCCAAAAGAGCGAATTCTTGCTACTAGCGTTGCCTCACGGCGATGCATCCTGAAGCACCTGCCGGATCTTTTCCGAAAGCTGGAACACGCTGAAGGGTTTTTGAATGAAGCCGTTGCAGCCCCGGCGCATGATGGTTTCGGCCCGACCGTTGATGGCATACCCGCTGGAGAGCACCACCGGCATGCGTGGGAAAATCTCTCGAATGCGATCGAAGGTCTGGCCGCCGTCCAACCCCGGCATGATCATGTCCAGAATCACCAGATCGATCTGCGACCCCGCGCGCACGATCTGGTCCACGGCGGTTTCACCGCTTTTGGCGGTCATCACCCGGTAGCCCAGCCGTTTCAACATGGCCTGGCCGACGTCGATGATCATCTGTTCGTCATCCACCAGTAAAATCGTCTCCGATCCGTTGACGAGGCCGCCCGCCAGACTGACGTCCGCATCGACCGCCTTTTCCGACAGCGGCAAAAAGACATTGAAGGTGCTGCCCCGACCGACTTCACTGTAGACCGTAAAAAACCCGCCGTGGTTGCTGACGATCCCGTAGGCGGATGCCAGCCCCAATCCGGTGCCGCGGCTTTTTTCCTTGGTGGTGAAGAACGGGTCAAAGATCTGTTGCAAGACGGTCGCGCTCATGCCACTGCCGTTGTCCGTGACCGACACCTTGGCATAGGCGCCCGGTGGAACTCGGTGGGGCCGGCAGTAGGCGTCGTCCAACATCACCCGGTCCGTTGCCAGAAACAGCTCCCTGCCGGTTTCCATGGCCTGCCACGCATTGATGTACAGGTTCAAAAGCACGTTTTCGATCTGGCGCCGGTCGGCCTCCACGGTCAGAGGTGTCGCGCTGGTCCGGGTGCGGACCCGCAGCTCCTTGCGGGTGCGGCCGAACATGGCGGCACTGCTGCACACAAGGTCGTTCAGGTCCATGGGCTTGACTTCATATTTTCCGCCGCGCGCAAAACCCAGCAGCTGTTTGGTCAAATCCGCCGCACCGCGGATGTAGGTGTCGATTGCCTGAAGGTGCTCCAGGTTGGTGTCGCCGGGCGGCATCTCGAGCAACATCAAAGAGATGCGGCCCTGGATGCCCATCAGCAAATTGTTGAAGTCGTGGGCGATGCCACCTGCCAGGGTACCCACGGACTCCATCTTCTGGGCATGCCGCAACTGCTCCTGCAGCCGTTGGTTTTCGGCCTCGACCGTTTTGGCCGGCGTGATGTCGCGCAGGTGTTCGATTACTTTGACCAGGTTGCCCTGTTCATCCAGAATCGGATAGGCGCGCACGTCCAGCCAGGCGTTCAGAGCCTCCTCGTAGCGTTCCACGGAGGCCGGCTGTTTGGTGCGGTAGCACTCCGATGTGGCGCATTGTTCGCACTCCTTTTCCCGTCCGATCAATTCATAGCAGCGCTTGCCGACCACGGCGTCGGGAGTCATGCCCAAAAACCGGTAACCGGCGGCATTGTAGTGGATGATGCGGTGCTGGTCATCCTGAACCCCCAGGATATCTGGAATGGCGTTGAAGGTTGCCTCGAGCAGCGAGGTGGTCTGCTCGAGCTCGCGGGTTCGATCCCTGACCCGGATTTCCAGTTGTTCCCGGTATTCGGCCAGCTTGCGTTCGGCCCGTTTACGGGTGTCGATATTGACATGGCTGCCGATGATATAAACCGGCCGGCCGTCGCCATCCCGTTCGACGACGCGGGCCCTTCCCAGGACCCACAGCCAGCTATTCGACTGGGTCCGCAGACGGAACTCGACCTCGTAGCCGTCCTTTCCGGCGTCGAGGCGTTGCCGGATGGCGGCGCAGGTCTGATCCAGGTCATCGGGGTGCAAGAGGCCGACCCACCGGTCATAACTGCCGGGAAAGGCATCCGGTTCGTAGCCCAGCATGGTGTAGTAGCGCGGACTGAAATAAGCCTCGCCCGTGGGGACCTGCCAGACCCAGATCCCGTCGCTAGTGGCTTCCAGGGCCAGAAAGTCTGTCACGCATGCGTTCAAAAGGCCCTCATTGAGCTGCCGGCGGCGTTGGCCTTCACCGGCGGCATTTAACAAGTCTCTCCACTTCGATGGTGACGTCAATGGCTTACCCTTCCTCGGCCTGTTTGGGCGGCGGCATCTGCGCGATCCGCTCGGTGTCAACGGAGACAGACAGCAAATGGCGTCCGGCACTGAAGATGACCCCTTTGATTGGCGTGACGTCCGAGAAATCACGGCCGACCGCTACGACAATGTGCTGGTCCGACGGCAGCTGGTTGTTGGTGGGATCGAAATCGAGCCACCCGTGGTCGGGAACATAGACCGAGAACCAGGCGTGGGATGCATCCGCACCTTTGAGTTTGCGGTTGCCTGGCGGCGGCAGGGTTTCAATGTAGCCGCTGACATATCGGGCGGCCAGACCCACGCTGCGCAGGCACCCGATAGCCAGTTGCGCGAAATCCTGGCAGACGCCCTTACGGTGTTCCAGGACCTGTAACAGTGGCGTGGCGATGTTGGAAAAGCCTGGTTTGAATTCGAAATCCCGGTGAATGCGCCCCATGAGGTCGAAAACCGCTTCCATCAGCGCACGATGGGGGCCGAAGGACAACCGTGCGTAAGCCCCGAGTTGTGCGTCGGCCTTGATCAGCGGCGAGTCCAGAGTGAATTCGCAGGCCGCCATGATGTCGGGACCGGCCACCGACTGCAGCTGGTCGCGGGCGCTCTCCCAGGCCGGCGGCCGCGACAGGTCGGCCGGCAGCGCGGGCCTTTCAATGCGCACGGTGCTTTCCACCAGAACGTCCATGGCGGCATGCGGTTGATCGATGGCCAGATACCAGGTGGGGTTGCCGAAGTAGTCGATGCGCTCACTCAGTTCGGCCGGGGCCGGGTCCACCACGATGGTTTTGTTGATCAGGGTCTGATGGACCAGGTTGCGCGGGCACAGACGGATCTCATTGTAGCTGACCGCCGTGGGTTCGCTGTATTCGTAGCGGGTCTGGTGCCGGATGCGGTAAATCATGGCGCATGCTCCGGGTGGACTCCCGACAGCTGGCGCGATTTGGGCGTGTGGATGAAATAGGCATGAGAGATCGCCTCGGACAGGCGCTCCAGCAGCCGGCGCATCTCGCTCAGCAGGGTATCGACGTGCGGATAGCCGCGACGGGCCTCATCGAGCACACAGAGCTGATCGGTGTCGCTCAGGCGCAACCGCGTGGCGGCCTCCAGCGCCAGGCGCTCTTCCGGGCGGATGCGGTGGGCACCGCGCTCTTTCGGCAGGTCGGCGATGTGGGCATCGATCATGTCCAGCTGAAAAATAAGCGAGCGCGGGTTTTTGTCGTCCATCAGCAGCAGGTCCAGGACGGTGTTGCGCGCCATGGCGGAGCGGTAGCGCCGGCGGTAGGTGATGATGTTCTCGGTAGTCAGCAAGGTGGCCTCCATCATCAGGCTGTCGACGGGGGCAGGATAGTGGATTCCCAGGCTACGCCGGATAAATTCGCTGAACATCAGCGCCCGTTCGATGCGACGGCCCATGTCGACGAAGGTCCATCCCAGCTCCCGGGACATGCTCTCCATGCAAAGCCCGGAGAAGGCCAGCAGGGAGGAGACCAGGTGGTCTAAAGCCTGCAGCCGGTCACGGGATTCACCGGGGATCCGCCGCAGGTTGAGGCGATGGGTTTCCAGATCGTTGATGATGCGCCAGCTATCGGACGACCAGCGTTCACGTACGGCCTGGGCCGCCTGGAACATGAAGGCCAGATTGGCGGTCAGGCTGCCGGCACTGTCGTGATCGGTGATGACCCGGGCAACGAGTGCCCACGGCGCGGTTGGGCGGGCGGATTCCGCCGTCTTGCCCGCCGACGGGGATGCTGCCGGCACATCGGCCATGTCGCGGATGATGGTCATCATGGCGGTCAATCCCTGGAGATCGCCCTCGTCTTCACTCTGCTCGGTGCCCTCGAACCGGCGCATCACGGTGCGTAGCATGCGCGCCAGCATCTCCGCCCGCTCGGCGTAGCGACCGACCCAGAACAGGTTCTCGGCCGTGCGGCTGGGAAGCGCAGCGGTACGCCGGAACCCCTGTCCGCTGGAATCGGACTGCAGCCACAAACTGGCGTGCTTCTGGGGCTGGGAGGCAACCACCCAGATGTCCTTGAGGATGCCGCCGGCACGGTCGGCCACACCGCGCGTCCTGGCATCCCCGGTGCTGCGTGCGATGCCGCCTGGCATCAATTCATAGCCGCCATGCATTTTGCCCAGTGCGAAAAGCCGCATCAGGGTGGGCAGCGGCCGAAATTGCGTCTCCACCAGGGCCGGGGCCGTCGCCGGCCGCAGGGGCGCTTGTCCGACAAAAAGATGCGGGTGCGCCTCGATGCGCTGCCGCCAGCCGTCGCACTGCGCCGCGGTCAGCTGCGACCCGAAAACGGCGCGGCCGGCCGGGCTGCTGAAGATCGGCTTGACGACCAGGCGTGGCAGATTGGCCAGCACGTGCCGGCACTGGTCCGGCTCGCCGCACCACCAGGTGGCTGTCGACGGCAGCAGCAGCTCCTGGTCGAGCAGGTGCCGGGCGATGGTCGGCAAAAACGCCATCAAGCCAGGATTTTCCAGAACCCCGGTACCCAGCGGATTGGCCAACGCCACATGGCGGCGGCGAACCGCTTCCAGCAAGCCGGCCAACCCACCCGGGGAGGCGGGATTCAATTCGAGCGGATCGCAGTGGCGGTCGTCAAGCATGCGCAGCACGATATCGACCCCTTTTAGACCGTAAAGGGTCTTGAGCCAGACACGACTGTTGCGCACGGTCAAGTCCTGTCCCTGGACCACGGCATAGTTCAGGTAGGCACCCAGATAGGCCTGCTCGAAATGGGCGGTCTGACTGGCGTCGGCGGCATACAAGACGATGCGGGGGTGCTCCTTTCGGTGGGGCGCGTGGCCAGCCAGCTCATCGCGCAGCAGGCGAAAGAACGACGAGAGCCGCTGCACCTTGCAGGTGCGGAACAGATCGGGCATCACCCTGGCCATGGCGGTACGGTTTTCCAGGGTGTGCCCCATGCCGAAAGGACCCTGGGTGTGATCGGCCAGCACCCGGTAGTGACCGTCCGCGGTTCGGGCCAGGTCGGCAGAGTAAAGCAGCAGCTGGTGCGTTGCGGGCAGGCGGATGTCCTGGCAGGATCGCAGGAAGCCGGGGTGGGCGAATACCAGTTTGGCCGGTAACAGCCCGCTGGCGATCAGGCTGCGGGGACCGTAAAGATCCTTGAGGATCAGGTCCAGCAGGTGAGCGCGCTGGCGCAGCCCGGCGCAGATGGCCTGCCAGTCGTCGCGCCCGACAATCAAGGGCACAATGTCCAGGTTCCAATTGTGGTGAACACCCTGGGAGTCGCCGTGAATGTTGTAGGCCACTCCGTTTTCTCTGAGGATACGGGTGACATCCTGACGGCAGCGCGCCAGCGCTTCGCAGCCGTCGCGGGCCAAGGCCTGGACCAACGGTTGCCAGTGCTTGCGAACGCGCTGGTCGGCCGTCCACAGTTCGTCGAAAGCGTTCGGGGGCACTGAATAGGAGGTGCACAGGGCCGGTTTGGCTGCATGCAGGGGCATGTCGGTCACGGGAGCGATTCTATTCATCGGGTTCGGTTGTCGGGTCTGGATGCGAAACGCAGATCCAGGGTGTAGGGATATTCCGGATTTGGGACCGCCGGCGGCAGGGCCATGGGACCCGGCGCATGCCCGGCCGGCTCGAAGCGGCCGCGGCTGCCACGCGGCGGATCGGGCGGGACCATCGCCGCGGGAGTATGGCCGAAAGCCTGGAACCGGGCGCTGCGGCGGGCTTCGGCCTCGAAGGCGTTGATCGGGAAGACCTCGTAATGGCGGCCGCCGGGATGCGCCACATGGTAGGTGCAGCCACCGACGCTGCGCCCGTTCCAGGTGTCAATCAGATCGAACACCAGCGGGGCGTGTATGCCGATGGTGGGATGCAGGGCCGAGGGCGGCTGCCAGGCGCGGTAGCGGATCCCGGCCACGTACTCGCCGTTCGTACCGGTGGGGCGCAGCGGCACACGGCGGCCATTGCAGGCCAGAACGAAGCGGCTGTCGGTCAACCCGGCAGCACGCACCTGCAGGCGCTCCAGGGACGAGTCCACGAACCGGCTGGTGCCGGCCGAAGAGAGCTCTTCCCCCAGCACGTGCCAGGGCTCGATGGCCATGCGCAGTTCGAGGCGCACGCCCTGGATCTGAACCGTGCCGTAATGGGGGAAACGAAATTCGAAAAAAGGCGCCAGCCATTCGAATTGGAATGGCAGCCCGGCCCGCTGCAGCACCGTCACCACCTCTTTCAGGTCCGAGGCGACGTAGTGGGGCATCATCCAGCGGTCGTGCAGCTCGGTGCCCCAGCGTACCAGGGGATGCCGGTAGGGGGTTTGCCAGAAATGGGCGATCAGGGTGCGCAGCAGCAGCATCTGTACCATGCTCATGCGGGCGTGCGGCGGCATGTCGAAGGCCCGGAACTCAACCAGGCCCTGGCGGCCGGAAAGGCTGTCCGGGGAATAGAGCTTGTCGATGCAAAACTCGCTGCGGTGGGTGTTGCCGGTCAGGTCCACCAGCAGGTGACGTAGCAGGCGGTCCGCCAGCCAGAACGGCGCCGGCGCATTGGGTGCCGGCATCTGGTCGAAGGCGATCTCCAGTTCGTAAAGCCGTTCGTCGCGGCCCTCGTCCACCCGCGGCGCCTGACTGGTGGGGCCGACAAACATTCCCGAAAAAAGATAGGAGAGGCCCGGGTGGTGCTGCCAGAAGGTGATCAGGCTTTGCAGCAGATCCGGCCGCCGCAGCATGGGGCTGTCAGCCGGCGTCGTGCCTCCCAGGGTCACGTGATTGCCGCCCCCGGTACCGGTGTGGCGACCGTCGAGCATGAATTTTTCGGTGCCCAGGCGGGACAGACGGGCCTGTTCGTACAAGGTGGTGGTGCTTTCAACCAATGCCCGCCAGGAAGCGGCCGGTTGAATGTTGACCTCGATGACGCCGGGGTCGGGGGTCACCTTGAGGGACTCCATGCGCGGGTCTACCGGCGGCGGATAGCCTTCGACGATAACCGGCAGCGCCGTCTCCGCTGCGGTCCGCTCGACGCAGGCGGTCAGGTCCAGGTAGTGCTCCAGGTGGCCGACCGGTGGCATGAATACGTAAAGCCGCCCATCGCGCGGTTCCACGCACAGGGCCGTGTGAGGGATCTCGGCCACGTCACTCGTTTCGGGGCCGGCGTGTTTTTCCGCTGCGGCAGAAACCCCGGATGGCGCTGCGCCGTCGGCCGGGCCGGCCAGAACGGCAGCACGTTGCGCAACATCGGGCAGCGGGCCGAACGCGCCGACGGGCGAACGCTCCGGCATGGGCCGGCGGTTTTTCTGGGCCACCCACGGCAGCGTGTCCAGGGGCAGGCGCATGCCCATGGGCGAGGTACCGGGCGTCAGGAACATGTGCGGGACACGAAGCGGCCAGCGCGCGCCGGACCAGCCATTTCGACTGAAATCCCATTTCAGCGGCAGGGCATAGCCGACCGGCAGGCCCATATCGCCCCGCAACAACTCGGCCAGACGCCGGCGTTCGAGCGGGTCCTTCAAATCGGACTTCAGCGGGTCCACATTGGTGGGCAGACGCCCTTCGGACCAGAGCAGATAGAGGGTGTCCTCGTATCCGGGTTCAACCGCACCGGAATCGAGACCCAGATGGCGGGCCAGACGGTGAATGAATCGCTGGGCTTGATCCAGGTCGGCCCCGTAATCTTGACGTTCATCGCCCATCAGGGCCTGATCGCGCCAGACGGGCAGGCCGTCCTTGCGCCAGAAGCTGGCCAGGGTCCATCGCGGTAGTGCTTCACCGGGATACCACTTGCCCTGGCCATGATGACGCAGGCCGCCGGGAGCAAAGGTCGCATGCAGGCGGTTGAACAGCGCTTCGGCACGCTCGCGCTTGTGATCACCCAGGGCCGCCGTGTTCCACTGGGCCGATTCCATGTCGTCAACGGAGACAAAGGTGGGCTCACCGCCCATGGTCAGCCGCACATCCCCGGCGACCAGAGCCCGCTCCACCTGCTGCCCCAGATCGTCGATCGCCCGCCATTGGCTTTCGGTGTAGGGCTTGGTCACCCGTGGATCCTCGGCAATGCGCGTGACCTGGTTCAAGAAGGAGAAGGTGGTTTGGCATGGATCGGTGGCGCCGGTTACCGGCGCCGCGCTGACCGGATCGGGTGTGCAGGCCAGCGGAATGTGTCCCTCGCCGGCAAACAGCCCCGAGGTCGGGTCGAGACCCAGCCAGCCGGCGCCCGGGGCGTAGACCTCGGCCCAGGCGTGCAGGTCGGTGAAGTCGGCTTCCGGTCCCGAGGGGCCATCGAGGGATTTTTGATCAGCCGTCAGCTGCACCAGATACCCGGAAACGAACCGGGACGCCAGCCCCAGATGGCGCATGATCTGCACCAGCAGCCAGGCTGAGTCGCGGCAGGAGCCCATAGCGCCCTCAAGGGTCTTTTCACAGGTTTGGACCCCCGGTTCGAGGCGCACGGTGTAGTTGATCGCCTCCCACAGCCGGCGATTGAGACCCACCAGAAAGTCATTGGTCTCCCGGCGGGTCCGATCCACACCGGAGACCCATTTTTTCAGGCGCGGTCCCTGCTCCACGACCTGCAGATAGGGCGCCAGTTCTTTTTTGAGCTGCTCCGGATAGACGAATGGAAAATGCTGGGCATAGTCCTCCAGGAAAAAGTCGAAGGGGTTGATCACGGTCATGCGGGCGATTAAATCCACATCGATAACAAGCGTTGACGTCTGGTTCGGAAACACCAGCCGGGCCAGGAAATTTCCGAAAGGGTCCTGCTGCCAGTTGATAAAGTGCCTGTCCGGTTCGACCTTGAGTGTATAAGCCTCGATGGGGGTACGGCAGTGAGGCGCCGGTCTCAGCCGGAAAATGTGCGGGCCCAGGGAAACCAGGCGATCAAATCGATACTCGGTTCTGTGTCGGATAGCGATACGGATGGTCATGGCGGCTCGCAGCGTTACCGGTTTTGGATAGGGACGGATCGCGATAGAAGACAGGTTGCCTTCGGCCTGTTATGGCAGAACACGGTGACAGGTTCAAGCCTATTGAGTGCGGCGGGTGCCGGCAACCCTTTTTACAATATTGGAATATTTTACTTTTTTTACTACTTTTTTGTCGTTCGGGCCATACTGGCCCATCCCGAACAGGTCAACACACCCGAACGACCCGCGCGGCGCTGCAACAGTCAAGCGAGAATCATGCCGGTTTTCTGATCGGTGGTACTCTTCTTGCTTAATAGACGGACAAGGCATCCGAACCCAAAACCACCGGCATCGATTCAGGAAACCCAAATGAATTTTGAGAGCTATGAGACCGGGCCTTTTTTTGACGAAATGTTCACCGCACCCGGCTTTGGCCGCGACGGGACCGAACTGCTGCGCCGTAAGATCGACAGCCTACCGTCAGGCGATTTAAAGCGCCGCCAGGCCGTGGCGGAAAAAGCGCTGTTTGACCTGGGCATCACCTTCAACGTCTACGGCCACGACGATGCCACCGAAAAAATATGGCCCTTCGACGTGGTGCCGCGCATCGTTCATTTCAACGAGTGGCAACGCATTGAAGCCGGCCTGAAACAACGCATTCACGCCCTCAATCTGTTCATCGATGACATTTATCACGACCAGAAGATCGTCAAAGACAAAATTGTACCGGCCGAGCTGATCGCCACCGCCGAAGGGTTTCTCGAACCGTGCCTGGGATTGAACCCGCCCAACCAGGTACGGCATGCTGGTCGGGCCGGCGGCGACCCGATCCGAATGCGCGGCCTTTGCCGAAAAGATCAAGGCGGCTCCGCGCAACTTCGTCGCCCAGCCGACCATCAGCCTCTCCCGGTCACCGGTCATCGTGGACGATGCCTTCGAAGGTCGGCATGTCGACCTGCGGCCCTTCATTCTATATGGTGAGGATATCTTCGTCCTGCCCGGCGGGTTGACCCGGGTGGCTCTGAAAAAAGGGTCCCTGGGGACATCGACCTGTTCTTAGACAAATATGACGCATTCGACGGCCGCAATGTCATTTCGTTTTTGATGTTCGACACGGACTATCCCCACTCGATTATTTCGTGCCTGCGGGCAGCCAGGGAGAACGCCCGCAGCGTGCGCGAGATTATCTCCAGCCACCTGTGGGAACAGGTCAACGACTTCTTTCACATGGTCGAATCGGCCGGCAAACAGCCCGCCAACGTCTATGCCAACCCGCATGGGTTCTGTCAGCAGATCAGCCTGCGCGGCATGATGCTCAGCGGTATTGGCAACGAAACCATGAGCCACGGCGAAGGATGGCCTTTTTGCCGCCTGGGCCGCTTTCTCGAACGGGCCGACAAGACGTCGCGGATTCTGGACGTCAAATATTTCCTGCTGCTGCCCGACCTCACTTACGTGGGCACCCCCTACGACGATGTGCAGTGGGGCGCCCTGCTGCGGGCCACCAGCGGCCTGAACGCCTATCGCCAGCGACTGGGGCGCATCTCCCCCGCCAACGTGGCCAATTTCCTGATACTCGACCGCGTCTTCCCCCGTTCGATCCTGTTCGCGCTGACGGCGGCACTTGGGTCGATCAACAGCATCAACGGCACGCCGCCGGGCACCTACCAGGACAAGGCCGAACAGCTGCTGGGCAAGCTGTGCGCCGAATTGGCCTACTCGGATATCGACGCGGTATTCGACAAGGGCCTGCACGAATTCTGCGATCACCTGCAGCTGGATGTCAACGCGGTCAACGACGCCATCAGTGCAAAATTTTTCGGATATGCGATTAGCCCCGTTCCCCCGGCGACGCAAATCGGCGAGGCGGGCGATGCTTGAAGGCCGCAGCTTGCGCGCAACCGGCATTCAGGGCCGATCGCCGCTGAGCAGGTCGCAGACGATGGCGGACAGGTCCTTGGCTGCGAAAGGCTTCATCAAAAACCCCTTGATGCCCAGCATGGCCGCCTTTTCCTTGGAGATCAGCTCGTTGAATCCAGTGCACAAGATGATGGGAATATCGGGGCGGATACGTCGCAATTCCCCGGCCAGCCTTTCGCCGGTCATACGCGGCATGGTCATGTCCGTGAGCACCAGGTCGAAATTGTCAGGGTTCATCGCGAAGCGCGCCAGGGCGTCGGCCGCACGCTCGTGGGTGGTGACAGCGTAGCCCAGGTTCTCCAGCATCTCCCTTTCGATCTCCAAGATGTCCGGTTCGTCATCCACCACCAGAATGCGCTCATTGCCCCCCGTAAGCTTCGCTTGAGGCGCTTCATCCGCCGCACTGACACCTTTGGTCAACGGCAGGTAAATGTCAAATGCAGCTCCCCGACCGATCCGGCTGTGCACCTCGATGGCGCCGCCGTGATTGTTGACAATCCCATGCACGGCCGCCAGTCCCAGCCCAGTGCCCTTTTCCCGCTCCTTGGTGGTGAAGTAGGGGTCGAAAATACGATCGAGGTGTGCGGGCAAAATTCCCACACCGGTGTCCGAGACCGTCAACTTGGCATGATCGCCTGCGGCAAGTCGACCGGACAGGAAAGATACCCCATCGAGCACGACCCGGGACAAGAAGATGCTGAGGGTGCCGCCGTCGGCCGGCATGGCCTGGTAGGCATTGGTGCACAGGTTCATAATGATGCGGTGGAGCTGGGAGGGATCACCCATGACCACGCAGTCCGCGTCCAGGCGGGTTTGAATTTCGATGGTCGTCGGAATGGCGGGCCTGAGCAGCTTGAGGGCATCTTCGATGATCAGGCGCAGCGACACGGATGTCATGACCGGTTCGTCTTTGCGGCTGAACGCCAGGATCTGGGCCACCAGATCACGGGCCCGCATTCCGGACTGATAGATCGCCTCCAGCCGGTACCGGGTGAGGCTGTCGTCAGGCAGTTCGGCGATCGCCAGCTCGGAATAACCCAAGATGGCCGACAGGATATTGTTGAAATCGTGGGCGATGCCACCGGCCAGCGTGCCGATGGCCTCCATCTTTTGGGATTGGCGAAGCTGCGCCTCGACCTGTTTTTGGGAGGTGATGTCCCGGACCAGGTTCAGCGTTGCCGGCTTTCCATTCCAGGTGATTGGGGTGGCGTTGATCTGCACGCTCAGGTGCCGGCCGGACTTGTGGATGATCCTGAAGGCAAACGTAAGCGGCCGCTTTTCGCCGCCCAGCCCGCGCTCGTATCGTTCCTGGACCTCGACCCGGTCCTCGGGATGGATCAGGTTGACGAACGGCATGCTTTTCAGCTCTTGCGCGGAATACCCGATCAGCTCCAGGGTTCGCGGGTTGGGAAACTTCACGCTATCATCTTGGGCGATGAAGATGGCATCGCTGGCCAGATCGACCAGCAGCCGATATTTTTCCTCCGAATCGCGCAGCGCGGCCTGCATGTGGTACTCTTCACTGACATCCTGGAACACCAGCACGACGCCGGAAAGGATGCCGTCGGTCGATCGAATCGGGGCGGCACAATCGGAAATCCAGTACTGCGAGCCATCCCGGGCGACCAGCCGGACACGCGGTCCCCGGTCGACGCTGGTGCCCGTTGACAGAACCTGGGCGACGGGGGTCTGCACCCGTTTAATCGACTGTGCATCAAAGGTTTCGAAAACCTCCCCCAGCGCTCTGCCGGCCGCCTCGGCAAAAGGCCAACCGGTCAGCTGCTCGGCCACGGGGTTCATGCGAGCGATTCTGCCCTGGAGGTCCGTGGCGATCACCGCATCGCCGATCGAGTTCAAGGTGGCGCGCAGGTTCTCTTCGTTGCGCCGCAGACGCCGCTGGGCCTGCCGCGACCTGACGTACCCGAAAACGACCCCCAGAAAGGCCACCAGCAGCAGGCAAAAGGCGATCACCGTATTCCAGATCAGCGCGCTGTACTGACGGTAAAAGGAGACCGGACGATTCAGGATTTCGCTGTCAGTGGGCAGGCGGTCGAAGAGGACGCCATGCTGCATTAACACAGGATAGTCAAAGCGCGCCCGGGTCGGGGTGTCCCACAGAACCGGAACCTTGGCGACCGCTGTACCATCGAGGATCTCAAGGGCTTGTTTGGCCGCCATTGCCCCCTGATCGAAACCGTTGGTCACATAGCCGCCGACCACACCGATCCCGGGCTTAAAGTTCTGGGTCGCGTAGACCGGCGCGGACGAATTTTCACAGACCAGGCGCATGCCGCGATGGTATCCCAGGAAAAGATCGCTGCGGTCCCGGATAAAAATAGTGAACAGGACCACGGTTTGATCATCGAGGCGCCGCATGGTCTGGCGCAGTTCATCGGCACTGACATCGAAAAGGAGGTCGATCCGCTCGGCGCGGTCGGGCGACTGGGCGAGGATCCGGCGCACCGCCGCCTGGTTTTGCCTGCCGGTGGTCGTGTTGTCGGCGATGATCACCACTTTCTTGCGATCGGGATGCAGGCGCTGGATCAATTCCAGGTTGCCGACAATATCGATGCGCTCATTGACACCGGTAACGTTTTCCAGACCTGCGATATCCGCGGGCTGCAGATCGTTGACCCCGCAAAAGACCACCGGCACATTGCCGAAGATCTCCCGGCCCCAACGCTTGATAAAATTGAGGGCATTGTCGTCGGAGGTGATGACAAGGTCGTAGCGATGCCTGGCGTGCTTGTAGCGCAGGACTTGCCTCAACAGGTCCTGGTAGGTCGCATCGAACTGCCGCTTGGTGTCCATGTACTCGATGTGCAGATCGACAGCCCCGCCGGCCATGGCATCTTCGACACCGCGCGTAATTTCATCGGTCCACAGGTAGCCCTTGTGATAGGCGTTGAGCAACAGGACCTGCCTGGCCGTCTGCTCCGGGGCGCCCGCCGCCGACAGCGGGCTGACCCAGCAGAGCGTCAGCATCACCAGCAGAATCCCGGCAATTGGCGTAAAGCCCGATTTTCGGGGTTTGGGTGAGAAAGTTCCTATAAAAACCCACCGACACCGATGCTCGGATTCACATAGACGGG
Organism: uncultured delta proteobacterium; assembly: GCA_963785365.1. GTDB lineage: Bacteria > Desulfobacterota > Desulfobacteria > Desulfobacterales > Desulfosarcinaceae > Desulfosarcina. The sequence goes on along the minus strand of CAWAUZ010000016.1, from coordinate 132,654 downwards.
GCCGACCTTGAACGGCATCCCGATATCCACGCTGGCGTAGGGTGAACAGGCCGCCATCCCCACCATGATGATTGCCGCGATGATCAGCCACCAGAACCATTTCGTCATTGCTGCACTCCTGTTCATTGTTGGCGGTTCCACTTTTGGATGACAAAACCGGCCCCGCTGGGATCGGCGATCACCGCCACCGTGGCATTGCGCACGGCGGCCGAGGGCGCCATCAGCACCTTGCCGCCCAGGGCGGTCGCCATGTCGACCGTTGCATTGACATCGGCCACTCGGATGTAGGCCACCCAGGTATTGCCGATCTCAGGGCTTGGCTTTTCGAGCAGTCCCACGCGGGGTTGCCCGTCCCGCTCAAAAAAGCGGTAGGGGATTTTGGCGATGGTTGTTTCAACCAGTTGGTATCCGCCGACAGCCGTGTAAAAGTCGATCGCCCCCGGCAGATCGTCGGTCCAGATCTCGTCCCACAGCCAGCCGTTGATTTCAGGCTCACGGTCGGCCGGGTCGCCATGGCTGCTGTGAACGATGCCGAAAGCGGCACCCTGAGGGTCCTTGAAAACGGCGATGCGTCCCCGGTCGGCCATTTCGAAGGGCTGTAGAACCGTTTCCCCCCCCCTGTCCGCAACCTGATTCCGCACGCCGTCAATGTCCAACACGGACACCAGCGGCAGCCAGTGGCTGGCTCGACCGGCCCGGTCGAGCCTGGCGATGCCGGCCACGAAACGCCCATTGTGACTGGCCAGGCTGTAGCCGCTGGAGAGATCTTCGAATGTCCAGCCGAGCAAGCCGCCATAAAACGCCTTGGCCTTGTCGACATCGGGTGTCACCAAATCGTGCCAGACCACTTTACCGGGCAGGGCAATGCCCGACGCGTCCAGGGGCGGCACCTGAGGCAAGGTGGCCGCACAGCCGGCCAGGATTACCCCCACGGCAATCAAAAGGGCCATACCGCCCAACCCTGAGCGGCGCCGGTTGGACGCCGACACCCATCGCTTTTCATAACCTTTCAGATCCGTACCGGCCAATAATTTTCTTCTTTGCATGCGTCTTCTTCTCCCCAATACCATTGATCAGCCCTTAGCGGCCACCGTGGCCTACTTTCGGCGGAAACCCAACACCACGCCGGTGCCGGCCGCGGCGGCGGAAGGCAGCAGCGACACCAGGTAACGCTCGGCCCCCGTGACTTTTGCATCGACCCATACGCTGCCAGAATGGATCCACGATTCCAGCCAGGCGGCATCCCCACCCATAAACATGTAAACGCCCGCGACCGCTAAGGCGGCACCGGTGGCAATCGAGGTCCATTTCAGGGTGCGCCGTGCGCCCCAGCCGATAAAAAACCCGGCCAGATAGCTTACGGAAACACGCATTGCGGTCGGTGCCAGCCCATGCAGCCATGCGGCGACGGCATTGTCGGGCGTCCCCGCTGCTGCAGCGGCACCGGCAACGGCAAACAGGCCGGCGGCACCCCATACGGATTTGGCACTCAATGGCGAGCGCCGTCTTTTCAGGGCCGGTGTGCCAGCAGATCTGTTGTTGCGTCGTTTGACCAAAACGTGAGCTCCTTTAAGATGCGCTACAGGCCCAAGGCCTTTTCCAATGCATTGATCGTATGCGTGTTCAACCCCAGGCCCGCACCCAGGTTTTGCAAATAGGCCCTCTCGGCCGGCGTGTCGACCTCGATGGCCAGCAGGGATGCGGCGTAGAGCTGGCCGGCCAGTTCCGGATGCCCGGCGGCCGCGGCGATCAGCGCATCGGTCTCCATCGGTTTTTGCATCTCGGTCAGAACGAACGCCTGGGCCTCCTGGCTGGCGCCCATCTCTCCGATTTTAGAAACAATCCGGTCCGCCTCGGCTTTGTCGATCTGACCATCGGCCTTGGCGGCATTGATCATGGCCCGAAAAATCAGGCCGGCCTTGTGGTCCAGCGCCTGCTCCTCTGCGGGCGTTTTGACCGCCTTGAGTTCCACGGGCACCTCGGATGCCGGTTGCCCGCCTTTTTTCAGCGCCGAAAAGGCCATGGCACCCAAAAGGGCCATGACACCGCCGCCGACGGCCCCGCCCATCGAGCGTCCACCGCCACCCAGCAGGGCACCGGCCAGGGCACCGATGCCGCCGGCCGCCAGGTTCTGCTTGCCGCCCACCACACGGCTGGCATCGTCGAGCACATTGCCGAGCATGTTGCCGATATTGCCGGCGGTGGCACTGTCGAAAAGGCCACCTAGAAGCGGCCCGGACGCCTTGCCGCCGGCGGTCATCGCGCTTCGCATGCGTTTGTCTGTTGAACCCGTCATTCCCGACTGCATGACTGTCCCCAATAAATCGCTCATGTTGAACATGGTTGCCTCCTTTAGGTTCACGAAACGGAATCAGTTGAATGACAATGGGCCCGGTCAAAAACCGCCACCGGTGCGAAAGCCACCGCCGCCGCCACCAAATCCACCACCGGTGCCGAACCCACCGCCGCCGCCCATGCCACCGCCGAACCCGCCCGAGAAAAAGCCGCCGCCGAAATCACGCGGTGTGCGCGGCTCGCGAAACTGCTGCTCGTGATCGATGCGATCCCACACGTCGCGCCCCGTGGTTTTGCCAGACATCAGCAGGGCCAGCAGGGCCCCCAACTCGAACCCACCCGGAAAATAGGAGTGTCGGGAGTCGTATCCCCGGCGCCGGTAACGGCGGCGCAGCGCTTCGAGCTCCCGGTAGGATTGCTGGTATTGGCGCTCCTGGGATTGCAGCGTCTCGATTTCACCTTCCAGTTTCTGCTCTTCCTGCCGCAGGTCGCGGATGCGACCGACGATCACATCGTCATCGGGTCTTGGGGTCATCTTGGCCTGCATGTAAAGCTCGGTCAGCGAATCGTCTCTGATCTCGGAGACCTGCAGGTCGATCGCCTGCCGCGAGATGTCGTCGGCGCCCGATGAAAAATCCGAACGCTGCTTTAAAAAGGCCTGGTGCTGAGCCTCTTCCGCTTCGATGCGATCCTCGACATCATCCAGAACGTGCTGGATCTTTTCGAGTTCACGCTTGCCCTGCACGATCTCGTCCACATTCAAGGCCTGTGCCTCCATGTCGTGCCGGGCCTGGACCGCCTGATCCGCCGCCTCGCGCTGCCGGTCGGCATGCGCGCGCAGTCCGGCCGGCAACTCGGTCAGCATAAAGTAATTCCCGCGGGCAGCGGCATAGTCGATCAGTCCGGCGACCCAGCCGTCCAGGCGGCGCGTTAGCCCCCTGCCGCTGTAGTCCGGTGTCAGAAAACGGCTGTTCCAAAGGTACATGAACAGTTCGTCGTCACGGTATGGGTTGCCCTTTTCGACCTGGTCGGCTTCCGCTTGGGCGGCCTTGCGTTCGGCCTGCTCGGCCCTGGCGGTTTCCTCGGCAGCGCGCTTTTCAAATTCCTGGTAGGCGTCCTGCCGGCTGAGCTGCCGGTGGATGTCGGCGGCGCGTTCATCGATCCGCTTGACCAGTTCGTCCCGTTTATCAATGGCCTGGTCCCGCTCCACAGTCAGGGAGGCCTGCCGGGCAACGGACTGCTCAATCTGCGGGTCCATCTTACCGATCTGTTTTTCCCGACGATCAAGGAGTTTCAGCACGGTCCGGTCGGTTTCGTCCAGGTGGGCGGCCATCCGGTTGGCCGCCAGTTCGTCCAGCCGGAACCGGGCCAGGTTGCGGTACTCGGCTGCCATCCGATTGCGTAATTTAACCAGCTGGCGGTTGGCGGCCTCCTTGCGGTGGTGCAGGGTGTCGAGCGCGCCGCGGCTGGTGTTGATGTGCTCGTTAATGATCCCCAGCTGTTCGGCTCCGTTCATCATGACCTCGCCCCCCTACCACTCGGTAATAGCCGCACCCGTTGTCGCTATGGTGTAAGCCGGCGTGAGATGTCCGCGCTGCTTTTGCCCAACGATCTTGTCGTTCACGATCCCGTCGGCCGCCTTGTCCCGTTTGACGCGTTCGAAAACCGCCGGGTCGACGCGCAACCCCCACTGGCTAACCGTACGCACCGAACCGTCCTCCTCCGAGGTGATGGGCAGTTCCAGCCGCTGACCGCTCGGTGAAACGGCTTCGACGATCAGGTAGTAGTTACGTGCACTCTGATTGCCGGCCGGATAGCGCCAGACACCGCTGGCGGTTCCCGGTCGCGACACCACCTGCACGGCGAACTCCCGATGGAGCGTGTCATGGGCCGCCTGCAAGGCCTGACGCGCCGTGGCGGCCGCTTCGGCGTCGCCGGCCCGAACGGCGGCCAGGGCATCGTCGGCCATGGCCTGGATTCGATCGGCGGCACCCGGCTCCACGGCCGTCTGCAAGGCCTCGTCACGCAGGTTTTCAACGGCCGTTGCCGTTGCAATCAACTGCTGGCCGGCACGCTCTTGGGGCATGACCACCAGATAGCGGTACCCAGCCCAAATGCCGATCAGGACGAGCACCATCAGTCCCGCCCGCCGGGCCCATCGGGCCCGGTGGACGTAAAGCCGGGCCAGCATGGTTTGGAATCCACCCGGCGGCGGTCGATAGGTGAAACGGTCTTCACGCATGGCCTGGACACCCTGGGCGATTACCGCGTCGCTGACCGCCAGACCCTGATCGGCGTAAATCTTGCGCAGTCTATCAATTAATTCCGCTTCACGGTCTTGCGACTGCAGCTCGCGCTCCACCAGCGACTGCTCGTGCCGGAGGGTATCGACCACATCCATGGCCAGCATGACTTCGGACAGCTCGATCTGCGCGGGCGCCCGGGTCTCATTCATGGGTGATCACCGCCCCTGAGCGGGCCAATTGGGCCAGTCGTTTTTTCCCGTCTTCGACAGCCCGGCTGATCTCCTGTTCGTTGCGGGTGGCCAGCTCGCGCATCTCCGTGATCAAGGAACGGGATTTTTCCTGGAAGCCGACCACGGCCTCGACCAGCTTTTTTACCGATTCGGCCTTGATGGTCGGGCCGTAGCCGGCCTTCAAGGCCTCCTCCTGGACCTTGCCGCCAATGTCGGCGATGGTTTCCAGGCTCTGGTTGATGCCCGCTTTCATGGACGACAGCGTGCGGGTGCTTTCGTGCAGCCCCTGTAGACTGGTGAAGGAGGCGTTTAGGGCCGTAAACACGGTTTCGTTGGTGCCGAAAAAGGACACGGCCTGGGAATAGACCCGCTCTTTGACCTCCGTGGACTGCATCAGACGCGCCATCACCACCTCGGTGGTGTTGTAGCTGACCGACAGATTCTCGGCCAGGTCCTTGGCGATCTGATAGCGCTTGTCCTCGTCTTGAAGCTCGCGCAGGCGCTGGTCGCGTTCCAGCTCCAACCGGGCGATTTGCTCACGGTCGTCACCGATAAACGCTTGGATGGCCGTGGTGGCCGTCTCCAGCTGCGCCTTGGCCTCGTCGAGCAGGGTTTCAGCTTTTTTGAGCAGTTGAAAGGCCAGGACCTGAGCCTCCTTCAGGGCCACCCTGAAATCCTTGTAAGCCTCGAGAATTTTGTTTTCACGCTCGATCTGGTCCTTGGTGTCAGCGGTCACATCGAGATAGGTCTCCTTGATCTTTTGAAATCGGTCGGGAATATCTCCGCGGGTCAGCCTCACCCACAGGTTTTGAAGTTTTTCCATGGTCGAAATTTTACCGTCTTCGAGCTGGTCGACCATGGACCTGGCATCGTCGCGGATACCGTTGAAGGCCGCGGTGATGGTTTCGTAGCGCTCGCCGACGCTCATCTGGGCGATGTGCTCCCGAACCACTTCGTTGAATATGGTGGTGTGGCTGAGCGTGCGGGCAATGGCCACCGCCTTGTCTTGGTCCAGGTCGCTGATCTGCTCGATCAAGGCAATCACCGGAGCCTCGTCGGGCTTTTCAGGCATGAGCCCCAGGTCGCGCAGGCGGTTGACGGCCTTGTCCAGATACTTCAGCGGCGTACTGGTAATGTCGGTGGCGTTCATGGTCGTCTCCTTGGATTGTCAGATTGGTCCGGTGATGGCTGCTCCCGATCCGCGACCGCACCGGCGATCAATTTCTCCCGCAACATCTGAATGTGCACCCGCATGTCGTAAAGCTCCCGCGAAAAACCCAGAGGCACCGAAATCTGAGACACATTCTGCTCGACAACGTCCAGCCGGGACAGGTAGTCCTCTCGGCGGGCATGGACATCCTCGTTCAGGATTTCGTAGTCGATCTTCATCAACTGGTCGTACCAGCGGTAGATCCGGGATCGCATGCGCCAGCTGTAGAAAGGCGGCAACAACTTGACCAACGGAAAAAACAGGGCCAACAGCGGCAGGAGCATGATGGTCATGCGGCTGACCAGGTTGGCCAGCCAGAACGGCAGCAGGCGTTGCAGCAAATGGGGGCCGTTCCTATAAAACCGCTCGGCGTCGCTGCTCAGGCGATAGTCGAGATAGCGAGGTGCCGGGAAATCCCCGCGCCGTTCGAACAGGCCTGCCGGCGATCCCACCTCCGTGGCGGCATTGAGCAGCAAGTCGATCAGGGCGGGATGGAAGTCGTCGCGCGCCACCAGCTGGGCCGTCGGTGCCAGCAGGTAAATGTCCTGCTCGGGCAGGTTGTAAGTCAAATTGAAGGCCCCTTCCGGAAACGTCCGCAGCGACAGAAAGTGCAGTCGCCTGGTGTAAGCCGCTCCCCGTATAAAGCTCATCAAGCGGATGTCGGGGTCGAGCATCAGACGATCATCGCCGCGCCCGCGGTAGGCAACCACGAAAAAGGCGGCATCGATCTCGCCGTCCAGAAGCATCCTGACGGCATCTGTCTCATCGATGCTGAGCAGCCGGCTGTTGCCGTCGTCAACACTGTTCAGCGCCAGCAGCTGGCGAGCCAGTACTTTGGTGCCGCTGCCGTCGACGCCGACGGCAATGCGCCGGCCGCGCAGATCGCCCAGATGCTTCACGACCAGGTCTGCACGGTGAAACACCCACAGGGGTTCATAGTAGATGCTGCCCAGTGAGACCAGATTGTCAGAGGGTCGATCGGCGCCGATGCCGCCTTGCATGAAGATCACGTCGACCCCGCTTTCGGGGTCGTTGAGGAGCTTCAGGTTTTCCACCGATCCGGACGTCTCGCGCACGGTCAGGGTGACGCCGTCACGGGACAGTACCCGGCTGTACTGGGTGCCGATGTCGTAGTAAGCGCCGCTGGACGGCCCGGCGGCGATGGTAATCTGTCGCGGCGGTGCCGGATCGACGAACAGATAGGCAATCGCGAAGCCGGCCAGCGTCAAGATGATGGCCGGCATGAAGTAGGCCAGCATGGATTGGGACGAACGCCTCTTCATCGCCCCATCAGCATATTGTACGAAGCTGTGATCCAGTGGATCAACTCCCGGTCCATCATGGCCGTTCCTCCTGCCAGCTTGAATCGGGATCGAAGGCGGTCATGGCTCGGGCGGTTGCATCAGTATCCGAACCGAGGTCTTTCTGGTAAACACGGCCATCGTGGCTGACCATAAACGTCATCACACCGCTGTCACCATAGCCGACCGGCCATGCCACCAGGGCAAATCCGGCCATCAGGCGTCCGTTTATCCGGTAATCGTAGGCCCCGCCCGATGCATTCGGGCCTTGTTGCTTGAGGATGCGGTAATAGTAGCCATGGAAATCCGTACCGGGCCGGTCGTCACCGAAAAGCGGACCCAGTGGACTCTCTTCCCCATCGCTCAAAACCGGCCAGTAGAGCCCGTCGCGGCTTCCAGGGGAGCTCACCAGCCGCTGGGCATACTCGAGCATGCCGTCACCGTTGCGGTCAGCCAGGGCGTACTCTTTTTGCGCATCGTAGTAAGCCATCACCGCCTGCAGGGTCGCCAGCTCGTTGCGCCCAATGCGCCGGATACCCATCTCCTCGGCACCGGCCTGGGTGTCGAATCGCCAGCGATTGTCGCTCTTGACGATCGGAATGGGCATCGTCCAATCCTCGGCACCGACCGTCAGCTGGACCCGGCCATAGGCGATCGACGTGAAGCGATGAGTGTTGTTGTAGGCGCTTATGAATGCCGCTACATCCTGTTGACCGATCCCGTCGGTGGGGATGAAGTCGGTCCAGTCGTCGCCGAGTATCGCAGTCAACGCTTCGGTATCACGGTTCGCCACGGCCTCTACAAACGCCTCGGCAGCCAGGTCGGGCGTGTCGAAGGCCTGGCCGGCAAAGGTGCCTGGAACCGTGACCAGCGTAATCGCCAGGCACCACGCCACAGCCAGGAAAGGATGGAAAATATCGCTGCTCGAGGTCATCATGGTCGCAATCTCCAGTTAACCGCGTCGTCCGCCGCCGCCACCATGTCCTTTGCCACCGCCCCGGTGCATCGATTGACGGCTCGCCTTGCCGCGACTGATGTTCTGCCGCGAGCGATCCGGCGTGCTGGCGCCTGTAAAGGCGGTACCGCGGCTGCTCTGCCGGGATGCCTGGCGGGCACGGTCTCGATCGATGTTTTGGGCTGCCGAACGCGCCTTGTCGCGATCGGCGTTCTTTGCCGCCGCCCTGGCACGGTCGCGTGTCTGTGGGTCGTTGCGCAAATTCTCACGCCCCTGGGCCGGGTCGATACCCCGATTTTTGAGGGTGGCCTGGGCCTTTTCCCGGCTTGCCTCGCGCTGGGGATCACGGCCGCGGAATTCGTTGCGCTGGTCGCTGCCGGCCACCTGTCTGCCGTAACGCTCGCGGCTTTTGGCGTCGCGATAGGGCACACCGCGCCGGTTGTCGGCATTGTGGTTCCAGGTGACGTCCTTCTTGTTGACGTCGAGCTTTCGGTTGACGTTGATGTTGTTGTAGCGGTTGACATTGATGTCGACGCTGTGGCTATGCCAGTTACAGCCGCCCCAGAGTGAGTTGGTGATACTGATGCCCACGCCGAAAGCGATACCCGACATCAGAGCCGTGCCGAAAACGTAGCCGGGCGGCGGCGGCAGGTAAACCGGTGGATACCGGGGGTACCACCACGAGCCATAGACCACCGTGGGATTGTAGGCCGGTACGTAGACCAACTGGGGGTTGGCCGGTTCGATCACGATAACGGATTGCTGGGTCGGGGGAGGCTGGGTGGCGGCATCGGTTTGCTGTGTCTGAGTTGCCGCTTCCACGGTGACCGTCTGCTGTTCGTTCGATTCGAGGTTCCCCTGCTTTTGTGCCGCTGCTCGCAGTCGCTGCACGGCATCCATGACATCTTCAGGTTGGGCCAGAAAGGCGTCACCGACGTTTTGAACCCAGTCGGCGTCCTGCTGCATGGTGGCCAGCACCTGGGGGAAGGCAACCAGCGACTTGACACTGGGATCCCAGGCCTGGGCCTCGACCGCTGTAACGGCCTCATCGCCTTTCATGTCCGCATGGGCGGTGGACCATTTGGCGGCCTCGACCACGTCGGCCGGGTATGTGGCGGCCATCAGCACCTGCGCCAGCAGGGAATCGGGATACAGGGCGATCGGCGCCAGCATCTGATCGAGTTCTTCGGCTTTGTAGATCATGTCTTCCTGCGCGGCCGACGCAGGGTTAACGGAAAACAGGCCGACAACCAGCAACACGTGCGTCAGAATCAATATCGATTTCATGGGTACGCCTCGGATCTGTTTTTTCAGCAGGGCCCGCCGTTGACCGGCAGCATCGCCGGTCGCCGGCGGGTTGGTACCACTGTCGCTCAAAACCGGCTGATGAGTGCCATGGGGATTTTACCACTGATACATCGTTGGCATGTTGGAACAAAATATTTCGCACAACATCGCTGCCGGGCGAATTTGCGATTGATGGACGCGTGATCGCCGACGGGCGAGGCCGGCTGTCGGGCCGCCTACTCGCCCATGCCCAGTACCAGCCGAACCAGTCCGGCCAGGGCCAGCATGCCGGCCATGCCGCTGACGAGCAGGCCGGCGAACCACAGCCATTGGCGCTGCTTTTTAGTATGCCGCGTCATGCTCGTGCGAGGCCTTGCCGCGGAAGACGTAAAAACAGTAGGCCGTGTAGGCCAGGACCAGGGGCAGCAGGAAGACCGTCCCCAGCAGCAGCAGAGACTGGGATTCGGGTGCGGCGGCGGCATCGTAAAAGGTCACCTTAAACGGCACCAGCCAGGGCCAGGTGCTCACCCCGATGCCGATGTAATTCATGAAAAAGACGCCCAGGGTGAGAAAAAAGGGCCGGTATTCCCGATCCGTCCGCAGATCCCGCCACAGCATGACGAAAAACACCACCGACAGGATCGGCATGGGCTGCAGCAGGTAAAAATTGGGCACGCTGAACCAAAGATCCTTGATGTCGCTGTTCATCAGGGGCATGCTCAGGCTGACCAACCCCATGAACAGGGCCACGTAGAGGATCACATACTTGGCGCAATCGCGGGCCCAGGCCTGGGTCTCGTCCTCGGCCTTCATGATCACCCAGGTGGCACCCAACAGCGCATACCCGGCCACCAGGGCCGCACCGGTCATCACGCTGAAGGCGTTCAGCCAGTCAAAGGCCCCCCCGGCAAAGCTGCGGCCCTCCACGGCGATGCCGTGAACGAAGGTGCCCAGCACCATGCCCTGCATAAAGGTGGCCACCAGGGAGCCGAAGTGAAACGAGTAGTCCCAGATGCGCCTGGATTTTCCGGTGGCCTTGAAACGAAATTCGAATGCCACGCCCCGGAAGACCAACCCCAGCAGCATCAGGATGATGGGGATGTAAAAGGCCGGCATCAGGATGGCATAGGCCAGGGGAAAAGCGGCGAACAGGCCGCCGCCGCCCAGCACCAGCCAGGTCTCGTTGCCGTCCCAGAAAGGGGCGATGGAGTTCATCATGCGGTCCCGGCACTGGTCCGTGGGCGCGAAGGGAAACAGGATGCCCACGCCCAGATCGAAGCCATCGAGCAGAACGTAAAGGAAAATGGCCGTACCGATCAGCGCATACCAGATCAGCGGCAGATCCAGGAAACTACCGAAACTAAACATCTTTCCCTCCTGTTTGAGGTGCCAGGTCCGTAACCAGGGGCGGCGTCTCGACGCCGTGGCTTCCGTAGGTGTCCTCATCGGTGATATCCGGCCCCTTGCCGATGAGCTTCAGGATGTAGAAGGCCCCGGCGGTGAACACCAGGCCGTAGGTGATGACAAAGGCGGTCAGCGAGATCGCGATGGGGCCGCCGGACACCGGCGAGATGGTCTCCGAGGTGCGCAACACGTTATAAACGATGTAGGGTTGCCGGCCGACCTCGGTGACGAACCATCCGGCCAGCACGGCCACGAAGCCCGCCGGGGTCATGGCCACGCACCACAGGTGAAACCAGCGCGTCGTGAACAGCGCCTTGCGCAAATGCAGCACCAGGGCCATCAGGCCCGTGGCGATCATCAGCATGCCCAGCCCCACCATGATGCGAAAGGTCCAAAAGACTACGGCCACGGGGGGGCGGTCCGTACGGACCCACTCCTTGAGGCCCTTGACCTCACCATCCAGGTCGTTGGTCAAGATGAGACTGGAAAGCTTGGGAATGGCGATTTCGAACGTGTTGCGTTCGGCCACCTGATCCGGCCAGGCAAAAAGCCTCAGAGACGCGCCCCGTTCGGTTTCCCAGATGCCTTCCATGGCCGCTACCTTGGCCGGTTGGTATTTGAAGGTGTTGAGGCCGTGCAAATCCCCGAAAAACAGCTGCAGGGGCGCCACGAAAACGGCCATGATCATGGCCATGCCCAGCATGATGCGCGCGTGTTTCACGTACAGCCCGCGCCACAGATAGTAGCCGCCGATGCCGCCCACCACGAAGGCGGTGGTCAGGTAAGCGGCGGTGACCATGTGAACAAAGCGGTACGGGAAGGAGGGGTTGAAAATGACCTGAATCCAGTCGGTGGGATAGAGCAATCCGTCGGCGCCCTCGCGAAATCCGGCCGGGGTCTGCATCCAGCTGTTGGCGGACAGGATCCAGAACGCCGACATCAGCGTTCCCACGGCCACGATGACCGTGGCCGCGAAGTGCATCTTCCGGCTGACCCGGTTCCAACCGAACAGCATGATGCCCAGAAACGAGGCCTCCAGGAAAAAGGCGGTCAGCACTTCGTAGCCCAGCAGGGGCCCCAGCACGTTGCCCACCTTGTCGGAAAAGACCGACCAGTTGGTGCCGAATTGGTAGGAAAGTACCACGCCGGTGACCACACCCATGCCGAAGGTGACCGCGAATATCTTCACCCACATGCGGTAAATCTGTTCGTACAGGGGGTCGCCGGTCTTGAGCCAGCGCCACTCCACCACCGCCAGCCAGCTGGCCAGACCGATGGTGAAGGCCGGAAAGGTGATGTGGTAGGCTACGGTAAATGCAAACTGCGCACGCGCCAGAAATACGGGATCAAGGTTAGAAAACATAGAAAGGCCTCGATAGGTTAAAATAAATTGTCAGTGGCAGGAAGCGAGGATACGATCCTCATAATAAAGGGAATACCCGTAAAGTCAAGCTATACCAGGGCATGCAAACCATTTAAGCCCCCGTGGATCAAACATTCAACCGGTTCGTAAAGGACTCAATTCTTGAACTTTTGCTCAAATGTGTTTATACTCCCGCGCAAATAATTTGTGCCGTTACTGTTTTTCGCCATCAATTCTTACCATCCATGGAGATTTCCCGTGAACGTCGCCCGCAAACATGTCGCCGTCATCGGCGGTGGTGTGGCCGGACTGACCGCTGCTGTCGCACTGGCCGACCGGGGCATCCAGGTATCGCTGTTCGAAAAGGCTCCGGTGCTCGGCGGTCACGCCGCCCAGCTGGCCTGCAAAGCCACCGACCGCTGCGTCAAGTGCGGCGCCTGCATGGTCCAGGACAAGCTGCAACGCGCCAGCGGCCGCTCCAACGTTAACATTTACACCACTGCGACCGTCGATGCGGTTTCCGAGCGCAGCCCTTTCAGCGTTCGTTATCGCTCGACGTCGTCATCGGCCGAGGTCGATACGGGCACCTTGTCCGTCGATGCGATTCTGGCCGCAACCGGTTTCGCAACCTACGACCCGGTAGACAAACCTTACGGCTACGGTCAATTTCCGAATGTCGTCACCAGCCTGGAAGCAGAACGGATACTCGGTCGGGCAATGGGGATAAAGCGCCCCTCGGACGGTGGATCGGCAGACCGCATCGCCTTCATCCAATGCGTGGGCAGCCGGGAGACCCGCTTTGGCCATCTTTGGTGCTCGAAGATCTGCTGCGGCGCCGCCATGCGAATGGCGCGGCTGATCCAATTCCGGCAGCCCCGGGCACACTTCACCTTTTTTTACATCGATGTGCAGACCTTCGGAAAGGATTTTGACTGTTTCTACCGTGACGCCCGCGACCATTTCGAGATGATCCGCGCCATTCCGGGGGACATTCACCAAACCGAGGCGGAGGAACTGGAAGCGATCTACTTCGATCCGGATACGCACGAGTCCAAAGAGCGCGTCTTCGACCTGGTGGTGCTCTCGGTGGGGCTGCAGCCCTGCCCGGGCAATGCGCACCTGGCCGGCATGCTCGACCACCCCTTGGATGCCGACGGGTTCATCGCGCGCCGCGGCAACCCGGAACAGCGCACACCGGCCGGTATTTTTACGGCGGGAACGGCCACCGGCCCCATGAGCGTAGCCGAAAGTGTGAGCAGTGCCGAACAAGCCGCTTTCGACATCATCAGATACTTAGGTGCAAGATGACCACAATGGAAAAAGATACCGCCTGCGCCCGGCAAGGGTCGGCAGGACCGGCCACGGTGATGATTTTCGGCAACGGCGCCTGCGCACGGAAAATCAGTGCCAACCTTGCCGATCAGGGCGTCGGTGCCTGCCTGGCGGACGGCACCGAACTGGACCGTTGCCAAGGATTCACCGGCAAATTCCAGCTGCGCCTGACCCGGGACCATCAGGTGGAGACAACCACGGTGCCGGCCATCGTCGTGGCCCAGGAGAGCCGCGTGTCTCCCAACTACGCCGCTTACGGGCTGACACCCGGACCGCACATCATGGCCATCTCCGCCCTGGAAGCCCAACTGGACCGGCAGGCAGCCGATGATCCGTTGGCGGCGGGCGCCACGATCGTCTTTTTGTGCGGCTGGCAGACCGACAGCCACCCCGCGGTGGCCCGGCGCATGCTTGAGCGCTGCTTCCAGCTGCAGGCCCAGGGCGGGGTTCGAACCGTTTTCACGACCGGAAATCTGAAAGTCGCCCCCGACGGCACCGAGGCCCTGGTTCAGGCAGCCAAAAAGGCCGGCACGGTCTTTCTCAAATTTTCGCGGGACTATCCAACCATTCAACCCTCGGAAAAGGGCCGCTTCGCCATCGACTACCGGGACGAATTGACCCGCGAAACCTTCCAGTTGGCGGCGGACCGGCTGATCGTGGATGAGTGTGTCGAGCCGTACCGGAACCTGGCGGCCCTGGCAGGCAAGCTGGGCATCGACCGGGACGGTTTCGGCTTTGCCCAAAGCGACAACGTCCGCCGCCTGAGCAACGCCACCAACCGACACGGTATATTTGTGGCCGGGGGGTCGCGGGGCATTCTGTCAGCGGCCGAGCAAGCCGCGGATGCCGATCAGGTCAGCTTGCGGGTGGTCGCTTTTCTGGAAGGTCGGGATGCGGATCCACAACCGGCAGCCGTGATCGGGCAGGGCCGCTGCGCACGCTGCCTGACCTGCCACCGGGCCTGCCCGCACGCAGCCATCGAGATCGGCGACCACATCAGCGTGGTACCCGACGCATGCCAGCGCTGCGGCATCTGCGTGGCCGCATGCCCCGCTCGGGCCATCGACATGGAGGGCTTACCCATCGATGCCGAGATCCGGCTCCCGCTACAGCAACCCCTTGACGCGGGCGACCGGGCCGAACCGCCGCCGCGAATCGTCGTTTTCGGTTGCACGCGCTCGGCCGGGCGGGCCCATGCGGTCGCATCCCAGGCGGGTCAGGAACTGCCAACGGGGGTACAGTTCATCGAGGTGCCCTGCGGCGGCGCGGTTGCCGGACGCCATCTGCTGGACGCGTTCGAGGCCGGTGCCGACGGGGTGATGCTGTGCACCTGCCACACCGACAACTGTCAGGCCGAAATCGGCAACCAGGTGGCCCGCCGGCGCGCTGCGGCGACCCTGGACCTGTTGACGGCGGCCGGCCTGGAACAAGACCGGCTGCGCGTCACCTCCTTGGCCGCCAACATGAGCAGCGAATGGGCCCTGATGATCACGGCCTTTACCGAAGCTATCCGTTCACTGAACCATCCGCTCGAGGGAACCTCAAATGGCTGAGAACCAACCGATTCACCTGGAGGATCTGGACCGGGGCTGCTGCAGCCAGTGGCCCTACAACCAGGATGTCTGCCTGACCTGCGCCATGTGCGCCAGTGCCTGCCCCGTGGCCGGGGTGGACGATTTCGATCCCCGCAAAATGGTGCGCATGGTGTCGCTGGGCCAGCTGGACCAGGCCGTGGAGTCCCGCTGGCCCTGGATCTGTACAATGTGCGGCAAGTGCGAACAGGTCTGCCCCATGGGAATCGACATCGCCGACATCACCCGGCGCATCCGTTCCCTGCGCGACAGCGAAAAGGTGCCCGGAATCATCCACAAGGGCTTGGCCGCCGCCCTGGAAACCGGCAACAACCTCTCGCTTCCCAAAGAAGACTTCATCTTCATTCTGGAAGACGTGGCCGAAGAGATTGCCGCGGAGCCGGGCTTCGAAGGTTTTACGGTGCCCATCGACAAAAAGGGCGCCCGGCTGCTCACCACCATCCACAACAAGCTGGTCAACACCCACACCGAGGACCTTAAGCCGTGGTGGCGCATCTTTCATGCCGCCGGGGAAGACTGGACCGTGGCGTCGGACAACTGGGAGGGTACCAGCTGGGGCTATTTCACCGGCAACGACGAGGCCATGAAGATCATGGCCGGCCGCATCGTGGATAACATGCGCCGGCTGGAAATCGACACCCTGCTGTGGCCCGAATGAGGGCACGCCTATCTGGCGACCAGGTATGGTCTGCAGACATGGTACCCCGAAGCCCTGGCAGAGTTCAAAACGGTCACGGTGTTCGACCTGCTGATCGATTACATCAAAAGCGGGCGCATCCGGCTGGACCGGCAGCGTTTCAAGGTGCGCGCCACCTACCACGACCCCTGCAACTATGGCCGCCGGGCCCACAAACGCTTCGGCCACGGCTTTTTCGAAGAGCCACGCTGGATCATGGACCAGTGCCTTGCCGACT
Organism: uncultured delta proteobacterium; assembly: GCA_963785365.1. Classification (GTDB taxonomy): domain Bacteria; phylum Desulfobacterota; class Desulfobacteria; order Desulfobacterales; family Desulfosarcinaceae; genus Desulfosarcina. The sequence continues at coordinate 116,525 of CAWAUZ010000016.1, read as the reverse complement.
GGGTCGACCTTTACCCCAACCGCCTCCTGCAGACCTGCTGCGGCGGCGGCGGCGGCGCCCTGACCTCGGGCTACAACGACGAACGCATCTTTTACGGCCGCCGCAAGATGGACCAGATCCGGGCCACCGGAGCCGAGATGGTGGTCGTGCCCTGCCACAGCTGCCACGGCCAGCTCAACAACATCAAGGCCACCTATGGCATGCAAGACCTGACCGTTAAGTACCTGTGGGAACTGGTGGCCGATTGTCTGATGGTGCAGGGACCCGAGACTGACTTATCAAACGACGCCAAATAAGGCCGGTGGACCTGAATGGGACGTTTTTGTTGCGTACACGAACAAAAAAAGCTTGTATTTTTGGGCTGCGTGCATTAAATGCGCTGCGTTTTTTCGAATCGCCATCGTCGGCGAGCCACACAGCGACTTTTTTTGCACCGAAAGGGGGGCCCAATGGATGAAAAGGAATTCATTTGCGACAGTTGACCCAACCCGACCGGCCGAAGACCATTTACCGAACCACCCCTGGCCGGCGCATCTGCACCTGTCGGCTGACGGGGTTTGCGACGACCATTTCATCGAAAGAGACGGTGTCCGCTTTGCCGGCAAACACCTGATTGTGGACCTGTGGGGTGCCAGGCACCTGGACGACCTCCACCTGATGGAGGCAACCCTGCGCGACTGTGTGCGGCAGTGCCGGGCCACCTTGCTGCACATTCACCTGCATCACTTTCTTCCCAATGGCGGCATCTCCGGTGTGGCGGTTCTGGCCGAGTCCCACATCAGCGTGCACACCTGGCCTGAACGCGATTTCGCGGCCTTCGACATTTTCATGTGCGGCGACGCCAGACCCGAAGCGGCGATCGACATTCTCGAGCGCGCCTTTTGCCCGGCGACCATGAACATCACCGAAAATTTACGAGGCGTGGCAGCCGATGCCTGATTTTACGGAATCCCTCTACGACGGCTTCGGGCAGACCCTGCGGATTGACGAAATGCTCTTCGAGGCCAAATCCGACCACCAGCACATCGTCATTTTCAAAAATTCCCGCTTCGGCCGTGTGCTGGCTCTCGACGGCGTCGTGCAGACCACCGCAAAGGACGAGTTCATCTATCACGAAATGCTCACCCACGTTCCGATCTTTGCCCACGGCCATGCCAGGCGAGTCTTGATCGTGGGCGGCGGCGACGGTGGTATGCTCAGGGAGGTGACTCGGCACCGCCTTGTCGAACGTATCACCCAGGTGGAGATCGACCAACAGGTCATCGATATGTGCCGGGAGTACCTGCCCGGCCATTCGGACGGCGCCTTCGACGACAGCCGCGTGGAGATCGTCATCGACGATGGGCTCAACTTTGTCCACACCACCGCCGACCGATACGATGTGATCATCAGCGACAGCACCGACCCCATCGGACCGGGCGAGGCCCTTTTCCGCCGGGACTTTTACGAGGCCTGTAAGGGCTGTCTCAATCCCGGCGGCATCCTGGTCACCCAAAACGGCGTGGCCTTCATGCAGCCCGGTGAAGTCGAAACCACCGCGCTGCGGCTGCGCCGCACCTTCGCCGACTGGCACTTTTTCGCTGCTGCCGTGCCTACCTATGTCGGCGGCATCATGACCTTCGGCTGGGCGACCGACGAGCCGAATTATAGACGGTTAGACGCAGACACCCTCGGGTCGCGATATCTCGAGAGCGGCATCCCGACCCGTTACTACAACCCGGAAGTTCACCTATCCGCCTTTGCACTGCCTCAGTACGTGTTGAACACCATCGGGAAGACGAATAACAAGGCGTAGCCGCTGGAAGCGCGGCCTACCGGCCGCTCAAGTACTCGTAAATCGCAGCAAAATCTTTCCGTCCCAAGCCACACTGTTTGGCGGCGGCGAACAGCTCTTTGGCGGCATTGGCTGAAAACAGCGGCCGGCTGTTTTCGTAAGCCGTCAAGGCCGCCAGGTGAAGATCTTTGTGCATCAGTTCCAGGGGGAATTGGACATCGTAATCACCCGCACGGATCATTTCCGCCTTGGCCTTTATAAATGGCGCGCAAACCGCCGAATTGGGAAGGAGATCCAGCAGGAAGTCCCGTTTTAAACCGAGCTTCTCGCCCAGCAGCACCGTCTCGGAAAACGCCAGCATGGACTGGGCCAGCAGCGAATTGACAAGCATTTTCAATGCGGCGCCCTTGCCCCTTTCGCCCACATGGACGACCTGGCTGCCCATCATGTTCAGTAGCCCATCGATCGATTTGATATCGGCGATCCGAGTTAATGTCGGTCCAAATCTGCCAGCAGCTCCGCCACTTTGCGAGCAATGGCAAGGCTGGCGGTCAGTCCCGGCGATTCGATGCCGATCAGGTTGACCATCCCGGGAAAACCCTTCGAAGACTCCTCCGCGATCACGAAATCCCTGGCCGGGTCGCCGGGCCGCTGCAGCTTGGGCCGTATCCCGGCCATCTCGGGGTTGAGCTGCGCTTCGGTGATATCGGGCAGGTAGCGCACGGCGGCCTGGTAGAAGGATGGGCGAGCCGCCGCATCGACGGTGTAGTCGATCTGCCGGCCCGGAAGGTAGGTGGCGTTGGGGCCGAGTTTGACCCGGCCGGCCAGATCGATGGTGGCGTGAATCCCAAGCCCCACGTGATTGACTTGCGGCACCGGGTAGACCAGCCGCCGGAGGTATCCCGGCGGCACGTCCAGGCTGAAATAGTCACCCTTCCAATAGTGCAGCCGGTAGCCGCACCCATCGATGTCGATCCCCACGGATGCGGCCATGTGATCGGACGCCAGACCGGCGCAATTGACGATCCAGCGCGAGGTAAAGACGTCGGTTGCACCGTCCGGGTAGGAAACGTGAACGTGGTAGCGGCCGTCAGCCTGCCTCTCCACACGCTGCACCGTGGTGTGCGGTACGAAGTGGGCTCCCTGTTTTTTGGCGCGGGCCAGGAAACTGCGCATCAGACGGTGGGAGTGGACGATTCCGGTGGAAGGCGAAAACAGCGCGGCACAGGCCTTGACATTGGGCTCCATGGCTTTGATCTGCCGGGTGCCCACCATCTCCAGATCGTCGACCCCGTTCTCCAAAGCCTGCTGCCGAATGGATGCCAGGACCCCTTCCTGCGCCGCGTCGGTGGCTACGATCAGCTTGCCGCAGCGGTGATGGGGGATCCCATGCGCCTGGCAATAGGCATACAGCAGCCGCCGGCCGGCAACGCACAGGGCGGCTTTCAATGAACCGCGCGCATAATAGATGCCGGCGTGGATCACCTCGCTGTTGCGGCTGGAGGTCTCCTGGCCGAAGCTCGGGTTGCGATCCACAAGCAAGACCCCCGGGTAGGTGCCTGAAAGCTCGGCGGCGACGGCCAGGCCGACGACACCGGCGCCGATAATTGTGGTTGTGATTTCCATCTTCATCCTTTACATTTCAATTCAACCATTAGGGCACCCTATCAAGTTACAGGAACCGTTTCAACCGGTTGGTGCGGTTCCGGACAGACTCCCGTAGCCCGAGCATAGCCATCGATTCATCATGCCCACGGACAACCCCCAAAATAGTGCCGGCCGCGATCTGGCAAACCTTGCCAACGATATCGTGGCTGCATTGAGCGCCCAATTCCCGGTCTGCACGGCCAGCGACGAGTTCCACTATTTCCCCCAGGCCCGGGCCGACGATCCGGACTGGTCACGCTGGGACGACTTCTCACCAGGCGCTTTGGCCGACATCACCGCCAGACTGTCTCATTGGCAGCGCCAACTCGAAAAGCTTTCATCCGCGGCCTTGGCGCCGGACCAGATCATGGATGCCGACATGCTGCGGCGGGTCGTCGTCACACTGGGCGGGCAGCTCGCGCATGCCGGTGTGGTCGAGACCCAGCCGACCTTTTATCTGACCATTGTCGGCATCGGCCTGGCCGAAGCCCTCGAATTTGGTTGGCCAGCCATCAACGCCCGTTTAGGAAGCCTTCCCGGATTTCTCGACCAGGCCCGGCGCAACCTGGCGCGGCTTCCGCGCCGGTTCCGGGACCTTGGCATCGACATGCTCACCAAGCAGCAGCGCTGGATCGCCGCTTTGCCGGCCCCGCAGGATCAGCGCCCAACCCTCATCGACGCTTACCGGCGCCTGGACAGCCACCTCCGGCAGACGGCCAGGGTCTGTGAGGATTTCCTGCCGCCGGTGGATTGGTATGCGCACGTGGCCGCCGATCACATGGGCTGCCAATGCCAGCCGGACGACATTGCCCGCGAGCTGGCAGACGAAATCGCCGAAACCCGTTCGATTCTGGAAGCATCGGCCGCGACCATGGCCCCCGGTCACACCTGGCAGACAGTCGTGTCCGACCTCAGGCGGCCGCCCATGCCGACCGGCGGCATGGGCGGCTTGTATCAGAACACCATCTTCGAGCTGGCCCGGCATTGTCGTGAGCAGGGCATCGTTGCCACCCAACTCGTGCAGCGCTGCCCGGTGACCGTCCAACCGATTCCGGATTACATGCGGCCGGTGCGCAGCAACGCCGCTTTCAGCATGCCGCCACACCATCCGCCGCGCGGCGGCACCTTTTTCATTCTGGAGACCGGCAGCGACGCATCGATTCCCGCCGACTATCGCATGCTCGCCGCCCATGAAACCTTTCCCGGCCACCACCTGCTGGACACCCGCCGCTGGGATCACCCCCGGCCGATCCGGCGCCACATCGAATTTCCGATCTTCTACGAAGGCTGGGCCAGCTTCGCGGAAGAGCTGATGTTCGACACGGGCTTTTTCGCCGGTCCGGTCGACCGCATGCTCATGGCCAAGCGGCGCTTCTGGCGGGCCCTGCGGGGCCAGGTCGATTTCGACATCCACATGCGGCGACGCACGCCCGACGAGGCGGTTGCGGACTTGACCGCAGAGGGTCTGACGGCGAAAACCGCCAAGGCCATGATCGACCGTTATTGTCTCAAACCTGGCTACCAGCTGGCCTACACCATGGGAAGACGCCGGATCCGTCGCCTGTATGACGGATTTGGCTCGCGGCAGCCGAATCCGGCCGGCTTTGCCCGCCGGGTTCTGTCCCAGGGTGAAATCGGGTTTGACCATCTACAACAGGTCCTGGAACAAGGAGGCTGAACATGGCCAGTTTTAGCGGATGTCATTCGGAATGGAACCTCGGCAGCCCCGGTGGGTGGGACTATCAACGCATGACCCAGGAGATCGCCAAGGTGGTCTGGGGGCGGATCAACACCATCCGGCCCACCGGCGTCGACCTGGACTTCGACCACCCCATGCTCTATCCGGTGGTCGGCTTTGCCGACATGCTCCTGGTCGTCCAGCGGCAGCGCGACCCCGGCGGCAGCGGCCTGATCGCCGTGGTGGCCGAACAGGAGACCCTGGCCGACGTGACCGAAAACATCAACCTGGCCCGGCGGCTGGACAGCGTGGACGGCATCACCGGCATTCTGGCCGCACCCCATGAGTTCGAACGGCGAAACGGACGAGTATGCCACCAGGGACGCCCGGTGTCACTGATCTTCATGGACTTCAACAATGACGTCTTTCTCAAGCTGCATCGCCGGCACGACCTGACCCCGCTTTACCAGGCCATCCGCGAGAACCGGGTTCTCAACCCGCGCGGCACCGAGCCGATCAACGTCAAGAGCATGTTCGAGGTGATCACCGGTCCGCACAGCGTGCACTTTCACGCCGACACCGTGCGGCGCACCCCTTGGACGCGCCGTTTTTTCCCGCGCCGAACGATCGGTCCGAACAATGAAACCATCGACAACCTGGTGGAGTGGACCCGCCGGCACTGGACCGACCTGGTGCTCAAGCCCGAACGCGGTTACTCCGGCATCGGCGTCAAAATCAGCGATGCCGGCGACACGGCCGACGACGCCATCGCCACGGCACTTTCCACGGGTGGATACATCGTCCAGGCCAAAGTCGCCCTGGACGTGTGGGGGGAAACCCTGCCGGAAATCGACACGGAAAACCGGCGCATCGCCTTGACCGATCGCCAGACGGACTTTCGCTGCCTAATCGGACCGGACCGGGTGTTCGGCTTTTTGTGCCGCTATGGCAACGTTCCCACCAATGTCGGCAGCGGCGGCGGCGTACAGCCCATGGCCATCTTACAATCGACCATGCCGGTCAAAGCGGCGGTGGCGCGCATCAACGACACCATCGTGCAGATGGACTACGGCGACCTGCTGGCGGTTCAGGACGAACAGCAGGCCCTGGCGCTGGAGCGGCGATTCACCTACCTGCTGGGACCGATCAAGATCGCCCTGCGGCCCCGCATCGTCACGTCGCAGCAGCTGGTGGAACTCGAGGCCTACTGCCGGGCCATGTGGAATGACAGCATCACGCTGGAGCGGATGTGGCAGGCCGGCGAACTGGACGACTACATCGACATCGAGCCGGAGGAGCTCGAAATCGCGCGATTGCAGCCCTGGCAGGGGGGTCCGGCCATCTTCGCAGCCGACGGTCTCTTCGGTTTCGGCGCACGACCGGTGAATGCATGACCATCGACGTGGACCCCGACTGGTGGAAACGCCTGTTCGACGAGGTGTACCTGGTGACCGACGCCCGCAGTGTCGACGATCAGGCCGTCACCTGCCGGGAGATCGATGCCTTCCTCGCCATGGTTCCCATGCAGCCCCACCAGCGCGTACTGGACTTGTGCGGCGGGCACGGAAGGCATGCCATAGAGCTGTGCCGGCGCGGTTTTAAGGCCTGTACGGTGCTGGATTATTCACAGGCGCTGCTGGCTGTCGGCGCCCGAACGGCGGCCGCCGGGGATTATCGCGTGACATTCGTGCAAGGCGATGCCCGCGACACGGGCCTGCGCGGCAAGACATTCGACCATGTGCTCATTCTGGGCAACTCGTTGGGGTACCTTCTCGACCCGGACGCGGATCTGAAAATTTTGCGCGAGAGCCGGCGCCTACTCAAATCGGGCGGCTGGCTGCTGCTGGACGTCACCGACGGCGGGGCGGCGCGGACCGAGCTGGCACCGCGTGCCTGGCACGAGATCGGCGATGACACAGTGGTGTGCCGCGAACGCGAAATCAGCGGAGGCCGAATCCATGCCCGCGAGATGGTACTCAGCAAAACCGGCGGGATGATCCGCGACAGCACCTATGGCATCCAGCTCTACCGGGCGGCCGATCTGACCACACTGGCTGCCCGCGCCGGCTTCGAGGCGGTTCGGGTTCGCACCGGCGCATCGGCCGTCGAACCCGGCACGGACACAGGCTGCATGAACCACCGTGTGGTGGTCACGGCACACAAGCCCTGATGCAGCCGCCCGCATTCATCTATCTGGACCGCTACCGCAACGAAGGCACCCGCACCTACAGCGACCAGGCCGCCTTCACCGAGGCCCAGGCGGCCTATCGGCCCGATGCCGCCGGGCACGGATTCGAACTGCCCCTGTTCGAAGTGCCCCGCGACCGCATGCTCGTGTTCACGGCCGACCCGCCCCCGGTGCTGGCCGCCGCCTATCTTCAGGCGGATCGGGTGATGTTCTGCATTCACCCCCAGATCCTGGCATCCATGCCGGAGGACCCCTATCTCCGGCAGACCCTGTCCATCTGCACGGATCGACAAACGGCAATCGTGGTGCCCAGTTCGTCCACACGCACCCTGTATGCCGTCGACCGGCCGCCGCCGCATGCCGTCAAGGTTCACTTTCCGTTCAAAGTGTCGCGCTACGGCCGGAAGATGCGCCGCGAGGTGCTGGAACAGGCCCTCAATGTGTCACGGGAACTGGAGCGCGGGGTCGATCGGCTGGACGACCGTTTCGCCTTTTTCCGGGAAGTGATCGCGGTGGTTCACCAGAACCTGCAGCCCGATTCGCCGCGCGCCGAAAACTGGGGATACCTGGTCCGTGAGATGACCCCCTTCCCCCGGCTTGCACCGGTTTTACCGCTGGTGCCCGGCTTCGCGATGTACGGCAAGGATTATTTCCAGCCCGACACGCCCCTGCTGCTGTATGACCTGATCGGCAACCGTGATCCGCTCAGGTTCGTCCTGGAGCAGATCATGCTGCCCATTGTCGGGCATTGGGTGGCCTGCTTTCGCCACTTCGGCTATCTGATCGAACCCCACGGCCAGAACGTGGTTTTCGAGATCGGCCCGGACAGCACTGTCAGACGCATCGTCTACCGCGACCTCAGTGTGGGCATCGACATGCGCCGGCGGCGGGACCTGGGACTGGCCGACCAGGGGCTCAACCACTACAACCGCATGGAACACGACGCTTTCCACAGCATCACCTACGACCGCTTCATGGGCGGTCACTTTTTCGACCGCATCGTCCAGGCCTGCCTGGACGCGTACCCGGGCCTGTCCGGAGAGGACTTCCGGGCGCCCTGCCGGGAAGCCTTTGCCCGGCTGCTTCCAGAGTACCGACACTACTTCCCTGAAACGGTCTGGTACTTCAGTGAACGGCGCGATCCGTTCAACAAGCCCTTGTTCCGGGACACCGGTCTTTGGCCGGTATGGCGGCCATAGCGCCAGTAGACCGCCTCGACACCTCCGTGTCGAGGCGGTCACGCCATTTTATCCCTTGAGCGAGAACTTGGGCTGAATGATGTTGTAGTAGGCCGTCTCGGAAACCGTGCCCCAGGTGCCGACCACCTTCTGAAAGTTCTTGAACGACTCGTTGACCTTGGTGGCCATGGGGGTTTTGGCGGCCTCTTCGGCCACCACTTCGTCGGCCAGTTTTTTAAGGTCGGCCATGACCGGGTCGGGAAACTGCAGCAGTTGGGCCTTCTTGTCGTTGATCAGGGTCTGAAGGGCCTCGCCGTTGCGGGCCTCGAACTGGGCCAGGACCCAGTGCTCGGTTTCCGTGCAGGCCGCATCGATGATGTGCTGCAGGTCCTTGGGCAGGCTCTCGTAGGCCTTCTTGTTGAAGAAATACTCCAGATAGGTGCCTGGCTCGTGCCATCCGGGGTAGTAGTAGTACTTGGCGGCCTGGTAGAGCCCCAGCCGCAGGTCATGCAGGGGGCCGACCCACTCGGTGGCGTCGAGCACGCCGCGCTCCAGGCTGGTGAAGATCTCGCCGCCGGGCAGCAGCACCACGGTGCCGCCGGCCTTGGCCAGCACCTTGCCGCCCAGTCCGGGAATTCTCATCTTCAGGCCCTTGAAGTCGTCGATGGTCTCGATCTTCTTGTTGAACCAGCCGCCCATCTGCACCCCGGTGGAGCCGGCCGGACGCGGAATCAGGTTGAAGGGCGCGTAGGTCTCTTCCCAGAGCTTCAATCCGTCGCCACCGTAGAACCAGGCGCTCATGCCCTGGCCGTTGAGGCCGAAGGGCACAGCCGCGAACCACTGCGTGGCCGGCTCCTTGCCCGCCCAGTAGTAAGCGGCCCCGCTGCCCACTTCCACGGTACCGTCGGAGACCGCCTGAAAGCTTTCCATGGCCGGAACCAGTTCGCCGGCGGCGAATACCTGGATCTTGAGACGGCCGTCGGAGAGCTCCTCGATGCGCTTGGCCAGGCGCTCGCAGCCGTCCTGCAACACCGGCAGTTTGGGCGGCCAGGTGGTGACCATTTTCCAGCTGTAGCTTTTCGATGCGATGACCGCCGGTGCGTTGACTGCCGTTGCCGCAACCGCTGCCGCGCCGACACCCGCCTTTTTCAGAAAATCTCTTCTCTTCATGGTTGGGTTCCTCCTTGGTTGATATTGGGGTTAAGGGCCAAACACCGCTTTGGGAAGCCAGGTGGCCAATTGGGGAAAGAGCACCACGATGGTCAGACCGATGATCTGTACGATGACAAAGGGGATGATGCCCCGGTAAATGTGCCCGGTCGATATCCCCGGCGGCGTCACCGCCTTCAGGTAAAAGAGTGAAAACCCGAAGGGCGGGGTCATGAACGAGGTCTGCAGGTTGACGGCGATCAGGATGCAAAACCAGACCGGATCGAACCCGAACTCGATCATGATGGGGGCCAGCACCGGGACGTGGATGAAGGTGATCTCGATGAAATCGAGGAAGAAGCCGATCACGAAAATCAGCGCCATGACGATGGCCAGAACCACGTTGTGGCTGTATTGGGCCGCCAGGCCGCCCAAAAACTCGCGCACCAGCCCGTCACCGCCGAGCCCCCGGAACACCAGGCCGAAGGCCGCAGCCCCGCACAGGATGATAAAGACCATGCAGGTCAAGCGCACGGTGGTCTGCATGACCTCCTGCAAAATGGTGATCGAGAACTTGCGGTTGGCGACCGTCAGCACCGTGGCGCCCACGGCGCCCACGGCGGCGGCTTCGGTCGGCGAGGCGATGCCGGCAAAAATGGACCCCAGGACCGCCACCATCAGAAACAGCGGGGGGAACAGGGCCTTGCCCACGCGTCCCAGCAGCTGGCGCGGCGAGATGGCCGCCAGCTCGGCCTTGGGAATGGCCGGGGCCCACGAGGGCTTCAGCCAGGAGATCAGGGCGATGTAAAGGATAAAGAGCCCCACCAGCAGAAAACCGGGAAAGACGGCCCCCATGAAAAGGTCGCCGACGGAAACGCCGACGATGTCGCCGATGAGCACCAGGACGATGCTGGGGGGAATGATCTGACCCAGGGTGCCCGAAGCGGCGACCGTGCCGGTGGCCAGCTCTTTCTGATACCCGCGGCGCAGCATGGTGGGCACGGCCAAAAGCCCCATGGTGACCACGGTGGCGCCGACGATGCCGGTGGAGGCCCCCAGCAGGGCGCCCACGACCACGACGGAGATGGCCAGACCGCCGCGCATGCGCCCGAACAGCAGGCCCATGGTGTCCAGCAGCTCTTCGGCCAGGCCGGAGCGCTCCAGCATGACGCCCATGAAGACGAACAGGGGTACCGCAATCAGGGTCACATTGGTCATGACCCCCCAGATGCGCAGGGGCAACAGGTTGAAAAACGACCACCCGAAACCGATCAGGCCGAAGAACAAGGCGGTTCCCAAAAGGGTGAAGGTGACCGGGAAACCGGCCATCAGCAGGATCGTCAGGGCCAGAAACATCCAGGCGGGCAAATATTCCATCAGGCCTGCTCCTCCTGGGCGGTGTTAACACCCAGGATCTCCAGCAGGGCATGAATGCCCATGGAGATGCCCTGGAGCAGCAGCAGAACATAGCCCACGGTCATGGTTCCCTTGATGACAAACCGGTAGGGGATGCCGCCGGGGTCCGGCGAGCCTTCCAACATGGCAAAGGAGTTGCCGGCAAATTTCCAGGAGGTGGCGATCACCAGCCAGCAGCCGGGGATGAGAAAAAAGATGACCCCGATCAGGTTGACCCAGGCCCGGTTTTTCTTGCTCAGCCGCTGGTAGATGATGTCGACCCGCACGTGGCCGTCGTGCAGCAGGGTGTAGCCGGCACCGACCAGAAAGATGAAGGCGAACAGATGCCACTCCATCTCCTGGGTGAACACGAAACTGGTCTTGAACAGATACCGCATGACCACATCGACAAACACCACCAGCACCAGCAGCAAGGTCACCCAGGAAACCATTCGGCCCACCGCTTCGTTGGACCTGTCGATCGCACCGCTGACCGCCTTCAACACCTTGATCATGAACACCGCCTGACTGGAAATAGCAGCATGGGAACCAGATTGCCGATTTGTAAGAGCTTCGGCACGTTATATTAAAGGCGCGCAATTGTCAACACCCTTAAAAAGTGAATGCGATTCAGAAACCTTCGTTTTGCTTGATAAAGACCGATCGACGGGCTATGGAACGATGCTCGGCAACGCGTTCGGTGCCGGCCGCCAGACGAAACGGCCGGCCTGAGCCGCATGACGCCTCTGGCGGATCGGCAGAGAGGAAGGACATGGCAGACAGCGCCTACTGGGCCGACAACTACGTGCACAAGCGCTGCACGGCCGAAGATGCCATCGGGCACATCCGGCCCGGCCAGCGGGTCTTCATCGGCTCTTCCAGCGGGGAACCCCAGCATCTGGTCAAGACCCTGGCCGAAGCGACCTCCTGGTTCACCGATCTGGAGATTGTGCGGCTCATGTCCGTAGAGTCCGCCCCGCTGTCCCTGATTGCCGACCGCACCCACAGCCAGCGCCTGAACATCCGCTCCTTTTACATGGGTTCGGCCAAATCGAGCCGCCTGGCCCAAAAATCCCGTTTCCTGACCCCCTTGAACCTTTCCGCCGTACCCCGGCTGTTCAAAAGCCGCCGCCTGCCCATCCACGTGGCCCTGATCCAGGCCACGCCGCCCGACGATTTCGGCTGGATGAGCCTGGGGGTTTCCGTGGACATCACCCTGTCGGCGGCCTTCTCGGCCGACCTGGTCATCGTTCAGGTCAATCCGGAAATGCCGCGGGTCTTGGGCCGCAGCTTCATTCACGTGGACGACGTGCATCTGGTGGTGGAAAAACGCGAACCGATTCTCACCTTGCCGCCCATCCCCGAATCCGAGGCCGCCGAAACCATCGCGCGGCTGATCTCCCGGCTGATCGAGGACGGGTCGACCGTTCAGATCAGCCCGGGCACGCCCCCCCGGGCCACCTTGATGGCCCTGTCCGGGAAACGCGACCTGGGCATTCACACCCAGTTTCTGACCGACGAAATCATGCAGCTGTTCGCCCGGGGGGTGATCACCAACCGCCGCAAGGGGGTGAACAATCGTAAAATGGTGGCCAGCAGCGCCATCGGGTCGCCGGCGCTCTACCAGTTCATCAATGACAACCCGGCCATCGAGTTCCACCCGTCGGATTACGTGAACGACCCGGCCGTCATCGCCGCCCACCACAAAATGGTCTCCCTGTCCGTTGCCATGGCCATGGACCTGACCGGCCAGGTGGCGGCCGACGCCCTGGAATTCAACAACTACTCGGATGTGACCGGCATGCTGGATTTCATTCGCGGCGCCTTTCAGGCCGACGGGGGGCGCAGCATCATCATGCTGCCGGCCACCGCGGCGGGCGGCCGGAAAAGCCGCATCGCCCCCATGCTGGGCGACACCGCCGTGGTCGTTCCCCGGGCGGACGTCCATTACGTCGCCACCGAATTCGGCGTGGTCAACCTGTTCGGCAAGAGCCTTCAGGAGCGGGCCATGGCCATGATCAGCATCGCCCACCCGGACTTTCGCGACGAATTGCTCCGACAGGCCAAGCAGCTCAGCCTGATCGGTGCGCAGCGCGAGCTGAAGGGATCCCTGCACGGGGTTTATCCCTTGCGTTTGGAACAAACTTTTGAGATGGACAGGGAGACGGTCACCGTGCGGCCGGCCAAACCGGTCGACGAACGGCGCATCCAGGAGCACTTTTACACCCTGGACAGAAACGACATTCTCTCGCGGTTCTTTCACGAGAAAACCAGCTTCATCTACGAGGACGTCGGCGAGGTCTTCCAGGTGGATTACATCAAAAACCTGACCATACTGGCGGTGGTCGGTGAATTCGGTTTCGGCAAGGTGGTGGGCATCGGCGAATATTTGCTGGACCCGTCCTGCAACCTGGCTGAAGTGGCCTTTTCCATCAGCGGCCCATGGCAGGGCAAAGGCCTTGGCAAGCGGCTGATGCGCAAGCTCTTCGAAGGGGCCAGGGACAACGGCATCGCCGGGTTTACGGCCTACACGGCCCCGGGCAACCAGGGCATGATCCACCTGTTCAACAGCCTGTCCCTGAAGGTTGTCACCACCATGGAAGCCGGCATGATGGCCCTGAGCTGCCGGTTTGACGACCTGCGGCAGGAGCGGGACACACAGATCGCGAATCCGGGCATATAGCCCCGGAACACCATGCCGCCAAACACCTCAACCCGGGAAGGCACCATGACACACACGATTACGTTTCTGCCCCACCATCGCGAAATCACCGTCGAGGCCGGCGGCAACCTCATCCGCGCCGCCATGGAGGCCGGCGTGCACATCAACGCCTCGTGCGGCGGCGAGGGCGTCTGCGGAAAATGCCGGGTCATCGTGGAATCCGGAGACGTGGCCGGTGGCATCAGCGCCCAGTTGAGCCAGGCCGACCGGGCAAAAGGGGTCCGCCTGGCCTGCCGGTCGACGATAACCGAAGATGTGACCGTGCGCGTGCCGGTGGAGTCCGCCATCGACGCCAGCGTGCTCAGCCAGCACGTCGTGCCGCGGTGCACGGCCCGCATCCAGCAGATGAACCTGAACGACCTCAAGGAAAAAGGCCTGTTCCTGCCGCCGGTGGAGAAGATCTACATCGAGCTGCCCGAACCCGACAGCCAGGATCATCTGCCCGACGTGACCCGTCTGGTGAGCCATCTCAAGCTCCATCACGGCGAGCACCGCCTGACGGTGAGCCTGCCGGTGATCCGCAAGATCCCCGACGTGTTGCGCGTGGACGGATTCCGGGTGACGGCCACGCTGGCCCGCCCGGTGATGGAGAGCGGCAAGACCGAAATCGTCAATGTCCAGCCCGGCGACACCAGCGACCAACTCTATGCCATCGCCATGGACATCGGCACCACGACGATCTACGGCCAGCTGATCGATTTGAAAGACGGGGCGGTCTTGTCCGAACACGGCGCATTCAACGGCCAGATCAGCTACGGTGAAGACGTGATCAGTCGGATCGTCTTTGCCGAAAAAGAGGGCGGGCTGGACCGCCTCCACCAAGTAGTCGCCGAGACCATCAATGGTATCATCGCCAAGATCGTGCGGCGTGCCAAAGTGGACCCCGACGACATCGCGGCCATCACCCTGGCCGGCAACACGACCATGACGCAGCTGTTGCTCAAGGTCAACCCGCGCTATATCCGGCGCTCCCCGTACGTCCCGGCCTCCACCCTCTACCCGCCCATCCGTGCCGTGGATATCGGCCTGAACCTGCGCGATCACGTTACCGCCCTGGTCTATCCGGCCGTTTCCAGCTACGTGGGCGGCGACATCGTGGCCGGGGTCATGGGCTCGGGCATGTACCTGGATGAGCAGCTGACCCTGTTCATGGACATCGGCACCAACGCCGAGATCGTCATCGGCAACCGCGACTGGCTGGCCTGCGCGGCCTGCAGCGCCGGACCGGCCTTCGAGGGCGGCGGCATCAAGTTCGGCATGCGCGCCGCCAAAGGGGCCATCGAGGACTTCTCGCTCGATCCGGTCACCTGGGAACCCATGCTCATGACCATCGGCAATGTGGGCCCCAAGGGTATCTGCGGATCCGGCCTGATCATCATGACCGCCGTCATGTTCGAGCTGGGGCTGATCGACAACCTGGGCAAATTCAACCGGGATCTGGAGACCGACCGCATCCGTGAGGACAACGGGGTCTGGGAATACGTCCTGGCCTGGGCCAACGTGACCCAGATCGACCGGGATATCGCCCTGACTGAGATCGACATCGAAAACCTGATCCGGGCCAAAGGCGCCATCTTCAGCGGCTGTATGACCCTGCTGGCCGAAGTGGGCATGGGCATGTCGGATATCGATCGCATCATCCTGGCCGGCGGCTTCGGCAGCTATGTGGATCTGGAAAAGGCCATGACCATCGGCCTGCTGCCGGAAATCGATCCGGACAAGGTCACCTTTATCGGCAACAGCTCCCTTTTGGGCGCCAAGATGAGCAGCCTGACCAATCGAATTCGGCACGACGTCGTCGAGGTAACCCGCAGCATGACCAATTTCGAGTTGTCCGAAACCCCGTCCTACATGGACAACTACGTGGCGGCCCTGTTTTTGCCCCACACGGACATCAACCAGTTTCCACGGCTCAAGGAACGCCTGGCACGACGGGCTTCGGCATCCTGAAAAACGGCCGTCGATTCGGATGGAATCCAAGTCGACAAAATTGTCACCGGACAGGCCGATCAGGCCCTGAGCATCTTTCATCAAAGACCGTCGGTGGGTGAACATATACCAAAAAAATTGTTATAAAAACACACTCCTCTATTGACAAATAAACTGACCAAGATATAAGAATATTTCCTGGTTTTCCGCCTTTGGGAAGCGGTCAGCCATCTTGGCCGAAACGGCCCTTTCGAATGAAGTTACAAACGGTTCGTCCGACTGACAAATAAGTCACTATTTGCACATCAGAGGACTTTGTTGCCGATGAGGCGTTGCACAGAAACAAGCGAACACCATCCTGCGGAAGCCTGCGACATTCCAGACCCACCCCTATCCTCCCCCAGATTCTTATCTACCGCTGTAGATATTGCATATAGAAAGAAAAATTCATTCATGAAAGGGGGCCTAATCATTTCCGATCGAGGCCGCGTATCTGCGCGACGGCCTTAGAATCCGTTGCCGCTTCAGGCGACGGCAATGCAGTAGACCTCAATCATTAACCGGTAGCTGATAAGGAGGTAACGTTGAGCTTCGAATTCTACAAAGAATCCTATGCCGGGGCGATCAAGGCGATCTCCATCGGAAGCGGCGACAAGGCCGTGACCGTCGGAGGCGAAACCTGCTACCCATTCTATCAGTTTGAGGGGGAGATGCCCCACAAACCGAAAATCGCCATGGAAATCTGGGACATGGTGCCCGACGAATGGCCGGCGGCGGCTCTGGAGCCGTTCAAAGACGTGGTCTCCGATCCGGCCGCCTGGGCCAAAAAATGCGTCGAGGAATACGGTGCCGACATGATCGTGCTGCAGCTCAAAAGCACCGACCCCAACGGTACCGACGCCAGCCCGGCGGATGCTTCCGCCACAGTCAAAAAAGTGTTGGCCGCCATCGACGTTCCCCTGGTGCTCTGGGGGGTGGCCAACCACGAAAAGGACGAGGCGGTGTTCAAGCAGATCGCCGAAGACATTCAGGACAAGCAGCTGACCATGGGGCCGGTGGAAGACAAGAACCACAAGGGTATCGGCGCCGCGGCCATGGGCTACGGCCACGCCCTGATCACCTCCTCACCCATCGACGTCAACCTGGCCAAGCAGGTCAACATCCTGCTGGAAAACCTGGGCATGCCCATGGATCGGGTGATCATCGACCCCACCACCGGCGGTCTGGGCTACGGCCTGGAGTACAGCTACTCGGTCATGGAGCGCCTGCGCATGGCCGCCATGGCCCAGGGCGACGACAAGCTGCAGATGCCCATCATCAACAACCTGGCCAACGAGATCTGGAAGTGCAAGGAGGCCAAGCAGGGCGTCGAGGAAGCCCCGACCCTGGGCGACCCCGAAAGACGCGGCATCCTCATGGAAGCCGTGGGTGCCGTGACCTACCTGATGGCCGGTTCGGACATTCTGATCATGCGCCACCCCGAAGCCATCCGGCTGGTCAAGGCCTTCATCGACCTGCCATGGACGGCGGCAGCCTGGCCGACGTCGCCCCCATCGCCAAACGGCTGGAAGGCGTCTCCGTCGATCTGGCGGCCCTGGCGCCGGCACCGGACCTGACCATCGAAGAAGAGAAAAAAGCCGCCCCGGCCAAAGCCGCCGCTGCACCCAAGGCTGCCGCTAAACCGGCCGCCAAACCAGCCGCCGCAGCGGCAGCCGCCGCGGCCCCGGCCAAGAAGGCCGAACCGGCACCGGCCGCTGCCCCGGCCGCACCGGCAGCCGATCCGCAAGCCGAGGCCAAAGCCAAAGCCGAGGCGGAGGCCAAGGCCAAAGCCGACGCCGCCGCCAAGGCCGAAGCGGATGCCAAAGCCAAGGCCGAAGCCGATGCCAAGGCCAAAGCCGACGCGGAGGCCAAGGCCAAGGCCGACGCAGAGGCCAAAGCCGCCGCTGAGAAAGAGGCCAAGGCCAAGGCTGCCGCCGAACGGGAATCCGCCGAAGAGGCCCTGCGTCAGAAGCGGGCCGCCGAACGCGAGAAGATGGCTGCCCAACGCGCCGGAAGCGGCAAGGAGACGGTCGTCCCCATGACCGCCGCCGCCGAACAAAAATCGGAGCCGGAAAAGATCCTGGCCAAACTCAAGTGGGTCCATCGACGCGTCTCTCTTTACTAGCGCAACCGTTAACCCATGCCAAAACCAATATGAGGAGGAACCTCTGATGGCAGTAATCAAGAAGACAGCCGCAACCGCAGCGGCGGACAAGGCCCCCAAGCTGGCCGATCCCGTCGCCTCATCCATCGACCCGGGAACCCAGGAGATGATCGCCCGGGCCCAGAAGCTGGGAATCGACACGGTCTTCGACCGCGCCGCCCAGATGAAACCGTGCGCCATCGGCATCCAGGGCATCTGCTGTAAAAACTGTGCCATGGGACCCTGCCGCCTGCCGTTGCCCAAGGGCGGCATCGAAGGCGAAGACACCCGCAAGGGCCTGTGCGGCGCCACGGCCAACACCATCGCCGCGCGCAACTTCATCCGCATGATCGCCGGCGGCGCGGCCGCCCACTCCGACCACGGCCGCTGTGTGGCCGAGGTCTTTTTGAGTGCGGCCCGCAAGGAGACCGACGCCTACAAGATCAAAGACCCCAACAAACTGCTGGCCATCGCCCCGCACTTCGAGGTGGCCACCACCGTGGAGGTCGATGGGGCGGTCCAGGACCGCAACATCGACGAGATCGCCCTGGAAGTGGCCGAAAAAGCCCTCAACGAGTGGGGCAAGGCCGAAGGCGAACTCTACTACCTCAAGCGCGCCCCGGCGCCCTTGTATGAAAAGTGGAACAAGACCGGCGTCAAGCCGCGCAACATCGACCGCGAGATCGTCGAGATCATGCACCGCACCCACATGGGCGTGGACCAGGACTACAAGAACCTGATCAAGCAGGGCACCCGGGCCTCCCTGGCCGACGGCTGGGGCGGCTCCATGCTGGCCACCGACCTGCAGGACGTGCTGTTCGGCACCCCCTACCCGCTGCAGGCCGAAGCCAACCTGGGCGTCATGAAAGAGGACCACGTCAACATCATCGTCCACGGCCACGAGCCGGTGCTCTCCGAGATGATCGTGGCCATGAGCCAGAAGCCGGAGATGATCGAGTACGCCAAGTCCAAGGGCGCCAAGGGCATTCAGCTGGGCGGCATCTGCTGCACGGCCAACGAGATCTTCCAGCGCCACGGCGTGCCCCAGGCCGGCACCTTCTGCAGCAGGAGCTGGCCATCATCACCGGCGCCTGCGACGCCATGGTGGTGGACATCCAGTGCGTGTTCCAGAACCTGGCCAACGTGGCCGAGTGCTTCCACACCAAGCTGATCACCACCCACCCCATCGCCAAGATGGAGCAGGACAGCGTCATTCACATCGAGTTCGACGAGCACCACGCCCTGGAAGATGCCGAAAAGATCGTCGCGCATGGCCATCGACAACTTCCAGAACCGCGGCAGCGAGGTGATGATTCCCCAGTACAAGGCCTCGTTCGATCGGCGGCTTCGGCGTCGAGTCGATCCAGTACCACCTGGGCGGCACCTTCCGCGGCGACTACTACACCCTGAACGACAACATCATCAACGGCCGCATCCGCGGCATCGCCGGCGTGGTGGGCTGCAACAACGCCCGCACGCGCCACAACGAAGCCCACATCGCAGGTGGTCAAGGAGCTGATCAAAAACGACGTGATCGTGCTGACCACCGGCTGCAACGGCATCGCCTGCGCCATGGAAGGGCTGCTGACGCCCGAAGCGGCGGCCGTGTACTGCGGACCGGGCCTGGCCGAGGTGTGCGAGACCGTGGGCATCCCGCCGGTGCTGCACTTGGGATCCTGCGTGGACAACAGCCGCATCCTGCTGGCGGCCACCGAAGTGGTCAAGGCCGGCGGACTGGGCAACGACATCTGCGACCTGCCCGCGGCCGGCAGCGCCCCGGAGTGGATGAGCGAAAAGGCCATCTCGATCGGCCACTACTTCGTGTCTTCCGGTGTCTACACGGTCTTCGGCCTGTACCTGCCGACCTCGGGTGCGCCGGTCTTCCACGACTACCTGTCCAAGGAGATGGAAAAGCTGTACGGCGGCAAGTGGGACCTGGAAGCCGACCCGATCAAGCACGCCCACCTGATGATCGCCCACATCGACAAGAAGCGCAAGGAACTGGGCATCGACAAGGCCAGGGAGCGCGTCCTGATGGACATGGCCGACCGCCAGGCACTGGAAGGGTAATTGATTTTTAACCAGATCCTCAACGAAGGAGGAATATGTTATGTCTAAGATTAGTTGCATTTGCCGCCATTCAGGGTGGGTACAAAGTGGTCTCCAAGCGCTGAAGGCCGTTTCAAGAAAGCGCTCGACACCTACAACGCCGACACCAAGATCGGCTTTCCCAACACGGCCTACTACCTGCCGGTGATCTACTCCCTGACCGGCATGAAGGTCGAAACCCTGGAAGATCTCAAAAAACCCCTGGAATTTGCCCGGGGCCTGCTGCCCCCGCACATCAAGGGCAAGAACCACCTGCCCTACCTGGGACCCCTGCTGGACGCCGGCATGGCGGCCATCTTCTGCTTACGAGATCATAGAGGCCCTGCGGTATCCTGGACCAGCCGGATTTCTACCATGCCCGAAGAGGACCCGGACATCGAAGCGGGCAAGATCTGGCTCGGCGCGGCCGACGACATCATCTTGCGCAAACGCGGCGTGGAGTTCGTGGACGGCTCGGCGCCCGGTTTTGCCGCCATCGTCGGCGCCGCCCCCACGCCCGGAAATCGCCAAGGACATCGTCGAAGAGTACCAGCGCCGCAGCCTTTACATCTTCTGCGCCGCCAATCACAACGGCACCACGGCCATCGAGCAGCTTCTCGAGGCCGGCGTCCAGATCGGCTGGAACACCCGTATCGTGCCCTTCGGCCCGGACATCTCCTCGGCCGTCTTCGCCCTCGGGTTCGCCAACCGCGCCGCCATGGCCTTCGGCGGCGTCAAGCCCGGCGACTACAAGAAGATCCTGCATGTACAACAAGGACCGCGTCTTCGCCTTCGTCAACGCCCTGGGCGACATCGGCACCGAGTGGGCCGTGGCGGCAGCCGGCTGCGTCAACTGGGGTTTCCCGACCCTGGCCGACACCGACATCCCCGAGATCCTGCCCACGGGTATCTGCACCTACGAGCACGTGGTGGCCAACGTGCCCCACGAGCGAGATGTGCCAGAGAGCGTGGAGGTGCGCGGCCTGAAGACCACCGTCTCCGACATCGAGATCCCCTGCGCCTTCGGCCCGGCTTACGAGGGCGAGCGGGTGCGCGGCGCCGACCTGTACGCCCAGTGCGGCGGCGGCAAGACCCAGTGCACCGAGCTGGTCAAGATGGCCGAGATGAACGAGATCGAGGACGGCAAGGTCATCGTGGACGGCCCGGACATCGACGACCTGAAGGAAGGCGACACCTTCCCCATGGGCATTTTCGTGCAGGTGGCCGGCCGCGAGATGCAGGCCGACTTCGAGCCCATCCTGGAGCGCCAGATCCACCATCTGATCAACTACATCCAGGGCATCATGCACATCGGCCAGCGCGACATCGCCTGGGTCCGCATCAGCAAGGCCGCCGTGGAAAAGGGCTTTACCCTGAAAGACATCGGTGTCGTGCTGCACGCCAAGTTCCACCAGGACTTCGGCAAGATCCTGGACAAGGTCCAGGTGACCTTCAACACCAAGAAGGAAGACGTGGACAAGCTGACCGAGACGGCCCGGGCCGAATACAAGACGCGCGACGAACGCGTCGAGAAGATGACCGACGAGGACGTGGAGACCTACTACTCCTGCACCCTGTGCCAGTCCTTCGCGCCCACCCACGTCTGCACGGTCAGCCCCGAGCGGACCGGCCTGTGCGGCGCCTACAACTGGATGGACTGCAAGGCCTCCTTCGAGATCAACCCCACCGGCCCCAACCAGCCCATCGAAAAGGGCGAGTGCCTCGATCCGAAGCTGGGCCAGTGGAAGGGCGTCAACGACTTCGTCTACAAGGCCTCGCGCGGGGCCGTCGACCCACTACAACTTCTACTCCATGGTCATCGACCCCATGACCACCTGCGGCTGCTGCGAGTGCATCGCGGCCATGCTGCCCTCGTGCAACGGCGTCATGACCGTCGACCGCGACTACACCGGGGAGACCCCCTGCGGCATGAAGTTCACCACCCTGGCCGGCGTCATGGGCGGCGGGGCCTCTTCGCCCGGATTCGTGGGCCACTCCAAGTTCAACATCACCCAGGGCAAGTTCATCAAGGGCGACGGCGGCCTGCTGCGCATGGTCTGGATGCCCAAGGTCCTCAAGGAAGAGATCAAGGAGCGCCTGGACAAAGCCGGCGAAGAAATGGGCATTCCCAACTTTTACGACATGATCGCCGACGAAACCGTCGGCATCACCGAAGAGGAGATCCTGCCCTTCCTCCAGGAAAAAGGCCATCCGGCCCTTTCCATGGATCCGCTGATCGGCTAACGTGCCAAACGGCGGGACGGGCCCCAACGCCCGTCCCGCCACCACCGCAGACAAACCGATTCCCCGGCCACGTCAGCCGGGAGAATTGCCCATACAGACAAGGAGAACAGTATGGCATTAACCGGTATTCAAATTTTCAAGCTCCTGCCGAAAACCAACTGCAAGGAATGCGGGGTACCCACCTGTCTTGCCTTTGCCATGAACCTGGCATCGGGCAAGGCCGAACTGGACAGCTGCCCCTACGTCTCCGACGAAGCGCGCGAAAAACTCTCGGCGGCTTCGGCGCCCCCGATCCGGCCGGTCACGATCGGTGCCGGTGTGCGCAAGGCCATCACCGGCGGTGAAACCGTCCAGTACCGCCATGAGAAGACCTTTTACAACCAGACCCTGCTGGCCGCCCAGGTGGGCTCCGACATTGCCGCCGCCGACCTGGAAGCCAAGCTGAAGGCCTGGAACGCCCTGCAGTTCGAGCGCGTGGGCTTCAACCTGCGGCCGGAACTGGTGGCCGTCAAGGATGTCGACGGCAACGCCGACGCCTTTGGCGCCGTGGCCAAGCAGATCGCCGAAACCTCGGAATTCAATGTGATCTTGATGACCGAAAACGCCGACGTCATGAAGGCCGGCGTGGCCGCCTGCGGGTTCAAGCGCCCGCTCCTGTACGGCGCCACCGACGCCAATGCCGACGCCTTGGGTGAGATCGCCAAGGAAAACGACCTGCCCCTGGGCATCAAGGCCGACTCTTTGGAAGCCCTGGTGCCGCTGTCGGACAAACTGACCGGCATGGGCCTCAAGGACCTGGTCCTCGACCCCGGTTCGCGCGAGCCCAAACAGGCCCACCAGGACATGATTGCCGTGCGCCGGGCCGCCCTCAAAGACAGCAACCGCAGCGTGGGCTTTCCAACGATCACCTTTCCCTGCGAGATGGCGTCCAACCTGGATGTGGAAACCATGATGGCCGCCATGTTCGTGGCCAAGTACGGCGGCATCGTGGTGATGTCCGATTTCAGCGGTGAATCCGTTTTTCCGCTGCTGCTGGAGCGGCTCAACATTTTCACCGACCCGCAGCGGCCCATGACCGTGACCGAGGGGATCTACGAGATCAACAACCCGGATGAGAATTCACCGGTGCTGGTCACCACCAACTTTGCCCTGACCTACTTCATCGTTTCCGGTGAAATCGAGGCCAGCAAGGTGCCCACCTGGCTGTTGATCAAGGATTCCGAGGGCCTGTCCGTACTGACCGCCTGGGCCGCCGGTAAATTCGCCGGTGACGATGTGGGCATGTTCGTCAAGAAATGCGGCATCGCCGACAAAGTCAAGAATCAGGAACTGGTCATTCCCGGCTATGCCGCCGCCATCGTAGGCGACGTGGAAGAGGAACTGCCCGGTTGGACCATCACCGTCGGTCCCCGGGAAGCCGCTCACATTCCCGGCTTCCTCAAAGCGTAACCACGGCGTGATCTAACGGTCAGGGTTGGGACATTGCGCCCCCCTGGCCGTCGTTTCCTGGCCGGCCCGCCGGCCATTCAATTGGCAAGCGCGTCATTCGTGGCCGGTGCAGTGGCCGGTGTATGATGCCGAGAAAAAGAAAGGAAAAGCGTATGCTACTTATCGGCGAAAGTTTAAATGTCATCTCAACGAAGATAGGGCGCGCGTTCAAGGAGCGCGATCCCAAGCCGATCCAGGAAGAGGCCCTGTTTCAGAAAGAAAAACGCATGGACTACATCGACATCAACCTGGGGCCCGCCAAAAAAGACGGCCACGAGTTGATGCCCTGGGTGGTCGAAGTGGTGCAGGATGTGGTGCCCGATCTACCCCTGGCCCTGGACACCTCCAACATCGACGCCATCGAAGCGGCCCTGAAGGTCGTCAAGCAGATTCCCAGCGGCACCCCGCACATCGTCAACTCGATCATGTGCCGTCCGGAACGCTACGAACGCATGGTCCCCATGACGGCCGAATACAACGCCGATTTCGTGGCCCTGATGTGGGGCCCCGATGGCCTGCCCCGTGACGAGAACGAGCGGGCCGCCCTGTGCGTTGAACTGCTCTATTTTGCCAACGAGGCCGGTATCCCCAACGAGAAAATCTGGGTGGACGGCATCGTCACGCCGGTCAACATTCAGCAGCCCCAGGCCATCAGCCTGATGGAGTTCCAGAAGATGATTGCCGGACATGTGCCCCGGGCGCCAAGAGCACCTGCGGCCTGTCCAACATCTCCAACGGACCGCCCGACCACCTGCGCCCCATCTTGAACCAGACCTACATGGTCATGCTGATGAAGTGCGGCATGGTGTCGATCATCGCCGATCCGCGCGACGAGCAGCTCACC
Source organism: uncultured delta proteobacterium (assembly GCA_963785365.1). GTDB lineage: Bacteria > Desulfobacterota > Desulfobacteria > Desulfobacterales > Desulfosarcinaceae > Desulfosarcina. The sequence continues at coordinate 92,019 of CAWAUZ010000016.1, read as the reverse complement.
GCCATCTGCAAGGGGGAACGCCAGGACATCGTCGATCTGATTTACGGCATGCTCGACGGCGTCGAGCCCGACCGCGCCAGCCTGTCCAAAGAGATGCTGGACTATGCCAAAACCGTGGATGTCATCCTCGGCCGAACCCTGTACTCCGACTCCTGGCTGGAGGTCTGACCCTCTCTTTGTTCGTTCCCGAAATAAAAAAGTCCCTTCCAAAATCTGGAAGGGACTTTTTGGTTCGTATGGGCCTAGTCCGTTGGCGGGGTCTGCTGTTTCAATGTCCCGGCATGCGCAGCTTGACGGTGTGGTCGGTCACGGCCCGGGTGCGGTTTGAAAACAGCTTGGCACAGTTGGGACAGTAGGCGTGCGTCTCTTTGACATGGGGATGCGGTGCCGTGCGGTGTTCGATATAGTCGATAAAGCGCGTGGTGGCGAACCAGTGGCCGCACCCCTCACAGCGCTCCAGGGGATGCTTGCCGATAATCTCGTCGCGGATCATCACGCTGCGAACATTCTCCCTGTCCGCCACGCGGATGGCACCGGTGGGGCAGATGTTGGCGCAGGTACCACAACCGATACAGCGATCCACTTCCGGCACCACGAAGTTGGCGCCGTCGATTTTCCGCATTTTCAGGGCCCCGGCACCGACGATCTCCTTGCACACCCGAATGCACAGTCGGCAGCGCACGCAGCCGTCGGGCGGCGGGCCGAGATCCAACCCGCCATCTGCCGCCATCTGCCGCAACCGAGCGGATTGCGGGGCCATCTGCAGTAAGGTGGCGAAGGCTTTGGCCCGGGCCGCCGCCACGACCGGGCCGCCGGTGGCGACTTCGAGCCCGTCCTTGACTTTGAGAATGCACGCCAGCATGGCGATCTGCCGGCCGCCACGCCCCGTCACCGCCACCGCACACAGTTTGCACGAGCCGGACGGTTTCAATGCCGGATGGTAGCACAGGGTCGGAATCGGGATTTTGTTCTCCCGGGCCACCTGCAGCACGGTTCGATCCGCGTCAGTCGAATAAGTTGTCCCATCGATGGTTATGGTGACCATGTCGATTAATCCTGTACGGCATCGTGAAGATCGGTGATGTATTCCTGAAGGTAGTGCAGTTCGGCGGTCAGTTCACCCACATGGTGCTTCACCAGGTCTGAAATGGTGAGCATGGCGGTGATTCGCCCCGCTTCCACCACCGGCAGGTGACGAATGTCGGCCTTGATCATCATGGCCATGGCACTGCTGACCAAATCGTCGGGCCGGGCAACGATCAACTGCCCCGTCATGGCTTCCGAAAGGGGCATCTCCCGGAACCGCCGGTGACGCCAGGCCACGTGGCAGCGCAGGACATCGCGCTCGGTAAAGATGCCCACCGGACGGTCCCCGTCCATGACGATAATGGCCGACGTCTGGCACTCGGTCATCCGAAGGATAGCATCCTCGGCCGTCTGTTCGGCCGTTACGGTGTGGATGGGTCGGCGCTTTTGCTTGATGGCATCTTGAACACGCATGTCAGTCAATGGCCTTGAGGCAATCCTGAGGCAGCCGATGGGTGCCTTTTCCCTCCAGGCTGACTTCGACCAGCGCATCCGGATCGTTGATGGCCGTGTCCGGGTCGGTGATGATGCCGTGCAGGCCGACGAAGCGGTCCATGTAGGCTTCCCAACTCTCGTCGCTGCTGCACCGGTAAACCGCCACTTTCTGTCCCCTTCTGAAAACCATGGTGTTCTCCTGTCAGGCTGCCCGGTTTAGATCGGCATGGTGTCCATGCTATAGCGGGCCGATGTCGTGCGGGCGCACGCGTCGCAGACGAGGCGGCCTTCATTGGTCTGCCCGACCGACTTGACCCGGCGGCCAATAAAATCCAAATACTTTTTCGGTCCCAGCGCCTTGCCGCAGGCTTCGCAAAAGACCAATTTCTGACGATTGAGCACCGTGCCGCACAGCGTCAGCAGCCGCTCGTCGCCCCGATCTTCGATCTGCATGGCGCCGGTCGGGCAATTGGCCGCACAGGCCCCGCAGGTGATGCAGCGCTCCTCGGTGATCCGCAGATCGGTGGGGCCGGGGTGGTCGAAGTCCAGGTAGCCCATTTCCAGGGCGCTGATGCCCATCTTGTCCCGGCAGACCGCCACGCAGTTGCCGCACCGGCGGCAGATGTCGCAGCGCAGGCAGCGGCGGGCCTCTTCACGGACCATGTTTTCCGTGTATCCCAACTCGACCTGCTGAAAGGTGGTCCGGCGGCGGTCCAGATTCAGCATGTCCATGGCCGGCCGCTTGATGACCATCTTGGTGCTGGCCGGTACTTCCGTGCAGGGCTCCCGGCGACGCCGAACCGGGACCGGCGGCATCTGGGGCTGGGGAAGCCCCTGCAGGTAGCGGTCGATGGCCTCGGCCGCCCGTTTGCCGCCGCCGATGGCCTCGATCACGGTGGCCGGACCGGTCACCGCATCTCCGGCGGCGAAGATGCCTTCCACGGAGGTCTGCATGGTGACCATGTTCACATCGATGGTCGCGCGCCGGGTCCACCCCAGCGTGTCCAGTTCCTCCAGACACAACTGGTCCACCTTCTGGCCGATCGCGCTGATGACCACATCGGCATCCATGGTGTATTCGCTGCCCAGCACCGGAACCGGGGACATGCGGTTGCTGCCTTCACGCTGCACCAATTCGGCACGAACGCACCGCAGCCCGGTGATCCGCCCCGCTTCTCCGACGATTTTGACCGGGATGGTCAGAAATGAAAAATGCACGCCCTCTTCCTCGGCCTGTTCGACCTCTTCCTCATCAGCCGGCATTTCGTGGCGCGTCCGACGGTAGGCAATCGTCACCTCCGGGCAACCCAGGCGCAGGCAGGTCCGGGCGGCATCGATGGCCACGTTGCCGCCGCCCACCACCACCACTTGCCTGCCCGGGACCCGTCGTTCCCCCAAGGCTACGCGTCGCAGCAGATCGATGGCTTCCATGGTCTGGGGGAACTCCGCTTCCCCCGGGATGCCCAGTTGATAAGCTTTGTGGGCGCCGATGGCAAAGAAGAAGGCATCGGTACCCTGGGATTTCAGATCGCCCAGGGTCACATCCTGTCCGAAACGGGTGTTGAAGGCAAAGGTTACCCCCAGCGCTTCCAGCATGGCCACTTCGCGGTCGATGACCTCCCGGGGCAGTCGATAGCGGGGAATGCCCACCATGATCATGCCGCCGGCCATGGGCAGGGCCTCGATCACGTGAACCCCGTACCCCTTCAGGGCCAGGTAGTAGGCCGCGCTCAGCCCCCCAGGGCCGGCCCCGATGACGCAGACACGCTTGTTTTTATCCGGTTCTTTGGGCGGGTTCCGGTAGGACCCCTCGGACATGGCTCGCTCGGCGGCAAACGCTTTGAGGAACTTGATCGAGACGGGCGTGTCGATCCGACCGCGCACGCACATGAACTCACACGGCCGGGTGCACACCAGACCGCAGACCCAGGGAAAGGGGTTGTCCTGCCGGATCACCTCGATCGCCTCGGCATCACGGCCCTCGCCGATGAGGTGCACATAGGTGGGCACATCGATGCCTGCCGGACAAGCCATCTGGCAGGGCGCCGGCGTCAGCCACTCGCAGGTCCCCGTGGGGCAGTTGTGGGTCGTGACATGGCTCGCGAACACTTCAGCGTGCTGTTCCAGGACGTCATGAAGGTGCTGCCCCAGCCGATGTCCCTCGGGCTCCTCGGCCTCGTCAGTCAACTCCTGGACCAACCCGTCCACGGCCGGCAGATGCGCCTGGCCGGCCCGTCCCCAGGCCACGTCTTCCAGCAGGCTGTGAATATCCTCGGCAATCCGTCGGCTGCGCGGGTGGGTCAAACCGCCCTTTCCGATGAGATCATCGACAAATCGGATGCTTTCCGTGACCGGACACTGGCTGATAGTCATAACGGGACCCCTTTAAAAAGCGCTGTGCTCCAGCGATGCTACGGCCTGGGCATGGCGTTCCCGGCGGATCTGGGTCATCTCTTCCACGCTGCCGAACTTGAGGCAGTGTGTGGTACAGGTGGTTACGCAGGCCGGTTTCAAACCCTGGTCTACGCGGTCCATGCAGTAATCGCATTTGACGACCTTTCCGATCTCGGGATTCCACTGGGGCGCCCCCCAGGGGCAGGCCGAAATGCAGGTCTTGCAGCCCACGCAGAGGCTGTGGTCCACAAAAACGATCCCATCGCTGCTGCGCTGCTGCATGGCCCCGGTCGGGCAAGCCGCCACACACCAGGGATTTTCACAGTGGAAACAGGGCATGAAGATATACGCGGCCCGCGGCAAGCCGCCGATCATCTTGGGCCCGATCTGAACGATCTGGCACAATCGGGGCCCCATGGGCAGGTTTTTATTGGCTTTGCACTGGACTTCGCAGGCATGGCATCCGATACATTTTTTCGTGTCTTGAAAGAGGTAGTATTTGCTCATCGTCCTTTTATCCCGTTGATGGCCCGCGGCATTACCGAAAAACAGGCGCCGCAGGGACGTGGCTGCCGGTCAGGCGGCTTTGACATTGACAAAGGTGTCGTGGTAGGCGGGGCTTCCGCCCACCTTGTCGAACAGATTCTCCTGCAGCGCGGCATCGCTGACCCCCTTGTTGTAGGATCGCTCGGCCCCTTTGGCCTGGTGGCCGAATCCATGCAGCAGGAATACGCAGTCGGGGTGAATCATGTCGGTGACATGCGCGCGGATCTCGCCCTTGTGGCGGCTGGAGGCGATCTCCACCATGCTCTTGTCGGCAATACCCAGCGCGGCGGCCCGTGCGGCATTGATCCACAGCACGTTTTCCCCGCAGAGCTCGTTGAGGTATGCGACGTTCTGCGTCGAGACGTGGGTGTGCAGGGCGCTGCGGCCGGTGACCAGGCGGAACTGGCCAGGCTCGGGGACTTTCTTGGGCACGTAGGTCGGCAAGGATTCGAAGCCCGCGTCTTCCAGCAGGGCGGATTTGAACTCGATCTTCCCGGATGGGGTCTTGAGTTTGAGGCCGTCGGCCCGGTCCCAGAAAATCTTGTCCTTGGCGTAGGCCACGAAACCCTTGGCATCGAAGTCCTGCATGCCAAAGCCGGTTCCCTCCAACTGCCAGCGCACCAGCTCATCCATGTCGGCGTAAGGGAAATAGCGACCGGTGCCGATACGTTCGGCAATCTGCTTGAGGATGATGGCGCCTTCGCGGGTGTCGTAGCGGGGAGAGACCGCCTGGCGGCGAAGAAACATCTGCGGCTTGAGGCCGTTGGCCTGCTGGATGCAATCCGTGCGTTCCAGGTAGGTCGATTCGGGCAGAATGACATCGCTGTACCAGGCGATGTCCGAGTAGTTGATGTCGATGGTGACGATCAGCTCCAGCTGGTCCAGCGCCCGGCGCGTCAGTTCGGTGTCGGCGATGGACATGAGCGGTTCGAAACGGAAATTGATCAGGGCCTTGATCGGATAGGGGTCAGCGTTCAAGATGGCATGCGGCAGACGGTGGGGAACCCCGTGGGCCGCGTCAGGCAGCGGAAAATCAGGCGTGCCGACCTTGTCGAACCGGGGCACCTCGATATTGGGGAAATCCTGGTCGACCAGCTTGCGCGCCGCCTTGCCGCCAGCCTCCCCGGGCCCTTTTTTAAAGAAGAGCCCCCCGGGGTTCTCGATCGACCCCATGAGCGCATTGAGCATGAGGATCGACCGGCGCAGGTAGATCTCATCGGTGTGGCTGGCCCCCCGGTAGCCGTAGTGAAAGGCCACCGCCGGGCGGTCCTCGGCCATCTCACGCGCCAGAGCGGTGATCTCGGCGGCTGGAATCCCGGTTTCCGCTTCCGCCCACTCGGGCGTATACGGCGCCAAAAAATCCCGAAGCTCGTTCAGGCCGTGCACCCATCGCGCCACGAAGGGCGCGTCGTAGAGGCGCTCGTCCAGGATCACGTGCATGAGGGCGTAATTGAGCGCCAGGTCGGTGCCCGGCCGGATCATCCAATAGCGGTGCGCCTTGGTGGCTGTAATCGACACCCGCGGATCGATGTAGGTCAGCTTGGCACCGTCCTCCAAGGCCGCCATGAGGTTGTTGACCTCCTTGACGGACAAGGCCTCGAAAATATTGCGGCCATACAGCACGATGTGGCGGGTATTTCGGTAGTCGATGCCGATCTGCCCGTCAGTCAGGCCGAACAGCGACCGGCAGGCCGTGTTGACCGAGCCTTTGCACAGGGCGTCGTGGGTGAAGTGATTGGGAGAGCCAATGGCTTTTAAAAATGTTTTGCTCACATGCGTGGCCAGTTGGGTGCGTTCTCCTAAAACGACGCTGTGTCCGCCGAACTGGTCGATGATCCCCTTGAGTTTGTCGCCCACGTAATCCAGGGCCTCGTCCCAGCTGGCCTTGCGCCAGTTCCCCGAGCCGCGTTCCCCGACACGGATCATCGGGCTTTGCACCCGCTGCCGGTCATACAGCAGCGAGGTCCCGGCGGCCCCGCGGGGGCACAGGCTCCCCTCCATGCCGGCCACATGGGGGTTGCCCTCGATCCAGGTGACCTGACCATCTTTAACCTTGACCTTGATCGGGCAACGAATCGAACACATAAAACAAAGACTGAAAACTTCCTTTTCCATTAGATTCCTCCACAAAGTGAACCGCCGTGCGGTTTGGATTGCTGCATGCAACATGAACTTAAGCCACCATAAGCAACAAACATACCAGCTTAATTTCAGCCAGCCGCCCCCACTGTGTCTCACACAAAACCGAAATCGAAAATTTTTTCAACTACTTAAAAAAAAAGATCCTTATGAAGGCGGTTAATAAATGTTGGCATTGTGCATATTCCTTTATAAAACCGATCTTTTTTTATTGCACAGAAATTTAATTATTGCACCTCACGACCTCGTAAAATATTTATCTATTCACGGCAATACGCAGTTTGCAATAATTTTACTGCGCAATGGTCCGCTGGCACTGTGCGCAAAGCTGGATCGCGGTGAGCCCGCGACCGCATCGAAAGCTTTATAACCATCTTATAATTATATATTTTTTACAATCTTTAACATCAACTCCTCATAGAATTCGATGGCATACAACTTGCTCATTACCAGGCAATCATTGAATTCACAAGATGGGAGGTGGTCTGAAAGGCAGGTAACATAATGATTTAGAAGGCGGATGAACGGTGTTCATCCTTAGTATTAAGGCCGACCGAGGTGGATTTCGGTCATCACGCTCAACACTTTTGGAGGATAACATGAAGAAGAATTTTTCGTTGCTCACCGTGCTGCTGCTTTTCATCGCAGCTGCACCGGTATTACTGACCGCCGGTACGGCGTCCGCCGCCAGTCTTGAGGATGCCATTGCCGCCACACCGCAAGGTACGGACGCCGGCCAGATCGACCCCAACGCCAAGCCTGGATTCTTGGGCATCCCCGGTGCCCCGGCACCCAACATGATTGCCGGTTTCTTCTGGGCCATCTGGGTCGGCTGGATTTTCTCAACCGTGGGTGCCTTCGGCGGTATCATGGCCGGTGTGGGACACATCACGGTGTTCGGCCTGGCGGATTACGGCAAATCATTTAAGGAGACATCGCCGGTACTCAACAAGTTGATCACCGACAGTATCCGCGTCTCTAACCAGTGGCTGGTGGGCCTTTCCGGTGCCGTATCCAGCTTTAACTACTATCGGATGGGTCGCCTGGTACTTCCCTTGGGAATCATGCTGGCCATCGGATCCATATCCGGCAGTTTTCTCATTCCCATCATCACCGCCGGCAAGATTTCGCTAAAAGCCTACCTGGGCTACTTCGGGCTGGTAGTGTTCATCATCGGCGGCTTCCTGTTTTACGAAACGACGCCCAAGGGGCAAGCCGGCAAGAAAGAGGCTAAGGCTGCAGCCAAGGCCTTCGAAGAGTCCAATATAAAAGGCGGGGGCACGCAGAGCGGAGCTGATCAGGGCGTCAAGGTCGGTTCCTGGGGATTTAGAAGAATTACCTTCACTTTTTACGGGGTCGAATTCGGCTTCAATCCCATCGTACCGATCCTCGGCGGTTTCTTCATCGCCGGACTGGCTTCTTTTTTGGGTATCGGCGGCGGCTTCCTGTTCGTGCCCTTTCTGACCAGCATCGCCGGGCTGCCCATGTTTCTCGTGGCCGGCACCTCGGCCTTGACCGTACTCGTCGGTATGATCATTAGCATCATCACCTATATGGGCGTCAAAGGCATTCCGGTATTCTGGCCGCTGATCGGGGTCGAACTGATCGGTATTTTCGTCGGCTCCATGATCGGCCCGAGGACGTCCAAATACATCCCGGACATCTGGCTGAAGCGTCTTTTCGTCGTTCTGGCCATCTATGTGGGTCTGCGCTACACGACCAAGGGGTTCTTGGGTTACTCCATCGTACCCCCATTTTAATTGATGTGCCGCCCACAAACAGCATCCTTCGGCCCAGGCCGACGGTCTCGCTCAGCTGAGCACGCAGTGAAGCTTCAGCGCTATCCTCGACGTAGCGCTGCGACGCCTCCAGTTTCACCCTCCCTGCGGCCTTGTCCTGAACCGAAACCTACCATTTGTGGGCGGCACATGGTCCTAAAAATAAATGCCCGGGATAATTGGTTGGCACCTCATATCCCGGGTTATACCCGAACCGAAATCTGGTTTGCGGAGAAAACCAATGGAAATTTTGAATACGCTATATGATGCCCTCGACGGATTTCTGATCTCTTTTTACCGTGCATCGGAAATCCCCATTTTAGGTTATTATTTAGGTACCGCGGTAATTTGTCTGATCTGCGTCGTGGTCGGTCAGATGACTTACTGTTGGGCCTATCGGCACAACCATCGATTCTTCAGTACCGACAACCGCGAAATGGTCCGGATGCACAACCTGTCCATCAAAGCCCTCGGGGCCAAAAACAAAAGTGCCTATAAAAATTGTAACAGACAGGCCAACGACGCATTTGGGAAATATTTCTTCGCCCAGGTGGCCATCGGAATCTCATCGCTTTGGCCGGTTCCCTTTGCTTTGGGCTGGATGCAGGCCCGCTTTGCCGAGGTGGATTTTACACTTCCTTTCTCGATTCCCGGATTCGGATCGTCGGTGGGGTTCATGTTCACCTTTTTCCCCATTTACATTCTGGTCTACATGCTCTTCGGAAAAATAAAACACAACATCCCCTACTTCTCATCTTTCGAAAAGTGGCGCAAAAAACACCAAGCCGACAACGAAGAGATGATGAGTTTTGCCGACCTGTCCAGACCGAATGAAACCGGTTCTACGGGATAAGGCCGGCACAGCCGACAATCGGTGGATGATGATATTGCCGCTATCTATCAAATCGTCCCTCAAATTACCGACAACGGTAGCACTGCTGATTCTTTGCCCACAAGTTGCCCTTGCCACCCAGAGCCACGCCGGTATCGAGGGGGTCTGGGTCCACCAGTTGGCCCACCTGTTCTTCCTCTTTTCGATGCTGCTTCTGATTTACTGGCTGCGCCGGGCCGGATTGGTCAAGGAACCGGGGTGGCGCTACACCCAGTATGCAGCCTTGTTCTTCACCCTGTGGAATGGCAATGCGTTTCTGGTACACTTTCTGGACGAGCAGATCAACGCCATCCACATCGCGCACCTCGACGGCTGGCAAATCCACATTTCCGCCGCCGGAGACCGTACCTGGCTGGCGGCCCTTTACTACCTGATCAAACTGGATCACCTGCTGTGCGTTCCCGCCATGATCTGCCTGTGGATGGGATTGCGCCACATGCTCAAGGAAGCCCCACCAGCCGAATCGCTTGAAAGGTATCTGTGATGACGGTCTCGCTGCTGCCCATATGGCTGGTGGATGTGGTCGGCTCGATCATGATGATCGTTTTCGCCCTGCTCAGTTTTGGATTGAGCCTGCGGCTCAAAAAAAAAGCGCCCCACAACATCATCGTCACCTACCTGCTGTGGGTCTGCCTGGCCCTGTTCGTTTTTGCCATCTCCCGCTCGGCCGGTCACCTGCTCAAACAGATCTTTCTGCTGTCCGGACATCATCATCTCTGGGCCGCCATCCAGCCTTTTTCGGGCGCCGTCAACTCCTTTACCTTTATTGTCGTGGCGTCGGTAACGCTTTTTTTCGAGCGCACCTGGACGATCTATGGAACAATTCTGAAGGATCGTCAGGCCCTTAGAAGGGCCCATGAGGAACTGCTGTTCCTCAATCAGAACCTGGAAGCGCTGGTCGAGCGGCGCACCGAGGCCCTGGTCATCTCCGAGCAGAAGTATCGGCGCATCTTCGAGGTGTCCAAGGACATGATTTTGGTGACGCGCACCGACGGGCGTATCGTGACCCTCAACCCGGCCGGCAGGCAGCTGATCGGCCTGGATGCCGACGGCAGTTCGATCGAAGGGCGCTTCTTTCAAGACTTTCTGTCCACCCAACATGAGTGGGGGACCATCAGCCGTCAGATCGAGGATCGCGGATTTATTTCCAGCGAGGAGTTCGACCTGCTCTTAAATGGCGGATCCCGTCGCCGAGTGCTGCTCTCCGGCAGCCTGGCCAGAAGTCCCTCGGAAGATGGCGAGACCATCCACTTTTTGATCAAGGACATCGAACAGCGCCGGCTGATGCAAAAACAGATGGCGCAAGCGGACAAACTGGCCTCCATTGGCGAACTCTCTTCCGGCATCGCCCACGAGATCAACAACCCCTTAGGGATTATCCTGGGCTACACCCAGCTGCTGCTGCGCGGCGAAGACAAGCACTCCGACCGTTTCAACGACCTGAAAACAATCGAAAAGCACGTCCGGTCCTGCAAGGCCATCGTGGAAGACCTGCTCAATTTTGCCCGAACTTCCAGCCCCCAGAAGGAAAACCTGGACATCCATGCCGTCATCGAAGACGTCATCGGTTTCGTGCGCCACCACAGCAATCTGGAAAACATCCGAATTGACACCTATTTCGGCCCCGCCCTGCCGCCGGTGCTCATCGACGAAAAGAAAATCAAACAGGTGCTCATCAACCTGCTGATGAACGCCATCCACGCCGTGGCACCCGCGGGCACGATCACCTTGACCACCCGGCTGAATGAATCCGCCAGCCGGGTCGCGGTGGAGGTGGCCGATACGGGTCACGGCATCGAAGAGCAGAACCTGTCGCGGATTTTCGATCCCTTTTTCACCACCAAGCCGACCGGCGAAGGCACCGGGCTGGGTCTTTCCGTCAGCTATGGCATCATCAAGGGCCATGGCGGTCACATCGCCGTCAAGAGCAAACACGGGCACGGAGCGGCCTTCACCCTCTCCCTGCCGATCGTCCCGGATTATCAAGCAGCTTGAAAACCCGCTTTCGCGTTTGGTTCATACCGGATAGGGTAACCCATGGCACAACACTTACTGATCGTTGACGATGAACCGGACATGCTCATCCTGCTCAAGCGCAGCCTGGAGCCTGAGCTGGGGTGCCGGGTCGACACCGCATCGTCGGGAGAGGCCGCTCTTGAAAAGCTTCGCACCGGCGATTACGATCTGGTGCTGGCCGACATCAAAATGCCCGGCATCAGCGGGCTTGATCTGCTGGAGCGGGTCAAGTCGGAACGCGGCGAGGAGATTACGGTGATGATGATGACCGCCTATGGTCATATCGAGATGGCCGTAGAAGCCATGAAGCGGGGCGCCTATGACTTCATCACCAAGCCATTCGACCATGATGCGCTGGTCATGCGCCTGGAAAAAGCCTTCGAGCGCAGCCGCCTGCTCAAGGAGAACCTGAGGCTGCACCACGAATGCCATGCCACGGAGATGTTTCAGGAGCTGGTGGGCAAGAGCGCCGGCATGCAGCGGGTTTACGAAACCGTCCGGATGATCGCCCAAAACGATCTCACGGTTCTGATCACCGGCGAGTCCGGAACCGGCAAGGACCTGACCGCACGGGCGGTGCATGCCTTGAGCAACCGCAGCAAACGCCCTTTTATCGCCGTCAACTGCCCCACCGTGCCGGAGCACATTCTGGAGAGCGAGCTGTTCGGCTACAAAAAAGGGGCTTTTACCCATGCCGTCCGGGACAAAAAGGGTCTGTTTCAAGAGGCCCACACCGGCACCATCTTCCTGGATGAAATCGGGGACATCACCCCCACCATCCAGACCAAACTGCTGCGGGTGCTTCAGGAAAAGGAGATCAAGCCCCTGGGCGATTCGCGCCCCATCCGGGTGGATGTGCGCATCATCGCCTCTACCAATCAGCCCCTGGCGGACAAGATCAAATCGGGTGACTTTCGGGAGGATTTCTTCTACCGCCTCAACGTCCTGCCCATCAAGCTGCCACCCCTGCGCGAGCGCCCCGAGGACATCCCCCTGATCGCCAACCACCTGCTGGAAAAACACTGCGCCGAGCTGAACAAGCCGCTCAAGCGGTTTGCGCCGGCCCTGATGGAGACCTTCGTCAACCGGCGCTGGAGCGGCAACGTGCGTGAAATGGAAAACATGATCATCCAGGGAATCCTCTTCTCCGGCGCCGACGAGATCACGCCCAAAGACGTGGGTATCGGCAGAAAAACCGCCTCCGGAACCATGACGGAGCTTACCCCTTATCTGAATCTGCCCTACAAGGAGGCCAAGGAAAACAACCTGAGCGCCTTCAATGCCGCCTACATCGGCCACATGCTGACCCTGAGCCAGGGCAATGTCACCCAGGCCGCCAAGGCCTGCGGCATGGAGCGACAGGCGCTGCAGCAGATCATGCGTCGATATGGAATTACGGCCAAGCCGTATCGAAAGTAAAGCGGTGGTGGCAGACAACCGGAGCTGTTGCGATCAGAAATCACTCTACCGGTAAGCCCTGCGCCTGCCACCGCGTCCAACCGTTTGTCAGGTAATAGACCTTGTCGAACCCGTTGAAGAACAACAACTCCGCCAAGTCCGGAGCCAAGTGGCACTCCTGGCCGTCGCAGTAGGTGACGATCACGGTCGCCGGATCGGTGGCGCTCAGAAAGTCGGACATCCAGGCGCCCTGGTCCGCGGCAGACAGGTTAAGGGCCCCTTTGATGTGGCCCGCTTCGTAATCGGCCGCATGCCGTGCGTCGACAAAAATGGCGCTGTCTTCCCGAAATAACCGCACGGCGTCATCCAAGCTGATTTCGGCATAGCCGGTCGCGGGCGCGATTGGTCCGGCGCCGTCGGCAGTGGGCGGCGGGCCGATCTTGTCGGGCCTGACCGCATAGACGACCACGGCAATGCCCACGGCCACAAAACAAAGAATGACCGCCTCTTTGAGCGCTTGACGCATCATAAAAACCGACCTTTATTTTACCTGTCCGGTGCGCTATTATTGGTCTGCTTCGATCTCTGGCAAGATATCCATTTCATTGCCATGTGCAACCCGATGGTCGAATTGGGGTCGGCACCGCCCCTTGCAACGGACCTTGCCAAACGAATGCGCGGGCCATCCGCGAAAACCCCGAAGGAGCGCCCTCATGTGCGACGTGAACGTATTTGTGCTGAAAAACGGAGTCGAAGAAAAAATACTCGAAAATGTGGACATTATCGAGTCGGTGGCCGGCGGCATGCGCCTGGTGAACATCTTTGGCGAAGAGCGCACGATCGACGCCCGGATGATTCACTACAACAACAGTGAGAAACGCATGGTCTTTGCGGTAAGGTAGCGATCGACCGCGATGGCCCCATCGGGGCTCGGTTCGCCCGGAACCTTTTCAGTTGTATGTCTCGATAAACAGCCGCGACCGGTCGAAGCGATCGTCAATGATGGCAACCGCATCGCGGATCATGGCCTGCCAGCCGCACAGATAAAAATCGTAGATCCCCGGCGCCAGCACGTCTTCTAAATAACGGGTAACCCGGCCGGCAAAGCCCCTGTCGGGAATATCGGCGCGGCTCGGCAGCCGGCTGATGCAGGGCACATAGCGTGGCAGCACCGACTGCAGCACCGTGCGGTAGATCAACTGTTCAGGAGCAGCGACACCGTGAACCAGCGTGCCCCGGCCGACCCCGCTGCGGCAAAAGGCCACAAAGGGTGCGACCCCGGTTCCCGTGGCAACAAATATTTCGGGGTTCAGCGGTCCCTGGTAGACGAAATGGCCGTGGGGTCCGCTCAGGCGGAACGTCTCCCCGATTGCGGCCCTGCGGATCTGCGCCGAAAGCCGCCCCTGGTCGACCAGGGCGATGCAAAAATCGATGGTTTCGGCATCGGGCGTCGACACCATGGTGTAGGATCGCTGGTAGCCATCCATCAGAATGCGCATGAACTGGCCCGGCAGAAAATCGAAGCCGGCTGGACGCGTCAGACGCACCTCTAAAATGCCGGGCGCCAACCATGCTTTTGCCACCAGAGCGGCGCTGAACCGACCGGCCGACCCTAAAGTTTCCACGGGATGTCCGCCTGCCCTTGAAGGTGATTGCAGTAGCGCGCCAAAACGAACAGGTAATCGGAGAGACGGTTGAGAAAGACCAGAATCGAGGGCATGCTGCCGTTGGACCCTGAATCGCCATGTTCTGCCAGTTCGCATGCACGCCGTTCCGTTCGTCGGCAGACGGTTCGGGCCACGTGGGCCAAGGCGGCCGACAGGTGCCCCCCGGGCAGGATGAATTGATTCAAGCCCGGCAAGGCAGCATCCATGCGGTCGATGGCGGCCTCCAACCGTCGGGCGGGTGCGTCTGTAAATGGTTGCAAAAATCGCGTCGAGGCGGCACCGGGCGTGGTTGCCAACCAGGCACCGGCATCCAGCAGCCAGGCCTGGATAGTGCGGATCTCATCGATCAAGGCCTGCTGCCGTGTATCGATGGCCGCCGCCACCGCGCCGATGGCGGCATTTAGCTCGTCCAGGTCGCCATAGGTCTCGACCCGCGGGCTGCTTTTGGAAACCCGTTCACCGCTGAACAGGCTGGTCTTGCCGCGATCTCCCGTACCGGTGTAAATTTTCATGTTTTTCCATCCCTTTTCCGGCCGGCCAGTTGCGCCGTCGGTTGGATCATCCGTCCGGCGACAAAAAACCACCCAAGGGTCACCGCTTGCAGGCCAAACATCATGGCAAATCCCGTGCGGTAGCCCAGCGGATCATAGCTGCCGCCCTCACCGACCGGCCAGATGCCGATGATGGCACCGATGGCCCACTGACCCAAAAAAGCGGCCACAAAGACCAGCAGGTTGACCGCGGTGGTCACCCGTCCGGACAACTGCACCGGGAACATCTGTGCCAAGGCGGCGTATGCAATGATACCGGAGGTACCGAAAAAACAGAAGCCGATCCAGACCGGCATCGCCCCGACCCTCGTTCCATCGATCACCAGCAGCTGGAAAACCATGAACATGGACATGCCGATCACCGATGTCGTCGCCACACTGACGCCCAGCCGGCTCAACCGTTCGGCCAGGGTCCCCAGAGAAAGAAAGCCGACAATCATGGCCACAGCACCCCACAGCAGCGTGCTGGCCACGGCCACGCGGTCCAGACCGGCCACATCCTTGAGCCATGGGCCGACCCACAACCCCTGGATGGAGAGAAGCGTGGCCTGGGAAAGGGTGGTCAGCGGGGCAATCCGCCAGAATGCCAGGCTGGTGAATACCGTTTTGACCCCCCGCCACTGATCAGACAGGCTTTCGGGTGCGCTGGCGGTCGCTTTTTCGGGAACCAGCGTGTAGACCGCCACGGCGACTGTCAGGGTAAGCGCGGCCAGCACCAGAAAAACGCCGCGCCAATCGGTCAACTGCAGGGCGGCCTCCACCGGGGCGGTGGCCGCCAGGGCGCCGAACCCGCCAGCGGCCATTTGAAACCCGTTTACCAGGGGCCATTTCTCTTTGGAAAACCACAAAGTGTAGGCTTTAAAGGCCGCCATCAGACAGGCCGATACGCCGAAACCAATCAAGGCCCGGCCCACAATCAGCCCGGACAGGCTTTGCGAACGGGAAAAAATGAAAGCCCCCAACCCGGCGAAAAGCAGCAAAAAGGCCTCCATCCGCCGGGGCCCGTACCGATCCAGCAAAACCCCCAGCGGCAGTTGAAAGGAGGCAAACGCGATGAAATAGGTGGCGGTCAGCAGGCCCAGTGCGGAGGGGCCGACGCCCAGATCCACCGCCAGGTTGGGGGCGATGACCGCATTGACCACACGATAGAGATAGGACAGAAAATAGCCGGCGGCAAAAGGGACGAAGACCCGCGCAATGGTGTTAAAAGATGCGCCCATGCATGCCTGATCCGTTAATACGGCTACTTGGTTCCGAAGATCTTGTCTCCCGCGTCGCCAAGGCCCGGAATGATATAGCCGATGTCGTTCAGCTTCTCGTCGACGGCGGCCACGTAAACATCCACGTCGGGGTGGGTCTTTTCCAGACGCTCGAGGCCTTCGGGCGCGGCAACCAGAAACAGGCCGCGAATCTGCCGGCAGCCGGCCTCTTTCAACAGGTCGATGGTGGCTGTCAGGGTGCCGCCCGTGGCCAGCATGGGGTCCAGGATCAGGGCGATCCGCTCTTCCATGTTGCTGGTCATCTTGACGTAATAGCGCACCGGTTCCAGGGTTTCTTCGTTGCGGTACAAACCGACCACGCTCACTTTGGCCGACGGAATCAGGTTGAGCACGCCATCCATCATCCCCAGCCCGGCCCGCAGGATGGGAACCACGGTGATCTTTTTGCCCTTTATATTTTCAACGGTGACATCACCCGCCCACCCTTCGATGGTGATGGTTTCGGTCTCCAGGTCCTTGGTGGCCTCGTAGGTGAGAAGGGCGGCCAATTCGTTGGATAATTCCCGGAAGTTTTTGGTAGACACGTCATGCACACGCATGAGCCCGATTTTGTGCCTGATCAAGGGGTGGTCGACGAGATGTACGGGCACGCGCCCTCCTTTCCAGACCCGGTTTTACCGCCGGGCGCCTGTTGTGGTTTGCCGGCGGTCATCCGCAGCCAGCCCATGGGATCGCTGTCGACAGACGCAACCGCGTTGGGCCGGCAGATGGGTCATGTGCCGGCGGCAATGGGGTTGCCTTAGGTCGGATATCGGTCGAATGGGTCATTTGCGGATGGACGCCAAACTGGTATCGCCTCCCGGAACGCCGGTCAACGACACCATTTTGGATTTACCCGAACGGCCCCCGGCCCCGTGTACGGTTGAGCGACGGGCGGTCGGGCGCCGATCATGAATAAGACTGACTGTTTAAACCATCCCAGGCGGGAATGCAAGGATCAGGGCGGGAAAATGCCGTCATCGCTGATGGCACGCGCTGCATTTAAAGTCGCGCCGTGGATCGTTAAAAGTCACCCAGCGGTCGGCTGAAAGTGAATTTAAACGGGTCCGCCAGAAGATAGTTGAAGGCGGGTTCGACATTGCCCCCCAAGGCCGAAAACGGCAGCGAAACGATAAATATGGCGCCGCCGATCACGGTGGCGCAAAGTCCAAGGGGCCGCACAATGAGGGCGTCGCCGGCCATTTTTCCGGCAATCACGTCGTCGTCCTCCTCCAGCCCTTCCGCCCAACAGCTGGCAAAAGGTGCCGCGACCAGGGTTGCCACGGTCAGCACAACAATCAAGCGTCTCAGGATCGCGTTCATATCAGATTCTCCTTTTCTAAAATGACCGGCCGTCGCCACCTTTTTTCAGAAAGTGAAGTGACAATCAAGTTAACAATTGTAGCAGTTGTCCAATTGATTGCACAACAGTAAAGATGGTACCGGCAGCGGCTGAACGTTTTTCTTGAAGTGTGTATCGACCGGCCATGGGCGAACTTTAGCGCCAGGGTGGGGGCCGTGGTGCCGGCCACGACGCAACAGCGCCGTCGATACCAGGTGGTCGGTGACGGCTGCCAGAATGCATCCATGACTTGAATCCAGCACACCTGGAGGCTATAATCGCTGTCTGCTGCCGGAAATGGCCAGCAGTTTCTGCACCGGCCGAAGGCGACCTACAACGACCCGCGCAACCGTGAAAACCAGCGATCATCAACCCATCAACCAGCTCCGACGGATCGTGGCCGTGGCCGTGGCCCTGCCGGTCCGTGAAACATTCAGCTACAGCGTTCCGGACCATCTCGCCAACCAGATCTGTCCGGGCAAGCGGGTTCTGGTGCCCTTTGGCCGACGACGGATCACCGGGTTTTTGATCGGCGAGGGGCCGGCCGACAAACAGCAGGAAGTCAAACATCTACTGGACATCCTCGACGACCAACCGATTTTCCCGGCCAGCATGATTCCATTTTTCGAGTGGATCGCCGGGTATTACATGCACCCGCTGGGCCAGGTGATCGCCACCGCGCTGCCGGTGGGCCTGAATCTGTCCGACGTCGCTGTCTTGACCATCACGCCGTCGGGTCGCCAAGCCATTGTCGCCACGGACCTGACCCCCTTGGCGGGGCAGGTCCTGCCGGCCCTGAACAAACAGCCGGCCGATATCCGGCAACTACAGCAGGCCGTCGGCCAACCGGTTTCGTGGGCATTGATCCACCAGATGCAGCGCCGGGGCTGGATTCAAGTGGATCGCCGGATCAGGGCTCGGCAGATCCGCCCGAAAACCGCACGCTGGGTCACGCTTGCTGGGGTTGGGCCCGTCAACAGGCCCCTTTCCAAACCGCGTCAGGCCATCCGACAGATGCTGGAAAACGAAGGCGATCTGAGCGTATCCACCTTGCAGGCGCGGCGTTCCGGCGCGGCGGCCCTGGTCCGGGCCATGGAGCGGGACGGACAGGTTGGGATCTACGAAAAGACGGTTTACCGGGACCCATTGGGCGACCCCATCGAGCCGGACAAACCGCCCACGCTCACCTCCGAACAGACCGCGGTCATGCAGACCCTGAAACCCCTGCTGGGGCAGGGCTTTCAATCCGTATTACTGGCCGGCGTCACCGGCAGCGGCAAAACAGAAATCTATCTGCGCTTGACCCAGACGGCCCTGGATAAAGGGATCCAGGTCGTGGTGCTGGTACCCGAGATCGCCCTCATCGCCCAAACCGAGCGGCGCTTCCGGGCCCGCTTCGGCCAGACGGTGGCCGTCCTGCACAGCGGCCTGTCACGCGGCGAACGCTACGATCAGTGGTGCCGAATCGCCGGCGGACAAGCACCCATTGCCATTGGCGCCCGCTCTTGCATCTTCGCTCCCCTGGACAACGTCGGCCTGATCATCGTGGACGAAGAGCACGATACCGCCTACAAACAAGAAAACGGCTTAACCTACAACGCCAGGGATCTTGCCGTGGTGCGGGCCCGCCACCACAACGCCCTGGTCGTTTTGGGATCGGCCACCCCCTCGATCCAGTCCTGGCACAACACCACCACTGGAAAATACACCACCGTCGCCCTCACCCGGCGAATCAACCGCCGTCCGCTGCCGGCCATCCGGATCGTGGACCTGGCGCACACCCGTGACGAGCGGGGCATCCACCGCTATATCACGCCCCAGCTTCGCCAGGAGATCCGCAAAACCCTGGACGACGGCAACCAAGCCCTGATTTTTTTGAATCGGCGGGGATTTTCGGCCTTTCCCATCTGTGCCGAGTGCCGCCAGCCCATTCGCTGCAAAAACTGCGACATCAGCTTGACCCTGCACAAGCGGGTCAATGCCCTGCGCTGCCACTACTGCGGATTTTCCAGGGCCGCCGTCGGCAACTGCCCCGCCTGCGGTTCCGATAAAATCAGGTTCCTGGGCGTCGGCACCGAGAAAATCGAGGCGGCCATGACAGAACTGTTTCCCGATGCCCGGGTAGCCCGCATGGACCGCGACACCATGACCCGCAAGGGCGCGACCGTCAAGTTGCTCAAAAATCTGAAGCATCGCCAGATCGACATCCTGGTCGGAACCCAGATGGTAGCCAAGGGGCACGACTTTCCGGGAATTACCCTGGTGGGCGTGATCTGCGCCGATCTGACCCTCAACTTTCCCGACTTTCGCGCCGGGGAACGCACCTTTCAGCTGTTGGCCCAGGTGGCCGGGCGGGCCGGGCGCGGTGAGCAGCCAGGCCAGGTGATCCTGCAGACATTCAACCCGGCTCATTTCAGTATCCTGGCGGCTAAAAACCAGGATTTCGTGGCTTTTTACAGCCAGGAGATCGGTTTTCGGAAGGCCCTGGGATACCCCCCCTTCACCCGCATGATTGCCATCCGCATCTCCGGCAAAACGCTGCCGCGCACCGCCAGGTATGCCGAGGCCTTGGGGGCGCGTTGCCGGGAGATGCTGGCGGCCAGAGGTCCTTTTCAGGCCACGGTCCAAGTGATGGGTCCCATCGAAGCACCGCTCTCCCGGATCGCCAACCGCCACCGCTGGCAGATTCTGGTAAAAAGCCCGGAAACGGTCATGCTGCACCGGTTCGTGAATGCGCTGGTGTTCGCCCACAGGGCAACGCCAACCCCCGCCGAAGTCAGGGTCAACGTCGATGTGGATCCATTTTTACTGATGTAACTTGACAGGGCCCGCAACGCAGCTTAAACAGGTTTTTTCATTGATCGAACCGGTTCAGTGACGATGATGGATCTATCCACACGTTTACCAAAAGGAGCCTACCCCATGAGAGTCCATGTACTTGCCCTGGCCGCCATCCTCGCAATGCTGTGGGGGGCGGTGGCATCGGTCGGTGCCGCCGATCAGAAGGTCGACCCGACCGCTGAAACTGCCGCCGGCGCCCCGGCCCAACGGCCCACGGCAGTGCTGCCCGAGCTTGCCTATGAGTTTGACGCGGTCGTGGACGGCACCGAAATCAGCCACGATTTTACCGTAAAAAACGTTGGTGACGGCGTGCTGGCCATTCAACAGGTCAAAACCGGCTGAGGGTGTTCGGTCGCCTCTTATCCGAGGCAGATCCCCGCCGGCGGCGAGGGAACCATTCGCATCAAGGTCAACACCAACGGCTACGGCGGTCGGACATTGAAAAAAAAGATCGACGTCTATACCAACGACGCCGAAACTCCCCGGATCACCCTGAGCATCGCCGGCCCGGTGCTGCACTTCGCCCGGCTGGATCCACCCTATGCCCGACTGACCGGACCCGCGGGCAGCGACATCAAAGAGGCGATCACCATCTGGCGCCAGGCGGCCTACCCATTCAAG
Organism: uncultured delta proteobacterium; assembly: GCA_963785365.1. Taxonomy (GTDB): domain Bacteria; phylum Desulfobacterota; class Desulfobacteria; order Desulfobacterales; family Desulfosarcinaceae; genus Desulfosarcina. The sequence continues at coordinate 71,054 of CAWAUZ010000016.1, read as the reverse complement.
ATTCTCGAGGCCAAAGCCAGAAATGGCAGTGACATCGCCGTCGACGTCCAGGAGTTCGAACAGGCCAACGACAGCGGCTACATCGTGACGGTTGCCAATAAAAAGAGCACCGCCGGCCGCTACGCGGACATGCTGATCCTGACCACCGACAGCACCGTCAAACCCACCATCACCGTTCCCGTGTATGGCCAGATCACGGCCGCCGCCCCGCAGCCAGGCGCTCCGGCACCTGAAAAAAAAGCGGGTGACAGTTAAACGCGGCCCAAGGACGATATGGAAAAAACCGCTGGGATGGCCGGCACTTTGCCCGGCAGGGAACAAGATCGGCGGGAGCCGCCCCCTCCCAAGGTGGTCGCCTTCGACTGCGATGGCGTCATGTTCGACTCCCGCGAAGCCAACCGGGCCTACTACAACCACCTGCTGAACCGCTTCCACCTGCCGGCCATGACGCCCGACCAGTTGGCCTTTGCACACATGCACACGGTCGACGAGGCCTTGGCAAACCTAATTCCGGACAGATCCACGCGTGAGGCCGCCAACGACTACCGCCGGCAGCTCGGTTATCAGCCCTTTTTGAAGTTCATGCGGATGGAACCGGACCTGGTGCCGCTGCTCGAACGCCTGCGCCCGCGCTATGGGACGGCGGTGGCCACCAACCGCACCGACACCATGGCGCGCGTACTCGCGGACAATCACATCGACCACCTGTTTGACCTGGTGGTCTGCGCCCTGGACGTCCGCTTTCCGAAACCGCACCCCGAAGCAATCAACCGGGTCGTCGATCACTTTTCGGTCACCCCCGGCGAGGTGATCTATGTGGGCGACTCCCAGGTGGATGAATCGGCAGCCAGGGCTGCCGGAGTAGCCTTTGTGGCCTACCGCAACCCGGCCTTGGCCGCCGATCACCACATACGACGCCTGGCCGAGGTGGCCAGACTGGTGGGGCTGTAAACAGGTGGCGGAGTGGACAAAGCAATGTTCGTCCGTTATTTCGTGCCCGTCCAGAAATGAGGAATTTTGGTTGAGCTTAAGGCGCGGGAAAAATTTTCCGGGGGCATATAGTCGATATTCCGAGGAAAAAGTTCTTCCCGCAACACAGCGATCGGGCAAAATAACCATTTATGGGTGGGCACTGATTCAATTCGCATGAACACCTACCCGGCCAGCCTGAAATCCCGGGCCGAATCGGCCCTCAACGACCCACATTTCGATTTTATCGCCACCTACCATGCGGTTGCCGACCTGCGCAGGCTGGCGCGACAGCATCCCGGCCTGCTGGATGCCGCCACCATCTCCGCATTGAGGCAGCTGTTGACATCCGGGGCCTTTGGCAAGGTCCGGCAGGCCTATTTCCTCTTCCGCGAAGCCGCCTCGGTAATGACCGACATGGCCGCCGGCCCCGGCGCCGACGGGCTGGGTACCCGGGCCCTGGCCTGCCTGGGCGATCTGCTGATCGAGACCAGCGGCAGAGCCCACCGGGGCGTCTCCGAAGCCCTGGGCAGCCTGCCGGTAACCATCAAAGGACCCGCACGGCCCAACCACCAGGGCGGGCACCCATTGGCCATCGCCTGGCCGGATCTGTTGGCCGGCAACCGACTGAAAACCGACGGACCGCCCCGCTACATGGGCAGGAGCCTGGTGGTGCCCGTGGCAGACAGCGACCGCCTGCTGGTGGTGAAGCTGGCCCAGGAAAGGGACACGGCCGCGGGCCTGGAAAAAGAGATTCGCTGGATGGAAACCCTGCGCCAGCCTCGCTACGCCGTCGATTGCCGCTTCCACGTCCCGGTGCCGGTGGCTTCCGGCAGCCGGCGGATCATTCGAATCAGACAACTGCCCCTGCCGCCGCCCGGCGTCCTGCGCCCCCACCCGGACCGGTTGGCCATCGCCTTCGTGGCCCACCGGGACTATTTCGTCTATCCCAACCAACCCTGGATCAACGGCGCGGCAGCATGCGAAATTTTAGGCCGCAATGCCTATCTGCTGGGCCGCCTGGCCGGCGAGGGAATCATCCACGATGCGCCGATTCCGCTGTTTCACAACCGCACCCAACGGCTGCGCCGTGACGACCAGGGGCGCTACCAGTGGTTTCGGGCAGGACGGCTGGACCGCTGGATCGACTCGTGTGCATTTCCCAATTTCGGACTGTCCGGCCTCAGAGACTTCGAACACCTGATCTCTTTCCAGGCCGACAGCCGCATCTTGTACCGGCACATCGGCAGCCACCTGTTCAGCCTGCTGCTGGTGGCCGGCAGCCATTTCCGCAGCCGCGAGGCCGCCCGGGTCGGCCTGGACGGCAATGGCGCGCCCGTGGACGCGCGCGATCTTTTCGACCGCGAGCTGCTGGCGTCCATGATCCGGCATGTTTTCGAGCAGTATTATGCGGGATTCACCGGTTGGCCGACGGCCGCACCGCCGCCCGTGGACCTGGATCGGCTTGTCGCGCGCATGGTCGCGGAGATGGGCGTGGACCGGCACATGACCGAACTGCTGCGCCGCGTCGACCAGCAGTCGCTCACGGACCGAGAATTTCACGAGTTCTTGGCGGAGAGAGGCTACCCCCCGGACCGAATCGACACGTTCGAGCGCGGTGCAAAAGACATCCTGATCACCAGCGGCCCCCACCTGGGCGACTTCAACCGCCAGATCTCCCTGCCCGAACTGATCGAATGCGTGGCCGGCATGTCCGCCGTGTGCATCGCCGGGCGGTTTGTAATGGAGCGAAAGGCCCGTTGACCGGGCATGCCCCGACGATAATCACCGGTCCGCACACCCTCACAGCACCTCCTGCGCCCGATCGATATTGTCGATATCACCCATGACGATCAGGGTCATTCCGGCCTCCAGGATAAATGAGCTGGGCGGACGGAATTCGAATTCACCGTCGCTGCGGCGCACCCCCAGCAGGAGCAGGTTGAACCGGTCACGCAAACCGGAGTTCATGATCGTCTTGCCCACCAGCGTGGAGCCGCCGTGGACGGCGATCTGGTTGATGCGCAGCTCGCCGCGCTCGCTTCTGAGCATGTTGTCCAGAAACTCCACGGCTTCCGGTCGGATCATCTCTGAAGCCATGCGCAACGCACCGATGGCGTTGGGGGAGACCACCGATGTGGCGCCGGCCTTGAGCAGCTTGGGCTTGAGACGGCTGTTGGTCATGCGGCTGATGATGCGCGCCGTGGGGTTGAGCATGCGAGCGGTCATGGTGATGTAAAGGTTGTCGTTGTCCGACGGAAGGCAGATGGTGATGCCACTGGCGCGCTCGATGCCGGCCGCGATCAGGTTCTTGTCGTCGGTGGCGTCGCCCTGAACGTAGCAGAGCCCCTTGACCTGGCGGCAACGCGCGATGGCGTCGTCGTCCGCTTCCACCATTACCACGCTGGCCTTGCTGGTAACCAGCTCGACGGCCAGCGGGAAGCCGGTCTCACCGCCCCCGCAGACGATGTAGTGACCGGACAGGGCCTTGATTTTTTTTTCCATTTTCCTTCTCCTGAGCATGCCGGTCAACTCGCCTTCGATCAACATGGCCGTCAGCGAACCGATGGAGTAGAGGATGATGCCCATGCCGAAAAGGATCAGCAGCATGGTGAAAATTTGCGCGCTGGCGTTGCCGGTGATACCCAGCACCTCGCCATACCCCACGGTGGTCAGCGAAATAACGGTCATGTAGAGGCAGTCCAGGTAGCTGGCGCTGCCCTCGAAGATCAGGTAGTAGCCCAGGCTGCCCATCAGGATCGTACCGACGAGGATGGCCGCTGCGTAGAATAACCGTCTTCTGATTCCCATAACGACTCGGTGTGCTAGCGTCCTCTTTGGGGCGGGATCCGGCAGGCGGTTGCCATCGCCGCAGCGGCAGCGGCGGGATCGTCCGCCCGGGTGATACAGCTGATGACGGCCACCCCGGCAGCACCGGAGGCAAGGCAGTCGGCTGCATTGTGTGGACCGATGCCGCCGATGGCCACCACCGGGAGCGGCGAACGGGCAACCATTTCCTGAAGTCCGGCAAGCCCGTGGGCCGGCTTGGCATCGACTTTGGTGCCGGTGGGAAAGGTGGGACCGGCGCCGATGTAGTCACAAGGGGTCAGGTCGGTGCCTTCCAGTTCCGCCAGGGTGGAGACCGACACACCCACGATAGCGTGTGGCCCCATGACCCGGCGGGCCAGCTGCGGGGCGGCATCGTCCTGACCGACGTGCACGCCGTCGGCACCCACGGCCTTGGCCAGCAGCACGTTGTCGTTGACCACCAGGGGCACGCGAAACGCGCGGCAACACCGCGCGATGGCCTCGACCTCCGCAAAATCATCCAGTGAGAAAGACTTGCGACGGTACTGAACCATTCCGGCGCCGGCGTCGACTGCCAGGCGCACCTGATCCTGCATGCCAACGCCCTTTACGGCGTCGTCGGTGATAAAATAGAATCGCAGCGCCTCGCGAAGGTTGTCCGAGTGCATGAATTGGCTTCCTGTATTGGGCTCATGGCCCGGCAAACTCGCGATGAAGCGCCATAAATCGGTCGACGTACGTTGCTTCATGCCGGGCCAGGTCGGTGCTGATGTCGGCGATGGTCTTCTCGTGCGCGCCGTTGTCTGTTTTGGAAAAAAACTTATCCGCGTAGCAGATCAGACGCTCTTCAACGGAAAGGGGCAGCATGTCACGCTGCGGCATGGGCCATTGGCCGCGCACGACCTGCTCACGGCTGACCCCCACGCCCACGTGCCGCTCACAGACCAGCCCATGGCGCTCGAGGCCCAAACGGTCAAGCATGGCGCGGCCTTCGGCGCCATGGCACACATAGGGCAGCGTTCCGTGGCAACCCAGTTCAGGGCAAAAGGTTCGGCCGATGCCGATGTCGTGGAGCATGGCCGCCTGGACGACGAATTCACGATCAGCCGTCAGCCACCAGGCCCAGTCGAGGATCGCCAGGGCCTTGCCACCCACCAGCTCGCCGTGGCGCAGCAGCAAACTCCGGGTAGGGCTGCCGACAGGATAAAAGCCGGTGATGATGGCTTCCGGATCAATGCGCTCGGGCGTCGTTTCCACCATGACCTTATCGTGCCTGAAATGAGCGATTTTTCGCTGCGTTTGGGTTCATCTCCGGTTGATCACGGGGCCTTGGCCGACAAGAGCACCCCTTCGATGAAAATATCGATGTCACCGTCCAGCACGGCGTTGACATTGCCCACGTCCAGGCCGATGCGGTGATCCTTGACCATCTGATACGGGTGCAGCACATAGGAGCGAATCTGGCTGCCCCAGGCGATATCGTCCTTGCCGTCGTGGATCTCCTGCAGCCGCTCGTCCTGCTTGCGCTTCTCCGCTTCGTAGAGCCGCGCCTTGAGGACCTTCATGGCCATGTCTTTGTTGCGATGCTGGGATTTTTCCTGCTGGCACTGCACCACGATGCCGCTGGGCAAGTGGGTGATGCGCACGGCACTGCTGGTCTTGTTCACGTGCTGGCCGCCGGCACCGCTGGCCCGAAACACATCGATGCGCAGGTCTTTGTCGTCGATATCGACCTCAATCTCGTTGTCCAGCTCCGGGTAGACGAAGACCGAGGCGAACGAGGTGTGGCGCTTGCCGCTGGCGTTGAAGGGCGAGATCCGCACCAGCCGATGAACGCCGGTTTCCGACTTGAGATAGCCGTAAGCGAACCGGCCGCCGGCGGTGAAGGTGACGCCCTTGATGCCCGCCTCGTCGCCGGGCTGGAGATCGACGATGCTGGCCTTGAAACCCTTGGATTCGACCCAGCGCAGGTACATGCGAAAAAGCATCTCGGCCCAGTCCTGGGCCTCGGTGCCGCCGGCGCCGGCGTTGATGGAGATGATCGCGTTGTTCGGGTCGTCCTGGCCGTCCAGCATCAAATCCAGGGAGAACTGGTGTGTCCGCTGGCCCAGCGCATCGATCTGGCCGCAGGCCTCCGCCAAGGTCTCGGCGTCCTCTTCCTCGATGGCCAGTTCCAGCAGGATCCCGGCCTCTTCCAGATCTTTCTCCAGGGCCCGAAAGGTGTCGACCCGCTGACCCAGCAGCGTGCGCTCCTTCAAGATGGCTGTGGTGGCGTCGGGGTTGTCCCAGAACCCGTCCCGGGCGATCTCCGCTTCGATCTCCTGCAGCCGCTTCTCCTGCTCAGCCAGGTCAAAGATACTCCTTGAGCTGGTCGAGTTTGTGGCGGTGCGCTTTTAATGTCTGTCTGGCTTCGGTACTCATCAGTTATCTCCTCGGTCAGCCCCGGGGCTGATTTTCTGTTTGATCCAAGCGACCATGGTTGCCGGTCGAACCCCCGTCTTGCTGCGCCATCCCTGGACCATGGGCCGGCCCACCAGCACAATCATGACCATTACACAGGCCTGTGCCGGCAGGTCCCCGAACCGGGTATAGGACGTGATGGCAGTCATGACGGGCACCGTCCGGGCAACCACGGCATCTTCGAACAGGGCGGTGCGCGCGGCGACCCGACCGGTGGGGTCCACGAATCCGCTGATGCCCGTATTGGCGGAGCGCACCAAACTGCGGCGATTTTCCACGGCCCGGAAAACGGTCATGCCAAAGTGCTGGTAGGCCGCCGCACTCTTCCCGAACCAGGCGTCGTTGGTCAGGTTGACCAGCAGGCCGGCACCATTTTTGACCTGGGATCGGGAAAGTCCCGGAAATATGATTTCAAAGCAGATCTGTACGCCGACCGGCGGGGCGTTGGCGCCCCAGGCCAGGATGCGGCCTTTCTCCCCGGACGAGAAGTCACCCACCTGGGCCACCATCTTGCCCACGAAGGACAACAGCCGCTTCATGGGCACATACTCGCCGAAGGGCACCAGGTGAACCTTGTCGTAGCGCCCCATGATCTGGCCGTCCGGCGCCACCATGTAGGCGCTGTTGTAGTGGGCCGGCCGGCCCGCAAGGGCCTCGACGCTGGGACTTCCTACCAGCAGATGAATGCCCGTATCGCGCACGGCGTCGGTTACCAGCCGCGACAGTTTGGCGCTGGTGCCGAAGTAAAATGGCGTTGCCGTTTCCGGCCACACCACCAGATCCGGCTGTTGGGCAGCGGCCGCACGCGTCAGTCGCACATATTTACGGGTCGTGCCGATCTGGAAGGCCGGGTCCCATTTTCGGGCCTGGTCGATGTTGCCCTGGATCACGGCGACACGCGTCGTCCCGGCCGCGGCCATGTCTCCGGTCACGGCCTCGATGCGCTTGCTGCCGTATGTCCAGACCAGGCCGAGCAGGACCAAAAAGGTCACCGCAGCCAGGATCGCCCCGCCGCGGTTCACCAGCCGTCCCTGCCATTTATGGCGGGTAAAGGCCAGCAGCAGCAACACGCAGGCCGTGTTGCCGAACACCACCAGAAACGACACCCCATACACCCCGAATATATCCGAGACCTGGATGATATGCAATCGAGTATACTGGGAATACCCGACGATTCCCCAGGGAAATCCAGTCAGCAGAAAGGTGCGCCCATACTCCAGGGCCACCCAGGCAATCGGCGCAAGCAGGATCAGAGCGGCCGGCCTTCGACCGAAGCGCACCAGCGCCATGGCGAACAACCCCGGATAAAAGGCCAGGTAAGCGGCCAGCAGGACCAGCAGTGAGATGCACTGCCACCAGGGCAGATAACCATAAACCCGCATGGTCAGCACAACCCAGTAGAGCAGGGTCAGATAGTGCGCCACCCCGAAAATCATGCCGGCCCTGAAGGCGGCACCGGCACTCAGGCCGCGCAAGGCGGTCAACAGGGGCACCAGCGCCAGCCAGGCCAGAGCCGACATCCCCGCCTTGGGAAATGCCGCGGTGAGCAGCAGACCGCTGGTGACCGCGCGCAGCCCGGTGGAACCCAGGACGGTCACCATCTACCCCTTCTCCCTGACCATGTCGTCGAGATGCTCCCGGACGGACCGGATGGTGTGCACAAACATCTTGCTGCCGGCTATCACGGCGCAGGCATCGTTTCTGTCGCCGCAAATCTCGGCAAAGGCCGGGCCAATGGCCATGGCCGGCTGGGGGATCTTCCCGGCGGCATCCAGGGCGCCCACATATTCGTCCAGGCGGGTCTTGAGAATACCGAAGTAATCGATATCCGACCCCACGGTCAGGGTTGCCGAGGCAGAGAGCGTTTCGGAAAGTTCCTGGACCTGTTGCCAATAGTGACGGCCAAGAGGCGTTTTCAAGGGACTGTCAGCCAGGAAAAAGGTGATCGCCCAACCCACCGATACGATTCTGAGGATCTGAATTTCATGCTCCAGAATCACCCGCTTTTCAGGTGCATCCCACGGCAGGGCGTCCAAAATGGTCTTCATGTCGCCGCGATCGATGGCGAACTGGAACAACTGTGCAGCGGCACGGTTGATGGCATGGGCACTTTTTGCAGGATCGGTCATGGCTGTTTTTTGTAGAAAAAGATTACCGTAAGGCATCAGGCAACGCTAAAACCGCAACACTGTATGCCACCGCCAACGGCAAGTCAAGACGGCCGTTGCCATGTTTAAGGCTTGAATTTCATTAAATTTCATGAGAGTACAGCACCCGTGGACGCTAGGTCGCCCTCCGGCTGGCGCAAGCGATCCGGACCGCCATCAGGGCATTCGGAAAGGGCTGCCGCACGCATCGGGCCGACCGGACACGGTTCGATTTGTTTTCAGAGCCTCACACGCGGACAGCAGGCAACCTTCTCATGAAAGCGACCCCTGACATAGCATGCCCAAGATGGCTGGCACGGATGTTGACAACGACCGTGCTTACAGGATGGCTGCTGACAATTCCCGCGTCGCAGGCCTTTTCGCAAGCCCTTGCACCGACCGCCCCACCCGGCACCAGCACTGACGAAGGCACATGGCGCGACTGGATCGATGCGACCTTCACGCTCACCACCGGCTATCGCACCGACAAGCTGAACTGGAACATCGCCGGCAACCTGCAGGGCACGGCGCCCAACGTGCTGTCCGAGCTCACCTGGGCCGGTCTGGACATCCTTCAACTGAAACTGGCCAATCGCACCGTCGTCAAAGACCGCATTCACCTTCGCGGCCATCTGGATTATGGCACCGTCATCTCCGGCAGCAACCGGGATTCGGACTATGCCGGCGACAATCGGAGCCAGGAATTCTCGCGTTCGGTAAACGGTGTCGACGGACACAACGTCTGGGATGGGTCCTTCGGGGTCGGCCCGGGCTTTTCATTTTTCGAATCGCGTCTCACCCTCTGCCCCATGATCGGGTACGCCGTCTCCGAACAGGACCTGAACATCGTCGATGGCAATCAGGTCTTGACTGCGCCGCCGGCCACAACGCCCATCGGTCCTTTTGACAACCTGAACAGCCGCTACCAGACCCGCTGGATCGGGCCGTGGATCGGCCTTGACCTTCTTTTTTCGGCGCCATGCACCCAGGGCCCCTTCTCCGCCGTCCATGTGCAACTGACCGGCGAATACCACCGGGCGACCTATGATGCCGAGGCCAACTGGAATCTACGTTCGGATTTCAATCACCCCGTCAGCTTCATCCATGAGGCCGATGGCGAAGGGTTCGCGGCAGGCGCGGACGTGCGCCTGGCCTTAAAAAATCGCTGGGGCATCCATTTGGGAATGAACCTCAGGGAAATGACCGCGGGCAGCGGATTGGATCGAACCTTCACCGCCGACGGCACCGTGGTGGACACCCGCCTCAACACCGTCCGCTGGCGGGCGTTTAGCGTGGAAGCCGGGCTTTCCCGCAGCTTCTGACCGGTTTGACGCCGTCGAACCTCACAGGGTCGGCGTACCGGACCGCCTGACCATCGCCACATTTAGGCGCCCAGATAATCACGGATAATGTTCAAAACGCGGCGCAGCGGTTCGGCCGCCCCCCACAGCAACTGGTCTCCCACGGTAAACAGGGTTAAATATCGCGGCCCCAAGTTCATTTTTCGCAGGCGGCCCACGGGTACCACGAGCGTTCCGGAAACGGCCGCCGGGCTGAGTCTGGCCAGCGTGGCGGCCTTGTCGTTGGGCACCACCGACACCCAGTCGTTGGCGGTGGTAATCGCATTTTCGATGACGTCCAGGGGGATATCCTCGGTCAGCTTGACGGTCAGGGCCTGGCTGTGGCAGCGCATGGCGCCGACCCGCACACACAAACCGTCGATGGCAATGGGGTCGTGCGCGCGGCCCAGGATTTTGTTCGTTTCGACCAGCCCTTTCCACTCTTCCCGGGTCTGGCCGTTGGCCATGGCCCGGTCGATCCAGGGAATCAGGCTGGCCGCCAGCGGTGCCCCGAAATACTGAGCCGGGAAGTGCGGATCGACCAGCATCGTCCCGATTTGCCGGTCGATGTCCAGGATGGAGGCGGCCGGGTTGGTCAACAGGGGCCGGGCCCCTTCCCCCAAACATCCCATCTGCGTGACCAGTTCACGCATGTTGTTGGCCCCGGCCCCGGAGGCACTCTGATAGGTCATGGAGGTCAGCCACGCGACCCAGTTCTTGGCAAACAGCCCCCCAATGGCCATGAGCATCAGCGAAACTGTGCAGTTGCCGCCGATGTAATTTTTGATGCCCGCCTCAAGGCCTTTATCGATGACGCCGCGGTTGACCGGATCGAGGACAATCACGCTGTCGTCATGCATGCGCAGGGTGGAGGCAGCGTCGATCCAATACCCGTTCCAGCCCATTTGCCGCAGGGCCGCATGGGTCTTTTCGGTGTAGCCGCCGCCCTGACACGAGAGGATCACCTCCATCTCGGCCAGTTTTTTGAGGTCTCCGGCATCGTTGACCGGCTGGGGGCCGGAACCGACATCGGGCCCGGTGTTGCCGGCCTGGGTGGTGGAAAAAAAAACCGCGTCCAGACCGGCGAAATCATTTTCGGCCCGCATCCGCTCCATCAGGACCGATCCTACCATGCCGCGCCATCCGACAATGCCTGTGCTGATCATCTCCGCTGTGCTCCTTGTTGAAACAATTCGATCCGGCCCGGTGCCGCTGTTGAGCGCGACCGCCTGCAATCGCCGCCCGCATGCGGCCCATGCGCTTGCCAGCGACCTTGTGATCCGATGCATCTTTAGGTGCTGCCAGCCGGGCTTGTCAAGCCCAAGCTTACGGCGAGCCGGGCCTTAGAGGCCTTCAGGCATGTCGACCCAACGCCCCGACAAAAACGGGGCGATCGTCTCGACAAACTGCTTGGGTTCCTCGACCGGTATGGAGTGGCCGGCACCTTTGACCACCAGGTGCCTTCCGCCGCTTTTGTCGGCCAGTTCGATCGCCCCGCGGACACTGACCAAAGGATCGTCTGATCCGCACATGACCAGCAGCGGTGCCTCCACGGGGCCCAGCATGGAGCGCAACCCGGGGTATCTCGCCATGGCGGCCAGATGGGCCGCCACGGCGGTCTGGCGGTTGCGGCGGACGATGGCTTTGGCGACCCGTTCGAGAACCTTGGCGTTGGCAGCCAGGTATCGCTCTCCGAACACATGGGGCAAGACGGCCGCGACCAGGGCCTCCAGGCCCGCCCCGTCGAGGATGGTCGCCCAGGAACGAACGATCAGACGCGAACGCATCGTTCGCCCGGCCCCGATCGCGCACATCACCAACCGGCTGACCGTCTGCGGCCGGCGGCGGGCCATGGCATAGCCCAGCAGGGCGCCGTGGCTGAGCCCCACCATGCAGACCGGCCCCAGTGCCAGGTGCCGCATCAGGCCCAGCAGATCCTCCAGATGCAGGTCCAGCGTGAGCGGCAGATCGCCCAGGTCGCTGGCACCCTGGCCACGGGCATCGTACAACAGGGCCCGCAATTCGGGTTTGAGGGCCGCGGCAATCACTTTCCAGTACATGGTGGTCTGCAGCGTACCGTTCAAAAAAACCACGACCGGCCTGGCCAACTCGAAGCCAATGGTCTCGTAGTAGAGACTGCAGCCGTCGCGGGTGTGATAATAGGCCATCGGTTGCCGCCCTTGTTTTCCAGGAAAAGGATATCGCCACCCAGCTTTGTATATCTTAGCACAATCGGCCGGCTGCTTTAAAGCATTTCGGGTTTACGCATAGTCGACTGCCGGGCTTGACAGCGCTGGGCACCGACTCTACAAGGGATGCTTGCCGGTACGGATAGAAGACCGTCGCGCCGCTGACATGAAAAAAACAATGCCACTGAAATGGTTATAAATTGATCGATCACGCCATCGAATTTCTTCGCCATGCCGTCGCCCGGTTCCCGGCTCCGGAGGACCCGCATCCGGGGATCGCCTTTTATGTCGAGGGGAATCCATCGCAACACTTTTGCACGTGCCGTAAATCGGGCAAAAAAACCTGCGCCCACCTTAAGGCGCTGTATGGTGCCATCGGAAAGCGAGGGTCCCGGAGCCGGTTAGCGGATCTTGCGAAGCAATTCAGCGCGAGCCTCTGGCATGAACTGGCCACCGTTCTCAGCCAGGGCGACCGGCTGACGCCGCAAGCCGTGCAGACCCAGTTTTACAAGGACCACGATCAGATTCTGTTGAAAGTCAAGGCGCCCGACGGCGATACCGTCATCACCTACGTGTCGGCCAGCCCGGATCGCGACCGTTTGGCCGAACGGCTGGGCGCCTTTTCATCGGGCGACGACAGTGCGGTTCCGGACCGGGCCGAAATCTTGGCCCGCCTGCAGCTGTTGACCATGACCGATGCGGAACGGCAGCTGCACGACCTGAATCGGCAATCCCGGCGCCAGGCCCTTGAAGGCAGCTTGTGGTTTCGACTGGCCTACCACTGTTTTCTGGAGTTCGGCAACGACCACTGCCGCTTTTTTCCATCGGTGGATGAAAGCACGGGTGCCTTCATCATCACCTGCACGGACCCGGTCAAAACGGCCATTTTCCATGCCAGCATCGCTCGCAACCGGGTCCGTCCATTGCTGGACTGTTTCCGGCGCCACCTGCCGAACCAACACGATCTGCCGATCCATCCCATCCCACTGAAGAGTATTTTCCGGGTCAGCCAGAAAACCAAAACCGATCTGGATGTCTATCCCGTGATTCAGATGCTCCAGGCACAGGGCGAACAGCGCTTCTTTTCCCGGGAAGGGCTGGAACGGTTCATCTACGGCGACCTGGTCTACATTCCCGAACTCAAGATCCTGGCGGAACTTGAAAAACCGGGCACCACCCGCCAATTCCAGACCCCGCGCAAAATGACCTTCAAACGCTACCAGATCCCGCGCTTTCTGGAAGCGGTGGGGGACGATCTGAACGGAGATGCGTTTGTGGTCGATCCGGACGTCAAGGGGCTGCAGCTGCTGCGCAAATGGCACCGCATGACCCTGACGCCCACCGTCATTGACCGGGATTGGTGCTGGATTTCGGTCGCTTACGGATTCGGAGACGCATCCATCGCCTTGACGGATCTGCTCAAGGCCAGAAAGGAATCCACCCGATACATCGGCACCCCCGGCGGATGGGTGGACACCCACGCCGAAAGTGTGGCGGCCGCAGCAAGCATGGCCGAGAGTTTACCGCCGGAGCGGTTCAGCCAAGACGGCCAGGCCATCCGATTGAGTCGGCAGGAGTTGTTCCAACTATCATCGCTGACGGCGACGCCGCCCACGGTCGCCGGAACGGCGGCCTGCAGCTCGGATTTATCCCGAATTCTGGAACTGGCACCGGCCGTCCCCCCGCCGAAACCCGGATTGACCGCCCCGCTTCGCCAGTACCAGCGGGTCGGGCTCAACTGGCTCTGGTGGCTGTGGGAAAACCAATTCGGGGGCCTGCTGTGCGACGATATGGGGTTGGGCAAAACCCATCAGATCATGGCACTGATGGCCTGCGTCCACCAGGACAACCAGACCAAAGAGCCCTTCCTGGTCGTCTGCCCCACGACGGTGTTGAGCCATTGGATGATCAAGCTCAACCAGCATGCCCCGGCCTTGACTCCTGCCGCCTATTATGGCGGCGATCGGGATTTGACGGCGGCCCTGGAATGTGCCGACGTACTGATCACCTCCTACGGCCTTTTGCTCAGGGACATCGACCAACTCAAAAGCACCCGCTTTGCAATGGTCGTCCTCGACGAGATACAGCACATCAAGAATGCCGACACCAAAACCCACGCCGCCGCTCGAACCCTGGATGCCACCATCAAAATTGGTCTCACCGGCACACCTATCGAAAATTCCATCATGGAGCTCAAGGCGCTGATGGACATTACCGTTCCTGGCTACCTGGGTACGGATCAGGACTTTTCAAGCCAATTTGTGGCTGCCACCGGTGCCGGGAACAAGGATCACCTGCGCCGCCTGATCTATCCGTTCACGCTGCGCCGCCTCAAAAGCCGGGTACTGCAAGAGCTGCCCGAAAAGATCGAGGACATCCGCCTTTGTGAGCTCACCGATAAACAGGTCAGGCTTTACCGTGACGCCATCGAGAGCAGGGCCGCGGGAATCGTGTCGACGCTGCAAGATGAAAACGAGTCGATCCCCTACATCCACATTTTTGCGCTGCTGACACTGCTCAAACAGATCTGCAACCACCCCGCCACGATCAACCGGCAGTCGGAAGAAGACCAGGACCAGGATTCGGGGAAATGGGAGCTGTTCAAAGAGCTTCTGGACGAGAGCCTGGCATCGGGACAGAAAGTGGTCGTTTACAGCCAGTTCACGGCCATGATCGACATCATTGCCGATCACTTGGTCCGGCAAGGGATCGGCCACGTGGTCCTCACCGGCAGCAGCCGGGACCGCGGCCGCCTGATCGAGGTCTTCAACACCGACCCGGCCTGCCAGGTCTTTGTGGGCAGCTTGAAAGCCGGGGGAACCGGAATCGACCTGGTGGCCGGGTCGGTGGTCATTCATTACGACCGCTGGTGGAACGCAGCCAAGGAGGACCAGGCCACCGACCGCGTCCATCGCATCGGCCAGCGACGCGGCGTTCACGTGTTCAAGCTGGTCACGGCGGGCACTCTCGAGGAAAAGATCTCCGCCATCATTGAAAAAAAACGACAACTTATGGCCGACATCGTGCGCGAGGACGACCCGGGGCTCCTGAAAGCGTTCAGCCGGCAGGAGCTGTTGACATTCATATCCTGACGGCATCGGGCTGCGCCGCGACCCGGCCTCGGTGACGGGCTTTCGGCGCCCTTGGCTTTGACAATCCAGGTGATCGGCCGCATCATAGAACCGATCATGCGATGGATCGGCCATCGGATGCCTGTCCGGGTTTGGATGGACGCTCATCGCCGGCTAACAATGGCGCCATACCCTGTCGGCATACATACCCGTGGCATGACGGGCCTTAACGCACAAATGGACGTGGTGTCTGGTGAAAGACGCGGTCACCACGATACAAGGAGTAGTGAACATGCTAAACCGATTTTTCTGTAACAGCAACGCCTGCAACCAGTCGGGAAACGGGCCTTTCATTTTGGAACTGGCCCAGGAGGCCGTCATGGACGGCAACAACCTGGCCACGATCTTCTGCCCCCGGTGCGACAAGGAGATGAAGCCCCTGCCGACCGACACCGCAAGCGCCGCTTCGAACCGCTTTTACTGCTACAACGACGCCTGCAGCGACCCGGATAAAGGCGTTTTTCACATTGATCTGCCCGGTGAGGCGGTCATGGACAAACACAACCTGGCCGCCATCTTCTGTCCCAAATGCGGCGGGGAGATGAAAGCCTGAGTTGAGCAAGCTTCTCTTCTCTCTGGGGATCATCGTTGTTGGCCTGTCGATTGGATATGTGATTCAGCGGCTGTCCGATGGCGGGATCGTGCGCCTGCCGATTCCGCTCGACACCCTTCGCAAACTTCTCCAGAAAACGGCCCTTCTGTTCATTCTGCCACTGACCATGTTGGGGGCCATCTGGATCGTGGATGTCCGATCCCCTTCCATTGCGGCACTGCCGCTGATCGGGGTGGGGGCCATCACGTTAGGGGGGGGGCTGGCCATGGGCGCGGCCCGAATCCTCAAGCTCGAACCGCGCAAGACCGGCGCGCTGATCCCCTGCGGCGCCTTTACCAACATCGGATCCATCGGCGCCTTGATCTGTTATGTCTACCTGGGAGAGCGCGGATTCGCCCTGGTACCCATCTACAAACTGTTCGAAGAGCTGACCTACTACGCGGTGGGGTTTCCCATCGCCAAATATTACAGCGCCATGGACGCCGCACCGGATGCCACCGGCGAGCGGTTGAAGTCCCTGGCACGCGATCCGTTCATCCGGGTGGCCATTTCCAGCATCGTCCTGGGGGGGCTGCTCAATCTTTCCGGCCTTGCACGGCCTAGCTTGTTCGGAACGATCAACGCCGTTTTCATTCCTCTGGGAACCGGTCTGCTGCTCATCTCCATCGGCCTGGCCATGCG
The DNA here is from genome assembly GCA_963785365.1 of uncultured delta proteobacterium. Taxonomy (GTDB): domain Bacteria; phylum Desulfobacterota; class Desulfobacteria; order Desulfobacterales; family Desulfosarcinaceae; genus Desulfosarcina. The sequence goes on along the minus strand of CAWAUZ010000016.1, from coordinate 54,776 downwards.
GTTTAAACGGGTAGGTCGCTACCTGAAAGCGTGTGTACTGGTGGCGTTGATCAAATTCGTGGCCGTGCCCCTGTTTGCCACCTCCGTCGCCTGGCTGCTCGGCTATGGCAACGTCAACGATGGCCTGCCCTTGAAAGTGGTCATGATCCTCTCCGCTATGCCGGTGGCGTTCAATGCCCTGATCCCCCCGTCGATTTATGATTTGGATCTCGACCTGGCCAATGCCTGCTGGTTTACGACCACTTCGGCGCTGGTGATCGTCCTGCCGCTGCTTCTCGTGCTGATCCGTATGGTGTGACGCCGCAGGTGCCCGCTCCCGGCCCCGGCCGGTGGTTCTTGACACATCCGCGAAGGGGGGATACAACCGAATTCACTGTCACCACAGCACAGTTCCAGGCGGCACACCAAAGGAGATCATCGTGGATAATCCCATCCGGCACTACTGGGAAATTCGGCTGCAAAGGATAAAAAAATCCCTGGAGGCCAACAATTTCGACGTCTACATCGCCGACAACAAGGATCTGGCCAAAAAAATCGCCTACGACACCATTATTCCGGCCATGGCCCCGAAAACCATCTCGTGGGGCGGTTCGATTACCTTCGTCGGCACCCGGCTCTACGAAGCGCTGAAAAACGATCCCCGATACACGGTGCTTGACACCTACGACAAAAGCCTGTCTCCGGAAGAGAGCATGCAGCGGCGGCGGGAATCGCTGCTAGTAGACCTGTTCATCACGGGCACCAACGCCGTCACCGAAGGCGGGCACCTGGTCAACCTGGACATGATCGGCAACCGGGTCGCCGCCCTGACCTTCGGCCCCAAGCAGGTGCTCATCTTCATTGGCCGCAACAAGATCGTGGCGGACCGCACGGCGGCCATGGATCGCATTAAACACTATGCCGCACCGGTGAATGTCATGCGCCTGGACAAGAAGGGGCCCTGCGGCAAAACCGGACGCTGCGAAGATTGCAGCAGCCCGGACCGGATCTGCAACACGTGGACCATCACCGAAAAAAGCTTTCCCCCAAAACGGGTCAAAGTGGTTCTGATCAACGAGGACCTGGGATTCTGAATAGAACCGTCCGGCAGCCGCCGACGCATGCGCGGCGGGGTTTTATGGCAGCGGGCGGCGAACGTATCAAGGAGCTATCGGCATGACCATCGACAACACCACCTGGCTGTACGTTGCTGTTTTGAAAACGGGGCCGAGCGAGCAGATCGTCGGGCAGACCGACGCTGAGCACGACATCGACTACATACCGGCCTTTTTGAACAAGGAGGCTGCCCAGCAGGCCCTGCTCCATCTGCATCTCGAGCGCAAGAAAAAGTACGAAATGCAGGCCATTATCTACGAAGACCTGGTGCGCCACGCTGCAGAAGGGGGCTTTTTGATATTTGTTTTGGATGATGACGGCAACGTCATCGAACGCCTTCCCGCTGCACCTTGATCCGACCGGAGGTCCGGCATTCACCGTCCCCTATGCGCCTGACCGACATAATGCTTGCGGTTGACCGCTGTCGATGATTGCATGCCATAACATCACCTTTAAATATCCAGGCACCGAATCGCCCCTTTTCGATGGGCTCGACGTGGCCATTGACAGGCCCGGTTTTCACGCCCTTTTCGGGCCCTCGGGTGTGGGCAAAACGACCCTGGCCCGAATCATCTCGGGAGACATCGCCCGCTATTCGGGCCGGGTCACCATCGGCGGAGTGGGGCCCTGCCTTTACACCTACAATCGTGAACGGCTGCCGGGATGGTCTTGCGTGGGCCGACATCTGGAGAAAACGACCAGCACGGTTCGACGGGGGCTCAAGGATGAATTGATCGATCATTTCGGCCTGTCCGAACTGATGGGACTGCGTTTTGCCCAGCTTTCCATGGGGCAATGCAACCGGGTGAACCTGCTGCGATACCTGCTGCAGGAGTTCAGCGTGCTGATCATGGACGAAAGCCTGGCCAATGTAGACGAACCTACCCGTCAGAAGATCCTTTACCGGATCAAATCGACGTTTCCGGAAGCGTGCTTTCTCTACATTTCCCACAATGTCATCGAAGTGGCCCAGTTCTGCGACCGGATTGTGGTCTTCCGCGGCGCCCACAAGAGACCTCAGACGCGCTGCATCAGCGGACAGGATCAGCGCCGGGCCCACACCCTGGACGAACTGGCTCGGGAGCGATCCATGCTGGAAATCATGAATGCTGGCTAGGCGTCTATACCAATTTCTGATCGTCTACCTGCTGGGCATCGGCGTCCTTTTCGCAATCAAAATGGTCCTGAATCTGTCGGATTATGTGATTCCAGGACCAGCGGGTGTCTGGCACACGGGTCGGTCGGAATTCGGCCGATACCTGCGCGATGTGCTGGACACCTTCGGCGTGGCCGTCATCGGCCAGATGCTGTCCATCGCAATGGCGCTGTGCGTGGGGGTGGCCGGTCGCCGGGCCACATGGTTCGGGTCCTTCATCAAGGTGGCGGCCTACAACGTCCAGGCCTATCCCATCGTGGCCATCGCCCCCATCCTGTTCATTCTGCTGGGCGACGGTTTTCTGACCCGGCTGTTCATCGCCGCCATGATCTGTTATTTTCCACTGCTGTTGTCGGTCATCGGCATCATGAGCGAACCGGTGACCGACATCGAACATTTTTACCGGGTCACCGGCCGATTGCGGTGGCAGCTCGAAGTCAAAATCCGCGCTTTCGAAAACCTGCACAAACTGACCACGGTCATCTCGGGCAGCGCCACACTGGCCATGGCCGGCACCATCGTGGCCGAGTTCATCGCCGCCAACGCCGGCATCGGTTACAGCATCCGCATCGCCTTGTACCAGAGCGATATGGCTAAAATTCTGGTGGCCCTATTCGTCATCGGTATCACCCTGTCCCTTTATCAGGGAATTTTGGAATTGCTGGGCGCCGGGCTCAAAAACGCCTGGGCCGCCGGATGACAACCCGTCCAGGGAAAGAAGGTGCCATGAAAACCCACCGGATCGCATGCCAACTCGCCCTGTGGATAATCCTTTGCTGCGTTGCCGGCGGCACGGCAGCGGCCGACGCAGCGCCGGAAGCGGTCGAGGTGGCCTATCGCCTCAAATGGCTGATCAACGCCAGCACGGCCGGCGATGTCTACGCGCACAGCCAGGGTTTCTTTGCCGGGCAGGGACTGGATGTCACCGTCAAGGCCGGCGGCCCGGAGCGGGACGCCATTCGCGAGCTGGAGTTGGGCTACGCCCAATTCGGCGTCGCCTCAGCCGATCAGGTCATTCGCGCGTTGGCCAAAGGCGCCGATGTCGTGGTCGTGGCGCAGCTGTTCCAGGCCAACCCCCTCCAATGGATCTATCGGGCCGATGACTTCACCATCGATCGGATCCAGGATCTGGCCCGCCGCAAGGTCGGCATCACCTTCGGTGGCAATGACGAAACCATCATGCGGGCCCTGCTGGCCACCGCCGGCATGACCGAAGATCAGGTGCAACTGACCGGTGTACGCTATGACTACACCCCGTTCTATCGCAAGCAGGTGCCCATCTGGCCGGTCTATCGCAACACTCAGGGGGTCTTTTTGTCGGACAAGCTGGCCGCCGGCGGTGAGCGGGTGGCGTTTCTCGACCCGACCGCGCACGGGGTTCGATTCGTGGCCAACAGTGTCGTGACCTCCCAAAAAATACTGGAACGACAACCGCAAACGGTAGAACGGTTCGCCCAGGCCCTGCTGGCCGGATGGCAAGCCGCCATGGCACCGGAAAATTCAAGCGCGGTGATTCGCGCATTGGGCCAATACGACCGCGACACATCAAAAAGCGTCTTGAAGCGTCAGTTGGCCGTCACCCGCCAGATGATCCAGCCTGACCCAATGATTCCCATCGGTCACATCGACACGGCGGCCTGGCATCAGACGGAACAGATTATGCTGCAGCAGGGCTTGATACCCGGGCCGGTCAGTGTGGTTGGACGACTCACACCGCTTGGCTTGCCCTGAGGTCGCAACCGCCACGCGGCTGCGACCGCGCAGGGCCGAGGCCTGGGTTGACAGGTGGGCGTGCGCGTATAAAAGCGGGATTTAGACAGTGCCATCCATAAATGGTTATTTTTGGCCGATCGCCGTGCTGCGTGAAAAATTTTTCACGCGCCTTGACCTCAACCAAGATTCCTCATTTCTGGACGGACACCGATAGGTGAACCCAATTGGAAAATCGATCGGATTTGCCCCGTGTGTGGTGCTACACCCTGGCCGGTGGCCACCAGGTGATGGCCGGGAAAAGCGATGCGGATAATGATCGCCTGAGCCTGAAGGTGGCCGGGCCCGACGACTGGTGGTTTCACGTCCGTGGGATGTCCGGCAGCCACGTAATTCTCAAGGCGGCATCGGATCAGGCACCGGACCGCGCCACGCTCAAACAAGCCGCCGCCATTGCCGCCTACCACAGCAAGGCCCGCAGCGGCGGGGTTGTAGCGGTGGCCGGAACCCTGGCCCGTCATGTCAGCAAGCCTCGCGGCGCAAAACCCGGCAGCGTCCGTATTCGCAAGGAACGGATTTTCAAAGTCCGGCCGGCCCTGCCCGCGCATTCCTGAATCGAACCGTCACCGCGAACCGCTCATCGAACCCACGGCCGTGACAGGCGCCAGCCATGATCCCCGATAAACACCAGATTGCGTCCCTTGACCTGCACGTCGGAAAGATTTCGATACATGACGACCTGTCCGAACGCGTGCACGGATTTGAGCCCGCTGGTATTGATAAACACCTGATTTACGTCCGGTTCGCAAGACTTTAAAGCACTAATCAATTCGTGGGCGGACGTGCCGTCAAAATCACCATCGAGGCTGAGGTGAACGCTGTCTTTGCACCTCAATTGAAAAATCTTGAAATTGAGCGCCATTGGATACACTCCCTTCCGACGACGGCCGGTGAAGCCGGCCAATCAAGCGCGTTCGAAAGACGACAGCACCTGACGGCCGGTTGCACCCAGACCCAGATGTAAATGAAGTGGTGAAGCGGCGGGAGAATCCACGCAGACAACGTCAATTTCAGGTCCGCCAACCTCAACCGTCCCACGACCGCTCGCACACCGATCAACTGCATCGTGCCGCTTCACGCCACCCTTGATAGCAATGACAATGCCACTTATTGAAAATCCGACTCTAAATCACTATATATCATTTTATTTTAGATAGTTAATATTCAGGCCCCAGGGCACTGAAGGGCCGGTCAGGGCGCCGGGTGGGAAGTAAAATACATAGCCCTGCCGAAAAAACTCCCACCCGGTGGGAGCCTGGCAGCCGGTGGCACTTTATTTGGTTTCTGGCATCCAACTACTTGACGGGGTGTCTATTTGCGTATACTAGGGTGGCCCTTAGACTTTGCTTGGTATCACAAACTTATATTGGGAGGAGAAACAATGAATAAAGGTGATTTGATCAATGAGGTGGCCCAAATCGTTTCCACCAGGAAACAGGCCCAGGAAGTCATCGACAGCGTCTTTGGCACGATTACGGACGCCCTGACCAAGAATGAATCCGTTCAGATCGCCGGTTTTGGCAGCTTCAAGACCGCCAAGCGCGAAGCCCGCACGGGCCGCAATCCGCAGACCGGTGCGGAAATCAAGATCGAAGCCCGGATGATCCCCAAATTCGTACCCGCCAAAGCACTCAAAGAAGCGGTCAAATAACGCTCAGACGCTATTTCGAAAGCAGCCTCGAGAATCGAGAAGGCAGGGTCGCCGGCCCCTGCCTTCTTTTTTTCAGCGCCGCTTCAAAAACGGTTTCGGGCTTTTTTCGAATGCCACCGATGGGTGCGCGGCCCGGTAGGGCAAAAGGTGCCCCGTCGTACGCCATCGCGCCTTCACGTTGACTTTACACAGATGGATGGTTAATACTGTCGGCCATGGAATCAGGTGAAATCGTAGAATATATCGACGATCGAAGAATCATCAGTGCCGTGGTGGTAGAGAGCGGGAACCAGCGTCTCAAACTGCTCACCGAGCACAACCGTGAAATCAAGGTGGCCGCCCAGCGGCTGTCGCACCGCGGCCAGGCACGACTGAATCCGGCGGCAACCCGCAGTCAACTGGTGGCGGCACTTCGCGAGTTGTCCCGCAAGCGCAGCGCCATTGCCGAAACGGTCAATGCCGAAGAGCTCTGGGAAATTCTCAATCGGGAAGAGGCCTGGATCGACTTGAAAACCATGACCGGCCTGTGTTTTCCGAAAGATGTGGATGACGACCACGAATCGGGCGTCATTCGTGCCCTTTTCGAAAGCCGACGCTATTTCAGGTTCAAGCCCGACCAATTTCTACCCCACACCGAAGCGCAGGTAAGCGCCATCATCGCCGCCGAACAAAAAGCGCTCCGCCAGCAGCACTTGATCGACCGCGGCGCCCAATGGATCTTGTCCGTCCAGTCAAACACCGGTGCAACACCACCGGATGACCACCGCGAGCTTTCGGAAATCCTAATCTCATTTTACCTGTTCGACAAAGAGGGCCCCCATTACCAAACCGGCCGGGCAATTATGAAGAAAGCCCAGCTCACCACACCCGACGCGATCTTCAACCATCTGGTCGCTGTGGGTGTATGGACCGTCGACGAGAATGTGGATTTGCTGAGGTATCGCATCCCGGTGGAATTTTCCCAACCGATCCTCGACCTGGCAAGGTCGCCCAGTCCCTCCCCAACCGTTTTCGCAGGTCGCTCACGAGTGGATTTGACCCACCTGACCACCATCACCATCGACGGCCAATCCACCCTTGACTTCGACGATGCCCTGAGCATTGAAACCCGCGAGGATCATTACCTGGTGGGAATTCACATCTCCGACGTGGCCGAGGTAATCAAAAAGGGAGATCTGCTGGACAAGGAGGCGCGATCACGTGGCAGCTCCATCTATATGCCCGACAACCGGATATCCATGGCACCGACCAGCCTGGCCGAAAACCGATTGAGCCTGAAAAAAGACAACGTTCGGCCCGCCATCAGCACCATGGTAAAAATCAGCCTTTCCGGCGACATCGTCAGCTACGATATCTTTGCGTCCACCATCAGGGTGGATCATCAGCTCACTTATTTCGAAGCCAATGTCAGTGCCGAAGCGGGCAACGCCATCGCCACCCTTTACGACATCGCGACCCGCTTTCGCGAAAAACGACTCAACCAGGGCGCCATCCAGATCATCTTGCCGGAAGTCAACATCTGGCTGGATGAAAGCGGCCTGCCCGTGGTGAACCAGATTAACCGCGAAAGCCCCAGCCGCATGATGATCGCCGAGATGATGATCCTCTCGAACTGGCTATCAGCCCGATTTCTTTCCGAAAACCAGACACCGGCCATTTTCAGGTCACAGCCCATGCCGAAGCACCGCATTCTCAAAAACGGGTCGGGGACCCTGTTTCAAAACTGGATGCAGCGCAAACAGCTCAGCCGATTTGCACTGGCAGCGGAACCGGAAAGTCACAGCGGTCTGGGGCTCGACGCATATGTAACCGCCAGTTCACCCATTCGAAAATATTTCGATCTGGTCACCCAGCGTCAGATTCGTGCGGTACTGGGTATCGAAGCCGCCTATTCCAAAAAAGAGATTGAGGAAATCATCGAACAGTTGGCTCAGCCCATGGCTGATGTGGGACGCATTCAGTTTCGCCGAAACCGTTACTGGCTGCTCAAGCACCTGGAGGAACGCATCGGTGAAAAAGAAGAGGCGATCGTTTTGCAAAGGCGGCGTAATAACTACAGCATCCTGCTCAAGGCCTACATGATCGAGTGCGCCTTGCCCCAATCCAGCGGTGTGAACCTGAAGCCGGAAGACCTGGTTCAAGTCACCATCCAGCACGTCAATGCCCGCAGCAACACGCTGTCGGTGTTCATGGGATAGACCAGCGTCAAAACCGGATTGACTTTTTCCCCACAGGTCTTGGTGTCCGTTTTTCCAAGGGCTGTTACCTTCTCCTCCGGCACCGGCCTCGAGCCAGCACTTCGAGTAATATCAAGCGTTTTTTCCTTGACCCCCAATACATTATTCACTATAGAGACATTTCCCAAATAAATAACATTCAGGACTCGAACCGATCATGGGCATTCAAGAACGAAAGGAAAGAGAAAAAGAGCGTCGCCGGCAACAGATTATCGTCGCAGCCAAACGGGTCTTTTCGGACAAGGGCTTCAATAAGGCAACCATGGAAGACATCGCCAAGGAGGCGGAGTTGAGCCCGGGAACCCTTTACCTCTATTTCAAAAACAAGGAAGAGCTCTACGCCTCGTTGTCGCTTCGAATCCTGCAATACCTGCACATCCGGGTGACCCACGTCAACAAGGACAGAACCTTGGCCCCCGAGAAGAAGCTGCGGGCGCTCATGGATGCCATGTTCGATGTCTACGACTTCGACCCGATGATCATCATCAACATGTTCCACCTTCAATCCAGCGAAACCCTGAAAAACCTGTCCGACGCCATGCTGGAAGAAATCAAGGCCCTGTCCCAGAAATCCATCGGCACCATCGCCAACATCTTCGAGGAGGGCATCGCCAACGGCATCTATATCGATCGCCATCCGGTAGCGCTGGCCGACATCTTCTGGTCCATGTTCTCCGGTGTCGTCCTGTGGGAGGCCAGCAAGAAGATCATCAGCGCTGACAAGGATTACCTGAAGTCGACCCTATCCACGGCCTTTGAACTCTTCGAACGCGGTATCATCAAAAAGGAATAGAAACGACTAACGAGTGTCCGTCCAGAAATCTAAGCAGGCAGCCCCCGCCAAATGGCGGGGGCTTTTTGGTTGTGGATGCAGCCAGCACCGGCAAAAAGTGAGATCGTCACCCTAATCTTTCGGGTGGCACTCGATGCAGCCGGTGGGACCCGTGGCGGGGAGTTTTTCGTCCATGCTGGCAAGGGTCTTGGCCATCTGATCGATCTCCAGCTGCATGGATTTGTGACAGCCGATGCACTGGCCGTGGTATGCGTTCTTGTAGTAGCGGAAGGCCAACTCCTTGTCGATGGCCTTGGAGCCCTCTTTTCTGGGCAGGATTTCCAGATCGTGGCAACCGGCGGTCATGCATCCGGTTACGGGTTCGGTGCCTTTCCAGGTATGATGGCAGTCATTGCAAGCAAGCACAAAGTGGCGGCCATGATCGAACGCCACGGGGGCCCGTTTCGCCTCCACCGATTCCGGCGGCACCAGTTCGATGACGCCCATGGGAACACACATCTCGCTATTTTCAGTCGCGTCGTCACCGGCGACGGCAATCCCCAGCGAGGCACAGGCAATAACACCAATTAGCAACACCACCCCCAAATACGATTGGCTACGCATACGCTTCCCCTCCTCAATGATAATCTTGGGCTCCGATCAGTGCAAAACGGTGCAGATATAACCCCAATCGATTTTTTTTTCAATGAATAATTGGGGTCGACCCGCAATTGCGCGATTCCAAAAGGATTGGCACGCTCGGGGGATCAGCGGACGGCACGGACGGCGCCGCAGCGATCCTCAGATTTTGAAACCCGCGTGAAAACGGTTTCCGGCGCCGAGGTCACCACATCCACCACCCGGTGGTATCCGCGGGCGAAAGACTCCGACGTCCAGTACCACGGCGCACCGCTGCCGGGAAAAAAAGGACTGTTTTTGTAGATGGCGGCCAATTCCCCGGCCGTGGGAAGGCGCCAGTCCGAGTGGCCGCCGGTGGTCAGCGTCTGCACGTATGCCTTGGCCGAGCGGTAGGTAATACACCGCCCTAAGTCCAGGAACGAATCCAGCTGGCACCAGGTCAGGCCGGTGACCCGATCGGTGACGGTGCCGTCCGCATTGCCGACGAACCGGGTCGCCACGGGTCCAAGCTGCGCAGCCACCTGCGCCTGAAGCCCCCGACGGCGCCGCTCTTCCTCGAGCAGACGATCTCGCTGGGCTTGCTGGGCGGCCCGTCTCGCGCGCTGCTGCGCCTGGGCATCGCGTGCCTGGACAGCAGCCGTTAGTTCCGAGGCGAGCTTGGCCCTTAATTTGCCGGCCGGCACCGCATACGGTCCGTCGGCGTGATCCTGCACGAACGCATCCAATCGCTCGATCCGTTTAAAAATATCATTGGACGAATCGGCGGCAAATGCCGCCGTCCGACGCCAGACATCCGCCTCGGCAAGCGCCGCTTCCAGACGATCGATACGCTGCCCAATCAGCGCTCTCTGGCTGGTGTCAGGCCGTTGGGCGAGGTAATCGGTGTAAACGGTTCTGGCCTGGGCCATATCGTCTGCAGCCAGGGCCGCCCGGGCGTCCAGGCCGACCACATCGGCCTTGTCCTGAAGCGTCGACCGCAGGGTCGTCACCGTTTCGCTGAGCAACCCGCTGGGGAACAGGGCCAGGAATCGATCGCACTGTGCCAGACAGTCGTCCCAGGCGCTTTGGGCATCACAGGTACCGACCTGTTGGTGGATGGCATCGGCATACGCCGCGGCCGCGGCGTCGATCATCGCTTGCACCGCCTCCCGGCGGGGACTTTGCGGAAACCGCTTTAAATAGGCGCGATAGGCGCTGATCCGCTCGACGACATCGGTGGAAGCCGCCTTTTTGAGATCCTCAAAATAGACGCTGCCCAGGAGCGGACCAATGCCGCCGATGGCCTCATTGACCTGCTCGGTATAAGGGCTGTCAGGGTGCTTTTTCAAAAATGCCGTATACAGAGAAAGGGCCTTGGGTTCATACTGGTCGTCGATCGGCAGGTCGCCAACCTGCGAAATGGTCTGCTCGTAGTCCTGTTTTTGGAGCTCGGCATGCAACTCGTTCAGACGGGCTTCCAGCGCCGACTGGTGCAGCGTGCCGGGATGGGCATTGAGAAATTTCATGATCAGCACGATGCGGGCGTCCAGTGGGCTGGCAACCGCCAGATCGGCAACCAGGCGATCGTAACGGCGATCGATCCGATGCTGTTCGATCAGAAGGTGGCCGCCGATTACGCCGGCGGCAACCAGAATGACGACACCCAGGGCGATCAGCAGCTTACCCCACCTGGACATCTGGCCTTGCCGGCCGGCAGACTGATCGATCGCCCGATCGAAGACGATCCCCGACGTGGGCGGTGTCTCAGGACCATCGGCCTCGGATGCTGCCTGCGGTGCTGCTTCGTGCGCCGGCGATCCGAGCGTTGGTGCTGCTGCGTTCGACTGCTCGGCCTCGTCCACCCGATGGCCTGGTGCCGGCGGCGGGGCCGCGACCGATTCGGACGACGGGTGGATCTGATGGTCGGACGATTCGCTGTCGGTTGCGGCACCGGATTCATCCTTGATTTTGAGACTCTCCATCATGACGTGCATGAGCGGCTCGTGGATGTCGCGCCGCCGCTCGGTGTCGGCCGCTTCGATCTGGATGGCAACATTGTCCCAGCTGATAATCCGGTAGGCCGCCGGGGCGCCGGTCAGGCCTTCGAGACCGGCCGCAATGAGGTTGCCGTCATCCAGGTAGAGATACCCGGTGCGCGTGCCGCTGATCACTTTCAATGTGTAGGAGGCGCCCTCCATTTCGGACATCTGCAAAAAAGAGGGCAGGCTGATACCGTGCAGCTGTCCACCAACCGAGGAGATGGCCTCCATTTTTTTCTGTGACAAAAATTTGTTTACCAGCGTCCCCAAGCGACGGTAATCCGCAGGGTCCATGCTGGGCGAGCAAAATCCCAGATGGATTTCGATCTTGCCCACATCGTGCTGCCAGGGCCACAGGGCCCCGTAAAAGGCACCGGTTTTGGTCTTTTTCAGGAAAAGGGCCTGGTCTTTACGGATGCCGCCCAAATGTTTGACCGTGGGGGCGAATCGCAGGGCAGCGGGAACCGGCTTGCCGGGTGCCTTCACCGGGGCGCCAAAATAACCGGTCAGCAGGTCCATAAGGGCCCCCATGGACTGTTTCGAGGCCGTGACCTGGTAAAGGCTGCGCACCTGTTCGTAAAACCGGGACCGCACATCCGGCAGGTCATCGATCTGTTTGGCCAGGGTGAGAAATCCGACCAGGGCCGCCTCGTTGGTGCTCAGGTCGCGGATCTCGGTGCTTTCACCGGCTAGAAATTCATCGATCAGTGGCAATCCCATTGACGGTCCGGTTGCTTTCCTGAAAAATTTGCCGCAGACGGAAAAAAACGCACCACGGCCCGGGTTTTTGGGTTCCGGGGCCGTTACCACAAACCCCTCGATCCTATATCGCCGTTTTCACCGTCACACTCAAATTACAATACCGGCCGCCATCTTTTTGCCAACCGGCAGTTTGCCATCCGAAATGCGATGTGGCTGCTTTTCCCGACCGATCATCGCCTTGACCTGCCGGCCAGAAAGCACCTGAGCACCTGCTCCGAACACCGCGACAACAGGGCCGGCGCATCTTGCATGGCCATCTCAAGCGACAGCGGGCCGTCACAAATCGAGAAGACGGCCTCGATGCCGATGTCATGCAAAGAGTCAATGCCTTCACCGATACTGCCGCATACGGCCACACATGGCAGACCGGCCGCCTTGGCGTACCGCGCCACCCCGGCCGGGGCCTTGTTGAAACGGGTCTGGGCGTCAATTCGCCCCTCGGCGGTCAAAACCAGGTCGGCACCTTGAATCCGCTCTGTGAAGTTGACCGTATCCAACACCAGGTCGATGCCCGCTTTCAGCTCGCCCCCCAAAAAGGCATGCAAGCCCCCGCCGAGCCCGCCGGCGGCACCGGCACCCGGCAGGCGCACAATGTCGATCCCCAGTTCATGGTGAATGACCCGCGCCAGGTTGGCCAGCCCCTCGTCGAGCTGTCTGACCTGCGCCGGGGTAGCGCCCTTCTGGGGCGCGTACACGGCCGAGGCCCCGTTTGGGCCGGTGAGCGGGTTGACGACGTCGCAGGCCACCGACACCGACACGCCGCGCAATCGGTGATCGACATCCCGACGGTCGATGGCGGCAATCTTGGAGAGTGATCCACCGACCGGATCGACCGCGACGCCATGTCGATCGAGAAAGCGAAACCCCAGCGCGGCGGCCATACCGATCCCGCCGTCGCAGGTGGCACTGCCACCGATCCCGACAATGACATGCCGGGCACCGTGGTCAATGGCCGCGCGGATCAGTTCACCGGTGCCATAGGTGGTGGTGCGCATGGGATTACGCTGCGCTTTGGCAAGCAGGGCCAGCCCGCTGGCCGTGGCCATCTCCACCACGGCCAGACGGCGCGCGGCAACCATGCAAAAGGGCGCTGTAACCGGTTTTCGCCGGGGGCCGGTGACGGTCGCCGCAAGCCGCCGGCCGCCCAGGGTGACCCGCATGACCTCGGTCAACCCGTCGCCGCCGTCGGCCACGGGAACTGTGCTGACGTGACAGTGGGGCGCCGCCGCCAGCAGGCCCGTTTTCATCGCTTCAGCGGCCTTGGGGGCACTCAAGCTCCCTTTAAAGGCGTTGGGAGCCACGACAATGCGAAGATTCATAAGCGACCACCTTTTTGGATAAAGGGCCAACCCCGGAAAAGCACAGCGCCTGCACCGGACATGGCGGCTGGTGGGTGGCGGCGGCTTGTCGTTCAACTTATCACGGCGATGGCCGAAATAACGGTCATCCCATTGACGCCGAGGCATCGAAGGACATGACCGCACCGCCATCCAACTCATCCAGGCGCCCCGAATGCGCCCTTGACCGTCTGTTGAAGCGCATCCGCCAATGCGATGCCTTTCCTTCTATCTCCAAATACCTGATGGATATCAATCGACAGCTGGCGGTGGATCCGGACGACTCCAACGCCACGGACCTGTCCAGCATCATATTGAAAGACCACGCCCTGACCGGCAAACTGCTGAAAATCGTCAACTCCGCTTTTTATGGCCTGGCCGCCGGCAAGGTGAGTACGGTCACCCGGGCGGTCGTTGTATTGGGGTACGAAAAGGTTCGCCTGGCCACCCTCAACCTGGCCCTGCTCGAACATTTCAAGGCCAAATCCGGCTCGACACACCTCAAGGAAGCCCTGGTCGGCGCCTTCTGGTCGGGGTTGATGGCCCGCGAGCTGGCCGCCGCCGTTGGCGGCGTCGATCCTGAGGAGGCCTTTGTCTGTTCGATGATGGGGCAACTGGGCAAACTGGTGGTCATCTGCTACCTTCCCGACGACTATGGCAAGATAACCAGCCGGATGGTCGACGAGGGCATGCGTGAAGCCAGGGCGGTCCGGTCGGTGTGCGGCGTCTCCTACCAAGAACTGGGTGCGGCCGTGGCCAGGCAATGGAACTTTCCGAACCGGATCTGCGAATCCATGCAGCCGATCTCGAACGCCGAACTGCTCGACGAACGCTCACCCCCGCACCGTCTCAGGATGGTCACCGATCTGACGAAAACCCTGTGTGACACCATTTACGCCGGGAGGCTGCCGACCAATGCCGCCGACCTCGAACTGCTGCTGGGACGTTATCGCCCCCACCTCGCGGTGCCATCCAAACAGGTCAAACGCCTGATCACGGACTCATTGGACAATGTTCACCAGCATGCCCAGGCCCTGAGCCTGAACACCTCCCAAAGCGATTTTCTGGATCGGCTCAGGGCCGGCGTCAGTTCCCAGCGACGCTCCCCGGCAACCGCCGTCGTAGCTGGACACCCGGCCGACAGGTGCTTTTGTTTGAAAGATGACGACCAATTAACGGCCGGTGCGCGCGACCCCAAAGATGTCATCATGGAGGGGATCCAGGAGATATCCCAAATCATGCTGACCGATGACGATATGGACACGGTCGCCGTGACGGCCCTGGAGATCCTCTATCGGGCAATGGATTTTCGGCGGGCGATGATGTTCGTCCGCCAAGGCACGGCCAAAAAGATGTCGGTCGGCTATGGCTTCGGTCACGACTGTCAGCGCCTGATCGGCAGGCTCGACTTCGACCTGACCCCCTCCAAAGACCTGTTCAACCTATCCATCCAGGTGGGCAAGGACCTCATCGTCGCGGACGCTTACGATGCGAAAATCAATCATTTGATTCCGGCCTGGTATCGCCAAAAGATCGATGCACCGGCCTTTATCTTCCTGCCGGTTATGCTGAAAAAGACGTGCATTGGTGCCTTGTATGCGGACCGGGACACACCGGGTACACCGGTGAACGAGACCGAACATCGCTACCTGGGCATGCTGCGCAACCAGGTCATTTTGTCAATCCGGTATCAACACTCCGCCGCCGGGCCGGTCGATGAGCGGGCCAGGCCGTGGCCACCGGGGGTGGTATAAGGCCGCCATGGTCCGACGGACGCGTAGGGCTGCGTGGGCATCTCCCGTTTGACCGGTCAGACATAGATGTTCTCGGGAATGTAGGGATGGGTCCCCTCGACCACCTCAACCCCCGCCTTGGCCTTGATCTTAGCGACAATCGTATCTTTGTAGGGGCAATGGTCCACCAAGCAGGCGGCCACGTGCACCTTGGTCGGTTTCTCATTGAGCGGCAGGTTCCAGAGCTTGACCTGGGCCAGGCGCGGCACGATACCCGCCCCCGGGCAATCACCGCAGTTGAGCAGGCCCAGCACCTCTGCCGCCTGGTCCTTGTATCGGGCAAATTCACCCTCCCGCCGGTTAAAGGCGACCAGACAGCGGGAACAGCCTACGCAAACGTCATCCATGACACGCTTGCAGCCCACGATCAGGATCTTTTCCATTCAACACCTCCTTGCATCATGGTTGAAATGGCACCAATCAATCATCGGAATTATGAATATATACTCAATATTTGGCTTTGTACATTCAATCGGGTGCCGTTGTCAACCACTGCGGGCGCGGTTGCCACGCGCTGGGGTCGCGGCTAGGCGAGTTCCTGAAAGGCCGTCGCCGGGAAAAAGCAGTATGGGCAGCGATCAGGGGGTTGATCGCCATGGTGAATATACCCGCACATGCGGCACTTCCAGGCCCCGGCGGCGTCATCCATCGGGCCCTGTGAGGCGGCGCCGTGCGTGGGCACCTTTTCCGGCGGCGGCATGACGGACGCATACTGGTTGAGCATGAAACCAGCCAGGATCATCCGCTGAATCTCGCTGGTGCCTTCGTATATCCTGAAAAGCCGTGTGTCGCGCAGCAGCTTCTCCACCGGGAAAAACTGCGTGTAGCCATAGCCACCCAGGATTTGCAGGGCCTCATCCACCACTTCATAGGCCGCCTCGGTGGCGTAGAGCTTGGAAACCGAGGCCGCGATGTTGGGATCCAGGCCCATGTCCGCCTCCCAGGCCGCCTTCCACACCAATAGCCGCGCCGTTTCGGTTTTTTGGTACATCTCGGCCAGTTTGAACTGAATCGCCTGAAAGTTGGCGATCTGCGTGCCGAATGCCTTGCGCTTGCGGGCGTACGCCAGGGCATATTCCATGGCCGACCGCGCCGCGCCGACGGCGAAGGCGCCGATGGTCGGCCGGGTTCGCGCAAAGGTTTGCATGGCCAGGGCAAACCCCTCTCCCGGCGCGGCCATGACATTTTGCGTGGGGACGCGAACGTCCTCGAAATGAAGGGCGGTCGTGTTGGAGCCGCGCTGACCCAGCTTGGGAATGGGACGACCGACGTGAACGCCCGCCCAGTCCCGCTCAACCAAAAAGGCGCAGATCCCTTCGTGTGCGGATTCAGGATCCACGGTGGCAAACACGCTGATATAGTCGGCCAGGCCGCCGTTGGTAATCCAATATTTGGTGCCGTTGAGAAGGTACCCGTCGTCTTGTGCGGTCGCCCGGCAGCGTATCCCGGACACATCCGAACCCATGGTCGGCTCGGAGGTAGCAAAGCAGATCAATTTGAAGTCACGGGCGATCGACTTCAGGAAAGTCTCTTTGAGAGCGTCGTTGCTGCACAGTATCAGCGGCTCCAGCCCCAGGGAATTATCGAAGATGCTGGTGGCAATTCCCGGGCAGGCGGCGGCCAACTCTTCCGTCAACAGGCAGGCTTCCAGCAACCCATAACCGCGGCCGCCAAAGGCTTCGGGAATGTTGGTGTTCATCAAACCCGCATCAAAGGCCTTGCGCAGCAGCGCCCGTGGCGTCTGGTTCCTGGAATCGCACGTCCAAGCCGCCGGCAACACCTCCTTGAGGGCAAACTGCCTGGCATGGCTTCTGAGTTTTTCCTGGTCGTCGGACAGCCTGAAATCCAGCATGGCCTACCTCCTTCGATTAAAATGCCCAATACGCCGTTGGCGGACAAACACTACAGGACGACGTTTTTCTTGCCGCCGTAGTATTTCATAAACTGCACCCGCTCATAGATCGATGGGTCCGAACTGTTGTCCTGACTCATCTTACCCTTAAACCCGCTGATACGCTGGTAACCCTTGCGCGACATCCAGGTTTCCAGGCGCGCCAGCATCTCCTCGAGGTGACCGAGGCCGTTTTGATACAGGCAAGAGGCCACCTGGACGGCATCGGCCCCGGCCAGCAACTGCTTGATGACGGCGTTGCCGTCGTGGATACCGGTGGAGGCGGCCAGGTCGCAGTCGACCTTGGCAGCCATGATGGCGATCCAGCGCAGCGACATGGCCAGGTCCGACGGTGTGCTGAACACGAAGGTATTGGCGACTTCGAGATTGTCCACATCGATGTCCGGGCTGAAGTAGCGGTTGAACAGAACCAGTCCAGCGATGCCGGTTTGCGACAGGCGCTGAATCATCGGCCCCAGGTCCGTGAAGTAGTGGCTGATTTTCAGGGCGGTGGGAATCGACAAATTCTTGGTAACCGCTTCGGTGACCTTGAAATAGACGGCCTCTTGATCCGCGCGACCCTGACTGAAATCGGTGGGTGGGAAAAACATGTTCAGCTCGAGGGCATCCGCACCGGCGGCTTCCAGGTGTTTGGCGTATGACATCCACTCCACGGATTTCAGGAAACAGTTGATGCTGGCGATGACCGGGATGGAGACCGCTTTTTTGCTCTCTTCGACCAGGGTCACATATTTTTTCAGGTTCTCTTCCCGAACCACATAGTTGTAGTATTCGACCGGCACCTTGCGGCCGTCGTAGTCGAAATACTGGCTCTCACTGGGGAACTGCTTGGCGGTTTGCATGAAGTCGGCATAGGCCAGGGCCACCTCCTCCTCGAAGATGGATTTGAGCACCACGGCGGCCGCACCGTGTTTTTCGGCATTTTTGACCTTTTCGAGCGAACTGGTCAGTCCCGAGCTGCCGACGATAATCGGATTTTTTAACTCCAGTCCCAGGTATTGCGTGGATAGGTCCATTTCTCCTCCTCGATGAAGCCTGTTCAATGGGTAAGGCGACGCATGGGGTCGGCGATATCGACCGCATGGCGTCAAACGCCTGCAATGTCGGGTTGACCTGCCGGGCCGCCGTATGGACGTAAGACCATCCGGTTTGCAGGCGACGCCATCATAAACCATTTCGGGTAAAAGGTCTATTGCCAGGTCCGATTGACTTCTACGGCGAAGTGCTCATTCTATTCTTGTTGCGCTGTGCAGACCGGTCTATCCAAAACAACCCGTGAGACACCGCAGTCAACAGAATCGAAACGGCAGTCATGACGACCGACCCAACCCATGCGACGGGGACATCCGTGCCACCGACCCGGCCAGCCCTGGCGGTAAATGCCCGCCGGCTGACGCGCGTCTACGAAATCGGTGCGCTGCAGGTGACCGGCATTGACGGCGTCGATCTGTCGGTCCCCGCCGGCCAATTGGTGGTGCTCAAGGGGGACAGCGGGTCGGGCAAAAGCACCTTGCTCTCGTTGCTGGCCGGGCTGGACAGGCTCTCCAGCGGCACGCTGATCGTGGCCGGCCGCGATCTGGAGCGATGCAGTCAAGCCGAGTTGACCGAGTTCCGACGCAACCGGGTCGGCATTATCTTTCAAACCTTCAACCTGCTGCCCACCTTGAACGTGTGCGAAAACGTCTGCCTGCCAGCCCTTCTGGCCGGCAGGGGTTTTGCCGCCACCCGATCCCGGGCCGAGGCGCTGTTGACATGGCTCGGTTTGAAAAAGCGCCTCGGGCACCGGCCAAACCAGCTTTCCGGTGGAGAGATGCAGCGCACGGCCATCGCCCGGGCACTGATCAACGATCCGGACATCATCCTGGCCGACGAACCCACAGGTAATCTGGACTCCGGCAACGCACGGCGGGTCATGGCCCTGCTGGCCGACCTGAACCGTCAATTCGACCGCACGGTCATCATCGCCACCCACAGCGACCTGGCCGATGAACACGCCACCCGCATGCTGGTGCTTCACGACGGGCGCGTGGTGGCATAATGGGCGTCGTGGCCGCTGCACGGCTGTACCTACGCCTGTTCGGCTGGTTCAGCCTACGCTACCTGCGCAGCCATTGGGGCCGTTCCCTGGCCGTTTTGCTGGGGATCGCCTTGGGCGCCGCCGTCTTCGGAAGCGTCCGCCTGGCCATGCACGCCACACTCGAGTCCTTTTCCAGCAGCATGAACCAGATTACCGGTGCCGCCGATGCGACCCTCGTTCGTCCCGGAGGCCGCATCCCCGAAGCGCTGGTGAGCAGCCTGATGCGCCACCCGGCGGTTCGTTCCGCCGCACCGGTACTCTCCACCTACGTCAGGCCGGCCGACGACGAGACGCCGTTTCTGCTGATCGGTCTCGAGCCGTTGCTGGATCGTGAGCTGCGGGCCTGGCGCGCTGGCGGCCCCAGCGCTGAAAACAGACCGGACTGGCGGTCATTGATGACCGTACCCGGCGCCGTGATGATCGGCGGCAAACTGGCCGAGCAGTTCGGCTGGCAGACCGGGCAGCGCATTCGGCTGACCAATTCGCACCATACAGCCGACTTCACGGTCCTGGCCGTGTTGGACCCGGATGGCCTGGCCCTGGTGGAAGGAGGCCGCGTCGCGTTATGCGACATCGCCACCTTCCAGGAATTCACCGGTCTGTTCGGCCTGGCGGACCGCATCGATCTGAAACTCAACGCCGAGGCCAAGGCCGCCCAACTGTCCTCACTGAAGGCACTGCTGCCCCCCGGCGTCGTCATGCGCTCGCCGTCCGAACAGCAAGCGAGCGGCCAGGGCATGATCCGCGCCTACCAGCTCAGCCTGACCTTTTTGAGCTTCATTTCTTTGTTCGTGGGCATGTTCCTGGTCTACAGCCTGGTGGCCCTCAACGCCGCCGCCCGCCGCCGTGAGCTGGCGATCATGCGGGCCGGAGGTGCCTCGGAGCGACTGCTGTTTGGCCTGTTCGTGGGCGAGGGTCTGTTCATCGGACTGTGCGGATGGCTGCTGGCGCTGCCCATCGGCGGATTGCTGGTCAAACATCTGCTGGCGGGTGTCAGTCAGACGGTCTCCATGCTCTTTGTGCGCGTTCAGGTGGATTCGCTCTCCTTGAGCCCCTGGGAGATCGCCCTCTCTTTTGGCGTGACGATCGGCGTAGCCGTGGTGGCATCGCTTCAGCCGGCCCGGGAAGCCATGCGCGTCGCCCCGCGGGAAGCCATGGGATTGGTCGCCGAAACGGGCATCCGGCCGCAATCGATTCGCAGCATGGCGGCGGCCGGCGCCGGCCTGGTGGCGTTGGTCTACCCCATCTCCCGGCTGCCCAGCCTGCCATCGGTCTCATTGCCCGGCTATCTGGCCGCCTTGTTGCTGTTTGTCGGTTTCGCCCTGATGACGCCGCTGCTTCTCAGATACGTCGGCAGGCTGTCAGCCCCGCGCCTGCAGCGCATGGGCGGTCAGCCAGCCTTCCTGGCGGCCGGCTACCTGCGGGAAAGCGGCCTGCAGACCGCCATTTCGGTCGGCGCCCTGATTACGGCCGTGGCCCTGTTCAGCGCCCTGGTGATCATGACCCACAGTTTCCGGTCCACCGTGGCTGTGTGGGTTACGCAGAGCATCGCGGGGGATCTTTACATCCGCCCCAAACTGGCCGAGCTGAACCGCTTCAAAGAGCCCCTGTCGCCCCGGGTAGTGGCGGCAGTGGAAAGCCTGCCCGCGAGCGTGGAACGAGTTCCCATGCGCCGGCTGGAACTGCGCGTCCAGGACCACACCCACCGCTTCGAAGCCATGGATTACGACGCCTACGCCCGCCGCAGCCGATTCATCTGGATGGGCGGTGATGCCACCCGAATCGAGACCGACCTGATTGCCGGCAAAGGCGTGGCGGTCTCCGAGGTGTTTGCCAACAGCACGGGGCTGGGACCCGGCGACCGCTACCGGGCGCAGATCGGCAGCCAGTGGCTGGACGAACCGATTCTGGGGGTGTTCCGCGACTACCGCACCCGCGGCGGGACAGTTTACTACTCCCTGGCCCGCTACCGGCAGCGCTTCGACGATCCCGCCACGAGCGGGGTGCAGGTCAATTTCTCCGATCGCGGTCCCGGCCTGGCGCAGGCCATCGAACAGACCCGCACGAAGCTGCTGGCGTGCTGCGGTGACACCATCGAGATGATCGAAGGCCACCGCCTGCGCCAAGCGGTCATGCTGATTTTCGACGAAACCTTCGCCATCACGACGGTGCTGCTGCTGATCGCCCTGGCAGTGGCCGCCCTGGGGATTGCCACGACCCTGGCTGTGATGGTACTCCAGCGCCGTCGGCAGCTGAGCACGATTCGTGCCCTGGGCGGCAGCGCCGCCCAGGTACGCCACATGATACTGTGGGAGGCCAGCCTGATCGTTCTGGCCGGCCAGGTGGCCGGACTGGCCAGCGGGTTCATCCTGTCAGCCCTGCTGATATTCGTCGTCAATCGACAGTCTTTTGGATGGACCTTTGTCTACCAGGTGGACTGGCCGTCCCTGCTGACAGCCCTTCCCCTGATATTCGCCGCCGCACTGCTCTCCGCATTGCCGGCCGTCAAGTTGGCCCTGGCCGAGTCTCCGGCGGTACTGTTGCGCGCAGATGAACGATAGGCCGTGTCAATCCCTAAACGGCCTATTTCTACATTGAATGAACACGGGACCAACCATCATGCCGACACGTTACGATAATCTTTTGATGAGCCGTGTGCGTTGGCTGTTGCTGGCGGCACTGATCGTGGGTCCGGCCAATGCCGACGATGCGGGGTTTTTATCGGTCAGCGGCCCTTGCGGGCTCTCCTTTCCGGCCGACCACGGCCCCCACCCGGACTACCGCACCGAATGGTGGTATTACACCGGCAACGTGACCGCCCCCGACGGACGACCCTTCGGCTTCCAGCTCACCTTTTTCCGAAGCCGGCTGAAGCCACCGGCCGACCGGCGGGATTGGCCGCAGCCGGCTTCGGCCTGGCGCAGCGACCAGATCTACCTGGCCCACGCCGCCGTCAGCGATGTTGCCAGCGGCCGCCACCTGCAGGCCGATCGCATGGCCCGGCCGGTCCTGGGCCTGGCCGGTGCCAGCATCGTCGATGGCACCGTGACCATCGATCTACATGCCTGGCAGGCGACCATCTCCCCGGACCGCCATCGGCTGCGGGCCGACGACGATCGCTTCACCCTGGATATGGACCTGACCCCGGCCAAGCCGCCGGTGCGACACGGAGATGACGGCTATAGCCGCAAGGGTCAATCGCCGGAACGGGCCAGCTGCTATTATTCGTTCACGCGCCTGCAGGCGTCCGGCACCATCATTGTAGACGGGGATCCTTATCGCGTGAGCGGATCGGCCTGGATGGACCACGAGTTCAGCACGGCGCCCCTTCAACCGGGCATCACCGGATGGGACTGGTTCAGCCTGCAGCTGTCCGACCAAACCGAACTCATGGTCTATTTGCTGCGACATTCGGACGGCAGCCTCAATCCGGCCTCCAGCGGGACCTACGTGCAGCCCTCGGGACAGACCCTGCCACTGCGGCACGGCGATTTTCAAGTTTCGCCCCGCTCGTTCTGGACCAGCCCCCACTCCAAGGCCCGCTACCCCGTGGCCTGGACGATCACGGTCGCACCGCTGGACCTTGAACTGACCGTGACCGCCCGCCTGCCCGACCAGGAGATGCGCACGCCGGGCAGCACCGATGTCATTTACTGGGAGGGCAGCGTCCAGGCCGAGGGAACGCGTGGGAAAGTGGCCGTCGACGGCGTGGGTTACGTGGAGTTGACCGGCTACGCCAAGCCCTTTGATGCCCCCATGTGATCGGAAGCGTAAGGATTTTCAGTCATTGGCCCCCGGCATGCCGTGGCATCGGTTGCAACTGACGAAATACCCCTGCTTCTTGAAGCCTACGATAAACTGCTTACTCTATGCCGACAGCTTACCACCCCCCCATCAACAGACGAGGAGGCTCGCCATGACCGACAAAGCGGCCCTGTGCCAAAAAATAAAATCAATTTATCCGGATATCGGTGAATGCGGCATCGATATTGATGTGGGCTACGATGAGACGACGCAATCGACGGTCGTGTTCCTGCGCAAAGACGGCAAGGAAGCCAAACACTTCCTGCCGGATGAAGATGCAGATGCCTGCATGGCAGGCAAACAGTGCGTCGCACTGGGGGTCGAGATCGCCCAATTGAGGGATGACCGCTACCTGTGACGGGCCGGCTCAAACACGATCGAGATTGGATGGCCGTCCGTAATGCGAGAAAACGCCATGATTCGGAAAAGGTCGCTTTTGCGGTTTTGGCGTTCGTACTGCTGGCTGTGGCCGTCCTGCCTGCCGCGGCGGATCCATCCATCGCGCAAATCACGACTGGCGGTCATGTCCTGATGATCCGCCACGCCCTGGCACCCGGTACCGGGGATCCAGCGAACTTTCAGATCGGCGACTGTTCCACCCAGCGCAACCTGGATGACCGGGGCCGCGACCAGGCGCACCGTATCGGCCAGTGGCTGCATGCACACGGCGTCAATTCGGCCCGGGTCTTTTCCAGCCAGTGGTGCCGGTGCATCGAAACGGCCGAACGGCTCGAGCTGGGCCCAGTGGCCCAGCTGCCGGCCCTGAACTCTTTCTTCGAGCGGCCCCAGGACCGTGCTCCCAACTTGGCCGCCCTGCAGTCATTTTTGGCAAACCAGCCCACGGACGGTAAATTGATCATCCTGGTGACCCACCAGGTCACCATCGCCGCCGTCACCGGTGCCAGCGTCTCCTCCGGTGAAGGCGTCATCCTGCGGCTGTCCGCTGGCGGCAAAATCGGGGTGGTCGGACGACTGACCATCGGGATGTAAGGTCGCTTGCCATGGCACCGAGGTTGGATCGAGGTCGGGTCCAATCTGAAAAAAGGGCTTGTCGGCCCACGCCTGAACTGGTTAAATGCTTCAGGCGGCCAGGTGCCCACCGGCAGATGGATATCCACCAGCAGCCGGTTTTCCGTCCGCGGCCGCGCCTGCGGCAGTGTGCCGTTCATGGATGGCCCGTTTTGGGCGACGCCATCGCCCCACCCCGGCACCGCGCTGGCTTGCCTGCCGAATTTTCCCCCTTACCGCTAAAGGAGGTGCCTGTGGTCCACCAATTTGACACGATTATCGTCGGTTCGGGCGGTGCGGGCCTTTATGCCGCCCTCGAAGCCAGCCAGCGATCGAAAACGGCGGTGCTCTCCAAGCTCTACCCGATCCGCAGCCACACCGGCGCGGCCCAGGGCGGCATCAGCGCCGCCCTGGGCAACGTGGAGGAGGACAAACCCGAGTGGCACGCCTTCGACACGGTCAAGGGCGGCGACTACCTCGTCGATCAGCAGGCCGCCCAGATACTTGCCGATGAGGCCATCCAGGCGGTTTACGATCTTGAAAACCGCGGCCTGCCCTTCAACCGCACGCCCGAGGGGCGCATCGACCAGCGCCGTTTCGGCGGGCACACCCGCAACTTCGGCGAAGGGCCCGTGCGGCGGGCCTGTTACGCCGCCGACCGCACCGGCCACATGATCCTGCAGACGCTCTACCAGCAGTGCATCAAAAACGAAGTCGCTTTTTTCGACGAATTTCAGGTGGTCGATCTGATCCTGGACGGCACCACGTCCAAGGGCCTGGTGGCCGTGGAACTGGCCACCGGAGACCTGCACATCCTGGCCGCCAAGGCGGTGCTGTTCGCCACGGGCGGATTCGGGCGCATGTTCAAAATCACCTCGAATGCCTATGCCAACACCGGTGACGGCCCGGCGGTGTGTGCCCGGCGCGGAATCCCCCTGGAAGACATGGAGTTTTTTCAGTTTCACCCCACCGGGATCAAGGGCCTGGGTATCCTGATCTCCGAAGCCGTGCGCGGCGAAGGCGGCATCCTGCGCAATCGCGACGGTGAGCGCTTCATGGAACGCTACTCCCCCACCCTGCTCGACCTGGCACCGCGTGACATCGTCGCCCGCTCTATTCTCACCGAAGTGAGGTCCGGTCAGGGTATCCGCGGCGACCGCCGCATCGACGATTACGTTCACCTGGATGCCACCCACCTGGGCAAGGATGTCCTGGCCGGCAAACTGCCCGATATCACCGGTTTCTGCAAAACCTACCTGGGCATCGACCCGGCCGAAACGCCCATTCCGGTCCTGCCCACGGCCCACTACGCCATGGGCGGCATTCCCACCGATCTGCACGGGCGCGTCGTCATGGACGGTGCCGGTACGGTTGTAGACGGGCTGTATGCTGCCGGCGAGTGTGCCTGCGTCTCCGTTCACGGCGCCAACCGTCTGGGCACCAACAGCCTGCTCGACCTGGTGGTCTTCGGACGGCGGGCGGGCCAACACATCGCTGAATACGCCCGGCAGGCCGAGATGCCGCAACTCGCCCACGGCGCGGCTGACGACGCCCGGGCATGGATCGAGCGGCTGACCGACGGCAAGCCCGGCCCCCACGGAGGCCACCTCATGGACGAAATGCAGACCACCATGATGGCCAACGTGGGCATCTATCGCAACGCCAAGGACATGCAGGCCGCAGTGGATGAGATCCAGGCCTTGCGGCAGCGCTACCGATCCGTGCGCGTTCAGGACACCGGCAAGCGTTTCAACACCGACCTGCTGGAAGTGATCGAACTGGGCAACCTGCTGGATCTATCACTGATCACGGCGGCCTCGGCCCTCAATCGCCGGGAAAGCCGTGGCGCCCACAGCCGCGAGGACTTCGTCGACCGCGACGACGACAACTGGCTCAACCACACGCTGGCCTACCTGGACGGCGATAGCGTG
The DNA here is from genome assembly GCA_963785365.1 of uncultured delta proteobacterium. Lineage (GTDB taxonomy): Bacteria > Desulfobacterota > Desulfobacteria > Desulfobacterales > Desulfosarcinaceae > Desulfosarcina. The sequence goes on along the minus strand of CAWAUZ010000016.1, from coordinate 28,814 downwards.
CGCCTTGACGACAAGGCGGTGGACACCACGATCTGGGAACCCAAACCGCGCACCTATTGAGCCCAAGGAGCCGACCATGAAAATCATCCTCAACATCCAACGCTACAACCCCGACATCGATGCGGCACCCTATTTCCAGGCCTACACGGTCGACGTGGACCCCAACGAACGGCTGCTGGACGCCTTGATGCAGATTAAACGATTTCAGGATGGCAGTCTGGGATTTCGGAAAAGCTGCGCGCATGGCGTCTGCGGTTCCGACGCCATGCGCATCAACGGCAAGGACAAACTGGCCTGCAAGACCCTTGTCAAGGAGGTGGTTCAGTCGGAAGGCGACACCATTACCGTTCAACCCCTGCGCTACCTGCCGGTGCAGCGGGACCTAATCGTCGATCAGGCCGCCTTTTTCGAAAAGTACCGGTCCGTCAAACCGTTTTTGATCAACGACGAACCGGTCGCCGCCGGAGAACGACTGCAGAGCCAAGCGGAGCGGATGCAATTTGACGACACCACCAACTGCATCCTGTGCGCATCATGCTACTCGGCCTGCCCGGTGCCGGAAGACAACCCCGCCTTCCTCGGACCCGCCGGCATCGCCCAGGCCTACCGCTTCAACGCCGACACGCGCGATCGCGGTTTCGAGCAGCGCTTGCCGGCCCTGGATCATGCCAACGGCGTGTGGCCGTGCCAGAATCACTTCAAGTGCACGCAGGCGTGTCCGCGTTCCATCCTGATCACCAAGCGCATCAACCAGACCAAGCGGATGATCACGGCCCACAAGGACCGTGACGCCGACAAATAATGGGCCTCAATGGGGGGTGTCAAAAGCGTCCGACAGCATTTCGCCGCGGTCCCCCTCGTAGGCGTTGAGATCGGGATTGCGGTTAATGAAGCGCGCGCACGAGTTCCAGCGCAGCACGGCATCCTGGTTGTCGGGATCGCATCCCGACAAGGCTTCGCCATAGGCGTTCATGGCTTTGGCGAACCAGTCATAGGCCACTGCCCCGGATCCTGGACCGCCCTGTTTGAGGTGAAATTTGGCCCGTCGCTCGAAGATGAGCGCGGTGTAGTAAGATTTGCAGTAAGCGCTGTCGAGTTGGGCGACGATCGTTTTGGCCTGCTCGAAAGATGGGTTGAGGCCCTCGTCGACGAATTTGTCCGTCAAGGCCAACAGCCGCAGAATAAGGGCCTCTTGATGGTCGGGCAGCACCGCCAGAATGTCGAGGCAGATACTTTCGGCTTCGTCCGGTTCGTTGAGCAGGCGATAGCGTTTGGCTTTTTCCAGTGCGGAAGGAACGGCTTCGGGGGTGATGGCTTTCAGTTCGACCATAGGAATCTCCTTTGCGGGTTTGGCTGACAAACATCCGGACATGACGGATATTGGGTGGACGCGTTACCCGGTTCTGCTTGCAGGCACGTTGGCTGGCCTCAGCCGCCTTTCAGCTTGTCGGCCGTGTCCAGGTCGCACACGTCGAACACCTGGCCGCAACCGCCGCACAGCATCTCACACGCATCGGCCTTGCGGGAGCGCCGCTGCTTGAGCACCGCCTGGCAGTCCGGGCACTTCAATTCTTGACTCGCTGGGCTGGATTCAATCGTCTCTGTCATTTTGTTCTCCTGAAATGGTCAAAAGCTGAATCGATAATTTAAGCACACCTGGCCCACTTGCAATGCCAGCCGCCGGGTCTGAGCAGGGATCCTGCGAGGGGATCATTCGGTATCGTCGCCGGGAATCTCCTCCGGGTTCTCTTCGGGTAGGCCCGCCTCCTCTTGATCCTGTTGCCCCATCTCCTCATCGTGCCCCAGGTCGTCCTCGGCCGTGATCTCTCCCGCATCGCCGGCCTCGTCCATGTAGGCTTCCGATTCCTCATACATCTCTTCCGGTTCGGGTTCCTCCGGAACGGGATTGGGTGGCGATGCATAGGAGACGCCCGGTCCGGCATCGCCGGGTTTGACTTCCCCGAACACCGTCACGGTGACGACCTTGTCCGACTCCCAGACGAGGGTGTGGTTGAGGTTGCGCAAGATGCGATTGAGGGCCTGTTCCAAAGGCAGCCCATCGATGTTGGCGCTGACGGGAAAGCCGTGCCACGACTCACTGAGGTTGAATTGGTAGCCGGTCTCGCTGGTGATCATGTCGAGAACATCGCCCAGGGCATGGTTTTCGACCGCCAACGTGACCACGGGGTCACCGGAGGCACTTTGAACAGCCGACGGACATACGGCGACCCCCAGAAGCACGCAAACAATCAACAGACTCGGCATCAGGCAAACACGGGTTTTCAATGAATTCACCCCATGGCTAAAGGGTTTTTAATTTACGCAGGTAGTCTCGCACGTAATGGGGCAAATCCCCGGACTTGAGATAATCCTTGAAATCCGCGTCAGCCGTCTGTGGGCCAAGGGACCACCCGGCTGCCGCCCGCTGAAATACGTCGTGTTCGCTGATTTTCTGGTTGCGGGCATGGTTCCACAGGCGTTCTTCATCGGTCAAGGGTGTTTTATTGGCCCAGTATTTGTCCAGCCGGCGCATGATTTCGAAATAGAGCCAAGCGGCCAGAATCACCACCAGCATCGGCCACTGAAAATCAAACCCGTCGTTCATCGAGCACCTCCGGCGCTGTTCACTCTCTTATACAATAATGCCGGAATTAATAAAAGCAGCGGCCAATCCGACTGGCTTTGGGATTGAAAGGCCCGACGACCCCTCGGGTAAGTTATCCGTTCTCGACCCGCGGCCGCATTTCATGATATACTAACCAGTGGCAATCTTTACGAGACGGGCCACACGGCCGATGCCGTCCGGCAGTGTGGCCAACGGCATAATTCGGTCAGGCACCTGGCCATTCCCACCCAATTGATTCAAAACGTCGCAGGTGATCCGAATGAAAAGTTACCGAAAGGAGTTGTGGTTCAAGGTTCCCACCCGGCGGGCCTTCATCAACATCACGTCCGACGTGCAGCAGTGCGTCGACGCAAGCGGGATCAAAGAGGGGTTGGTGTTGTGCAACGCCATGCATATTACCGCCAGTGTGTTTATCAACGATGATGAAAGCGGCCTGCACCACGATTACGACACCTGGCTGGAGAAGCTGGCGCCCCATGCACCGGTGTCGCAGTACCGCCACAACGTGGGCGAAGACAACGCCGATGCCCACATGAAGCGGCAGATCATGGGTCGGGAGGTCGTGGTGGCCGTCAGCGAGGGCCGGCTGGATTTCGGCACCTGGGAGCGGATCTTTTACGGGGAGTTCGACGGGCGCCGAAAAAAACGCGTGCTGATCAAGATCATCGGCGAGTGACACGCTTGCCGCCCTGCGCCCTGGCCGATCGATCACGGCACCGATTGCGACTGCCCGTGTCGGCAGGGCAGGAAAAAACAGACACCGACGGATCCAGGCTGTCAAACGCCTCGGATCCGGTTATGCGGCGTGGTGCACACTGGCGGCGCACTCGTTCTTACCGATGTCCATGATCTCTTGTTGTTCTTCGTCGACCTCCACCAGGCCGGCGTTGATTTCACGGATTCTGGCGTACTCTTCGGGCTGCGCGCGCAGGTTGGATTTGATGAATTTCAAAAAAGCGCCTGCGTTGTCGATGCCGTAAATGTCGGCGTTGCGTTCCCGGATCGCTCCCATGGGAGCGGCAAAAACAAGGTTGTCGTCGGCCTCGTCCCACTCCATGTAATGGCCCGGCAGAATCACCGTATCGGCGTCCAGTTTGAGCAGGATGTCGGTCATGGTCTTAAAAAGCATCTGCGACCAGGCTTCGGCCATGCCGCCCAGGTCGGGCCGCCCGATGGATTCAATGAAAACCGTATCGCCGGTAACCAAAAACTTGCCGTCGATCATATAGCAGGTGCTGCCCGGCGTGTGGCCCGGCGTGTGGATCACGTCCACCTCGGGGCCACCGCGGCCGACGCGGTGGCGGTCGCCGTGGTTGGCTGGCGTGTAGGGAAACCGGGCGGGTTTGAAATCCTGCTCGGGGGCGATGATTTCAACGGCGGCGGTCTGTCGCAGGGCATCGCTTCCGGAGATATAGTCGGCCTGTCGATGGGTTTCGACGGTTTTGGTGATGGTGCAGCCCCGCTCCGTGGCGAAATCGAGGTAAAACTGAAAATTCTTGGCTGGATCGAAGACCATCATCTCCCTGCCGCCGATCAATCCATAGCTGCAGGATGCCTTGCCCGGACGCCGGAACTGGTAGAGTTCATAGCTGTCCGTGCGGGCGACACGGATCGGTGCCAGCAGGTTGCCCCAGGCCTTGATGCCCACCTTCAGGTGAGCGACGTCCGTGTACCCGTGGTTGGCCAGAATTTCACCCACATATTTAGACGAGCCCTCCTTGGCGCAAACGATGCGCACCTTTTTGCCGCGGGGAACCTTGGCCACGCTTTCATCTTCCTTCTCGATGAATTCCATATAGGGCACGTTGAGCATGTCGATGGGATAGGGGCCTTCGACTTTGAAACGGTCAAATTCGACATCGTTGCGCACGTCCAGCAGCAAAAAATCGTCTTGATTGACCAGCCACGCAAACAGATCGCCAGCGGTAAAGGATTCAAGGGCCATTGTCGTTTTCTCCACGTGTTCGGGTTTTCAAGTTATTCTCATTCTAACCGCATTGCCTCACGCGGACAAGCGAAAATTCGGATGGTTGGCGAACGGGCCAGCCGTTTGACCTATTGCCCCCCCGGAGAAGCCTATCGACTTTTGGATCATGTTGGGTCATACTGGGGGCCACGCCAAACAACCGACCTGTCGGGAACGACGGCAATCGACAACCGAACCAATTTACTTTAAATCAACGGAGGAAGAAATGGAAGCGCTCGAAAAACAGCTGGAGTTGTTGAAGGCCCAGCTAAATGCCACCAACCGGCGCCTGCCGGACAACAAGCTCTCTTTGATTGTATTCAGCGGCGATCTGGACAAGGCACTGGCCGCCTTCGTGATCGCCACCGGCGCGGTGGCCATGGGCATGGACGTGGTCATGTTCTTCACTTTCTGGGGAACGCCGCTGCTGCGGGACAAGAAGAAAAAAGTCGGCGGCAAGGATACCATGAGCAAGATGTTCGGGGCCATGCTCCCCACCGGCGCGAAAGAGGCCAAGCTCAGCCATATGAACATGGGCGGCATGGGCACCGCGATGATGAAATCCCTGATGCAAAAGAAAAATATCAACTCCCTGGAAGGCTTCATCGAACTGGCCGAGGAGCTCGGCGTGCGGATATTCATCTGCGAGATGTCGATGGATCTGATGGGATTCAAGCGTGACGAGATGATCGATTACGCACACCTGACCTATGGCGGCGTGGCCGGGTTTCTGGAAGAGGCCGCCAACAGCAAGGTTCAACTGTTCATCTGAGCATGGCGCAAGGGGCCGCCACCGCGGAAAAAGCGGGCGACAGGATAACCGGTTCAAAGAGGCAAACCGCTTCAACCAATTCCAGGAGGGTGAAATCATGAGTGCAGCTATTAAAGCCGTAAAAGTAATGGATCTGAAGGGGTTGGCGTGCCCCATGCCGGTCGTGAAAGTCAGCAAGGGTATCAAGGAGGTTCAGGTCGGCGAGATTGTTCACGCCATAACGACGGACCCGGGGGCGCTGACGGATTTTCCGGCCTGGGCACGCACCAGCGGCAATGAAATTGTCGATACCCAGCAAAGCGGCGATGAAATCAACTTTTTCATTAAACGATTGTCCTGACAACCGCCACCGGGCACCCGTCGGCGGCCAGGGCAGAGCCACATCTGGGCCATTGGCGGCATTTGAAGGTCAATCCGGTCGGGCTGCATACCCGACCACCCCTGAAAAGGCTTGCGGCTTGATGGGTTGCCGCGCAGTGGTCACCTCAACTTGTTGAACGGTTACCGCGTTTGCGTTGGCGGAACCGATTAACCCTTCTCCTGGCAAAAAATGCCAAAAGGATCAGGATGGATATGACCATGATGTTGAACAGCGGGAAATGAGTGTGATCCTTTTGGACCAACTGCAAACTCAAAACGTTGGGGAACATGGAAAAGTATTTAATCCGCCAGCCGTAGTACTTGACGAGCACCCACGGTTTGGGTTCCGCGGTAGAGTAGGCTTGGGCCTGCGCGGCCACATCGGCGCTGTCAAATTTAAAATAGGGCGGCCATCCCCACCCGGTGTCCTCGTTGCGAAAAACCTTGACCCTGTCGTTTTGGGACACGGTATTGATAAACCTGACATCCGAGGTCCGCAGAACCGCATCGTTGGTGTTTTTATCGGCACTCGTGGGAGCCTTGCCGATGGTGTCGGTGCGTTTTACGTCGGTTCCGGTTATCTGCACGACCGCCGTGCGAATTAAATTTTTGTGCAAAAACAATACGAGAACAAGGATCAGCAACACGGGAATGACGATCTTGGCGTATTTAAAAATCTTCACGGGGTCTCCTTGCCTGGGGGGTGCGGTTAATCGATTGAGGTCATCTTAACGGCCGCGATATTATCTGTCAATCAACTGGACCGGTTCGACCAGCCCCGCTGAGCTTTGGGGGTGCCGGATCCAGCGACCGCAGCGCGCTCGACAGGATCTCGGGCGAAGTAAAAGGCGCCAGTCGATCCGGATGGGAATCCAGCACGGTCACGGCCTTGCCGGCCAGACGTTTTGCCGCAGGGAACTTTCCCTGCTCCAGGTGGACGTAGGCCCCGGCGGCGCGGATGAGTGCCTGCAGGAAATTTTTTTCGTCGCCCGTGGCAGCCATCCAGTAAGGCTCCAGGTATTCGTGCATCTCAAAAAACAGGCCGCGGTCCCAGATGGTCAAGGCAACCGCCAGCGGTTGGTCGAGCCGGCGCGCGCGGACATCGGCCAGGGTCTGCCGGTAAAGATTCATGCGATTGTCGAGATAGGTGGTGACGCACCCTGGCAGCCGATCCTCGGCCAAGGTCTCGGCAATTCGCTGGACCGGCAGGATTCGTCCCTGCGCCAAGGCCTTTCGGAAGCCTTCCGAAAGGGCATTGCGGACATTGCGGCACAACCGGCTGTTAAAGGGATCGAAGCGATCAGTCCGATTCATGTTCCCCTCCTGGTTAAATTGGCAATGACGCCCCTTTATGGTTGCCATGCCGGTTGAACTGCCTTATCATAACACAAGATTAAAAGCGATATTCACACTATCGCCAGTGTAGCGAAATTCCCGCCGGTTTGACCGCTATCATAAGGTATTGTTTTCAACACCGTTCAAAATCCGGATCCGTTAATTCGCTAATCCCTTGGCGCATTCGTCAAAATGCCCGGGAAATGGACAAATGGTCAATCAACGCTGCGCGATCGGGCACCCGGGAAGCGATCGTGCATAATACGAGACAAGGAGCTTTTTGTGAAACCCGTAATGGGGCACCTTGAAATATTGGATAAGGGATTCGGCTTTTTGCGCGACATCGACAACAATTACCAGGCCGGACCAACGGACACCTTTGTGCCCGCCTTCATCATTTCCAAATTCGGACTGCGCGAGGGCGCTTTCGTCGATGGCACCGGCGAGCCAGGAAATCCGGGCAACCAGAATCTCAAGCTGGCGACCGTTGAACGGGTCAATTCACTCACGGCAATCGAGTTCGCCCGCACCGAAACCATGCACACCATGACCAGCATCAATCCGCAGCAGCGCTTGCGAATAGCCCAGGGTCCCAAAGACCTCACCGGCCAGGCATTGGATCTCATCGTTCCCATTGGCCGCGGCCAGCGCGGGTTGATCATCTCACCCCCAAAATCGGGCAAAACCAGCCTGATACGGCATATGGCCACCTCGGTCTCCATGAACGATCCGGAGATGGACGTCTTCATTTTGCTGGTCAACGAGCGCCCCGAAGAGGTCACCGATTTTCGGCGCGGCCTGAAAGACGCCCACGTGCTCTACTCTTCCTCCGACCAGAGCATCGCCCAGCACATGCGCATGACACGCCTTGCGGTTCACACCGCCATGCGATGCGCGGAGACCGGCCGGGACACCGTTCTGTTCATCGACTCTTTGACGCGCATGACGCGGGCCTTCAATGCCGAGACAGAAAGCTACGGCCGCACGCTTTCGGGCGGGTTGGGGGCCAATGCCATGGAAATCCCCCGCAAGATATTCGGGGCAGCCCGCAACATCGAAGAGGGCGGGTCGCTGACCATCATCGCCACTATTTTGGTGGAGACCGGCAGCCGCATGGACGATATCATCTACCAGGAGTTCAAAGGTACGGGCAACCTGGACCTGGTTCTCAGTCGCGAGTGCGCCGAACGCCGGATATTCCCGGCGATCGACATCAGCCAGAGCGGCACCCGCAAGGAAGAACTGCTGCTGAACAAGGATGAACTCAAAATGGTGGTGGATATTCGTCGGGCCCTGTCAAAAAAGGGCACCAGCGAGGCCATGGCGGACCTGCTGGAATATCTGGACCGCCGCGGCCCCAAGGCCTAAGGTTTGAAAAACAGTTCCCCACGGTTGCATTTACCGATCCACGTCTTAGGTTCTCCAGCGCACCCCGTCGGGCAACGCCGGGGTGCGCTTGTTTTGGACGGCATGCGGCGCAACTTTTTTAGATGATCGATTTCGAACAGGAGAAAAAATGTCAGATCGTTCCCATATCACCTTGTACAGCGGGGGCCACAAGGGCTCTGAAGCCGAATTCGGTCGGCTGGCCGAAGCCTGGGGCATCCAGGAAGTCAACTTTTCCTTCGCGGGGCACGAGGTGGAACGCAGTCGCGGCATTCACGAACTGAGCCCCGAGGAACTGGACAAAGGCAATGTCAGCATGGAAATCGTGTCGGCCCGCATGGGTCGCAAATTCGCCCAGGCCCAGAAAATCCGCAAGGTGATTCAAACCATTTTTCACATGGTCAACAATGGCTATCACGTCATCACCGTGGGTTGGATCCAGCCCGACGACACGGTCAAAGGCGGAACCGGTTGGGGCGTGGAGCTGGCCAAGCTGTTCAACCGGCCGGTGCATGTCTACGACCAGGATCGCAAGGGCTGGTTCGGGTGGCAGGACAACGCATGGGTAGCGCAAACACCAAAAATCGAGCAACAGACCTTTGTTGGGACCGGCACCCGCCATCTGACCGGCGACGGCCAACAGGCCCTGCACGATCTGTTTGAGACTTCATTTGGACCGGCGTAAAGGAAATAACAATCGGGCCTTGATACCCTACCCGCTGGCACCGTAACGGTTGACGCTGACCTTTTCATAGGGGAGCGAGTCCTTCGGATGGGGCGCTGGGTGCTGGGCCGGATAGCCGATGGCGATGATGGCGGCAGCCTCCATGCCCGGCGGCAGGCCCAAGATGCCAGCCGCATAGCTGCCGGCCGTCCTGCCGTCCGCGTGTTCACGCTTGCGCAGTTGGATCCAGCAGCTGCCCAGGCCCAGGTCGGTGGCCGTCAGGTGCAAAATGATGGCGGCGATGGAGACATCCTCCACCCAGACATCCGATTTGAGCGGGTCCGCGCAGACGGCCACGGCCAATGGTGCCGCTTTAAGAAAGGCGGCCCCGTGCGGTTTCGATTGGGCCAGCGCGGCGATGGTGGACGGATCGGTCACGACCACGAACTGCCAGGGATTGAAACCGCGCGAAGACGGCGACCGCAGGGCCGCCTCCATCAACAAGTCCACTTTTTCTGCCTCGACGGGCCGCTGTTCGAATTTTCGAATGCTCCGCCGCTTTCGTAACAGTTCAATCATCATGTTCCCTCACTTACCGCAGCATTTTTTAAATTTTTTGCCACTGCCACAACGGCATGGATCGTTTCGACCAATCTTGGGGCCTTGGCGGATCGCCTGTACGGGTTCGGGCGCCTGGGCGTCCTTGAAGTACCAGCGGCCCGCTTCCTTTGAAAATTCCGCGATTTCGTGGTGATCGAAAGCCTGGCTGTTTTTACGATAGCGGGCCACGAACTCCACCGTACCGGTGGTGTCGTCCTGCCCGCCGCCGTCGACATGTCGAATTTCCAGGCGCTGCCAGTCCAGTTTTTTAGACCAGGCCGCCGTTGCCTGGCGGTCTGAATCCTGCCGACTGGCCGGACAGGTGGTCTCGAAAATATAGTCAAACTTTTTTTTGGCATGCGCCGTGTAGCGTGCCCGCATCAAGCTTTCGGCGGTGTCGGCGGCCCGCTCCCCCGTGATCAGTGGCCGGCAGCATTGATCGTAGGCGCGGTCGCTTCCGCAAGGGCATGATTCCATAAGGGTGCTCCTGGTGTAAGGGTCATTGGGTCGAGAAGCTTTGGGTTGACGTTAATTCCTGAACCGGCCGCCATTGGATGAATCAATTTTCAGCCACGGTATGATCTTCCCGGGCGGCATCTTCCGGCTGGATGCGCCAGGTCAAAAGCGGCGACAGCAGATAAAGCAGCATGTAAACGAGGCTGATCTGACCGAAAATGGGCGTAAACATGCTGACGGTCAACAGCAGCAGATTGGCCCGCCCGAACCACGGGTGGCGGCTCATGGAGCGTCCCAAATGAATGTATCGAATGGGATAAGCGTTCATGAGGATGCCGGCAAAAACAAGGGTTCCGGCGGCAAAAAATCCCCAGAAAATGATCCGCTCGGAGGACAGCGCCAGGGCATGTTCGAAAATCACCAGGGGCGACATGACGAGCATGGCCGCGGCAGGTGTCGGCAACCCCTTGAAAAAACCCGGAATCGGTGTCTTGTCCAAGGTGAAGTATATCAGGCGGGCCACCCCCATCAGGGCGTAGAAAAGTGCGATCCAGCCCAGGGGAAGGTTGTCGAAGTGACCCTCCCCAAAGCGGCTCAAGGTGATGAAAAATATCCAGGCCGGCACCATGCAGAAGCTGATGGCATCGGCCAGGTCGTCCAGGATGCTGCCGAGGTTGATCTTGCGCTCTGGCGGCGCGTCGGCAAGCGGCTCCGTCAATCCCAACCGACGGGCCAGGGCGCCGTCGAGTTTGTCGAAGGTTGCCGCCCCGATCAACATGAGGTAGGATTCCCGCATGCGCCCCTGATAGGCGAAAAACACGGCGATGAGCCCCATCAGCGCATTCATCACCGTCAGGGCATTGGGGAAGAATGACAATATGCGACGCCGAAGCACCTGATCGCCGAAACACAACTCATCCAGACACGCCGTACCGTATTTCCGACAATACCCGGCGATGGACCCCAGGTTAATGATAAAGAACAGGATCTCGACGAAAAAAAGGATTCTCAGGGGCAGATTTCCCAGGTATGAGATTCGGAAGTAGATCCACGACTCCGGTCCTTCGGGAAGATAGAAGGCATAGATGTAGAGCAGGGCACTGACGGGGGCGGCGACGATGGTTCGCATGCGGTTGTATTCGCTGTTTTCGGGCTCGACGCCCTGGCGGATGGCGAAACCACGCATGAAGGCCGCAAAGCTGTCCCTGACCAACACGGTCACACACAGCACGAGAACAAAGATCGCGTGCAGCAGCTGGCCGTGGGTGGGGTCGGTTTGGGATATCAGCAGGCGCCACATCATGCCCACGGCGATAACCGGGAAGATGATCGAGTAGACCAGCTTGTCCATGATCCGATCGGCCAGGGGGGCCAGGGGGGCGTTGGGCCTGAAGCGGGCCGCAAACCAGCCATCTACCAGATCGAAGGCCATGGAAACGAGCAAAAACGAAACGCCAACCGTGTAGACGACCGGGCTTCTTCCCCACATGACCGCCAGCGCGCAAATCATGCCGCCGAAAACAAGCGCGGGACGACTGTAGACAAAAAGTGCCGCCAGCCTTGTCGGCACGGGGGTTCTGGGGGTCATTGAAACGCTGCCTGTCTGGGTTGGCCTCTGCATGAAAACAGGTCGTCACCGAATCGATCAGCCGCATCATAAGGGCATTGCCCACCCGAGTCAAGGCAACGCTGATCGGACATCACGGCATGTCGATCGCCTTTTAAATCGGTCGCCGTCGCTTGAAGGCGGCCACTTCGTGATCATAATTGAGGTGTCTGACTGCTGAGGGGGAGATGGAAATGAACCTGCACCGACTCCTGATCCGGCCATATTTCTACACACGTTACGGGTTCCACCGTCTGACCGGTACCGGCGCCTTCAAAAAAAACCTGGCAAGTGCCAATCAGGCGGCGGTAGATCGAGATACCCCGCCCCTCAAGCGGGCCTTGTGGCATTACCATGTCAAGCAATTTCACGCATCGTCGTGTTCGGTCGCCAGCGTGGTGTCGTGTATCAATGCTATCCGCGCCGTGAAAGAAGGGACGATCCAGCCCATCGACCAAGGCGACATCCTCGACCGGGTCACCACCGGTCACTGGAAAGCCCGCATGAGCGATGAGGGCTACCGGGGGCGCCGCGGCCTACCCTTGCCCCTTTTGGGTCAGGTGGTAGAAGAGAGCCTCAGGGTCTATGGCGTGGACGTGCATCAGGTGGACATTGTTCAGACGCCCAAAGACGAATTCCGGCAGTCCCCGGTCCGCATCGTTTTAAAAAAACGATTGCGGGAGTTCGATCATCTGGGCAACGGTCTAATCATTGCCCATTTCGACCAGGGCGCCTTCGTTCCCACGCTGAATATCCCCCACATATCACCCGCGGGGGCCTACGATGCCGACACCGACCGGGTCACCCTACTCGATGTGGATCCCGACCAGCCAGGACCGTATCAGGTCAGTTTCAATACCTTTTACAAAGGGCTTTGCGCCGATTACCATCAGGTTTTAAAAGCCTACGGGTACGGCAGCGGGGGATATGTCTACATCCAGCTGTGACCGGCCGACTGCGAACCGATCAGCGGCTGCGGATCGGAAAACCTGTGGGCACCCGCTGTTTAAGCGCTCGTTTTGAATGCTTATTTTCTGCTACCAGGCCGAGCCCGACGGTCGGCCGAAAGTTGCTCCCCGCCCTGATCGTGGTTAATATCCACATGGAAACGCAGACGCAGGAGCGCAAAGATGGTCGATTCGAGGGAAAACTTGCCCAGAAGACGGTTCATGGTTGGACTCGTGAAAGCGGCAACCGCCATGATGGCCACCGCCTGGCTGCCGCGGACAGTCAGGGCTGCCGTGCAACCGGAACCCAGCTCACCGGGCATGCACTACCGACCCTTAAATGGCGACAATCTGCGGGATCTGGTCCGTCGAAAACAGCACCACGGAGGGGACCGGTTCGTAAACCCGATGGGCATCCCGCGTGACGGTCGATGGGGTCAGGTCCTCTCCTGGAAGCTGTTCCACCAAAACCGATACAGCGCGTTTCTGGACGACCAGCCGCTGTCACCGGTAACCATAGACTGGGAACCCATCAGGGCCCACCGGGGGGTGTCGGTCACCTTTGTCAAGCACGCGACCCTGATGATCAAAGATGTGGATCGATACCTGCTGATCGATCCGGTGTTTGATGATATTTTCTGGTTCATCAAGGACTACACGCCCCTGGCGTTCAGCCCCGCGGCAATGCCGCGGCCGGATCACGTGCTGATTACCCACGGCCACTACGACCACCTGGACAAAGCCTCCCTGGCACGCCTGGCCCCGACCACCCACGTCATCAGCCCCTTGGGATACGATGGCGAATTCCATGCCCTGGGCATGACCCGTCGGACCCAGCTGGACTGGTATGCGGTTTTTAGCGATGGCAAGCGCGAGATCACATCGCTGCCCGCCAATCACTGGACCATGCGCAACCCCATCGCCGGGCCCAACCGCTCCCTGTGGGGCGGCTACCTGATCAGGACCGCCGGTGGGCCGGTAATCTATGTCTCCGGAGACAGCGCCTATTTCGACGGATTCGAGCAGTTCGCCGATGATTACGACATCGACCTGGCCATCTTCAACCTGGGTGCCTATGCACCGCGCTGGTTCATGGCCCCCAGCCACATGAGCCCGGCCGAGACGGTCCGGGCCTTTAAGGAACTGCGTGCACGCCGGTTGATGATTGCCCATTGGGGAACCTTTCAGCTGGGCGACGAACCGGTCCATTTTCCACCCAACGATCTGGCGCAGGAATTGGAAAGCGCAAAGCTGTTCAGCAAATGGATTAACCTGGCCCATGGGCAGACCCATTATTTCTGACCGGGACCGGATTTGGCCCTCGAGTGCCGTACGAGGCGACACCGGCACAAACCTTGGCTGATGGAGATCGGACCGTGAAGCATTTACTGCTCGTCACGACGCTGCTGTTCTTTGTAAATCCATCCAATCTGGCCGCTTCGCAGCACTACCGGCGCGGGCCCTCCCCGGTGGGCAATGTTGCATCGCACCCGGCCCCGCATATCCGGCACGCACGACCGTTTAAGGCTGCGGTGCAACCGACCTGCACCCCGAAACCGGGCCGTCAAGCCCGCCACCGAACCAGACCGGGCAAGCCCTGCCGAGGCCGGCCAATAACCTGGTGGCCGGTCGCCGCCCCCGCAGCACCGGAACCTGAGCCGGTGGCTATCGTGTTCCGCCCGCCGCCGGAGCCCGCACCTGCAGCGGAACCCGAAAAAGAGTGGGTGCCACCGGTCCTGGCCACCCGCACCGAACCCGGTTATTGGGATCACCCGATCAGAAAGATCTGGATGGGAGACCACTGGCGCTTTGTACAGGATTTTGAAAAGCGGCGCTGGGTTCCCGAGGCGGTCGTCACGTACGTCAAACAGGCCGGGCACTGGAAGACGGCCGATTAGGTTTTTAACACCGGCGAATCGGGGTTATTCATGCTGACCGGAGATCAGGGCCCGGACAGTACGCACCTCATTCGAGATCCCGCACCGGCAAGGCACGGTAGGCGCGATTTTGAATTTTTCGAACCGAGTAATGATAGACGTTATCGAAATTGAAGACAGTCGCCGTGGGCCCCAATTGGCCGCTTTCCGATGTCCAGACCCAACCGCAGCTCAGCTGGATCTCGGGCACGATCTTGACCCACTGCCCGCATGCGGTTTCAGCGCCCTCACCCTCGACGACCAGGCTCTGCAGCTCTGTCAAGGTCGGCAACCGCCAATTCGCATATCGGGTCGGCAGCGTGTAGGGGAAGGTGTATCGCACCCATTGTTCGGCCTGATGCCAGTTGATGTCACCATGGTTGTCGGTTTTGGCCCACATCAGCCCCAGTTCATGGTCGGTGACCGTACCGTCCCCGTTGTCGGTGAAGCGATCGGCGGCAGCTCCGGGCTCGGTCAAGCCCACAGCGACCAATGCCACGATACCCAACGCCAGGCTGACCCAACGGATCATGGTACCCTCCTTCTCGAATGCGAATGATCAGGCAGCGGTGCCGATCGGCTTGGGTATCCGTGGCCGCTGCATCAGGTAGAGCAATCCGAAGATGGCCATGCCCATGGCGTAAACCCAGTATCGCTGATCATGCGGAATGCCCACCAGCGAGGCGATCAGGTCAGGCCGCATCAGCGCCAGGGTCACGCACAGGAATATGGGAATTTCCCAGATCCTGTTGCGGGCCACGAACCATCCCTGGGTGGCCGATGCAAAAGCGAAATTGCCGAAGCAGGCCATCACGAAAATCAATATTCCCTGCGGCCAGTTGTTGACGTTGTGCAGGATCAGGTCGGTGTTGAAAATGAACATGAACGGCAAGATGGCCGTGCGGATATCATACATGAACCCCTGCAGCCCGGTGGCTATCGGCGGCGATTTGGCAATCGCCGCCGCGGCATAGGCCGCCAGCCCTACCGGCGGCGTGTCGTCGGCCAGGATGCCGAAGTAGAAACAGAACAGATGGGCCGCCATCAGCGGCACGATAAAATTGTTCAATCCGCCGATCTCGACAATGGCCGGTGCGGTCAAAGAGGCCATGACGATGTAGGTGGCGGTTGTCGGCAGCCCCATACCGATGACCAAACTGGTGATGGCGGTGATCACCAGCATCAAAAAGATGTTGCCGCCGGACAGGGTGTCGATGATGGCGGTGATCAACTGGCCCAGTCCCAGGGCCACCACACCGACGATAATCCCGGCGGCCGCCGTGGCCAACGCCACGGAAACCATGTTTCGGGCACCCGACGCCAGGGCTGAAAAGATGTCGACGACGCCCTGTTTGAAGGCCGGGGCCAACGGCGTCTTATTCAGATACGCCTTGACCGCGTGTTGGAACAGCATGATAACCGCCATCACCCAGATCGCGTTGAACGCGGCCAGTTCCGGCGAGTGGCGCACGACGATCAATTCGTAAAGCAGCATCAAAATGGGCACCAGGTAGTGGATGCCGCTGATCAGGGTTTTTAAAAATGGCGGCAGTTCTGCGCGGGGGATGCCCTCCAGCCCCAGCTTGGAGGCTTCAATGTGGGTGATGTAAAACAAAGCGGCGTATGAAGCGAAGGCTGGCACGGCCGCCGCCTTGATCACCTCCACATAGGGCACGTTGACGTATTCGGCGATGATGAAGGCCGCCGCGCCCATGATGGGCGGAGCCAACTGGCCATCGGTACTGGCGGCCACCTCCACGGCGGCGGCCTTGGTGGGCGGATAGCCGACTTTTTTCATCAATGGGATGGTGAACGTACCGGTGGTGACGATGTTGGCGATACTGGAACCGGACACCAGGCCGGTAAAGCCGCTGCCCATGACGGCGGCCTTGGCCGGTCCCCCCTTGAACCCGCCCAGCAGGCTCAGGGCCAGGTGGATGAAATATTGCCCGGCCCCGGCCTTGTCCAGCATGGCGCCGAACAGCACGAACAGAAACACGATCGTGGCCGACACGTCCAGGGGGATGCCGTAAATCCCTTCCGTAGACATGGTCATCTGCCCCATGAACCGGTTCAGGGAGACCCCCTTGAAGGCGATCAGGTCCGGCATGTAGGGACCGAAAAAGGCGTAACTGCAAAAAAGGATGGCGATGATGGGCAGTGCCGGCCCGATGACGCGCCGGGCGGCTTCCAGCAGGAGCACTACCAAAAATGAACCCATGACCAAATCCCTCAGGATCGGAGAACCGTACCGTGTGATCAGGCCATCATAATCCAGGGCGATATAAAGCGCCGAAACCGCGGCCAGAATGGCGATGCAATAGTCGAGAATGGGAATCCGGTCTGTGGCGGAAAAGTAGTCGGTGCCGAAAAGCGGTTTTTTGAGCAGCGGGTAGTTCAGGTAGACGATCAGAAGGGCAAAGGCCAGGTGAATGGATCGGATGTAGGTGGAGTCGATGATCAGCCAGCTGGCGATGGACAGTTGGAACACGCTCCAGCAGACCGCGATGGTGGGGATCACCCAACGGGACCACCCTTCGGGCCGCCGCCCGACCCCTTCCTCCTTTTCGGCCATGCGTTTGGCGGCTTCCAGGCCATCGTCATGCTCGCTAACCACATTCTCCGTCATCGACACCACCCATTGTCATAATGGTTTTGCACAACATCGTTCCAACGGTTGCCGGCAGACGGATGCATCGTTTTCAGATCAGCATGCGTTCGGCGGGCGCTGTTCGATAAAAGGGGCGGGGGCCGGCACAGCGGTTGAACCCGGTGCCGACCCATCCGATGGCCTATTTGAGGCCGGCTTCCTTATAGTACTTCATGGCACCATCGTGAATCGGCGCGGAAAGGCCTTCCAGCATGCCTTCCTTGGTCAGTCCGGCATAGGCCGGGTGCAGCTTTTTGAAATCCTCGAAGTTTTCGAAGACCTCCTTGGTGATGGCATAGACCACCTCGTCCGGAACCTTGACGGAGGTCACAAAGGTTGCCTTCACACCGAAGGTGGGCACGTCGGCGTCGTTTTGAGCGCCCGGATACTGATCCACGGGGACCATCGATTTGGCATAGTAGGGATATTGTTCAAGCAGTGCATCCACATTGGTTATGGATACGAAGCGCACCTTGGTGGCACCGGCGGTGGCTTCCTTGAAGGCCCCGCTGGGATGGCCCACCGTATAGAAGAAGGCGTCCAGCCGGCCGTCCTGCAGCAGGCCGGGTGCTTCGGCGGCCTTGACCTGTTCGGCCTGGATATCACTCTCCCAGTTGAGTCCGTTGGCTTGAAGGGCGTCAATGGAATTCTGGCGCTGCCCGGATCCCGGATTGCCGATATTGACCCGCTTGCCCTTGAGGTCCTTGATGTCCTTGACACCCGAGTCCACCGTTGCGACCAGGGTGACCGATTCAGGATGAATGCTGAACACGGCCCGCAAATCCTCCTGCGGGTTGCCTTCCCATTCCGCCAGGCCCTTGATGGCCTGAAACTGCCGATCGGACTGGACCACACCAAATTCCAGGTCCCCGGCCATCACGGCATTGACATTGAAAACCGATCCACCGGTGGATTCAACCGTAGCACGAATGCCGTACTCGTCGCGTCTGGCATTGACCATCTTGGCAATGGCACCGCCCGTGGGATAATAGACACCGGTAATGCCGCCGGTACCGATGGTGACGAAAGCGGTCCCGGATGGTGCTTCCGCCGTTGTTGCGGTTTTCTCTTCAGCGACTTTTTTTTCCTCACCGCCGCAGCCTGCGAAAGCTATGGCGATAAATACCGTTAGCACCAAACAGCACAGGTTTTTCATGAATTCCTCCTTTTGTTAAGTTGAAATGAGAAACGGGTTGCATCGATTCATCGGTTATTTTACTACCATGACAGTGATGGCTGGAAAATCACCAAGAATTATGGCCGTCTCTGACAGGAAAGTCAACCCATAGCCGCATATCATGGATGCTGGAAAATTTTGGTTGCGATCATGTCGGAAAAAATTAACCGGGTGCATTTGTGCTCAAACTGAGCAGGAACCAATAAGAACTGCGATCCGTTTTCTCTACTACTGGCTCGCGAATAGTTCTGGAAGGAAAACTGGAAGCGATGGGGTCATTTTTGGAAAACCGTGTGGCCGTTTGGTTGTCGACAGCGTGGGTCACGGCAGCAATCCTGTCGCCAGTGGCCTGCACCCATCGCGCTGTTCATCCTGAAACGCCGTTGTCACTACCCGCAGTCACTCCGTGGACACCTGCGAGTTACCGATCATTTATATCAGAAAATATCGCTCTGATGGACCATATCTACAGTGATGAATACATCGACTACCCTTTCACGGTGGAAGTTGAAAATGGGAGCATCTCGATCCAACAACTGATCGATGTAAAGGCCGTGCAAACAGTGGCCCACAAGATCCTGGCCGCAGAGAAAAACAGCCGGCAGATTCTAAATGCCGCCCGACAATATGTAGCAACCATGACTCAATACCAGGTGCACCCATACGCTTGGCCAACAGTGCCTGAGACGTTGAAAACCGGCAAAGCGGACTGCAAGGGAAGGTCTCTGCTGCTACTGTCATTGCTGCTGGCGACAGGGCAAGAGGCCTACGCAGCCATCGGCAATGGACATGTGTGGGTCGTAATGCAAATTGAAGGACGTTGGCAAACCATTGAAACCGACCCAGATCCTGAACGCTTAAAAGTATATCGCATACCGGGTTTCTATGATCGGCCGTTATACAAAATTTTTGCTGACAAGACAGTTAAGCGCCAGCGCCGGCAATGAATGTACAACCGGTTGAACAGGTGCGTTAATTTTTGCTGGAGACGGCAAAGCGGGCTGTCAATGATGGCCCGGCACCCAATACAACCTTGCCCGGCGCGCAGATCGGCATTACGATAACGCCATGGAAAATGGGCCCTCACCAACTGTCAGCATTATCGTACCCACCTACAACCGCGGCTGGATTATCAAAGAAGCGATCGAATCGATACTCGCCCAGGATTTCGATGACTACGAACTGATCGTGATCGATGACGGCTCCAGCGACGATACGCCTGATCAACTGCGGACTTATGGCGACCGAATTCGATTCTTCCAGCAGGTCAACCGCGGCGTCAGCTCGGCCAGAAACGCGGGCATCCGAGAGGCCCGAGGTGAATTGATCGCCCTGCTGGACTCGGATGACACCTGGCTCCCGGAAAAGCTGGAAGCCCAGGTGGCGTTTTTCAACGCTTTTCCCGAGGCCCGCATCTGCCAGACCGAAGAGATCTGGATGCGCAACGGCGTGCGCGTCAATCCGGGCCGACGCCATCGCAAGGAATCGGGGATGATCTTCGAACGCAGCCTGGCCCTGTGCCTGGTAAGTCCGTCGGCGGTCATGATGCGCAAATCCCTGCTGGACGAAGTGGGGCTGTTCGATGAAGACCTGCCGGCCTGCGAGGATTACGACCTGTGGCTGCGGATCGCCTGGAAATACCCGATCCATCTGATTGACCAGCCCTTGATTGTCAAGCGCGGCGGCCACGCCGATCAGCTGTCACGAATGCCCGCGTTGGATAAATATCGGATCCGGTCCATCTGCCGACTGTTGGACGGCGATTGCCTCTGCGCAGGTCAAAGAGATGCCGCGACGGCGATGCTGAAAGCCAAATGCACTGTCTATGCGCAAGGGTGTCGCAAACGGGGGAAAACAGATGCAGCGGCATTTTACATGAACCTGCCTGAAAAGTATACCTGAGCACGCTTCGAATCCATTTTCATATCATCCGCTCAATTTCTCCAACAAGCTTCTTGAGCCGCTTGGCCGACACCGGTCCGTCGGTACCGACCTCCTGGGCGAACAGCGACACCTTGTACTCTTCGATCATCCAGAAAAATCGTTCCACGGCCGCGCGCTTTTCCGTCGATGTGCCCGCATCCATGGACTGCATCAGACGCTCCAGATGTTCGATGAACGGTGTCACCTGGGCTTGTCTGGCGCGATCTTTCTTCAGGTCGACCACCCCCCGCTCAACCCGGACAGAGACGGTCTTTAAATAGCGCACCACGTGTAACAGGCGTTGCCGGCCATAAAGGCCCACAAAATTGTCGGGCACCAGACGGGCCAGTTCGTCCTTGAGCGTCTGTAAAAAACGCCCCACGACCGGCGCGGCGATCCGTTTTTGCTCAACGGCCGCAATCCGGCAACGGGCCTCGTGGTGCGCTTCCACGACGGCGATGACGGCATCCCGCAGGTCCTGGCCGCACTGGTGAATTTTCAGCGCCGCGAGCTCGGTCAATCGGGCATGGTAATTCGCGGCGGTAAGCATGGGCCGATGCAGCAGTGCCTGGGTGACGCTCTGGTAGAGTTGGGCCGCGATCTGGTCCTGGCCGCCGAAATAGACGGTCTGGCGTTTCAGCAGGGGCGGCAGCTTGAGGCTTCTCTTGAGGAACTTGAGCTCTTCTGCAAAATGGCGGCGCAACAGCGCGGCGACGCCATCGGTGTGGGACGCTTCGGCTGCGGCCGCATCGGTGAACAGGCGCAGTCGAATCTTGTTGTCGTCAACTTGCAGCCGGGGATAAAGGCGCCACGCCGGCCCACCGTGACCGCGGCCGGCCGGCGCATCCGGGGTGAGGACCTCCGGCAGATCCTTGAAATCCCAGTCCGTGACATCGTCGCGCTCCCATTGCCCTTTCAAGGCCTGCATGCCACTGGGAAGGTCGACCAGCGGCCGCTGTCGATCCAGCAGGGCCTCGTCACGGCCGCTGGCCAGCACCCGGCCAGCGGCATCGGTAATGGCCAGCCGCATCTTCAAGTGATCGGGAAGGTCGTCGACTGGCCAGGCCGAGGCCGGGATGTCCACGTTCAGGCGCTCATGCAAAAAGCGGCTCAGGGCCGAGGGCAGCACCTCCCGGCCACGGGGCATCTCCTTTAAAATGGTCTGCACCGTGTCGGCCACCGGCACCAGCTTGACCCGCTGCGTCTTGGGCAGCCCCTTGATCAAGGCCGTTATCTTCTCGGCCAGCAGGCCGGGAACCAGCCAGTCCAGCTGCCTTCGGGAAAGGTCACCGGCCGCCTCGGCCGGCACGATCACGGTAACGCCATCCGTCTCCGCCCCTGGATCGAAACGGTAGCTGCAGTCCAGGACCCGGTGACCCAGATCCAGCTGTTGCGGAAACTGGTTGAGCAGACCCGGGTCGGGCTGGTATCGCAGCAGCATCTCTTGATCCAGCCGCAGCCACTGGTCGCCGCCGGCTTTGCGGATGCGATGCTTCAAGGTGCGAACGTCACAGACCCCAGGCAGGCGTTCCTTGTAAAAATCGACCAGTACCTGATCATCCACCAGGACGTCCCTGCGCCGCAGGCGGTCCTCAATATTGCTCAATGATTCGATCAGATCGGTGTTGTGGCGCATGAACCCCAACGGCGGTTTGACGTCGCCCTCAACCAGGGCGCTGCGAACAAAGATATCGGCGGCCGCTTCCGGGTCGATCCGGCCATAGGCCGCCGGCCGATTCTGAACGATGGGCAGGCCAAACAGGGTCACCTGCTCCTGGGCCACCACCTCGCCCCGGCTGCGCTCCCAGTGGGGATCGGACCAGCTGCGGCGGCACATGTCGCCCCCCAGCGGCTCCAGCCAGGCCACGTCGACAACGGCCGCGTTGCGGGCGAACAGGCGCGAGGTCTCGACCATTTCCGCAGCCACAATCCAGCTGCCCGGTTCCTTGAACAGGCCTGAGCCGGGAAACAGCATCACGTCGCGATCTTTGGCCGCCCGGAAAAAGACCTTTTCCTTGCGCATGGCGATGTTGGACAAAAAACCGCTTAATATGGCACGGTGAATAGCGGCATACAAGGGGTGGAAGGTTCCGTCCTCGGCCCGGGACGTGCTGGACGGCAGCGGCGCGTCTCGGCCGGCGGTTCGTAGCGGGGCCATCCCCTGCTCCGCCAGCACGGCCGTGATCTGACGATGGATGTCGCGCCATTCACGGATCCGCCGGAAGGAGAGAAAATGCCGGCGGCAGAACCGTTTTAATTCGCTCGTGCTGCCCGGTCGGCCGGGGCCTTCGTGGAGCGCCGTCCAGATGTTGAGCATGGTGATGAAATCGGAGAGTGGATCGACAAATCGCCGGTGGGCCTGATCGGCCTGGTTTTCCTTCTCCACCGGGCGTTCGCGCACATCCTGGATGCTCAGGGCCGCGGCAATCACGACGATGGGCCCCAGGCAACCCTCCTGGCGGGCTTCGATGATCATTCGGGAGAGCCGCGGATCGATCGGCAGGCGGGCCATAATGCGCCCGTTTTCGGTCAAGCGGTAGTGCCCCCCGCGCGCGCCCCTGGCGGCCGTACGGGCAATAGCCCCCAATTCCAGCAGCAGGTTGAATCCGTCCCCGATGCTCTTTTCGGCCGGCCGGTCGATAAAGGGAAAATCGGCGATGTCACCGAGCTTGAGGGCAATCATTCGTAAAATGACGTCGGCCAGGTTGGATCGCAAAATTTCCGGTTGGGTGAACAGGGGCCGGTCGAGATAATTCTCCTCGGTATAAAGCCTTATGCAGACGCCGTTTTGCACGCGCCCACAGCGACCCTTGCGCTGATCGGCGCTGCTCCTGGAAATGGGAACCACCGGCAAGGATGTGGTCCGCGAGCGGGGAACGTACTGGGAGATGCGTGCCAACCCCGTGTCCACCACGTATTTGATGCCTGGGATGGTGATCGAGGTCTCGGCCACATTGGTGGCCACCACGATCTTACGGCCGGCGACCCCCGCGAACACCCGGCGCTGCTCGCCGGTGTTCAGCCGCGCAAACAGGGGCAGGATCACCGTGTGCGGGAAACGACGCCCCTGCAGGATCTCGCAGGTCTCACGGATGTCCTGTTCGGTGGGCATGAAGACCAGCACATCCCCGCGGGCGTTTCGCCCGATCAACTGGTCGATGGCCATGGCGGCCAGCTCGACCGGGGTGCGCTCTTCGCCCTCTTCGGAACGATCTTCCGGAAAGAAGTAGCGGGTCTCCACCGGATAAAGCCGCCCGGAGACCTCGATCACCGGCGCATCGTCGAAGGCGTGGGAAAATTTTTCCGTGTCGATGGTGGCCGAGGTGATGATCAGTTTGAGATCCCGGCGCCTCTGGACCAGCCGTTTCAGGATGCCCAGAACAAAGTCGATGTTGAGGCTGCGTTCGTGGGCTTCGTCCACAATGATGGTGTCGTACTCGTTGAGCCAGGGGTCCCCTTGGGTTTCGGCCAGCAGAATGCCGTCGGTGACCACCTTGATATAGGCCTGCGCGTCGGTCTTGTCGTCAAAGCGGATCTTGTAGCCGACCGAACCGCCAAGCGCCTCTCCCAGCTCTTCGGCGATGCGCGCGGCCACGGTGGTGGCGGCAATGCGCCGCGGTTGGGTGCAGGCGATCTTGCCGTCGATTCCCCGTCCGGCGGCCAGGCAGAACTTGGGAATCTGGGTGGTCTTGCCCGAACCGGTCTCACCGGAGATGACGACAACCGGGTGGCGGCGGATGCTGTCGATAATTTGCGACTTGGCGGCGGTAATGGGCAGGTGATCGAGATCGTTGACGCAGGGAACCCCCTCCCGGCGCTTTCGCCGCCTGGCCGCGGCGGCCTGGATGCGCGCTGCCAGATCGTCCAGGTGACCGGCAATCTGATCGTCGCCCATCTTTTTCTGCGACCGCGCCAGTCGGTCCAATTGCCGTCTCAGGGAAATACGGTCCCAGTGCATCACATGGCTGAGTTGTGATCTGAGCTGTTCGATCTGTTTGCGGTTGTCGGTCCTGGGCACTTTTGGTATCACCTGATGGTCGGATTCCTAATGACATGCTGGTATCGGAATGAACCAGTTGAGGCCATGTCTACCACGACCGATAAGGATTTCAACCTTTTATGCTGGACAACGCCCATACGCCGGCTGTCCAATCCGAAGCGGGGATATGAAACCATGATCAGTCATCTTTCAATGCGGTGGTCAGCGATGCTCCTGGTCAGCCTGACCCTGTTCCTGATGGGCGGAATCGACCGGAAGACCCAAAATGCGCTCAAGGTACAGCACATCCTTAAAACCATCGAACGGCAGCTTGGCCATTCCAGTGATGAACACTTCGATGCCGAAGTCACCGAGGCGGAACTCAACGACTACATCGCCCATCGCCTGGCCAAAGAGAACCGATCGACGCTTTATACGCTGAGCGTCACGCTGCGGGACAACAATCAGATCGGGGGCAAGCTCAGGTTTGACGCCAAACAATTGAACCTGGATGTCCTGCTGGGCGACCATCTGGATTTTGACTTCAAGGGTACTGTTTTCTCCCGCAACGGCACTGCCCGGCTCGACTTGACCGCATTGCACATGAACGGTCAAGCCGTGAACCCGCAGGTACTGGATTTCGTCCTCCACACGGCCGCCCTGGCCTACGGCGAGGAGCCGGGCGGTATCGGGGACTGGTATGCCCTGCCAAAGGGAATCAAAGCGCTGTCGACCACAAACGCTAAAGTGGTGCTGCACTATTGATCTGATAAAGGCCGGCGCCTTCGTTTCAATACCCCGGCAGATGTGATATCAACTGGACAGGGACGGTTCTTCCCAGCGTGGTGCAAAGCACCCCCCCCATGGTTTACAGGAGCGATTTCATATGGCTGAAGCCCCATCCGAGCAGTGCATCGTCCTGCCCTTTCGCCCCGCCGGACAGCAGCCGTTCAATGGCACCGGCCTGGCCCTGCATTTTCTCATCGGCAACGTTCTAGTGCTGCACACCGGCCTCAAGGAGATGTGGTTTGGCTGGCGGGTGGACGATATTTTTCCGGACCCGGCCGCACTGATCCGCTACTGCCGGGATGCCGGGGCCAATCTGGACCTGCCCCAGGTCAGCCAGGCTCAGCAAGTGCGCTTCTGGCTTTTCGGCGATTTTACCAACCAGGCCGTCTCGCTGCGCTTTTTCGACGGAAATCGCCCTGACCACACCCATCCACCGGTGGCCTTGCCGATCACCGTTGACGATGGCCTGATCGGCTTTCGCAGACAGTTCATCGACTGGCTGGCATCTGTGGGCATGCCCCTGCCGGAGCGGCAGACCCAGCTGGCCCTGTGGACTGAAACCATCGACCCCGCGGGCCTGGATGCCGTCGGGCGGGCCTTGGAAGGCTTTTACCGCTTTTCCGCCTTCGGTGACGGCGGGCCGCTAGATGTGTCGCCGTTTGCAAAGGCGGTCGCCGTTGCTCCAGATGCGTTCATGGCACAGGACCTCTACGGCTGGGCGCTTTATCGTAACCAGGAATACATCGCGGCCAAGATCGCCTTTTTGAAATCCTTGCGCATCAACCCGGCCGGTGCCGGTGCCATGTCCGGTTTGATGTGGTGCGGGGTTTACCACCAGGACGAAGAAGAAGCGATGTACTGGTCCGGCCGCAAGGCCGACATCTGTGGTCAAGATGTAAAGGCCGCCCGGGAGGCCGGTCGCCGCCGGTACGAAAAAGTGAACCCGTGACGCCTTACCGCTTCAAAACCCTGCGTGGCCGGTTGACGGTTCAACTGGTTACACCGGTGGTGATCATCCTGCTGGCGGCAGGCATTGGCGGCTTTGCCTATGCACGCAACCGGCTTCTCGAGCAATGGAACCAGAACATAGCGATCCGACTTGGGTGGGCCGCCCAAGAGATCGAAATGCAACTGTCAGAACCGCTGAAACTGATGCAAATGTTCGCAAAAATAGGTGCGGCCGCTGCTGATGCCGACCTGCTGGAAGCGATCGTTCTGGAACTCGAAAAGCTGCCTGGCATCATTCGAACAGACTTGACGTGGTATTCCCGCTCAGCTGAACACCTTAGCCGGGGAGGCCATCGGGAGAGCGGTGGGAAAGGTTTCCCAATGCGCTTTCAGCGGGGTGCGTTTGCACAAATCGCCCCGCCCGAACAGGACGAATCGGTCGGCCAGCCGGCGGTGACCATCAAGATGGCCCTGCTGGACGCAAGCGACACACCGGTCGGCGACCTCAGCATTGTCATCCGGTTTGACAACCTGGTTTCGGAAATCACGACCAGCGAATGGTGGCAAGATGCCATGGCCTGTTTTGCCGACCGGCAATCGGGCCAGATTTTTCTGTCCAGCGGTCAAATGCAAGGTCGCCAGCAATTGGGGGAAAACGGCGACCCATTGGAAACCGAGCTGCTCGGCTTGATCCGCCAGGAAAAAATGGGAACCATCCTGGGGCCCGGCGTACCACCGGATCGTGTGGCCGGGTTTCACCGGCTGGAGACGTTTCCGTGGGCGCTTGTGGTATTCGCCGATGGTGAAACGATCCTGGCCCCCATTATCAGCTTCAGAAATGGCTTCATCATCGGTTCCGCCGGCCTGCTGTTGATTACCTACGCGATCATTTTGTTCAACGTGGACCGCATCACCAGCACGGTCAGGCACCTCTCTTCACGCGTGAAGACTGTGGCCGAAGGCAATTTTGGTGAAAAAATCAGCGTGACTTCCCGAGACGAGATCGGACAGCTGGCAATCAGCTTCAATACCATGGTCGACGGTCTCAAGGAGAGAGACATGATCCGCAACACCTTCGGCCAATATGTGGATCCCGATTTCGCCGAACATCTGCTCAAACAACCCGAGACGGGCCGGCTGGGCGGTCGACGCCAGGAGGTCGCCATTTTGATGGCCGACATCCGCGGATTCACCCCCATGGCCGAAGACGTGTCACCCGAGGCGACCATCGATTTGCTCAACCGCTATTTTTCAGCCATAATCCCGTTGATTCAAGTGCACAGCGGCATCATCGTCGATTTTATTGGCGACGCAATCCTGGTCTTCTTCGAACCGATGGGTGAATCTGCCCGGAAAACCGTCGAGCGGGCCTTTCGATGCGCCGTTGACATACAAGCCGCCATGGCCGAGCTCTCCCGGACGCTGGGGCTGCTGAAGCTTCCCGACCTGAAAATCGGCATCGGCATCCATTACGGCGCGGTGGTGGTGGGCAACATCGGTTCGGAAACACGTAAAAAATATGGCATTGTGGGTGCCTGCGTGAACGCCGTGCAACGCATCCAAGATCAGTCCGAAGCCGGCGAGACCGTAGTGTCGGAAGCGGCATATCGTCCGATCGCATCGCAAGTGGTCACCACCCGGACCATCTCGGCCAGTTTGAAAGGGATGTCGGAACCGCTTACACTGTATGCAATCCAACCCAATACCAATCCGGAAAAAAACATAGAAAGGCGACCTACGTGACCGAATCCCGAACCAAATGGCTGCATGCCGCCATGGCCGCTTCCCTAAGGGCCGGCAGGGCGATCCTCGAAGTGTACGATTCATCCGACATGGGTGTGGAGAAAAAAGCGGACGACTCCCCCCTCACCCGGGCCGACCGCCGCTCACATGCCATCATCGCAGCGGCTATCGGTGGGTTTTCGATTCCGGTGCTCAGCGAAGAGGGGCGCGACATTCCCTTTGAGGAGCGACAGCAGTGGCCGCGCCTGTGGATTGTCGATCCACTGGACGGAACCAAGGAGTTCATCAAACGCAACGGCGAATTCACGGTGAACATTGCCCTATCGGAAAAGGGTGTCCCCACCATGGGTGTTGTTTATGTCCCGGTGACGGACACCCTCTATTTCGCCGACTGCGAAAGCGGCGCCTTCATGATGTCGGCCTGCGCGGCAGCCGGCGTCGTCAACAGCCACACGGGCCCTCAGCGCAGTCTTGACGACATCATCGCGGCATCTGTCCGCCTGCCGGCGCCAAAGGATCCCGAGCGGCCGTTTACGGTCATGGGCAGCCGCTCCCATGGCACACCGGAGCTCGAGGCATACGTGGCGGCCATGCGAAAAAAGCATGGCGATGTCAACTTCATTTCGGCCGGCAGTTCGCTGAAGATCTGCAAGGTGGCTGAAGGCGAAGCGGATGTCTATCCACGGTTGGGGCCCACCATGGAGTGGGATACGGCCGCCGGCCAGGCCATTGCGGTAGTCAGCGGTGCGCGGGTGGTCCGCCACGACAACGGCGAGCCCCTGTCCTACAACAAGGCCGATCTGCTCAATCCCTGGTTCATCGTCGAAAGGCCGTGACGCTTGGGAAAAAACGCTTGACTTCAAGCCTGCGCCACTCCTATATGTAGGCTTCAACCAACCGGGCGATTAACTCAGCGGGAGAGTGCCACCTTCACACGGTGGAAGTCACAGGTTCAAATCCTGTATCGCCCA
>CAWAUZ010000015.1:0-23215 GCA_963785365.1 uncultured delta proteobacterium | reverse complement strand
GTTGCTACTCCGACAAATGCGCCTTTGACCGCCGCGGATACGCACCCGGCCAACACGGACAGCGCCGTCGCGGCAAGCCCTCGGACTACGGCATTCAGCTTCGGGAAAAGCAAAAGGTCAAGAACACCTACGGGCTTTCCGAAAAGCAGTTCCATCTGTTTTTCGAAAAGGCGGACCGCCAAAGGGGAATCACCGGCACCAACTTGCTGGTGATGCTGGAGCGACGGCTGGACAATGTCGTTTATCGGCTCGGGTTCACCAATTCCCGAACCCAAGGCCGCCATTTTGTCCGGCACAACCACTTTCTGGTCAACGGCAAGCGTGTGAACATCCCCTCCTACCTGGTCAAGGTGGGCGACACGATCGAAGTGGCCGAGAAAAGTAAAAGTGTTCAAGGCATCATCGATGCGCTGGATGCGGTTGTGCGTCGCGGCATGCCCCAGTGGATCAGCGTCGATAAAGATAAATTCAAAGGCGAAATCAAAAGCTTCCCGGTTCGCGAAGACCTTACGCTGCCGATGCAGGAACAACTCATTGTCGAGCTCTACTCCAAGTAGGCCGAACACCAGAGGCCAGGGCTGAGACGATGTGAGTGACGCGCTGCATTGAACATCAAATCCTTCTCGGAGAAAATGTAATGTCTAAAAACGAACTTATGTACATGAACTGGCGGGAAATGATCAAATCCGACAAGGTCCGCGTCAGCAGTACTGATTCATATGGGAAATTTGTCTGCGAGCCGCTCGAAAGAGGGTTCGGCACGACCTTGGGAAACGCCTTGAGAAGAACGATTCTCTCATCGCTTTATGGGGCTGCGATCGTATCCGTCCGGTTCGAATCCGTGGAACATGAGTTCAGCGTCATTCCCGGTGTGATTGAAGACGTCTCTGAGATCATCTTGAACCTCAAAGAGGTTCGCCTGAAGATGGATGATGCCAGTCCCCGAACCGTTCGAATCGACGCTTCAGGTGAAGGGCAGGTTGCCGCCGGTGACATCATCAGCGATGATGGCCACGTGGCGGTCCTGAACCCTGATCTGCCGATCGCCACCCTAACCGGTGACGGCAGGCTTGACATGACCATGGTGGTCAACGTTGGCAAGGGCTATTCGCTTGCCGAGGCCAACAAGGATGAAGAGGCACCCATCGGCACGATCCCCATCGACGCTGTTTTCTCACCGATCAAGCGCGTCAACTATGTCGTCGGCAATGCCCGCGTCGGACAACGCACCGACTACGACAAGCTCACCCTGGAAGTCTGGACGGATGGTTCCGTTTCGCCCGAAGACGCCGTGGCATTCAGTTCGAAAATACTCAAAGAGCAGCTCACCATCTTCATCAATTTCGATGAAGATGCCGAACCGCAGCACGATCCGGATGACGAGTCCTCCGAAACACCTGTCTTCAACGACAACTTGTACCGCAGCGTCGAAGAACTCGAGCTTTCGGTCCGCAGTGCCAATTGCCTGAAGAACGCCGAGATCCTGAAAATATACCAGCTTGTTCAAAAAACCGAAACCGAGATGCTCAAAACCAAGAATTTCGGTCGTAAATCACTCAATGAAATCAAGGAAGTGCTGTCGGAAATGGGACTCTCGTTGGGGATGAAACTCGACAGCTTTGTTCCACCCGAAGAAACCGCGGAAGAAGAAGGGGAGTAGGCGTTCCAATGAGACATAGAAAAAGTGGTGTCAAACTAAATCGGACCACAAGCCACCGGCAGGCGATGTTCAGAAACATGGTGACCAGCCTGCTCAAGCACGACCGCATTCAAACAACAGAGGCAAAAGCCAAGGAACTGCGCCGTTGGGCCGACCACATCGTCACCCTTGCCAAACGGGGCGATCTGCACGCCAGGCGCCAGGCCATGTCCATCGTTCGCGAAAAAGATGTCGTTCACAAAATCTTTGAGGAGGCTCCGGCGCGTTTCGGATCCATTAACGGCGGGTACACCCGGATCGTCAAAATTGGAAAGCGTGCCGGTGATGCGGCGTCGCTCACCCTTGTCGAACTGGTCAGTTCTGACGACCTAAAGACCACACCACCGAAAAAGGCCAAACCCGTTGCCGAAGAAAAACCGGCGGTAACGGAGACACTGCCAGCTTCTGAAAATACAGCGGTTGACGAGGCCGCTGAGGAAGGCGCCAGCGAGGCCGCTGCCGACCGCAAGAGCGCAGAAACCACCGAGGAATCCGCCGCCGGTGATGCGATTGACGATTCTCCTGCCGATGAAAAAACCAAAGATGGTGACGATTCGACAGAAACCAAAAAGTAAGCACACCCAATCATCCTACTACGACAAAAAGCCCTGTTTTGACAGGGCTTTTTTCGTATTGCACAAGTCTTCCGAGTCGCTGGACCGTATGGGCCCGAACCCCGAGCCGACGGATTTACTTTGACTTTTTCAATGTGTTTCTTTAAAAAAGAATGTACGGTCGGTTAGTAGACAAGATTCGCTTACGTCGTAAGGACGGGGCTTGTGGATATGGCCCATTTCACTCATGGTGGAACAAAAGGAGGGGCGGATGATCGGCAACAGGAAAGTTAAAATTGGTTTGGTGATGTTATTGATCCTCGGTTTGTGGTTGAATCCCAGTTTTGCCAAGCAGCCATCGTTAGATGCATGGAAACCTGATTTCGATCCATCTGGTGCCAAGTATAAATGCATCGTTTCCAATGTTTCGCACCCCGTGATAAAAGGCGTTTATGCAGGATTTGCGATCAGAGACGAGTTGTGGAAGCGCTCCAACGGGCAGATCTATATTGATTATAAACCGTTTTCTATGCTTGGCGGTGAAGTTGAGGTGCTCAATCAACTGCAGATGGGGGCCATTCAGGGGATGGGCGTCAGTTCAGTTGCGGCGACCAATCTGGGCCCACGCTTCGGTTTGATCAACCTTCCCTTTTTGATCGATTCTTTCGAAAAACTTGATAAATTTGTGGGGTCGGGCCAATTGTTCGACCATTACATGATGGCCATGGACCATCAGGGAATCATGGGGCTTGACATTACCGGCTACGGCAACTACGGCTGGGCCAGCACAACGCCGGTGAAAACGATCGCGGACGCCAAAAAAGTAAAATTTCGGATCGCTGAGGCGGCTGTCAATCAGCTCAATTACAAAAACTGGGGTTTCAACCCAGTGGTGATGCCGTGGCCGGATGTGCCGGTGGCCTTGAAACAGGGTGTCATCGACGGACTGGATCACACGCCGATGGTCTGCAATATTACCAAGAAATTCGAAGTGGCCAAGTACTTTACCCAGTTGAATTACGCCCAGGGCCTTTTTATCTGGATTTTTAACAAGGCATGGGTCGACAGCCTCCCGGCGGATCTCCAAAAAACATTCAAGGAAACGGTGCATGACGTCTGTGCCAAAATCAGAGCCGAAACCGTTCAGCAGGAAGTCGATGAGATCGAAAAGGCCAAGGCAAACGGTATCGCGTTTTTCAAGCTTTCGGATTCGGAAATGGCAACACTGAAGACGCAGGGTGACAAGACGCACCAGGCCTTTGCTGAGGAAATAAACAAGCTTTATCCAGGAGACAAATTTCGGCCTGCCAATTTCCTGGGAGAGGTTCAGGACTTCATCGGCTACAGCAAATAAGTTCTTCAGGTAATTCAAATCTTGGCAAAAAGGGGGGTTTCCAATGATGAAACCCCCTTTTGTCTGTAACGCCATGGCAAAGGACTGCTGATGATTGGCAAGATGCTCG
This sequence comes from uncultured delta proteobacterium, assembly GCA_963785365.1. GTDB lineage: Bacteria > Desulfobacterota > Desulfobacteria > Desulfobacterales > Desulfosarcinaceae > Desulfosarcina. Next base: position 19,499 of record CAWAUZ010000015.1, on the reverse strand, counting down.
CTGGGTTGGATAAGGTGCTGTCCTTTTTCGAAGACTGGACGCTGTTTATCAGCGTTATGATGGCGTTGGTCGCCCTCTTCTTTAACGTGGTGCTGCGTTACGGGTTCAACTACACCCTTGCCTGGTCCGAGGAACTGGTCCGTGAAGTGATCATTTACACCACGTTTATCGGATGTTGCGCAGCGGTCAAAAACCGTTCCATGATTAAGATCGATGCATCGGTGCAACTGTTTCCAAAACTAAAAACCCCTTTGACCTATTTCAGCAACCTAGTGATTCTGACTTTTTCTGTAATGATGATGGCCTACGGGTGGCAAATGGCCGCCATGCAGGCCAGAACTTTCCAAAAGACACTGATTCTCCAGATTCCGCTGGTTTATTTGTATGCGATTTTACCATTGACCGGCGTGCTGATGTTTATTCGAACGCTGCAGGTTATTTACCAGGATTTCAAGCAGGCTGAGGCGGAAACCGAAAGCACCTGAGACAACCGGAACGGAAAGACAAGGAGATATCCTTTTTATGCAACTCAGCGACGTGATCCTCCTACTGATTCTGTTGGGTTGTATGGCCTCCTACATTCCCGTTTTCATGTGTCTTTTTTTTACAGCCGTGTTCGGATTCCTACTATTTACTGACATCCCCTTGCTCTTGCTGTTCCAAACCATCTTTCGGAGCATGGATAATTTTGCCCTGGTCGTGGTGCTCTTTTTCATTTTGTGCGGAAACATCATGACCGCTGGATCCATTGTTGAAAAATTGATAAAAGTGGCCAATGCGATGGTCAGTTGGCTGCCGGGTGGTTTAGGTATGGCGGGCGTCTTGGCCTGCGGACTCTTCGGCGCCATATCCGGGTCTACCGTCGCCACCGTGGTGGCATTAGGCGGCTTTATGATCCCCGCACTCCTGGAAAATGGTTATCCGGAAAAGTACACCCTGGGGTTGATGACCACGTCGCCTAACCTTGGCGTTATCATACCGCCGAGTATCGGCATGATTCTTTTCTCCATGATCAGCAACGTGTCCCTCGAGGGTCTGTTTCTTACCGGATTTCTGCCGGGTGTGCTGATCATGCTTCTGACCTGCCTGTATTCTTACTTTTTCTTCCGCAAGAAAAAAGAGATTGTCCGCATGCCAGTCCCCTCTTTCAAGGACACCATGGCCGTGTTAAAGGAGGGATTCTGGTCTCTGATGTTGCCAGTGATCATTTTCGGAGGGATTTTCTCGGGTGTCTTTACCGCCAACGAGGCCGCGGTGGTGGCCTGTGTATATGCTTTTGTGGTTGAGTTGTTCATTCATAAATCCATGAAACTCAGCCAAGTCAAACAGATTACCATCAATTCCGCGGTCACGTCGGCGACGCTGCTGATCATCGTGGCCGGTGCCACCTGTTTCGGACGCCTGTTGACCTTGGAGAACATTCCGGGCCGTATCACTGAAACGGTGCTGTCGGCCATCACGTCGCCGGCCGTCTTTCTGATAGCCATGAACGTAATGCTGCTGGTGGTGGGCATGTTCATGGATATCATTTCGGCCACCATGATCCTTGGACCGGTGTTCCTGCCCATGCTCAACGCCTTCGACATCAACTGGATGCATTTTGGACTGATCATGACGGTGAACCTGGCCATCGGTTACTGCACGCCCCCCATGGGCGTCAGTCTGTACATCACCGGGGCCATCGCCAACCGTGATCTGGTTTATGTGTCCAAAGCGGTGATGCCCTTTATCGCCATTCAGATTTTGGTTCTCCTGTTGATCACGTTCTTTCCCGACGTGATCTTGTGGTTTCCTAAAATGATGGGGTTCACGTAAGACCCTTGAGCTTCGCTTGGGACCCATGGGGATAGCCTAAGGCAATCGATAGAAAAGGAGTGTGCCTGTGAGTGACGATATCGTTGAAAAGACAAAAACAACCGGTATCCTTTACTTTAATGGCGTCGAGGGAGAAAAGCCTTTCGAATTATGGCGAGCTTTTGACAAGCATTTAGGCAAAGACTTGTCTCTTTTCATTACCGGCAAGCTGTATGCCCGGGAAAAGATTCCCCATCCAACCCGGCAGCTGGTAACCGTGGCCGTGCTGACCGTCCTGTCGCGGCCGGAAGAGTTGAAGCTGCACATCCAGGCCGCCTTGAACGTGGGGTGCCCGCCGCGGGAGATTGCCGAGGTGATTTTCCAGACCTTCACCTACGCTGGGATCCCAACGGTCAACACCGCGCTGAAGGTGCTTCGGGAGGTGTTGCAGGAAAAGGGGCGCTGGCCGATTTCCGAATAACCCATTGCCAACGGGTCTTTTTGCGCAATCGTGCACTGGGACCGCTTGGTTCCCGTAGGGACAATTCAGGTGGCCGTACCGACGCCGTCGGTCTGGTTGCCGCTGGAGCCAAACCATTCAACAATCGATTCTGAGGTGTTGTTATGAAGCCGTATTTTGAGAAGATGCCGGTTCTGGGCCGGGAGATGAATGACGGACAGATCAAAAGTGCCAAGGACAATGTCGCGCAGATCAGAGCGCTCGAGGCACAGTTGAAGCGTGCGGGTGAGAAGGTCAAGCAGGCGGGCTTTTCCGAAGAGAAGATCAACGCCCGCGGCCAGATGACGGTCTGGCAACGCCTGAGCTATCTGCTGGACCCGGGCACCTGGTGTCCCCTGCACACCTTGTACAACCCCGAGGACAACGAAGAGGGGACCACCAATGTGGTCGACGGCCTCGGCAAGATATCCGGGAAATGGGCCGTGGTCGTCGGCTTCGACAACAAGGTCCTGGCCGGCGCCTGGCTGCCGGGACAATCCGAGAATATTCTGCGGGTCACCAATCTTTCCAAGCGGCTGCACATCCCGCTGGTGTGGCTGGTCCACTGCAGCGGCGTCAAGCTGACCGAGCAGGAGAAGTTTTACGCCGACCGCCGCGGCGGCGGAGCCACCTTTTTCCGGCACGCGGAGTTGAACCAGGCCGGCATTCCCATCCTGGCCGCCATCTACGGGACGAACCCGGCCGGCGGCGGATACCAGGGGATCAGCCCCACGGTCCTGTTTGCCCACAAAGACTGCAACATCGCCGTGGGTGGCGGCGGCATCCTCAGCGGCATGTCTCCCAAGGGCTACTTTGATGAATCGGGTGCCGAGGCGCTGATTGACGCGGCCACCCAGTACAAGGCCAAGCCGCCCGGATCGGTGGACATTCATTACGACGGTACTGGTTTTTTCCGTTATGTTTACCAGGAAGAGTCCCAGGTACTCGATGGGGTCAAAGCGTACATCAAGGACATGCCGGCCTATCATCCCAGGTTTTTCCGGGTGGCCGAGCCCAAAGCGCCCCTTTTCCCGGCCGAGGACATTTATCGTCTGGTGCCCTTCAACCAGAAGCAGATCTACGACTTTGATCAGGTGCTGGCGCGCCTGGTCGACGGCAGCGAACACATGGAGTTCAAACCCGGCTACGGACCGGAAATATACACCGGCCTGGTAAAGATCGATGGTTTTCTGGTGGGGGTGATCGGCAACCGCCAGGGGTGGCTCGGCGAAGGATATCCGGAATACGCCGACTACCCCGGCATCGGCGGCAAGCTGTATCGTCAGGGGCTGATCAAGATGAATGAATTCGTCACCCTGTGCGGTCGTGACCGCGTGCCCATGGTTTGGTTCCAGGACACCTCCGGCATCGACGTGGGTGACATTGCCGAAAAGGCCGAACTGCTGGGGCTGGGACAATCCCTGATCTACTCGATCCAGTCCACCGATGTGCCGCAGCTGCTGGTGGTCCTGCGCAAGGGGACGGCCGCGGCCCACTATGTCATGGGCGGGCCCACCGCCAACCGGCACAATGCCCTGACCCTGGGAGTCGCCACGACCGAGATCTATGTCATGCACGGCGAAACCGCCGCCGCGGCCAGCTTTTCCCGCCGCCTGGTCAAGGAGAAAAAAGCCGGCAAGCCGCTGCAGCCGGTGATCGACAAGATGAACCAGATGGCCCAAGCCTACCACGACAACTCGCGGCCGGAATATTGTGCCCGGAAAGGGTTCGTGGATGAGGTGGTCGAGATGTCGGAGATCAGGCGCTATTTAGCCGCTTTTGCCGGCTGCGTCTACCAGAATCCCAAATCCATCTGCCCCCATCACCAGATGCTGACGCCGCGCGTGATCAAGGGATAGCCGCCCCGATGCCCCGGCAAGGCCCTTGCCGGGGTTCCTGCCCTGCGGTTCTATCCGCACCAGTTCAAGGCCAGCGGAAATAAATAAATCCGCCAGAATTGCGCCGGATATGTGCCGATCGTCAAGGTGCGACAAATGAAAGCGTATTGGAAACCGTGGCATTTGGGGCAACGCCGAAGACCGGCGCAAAGACAAGCAAAGCGGTGGATTTATTTATTTCCGCTGGTCCAAGAAGCGGTGTGAAAAGGTCAGTGCGTCGTGGCGACCGGAAGTCGAACGCCGGTCAGATATCCGACCTTGTCGATCAGGGCTTGTAGGGGAAATGGTTTGGGCAGAACCGCATCGCAATCGGCTTTTTCGAACAGCCAGGGGGTACCGGACATGCCGATGACCGGGGTGAGGGGGCGGTTGGATCGTCGAACGTGATGAACGAAACCGGCGCCGTCCAACTCCGGCATGGACATATCGGTGACGACCAAATCGAAATCGTCCGTTTCCAAGTGCTGCAGGCCCTGCAGGCCATTGGACGCCGTTGCGACCGTGCAACCCAGTCTCGTCAGGGTCTCGCGGAGCAGGTCGGAAATACTCGGCTCATCGTCAATGACCAGAATACGAATCATCACATTGCTTTCTGCACTGGCGAATCAGGGTTGGCGTGGGATATCGGTTTCAGGGCAGTTGGAATGGTGCTACCTTGAAACAAGGCGCCGGCGTTGTCAATGTGGATGAGTGCCGATTAGCGGAAAAATGGAAATGGCGTTATTGACAATTACAACCTTTTGAAATTAAATGGTTTAATTTTTTATGTGGGTTTAAGTTGCTGGCATTTTAGGCTTTTTTTCTGGGGGCGCATTAACATAATCCTAACAATGCATTAGCGCCTTTTTAACAATTTATTGACAAGCGCGGTGCCGGTAAAAATCTCCCAAAATCTTTGTTTTTCTCTTTTTCTCACTATTGCCGGTTTGCCGAAAGCGCCGCCCGACGTTTTCAACGCCGGCGGCAATGTCCGCCTGGGGCTGACCGCCAAAATTAAAAAAAGCGGCTTAGCCATTTTGCTAAGCCGCTTTTTTTGTTATATGATTTTCTGGTCGGGGCGAGAGGATTTGAACCTCCGACCCCTTGAACCCCATTCAAGTGCGCTACCAGTCTGCGCTACGCCCCGACAAGAAATTGCTTAGATAGCAGCATCGCCCGACAGTGTCAAGAAGGTAGAACTAAAAAATGGACCCTCCGAATCCCATGACGTTGGCCCTGCCGCGGATGCTGCGGCCCGGAGATACCCTCGCCGTGGTGGCACCGGCCAGCCCTTTTGATCGTGAATCGTTTGATGACGGCGTGCAGGTGCTCGGCGACATGGGATTCCACCTTCATATTCCGGAGGAAATTTTTGACAAATCCGATTACCTGGCCGGAAGTGACCACAACCGTGCCGATCTGATCAACCGCCTGTTTGTCGATCCTGCAATCGCCGGCATCGTCTGCGCCCGCGGTGGATACGGTGCCTTACGCATCCTGCCGCTGCTGGATGCACAGGCCATTTTCAGCCACCCCAAGATATTCGTCGGCTTCAGTGATATCACCGTGCTGCTTAGCTTTCTGGTGTCGCGATGCCAGATGGTGGCGTTTCACGGCCCCACGGTTGCCACCTTGGGCCGGGGCGACGGGGCAACCCAACGTGGCTTCTTATCGGCCCTGTCCGATTCCGCGCCCCTTGCAATCTCCGCCGCGGCCCGGCATGTGATTCGACCGGGAGCGGCCGCCGGCCGCTTTTGGTGCGGCAACCTGACCCTGTTGTGTCATTTGACGGGCACCGCTTTCCAGCCCGATTTCAGCGGCGGTGTCCTGCTCATCGAAGACCAGGGGGAGGCTCCCTATCGCATCGACCGCATGTTGACCCACATGCGTCTGGCGGGTTGCTTCGACGGGTTGGTCGGCCTGGCCCTGGGATCGTTCACCAACTGCGGCGGGATAGATACGATTCGACGCATCGTGGCGGACCGATTGGGAGGGCTGGGCATCCCCATTGTGGGCGGCTTCGATGTGGGCCATGCTAAGGTCAATCTGACCGTGCCCGTGGGGCTGCCGGTGCAGCTGGATGCGGATATGGGTACATTGAATTTTAACCAATCCGCGCTCAGTCCGATATAAAGTGCAATGCATCTCAATTTCAGCGATGATCCGATTCACGACCTGATGCACCAGGCGCTCGAGGAACGGGTCTTTCCCGGGGCGGTGCTCCTGGTGGGCCGGGCCGACCAGACTGCATTTTTCAGGGCCTATGGTTCGGCCAACCGGTTCGCCCGCCAGCCCATGACCCGTGAAACCGTGTTTGACCTGGCGTCCCTGACCAAGCCGCTGGCCACGACCCTGGCGGTGGCCAGCATGGTCGAGCAGGGACGCATGGGCCTGGATCAACCGGTCGGCCGGTGGCTGCCCGGGTTGTCGGGCAGCGACAAGGCATCGCTGTCCGTGCGCCAGCTGTTGGGTCATCGCAGCGGCTTTCCCGCGCACCGCCCTTTTTACATGACACTGAAAAAGATGCCCCCATCGAAGCGCAAACCCGTGGTTCTGGACATGCTCAGGCAGGTGCCGCTGACACACCCGGCCGGTGAACGAACCGTATACAGTGATTTGGGCTACATGCTGCTGTGCCGGTTGGTGGAAGCTGTGGCCGGCTGTCCGTTGAATCGCTTCCTGACCCATGACCTATACGACCCCATGGGCCTGTGCGACCTCTTTTTCGTGGATCGTGCCCACAGCCCACCACCCGGCCGGCTATACGCCGCCACCGAGCTCTGCCCGCTGCGCCGGCGACTGTTGATCGGTGAAGTTCACGACGACAACGCCTGGTATGCCGGGGGGGTGGACGGCCATGCTGGTCTGTTCGGTACGGCCGAGGCCGTTTTTCAGCTGTTGCGAAGGCTGGCGGCGGATTACCATGGGCGCAGTCCGCGGCCCTTTTTTTCCAGACAGATCCTGGCCGAGCTGTTTCACGGCACATCCACCGATCCTTATCCCCTGGGGTTCGACCGCCCCGCGGCACACGGATCGAGTGCCGGGAACCATTTTTCCGCCAACACCGTCGGCCACTTGGGGTTCACCGGCGTCTCCTTTTGGCTGGACCTGGATCGCGACTGCACCGTGATTTTACTGACCAACCGGGTGCATCCGTTCCGCTGGAACAACCGGCTGCACGACTACCGCCCCCGGATTCACGATCGGATTATGGAACATTTTGATTTTTAATCGGATCAATTCAGATTTCAACAAATTAAGGCTTGAATTCAGCTTTCGTTTCTGGTACCCGTTCGATGAATTCGAGCACTGCCCGAAAAGGATGGCCCAACCGGCGGTGACCCCTGCACGGCCGGTCGGCGGCGCTGTTTCGATCAAAACCGAGAAAGAGGCGGTATGAATTTTATCGATTCCATTTTAGGTATCTTTTCCACGGACCTGGCCATCGATCTGGGTACGGCCAACACCCTGGTTTATGTCAAAGGCAAGGGCATTGTCCTGAGCGAGCCTTCCGTGGTTGCCGTCCGCACCGACAACCGCACCAAGAACCGTGTACTGGCCGTCGGCCTGGAAGCCAAGAACATGCTGGGCCGCACACCGGGCAACATCGTGGCCATACGCCCCATGCGCGACGGCGTCATTGCCGACTTCGAAGTAACCGAGGCCATGTTGCGCCATTTCATTCACAAGGTTCACAACCGGCGGACATTCGTTCGCCCCCGCATCATCATCGCCGTGCCGTCGGGTATCACCCAGGTTGAAAAACGGGCCGTGCGCGAGTCGGCCGAATCGGCCGGCGCCCGGGAGGTCTTTCTCATCGAGGAACCCATGGCAGCGGCCATCGGAGCGGATCTGCCCATCACCGAGCCGACCTGCAACATGGTCGTGGACATCGGCGGCGGCACCACCGAGGTGGCGGTCATCTCGCTGGCCGGCATCGTCTACAGTCGTTCACTGCGGGTGGCCGGCGACAAGATGGACGAAGCCATCATCCAATATATCAAACGCAAATACAACTTGCTCATCGGCGAGCGCACGGCCGAGATCATCAAGACCACCATCGGCAACGCCTATCCGGATCCCAACCAGGTCGAGACCATTGAAGTCAAAGGACGCGATCTGGTCACCGGAATCCCCAAGATCCTGGCCATCGACTCCGAAGAGATTCGTGATGCCATTTCCGAACAGATCGAAGCCATTGTGGAAACGGTGAAAATCGCTCTCGAGCAGACACCACCGGAATTGGCCGCCGATATCGTTGACCGCGGCATTGTGCTTACTGGCGGCGGCGCTCTGCTGAAGAATTTGGATAAGCTGCTGCGCGAGGAGAGTGGACTGCCCATCACGGTCACCGAAGACCCCTTGTCCACCGTCGCGCTGGGTTCCGGCAGAACGCTGGACAGCTTTGAAATCCTCAAACAGGTCATCATCATTTAACACCGTCCATGTTTTCGAAACGGATGATTCTAATTGCCGTGGTGATCGTTCTCGTCGCGGTGAATGTCATCCTCCTCACCATCGCCGGCAAGCAACCGCAGCCCCCCTCCGGTCTGGGCAAGGGGGTCCTGGTGATCGTCTCGCCCTTTCAACAGTATCTTTCCGGGCTGGTTCGATCGGTCAAAGAGATCTGGAATCAGTACTTTTTCCTGGTTTCCACGGCCGAGGAGAATATGCAACTGAAGCAAGCGCTGGGGCAAAGTCTGCAGCGACTCAACCGCTGCAGTGAAATCAAATTGGCCAACGATCGCCTGCGCCACCTGCTGGGCTTCGAGGCGCCCAATGCGCGCCCGATGCTTGCGGCCCAGGTGGTGGGCAAGGATCCATCTCCCTGGTCGAAAACCGTCATCGTGGACAAGGGCGGCAACAACAACGTTCGTCTCGGTGCTCCGGTGGTGGCCCCCGAGGGGGTTGTGGGCGTGATTGTTGAAGTCTCGCCCCAGTATGCCAAGGTACTGTTGCTGATCGACCCCAACAGCGCCGTCGATGCACTGGTACAGCGCACGCGCGCGCGCGGTATCGTCAAAGGCGGTGGTGCCGGCTATTGTATTTTTGACTATGTGCTTCGCAAGCATGAAATCAGCGTTGGCGACACGGTGGTCTCGTCGGGGTTGGACGGTGTCTTTCCCAAAGGGCTGCGCCTCGGACGGATTTCGGAAATCGTCCGCTTGAATGCCGGTATCTTCCAGAGAGTATCGGTTACGCCGACCGTCGATTTTGAAATCCTTGAAGAGGTGTTCATCATCTCCGAGCCAACGGCCCCCGATCTTTCCGGCGAGCGATGATCTACGGCTACCATTTTATTGTCGGCCTGCTGCTGATCGTTTTCCAGACCACCCTGCTGTCAGGCGGGAGCCAGGTGATTCCCTATGACCTGCTGGGGCCCTATGTGGTTTTTTTGGGTGTCTATCGTCCGCCCCAAGAGGCGGTTCCGGTCCTGTTGCTCTGCGGTTTGGTCATGGACGGCATTTCCGGAGGTGTTTTCGGCATCCACCTGACCGTTTATTTGTGGATGTACCTGGGCGTGCGCTGGGCCATTCAGTTTCTGCACGCCGGCAACGTCTTCCTGCTGCCATTGCTGGTGGCGGCCGGAGTTGCCTTTCAAAGTGTGGTCATGGCGCTGTCCGCCGTGGTGCTGTCGTCGGCGGCCTGGCCGTTGGATTCGATCATCGGCGTTGTCTCCAGGCAGGTGTTGTGGGGTGCGGTGACCGGCCCCTTCCTGCTGCTCTTTTTGAGTCGCGGCATGGATCTCGTCGTCCGGGCCAGAAGGGCCTTTCTCAAGGATAAAGACCAGTTGAGGACGCCGTGACCGTATACCTGAACAATGTGGACAGCGACTGGTTCAGTCAGCGCCTTCGCTTTGCCATGATCGTCGTGTTCTGCGCTTTCATGGTGATCGTCGCCCGCCTGCTGTTCCTGCAGGTGATCGAAGGCGCGGAATTGCGGCGGCTGTCGGAGATCAACAGCATCCGCTTGAAGAGCGTCGAGGCACCGCGGGGGCTGGTTTACGACACGCATGGCCACCTGCTGGTGGACAACCGGCCATCTTACGACCTGAGCGTTATTGTCAAGGATGCAAAACCGCTGGCGCAGACCATTCAAAAGCTCTCCGGATATGCAAAAATTGATGAAGCGCTGCTGTGGGAGCGGCTGGAACAGGCCAATGGCGCCAGCGCCTACAAGCCCGTCCTGCTCATGCCGGATATCGACCGGGACACCCTGGCGGCCATCGAGGCGAATCGCTGGGACCTGCCCGGCATCGTGGTCAATGTGTCGCCCCGACGGGATTACATTTTTAGCCCCAGTTCGGCCCACATTTTGGGGTACATGGGGGAGATCAGCGTCGACGAGCTCAAACGCAAAGGCCATGATGACCGCAGGACCGGTGATTTCATCGGAAAGTACGGTATTGAGCGCGAGCGCGAACACTGGCTTCGCGGCAATCGGGGGGGGCAGCAGGTGGAGGTCAACGCCACCGGTCAGATCGTGCGGGTGCTCAGCACAGTTGCGGCGACCCCCGGTCACAATATCGTTTTATCTATCGATCAGGCTCTGCAGCAGACGGCCGAAACGCTGCTGGGAGAGCACGCCGGGGCGGCCGTCGCGGTGGAGCCGGCCACCGGCCAGATTCTGGCCATGGCATCCAGCCCATCGTTCGATCAGAATGCCTTCATCACCGGCATGTCCCATGAGGTGTGGAACACCTTGATCTCCGATCCGCGGCGCCCCCTCGAGAACAAGGCCATTCAGGCCGAATACCCGCCGGCGTCGACATACAAGATCATATCGGCCGCCGCCGGCCTCGAAGAGGGGGTCATTGACGAGAACACCACGGTCTTTTGCCCTGGTTTTCTCAAGTTCGGCAACCGCACCTATCGATGTTGGAAGCGCTGGGGGCATGGGGAGGTGAGTCTCCTGAAGGCCATGAGCGAGTCCTGCGATGTCTATTTTTATAAAGTGGGGCAAGAGCTTGGCGTTGACCGACTGGCCTGGTATGCCAAGGCCTTCGGCCTGGGGGAGCCGACTGGCGTGGATCTGGCCCATGAAGCGGCTGGCCTGGTACCCTCGGCGCATTGGAAGAAACGCCGCATCGGCGAATCCTGGCATGCAGGAGAGACCCTGTCGGTGGTTATCGGCCAGAGCTTCAATCTGGTGACCCCGCTGCAAATGGCAATGGTGGTCGCGGCCGTCGGAAATGGCGGCACGCGCTACCGCCCCCAACTGGTCAAGACCATTCGCACCGCGGATGGGAACACCCTTTACGAAAGTCGGCCCGAAGTGGTCGGGAAATTGCCGATCAGCGACAAAAACCTCCAGCTGGTGAGACAGGGGCTGTTCAAGGCGGTCAACCACCGCCACGGAACCGCGTGGCGCAGCCGCCTGGACGGAATGGCCATGGCCGGCAAGACCGGTACCGCCCAAGTCGTTGGACGTAAAGAGGAAGACACCGATGGGGACGGGGAGGAAGACCCCTTGAAAGACCATGCCTGGTTCGTGGCCTATGCACCGGCAACGGATCCCCAGATTGCCGTGTCGGTGATTGTGGAGCACGGCGAACATGGTTCCAGCACCGCTGCCCCGATCGCCGCCGAAATGATCCGCTATTACCTGTCCGGCGGCCAACCCAAGGTTGGTTCACCTGCGGCCGGCGCCGACCGGTTACCCGTGGAAGGGGACTGAACCGCAGGCGATGTAAAGAACCAAAACAGGTGCACAGGGACAGCTTTTATGTTTGATCGACGGTTGCTGCAATGTTTCGATTGGGGGTTGCTGGCACTGACCTCGGCCATTGGCGCGGCCGGATTGGTGACCTTGTACAGCGCGGTCACCGCCGGCGCCGCCCCGCCGGACATCGTGTTGTTCAAAAAACAGTTGATCTGGTACGGCAGCGGCATCGTGGTGATGATCGTTTGTTTTTTAATCGACTACAAGCGCATCGAACAGTTCGCCAACGTCATTTACCTGGCATCCGTGGGAGCGTTGCTGGCGGTACTGCTCTTCGGCAAGTATGTGGGCGGCTCGCGACGATGGCTGCAGCTGGGCCCGTTCACGCTCCAGCCGTCGGAGATGGCCAAGGTCGCCGTGATTATCGTCCTGGCCCGCTACTATGCCAAACTGATCAACACCGAGGGGTTGACCCTTCAGGATCTGCTGGTGCCGGTCTTTTTGACGGCGGTGCCCTTCGCCCTGATCGTTCGCCAGCCCGATTTGGGAACGGCCATGGTAATTGCACTGATTGCCGCGACCATGACGGTTTTTACCAAAATCGAGCGGCGGGCCCTCGCCTGGCTGGTGGCCACCATCGCCCTGCTGGTTCCGTCGGTCTGGTTTTTGCTTCGGGGCTACCAGAAGCAACGCATACTGACCTTTTTGAATCCGGATCGAGACCCGCTGGGAGCCGGTTATCACATTATCCAGTCTAAAATTGCCATTGGATCAGGGATGGTGACCGGCAAAGGGTTTTTGAAGGGGACCCAGAACGCCCTCTCCTTTTTGCCGGAACAGCACACCGACTTCATCTTTTCGGTGCTGGCCGAAGAGTGGGGACTATTCGGCGCGTTGACGGTAATCGTTTTGTTTCTGATCATCATCGCCTGGGGGCTGAGCATTGCCAGGCGCTGCCGAGACCCCTTCGGCGTTCTGATGTCCGTGGGGGTGACCGCCATGATTGCCTGGCAGGTGTGCATCAATGTCGGCATGGTCATGGGACTCTTGCCGGTTGTGGGTGTCACGCTGCCGTTCGTGAGTTATGGTGGCTCGTCGATCATGACCATGATGATGGGCATCGGCCTGCTGATGAATGTCAGCATGCGCCGCTTCAAATTCGAATAGGTGGGGACGGCTCAAAATAGTGCTGGCGCCCCCATATTCGCGCTGTGTGCAAAATTTTAATTTTTTAAAAAACCTTTGACAATGAAACGATGCGGATGCTATAGACCGCCGGAGTTCGTACCTTTCGTAAGTTATATCATTCATAGACAATATACTGTTTTTCGGCACACTTAATCCCAATTCGAGTGGAGGCTCTTAGATGGTAAGCTTAGATGCATCCCTAGTCGTCCAGATTGCCAATTTCCTGTTGTTGCTCTGGATTATGAACATGGTGGCCTACAAACCCATTCGCAAGGTCCTGCTGGCGCGCAAACAGAAAATGACCGGTCTTCAGGCAGATATCGAGGGTTCCGCCGAGGCGGTCAAATTGAAGACGGATGCCTACGCCGACGGTGTCCGCCAGGCCAGGGCGGCCGGACAAAAGGAGAAGGAGGCGCTGATGCAGGCCGCCGCGGACGAAGAGAAGGAGATCATCGGTAAAATCAATGCATCGGCGCAAGCCGAGCTCAAATCCGTCAAGGAAAAGATCGCATCGGAAGTGGGCAGTGTCAAGGCAGCTCTTGAAGAAGAAATAGACGCATTCGCGGATGCGATTGAACAAAAAATATTGGGGAGGGTTGCTTAATGAAAGTTCCTGTTTTCTGCCAAAGGCGCCGGTGTATGGGGTGGACGTTGCCACTGGCTATGGCTGCGCTTCTTTTGTTCGGCGTTGCTGTGACCTTCGCATCCACCGACGGGGGGCATGGTGACGCGGCTGCCAAAGGATGGGTGGCCACCGACACCTACCGGGTGATGAACTTTGCCGTTCTGGCGATCGGGCTCTTCCTGGTCCTCAGAAAACCGGTTTCCCAGGCGCTGAGCGGGCGTATTCAGGGCATCAAGGAGCAACTGGCGGAACTCGAGGAGAAAAAGGCGGCCGCCGAAGCCAAACTGGTTGAATACGATGCCAAGATGGCGGAGCTGGACAAGGAGGCAGAAACCCTGGTGGCCGAGTACATCAAGCAGGGGGAAGACGCCAAGGCCAGAATTCTGAAGGAAGCCGAAGTCGCTGCCGAGAAGCTGAAAGAGCAGGCCAGCAAAAATATCGAATACGAATTCCAGCAGGCCAAAGCGGCGCTTAAGGTGGAAATCGTGGAAAAAGCCCTGGCAAAGGCCGAAACGATCATCAAAGAAAAGATCAGTTCGGAAGACCAGGAAAAACTGGTGGATGAATATCTAGCTAAGGTGGTGGCACAGTGAAGAATCTGGCGATTGCAAGGCGGTATGCCAAGGCGCTTCTGTTGATCGGAAAAGAGGATGGACAAACCGACACTTACCGGGAAGAGTTGGGCGCTTTCGCGAATCTGATCGATCAGGAAAAAGGTGTTCAGCAGGTGCTGGTGAACCCGCTTTACGATGCAAGCGGTCGTAAAAAGGTTCTGGCAACCTTGATGGAAAAGCTGAACCTGTCCCAGGCCATGACCACCTTCTTGCTGTTTCTGTTCGACAAGGGGCGGATCGGGTTCGTGAGCAGCATCAACGACTTTTTTCAAAAGTTCGCCGATGAGCTCAAAGGTGTCGCCCGGGCCAGCCTGGTTTCGGCCACGGAACTGTCGTCCGAAACCATTGATAAAATTCGGTCAGCCCTGTCCGAGCGGACAGGTAAGGATATCATTCTGGAGGTTGAGCAGGATCCGGAACTGATCGGCGGCATTGTGACCCGCATCGGCGACCTGGTTCTGGACGGCAGCGTTAAAACGCAGCTGCTCAATATGAGAGAATCTTTAAAAAAGGGTGAGAGTGTCTAATGGAACTAAGAGCCGAAGAAATAAGTCAGATTATCAAAGAGCAGATCACCGATTATGACAAGAAGATCGAACTGAGCGAGACCGGTGTCGTCCTTTCGGTGGGTGACGGTATCGCCCGCGTCTACGGCCTGGAAAAAGCCATGGCACTCGAACTGGTGGAGTTCCCCGGTGGCGTTCTCGGCCTGGTACTCAATTTGGAAGAGGACAACGTGGGTATCGCCATCATGGGTGAGGACACCGGTATCAAAGAGGGCGACATGGTCAAGCGGACCGGAAAAATCGCCCAGGTGCCGGTCGGTGAAGCCGTGCTCGGCCGCGTGGTGTCCGGTGTCGGCGAACCCATCGATGGCAAGGGTGCCATCGAGACGCCGGACCATCGCCGCGTCGAGATGGTCGCACCGGGTGTCATCGCCCGAAAGTCGGTTCACGAACCCTGCTATACCGGCCTCAAGGCGGTTGACGCCATGACCCCCGTCGGCAAGGGACAGCGGGAGTTGATCATTGGTGACCGCCAGATCGGCAAGACCGCCGTGGCCGTCGACGCCATTTTGGCCCAGAAAAACACGGACGTGTTTTGCATATACGTGGCCTGCGGGCAGAAAAAATCAACGGTTGCCCAAGTTGCCGCCATTCTCGAAAGAGAAGGGGCCATGGAGTACACCACCATCGTGGCTGCCTGCGCATCCGACCCGGCCACCTTGCAGTACCTGGCGCCTTATGCCGGTTGCGCCATGGGTGAATATTTCCGGGACAAAGGGCAGCACGCCCTGATCATTTACGACGATCTTTCCAAACAGGCCGCCGCCTATCGCCAGGTGTCCCTGTTGCTGCGGCGTCCGCCGGGACGTGAAGCCTACCCCGGTGATATTTTCTACAACCACTCCCGGCTTCTGGAGCGCAGCGCCAAACTGAGCGACGAGCTCGGCGCCGGATCCCTGACGGCCCTGCCGATCATCGAGACCCAGGCCGGCGACGTTTCGGCCTATATCCCAACCAACGTGATCTCGATTACCGACGGTCAGATTTACCTTGAGCCGGCCCTGTTTTTCGCCGGTGTACGGCCGGCCATCAACGTCGGCCTCTCGGTATCCCGCGTCGGTGGCGCCGCTCAGACCAAAGCCATGAAGAAAGTGGCCGGTACCCTGCGTCTGGACATGGCCCAGTTTCGTGAACTCGAGGCTTTTGCCGCTTTCGGAAGCGACCTGGACGCCGCCACCCAGCGGCAGCTGACCCGTGGCGCCCGTCTGGTGCAGGTGCTCAAGCAGCCCCAGTACAAACCGCTGTCCCACGAAAAACAGGTCACCATCCTCTATGCGGCAACCCGTGGATATCTGGACAAATTCCCCATAGACGTGGTCGCCAAATATGAAGCCGGCCTCTACCCCTTTGTCGAGGAGCGCTATCCAGAGATCTATTCCAAGCTGGAAGAAGCCCAGGACATCACCGAAGAGATAGAAGATCAACTCAAGGCGGCCCTGACGGCATACGGTGAGGAATTTAAAGACACCATCAAGTAGGGCTTTTGGAAAAGCTGCTGAATTTAGACCACATGCGACAAGGACGACAACTTTATGCCATCGTTAAAGGATGTCCAGCTAAAAATCCAGGGTGTCAAGAAGACCAAGCAGATCACCAAAGCCATGAACATGGTGGCAACTTCACGGTTGCGCGGTGCTCAGGGGGCAATGGATGGATTTCGCCCCTACGCCGAAAAATTCTCTGAAGTCCTTGGCAGTCTGGCGGAAAAGGCCGGAGAGGAAGCCAGCCCCCTGCTGATCCCCAAAGAAGAGGTCAAAAAAATCCACATCGTGTTGTGCACCTCGGACCGGGGGCTTTGCGGCGGCTTCAACATCAATCTAACCGATGGGGCTAAAAACCACATCAAAAACAGTCCGGTCGAAGGGGCCGCTTACTCGTTCACCTGCTTCGGCAAGAAGGGACGCGACTGGTGCCGAAAGAATCAACACGTTATCACCGAAGAGCACCTCGGGGTCATGGGCAGTAAATTCGGTTTTAGCGTCGCGTCGACCGCCGGGAAAAAACTGGTGGACGGTTTTCTGGACGGCAGCTACGATGAAGTTTACATTATTTTCTCTGAATTCGTGAGCATGGCCAAGCAGCTCCCCGTGGTTCAAAAACTGCTGCCGATTCCACCCATCGAACAGGACGACACCGAAGCGGGTGGCTCGGAAAACTACCTGGCCGAACATATCTGCGAACCATCACCGGATGAGCTCCTTGGCGAACTGTTGCCGCGCAATGTATATGTCCAGATTTTCCGGGCATTGCTGGAAACATCCACCAGCGAACATGCCGCCCGGATGACCGCTATGGACAACGCGACCAAAGCGTGCAGCGATATGATCGATAATTTGACCCTTGCTTACAACAGGGCGCGGCAGGCAGCCATTACGGCGGATCTGATGGATATTGTCGGCGGCGCAGAGGCCCTCAAGGGGTAAAAACACATTTTAGGAGGCTGTAAATGGCACAAAATATTGGTAAAATTATGCAGGTTATGGGGCCTGTTGTAGACGTCGAGTTCGAACAGGGGCAATTGCCCAATATCCTGACCGCTTTGTTGATCACCAACCCTACCATCAACGACGATGAGGACAACCTTGTGGTCGAGGTGGCCCAGCACCTGGGTGACAACGTGGTCCGCACGATCGCCATGGACGTTACCGATGGACTGGTGCGAGGTATGGATGTCAAGGACACCGGTGCCCCGATTATGATGCCCGTTGGTGAAGCCAGCCTGGGGCGCGTTCTCAACGTGGTGGGGCGCCCGGTTGACGGCCTCGGCCCGGTCAGCCAGGAAAAAATGATGCCCATCCACCGTCCGGCGCCGCTTTTCACGGAGCAGGACACGGAAGTGCGCGTACTGGAAACCGGCGTTAAGGTGATCGATCTGCTGGTACCGTTCCCCCGCGGCGGCAAGATGGGAATGTTCGGTGGGGCCGGCGTCGGTAAAACCGTTATCATGATGGAAATGGTCAACAATATCGCCATGCAGCATGGTGGTATTTCGGTGTTTGCCGGCGTTGGGGAGCGTACCCGTGAGGGTAACGACCTCTACCATGAAATGAAAGACTCCGGCGTACTTCCCAAGGCTGCTCTGGTTTATGGGCAGATGACCGAACCGCCGGGTGCTCGTGCCCGGGTGGCCCTTTCCGCCCTGACCTGTGCGGAGTATTTTCGCGACAAGGAAGGTCAGGATGTGTTGATCTTCATTGACAATATTTTCCGATTCACTCAGGCTGGTTCAGAGGTTTCGGCCCTTCTCGGCCGTATGCCGTCCGCCGTGGGTTACCAACCCACGTTGGCCGTCGACCTGGGCGGTTTGCAAGAGCGCATCACGTCGACTGACAAAGGTTCGATTACCGCCGTCCAGTGCGTCTACGTGCCCGCCGACGACTTGACTGACCCGGCACCGGCAACCACCTTCGCCCACCTCGACGGTACGGTCGTGCTCTCCCGTCAGATTGCCGAACTCGGCATTTACCCGGCCGTGGACCCATTAGACTCCACCTCACGGATTCTGGACCCCATGGTCATCGGTGAAGAGCACTACCTGGTGGCTCGTCAGGTGCAGAATATGCTGCAAAAATACAAAGAATTGCAGGACATCATTGCCATCCTGGGCATGGAGGAGCTTTCCGACGAGGACAAACTCACCGTGCAGCGGGCCCGTAAAATCCAGCGTTTCCTTTCCCAACCGTTCCATGTGGCCGAAACCTTCACCGGTAAAGCCGGCAAGTACGTCAAAGTCGAAGACACGGTTCGGGCGTTTAAAGAGATCTGCGAAGGCGTTCACGACCGGATTCCGGAGCAGGCCTTCTACATGAAGGGCGGGATCGAGGAAGTGCTTGAAACGGCACAGGAAATGGCCGATTCTTCTGAATAGAAAGAGGCGATAAATGGCTGAAAACATAAGACTCGAAGTGGTTACACCCGAAAAGTCGGTTGTCAGCGAAAGTGCGCAGATCGTCATGGCACCCGGATCCTTGGGTGAATTCGGTGTGCTTTCCGGTCATACCCCCTTTCTGACCACATTGAAGACCGGTTCACTCAAGTACAAGGATGCCGACGGCAAAGAGCGCTTTGTCTTTATCAGCAGCGGTTTTGCGGAGGCGCTGCCCGATCGCGTAACGGTGTTGGCCGAGTCGGCTGAACGGCGCAGTGAAATCGATCTTTCGCGCGCCAAAGCCGCTGCCGAACGGGCGGAACAACGGCTGCAGTCCAAAGATCCAAACGTAGACTACATTCGTGCCAAGGCTGCGCTGTTGCGGGCTATCAGTCGTCTTCAGCTTTTAGAGACCGGTTGATCGGCTCGAAAATGTTCTCTATCCACTGATGTGTCAACCGGCTTGGCCCGAGAGACACCGACAGGCGAGCACACAACAAAAGGCAAACCGGTTACGGTTTGCCTTTTTTTTGATCTTATCCCAGGACCGCTTTCGTTGCGATTGCAATGGCAGGTGCCGAGATTGCCCGAGTGACGGTGGATCCCGATACGGGCCAACCCGCCTGCGGTAAATTCGCTTGACTTGAAAACGGCTGGCCGGTTATATTGAACCATGGTGAAGAGGTAAAATCTTGGATACAGAAGCAATATTACAACAATTCGAACTCATTGAAAAAAAGGTGGAACATGTTGTTCAGGCGCGCAATCGGCTGCAGCAAGAAAATGCAGACTTGAACAACCGAATC
>CAWAUZ010000014.1:0-20308 GCA_963785365.1 uncultured delta proteobacterium | reverse complement strand
TCAGGTATGGCCAGGACAGCATACCCAATCGCATCCCAGGCGATCCACCGAAATAAAAAAGGCCGCAACCCATCAGGATTACGGCCTTTATGGTCATTAGTGGTGGCGATGCAGGGACTTGAACCCCGGACACTGCGGATATGAGCCGCATGCTCTAACCAGCTGAGCTACATCGCCATGGTTCTTTGATCGGCCTCAAGAACAGCGGACTTTTAACAGCTCGTCAGGGGTTAGTCAAGTTCAAAACCGCTCTCTTTTATTTCAGGCTGGTCGACTCGATCACCTCGATCGTGAACTCCTCCAGGTCGTCCGGGAGCCCGGAAAATACCACCATGAAAGGGATCGAATCGCCCGGTTCAATTTTCACGTTGCTGCGGTTGTCCCCCAGGCGGTTGGAAAGTCTGGATTTGATCGCGTCCCATTGCAGATTGGCCAACTCGAGATCAGACATAATGTTCCCAGCGTAGACCTTCTCTTCATGGATGAGAACCTTGCCAGTGGAAAATATTTTTCCCATCAGCGCAATCATGCCACGGCTATCCGGATACCCGTTTTTGACCTTCCCGGTAATTACAAAGAGCTTGCCCACATTGGCGTTGTCAACGAATCGACTGTTGATGTCGGTGGTGCTCATTTTTAAATTGCCCGGATCATCGACCTGGGGCTTCAAATAGTCGCTCAAAAACGGAATCTCGACATTGTAGTGATTCAAAAGATAATAGGTGCCATATCCAGCGGCGCCCAGCAAAACAATAATCAAGAGGAACAACAGGGACTTGCTCATCCCCTTGGTGGCCGGTCTCGGACGCACCGGGGTTACCGGTGCGATGATTGCCGGTTGGGGGGAAGACGGCTTTGGCTTTTCGGAAGCGACTTGAGGCGTAAAATGCTGTTTTTCCGGAACCGCCGCTGCGGCATTGCCTTCCACCGGAGCGTCGCCTTCCACCTCGAACTCGAGCGACATTTCTTCAGATTCCTGGCTTTCAGCCTCTGAGGGGGCTTTTTCGAGGCCCTCGTCCTCAAAACCGGACAAGTTGAACGCCAGTTCATCATCAACTTCGGCCGTGCCTCCGGACACCTTTGCCGCCTGATCTTCACTCAAGTCCAGCTCCAACTCACGATCGTCCGAGCCGTCGTCAGAAGCATCGCCATCGAAATCGTCCAGAACCTGTTCTAGTTCGGTCAGGTCCAGCTGTTCGTCCTTGATCACCTGATCGCTGCCGCCCGCATCCGTCATCCATCTTTCAGTTTCGAGGCTGGCTTCGATGTCAAGGTCCAGATCCTGATCGGGCACGCTGCTGAAACCCGCGGCGTCGCCCGTTTCGGGTTCTTCAAGCATTTTTTCAATCTCGGACAGGTCGATGTTGGAACCGTCGCATCGCCCGCATCGGCATCGGCGCTGTCCGGTCCACCGCCGTTCTCCAGGTCGAGTTCTATGGCTTCCAGGGAATTTTCCAGGTTGTCCGCATCGCTACCGGCCCCAGGTGCGCCATCATCCGGGTCCAACGCCAGCGCGATATCTTTTTCTTGATCGGGTGCCGCGGCTGTGGAACCGTGCCCTGCATCATCATCGTCCTTGAGCAGCCCTTCCAAGCCTGACAGATCCAGGTCGTCTTCGAAGACCGGCAGGCTGTCGGCAGAACGGGTCCCCGGCATCCGCATTGTCCAAGGAGAGCGCCAACTCAGGATCGCCGGCAGGCGATTTGGTTGCCAGCGACGGATCGTCGGAGTCCACCTCCATGGAAAAATCAAGGTCAAGGGCATCGTCATCCATCTCGGCCAGGATGGTCGCCTTGTCGGACAACGCTCCCGACGACGAATCCGGAGCGTCCAGGTCAAAATCGTCTTGATCCAGATCGGCGAGGATCGTCGCGGACCCATCCGATTCCGAATCGAGGGAGAGATCAAGATCGTCGTCGAGGTCGGCCAGGATGGTCGCATTGCCGTCTTCGCCGCTCTGCTCCCCGGAAATGTCCAAATCCAGGTCGTCATCATCCAGGCTGGCGAGAACGGTCGCCGCGCCGTCGTTCTGCTCGTGACGGCCCCTATTTTCCGCCGGCGCTGCATCCGTTTCGAAAAGGTCAGATTCAACGGCCTGGCCATCCAGGCCACTGGGTGTGGCGGCGTGGACGGGTGCCTCTGGCGCTTCGGGGTCGTCGACCTGCGCAGGAAAAGCGGTAAACACCTTTGCACAAACGGAACACCTGACTTTGGAACCAGTGGGCTTGATCATCTTGTCGTCAAGATTAAAACTGGTGCTGCAGGCTTCACAGGTGATAATCATGTTACCCCTCACTGACTAAAGTTGCATGTGGTATATTTCCGGCAAATTCCTGTAATTCTCGGCAAAATCCAGACCATACCCCACAAGGAAACCTTTTTCCACGGTCATGCAGACATAATCGACCTTGACCTTGGCCTGGCGACGCTCCTTCTTGTCGATCAAAGTGCAGACTTTGACACATTTTGGGCCAAATCCTTGCAGGTGATCGATCAGGTAGGTCAGCGTAAGGCCGGTGTCCACGATGTCTTCAACCACAACTACCTCTTTGCCACGAATATCGATATCGATGTCTTTTTTCAATACGATATTCTCTGAAGATGAAGTATCGGCACCATAACTGGAAGCTTGAAGGAAATCGATTTTAATCTTGTCGATGGTCAATTGCCGGGCCAGATCCGCCAGAAAAAAAAAGCGCCTTTCAGCACGCCGATCAGGACCAGCTCGCGGCCCTGATAGTCGGCTGAGATCGCCTTCGCAACCGTTGATATGCGACGTTGGATCTCGTCTTCAGTGATGACGGGAATGAGTTCAGGCATATTCGTTGTTGGTGCTCGTCAGGTGGTTGGGTCGGATTCACGGACAGCGATGAAGAAGGAGCGAACCGATCAGGTCAAAGAGAATTATCCCACACGGCGATAGCTGTCAATCCATTTCATCGGCTACATACCGGCTTCGGCCAGCTTGGCCACCAGTGCCTTCTGATCACGGGTCAACTTTTTGGGGATGTCTACGAGAACGGTGACAAACAGATCGCCCCGGGCGTCGCCTTTCATCTTGGGAAGACCATGCCCGTTCAACCGCATGCGTGTCTTGTGGCGGGTGCCCGCGGGAATTTTAAGACTCAGCTCGCCGCCTTCCACGGTGGGCACCGCTACCTGGGTTCCCAGCAGAGATTCACTGAGCCGGACGGTAACGGTCGTATTCAGATCGTGGTCTTGCGCGGTAAACAGCGGGTCCGCCGACACACGCGCTTGAATGTAAAGGTCACCCGGCTGGCCGCCGTATCCGCTCTGCTCTCCCTTGCCCGCCAGCCTGAGCTTTTTGCCGGTGATCATGCCGGGCGGAATCTTGACCTCTATGTTTTCAGTACGTCCCTGATGCTGAAAAGTGACCGTCTTGGTGGTTCCGCTGGCCACATCCTGCAACGTCAGCGGCAGTTCATAAACCAGATCCGACCCCTTGACCGGTGCTGGACGCCGCTGTTGACGGCTGCCGAACGGGCCACCGCCGAACGAGAATCGCACGCCCTGGCCGCCAAACCCGAACTCCTTGAGAATATCCCCCAGATCCACATTTCTGAAGATGTCCTCCTGGGAGTAGCGCTGGTGAAAATCGGTGGACCCGTAGGTATCGTACTGCTGGCGCTTCTCCTTGTCGCTCAATACGGCGTAGGCTTCGCTGACCTTTTTGAACTGCTCCTCGGCATTTTTATCCCCTTTGGCGTGGTCAGGATGATACTTCATCGCCAACTTGCGGTAGGCTTTTTTAATTTCAGCATCCGAGGCGGTTTTGGAGACTCCCAAAATCTGGTAATAGTCCTGTTGAGACATAGTCAATTCCACTCCCTGGCCAAATATCCGTTTACATATGGCATATTTGCGCGGAAAGTAATGTGTAAACCGTTTGATGTCAAGCTGGTGGGTTCCTTGCGGCGACCGGCGACAGGTGCCGCTCCTGGCCCCAGGGCATCACGGCGGCTCGCCGTAAGAATTGGTAACATAGCGGCGCTTCCACACTCGCAAATGGACCATCAGAACGGAGATGGCCGCCGGTGTCATCCCTTCGAGACGGGACGCCTGTCCCAAGGATGCCGGGCGGACGGTGGCCAGTTTTTCCCTGAGCTCGCTGGAGAGGCCGTGGACCTCGCCGTAGTCAATCGTCTCGGGCAGCTTTATCTGTTCCAGATGCCGAAATCGTTCCACCTCCTGGAGTTGACGTTGAATGTACCCCTCGTATTTGATCTCGATCTCCACCTGGCGGGTCACCCGTTCGGGCAGTGACACTTCAGGGGGTGCCAGCGCTGCGACGGCATTATAGTCCAACTCGGCCCGCTTGAGCAACTGGGACAGATGGACGCCGTTGTCGATGAGCGGCGTTTTTTTTTGGGCCAGATAGGCATTGACGACCGGCAATGGTTTGATCACCGTCTGCTTTATGCGCTGGAGCTCAGCCGCAATCCGGGCCTTGCAGTCACGGTTCTCCCTGACCGTATCGGCATCCACCAGCCCGAGGGTGTGCCCGATCTCGGCCAGGCGCAGGTCGGCGTTGTCCTCCCTTAGCATGAGGCGGTACTCTGCCCTGGACGTGAACATGCGGTAAGGTTCACACGTGCCTCTGGTGATCAGGTCATCCACCATCACGGCCATGTAGGCCTGGCTGCGATCCAGGATGAAGGGCGGCCGCTTTTGAACGCTGCAGGCCGCGTTGATGCCGGCCCACAGGCCTTGGGCCGCCGCCTCCTCATATCCGGAGGTACCGTTGATCTGGCCGGCCAGGTAAAGGCCCCGGATCCGTTTGGTTTCCAGGGTCGGCCGCAACTGGATCGGATTGATGAAGTCGTATTCGATCGCGTAAGCCGGCCGCATGATTTCCGCCGCTTCCAGGCCGTGGACCTGCCGGACCAGCTGGATCTGAACTTCCACGGGCAGGCTATTGCCCAAGCCAGAGGCATAAATCTCCTGGGTGTCCAGCCCTTCGGGTTCTAGAATAATCTGGTGGCGGTCCCGGTCCGGGAAACGCACGATTTTGTCTTCGAAGGAGGGGCAATAGCGCGCCGGCACCCCTTTAATGATACCGCTGTGCAGGGCCGACAGGTGCAGGTTGTCCCGCACCAGTCGATGAACCCGGGAATTGGTGTGACCGACATAGCTGGGCACCTGCGGAAGCCTTGCCGACGGCGTGGTAAAGGAAAATGGCCGCACGGGCGCCTCCAGCGGCTGCGCTTCGAAACGCGAAAAATCGATGCTGGCGCGATTGAGCCGCGGGGGCGTTCCGGTTTTCATGCGCCCCAGACGAAAGCCCAGCGCCGTCAGATGCTGCGGCAAGCCGTAGGCAGCGAATTCGCCCGCCCGGCCGGCCTGCATAGTGGCGAAGCCGATGTGCACCAGTCCGGACAAAAATGTCCCCGTGGCCAGGATCACGCAGGGCGCCTGGAAGCCGAAACCGGTATGGTCCGCCACACCGCCGACGCGATCGCCGTCGACAATCAGACGCTCCACCAGGGCCTGCTTCACGTCCAGGTTGGGCTGATGCTCCAGAACGGCCTTCATGGCCGTGTGATAACGACCCTTGTCATTCTGGGTTCGAGTGGATTGAACCGCCGGTCCTTTTTTGGTGTTCAAGGTTTTGTACTGGATCGCGGTCCGATCGGCGATTTTGGCCATTTCACCGCCCAGGGCATCGATCTCCTTGACCAGCTGTCCCTTGGCCATGCCCCCGATGGAAGGGCTGCAGGGCATGGCCGCGACCTTGTCCAGATCGATGGCCAACAGGAGCACCCGGCATCCCATGCGGGCCGCGGCCAGGGCGCCCTCGCAACCGGCGTGCCCCCCGCCGACCACAATCACATCGTAAGCTTTTTGATAGATGCCGGTGGATTCGTTACGATTCATGGTATCCAGTCCGCCGCCCGGTTACATCATGTGGCGGTTAGCGCTTTCCTTTTGTGCGCCAAACTATATAATTGCCCCCATGCCGAGGTCAAGGAAACGATACCCATGACGCCGAAACCCTACCGGGACCTGAATACCTACTTCAGATCGCTGTACGGCACCCGGGTCCACAAAGTGACCGTCGATGCGGGTTTGGGATGCCCCAACCGCGATGGAACCCTGTCTACCGGTGGTTGTATTTACTGCAACGCCAAGGGGTCCGGCACCGGTGCCTTTCAACAGGGCCTGTCGGTCACCCGGCAAATCGAAAACAGCAAAACCAGGATCGCCCGGCGCTTTAAAACCGACAAGCTGCTGGCGTACTTTCAATCCTTCACCAACACCTATGCACCCATCACCCGCCTCAAGTCCCTTTACGACGAAGCCCTGGCCATCGACAACGTGGTGGGCCTGGCGATCGGCACGCGACCGGACTGTGTGGACCGCACCGTGTTGGACCTTCTGGAAAGCTATGCCCGCCGCCGCCTGGTCTGGATCGAGTATGGCCTGCAGAGCGCGCACGACCACACGCTGGCCCTGATCAACCGCGGCCACGACTTTGCCTGTTTTCGAAAAGCGGTGATCGCCACCCAAAATCGCGGCATCAACATTTGCGCCCATGTCATTTTGGGCCTTCCCGGCGAATCCCGGCAGGAGATGCTGGCCACGGCCGATGCCATCGCCGGGTTGGGCCTCGATGGGGTTAAACTGCACCTTTTGTATGTCGTGCGCAAAACGCCGTTGGCGGCATGGCACCGTGACGGCCGCTATCGCTGTCTGGAGCAAGATGAGTATGTGGAACTGGTCTGCGAGTTTATCGCCCGCATCCCCGAATCGATGATCATTCAGCGTCTGACCGGCGACCCCCACCCCGACGAACTGATCGCCCCGGCCTGGTCGCTTCAAAAGCGCGAGACCCTGGAGATGATTCACCAGCGCTTTACGGAAACCAACACCTGGCAGGGCAAGCGGTACCGCAGCCGGACCGGCAGGCTCGGTTGAAACGCCCCAAAACCGCAGCCGTCCCCGCTACGCTCGTCCCTGCGGCCACAGGCCTGCCAAGCAAGGGGCAGCTGGCGGCCCATTGCCGGCCGCCAGTGATTTCCGGCAGATTTGTTGACGAGCGACCCCGGGAATAGTAAGGTTTTTTCTTCAATTCGACGGCCAACACATGAAAGTGAACCCATATGGCGGAATTTCTCGACTGGTGGCAGCACTTACCGTCCCGGATGGATCCGGTCATTCTGGAAATCGGCGGCTTCAAGCTGCAATATTACGGACTGATGTACATCGTGGCCTTTGCCATGACCTACGGCCTGGCCTATTACCGCATCCGCCGGGAAAGTCGTTTTCAAATCGATGTCGAACAACTGCAGGGGTTGATCACGGCCTTGATTTTAGGACTGATCCTGGGCGGCCGTCTCGGCTACGTGCTTTTCTATAATTTTTCCTACTACCTGACACACCCTTTGGAAATCGTCCTGCCCTTCACCTTCGACGATGGATTCCAATTTACCGGGATCACCGGCATGTCCTATCACGGCGGCGTGATCGGGGTGGTGGTGGCAGGGTTTTTATTCTGCCGCATGCATCGGTTGTCGTTCCTGCAGATGGCCGATCTGATCGTCCCGTGCATACCGCTGGGATATACCTTCGGACGGTTGGGCAACTTCATCAACGGCGAACTTTACGGACGCATCACCTCGCACCCCATCGGCATGTACTTCCCTTTGGCACCGGGATCGGCCAGGCGTCACCCCTCGCAACTCTACGAGGCCTTCTTCGAAGGAATCGTCCTGTTCGTCGTTCTCTGGACGGTCAAGGGCAGGGTCACCACCCGTGGCGGCATGCTGGCACTGTATCTCATGGGGTACGGGTTGGTTCGGTTCTTTATCGAGTACGCCCGGGAACCGGACGCCCATCTGGGATTGGTGCTGCCCGGCCTGTCCATGGGGCAGGTGCTGTGCCTGGTCATGATCGCGGCGGGCGCGGCGCTGATCGTGGTCCTGAAAACCACTCAACAAAAAACATAGGCGGTGTTCGACGATCTGTTGCCGGCATTTCAAGGTCTGCCATAGAAAAAGATGCCACCGTTCAGGGCGACACGGCCTCGAGGACCTGCCCGCGGGAAGTAAACGAGATCCCCTGCTGGGTCTTGGTGCTGATCATGACCGACTCGATCAACGGACCGGCCACCGGCGTATCCGAGCGCCATTGCACGATGAATTTGGCCCCGGACCCCCCGCTCTTGTCCGACTCGGGCACCACGAACCGCTTGGTGGCCATGGCCGCCAGTTGCATGCTCCGGTCCAGATAGTGCTTCAGAAATTTTCCCGAGGAATCGAAATATTCGACCGCCGTCAACTGGATCGGATGCGTTCTGTCCGTGTTGCGAATGCTCAGGGTTGCCGCCAGATAAAACGGCTGTTCCCGGTCACCGCTGTAGATGTGCGAATAGACCGGCACATAAACGGTCTGCCCCGTGAACTGCTGCATCTCGGCACCGGCCGGCCGGACCAGGCCGCCCACGGCCGACAGCAGCAAGATGAAGATCCACGATCGAAGTTGTGCAAAAACGGATGTATACATGAAGGTCCTCCGTGTGACGGGTAAGGCCAGTGGAAATAAATAAATCCGCCAGAATTGCGCCGGATGTGTGCCGATCTTCAAGGCGCGACAAATGAAAGCGTATTGGAAACCGTGACATTTGGGGCAACGCCGAAGACCGGCGCAAAGACATGCAAAGCGGTGGATTTATTTGTTTCCGCTGGCCTAAGGGTGTCGACGTCGCGCAATAGCCGATCATACCAGCAAGCATGGGCCGAATCAACTGGGAAGGGCAGCCGTCATTGGGCGTCTGCAGGCCGATGCTGAGCACGCTTTCGGCTTGCCTTGCGCCGCAGTTCCTGCCAGTGTTTGAGGCGCGTGGCAATCATTTTCTCATAACCACGCTCGCTGGGCCGATAGATTCGGGTGCCGGCAATGGCGTCGGGCAGATAGGCCTGGTCGACAAACGCCGCTTGATAGTCGTGGGCATACCGGTACCCATCGCCATAGCCCAGGTCCTTCATCAAGCCGGTGGGTGCGTTGCGGATGTGCAGGGGAACCGCCAGGCCGCCGGTTTCCCGGGCGACCTTTTGGGCCGACGTCCAGGCCCTGTAGATGCTGTTGCTTTTGGGTGCCGTCGCCAGGTATACGGCCACCTGGGCCAGCGCCAGATCGCCTTCCGGATGCCCCAGGAACCGGAAGGCCTCCATGGCCCCCAGAGCGATCCGCAGGGCAAAGGGATCGGCATTGCCCACGTCTTCAGATGCAAACCGCACCATGCGCCGGGCCACATATAAGGCGTCCTCGCCGGCGTCGAGCATGCGGGCCAGCCAGTAGAGGGCCGCGTCAGGATCGCTGCCCCGCATGCTCTTGTGAAAGGCGGAGATGAGATTGTAGTGTTCGTCCCCGGCCTTATCGTAAAGCAACGCTTTTTTCTGCAGGGCCTGAACGGCGTGATCGATGGAGATGGTGCGGTCGCCATCCGCAGCGGCCGAAGATCCGGCCGCTGCTAAATCGGCCGCCACTTCCAAACTGTTGAGGGCGCTGCGCGCATCCCCGGCGGAAATTCGAATCAGATGGCCCCGGGCATCTTCCCCCAACACCAGATTGGCGCCACCCAGCCCGTGCTGCCGGTCGCGCATGGCGCGATCGAGAACCAGCCCCACGGCGTCGTCATCCAGCAGGTTGAGCGTGATCACCCGGCATCGCGACAGCAGCGGCGCGATCACCTCGAAGGAGGGGTTCTCGGTCGTGGCGCCGATGAGCGTAATCAAGCCGGACTCCACATGGTGTAAAAAGGCGTCTTGCTGGGCCTTGTTGAAGCGGTGGATCTCGTCCACGAACAAGATGGTCTGTTTGCGCTGGAACTGGCGCTGTTTCTGCGCTGTTTCGATGACCTCGCGGATTTGCTTGATGCCGGACAGCACCGCCGAAAAGTGAATGAAATGGGAACGGGTCTCACGTGCGATGATCCGCGCCAGGGTCGTTTTTCCGCAGCCTGGTGGCCCCCAGAGGATCATGGAAAAGATCCGATCGGCCTCGATGGCATGGCGAATCAAAGAGCCCGGTGCGGTGATGCCTTCCTGGCCGAACAGATCGGCCAGTTCATAGGGACGCAGCCGTTCGGCCAAGGGACGCCGGCTCGCGGTGGTCTTTTCCGCCTGATGGTCGAAGAGGTCCATCTATGGCCTGGAAGATCGTTTTCTGCGCTTGAAGGGCTTGCTTTTTTTGTTCAAAAAGACCGGGTTCTTCCCGGTGCGCTGCCGGAGCAGTAGCCGCAACGGTGTCTTGTCCAGCGCAAAGGCCTGTCTGACCTGATTGGTCAGGTAGCGCTGGTAGGAGAAATGAACCCCATCGGGAAAGTTCACGAAGCTGACGATGGTCGGCGGCCGGATGGCGGTCTGGGTGGCGTAGTAAAATTTAAGCCGCTTGCCCTTGTGCATCGACGGCGGGGTTCGGATCAAGGCCTGCGCCATGGCCTTGTTCAACGCGCCGGTGCCAATCCGGGTTGAGTACTGGGCATACACTTCGTCTACGACAGGAAATATACGCTTGATCCGCAGGCCGGATTGGGCCGAAACGGTCAGTACCGGTGCAAAACCGAGAAACTTGGCCTGCATGCGCAGCTGTTCGGTCAAGCCTTTCAGGGCCGCACCATTTCGATTGTCCACCAGGTCCCACTTGTTCAATAGAAAAATCGCCCCACATCCGCGGTCGTGGGCGTATCCGGCGACGCGCACATCCTGTTCGGTGATACCGTGCTGGGCATCGATGACGATCAGGGCCACATCGCAGCGTTCCAGGCTGCGCAGGGCTTTGATGATCGAAAACTTTTCCAGGCGCAGGTCAACTTTGCCCTTGCGGCGGATCCCGGCCGTGTCCACCAGCACGTAGGCCTGGTCACCACGGGAAACTGCGGTGTCTATGGCATCGCGCGTGGTGCCGGCCACCTCGCTGACCACCAGCCGTTGTTCACCGACAAGGGCGTTGATCAGCGACGACTTGCCGGCATTGGGCTTGCCCACAACGGCGATGCGGATCGCGTCGGAACTCACGTCGGGCGTCGCGGCTTCGCTGAAGCCGGCAGTCAGTGCATCGAGAAAATCGGCAACCCCGTAACCGTGTTCCGCCGACACCGGGAACAGGCGATCGACGCCGAGGGCGTAAAGATCGAAAAGCGCTTTCTCCTGCCCTTCCCCATCGATTTTGTTGGCCAGGTAAAAGACAGGCTTATCCACGGATCGCAGCTGGTGGATCAGGTCGACATCGAAAGGCGAACGGCCGCCTTTGCCGTCCAGAACGAGGACAACCCCATCGGCGTCAGCGATGGCCTGCTGCACCTGGCGGCGGATGTGCGGCGCGAACGCATCGTCGTCGCCCTCGGCAAAGCCGCCGGTGTCGACCACGGTAAAGGCTTTGTCGTTCCACCGGGCATCACCGAAATTTCGGTCCCGGGTCACCCCCGGCAGGTCATCTACAATGGCGTTGCGCGACCGGGTGATCCGGTTGAACAGGGTCGACTTGCCCACATTGGGTCTGCCGACAATGGCGATAATGGGTTTCATCTGGATGGGTCACTCACCTTTTGGGAAGCTTCAATCGGCTGTCATCAACCGGTAGCGAGGGCTATATCCCAGAAGCGAATGGCGTGTCAAACCCGGGTGCCGATGTGCCCAGGCGTCTAAACGTCGCTGTCCACGACCACGCGCGGAACCCGGCGGGAGATGCCGCAGGTCAATTCGTAGGGGATCGTCCCCATGGATTCGGCCACATCCAGGACCTGAATGCTGTCGCGCCCGGCGTCCCCCCAGATCAGCACCTCGTCACCCACCGATACTGGGTCATCGCCCACGTCCACCATGATCTGATCCATGGTTATGGTGCCCACCACCGGATAGCGCCGCCCGCCGATTGACACCTGGAGATGTCCGGTGAGATGGCGTCGCAAGCCGTCGGCATAGCCGATGGGAAGCACGGCGATGGAGGTTTCCCGCGCGGTTTGCCAGCGCCGCCCGTAGCTGATGTTGTGGCCGGGCGGCAGGCGGCGCAGATGGGTAACGGTCGTAGACAGGGTCATCACCTGTTTCAGCGGGATTGCGCGCGAGGTTTGGGTTGACGGGTAATGTCCGTACAAAATGATTCCGGCACGGCAGCCATCGAAATAGCTCTCCGGGATATCGAGGATGGCGCCACTGTTGGCCATGTGCAGCATGGGGGGGCAGCATCCCTTGCGGCTAAGGTCCTTCAAGAGTGCCTGAAATCGGGACAACTGGGTGTGGGCATAAGCTTTGTCCTCTTCGTCAGCGGTGGCAAAATGGCTGTAGACCCCCTCCCACACGCATCGCCGGGCGTGCGCCAGTTCATCGAAGAAGGACGGTTCGCGGTCTGGCAGGACGCCCACCCGACCCATGCCAGTCTCCACGTTGACATGCACATGGGCGGGTTGATTGGCGGCAGCCGCTTCAATCCAGCGAATGTCTTCCAGGCCGAAGAGCGTAATCCGAAACCCGGAGCGGATGGCTTCGGGGAGTTCATCGGGAAAAACCCGGCCGAAAATGAGGATCGGCACGTCGATGCCGCTGTCACGCAGTTCCATGGCTTCCTGAAACTGGGCCACGGCAAACATTTCGGCACCCTCGTGCAACAGGCAGCGGGACACGGGGATGGCACCGTGGCCGTATGCATCGGCCTTGACGACGGGAATCAGACGAGCTGGAGAAATTTTTCTTTGGATTTCGCGAAAATTGAATCGCAGACGATCTAAACGAATTCGCGCGATGGCTCGAGGCGGCATGACCATTTTCCGAAGGGTCGATAGCAGTATTAACGATTAGTGCAGAATCTGACTCAAAAACAGCTTGGTGCGGTCGTGATGGGGATTGTCGAAAAATTCAGCCGGTGTATTTTGCTCGACAATCCGACCGTAATCCATAAACAAAACACGGTGAGCCACGCTCTTGGCAAATCCCATCTCGTGGGTCACCACCAACATGGTCATGCCCTCCTGAGCCAGTTCGATCATGACGTCCAGGACCTCTTTGATCATCTCCGGATCCAGGGCCGAGGTGGGTTCATCGAAAAGCATGACGTTGGGTTTCATGCACAGGCTGCGGGCAATGGCAACCCGCTGCTGTTGCCCGCCGGAAAGCTGCCCAGGATATTTCTTGGCTTGCTCGGCGATATGCACTTTTTCCAGGTAAGCCATCGCATCCGCTTCGGCCTCTTTTTTTGGGGTCTTGCGCACCCAGATCGGACCCAGCGTGAGATTTTCCAGGATAGTCAGGTGGGGGAAAAGGTTGAAATGCTGAAACACCATCCCAACCTCGGCCCGAATCTTTTCGACGTTCTTGATGTCGTTGGTCAACTCAATGCCGTCGACGATGATTCGGCCGCGCTGATGTTCCTCCAACCGATTGATGCAGCGGATGAGGGTCGATTTTCCTGATCCGGAAGGGCCGCAGATAACAATCCGCTCTTTTTTTTGCACGGTCAGGTTGATGTCCTGCAGGACATGAAACTCACCGTACCATTTGTGCATCTCTTTGATTTCGATGATGGCTTCGCCGGTCGGCTGCAGTTGATTGTCGGGTTTCGCTTCACTCATGAGGATCTCTTAAGGTTTGGTTGTGAGCCTTTTGTTCCGGACCTGTCGTTCGAGGCAGACATAATCCGGACGAGATTGATAGCCACCGGGTGACCGGCTAAAAACCCCTGTCCAACTCCTTTTCCAGGCGTCTGCTATAGCTGGACATGAAATAACAGCAGCCAAAATAGATCAAGGCCACGAAGATGTAAGCCTCTGAAGAATAGGCCGTCCAGGTCGGATTCGACAGAACGGACTGGGTTGTCTTGAGCAGATCGTACAGGGCGATGATGACAACCAGGGAGGTGTCTTTTAAGGCTGAGATGAGCTGGCTGACCGTGGGAGGTATCACAATTTTCAAGGCCTGGGGCAAAATCACCAACCGCATCGTCTGGGGATAGTTCAGTCCCAGCGATTCAGCGGCCTCATACTGGCCCGTGGCCATCCCCTGCAACCCGCCGCGCACGACTTCCGCAATATAGGCAGCGGTAAACATAATGATGGCCACCTGTGCGCGCAAAATGACGTTTACGGTAACCCCCTCGGGTAAAAAGAGGGGAAAAACGATGGACGACATGAACAGCAGGGTGATCAGCGGAACGCCCCGGATCATTTCGATGTAAACGATACACAGGGCTTTGACAGCCGGCATCTGGGACTGTCGTCCCAGCGCGAGGACAACGCCCAGGGGATAGGCGGCCGCCAGTCCAAAAACCGACAGCAGCAATGTCAGCGGAAGCCCGCCCCACTTGGTGGTTTCCACTGCTGCCAAGCCCAATATTCCGCCCTTCATGAGAAGGCCCATGGTCAATAGGCCGGCACCCCAGGCATAGACCAATGATTTTTTCCAATGGTCTCGGTTGCGGCTGTAAAACAGCAAGCCGATCAGGAGAACCATGGCCAACAGCGGCCGCCACTGCGATTCGTAGGGGAAAAAACCGAAAAGAATGAAGCGAATGTTGGTTGGAATGATGGACCAGCATGCCCCTTCGGCGCCTCTGCAGGCTTCACCGGTTGAAAGCCACAGGCTGTCGACAAAGGCCCAGCGGATAAAAGGGGGAACGACCTTGCCTAGCGTGTAAAGGGTGATCAGGGTTAGGACCGAGTTAAACCAATTGTTGAAAAGATTGGCCCGAACCCATCCGAGGGCCCCCACACTTGTCACCGGCGGTTTGATCGCTTCTTCTGCCTGCTTGATATCCGTTCCAGCCATAGGGTTTAGAAAGGCGCTTCGCTGATAAGGTGAATGATGGTGGCTATTACCGCTTCAGATTAATACGACACGGTCGCTTGGCATGCCATCGCAAAGTGGCGTTACCTTTCCACCAGAGCCATCTTTTTGTTGTACCAGTTCATGAAGGCCGACGTCAGCAGGCTCAACGCCAGATAGACAATCATCATCAGGGCCACACCTTCGATGGCCTGGCCGGTCTGATTGATCGTGGTGCCGGCCACAGATACGAAGTCGGGGTATCCGATCGCAACCGCCAGGGAACTGTTCTTGGTCAGGTTCAACATCTGGCTGGTCAAGGGTGGAATGATGACACGCAGCGCCTGGGGCAAAATCACCAGATTCAGCACCCGGCTCGGTCTGAGGCCCAGCGACATGGCCGCCTCGGTCTGCCCCTTGCTGACCGACTGAATACCGGCCCGGACGACTTCGGCCACAAAAGCCGCCGTGTATAGAATCAAACCGAGCAAAAGGGCCGTGAATTCGGGGCTGATGTTGGTTCCCCCGATGAAATTGAAGCCTATCAGAACAGGCACGTTCATGACCGTCGGGGCGCCGCCAATGGCCCAGGTTATCAGGGGCAATCCGAGCAGAAGCGCCAGGGCTACGCTAAAAACCGGAAAGGGTTGGCCTGTCCGTTCCTGTCTTTGTCTTGCCCACCGGCGCAGAATATAGATGACACCGCAGGCGGCAACCACTGCAATGCCCATGTATTTGTGGATCGGATGCGCTTCCGGCACGGCAAACACCAAGCCGCGATTGCTCAAAAAGACGCCCAAGATCGGATTGAGGGCCTGGCGGGGTGACGGCAGGACATTGTAGAAAAACGCATACCAGAAAAAAAGCTGTAAAAGGACAGGAATATCCTGAAATAATTCAATATAGATGGCAGATAGCTTTGAAATTAGCCAGTTGGAAGAGAGTCGGGCGACCCCGATTAACGTACCAAGAATAGTGGTGATGACGATGCCGACAAATGAGATGATCAGGGTATTTAAAAAGCCGACCACCAGGGCTCGGCCATAGGTATCGGCGGCGGAATAACGAAGGGGGGATTCACCGATTTCAAAGGCGGCCTCTTTTTGCAAAAACCCGAAACCGGTAGCGATGGACTGTTTTTCAATATTGGTCAGCGTATTGGAAATCAGATAGAAGGCCACCAGTCCGACCAGCATAATCGTCGCAACCTGGAACAGAATCGACCGCTTTTTAGGATCGTTGTAAAAGGGGACGGCTACCGGCGGGGCGCTCCCTTGAATCTTGTCTTGTTTTGGCTGCATAGGGTTGTTGCACAGGGAAGAGGTCTGTCAGGCCGACGAACGGAGGTTGGGCGACCCAACAGACGCTTGATTTGGTGTCTCAACGAATCACGCCGCCCGGCGGCTGACAAGATGACGCAACGGGCGACGCGTCCGATCCGCACTTATTTGAACGGTGGCGAATACATCAGCCCGCCGTCAGTCCACAGCGCGTTCAAGCCGCGTTCGATGCCCAGTGGCGTGTTGACGCCCACATTTCTTTCAAAGACTTCACCGTAATTGCCGACTTGCTTGACGATGTTGTAGGCGAATTTTTCATCCAACCCGAGGGCCTTGCCGTTGCCTTCGGTCACGCCTAAAAAGCGCATGATTTTGGGGTCCGTGCTTTTTAGCATTTCATCCACATTTTCAGACGTAATCCCGAGTTCCTCGGCTTCGATCATGGCCAGCACGCTCCAATTCACGATATCCTTCCACTGGTTGTCACCGTGCCGGACGGCCGGTGCCAGGGGCTCCTTGGAGATGATCGTAGGCAAAATGATGTAATCCTTGGGATTGGGGGCCACAGCACGCGTACCAGCCAGTTGGGAAGCATCCGAGGTCAGGCAGTCGCACCGGCCGGCAAAAAAGGCCTTGGCCAGTTCCGCCGTATTTTCAATGACCACGGGTTTCATTTCCATGCCATTGGCTCGAAAGAAATCGGCCACGTTGAGTTCGGTGGTGGTTCCCGGCAGCACGCAAACCGATGCGCCGTCAAGTTCTTTGGCATCTTTGACGCCCAGTTTCTTGGGAACCAAAAAGCCCTGGCCGTCATAATAGTTGACCTGGGCGAAATCGAGGCCCAATGCGGTGTCGCGGCCCAGGGTCACGGTACAGTTACGGGTCAACACATCGATTTCACCGGATTGTAGCGCGGTGAAGCGGGTTTTGGCCGTCAACGGCGTATATTTGACCTTGTCTGCGTCGCCAAATACAGCAGCCGCAATGGCCCGGGCCGTATCCACATCCAAACCTTTCCACACCCCTTTTTCATCCGGCTTGCCGAAACCGAAAAGATCTCCGTTAACCCCCGCCTGTATGAAGCCCTTGGCTTTCACGTCGTCCAGAGTCCCGGCCGAGGCAGAACCGATCAGCGCAAACACAGCAATCATGACCAATACAAAACTAAATCGTTTCATCACACTCTCCTCCCATCAAGCAATCAGTTAATATAACGGCGGACCTGTCACGGGTCCAGTGGTAAACTTGTGTTTCAATATATATTGGCGGGGAGAAAACCATATTCATTTAAATTGATGCGTTCTTGCGATTGTAGTAGCATGGAAGATTACATTTTGGCAAGCGTATTCACCAGTTACGCATACGACAAACCACTACCGTTTCGAATAGGGCCATGGTAGATGATGATTGGCATTGACAAATTTTTTTGGTGTCAGGTAGGCAGATAGCAGTCTTTTCAAATTCCGGTTTTCATATGAAGGGTTATGGCGGTAAAGATCGTGAACGGTTGCCTACCGGTGTTCCCAATCAACATGAAGCACAACACAGATGTCGGACTCGTCACGAAACCGTCTTAGGCCAGCGGAAATAAATCCGCCAGAATTGCGCCGGATGTGTGCCGATCTTCAAGGCGCAACAAATGAAAGCATATTGGAATACGTGACATGTGGGGCAACGCCGAAGACCGGCGCAAAGACAAGCAAAGCGGTGGATTTATTTATTTCCGCTGGCCTTAGTCGATACCATACCGTTTCATCTTGCTTAACAGGGAGGGGTGGCTGATCTCTAGCATATTGGCTGCATGGGTGCGATTCCCGCTTGTTGCAGCCAGCGCTTTACGGATCATCTGGTCCTCCATTTCTGCTTTGGCGGCTTTCAAAGAGAACCCATCATAGCGGATAGCCTTTGAATCTGGATTCGACGTCCCAGCATTTCCAAAGGTAAAATTTTCAAACTCCAGTGTGCCTCCGTCAGCAAGAACGATCGCACGCTCGATGGCATTTTCCAACTCCCGGATGTTGCCGGGCCAGTCGTGTTGCATCATCGCGGCCATGGTGGCGGATGAGACATTCTTGATACCACTACCCAGGGTTTCATTAAATCGGTTGATAAAGAACTGGCAAAGCTGGGGGATATCTTCCGAACGATGGCGCAGGGGAGGCAGGTTAATGGGGACGACGTTGAGCCGATAGAACAGATCTTCCCTGAACTGTCCCGATGCCATTTCCGTTTCCAGGTCCTTGGATGTGGCAGCGATCACGCGCACATTAACAGCCCTGGATCTGTTTCCGCCTAACGGGCGGATTTCACTCTCCTGAAGCACCCGGAGCAGTTTGGGTTGCAAAGCCACCGGAATATCGCCAATTTCATCTAAAAACAGGGTCCCCCCTTCCGCGTTTTCGAAAAGACCCTTTTTATCCTTTTCAGCACCGGTAAATGCGCCTTTGACGTGACCGAACAATTCGCTCTCAATGAGGCTTTCCGGGATGGCGGCACAGTTTACCGGAACCAGGGGGCCCTTCCGCCGCTCGCTCTCCCGATGGATGCCTTGGGCCACAAGCTCCTTGCCGGTACCACTTTCACCGGTGATCAGCACTGTGCTGTCAAAGCGGGCCACTTTCAATGCCATCGAGAATACGGTTTGGATGGCCGGGCTCCTGCCAACCATATTCCCAAATGAGAGACTGCCGCCGACACGCAGAATGCGGTCTTTGAGTTCAATGTTCTCTTTTTTTAGGCGCTCTCGCTCTTCCGCTTTTTTGATGGTCAGGCGAATTTCTTCATTTTTGAATGGTTTGGAAACAAAATCGTAGGCGCCGAGTTTCATGGCCTCAATGGCCATGTCGATGCTGCCGTAGGCCGACATCATAATTACGGTGGTGGCGTGAAG
Organism: uncultured delta proteobacterium; assembly: GCA_963785365.1. Lineage (GTDB taxonomy): Bacteria > Desulfobacterota > Desulfobacteria > Desulfobacterales > Desulfosarcinaceae > Desulfosarcina. Next base: position 1,364 of record CAWAUZ010000014.1, on the reverse strand, counting down.
GCGACCGCGACCTGCCTTTAAAAATTCCATCCCGTTCATCTGCGGCATTTTTATATCGCAAAGAATAAAATCGAACTGCCCGTCTGCTAATTTGGCGAGTCCCTCGGCGCCATCCTGCGCCGTGGTGGTTGCATAACCATAGCGGTTCAGCATGGTCTTTAACATATGGCGCATATTTTCCTCGTCATCGATGACCAGAATTCGCTTGGTTTGCGTCTTAGCGTCCATTGCCGCCTTTTTTTTCCTCTAATATCTCATTTGTGCCGAGGCGCGAATGCGGCAATGCCACTTGAAAAACGGCACCTTGCTGGTTCTGTCGATTGGCCGCCTGGATGTGACCACCGAACTTTTCGACGATCATGAAGGCGACGCTAAGCCCCAACCCTGTTCCCTTGCCGGGCGCCTTGGTTGTAAAAAAAGGATCGAAAATCTGCGGCAATTGTGAATCCGGAAGACCAGCGCCACTATCTCGTATGGTGACCTCGATAAATGTTTTATCGGTATCCGTCGAAAGGTCCCAACGATCGGAAATACAGGCAGTGCTGATGTCAATCCGCTTGAGGCCTGCCGGCGTGAATTCGACTGCATCGATGGCGTTAAGCAAGATGTTCAAGAAGACTTGCCTGAGGCGGTCCGGGTCCCCGAAAACGCAGTCATTCCCCGCGGCCCAGCTCGATTCGAAAAGGATGGCCTCAGCCGTCGGCTGATAGGTGAATACGGAAATCAGGTCATCAAGCAACGCGTGGATGGAAACATGCTTGCATTCACCACCGGACGTCCTAGACATGTCCAAAAGTTGACGAATGATATGACTGATTCGATTGATCTCCTTTTCGGAGCGTTCGATAAAATCATCTCTTTCGTGTTCCGCCAGATCGATTTGTTTCATTAAATCCAGATACCCGAGAACAATGCCGATGGGGTTTCCGATCTCGTGCGCGATGCCCGACGCCAAGCGCCCCACGGTCGCGAGTTTTTCAGCCCGGATGACATCATTTTGTGCTTTTTTAAGTTCGCTGTTGGCCGTTTTCAACGAATCGATGGTCTCTTTGAGCAGGCGCTTGTCTTCGGCGATACGGTCGAGCATCTCGTTCAAGGCCGTTGAGAGAACCGAAAACTCGCTGTCTTCTTTTCTGAAAGAGATGAAAAAGGGGTCCGCATCCTGGTAGGTTTCGGCACGTTTGGTCAGCCGTTGCAGCGGTTTAAAATAGATCCGGTTGAGATGCTGATTGGCGAACAATGCAAAAAAAAAGCTGTTGATCACCACGAAGACGAATGCCAGCTGCTGGATGTCCCGGTATTCACGAAAGGCGATCGCATACGAGGTTTGGCCGCCGGCGCTGCCGGAAAGGCTCTTTTCGAGA
>CAWAUZ010000013.1:0-586713 GCA_963785365.1 uncultured delta proteobacterium | reverse complement strand
GTGTTTAATGAATTCTATACAAACTAATTTATTCGAATAATTACGTCCTGATCGTCCAAAACAGCTTTACGAATCTGTTCTTCTTTCGATTTTAAAAAATTCAAAATCGAAGTGCTGTTAGAATCGTCCCAACGTTTCTGACCGATTTTTAAAAATATTCTGGATGTCCCTGTATCAATAACAAAGTCGCATGATTCTGTTATCGAGTTTTCGCGATAATCAATATGATATTCATTATAGGCATTGTGAAGGAGGTTCAGAACAGTTTCTTTTTTTGTTTCAGCCATATCTTTTCACCCTTATGTAAATTTCGGCTATTTACAATGAATGTAACAGGTTCTTTCTATGTATCATACAAAGTTAACAAATTGAAATATTAACGTATCGGACTACCGTCAATTCGTGTGATTGACAATTCAAACTTGTCTATCGTGTATATAGAAATAATTGAACCATTCAACCTTAATGAAATCCACAATGTCGCAATAGTTAGAGATCGAAATTTATGAGTTTTAGTGTAGGCCCATAGCTCAGCCTACCTTTCCTCTTCAAAAAAGCCTTTGTTGTGTCGCAATTCCAACTCCAATCCATTTCGCCTGATTTGGGATCAACGCCTATTTCGTATAATCCCTATAAACCTTCAACGCCAAGATAATCGTTGGCACCAAGTGATAAAACAGATCGAAGATGTCAATTGGCTTGGTGAGTGTCCCATTCTTTAACATTATGAATTTTTCTATTACATGGGGCATAGGTCTAAAGGGTGCCAAAAGCATGAATACCGCTAAGACGATCAGAATTGAGTATGGTATTTTATCAAGGAAAGCCAAAGTGATCTCCTTTGCTGATCCTGCCTGTACCTGATTCTATCATCAAGGCGATTACCGCATGTCTATACTCCGCATACTACAAATTAGATGACCCGACTATGAAAAGTATCAATACTACTGCAGAGCCAACGTTAGCCGTCGATAGCTGGGTTCATTGAGTAGGTCCCCATGTGCGATGTACTCGCCAGAATGTGACCCTCCATTGCCTCCAACGCGTCTTGACCGGTGAACTCACCTTGGAGGCCCAGCGTTTCGACATCGAGTGCAAAAACCTCGAAGTGGTAGTGATGCACGATGCTGTCATTCCACGGCGGGCAGGGACCGTCATAGCCGCCGTAGGTGCCCTCCATCTCAGGGTCTCCCGCGAACCATCCCGTGTAGTCGTTCTTGCCGGTCACGCCGTATTGGGTTCGACCTACTGACTTGCCTCGTGGAGTGATGCCCTGACTGGCTGCACCCTCGTCCAGACCGGACACGTTGGTAGAAATATCCACAAGTACCCAATGAAAGAAGTTCACGCGGGGCAGATCAGCGGGAACCACCTTGCCTTGTTGGTTTACGTCCTCACCTGACGAAGGGACGTCTGGGTCGTGACAGATGATCGCAAAGGATCTCGTGCCCGCGGGTGCATTAGACCACTGAATGGCAGGGCTTACGTTGTCACTTGGAGCAAATGGGTTGTCGGTTCCCGGCTGACCAAAAGCGAATCGAGCTGGAATAGCAGTACCGTGGGACCATGAGTCAATGTGGACGGAAAATTTTTTCTTCATTGTCTCTTCTCCTTTGATCTGGGTTTGTATCAAATATGAAACAAAATTCCACAGGCTCGGGAAAGGCCTCGGCAACCCTTCTCCTTAAGCCATGTCTTGACAATTTCTGCCTTATGGGAAGCAGGGGACGTTCGTGCAGGGCATTCACAACTTTCCAATTAGATAGTCAACATCAGGCTTTTTACCGGAAGCGATAAAACGGGTTACACAGGAGTTGGTTACCCCTAAATACCGGGCGACATCGGCACCGGAATAACCGAGTTCTCTGACCGCAATCCAGGAAACTGCTCCCCGGGCCTCAACAATAACCCGTCTGCGGCTGCCGGAACAAAGCTCGGCCAGGGAAATATCGTATTTTCTGCACACCTGCTGTGTCAAAGCCTCCATATCTATCCGCTGACCCGAGAGCCTAAGATTCTTTTTGACCAGACCATCCAGACCGGATATGATGTCTTGGACAAACTCGCTGTCTCCTAAGATTCTCTGATCCGACCGCTGCTTTTCGCCACGGCTCCTCAGCGCTAAAACCTCTGACCATCCCCCCAGACTCCTGACTAACCCACCGCCAACAAGCTCCGGCCGTCGTCCCGATGCTGCGCCTTTCTGAACATATTTTTCATAATCTCTGCGACGATACCGATCTTGACTAAAAAGAGAAAGAACATAATCGGTGTCTTGCCATTCTCGTTTAACCTTGCCCATTAAAGCCGAGTGGCCGGACCAGGGGTTGCGGCTCAGTTCGGCCATATCTTTAACTAATCCTGCTCTTAACAAATTCAGGTGAATATAGCGCACCAACTCTTTTAAATATCGATCTTCCTGGCACACAATCGACTTGTACCGGTTTTGAAATAAATGTCCATACCGGCAATGACGCCGATTAAGATTCACCACGTAACCGGTTAATATTTTTCGCATGCTCGACGACATGGGCCGGTTTCTGGTCTTGCACAAAAGGTGAAAATGATTCGGCATAAGCACCCAGGCATAGATATCAAGCGCGCCTTCTGCAACCAAAACAGCCAGCCGCTCGAGAAAATCACTGCGATCCGCATCGTTGAAAAAAATCTCTTTCCGCTCGATTCCCCGGCCCATGACATGATGCAAAACCCCCGGAGCATCCAACCTGGCTAATCTTGGCATAAGTTTTAATAGTCATAGCTGTGTTCTCATGTAAAGCACTTTCTGCACGAACGTCCCTTCTTTGCTTCTTTGTTACTTTACAAATAATACACATTGAAGTATTCGCTTTGGAATTCAGTCTTCAGCATCTTTTGACCGGTATCAATCATAATTGTACATCTTTCGTGTCACCCATCGAAAGGATGCCGATATGCGACATCCTTTTTAACCTGACGACAGAGGCTACTCTTCACCGGGTAGCTGACATTGAGCCTCAATTCGCGTAAGACATGAGAAAGGATAAGCTGCTGAACAGCTCACCTACCAATATTTTTCCATCAGTGCCGGAGATAACCTGTAAAAGGCAACGCAAACGGATTGCCTTATGGTCTGCGATGGGGCCATAATCGCCTTAAAACGATGAGTGAATGAAGTTGCCGACTCATTTTTTTGTGAGCCCTTAACCGAAAAAAACGTGGAGGTGAACATGTCGAAGCAATATGATGCATTGGTAATCGGTTCCGGTACCGCCGGCCAAACCGCAGCCTACGAATTGAATCGCAACGACCTGACGGTTGGGATGGTGGAACACAGCCAACGGCCGGGGGGAACGTGTGCCCTCAATGGCTGTCAGGCAAAGAAATGGTTTTATGAAGGTGTCGAGACCGTGGCTCGGTCCCGTCATCTTTCCGGTATAGGAATCAGCTCCCCGGCACTTGCCAGTTGGCTTGAGCTGCGTAATGCAAAAAACCGATTTACGGCGCGGGTGCCTGAGAATACTATCAACGGACTGAAAAAAGCCGAAATTGATTTTATACGGGGGCGTGCCCATTTCTTTGATCGAAATAGCATTTACGTGGGACATCAACAGCTGTCCGCCCGCTTTATCGTTCTGGCCACCGGTGCGGTCCCCATGCGATTACCTTTTAAGGGCGCTCAGCTCATGGTAACCAGCAGTGAATTTATGGAGCTGGACCGGCTTCCCCGCCGGATCATTTTCATCGGAGGTGGCTTCATTTCTTTTGAGTTCGCTCATTTTGCCGTCCGGTTGGGGCCACCGGATACGCAGTGTACGATTTTAGAGGCCAGACCTCGTCCACTGGCGCCATTTGACACGGAAATGGTGGAACTGCTGACGGAAGCATCTGCTGCGGAAGGCATCGACATCCGCTGTGATGCGGATATCACCACCATTGAAAAGACCGGTCGCACGTTCACGGTGACGACGAGAGATGGAGATCTATTTGAATCGGATCTCGTCGTGCATGGTGCCGGTCGATCGGCTGACATCGATGATCTGAATCTGAAAAAAGCCGTCGTCGAAAGCGCACAGGGCGGCATCACCGTCGATGAAAAGATGGCCACTACAAATCCACACATCTATGCCGTGGGTGACTGCGCCGCTACCGTCCAACTAGCCCGAGTGGCGGACGCCGAGGCGCAGGTAGCGGCGGCTAACATTATCAGTTGTCTTAACGGCAATCAAAAAAAAGCCTTCATGGACTACACGGCCGTGCCGTCGGTGCTGTTTACCTACCCCCAGTATGGGATGGTGGGCGCCACGGAAGAGACGCTAAAAGACAAAGGCGTGGCTTATCGAAAAAGCTTCGGCAAAAATCTCACCTGGCCGACCTACAAACGTTTGGGTTTGAAATCGGCAGCTTATAAGTTGTTAGCGGATGAAGATGGAAAGCTGTTGGGAGCCCATATTCTATCGGACAATTCTACCGGTTTGATCAGCACCTGCACCTTGGCCATGGTCAACCGCATCTCCGTCGACGAGCTCTATCGCCAGAGCACCATGACGCCCTACCCTTCCAGGGAAAGTGACATCATCTATATGCTAAAACCTCTAATTGAATGATGCGGATCTGACAATGAAAGAAGGCTCGATATTGCCCACTGAAACCACTGTATCGAACAGCCAACAGACAATGGGCCGGAAGCGTATGGTTACTTTATCCATTGCGGCGCTTGGGGTCGTCTTTGGTGATATCGGTACAAGCCCCCTTTATGCCCTCCGGGAGTGTTTCCACGGCGAATACGCTATCGCAGTGACACCAGACAATGTGTTAGGTGTCCTTTCTCTGTTGTTCTGGTCCCTTCTTATTGTTGTGACGCTAAATTACCTTACCTTCATTTTGAGGGCGGACAATAAGGGAGCGGGGCCCCCGGGTCGGACCACGGCAAGTGCTTTTGCTAATAGGAAAAGCAGTTTAGAATTTTGCAATTTGGAGGTTTAAAATAACGTTTTTGCCCGTGAAAATGTCAATTTAAAATTGAAGCAAGTAAGGCATTTCCGGGATGGTAAGTGGACGGAGAGTGCGGTTGTCGGCAGCCAGGCATTTGTGACTGAGGCCAAGGAGAAACTCGGTGTCAGGGCTGACCCGTATATTTCATGAATATTTTTCAGCAGCGCTGGAAAAAATACATTAAATCTTTGCGTTAAGACATCTTCTACCGGCTGAGATCGGAATACGTTTTGTACATCAATCATACCAGAAGAAAATAGCTATAAAATATTCACCCTGCGGGCAAGCCGCATGCGTTCATTTGTTGCGTTATCAGGGGCTTGCGGTACCCAAGTACAGCTTCCCCCCTGAATGCCTTACAAATAAACGCATGCGACTCGTGAAATATGCGGGCTGAAGGGCGCAAATTGGTTGGAACAGGTGAGAGTTGTGAGTTAAGAAAACCTCCGCCGCCTTACATGAGCATTTCGGGGCATGAAAATGCGGCTATAAGGCTTCAAAATGAGTATTTTTGGGAGAATTCCGTTTGAATAACAATATGATGGCGTGGTCCGACCCGGAGTTACTCACTGTGGCCTATATTTATCTGTCAAAAGATGAAGATCCCTTGACAATATTGCATCGTAAGATTTACTTGACCTGACAACTCCGAATTGTGCTATCTGTAATTTGGCTGTCCTGGGAATAATCTCAATACATCTCAGTTCGCCACATTCCTGTGATAGATTCTATTTCCCGATGAAATCTGCAATGACCTGATAATTCAGCCGCCCCAATATTTAGTGGTACTTGGGATTTTCGAATAATCCTATTGCTTACCGGACAGTGGCAAGATATGCCAAGTTCTGGTGGTTCCCATATTTATGGGATAGCCATAGCGTACTTGTTTGGCCATAAAATTTTTCCGCTGATCAGAGGAGCATCTATCCCAAATAAGAAGCTGGAAAAAGCTAATGTCGGTCTGTAATGGACCGGATTCCAAATAGTGTAACGGCTTCAAACAAGCTAAATTTAACTGTTCTAATATATTTTCCTCCCTCGGCTCCTTGAACATGTGACTATTGGGGACCGTTCTCACCCTAAACAGGGCCGATATCAATAGTCACATGCTCAAGGGAGTCAATAAAAGGTGTTACACGATCCGCGATTGCATACCGATATACACGATGGTCCCCTTAACAACTTGATATCGTCCATATACTTCTTAATTTCAAAAGGTTTTAAACGTTAACATTTATTCCCCGCTTTCATTAATTTTACAATGTAAGGAGGCAAACGATGAAAAATTGTTTGAGGAACAAGTCGGTACATCCTTATGTGGTTTTGCTTGTAGCGACATGTGTGATGTTTTTTGCAGCACCAGCGCTGGCGGCTGACAAGCCCAACATTCTGATCATCTGGGGCGATGATATTGGCTGGTTCAATGTCGGGGCCTACAATCGCGGCATGATGGGTTACAAGACTCCTAACATCGACAGCATCGCCAAGGAGGGCGCGCTGTTCACCGACTGGTACGCTCAGCAGAGCTGTACCGCCGGAAGGTCCGCATTCATCACCGGCCAGAGCCCGTTTCGCACCGGCCTGCTCAAGATTGGTTTGCCGGGGTCAAAGGAGGGCCTCTCGGTGAAAGACCCGACCATCGCCGAACTGCTTAAGAACCATGGCTACATGACTGGTCAATTTGGGAAAAACCACTTGGGTGACCTCGACGAAATGCTGCCGACCAACCATGGTTTTGACGAGTTCCAGGGCAATCTCTACCATCTCAACGCTGAGGAGGAGCCTGAACACGCGGACTATCCGCCGAACCCGGAATTCAAAAAGAACTTTGGCCCGCGCGGCGTGATCAAGTCCAGCGCCGACGGCAATATCGAGGACACCGGCCCCTTGACCAGAAAGCGCATGGAAACGATTGATGAGGAGGTTACCACGGCTTCCCTTGATTTCATGGAGCGGGCCACAAAGGCCAACAAACCATTTTTTCTGTGGTGGAACTCCTCGCGAATGCACGTCTTTACCCATCTCAAAAAAGAGTCCCAAGGAAAAACAGGCCTCGGTATCTATGCTGACGGCATGGTGGAACATGACGGCCACGTCGGACAACTTCTTGCCAAGCTGAAAGAATTGGGGATAGAGGACAACACCATTATCATGTACTCCTCCGACAACGGTGCTGAAATCTTCTCCTGGCCGGACGGCGGTATGACACCGTTCCGCAACGAAAAGAACTCCAACTGGGATGGCGGTTATCGCGTTCCCACGCTCATCAAATGGCCCGGCGTGATCAAACCGGGTACGGTTTACAATGACGTGTTCTCTCACGAAGACATGCTGCCCACCCTGCTGGCCGCAGCCGGAGAGCCGGATGTCAAGGAAAAACTGCTCAATGGACACAAGGCCAACGGCCGGGACTTCAAGGTCCACCTGGACGGCTACAACCTGCTCCCCTACTTCAAGGCTGAAGTCAAGGAGGGCCCGCGTAAGGAATTCTTCTACTGGACGGACGACGGCAACCTGGCAAATCTGCGTTACGGCCGCTGGAAGATGGTTTTCCTGGAGCAGCGCGCCCATGGCTTTGAAGTCTGGCAGGAGCCGCTGGTGACACTCCGCGTACCGAAGCTCATCGACATGCTCGGCGACCCCTTTGAACGCGCTGATCATGAAGCGGAGATGTATAACATCTGGCGCTTCGAACGGGCCTACCTGATTCTACCTGCCGTGGCATATGTTTCGCGGCACCTGGCAACCTATAAGGACTTCCCTCCAAGACAGAAGCCCGGAAGTTTTAACCTGGAGGAGGTACTGCAGAAGCTGCAGAGCAACCCGACCCAGTAATAATTCGTTTATGTGCTGCGCCGTCGCCTCTCCGGCGTCGATCATCGTACGATCGTCAATCGCGACGAAACCGGACATTTTGGTCGGCCAGCGGGTCCTGCTGCAGGTCGATGTATTGGCCCGCGATGGATGGGCCAAGATCAATAGGGCGCCGGATGTTGAAGTGCCGGGGGCCTACATGGTCCGCTTGGAAACCCAGGGGGTCCGTCTGAACGAAACGATTGACGGCAGTGCGTACACGGGTCAGCGCTATGAGATGTCCCTTTTCCCCCAGCGGGGCGGCACCATTACGATTCCCCCCACGGATGTCGAGCTGGAGGTGAGCCACTGGGGCGATCAAGCGGGAAAGTCCGCTCAGCACATACAAATTCCCGCCGTGGCATTCGAAGCCAAAGTGCCGCCCGGGGCCGAAAAGCTGCCGGACCTCATCAGGCACGACGGAACTTGCCGACCGTCAGCAATGGAGCCCCGAAGCGAAAACATTCAAGGTCGGGGAGGCCGTCAAGCGGACCATTGAACTGAACGCACAGGACATATAGGCCATGGCGTTTACGCCGCTGTTCTTCTCCAAAATTGACGGACTGGGGGTCTATCCAGCTGAACCCATTGTCGAAGACAGCTATGACCGCGGCAGCTTGAAAGGCAAGCGAGTTGAGACCGTGACCTATGTATTTGAGCGGGAGGGATCGTTTGAGATCCCGGAAATTGCCATCTGGTGGTGGGATCTCGGCCGCAAAGCGCTGCGGAAAGTCGTTCTTTCCTCCTTGCGGGCCACGGTTTCCGGCGGGCCTGCTAATGCAGACGATTTGACGATAGATGATGCGGTGGAAGGTTCGGGACAAACCGGGATACAAATGCTCCTGGGGGCATTGTCTGCCTGTTACTATTGGCGGGGGTTGCCTGGCGGTTCAGATCGCCGCTGCAGTCCCGTTGGCAGGCATGGAAATATGCGCGCGAGTTCTCAGAGAAAGCGTATTTTCATCGTTTGGGTGCCGCCTGCCGCCAAAACGATGCGAAGGCGTCCTACAATCAGCTCCTGGCCTGGCTGAATCGGCAGTCCTCCGGCGACAACGCTGTCTCTCTCCGGCAATTCTTGGCCGCGGCAGGCAGCGAAAAACTGGATCAGCAGATTGAAGAACTGGAGAGTAGACTTTTCAAAAAGGGCGCTGAAAGTAAAACACAGACCACCTGGTCGGGCCTGGAACTGTATAGCGAATTGACGCGCTGCAGAACGAGACTGATGCGGACAAGGCCGTCACGGTTCCCGCGTCGGGGAGACCTGGTGGAGTTGAATCCCGGTCAACATAGAAAACAGCACCACCCATCGGCAGTCACGCAATCGTAACGGTTCGCGGTTCTGCAAAGTAAGGAGGCGAAACATGAATTGGAGAAAAAGTGCACTGACGATTGCTGTTTTCGCGGCAGTTCTTATGGTGGCCGCATCTGCAGCGGCCGCGTCCAGCAGTCCCCGTCTTGTGCTGCAGATCACGGTGGACTCGCTGCGTGGCGACATCCCGACCCGATACTATGATCAACTGGGCGAAAACGGCTTTCGGTATCTCTGGGAGAAGGGAACCGTCTATACCGACGCCCATCACGCCCATGCGAATACCGAGACCGTTGTGGGTCACGCGACCCTGGCCACCGGGGCACACCCTGCCGTTCATGGCATGATCGCCAACCTCTGGTTCGATCGGACCGAAGGCCGCAACGTCTACAACATCGAAGATGATCGCTATCGGTTGCTAACGGCCGGTGGGGGCGTTGATAAAGATGCCGAGATCGATTCCACCCAGAAGGCTGCCAAAAGTGACGGTCGTTCGCCCGCAGCGATCATGGTGTCCACCTTTGGTGATGAACTGGCCATTCACACCGCCGGTCAGTCAAAGATCTTTGCCGTATCGGTGAAGGACCGCGGTGCCGTAACCATGGCGGGCCATTCGGGCAAGGCCTTCTGGTTTTCAAAGGCCAGCGGCGAATTTGTGACCAGCAGCTACTATTATGATGCCTATCCCGACTGGGTCATCCGCTGGAACGCCAAAAAACCGGCCGCAGTATACGCCGGCAGGTCCTGGGAATTGATGCGGGACCGGTCTTCCTACCTTTTCGGCGACGCGGATGACCGTGAATGGGAAACCGATCTGGCCGGGTATGGGCGAACCTTTCCCCATCACTTCGGCAAGGCGGACGGCAAATACTTTACCACCCTGCTGACCATCAGCCCGGTGGGTGACGAGTTGACCCTGGCCTTTGCCAAGGAATTGATCACCAATGAGCAATTGGGCGCCGATGATGTGCCGGATTACCTCGGGATCAGTTTTTCTTCGACGGACTATGTCGGCCATATATTCGGCCCGTCCAGCCTGGAAAGCGAGGACAACATGCTGCGTCTCGACCGATCCATAGCGAACCTGCTCGCTTTTGTGGACAAGCATGTCGGGCTTCAAAACACCCTCATCGTCCTCTCCTCCGACCACGGCTGCCCTGAGGTGCCGGGCTATCTGAAGGCGTTTGGCGTCGATGCCGGATTTGTCGATCCCGGCGCCTGGGACAAGGAACCCGCCTTCATGGCCCTGAAAAAACAATTCGGGATTGATAAGGAACTGATAGAGAGTTACAGTCAGCCTTACCTTTATTTGAACCATGATGTGATTCGGGAATACAGCCTCGATCTGCGGGAGGTGGAACAGGCAGTAGCCAAAGAACTGAGAAAGTTTGAGGGGGTTGCCCAGGCTGCTTCCAGCAGTGAGCTGCGTGAAAGCGACCGGCCCAATACACGGATCAATCGCGCCGTGCTGAACAATTTCAACCCCAACCGTTCCGGAGATATTTACCTTGTTTTCGAACCGCACTGGTTTATAAACGATTTTGATGGGCTGCAGGTTTCCTCAACGCACGGATCGCCCTGGCGTTACGATACCTATGTGCCGATTGTTTTTGCCGGGATGCAGATCCCTGCGCGGCATGTGCAACGCAGGGTGCACACGGTTGATATTGCCACAACGCTGTCAACATTTCTCGGCGTCAAGCCGCCATCGGGCTCGATAGGCACGCCTCTGGTGGAAGTTTTTGACGGGCGGCAGAAGTAAAGAGACGCTCGATACTGCTGGACCAGACATGCCAGGCATGTTGGAATTTGGCTATAATTCCTCTGCCATGGAGGAATCTAAAAAAGCTGGTGTTGCTAAATACAAGCCAATCCAAACCAGTTTTTTCGCTGGAGAATCGTTTTATCGATTGCGTTTAATGTTATAAATAGCCAGATCGTACCACACGATTTTTATAACCTGTATTAGCTGCTATTAGGGTGTACCCAGCAGCGACCAAAAAATAAGGAAGACCGAACACTACATCTGGTAGTTCGTCGTTTCCGATGATTAGTTGACTTTCAATTTGCTATCACAGACGAAAAGCAGGCACAGATTCCTTCGATGACTCCAACGCATCAACGGTGTAGGGGGCTTCCGAAAAATTGTGATACCACCCTGTCAAACGAGGTTCTGACTCATTTCTCAATTCTGTCAATTCACGTATAGGTCAGGACAATTTATCATTGGGACGTGGCTTTTACCGTGATAACTTTTACCAGATTAACAATCAATTTTAACTGAGCGGATTCTCCCCGGGTCGGACCACGGCAAGTGCTTGTGCTAATAGAAGAAGCAGTTTAGAATTGTGCAATTCACATCCATCTCATTGTCCGGAACAATGGGGGCAGAGACGAAGAAAAGGCTCGGAGTAAAGGCTAAAGGACGCAAAATGGTTGGAACGGGTGAGAGTTGTGAGTTAGTTTCCGTCCATAAATGGCCATTTCCCGCAATTCCCCGCCTGCTTCGGGACAGGTCAGCGTCAATCGGCGGAATCGCTTGTGCAGCAAACAGCAGTATGCCTCCGCGCAATTCCTTGATTTCCTTGAACTTGCGAAAAATTGCACATTTCTGGATCGGAAACTTATCAGTGCCCTTTATGAAACCGCGGATGGGCACGAGTTAAGAGAACTGCCGGCGCCTTACAACGGCATTTCGAGGCATGAAAATGAGGCTCTAAGGCTTCAAAATGAGTATTTTTGGGAGAATTCCGTTTGAATAACAATATGATGGCGTGGTCCGACCCGGGGTCCTACCGGTACAATAATTATAAGCAGAAGGAAATTGGTGCGATCTTTGGCGTAGATTACAGCACCGTTAGCCAGAGTCGCTCCCGTCTTAAAACTAAACTAAAGTAAAATCGTAAATTGAAGAACCAATTTCATCAAATCCGGGAGCAAAACGATAAATTGTCAAGCATAAAGATCTGACCCCTATTCCTCATGCCAAATAGATTCAATTTTTAGGATCTTTTCTGCACCCAGGCTTTTCAATGAATCTATTGTCAGATGACCAACCAAAAATTTTATTTAGAAAAAGCTAAAGATAGACCCGTGTTGAAATCAACGATCCCGAAATAGGCACTGTTGGAAATAGCGCTCGCTTCTGTTATCAAAAAAATACATAGGTTCTAAATGCTTTTAAGATGTCCGGCAAGTTTTCCCAATCTGCATGATGGGTTAGTATCTGCCAAGAAAATAGGAGCATAATCATGCCCGATAAAAAAGACCTAAAAACTTGGATCATCGGCTTAGTAGATCGTTTCTTAGCCGATTCTCCCCTTAACAATCTGCAAAACAAAGACGGTGCCCCGGCCTGGGATGAGGCTTTGGTGGGGTTTGCCTCAGGGGCTGACCCTCTCTTCCAGGAATACAAGGAGTATATCGGTCCTTTTCACTGGACACCTTTGGAGATCTATAACCAATATCATCCCGAAAACACGGCTACACCCGAAGACCTCACAGTCATCTCCTGGGTTTTACCGCAGCGTAAAGCCGTGCGGGATATGAATCGCAAAGCAAGAAAATTTCCTGCCGAGGACTGGGCCAGAGTTCGCATCGAAGGTGAAAGATGCAATGCTGGTCTCCGAGCGCATGTTGCTCGAACGCTGACTGATAAAGGCCATCCTGCAGTGGCGCCAATGCTGGCACCCAATTGGGCTTGGGTGAAATCTAAGAATTACGGATATGCTTCATCCTGGTCAGAACGGCACGCAGCCCACGCTGCGGGCCTGGGTACATTTGGGCTTTGCGATGGACTGATCACCCCTAAAGGCAAGGCTATGAGAGCCGGATCTGTGGTGGCAAAGATACGGGTGGATCCATCTATAAGATTTTATAACAATCACCGTGCCTGGTGTTCTTTCTTCGCGGATGGATCCTGCGGCAAATGTATTGACCGCTGCCCGGTTCGGGCGTTGACTACTGCCGGCCACGACAAGGAAACCTGCCGTCAGCACCTGATAGCGTCCAGCGAGTATGTCAAAAAAACATATACCTATGAAGGTTACGGCTGCGGTCTCTGCCAAGTAGGCGTACCTTGCGAGACCCGCATACCGGTGAGAGAGGCTCGGGAGGCCTACGAGAATAAAGAACTTCCGCCACCGCCCCCTCCGCTGGCCTGATTACGTCGACAGAATAGATGCTTCGGCATAAGGGTTATATGCCTTTGGTGTCGGAAAATTTTGATAGAGTATTTGAAAACGGCGTTCGTTTTCATAGAAACCGAACAATATGGAAGGCTAATTCAACCCCAATTCCGTCAGGTAACGCCGGGCACCCGGGTGGATGCGGTCCGGATTACCGGCCGCTTTCCAGGTATTTTCGGGCAAGGTGTCCCGCCCCTGAGTCAGACGCTCGGCCAGTTTTGGTTGACCTTCGTGGATCGCTTTGGTCAGACGATAGGCCAACGCTTCGTCCAGGTCAGCGCGGGCCAGCAAGAAGCTGAAGGAGCCAACGGTCTGCAGCGGTTCCGCCTGGCCAGGGTAGGACCCCGCCGGGATGGTCAGGGGCTGCAGGAAGGGGTACTTGGCGTTGATTTTTTTGATCTGATCATCGCTCAACCCCACAAGCCGGCCGCCGGCTTGCATGATTTTGGTGAAGTTGGGCCAACCGACGCCGCCTCCCCAAAGCGCCGCCACCTCTCCGTTCAGGACCATGGGGGCCCCGTCGCCGGCACGCTTCAGAAAGACCGCGTCAAAGTCCCTGTCACGATCCAATCCCAGGCCATCGGTTACATATTGCCCAAGCAAGGTCAGGCCCGAAGACTGGGTGCCCCAGGCGACCTTCTGACCGACCAGATCGGAGAACGTCTTTGCCGGGCTGTCCCCTTTGACGGCGAAGGCGCCGAAGGTGGGGTATATGGCAGTGATGATCTTGAGCGGGGTCGGCGCATCGCGCCCGATCCCCTCGAAAGCTTCACGGGCCGGCAGGCTGGCAACCAGCGCCACATCCAGCGTGCCCTGCTCCAACAAGGGGATGTTCTGGCGGCTGCCGCGCGTGTTCCGGGCCAGGACATTGAGCGAGGCATCTGTGCTGTTGACCACCTCGGCGAGCACCCCGCCATAGAGTTCGAAGCCGCCGCCGGGCGTGGCCGTGCCCAGAATTATGGGTGTGCGTTCCGCCGCCTGAGAAGGGGTCATCCAGTAGCCGCCCACCAAGGCCAAGGCCAAAGCCGTAAATCCGATCAATCGCTTCATGTCATACCTCGCAAAAGTCATATGTCTGGGGATAATAACCCGCTTTTTTCGGGGCACCTATTAAAGCCGGTCGTGCACACCTATGGCGCAACAATCCTACCGAATTGGTGGTGCAAAATCAATCAACATATCAAGAACTGGTAGAGTATAAGAACATAGGGGAAATCGAGACGAGATCTTATGAAATTGTTACTGCCCGAACACCTCCTTTTCTGTAAAGAATTGCATTCGTAAACTGCGAAAGCTCGACGAAGCTCGATTGTTGACTTATCTTTTCCGACAGACCTCAAAGAGTTTTCTGAACCATTTTTAAATATGAATGCAACCGGAGTAAAGCAAACAGCGTTGATGCTGTTCAGGTTGGTTGCAAAGACATTAAAAGGAGTAGCATGCAATGCATTACTTAAAATCTATCTTATCAATTCTCATCCTCATAACTGCAACTGTGGCCCACGGAGCAACTGGCACTGCCGTCACATACGAAGTCGACGACCAATCCTACGAAGGCTACTACGTCAGTCCCGCGGACAAGGCTCCGCTGGTCTTGCTGATCCACGACTGGGATGGTTTGACGGACTACGAGATCAAGCGGTCCCACATGCTCGCTGATTTGGGTTACGCGGTGTTTGCAATGGACCTGTTTGGGGCCGGCGTCCGGCCCACCGAGGTCAAGGACAAGCGGCAGCACACTGGCGAACTCTATAAGGACAGGGGCAAGATGCGGGCCCTGATGACCGGCGCCCTCGAGACCGCAAGAGGCATGGGTGCCGATGTCGGCAATGCTATTGCCATGGGTTATTGTTTCGGAGGGGCGGCTGTCCTCGAGTGGGCAAGGTCTGGAGCGGACCTGAAGGGGTTTGCGACCTTCCACGGCGGTCTGAAAACGCCTGAAGGGCAGGACTATAGCAAAGCACGGGGCAAAATCCTGATTATGCACGGCACAGCTGACAGCGCAATCACCATGGACCAGTTCGCCGGGCTGGCCAACGAGTTGGAGGCTACAGGGATCGACCACGAAATGATTACCTACGGCGGCGCCAAGCATGCCTTCACCGTTTTCGGCGGTAGCCGTTATCAGGAGGCAGCTGATAAAAAGTCTTGGAAACGCTTTACTGAGTTTCTGGCCGACACTTTAAAAAAATAGTGTTGTTGAACAAATATAGCTAAAAGCTGTTTAAATCTCTCAGAAACTATTGAGAAAAAAGGTGAGGTTTCCATGAGGGCAGTTTATTTATTCGTCATTATACTGGCAGGATCAATCATTGTATCGCCCTCCAACGGCTTAGCAGGTAATAACGAAATTATTGCAAAGCTAAAAGCCGGAGGCCATATCTTAATGATTCGCCACGCGTTGGCACCTGGAAGTGGTGATCCAAAGTATTTTAAAATTGGCGACTGTTCCACGCAGCGTAACCTTAATGAAACGGGTCGCACGCAGGCACGAAGCATCGGGAATTGGCTTCGCAGCAAAGGCGTCGTGTCAGCACGTGTTTACTCCAGCCAATGGTGCCGGTGTCTCGAAACAGCCAAGCTAATGAACCTTGGCTCCGTTCAGGAGTTTCCGGCATTGAATTCGTTCTATGAGCGCATACAAGATAGGGAACCGAACATCGGTGCTCTGAAGGATTTCATTTCTCGGCAACCGATTGGTGGCGAATTAATTGTATTTGTAACTCATTTTGTAACCATTGGTGCCATAGCAGGCGAGAGCGTTTCCTCAGGCACGGGAGTCCTGCTGGAACTGAAGAAAGATAAGTCCTATGAAGTAGTTGGTAGGCTAACTTTTGAAAATTGACACAAATTCTCCATAAATAGTTCAATTTTTGCCAATGACCAAAATCATACGACCTAAGAAAATTCAAAATTTTCGATCGCATAACTAATTGGCTTTCTAACTATTTACAACATGCTTATTCAAACCTGCTCTTGATCGCATCAAGAGTGGACTTGAAAAAAGGAACAGCAAGGTCACCTTGATCGGATTCGGGACATTGAAAAATGTCTATCGCAAAACACGGATGGGCCGTAATCCCCAGACTGGAGAACAGATAAAGATAAAAGGGCGCAACGTAGTTACATTCAAGCCAAGCAAAAACCTTTCTTAGTTTCTTCTGGAATCCAATATCTTATACGGTAGGGTGGACCATGAATTTGTTCCACTCTGCTTGCTTTTCTTTATGCTTTCCAGGTCGTATTTGTAACATAACGTTATTTTTATATATTAACTCTTCCTGGCAAGCTACATGGAACTTCGCAAGCGCAAATAGATTCAGTTTTTGTGATCTATTCTGCACCCTGATTTCTTAAAGCAATCAATTCCCGGTTATTTTCAACAGCTGACGTTAAACGCTTAGCCCTCTGTGCCAATGTAAGTGAGACACCTACCCATTGAAAAATTAATGTAGGGCGGGTATCAATAATACAGATGGAATTTTCATTTTAAATGGAGAATTGATGACTCAACGACTATTTGTATACGGAACCTTGGTCCCGGGAGGACCGAACGAGCAGGTACTCAGTGAAATAGGAGGTACTTGGGAGGCCGGTACCGTCACTGGAATATTACACGAGGAAAGGGTTGGGCGCTGCGATGGGTTATCCAGGAATAATACTGGACAAACATGGCAATGAAGTTCAAGGGTTTCTATTTAGCTCGAAAAAGCTATCCGACCATTGGGCTCGGCTCGACGAGTTTGAAGGCGAAGGTTATGAGCGTGTACTGACCGAAGTAAAGCTTGAAAACAATAAAACCGTGGATGTTACATTTATGAGCTTAGAGAAAAGTAAGTTGTCGAAGCCGTTGCATAGAAGGCATGCCTGCAACTATAACAATTAATCCACTCCGTTTTTCTATAGGGTCTTTGTATTTGGGCAGCACGTAAAGATTGCCTATGATATCCAGTTGCTAAATGGAAATTTTATGCACTCCCTGATAGTTAAATCCCCTGGCAAGAAAGCACAAGGAACGGTAGGGTTCCTTTTTGTGAGATAGCCATAGCGTACTTTTTCGGTTACTCAAACTCCATCACCTTGTCAACCGTCCCCCTATTGGCATCATTTGACTAAGAATCAATCCACAATATTGTTTTCATGACTGAGTAAGAATTTGTTTCATTCGTAGAAACTCATCTTTATCAATCTCACCCTTGGCGA
Organism: uncultured delta proteobacterium; assembly: GCA_963785365.1. Taxonomy (GTDB): domain Bacteria; phylum Desulfobacterota; class Desulfobacteria; order Desulfobacterales; family Desulfosarcinaceae; genus Desulfosarcina. The sequence continues at coordinate 569,187 of CAWAUZ010000013.1, read as the reverse complement.
ATCTTATTTTTAATAGTTCCAAAGAATCGATTTGATCATGATTAGATACATTTACGGACCTTTTCCCAAGAATTTTTGAGATCAATACTACCACCAGAGCCAATATCACACCCCAAAGCAGTAGCGAGAAAAAACCATGGGAAAAAAAGTAGCCGAGAAATGGTATATTGCCATTAAAATTACATCCCCACATTTCCAGTCCTTTCATCTTCCAAACTTCAAATTTATCGAGTATCGAGATCAAAACGCACTATGATAGCTCAGCAACGACCGTGCCCAATTTGAAGCCTATCCGTATCTTCCTGTTTTCTATTTGAATATCCGGCATAGATATTGATTGAAAGGTCTATTGATGGTTTTTAAAGCCGCGTTGTGTGGCAATTTTAACCAATATGATAAAATTTACGCGATCAGGTGTGTACAAATTACCCAGTGCCCCCTATTTTAATTAAAGATTGGCTCTCGAACTTTTTTGGGATCTCAGACGGACAACCTTTGAAGGAAAACGGATAATGACATCACAACAGCGGCGAACAAAGGCGACACTGACAGCCTCTCCGTGGATTATCGTCGGATCAGCGCTGATTCTGATGATCATCGTTGTTGTCCTGGCCGTGCAGAACAACAATCGTGAGAAAGACTATATGTCTCGCATCCTTAAGGAGAAAGGAGCGGCATTGATCAAAGGTGTGGAAGCAGGAGCCAGAACCGGTATGATGGGAATGATGTGGGGTGGACAACAAGTCCAGACACTGCTTGAAGAAACGGCCAACCTGCCTGATGTACTTTATATAACCATCACCAATCAGGATGGCGCGGTACTGGCCAGCAGCAATCAACGATTGATCGGATCGAATCTCAACACGGCCCCAATTATAGGCGATGGTTCCGATATATATGCTTGGAGGATTATCGAAACCGATGACGGGCAACGATCCTTTGAAGTGCATGGGCGCTTCTCTCCAGTTTCCCATCGTGATCAAAGGATGAACAATCGCATGCATCAAATGATGCGGCGGCGCGGAATGATGATGGGTTCTGGAAATGATTGGTGCTTCCCGTCCGGCAACAAGGGCGATCAGCAATTCATTTTTGTCGGATTAGATCCTGGGCCATTCGAGGAAGCCCGACAAGAGGATATTCGCAACACGATCATTATTTCTGGTGTTCTTTTGATTTTGGGCATGGCAGGCTTTGTGTCCCTTTTTTGGATGCAAAGCTATCAATCCACCAAACGGTCGCTTCAGGACACCAGTGCAATTGCGGATGAAGTGGTAACCAGCCTTCCCGTAGGCCTGATTGCCACGGACAAGAACGGAATGGTCGCCTTTTACAACAGCGCCGCCGAAAAGATCACAGGGCTTGATCTATCCCAAGCCCGAGGTAAAGATCCCGAAACGGTTCTTCCCAGCCATTTTTGTGGATTGAAAGAAGCTTTGGATCGCGGTGAAGCCATATCCGAGAAGGAAATGGAATGCGAGTTCACCGAGGACCATGTTGTACCTGTCAGTGTCAGCGCATCCAAGATAATTAACGAAGCGGGACAATTTGTCGGTCAGGTACTGATTCTCAGAGATCTGGGTGAAGTCCGACGTCTGCAGGATGAAATCCGCCGACAGGAAAAGCTGGCGGCAATCGGTGGCTTGGCTGCCGGTGTCGCCCATGAAATCCGCAATCCATTGAGCTCGATTAAAGGCATCGCTTCATACTTTAAGGGCAAATTTGAGCCCGAAAGTCATGATCAAGAGATGGCAGGCGTGATGATTGAGGAAGTGGATCGCTTAAACAGAGTCATCAGTGAGTTGCTCGAATTTGCCCGTCCCACGGAATTAAGTTTAAAATTAGCGGATATCAATGACCTTCTTAAAAACTCCGTGCGACTGATTCAAAAAGAGGCCTCCGCCAAAGATATAAAAATCGATTTAACGTTGTCCGAGGATGTGTTGGCCACCCACATTGATGCTGATCGACTTTCTCAATGTCTCTTAAATCTTTATATCAACGCGCTCCAATCTATGGACAAAGGCGGTCGACTGAGCATCCAATCCGCCAGATCAAAGGATGGCCGGATCAACATACAGGTCCACGATACGGGTGCAGGGATCAATCCTGAGGACTTGAACAGAATTTTCGACCCGTACTATACCACCAAGCCTAAAGGCACGGGCCTGGGCTTGGCGATCGTCCACAAAATCGTCGAAGGACACGACGGTCAAATAAAAGTCCGGAGTATCCTGGGACAAGGGTCAACATTCACGATAACGCTTCCAGTTAGAACCACGACGTGAGGTTCCCATGAATAGAAAAGAAACACACGATATCCTGGTTGTCGATGACGATCTCAACCATTTAAAAACGCTCAAAGCCATAATTGGCAGTTGGGGATATACGGTTTATGATGCCGATGACGGGAAGAAGGCGGTAGAAAGGGTAATGGAAAGACCCTTTGACCTTATCCTGCTTGATGTTCGAATGGCAGAAATGGACGGAATCGCCGCCTTGAAACAGATCAAAGACTACAATCCGGCCATTCCGATTCTTATCATGACGGCATACTCCTCTGTTGATACCGCGGTTGAAGCCTTAAAATCGGGTGCCTACGACTATCTGACCAAACCGCTCGATTTTGATGTGTTGAAATTGACGATTGAACGCGCTTTGGAACATTCGGGGCTCAAGACTGAAAATCAACACTTGAAGGACCAGTTGAGCGCGGATTATGACTTGCGCAATATTATCGGGAAAAGCCAGCCGATGAAGTCACTGGTCGATATGCTGGCCATGGTCGCACCATCCGAAGCCACGGCCCTGATTACCGGCGGTAGCGGCTCCGGAAAGGAGTTGATTGCCAAATCGATCCACCACAACAGCCCACGTAAAAAGGGCCCTCTGGTTATCGTGAATTGTGCGGCGATCACGGAATCTTTGCTGGAATCCGAACTTTTCGGTCATGAGAAGGGAGCCTTCACCGGCGCTGACAGACGCCGTGAGGGGCGATTTATGCAAGCCGACAAGGGTACCATCTTTCTTGATGAGATCGGAGAGACATCCGCATCCATGCAGGCCAAATTGCTGCGCGTTATTCAGGAAAGGGAGATCCAGAGGGTTGGCGGTGAAGAAACCATCAAGGTCGATGTACGCATAATCGCCGCAACCAATAGGGATTTGAAGCAGGATGTAGAGGCGGGCAAATTCAGGGAAGATTTATTCTACCGTTTAAATGTCGTCACACTGAAGGTTCCGCCACTTGATGAGCGCCAGGATGACATCCCGCTGCTCGTCCAGCATTTTGTGGATAAATTTGGAAAGAAAAACCGCAAGTCGGTCAAAGGGCTGTCTCCCTTGGCCATGGACATGCTCCTGAAATACAGCTGGCCTGGAAACGTGAGGGAACTGGAAAATGTTATTGAACGGGCGGTAATATTGCTTGCCGGGGATTTCATCACCGAAAAAGAATTACCCTCTACGGTCACGGAAGCCTATTCGGAAAAGCGTGATTGGGTCGAGCCGGTAAAGCAACCGATCCAGGCAAATCGACCTTTGGAAGAAGTTGAAAAGGAAGCGATCCTGGCCACCTTTGAAGCCTGTGAGGGCAACAAGAGCGAAACTGCCAGGAAGCTTGGCATCAACCGCAAAACCCTTCACAACAAGCTGAAGGAGTATGGTGTCGATTGACACCTATTACTCATCGACGGCAACAAATCCCGCAAAGTGTCCCCTTGATTTGGCAACTATGTCAGGATGAACCTATCTCTGCGCATAGCCGCTTGCCTCTCTCCGATCAGTATCTTTGACGACCCATTCCAACAAATTGGTTGTTTTTGCCCCACCGCTATCACTGCCCAATCGAAATATGGGTAAAATAACCACACTTATACCTGCGGGCTGAACAGCATCATATCAGTTGATGTTTTGATGATCAGACATTTTTGTTTTGATTACAGTTAGTAACCTTGCTTTACAGCTTGAATAATCCGGCTTGGCACAGCGGTTGCTCTACCTAATAGCTAAAATTAAAGGATCGATTAAACAACGGTAAATCGATCAAACCAAACTAAATTAGGAGGTTCAAATGAACGGCAAAGTTAAAGGAATCATGATTGCTACGATTATCGGAATTTTTGGCTTCGCGAGCCTGTCGTTTGCCGGATGGGGCAATGGCTGCGGCTACGGAATGGGAAATGGTGGCCGCGGTATGGGCTGGCATCACAGAGGTGGCGATGGCTACGGAATGATGGGCAACTATGGCAACCTTTCCGATGAAGAGATAGCCAAACTCGATCAGCAACGGTCGGAATTTTTTAAGGCTACCGAGGAGACTCGTGCTCAGCTCTATGAAAAGGAACTTGCCTTGCAGAGCGAACTGGCAAAGGAAATTCCCGACACTAACAAGGCGTCCAATCTGCAACAGGAAATTTCCAAGCTGCAAGGTGAACTGGACCAAAAACGCTTGGATTTTGAGATTCAGTCCAGAAAGTCGTCACCCAACTATGATCGGGCGTATAGAGGTCATGGTCGAATGATGGGTTCAGGATATGGTGGACGCGGCTATTGCTGGCGTTAGGATTGGCGAATCATCTTTCAAGTCAAAAAGGGGGGGCGGCGTTTGCCGCCCTTCTTTTTTTGAATTATTGGTCGCCGCCAACATCGGATCAAGTCAATTGCATGAGACAAAATCAATGAAAAAACAAGATCTAACTCTCCCCAGCACTAAGGGGCGACGATGATAAAAAACCAATCCATAAGCGTCTGATATCCAGTTGCTAAATGCAAATTCGTTGTGTTCCCTGATATTTAAATTCGCTGGCAAGGTATCACAAGAAACATTTGAGTCCGTTTTTGTGGGATAGCCAGAACATAATTGCCTGGCTAAGATAATACCTTCCCCTGACCCAACGGCCATCTATTCCAACGTTTGACAAGAAGCGTTGGCGGGAGTTACTCTTAATTCACTTGTAACTTGCTGGTCTGATGCTTCCTAACGAAATGGATAGATGAAAAATACTCATTAGGAGTTCCAACAGAGGGCCGGGTTATGTAATATTCAGGTGCGCAAATTCATTACGTCAATGCAGTTGCCATCGGTCAGGCGATAAACGAGATCTTATCCGAAATCGGCTAATGTCTATTGATCTATACGATAACGATTTTCACATGGCAAATGTCCAGTAAAAGGTGCAGCGATGACCCATTTGACCACGGACGATCCTCGGATTGCGGCTCTAATCGACAAGGAAGGAATCCGTATAGAAGAGACTCTCGATATGATAGCTGCCGAAAACCATGCGCCAAAGTCCATCTTGGAAGTTCTCGGGTCTATCTTGAACACCAAAACAATCGAAGGATATCCCGGCAAACGATTTCACGCTGGCTGCGAACATGTTGACGAAATCGAGAATATCGCCGTTCGGCGCGCACGGGAGCTTTTCGGTGCGGAATATGTCAATGTGCAGCCCCACAGCGGAACATCGGCCAACCTGGCGGTCTATTTTTCGGTTCTGGATGTGGGTAACCGGGTCCTTTCTATGGGCCTTCCTTATGGCGGCCACCTCTCCCACGGCCATCATGCCTCTATCACCAGTAAATGCTTTGACTTTACCCATTACGGCGTGGACGCGGAAACGGAACAAATCGATTACGATCGAATCCGGGATCTGGCTCACAAGGTCAGACCCAGGATGATCGTCGCCGGGGCCAGTTCCTATCCCCGGTTGATCGATTACGAGAAGATCTCCACCATCGCCAAGGAGGTCGATGCCTATTGCCTTGCCGACATGGCGCACCTGGCCGGTCTGGTTGCTGGCAAGGCGATTCCCAGTCCGGTACCCTACTGCGATTTTGTCACCTTTACGACATATAAAACCATGATGGGCGGCCGTGGAGGTGTTATTCTGGCTAAAGAAGTATTTGGAAGTCGCTTGAACACAGCCGTATTTCCTGGATGTCAAGGCACCAGTGCAGTGAACCTAATTGCGGCCAAAGGCCTGGTTTTCAAATTGGCCGGGGAATCCTGGTTCATCGAAATCCAGAAAAAGACCGTGGAGAATGCCAAAATACTAGCCCAATCCCTTGAAGCGCGAGATTATCGCATCATTTCAGGCGGCACCGACAATCACCAAGTGCTGGTTGATTTGACTCCCAAGGGACTGACCGGCGCTGCAGCTGAAACTGCATTAGAAGCAGCGGGCGTCGTTCTGAATCGAAATGTGATCCCCAACGATGCCAGTAACCCGGGCAGCGTGTCCGGCATCCGCCTTGGAAGCGCCGGCATTACGACTAGAGGTATGGGCCGGTCAGAAATGGTTGCAATCGCAGATATGATTGATGCGGTCCTGTCGCAGCCAGACGACCAAACCGTACTGGGAATGGTTAACCATCAGGTGAAAAAACTGTGTCGCCGGTATCCGGTATATGCCTGACGCCGGTATTGCCGTGACGCTGGCGGGAGATATGTCAATCAAACTAATCTATCTGACTAACGCGTCATATAAAAGTTACCAGATGTAACCGCAATCTGATCGTTTTTCTGACCGACCGCTACATATAGATACCGGCCAAGGTCAAGCCCTTAGCCAGGTCATGGCAAGAAGCACAGGCTCCGCGAGCTTTACCCTGAGGGCTCGCTCACCTGCCATCCATCTGTCACTCGGAAACGTACTAGTGATAAGAGTCACTTGTCGGATTGCTATTTTACCCGACAGTCTCACATAGATGAACCCGGCGCGCTTTATCACATACGTATTCGTGGTATCGCGCGCAAGGGTATTTTCAAGGATGATACCGATCGACCGTTTCATTTATCCGTGCTGTGTAGAAATTTGATTCTTCATTGCTTTCAACCCAAACGATGGGAGCTTCACCGATAAAATTGTCTCTGGATCCGCATTGTAGAGCTGTCAGTAGCAGAAGCTCTAAGTCAAAGGAAAAACGCTTGTCAGTCATCTGATCCAACGTATTTTTCAAAATTTCGCTTTTAAATGCCTTGAAGCCACATTGGGTGTCTATGATTTTTCCAATTTGGGGTAAAAGTTTGGATCGAATAAAATGACGAAACACAAGCATCAAACGATCGTAATCAGTCACGCCCATTGCACCTTTCGGGGTACAGTATACACCACCGGCAGAATATCGAGTCCCAATAGCACACATCCTATTTTTGTCTTCAAGCTGGTTCAGCAATAAACCGGCCTGCGCAATGTTTGTTGATAAGTCCGAATCGGTAAAAAAAACAATGTGACGGCCATCTCTACGATGTTCTTGAATTGCCGACCACATACCGTATTGAATGGATCCTCCCTTTTGACTATCCGATGTTGAGTATAGGTCTTTAGTAACCGAAGCTCCTTCTTCAATTCCATCAGCCAGAAACAGCACCCGTACATTATTATAATTCTCTTGTTGAATAATTGCCGCTGCTATATCACCGCTTTTTTCAGGACAGCCGTCATCAACAAAAATGAGTTCCCATTTTTTGTCAATCTCGCCCTCGAATAGCCAATTTAACTGTGATACTTTTCGCCTCAGAAAATCCTCTCCAGAAGGATGTTCTATATTAGTGCGAATGCGGTTGTGTTCATTATACATCGCAACAATAAAACTGTTAAAAATAGGTGCTGAAATTGATTTTAAAGATTGTTTTGATAGAGCAAGTTTTAAAGCGAGGTGAAGAATGACCGGATATTTCCGATGTTCGTTAACAATGCGAGAGCTAACTCTCGCCAGTTCATCCTCTAATGGGTAAAGGTCAAGCAAAAGTTCTGAAATATCAAAAGCCTGTTTTTCCTGTTCAGAATCAGTCAAGTCCATTGAGAGTGGTATATCTCTTGTATTTTCAATTACTTTTTCCCATCGGTCGTCACTCTCAGTAAGTTTCTTTAGACTCTCTAATGAAAATGTATGCCTATAAAAAGAATCATCTAATGTGCGGAACATCGTCGGAATCCCAGCCATCATCCGATGAAATTGCGGCTCATTCATATTTTCAATAAATGCGGCAAAATCTGAGGCGTCTGATGTAATTCCAATCATCTGATGTTCGTATTTTCGATATAAATCGGCCATATTTTTCATCATTTTTAAATAACTATCCATAGAATGATTCCTTATATTTAAATGAAACACAGCAACCATGAATGCACATTGGAAGCATTGACTAAACCGAAAGCATGTGAATACGATTCTTCAGAATAAGTTTGACCTTTTCACCTATGTTGAAGATTCCTTTGTACTGGGGATCGGATTCATCCAGATAAACCCGCTTGTCTCCTACCAAGACAGTGTAACGCATAGTCGAGCCGACAAACATGGAAGAGTCAATAATCCCTTCGAGGATATTCATCGTTTTGTCGATTCCGACATCAGATCTTGCAAGTTGAATGGATTCGGGTCTAATGACTGCTTTTAATCGGTCCCCGGCTGACAATATGAACCCAGGATGCTTGATGGTTAAATTACCACAATCGGTATGGAAGGTAATTCGATCGCCTTGAATACCGGTCACTTCGCCGTTCAAAAAATTGATATGGCCCACGAAATTTGCCACAAATTCATCTACCGGTCTTTCATATACTTCCGTGGGGTGGCCGATCTGCTTCACTATACCATTATCCATTACAACCAAGAGGTCTGATATGGACATGGCCTCTTCCTGATCATGGGTTACAAAGATAATTGACAGGTCAAGTCGTTTCTGTAGTTGCCGGATTTCCCCCCGCATCATTACTCGGAGATTTGCATCCAGGTTTGAAAGGGGCTCGTCAAGAAGAAGGATCTTGGGATGAAGGCTCAGCGCTCTGGCTAAAGCCACCCGCTGTTGTTGCCCACCGGATAGTTGCTGAGGTTTTCTCCTACCAAGCCCTTCAAGTTGCACAAGTTCAAGAAGCCTTCGGACTTCATGGTCGATCTCCTTTTTTGACTTTTTCAAGATAACTAAACCAAACCCTATGTTCTGTGCGACCGTCATATGAGGGAAAAGTGCATAATTTTGGAATACCATTGCCGTATCCCTACGGTTCGGTCGCAGGTAGGTAATGTCTTCCCCATCGAGAAATATTTTTCCCTTGGTCGGCTCAGTGAAGCCGCTGATCATTCGGAGAAGGGTTGTCTTGCCGCAGCCACTAGGGCCGACAAATGTCACGAGTTTTCCTCGTTCCAACGATAATGTCACATTGTCTACAGCAGGTATTCTTCCGAAAAGTTTGCTTATATTTTTCAATTCCAACATTTTGGTTGTCTTTTCCAAAATATATATCACCTCATCTCAATAAATTTTAAATTTTGTTACCCGGCCAAGAAGTCTTAGTGCACCCAGGCAAACAAGTACGACAACGATGAGCATGATGGAAACGGCACACGCCATTCCAAGCATTCCTTGCTCTGCAATTGCCAGAATATAGAGTGCTACCAGGTTGTTTCCAGGCGAAATCAGGAAAATGACTGCACTCACCGCGATCATCCCCACCATGAATGTATAAATAAACCCAGCGATAAGGGCGGAACTGATTAAGGGAAGGACTACCTTGAGAAACGTCTTAAAGGGAGTTGCTCCCATATCGATGGCAGCCTCTTCGATTGCCACATCAATTTGGTGAAGTTTGCTTGTTCCCGCCTCAAGGCTGACCGAAAGGTTCCTAAAAACTTCGTTGATAATCATGATCACGAAGGTGCCTGTCAGTTTGAGGGGGGGTGAATTGAAGGAGAGGATGTACCCTACGCCCATGACGGTACCTGGAACTGCGAACCCCAGAAGCGACAGAAATTCCAACACCCGCTTGAACGGTATCTTTTTCCGGACTATGATATATGAGAGTGTTACCCCTATCAGCGGGGCAATACATGCTGCTGTAAAAGCAAACTTCACGCTTGTCACAAGGGATCGGATGCCATTCGGGCTGTTGAAATGCTCCAGCGTGAACGCATTGTCAACCATCAAAATCTTGGTAAAGGCGCCAAGAAAAATCATACCGAAACAGGCCAAAATCAGAAACGATACCGGCGTGATAATCATCATCATCGGGCAGAAGATTTTCCAGGGTATCTTTCGTTCTTCCATCTGTTGGGGCTTGCCACCGATGGTGGTGAATGATTTGCCCTTCAGTATGAATTCATGGATAATGAACATTATCATGCATGGGATGATCAAGAAAACGCAGAATACGGCGGCCATCTCCACATTGTTCTCACTCACCCAGTAAAGATAGGCATCCGTGGCAAGAAAGTGAACATTGCCACTGATGAGCATCGGATTTCCAAAATCAGCAATGGACATCAGAAAAACGAGAAGTGCCGCCTTCAACATGCCAGGATATAACAATGGGATGGTAATCTTGAAGAGGACGTCATAATCTCCAGCGCGCATGTCCGCTGCTGCATCCTCCATATTTGTTCCTATTGACCTTAAAACATTTTCGATCATCAGGTATCCCAACGGAAGGAATGTAATCACCTGAGAAATGATGACACCAGGCCATCCGTAAAGGTTGAAGTCGAGCTCAAGAACCCTGGTGATGACGCCGGACCTTCCTCCGAGCAAGATAAGAGAGAGTGAAAAAAGAAAAGGCGGGGCTACCAGGGGAAGCAGGCCGAGCATCCGAAGGGGTCCCCGCGCGTGTGTGGGTCCTCGCATCCCTACATAGGCGAAACAAAATCCGATGATGATAATGAGGGTCGACGAGACCACAGCAAGGATGATACTGTTTCTAAAAGAGTGCCAATACCGTGAGTTGGAAAGAAAATCGCTGTACGTTTCGGTGCTGAATATTCTCTCTTTCCCCAGTCTGAAACGTAACTTGTCAATATGGGGAGCGATTGTTTCCTTGATTGAGGAAAGGGCGCGTTTAGAATCATTGACACCCTTCAAATCATCCCAACCCTTTCTGAATCGGAGCACAATTGAAAAGTTTTGGGCATCATCCCTGACGACACGCTTTTTTAAGATGCCTTCAATAGGGTTCAATACTTGGAGGATGGGGCCAATTAGATATTCGTCAACCTGGGTCGGTTCCGAAATCCTATGAGTACATCTGATTTTCACCGTGGGATAGCTAACGGTAAAGCTGTTTTTCAGAACCGACCAGATGGGGAAAACGATAAAGAGAAGAATCAGCAATGTAGCCAACGTAGTTACGGCAACCAATCCGGGGCTGCGAAAAAACTGCCGGGTATCGCTGGAAAGTTGAGAAAAGAGGTTCTTCTGAAAAGGTTGACTCATCGCCATCTCCAGCGGCAATATCCGTTTATTGACCCTGCACAATCGAAAGCTGCTTGAAAGCGGAAGTGCGGGTACACTGAATATTGTGTCCCTCTTTTCTTTCCGAAATGGATCTTGACCCTTAGGTGGCCCTCTATTGCTGGAATCTTTCCTTCCAAGTATTCATGATACGGTTTTTGTTTTCTCCAGCCCATACGGCGTTGTATTTGATAAGTTTTGGTTCAGACTTGACTGTGCCTTCCACACCGGGGCGGGTTACTTTGGACCGGGTCTGGCCCACGAGTTCCATGGCCTCACGGGTACCGATCCAGTCGATTAGTTTCTTCGCAGCCTCAAGGTTCTTACACCCATTGAGTATGGCAGCGGAATCGAGATCATAGGCGGTACCTTCGGTGGGGATGATTCCCTCAACGTGAAACCCTTTGTCCACATGGCTGAATACCGCATGATCCCAACTGATGCCCACTGCATATTCACCACTTGCAACCAATTTTGCAGGAGCACTGCCGGATTTGGTGAACTGCGCAACATTTTTTTGGATTCCTTCGAGAATTTTCCAGCCTTCTTCTTCTCCAAAGATCTGCATTATTGCTGAAACGGAGAGGAATGCCGTGCCTGATGTTCCAGGGTTCGGCATGACGATTTCTCCTTTATAGACGGGATTCATCAGGTCTTTCCAGGATTCCGGCCTCACCAAATTTTTCTTTTTCAAAAGATCGGTATTCACCACAGTGGCGGCAAACCAGTAATTGAATCCGTACCATAAGCCATCCGGATCCTTGAATTTTTCAGGAATATCCTTCCATCCAGAGGAGTCATAGGCAACAAACCAATCTTTCATGGCCCCGATCATGGCGTGCATATTCATAAATCCCCAGATCATGTCGGCTTGAAAATTGGGCGCCTCAGCTTCGAGCCGGCTCCACATCTCATTGGAAGAAAGTCTTAGCCATTCGATCCTCGTTCCGATGGCTTTTTCGGCGGCAGGTGCCCATTTCTCCATCTCATCGGGATCAGTATGGGTGTAAACTTTCAATACGTCGGCCGCAAAGGCTTGCGCTGAAAAAACAAGCACCAGCGCAACAATCATCAAAAAAAGTGTTGAGTGTACTCTTTGCTGTTTCATCCCTAAATCCTCCTGATTTCTTAGTGTTTATCAGATGTCTTCCGACCATACTTGAAAAAGAATCATCTGCTTTTGTAACATTGAGTCCTCCGGGAAAGGACAGCGCTCCATTGCAAATTGATATCCCGCAGATCATCCGAAATTAGAATATATTCCGAAAGGAGAAATGATATGAATCCCTACTCATAGGGGAATGCTTTTCAGTGCGATAAGCATACTCAAAGCGATCCTTGTTTGTCAAGTCTTATGTAAATACAACATATTGAAGAGAAGATCGGTAACCGGAGAAGCTGATTCAAAGACACCTGTAAACTAAGATGGTTTCTGAAGTCAGCAGAGTAGTCAGAAATTGCGCGATTTCTTTTGCTTTAATAATAGCTTGTCAAATTCAATGAATTTTTAACCCATAGTTCAAGCTCATTCTCATTATACGCAATCCAATGCATCAAACCTATATTATGGTCGATGAATATATAATTTTTGTCATCATCCGGCTCCGGAGTGTTATAAAAGTTGACCAAGTCCCAATTGAGCACATATAGATTGGCAATTGAAAGCATAGAAACCAGATATCGCTGTTCCTGCTTCGTCAATGGACTTATGCAGTCTAACCGATGGCAGGCTTCATTGTAAGTGCTTAGAAAGAGATAAAATCGATCCGGTCGAAGTCCCGTTGCTTGGCCATCCCAGATGCTGGTAAAATAAATGAGACCCAGGGCGACATCAAACAGCCGATAATCTATTTTAGACCAATCAAAATCGAAAACGCCGACGCCTTTTTCGTCACGAAATTTTAGATTTCCTGGATGATAATCACAATGAATAGGTATTTCTAGCATCCCCTCAAATTTGACATCAAAGGAACCCGCATAATCAAGGGCTCTACAGATCGGTTCAAAATTTTCTTTGAATAACCGGTCACACAGACGATCATTGGCTTGTTCCAAAAACGCGGTAAAGGTTTTCTTGAAAGTGGGCATAAATTCCATGATCCTGGGTTGGGCACGATCTATTCCTGGCGGATTTTCGAAGTCAAGCCCGCAGTTGTGTAGATGAGCGAAGATTTTAGCGGCGCTGATGAGTTCTTTTTTTGTTAGGCTCGTGTATGTCCAAGAATATTTATCTTCGCCTTCAAGGAACTCGAATAATGCCCAAAAAGCTTTTTCTTCCCGATAATTTTCAGGCGGCGAAGTGCATACCACCGTATCGTGGTTTCGGCATGGAACAATGGCCGCCAAAAGAGTGAACCCTTTTGAACTCAAATGATTCAGCAGGGCGTGTTCAAACAAGATTTCATTTTTAACGGTTTGGGGATTATACAAACGCAGAAAATATCTATGGGTGTGACCGTGCATCAACATCCATACCTCATAACTTTTATTGTAATACCCGCCAAAAACCTCCTTGACCCGTGTCAGATTCCCAAGATCATAATTTTCTTCCAATAAACGACGAATTATTTTTGTAAGATGGTTATTATGATGATCTGAATGTTGTTCCATTTTTTCTCTTTTTTTCTTCAACGCAATTCATGGTTTGCTGCTACGGCTTGGATAACTCAACACACTTCAGGTGAGTGTCTATCAGTATCTGCCATGGCGCCTAACCGGCCTGACGGGTTTTAAATGTTCACAACCTTGCAATTGACCATTATTTAATTGTCCCAAACTGAGCGATTCACCTTTATCGGGAAAGGTTGATTGGAAAGATATCGGCTTGGTACTGGTGATTATCATTTTTAAAGATGAAACCCATTGGGTTTGCCGATCTCACCACATCTTCGGCGTTAGATATCGCCGCGCATAGTTGACTATAGCGCGACGACATCTGCCTTGAATATGCGGCAAGCTCGACAATCGCTCAGCTTGGGTTTGTTTAACATGTCAGGCACTGAGGATATCGATTATTTACCTGCCAAACCAAAACTTATGAACGTCGAACATCCAGCATCGCTTTGTGAATAAGGCATATTATTCATTTAATAGCTGAAAGAGCGAAGCGACCTAACCATTCGACTTTCAGCGTTTGATATTCAGTATCCGATGTTAAAGGCAATTATTTTACGTTTGGTATTCTCACCGGAACGGCCCGACCCTTTTCGCGCCATCTCACCGGTTTTTCACCGGACGTAAAAAGAGCAGCATTCCCCAGGCAATCAGGGCCATGGCGGTCACGATTCGAAAGGTCGGCTGATAACTGCCACTGAGGTCGAACAGATGGCCGGCAAACAGGGGGCCAACCGACCCGCCGGTGGTGCCGAAACAAACTACGATTCCGAAGAGGGTTCCGTGGGATTGGATGCCGAACCACTCTGCCACCAGTGGGGAAATGGCGGTAAAGCAGCCACCGTGGGCCAGGCCGTAAATGAAGGCAAAAAGATACAACATCCAAGATTGGTGGGCATACTGCAACCAGCCGAGACTGATTAGAAGCAGGACGAAGCAGCCCCCCATCACCGCTTTGCTGCCCAGGCGATCGATGATCAGGCCGCTGATGAAGCGCCCCAGCATGCTAACCGCGCCGATGATGGAGAGGACACCGGCGGCCTGCATGGCGGAAAAGCCCAGATCGCGGGCATGGGGGACAATGTGCAGCATGATGATCATCAGGCAGAAGACTAAGCAGAGATTGGCCAGACAGATTGTCCACAATTGGACCGTCCTGAGAACGCGATGCAACGGGAGGCTGGATTCCGTTGCAGGCGTTGTGCCCTGGTTGTCGGCAGTTTCCAGTTGTTTGTGCGAACGCAATGCATCCGGGTCGCGGCGCAGGAACTGGGCCATGAACACCAGAATCAGGGCTACGCTGGTACCGATGAGCACAAAACTCCACCGCCACCCGTAAAGGAGGATCAGCCCGCTGGCAGACAGGGGAATGACGAATTGTCCGGCACCGGTGCCCACCTTTACGATACCGGTCATAAAACCCCGGCGGTGGGAAAACCAGCGGGCAATGGTGGTCAGGGCAATGACGTCGATGGAGCTGAGCCCCATGCCGAAAATAATGCCGTAAAAGAGGTAAAGCTCCCAAAGGGTTGTGAGTCGGGCCATGAGGACACAGCCAAGGCCCAGCAGAATTGCCGTAACCGTCATGAGTTGACGTGGACCGAAGCGGTCGTTCAACCGGCCGACAATCACCCCAAAAAGGCCCATGATGAAAAAGGCCAGCGACGATGCACCTGAAATGGCAGCCCGGGACCAACCGAATTCCTCCATCAATGGGTTGAAAAAGACGCCGAAGGCGATAAAGGTTCCCACCCCGAGGGCCTGAATGGAAAAACAGATGGCCGCGATGAGATGGGCGTAGCCGTATCGCTGGGGAGCTCGAATCGGCATTGGCATCCTTATTAGTTAGGGGGCATTAGGGGTCAAGCTCGCTTTTGACTCTTTATAATGTCCTGGGTCAATCGTTCAATGCGTTTTTTGATTTCCGCATTGATAACACTTACATTCAGCACCCCAAGAAACGATTTCCAGGCTAATTTATCTCCCGATTAATGCCCGGGTCAGCGACCAGCCCCACCGTCTTCGACCTGAATCAAAAGGTCTGGACATTTCAAACGGTGACTGATACACTACACTGCCCATAAAGCTGATCAACTTATTCAAGCGAGGGCAGATGAAGCCGTTAAACACCGACCAAATCACCATCACCCATGCCAGGCATTTGCCAATTGTCAAGCACTACGCCCGCAAGATTGGCCTGGTCGAGACCATCGACCGGTTGGTCGACACCCAGATGGAGTTGAGTCCCGGCATCATGGTGCTGGCCATGGTGCTCGACACCTTGTCAGGCAGAACGCCGTTGTACCGGCTGACCGAGTTCTTCGAAGAAAAGGACGCCGAACTGCTGCTGGGTACCGCTGTGGGAACCGAACGCTTTTGCGATTACAACCTGGGGCGGTCCATGGATAAGATCTTCGAGACCGGGACCCACAAGATATTTTCTCGACTCGCCCAAACCGCTTTGACCGTTTTTGGCGTCGACCCACGGCGGCTGAACTTCGACACCACCTCCGTGAGCGTCTTCGGCGATTACGATCTGGTCGACCCGCCTTTTGACATCACCTACGGCTACAGCAAGGACAAGCGCCCGGACCTCAAACAGTTTCTGGTACCGTGCCATCGTCGTGCATTCCAGCGCCCACGACAAGCGACGCCACAAACGCATCGACCGCCTGCTGAAACAGGAGCGCAAACAACTTGAAGCCGATTGCAAACAGGCCACGGCAGCGCCCTATTATTGCCGTGCGGACGCCCGGGCGGCGGGCGAAAAGCTGATCCACAAATCCGAGGGCAGTTATCACCGGCTCGAGATCGATGTCCAAAAAGAGCCCAAATACGGCCGCGGCAGGCCAGCGGCCGGCAAACCCAGGCCGGTACAGCGCTACGAATACCGATTGACCGCGACCCTTTCGGAGGCAGCGGACAAAGTGGGCCCGTTGCGGGAGGACGCCGGTTGTTTCGTTCTGCTGACCAACCTTTTGGACCAGCAAGAAGAGTGGCCAGCCCAGGAACTGCTTTCCCTTTACAAAAGCCAGATCGGCATCGAGAAGAACTTCAGCTTCCTGAAGGACCCGGCCATCGTCAACAGCATCTTCCTCAAAAAGGCCGAACGGATCGAAGTGCTGGGCCTGGTCCTGCTGATATCCCTGTTGATCTGGCGCTTAATGGAACGCTCCATGCGCCAGTATGTCGAAACCAACGACTGCACGCTGCCGGGCTGGGTGCGTCGGCAGACGCAAAAAACCGACCGCGTTTATGATGACGACCAAGTTTGCATCCGTGATGGTCGTCACGATTGGCCGACACCGGCAGCTGGCAAAACCGTTGAAGCCGTTTCAGCAGGCGTATTTGCAAGCCCTGGGCGTACCCGTCGAGGCATTCACGGTTCCATAGAAGCCAGAAAAATGGGTAATCGTTCCTTATCAGGGGTGCTGAATGTACGATAGAAGAATTTAAGACTTGAGAACTTCCGCAGATCGAGTTGATGAGGCTCCGCGAGCTGCACCCTGCGGGCTCGCTCGCCACCTCAACATCTATCTGCGGGAAAGGTACCAGATATCTGTAACAGAGGTCCACTAAAAAACAGGGCCATTTCTGGCCCTGCTAGTACAAAATTTTTTTGTGCTTTTTGGTGTGTTAGCTTTCCTCCATCAAGTCCAACTCTTCATTTTGGTTTGCTTCTTTCATGGTCTTTCACATACATCAGTGCCTTTTTTAAAACCATAGTCGGCACCAACATCATTTACGCAGACCAGTCCAAATCGGCAGTCTGCATCCTCATCACAATCCCCTTGACCTTCACTGCAAGGACAAGCAGTAGTACAGGCTTCTGGTGCGTAGGTGAATGGCGGACAGACACTGACAAAATGCAACATTGGGAGGCTTCCTCCGGTAAAAGTTTCGTCACCGATAAACCATAACTCAGTCGCAATTTTATCTGTGGTTGATCTGATTATAACGATTTTACCAGGAATTTCCTGATCGACTGTTCCATCCATATCAAAATCAACATAACCCGTCATTGTACCGAAACCATCCTTTTCTAGTTCATATATTCCTGTCATTGGATGGCCATGCAAAACCATCCTGTCTGAGTCAGGGTATAGATTTTGATAGTCATACATATTCCAAGTGATTTTCCCGGAAATATTCCCATTGCCATCTGCGACTAATCTTCCAGCGGCGGCTTCTATTGGAACCGATCCACCCGTTATTCCGATACCTCCACCTTGCTCCATCGCTGTGACCGCATAGGTTCCATGAATGCTTGCAACGCTAAATGTGCTTTCTTGTGCAAATGTTACTGTTTTACTCCATGGGCCAAATAATCCTAAAGCAAAGGTTAGGCAAACAATAATTATTGAATGAATGATGGATTTGTTAATAATTTGGAGTGGTGTTTTATGCATGATCATTTCTCCTTTCATCGGCCTTCCTTGTTTTAGCACCTTCAAGTTTATTTGATTTATTCAGCAGTTATATATTATCACCTTTGTAATGCTACACAGAAGCGAGTATACATCACGTTTGTGAACAGTTACGTAGAGTGTAACTATGTAAGTTAGCTCCTGGCAGCCCTGCATACCAGGAGCTTTGCAAGCACAATTTGGGTTTAATTTCCATTCAATTTATCCCAAAATATTCTGGTTCAAAAAAATGAAATCTTAGAAATGATCATATTTAACAAACTGGACAAGGTAGAATCAGCTATTCAACGAAGTCTGCAAAAATTGTTACTTTTTAATTTCAAAAGGGCACAGGAACAACCGCATGTATGGTGCAAGAGCATCGAACATACTTCTTGGAAGGACGATAATATCGAACTATAATGTCGAAGGGGATCAATCTGCTGATTTGCTAAAATACAGTCTATACTTGTGCAGATATGGTGTCAATACAGAAAATTAGTGCCACAATGTGGTGTTTGGTGACTGGTAATGAGTGAATGGCCCACAGCTACTTGTGATTTATTGAGAATTTTTGTCATTTCAAACCTGCCAAATCTGGTGATCAGTTGGAGATCGTTCAGATTTCGGAGTGAGTCGTTTCACTTGGATAACCATAACATATCTTGACTTTCATCGAAATATAGGTAAGCTTTTCGACGAAAACTTACCGCAGCTTTTAAAAGATATTGCAACTGCCTGTAGTTAAAATTGATTGCGAAGCTCGAGTTTAATACCCCGCTGCTTGCGGCGAGGTATTTCATTCCAGGACACTCCATATAAATCTATCACTCTACCAAATAAAGAAAAAAGATTCAAACCGTCGTCTTTTTTACGTTTCGGCGACAATGCTGTTTCTGTTTTTTTTAACTGTTGGTGGGTGTGGATCAAATAGAGAAAACAATTCAAGTGTGCCCTCCCCCGTTGACACGGATAACGACTCTACTCCCGCAACACTCGAAGGCTGCCGCCAGTACCCTGAAAGTTTTAATGGTTACCGATATGAATGGGACGATGAACAAAATGCGATTATTGGCCATAATATCAGATATAATTGTCTATCAAGAACCAGAATTTATATGAATAAAAGCGATTTTATCAATGAAGGCGAAGTTTTCGGACTCGATTTAGCCGCAGAATATGACGATATCGATTGTATGGAGGGTGGGCCGAGTTTTTTCACCAACAATACCTTTGATGGCTCAAAGCTGATCGCGACTTCATACAAGATTGATGATGTCAACAGTGAATTATATAAGTATACGTGGGAAGTTCACTTGGGAAGCAATACTACTATACCGAAAATGGGCTACTTTACGCAATAAAATGGTTTTCGCTTGAGGATATTGATCCTGATGTTGAGGTCCCCCCGCCGCCAGAACCGGGCGGTATTTTTGAAGTGTGTGTTGAATAAAGAATAAGATGAGTATTCAGCACCAAATCCCACCACTGGTGATATCCATCCGCATAGGCTCGTGGCTATCAGCCCCCATCAAACCGCTCCCGCACCTTCCTGAAAGCTTGAACATTTCCACCGCCTGGCCGGAGACGGCAAACGGACCTTAAGGACATGAAACATGAAACTAAATTCGATTTGGTGGATTTAGGGGGCCTGCCGGTGCAAATCCTTGTGCAGTCCTTGTACAAAAAATGTATTATTCGAATAGCAAATGGCGGCAGGGTTGTCCAGCCCTTTTTGGCATAGTGCCGAAAGTTTGAGACAACGGTCATCGCGGAAAATAAAACACCCCGTGAATGCTTACCAAAATTCAACTCGCTTTCCGAGTTGTAGGGCGATTATTTTTATGTTCTGCACGGTTTAGAATAGACCAATTCTTTATGCTGAACATGGTGCCGGCAGGAAGAAATCCAACGCGCATGTTATTGAATCTCAGCTTTTCACCATTGGAAATCGCCGTGTAATTCGATCCGGTAACATTGGCACTGTTCACAACGGTCACCATTCCTGATCCAATCACCTTGAAATGAAGATTGTGATACACCATAATCCCAGTGTCTTCATCCAGGCCAATGCCTTTCGTGCATTTCCCACATATCAGGAATTGACAAAGCCTTGAAAGTCTTTTGCGGGTTGAAAAATGAGTGTCGATGGCGACACCATCGATAAATCCGAGCCCTTCCGAAGATTTAATCGAGCCTTTTTGAAGACCTTTTCGGTCTCCATTGTAAAATATGGGGTTTCCAATTGCGGACGCACCGGCACTGGTACCAGCAATATTCAAGTCACCGGCTTCAAATCGAGCTCTTATCCGGTTTAAAAATTCTGTCCGGATCAATGTGTCGACCAATTTAGCTTGGTCACCGCCACCAAAATACACCATGTCCGCCTTCTCAATGGCCTCTATATTCTCCGCCCGATCGGCTTCCTCTTTATGACGAATATCCAAACAGTTAACCTCATTGATACCAAGGTTTCTGAAGGCATCGGTATAACGCCTGTATATATCTCGCGGATAAGCCGAAGCTGTTGGAATAACAATAATATTATCTGGATGGGTCTGATCAACAAGATGTTTCAGGACAAGCTTGTCTCCTTTTCGATCTTCAGCCCCGCCGATTAAAAAAAGGTAACAGTTTTGCATAAAATGTGAACCCATAGTGTTTTTTTGCTTTCCGTTCATAACAATGAATTATGTCGTAGTTGAATACCAAAAGAAGAATCCCCGATGTAAATTCATTAATCCGCACGGATAGCCATAACGTCATTTTCCAAAAAAGAAATCAACCCTCTTAGCGATCGTTTTTACTGAGGCAGCCGTCGACTGCCTGCTTACCGTTTTTTACCAGGAATTTGCCGTTCGCTATCAGATGATAGACGCGATATTCGGGATCGAGCAAAACTAGATCAGCATCCATGCCGATAGCGATCCGTCCTTTTCTGGACAGCTTCAATATCCGAGCCGGATTTGAAGTAACTGGCAACAACGCCCGTTCAAGAGGTATTTTTTCTTCGTTTACGGCATCGATGGTCTCCCGTAGAATCGAGGCCGGATCCCCCGAAACCAGTTTTATTAAATTGCCGTCCTTGTCGAAATCGGGTAACGACCCGCAGCCATCGGATGTCATCGTGATATGCTCCAATGGAACGCCCGCCTGCATCAATTGATCAATCGCTTTTGATGGTTTTATTTCAGATTGGGGAAAATAAGGATACGAACTGGCCGTGATATCCACATAGCCCTTTTTGCCGTAGACTTTGGCATCTTTGAAAATGGTTGCGTTGCGATTGCAGTGGGTGGGCAGAAATTGTTTGTAATTGAGTTCACTAACAGAAACCGCATCGTGGATGATCTGGAATGGATTCTGGGCATCGCCCATATGCAAGTTGACGATTCCGGCCTTACCGCCCAACATACCGCCTACGCGGGCGTGCTCAGCGAGACGAATCAGTTCTTCCAACGACGGAAATGAGCTGCGATGGTCCGAAATCGCCACCTCCCCTACACCGATAATCTCTTCGATTAAGGTGATATCCCGCCCCACATCACCTAACAACGTCGGCGTAGGCATTTGATAGGAACCGGTGAACATCCATGCCGAAACGCCTTGGCAGCGTAGGGCTTTCACTTTCATCAACACACTTTCAAGGTTGCGGGTTAGACCATCGGTGCCGAGGCAACCGACTACCGAAGTGATTCCACCCTCCAGGAGTTGTCCGAGAACCAATTCGGGTGTTCGGGTCGCGGGTCCTCCTTCCCCACCGGCGCCGGCAATGTGTACATGGGCGTCGATTAGCCCGGGAATCATGAGTAGCCCATCGGCCGTCACCACGTCCACATCGATTTTATCTGGCTTCGTGATGGCGTCATCAACCGCAAGAATTTTTCCGCCGGCGACCAGGACGTCTTTTCGGCCAAGCGGTTCCGGGCCATAAACTTCAGCTTTTTTAATGAGTATCAACACACCTTCCACATATTGATCAATGAGATGATACTTGTCCTTGCGTTTCCTGGAAGGCATCCAATTGTTCAATTACCTGATCGATCCTGCCGGACATAATGCACACCAGGTCATCTTTTCGGGCCATGGATAATGCGCACGCGATAGCATCTGTCTCGTCGGCAATTTTTTCGATGGCGCCGGCATCAAACCCGACATCGATGAAAGCCTTTTCGACAATATTCGTCAACTCCCCCGGTTGCCTTCCCCGCAACTGTTTATCCTCGTATATGATGGCGTATTGGCACCCGGAGGCGATTAAGCGACATATTTCACGGAGGTCCTCATCACGGCGATCGCCCACCACATCGAAGACAAACAGGCAGCGTTTATGACCCAAACGTGAGACCAGGTCAATGATGTTTTTATAGGCCGGTGGGTTATGGGCGTAATCCAGCATCACCTCGAAGTCTTTGATGGAAAAAAAGTTCGTCCGCCCGGGGGTTTGCGAAGGTGAGGGGAAAAAAGAGATCAATCCATGGCGAATCTCTTCGGTCTTCATCCCCATGGCATGGCCCACGGCTGCGGCGGCAAGGGCATTTTGGATATTGAACAGGGCGTGGCCTTCCAATGTGATGGGCATGTCCACGGCCCTTGCCACCGGAGTGACGGATTCACCTGAGATGATGGTTAAGTAACCACGGTCATAAACCACGGCCGTATGGTCATTGTCAATGTGGGCCTCAATCACCGGATTGGATGGCCGAATCGAAAAATAAACGATTTTTTCCCGGCAATATTGTGCCATGTTAACACATTGTTCATCATCGGCGTTTAATACCGTCACGCCGCCTTCACGCACCATTTCGGCGACCACTGATTTGACTTTAGCCAAATCTTCGATGGTATGTATCCCTTTCAGCCCCAGATGATCCGGCTGTACATTGAGCACCACCCCCACATCGGCCATCTTATATCCCAGGCCCTCCCTCAAAATTCCACCGCGGGCCGTTTCCAGCACCGCGCAATCCACCATTGGATCCTTCAGAACCACCTTGGCCGAGTATGGTCCACTCATATCACCGCTGGCGATCAGCCGATCCCGCAAGTAAATGCCGTCGGTGTTGGTCATTCCCACGCTGTAGCCGACACCTTTAAAAATGTTGGCGATCATCCTTACCGTGGTGGTTTTTCCGTTGGTTCCGGTTACAGCGACGATTGGGATATCATGGGGTTCGCCTTCGGGAAAGAGCATATCGATGATGTTCCGTGCCACATTTCTGGCCTTGCCCTTGGCGGGGGCCAAGTGCATACGCAGCCCCGGCGCGGCGTTGACCTCGATAACGGCGCCGTCCACCTTGGCAATCGGTTTGCTTAGCGTCGGCGCCATCACATCGACGCCGGCAATATCAAGACCGATGATTTTGGCAATGCGTTCGGCCATGAAACGGTTGGCCTTGTGGACGCGGTCGGTCACATCTTCGGCCGATCCACCGGTGGAGAGGTTGGCGGTCAATTCCAGATGGAAGGTTTCCCCTTCTTTGAGAACTGTTTCCATGGTGTATTCAGATTTGGCCAGAAGGTGTTCTGTGACTGAAGAAACCTTGAGGCGGGTCATGACGTTTTCATGCCCAAAGCCTCGATCCGGGTTCTGATTCTCAATGTCGATCAATTCGGCTATTGTATGTTGACCATCGCCGATTACCTCCGCCGGCCTACGCTTGGCAGCAGCCACAAATTTGCCACCTACCACCAGCATACGGTAATCGCTTCCCGTCAAGTATTGTTCGATGATAACCCGGTCGCTCATCTCCTTGGCGCGTTCAAATGCTTCTTTCAACTCTTCCTCATTTGAGATGTTGGTCGTCACGCCCTTGCCATGATGACCGTCATGGGGTTTGATCACCACCGGATACCCCAGCCATTGGGCATCCTCGATGGCACTTGTAAGTTTGCGAACCACGGTTCCCTTGGGTACGGGGATGCCGGCATCCTCCAGCATCATCTTGGTAAGGCGTTTGTTGCCGGCGGTTTCCACCCCGATCAGGCTGGTATTAGAGGTCATTGCCGCTTGGATGCGCTGCTGATATTTTCCCTCACCAAGCTGCACCAGATTGTAATCATCTAACCGAAGCACGGTGATGCCGCGAAGCTCCGCTTCCCGGACGATGGATGCGGTGGAGGGGCCTAAATAGTGAGCGTCACGAATATCTTTTAGCTCGTATATGTTACTTTCGAGATCATACGCTTTTCCGCTCAATAGGCTGTTGACGATCTCAACGGCTTCAACACCGGCATAAATGCCGGCTTCCTCCACCCAGTAACTGAAGATCACATGGAATGTTCCCTGCGCATCGGCGTCTAATGTTTTGCCGAAGCCCACATCCATATAGGCGATATACTGGAGTTCCAAGGCGATGTGCTCGATCACATGGCCTAACAGAGTCCCTTCCCGCATGCGTGTGATCAGGCCGCCTTTGACCCCCTCGGAGCATCGGTGATCTTCGAGGCTGGGAATCATTTCAATCAGTTTGTCGATAAAACCTTCCAGGTTGTTGGTAGGAACTTCATCATATTCCCCCAGATCGATGGTCATGACGATTACCGGGCGATAACTGTAAATATTGGCGCCCCGCATTGTTTTCTTTTCTAAAATTTTAATCATCACGCGCTCCTGAGTTTAATAGTGATAAGGAAGTTTTCCTTCAACTTTCTGCAAGCCATCATCTACAATTTTGTATAATAATGGTCATCTGCGGTGATAGCCAATTAGTTCCACCTGCTTTGGTGGCAAGTTATTTTCCATTGAACGACAGGCTGAAAGGTTAAGTTTTCGCGATGCAAACCTGCGTTGAACTAAATAGCTGTCTAACGGTAAAGGGGACCCTATTGACCCACAGGCATGGTGTGGCGTCACACGATTTAGGTGCGATGTCCCAGCGATTATTTTTAGGTTCGATTTAAGGATAAGTCAAAGTTAATTATGCACCTGTCTGATATAATGGAGATGGACGGAGGTGGACCCCATCGATTGTACAGCCTGAAGGGGTGAACAAGCTAATCTAACAAGCAGACCAGATTCCAAGAAAGTTGAACGCATGAACAAACTCGAGCTAATCCAGGCACTGAAGGACTCAACCGACTTGCCCAAACCAGAAGTTGCCGCCGTTGTAGATGTAATTTTCAATGAAATGACCGCCGCTCTGGCAAAGGGGGATCGAATCGAGATCCGTGGATTATGCTCTTTTTTCGTGAAGGAATACAGATCATACACCGGGCGAAAACCGAAGACCGGGGAGCGGGTCAAGATCGCTCCAAAGAAGCTGCCTTTTTTTAAGCCGAGGAAGGATTTGAAGGATCGGGTGGATGGCATAAATCATTAATAATTAATTTAATCGAACTGGACGTCCAAGAAGGCTGGTATCTGTAATCGTATGCGATCGATGATTACTCAATGTATCCCAACCCGCCTGAATAAAATGATATGTGCATTCCTTGGTATGTAATCACAACGCAAACGGGCAAAATTCAAACTACAACATACAGTGGTTATAGTACATTTGGAAGATATTGAATCGGCACTTGACCCGCCCAACCATTCCGTCCTATTTTTGACTATCAGGAATTGCTTGCTGTTTCCACCTCCTGTTTCAATACCATTGCGATTATTTGGTGAAAAGTATTGTTCAACGCTATCCACTAGCGCATTTCCGATACTGATTCCTTTTTTCAGCTGCCAACGATCATTTAATAATTCCGGAACAGGTGGGACACAAAGTGTTTCGATAAAGAAGATGGTAATACTATGAGATGAATACCCTTACGGGGTGGAATATCAAAATGACGGTGGCCCTATGAATGGTTGGTGCGGAACCATACTGGAGATAAATTTAACAACCAGGAAAATAATCAGGTGTAAACTTGACAAGTATGAGGCGAGGCTTTTTTTAGGCGGACGCGGTTTGAATTCCAAAACCCTGTTTGACAGGGTGCCGCCTGCCGCAGATCCTTTGGGATCTGAAAACATTCTCTGTATTGCTCCCGGAATATTGACAGCCACTCCCCTGGGTCTCTCCAGCCGTCTCCAGGTTTCTACCCTGTCACCTTACAGCGGTATTTTAGGGGACGGCAACGCCGGTGGGGCATTTGCCTATGTCATAAAACGGGCAGGCTATGATCAGATCATTGTAAGCGGACAGGCTGCGTCACCTCAATATTTATGGATCGATGATGAGAAGGTGGCGTTACTCCCCGCTGACGATCTGTGGGGAACAAGCGTGTGGGAAACAACAGACCGCCTAACTTATCGCCATGGTGAAACGACAAGTGTGGCATGTATCGGCCAGGCAGGTGAAAATCTTGTGCGCCTGGCCTCCACTATGATTGATAAATACGCTTCAGCCGCACGCGGCAGCGGTGCGGTCTGGGGCAGCAAACGTCTGAAAGCCATCGTTGTGAGCGGCAGCAAAAAGGTGCAGCTTTATGACCGGAGCCGCTTTTTATCCTTGGCCTCAGCCGATCGAAAATATCTGGCCAAAGATTCGGCGCAGCAGGAAATCTCTGCAGTTTATGGTTCCCATTACGGAATGACGAATTGGTCTCCAGGTTTCCGAAATTTCGAGTCGGAACTACCAGGTGATGCCGTTCCAAAAGCACTGCGGCCCGAGGCGTGGAAACAATACGAAGTGTGTAGGACAGGCTGCCAAAGTTGTCATATAAAATGCAAAAATGTTTATGAAATTCCAGAGGGCCGAAGGAAAGGGGAGCGTGGTGAGGCCCTTGAGTATGAAGCAATTTACTGCCTTGGCACCAACTGTGGCATCGAAGATCCGGTGGCTATCATGGAAATGGAAAACCTAGCGGATCTTTACGGCATCGATGTTATCGCTTTAGGAAACACCATCGCATTAGCCAAGGACCTTTACAACAAGGGTATTATCACCGATGCGGAGACAGATGGTCTCCAACTCACCTGGGAAAACGCAGATGCCCAGGTTGAATTGATACACAAAACGGTTTTTCGGGAAGGATTCGGAAATCTCATTGCCGAGGGGCTATACAGCCTGGCAAAGCACATAGGCCAGGATGCGATGAAATACTGTTATCATGTAAAAGGACTAAGCCGTGGCCCCCACCCGCCAGGTGTTTTTGCCCTGGCCCACGCGGTTTCCAGCCGCGGTGCGGATCATTTGCGAGGCCGGAGTTGGAGTGTGGGCGACAATTCACCGGAAAAAATTCTCACCACCCTGGTTGATCGCCAAATATTGACAGATGATCCGGTTCATTCCATCATCGCTGGACAGCGTGCCGCTGTCATTGCGGACACCATTGGCAGATGCAAAGGAGCTGTCAACTCTTGGGTTTGCGCTGTACCCCTTATCTGGCAATCCAATCTGTGGGATGGTTTGGCAGAACTATTGACGGCAGCCACCGGTCTTAATTTCAAGGGGAGAGACATCGAAGACACGGCTGATCGTATCCATGCCGTAGAACGGGCTTTTAATATCCGGCAGGGAATCACCATTGAACATGATAATCTGCCGCAGAAGCCTGAGGTAAAGGGGAGCAAAGAGGGAGAAAGACAACGGAGGGCGCATTTCCAGATGCTTCGGAGGTACTACAATAAGCTCGGCTATAATCCGGATACCGGAATCCCATTACCGGCAACCTTAAAAAGGTTGGGTATTCTCGAAATCGGTGAACAAGTCTATAATGATGGCCCATACCCTTTTTGGGATGGCCCGCCATTGTGGGATTTGGATACTTACCCCAAAGGCGGGAAAAAAAGATAACAACTTAAAACCTGTGTTTTTTGGATATCATATTGAGTTTTCAATTAATAGTTTTCGGATAGTAACGAATTTAGACTTCGATACCAGCATAAATATCAAACTTTTGATCGTGATACTGGTATGTAATCACAGGTCTGATGGTAACCGTATTGACCACAATATATTGATACCGCCATTACATTAGAATTTGTTGCCAAAATAGCCATAAACTCAGATTTCTACCGCCAATTATTCGGAGATCCACGCAACGAAGTTTGATTCAGTCTTTTGAACATTCTCTCGTCAGTTGTGGTTACCCCTTGACCCCCACAGCAGATCCATCCTATTCATAAATATTAGCATTTGTTTCTGGTTCCCTTCCTTTTCCATGCGAATCGCCATTTTTGATAAAACCTGCGCCTGGCACCTGTTGATCGCTGTTAGACCAATGCTGATTGGCGACCGTCATTGATTGCATAGCCAAATATCGTTGAGGTGTCCTATGGATGAAAATAAAACGCAACGCAAATTGACGGCTATCCTCAGTGCTGATGTCAAAGGCTACAGCAAACTGATGGGAGACGATGACGAAGCCACCGTCAACACCATCACCGCTTATCGCAAGGTCATCACAGAATTGATCCAAAACCATCAGGGGCGAGTGGTTGATACCCCCGGCGACAATATTTTAGCTGAATTCAGCGGTGCATTGAATGCGGTCAATAGTGCCATTGGAATTCAGCAAAAATTGGAAACCGAGAATGGTAAATTACCAGCCAATCGGCGTATGGATTTTCGTATCGGTATCAACCTGGGGGATGTTCTTCATAAAGAAGACCGAATTTACGGCGACGGTGTGAATGTCGCCGCCAGGATCGAAAGTCTTGCAGACCCTGGTGGCGTCTGTATTTCCAGGGGGGTTTTCGATCAGGTCAAAAAGAAAGTCCGCCAAGGTTTCGAATACATGGGCGAACACACAGTAAAGAATATTTCTGAACCGGTTCGAATCTACCGTATTCTGTTTCGACCCGAATTCGAAGGAAAGGTGATCGAGGCGTCAGCCAATCGGAAGGTTAAACTTCAAAAACCCTATGTGATCGCCATCGCAGCTATCTTAATTTGCAGTGGTGCTCTGCTTTGGTTTTTTTATTCGCGATCTATTCCTATAGAACTGGCCTCAATCGAAAAAATGGCATATCCATTACCAGAAAAGCCCTCAATCGCAGTGCTACCGTTCAATAATTTGAGTGGTGATCCAAATCAGGAGTTTTTCAGCGATGGGCTAACCGAAGAAATTATAACGACATTATCGAAGATACCAAAAATTTTTGTGATTGCCCGAAATTCTACAGACACATATAAAAACAGATCGGTAAACGTTCAAAAGGTTAGCGAAGAGCTTGGAGTCCGTTACGTATTGGAAGGGAGCGTAAGAAAAGATGGTGATCGAACCAGAATTACTGCTCAGTTTATCGACGCAATTAAAGGGCATCACCTTTGGGCAGAGCGTTATGATCGGGACATAAAAGATACTTTTGCAGTCCAAGAGGAAATATCAAAAAAAATTCTGACTGCTTTGGAGGTGAATTTAACAGAAGGCGAACAAGCCACTATGATGGCTAAAGGAACAAGTAATAGCCAAGCGTATATTAAGGTCTTACAATCCACCTATTATCGAAGGCGGTTAAATGCAGAGGACAATTCTAAGGCACAACGTTTAGCTGAAGAGGCGATTGCCTTTGACCCAGAATATGCAGTTGCGTATACAACGCTTAGTCGTACGCACGTTGTAGACGTCTGGCTGCGAACGTCAAAATCTCCAAGTGAATCCCTTGCAATGGCAATGGATCTTGCCAAAAAAGCGCTCTCTATGGATGATTCATTGGCAGACGCCTATGATATATTAGGAAACATACTCGTTCTAAAAAGGAACCATGATGAAGGAATTAGACATTTAGAACGGGCGATTGAGTTAGAACCGAACGGTGCAGATTTCCAGGCTCATATGGGCATGGCACTATATTTGGCGGATCGATCCCAAGAGGCGGTTCAGGTGTTACTCAAAGCAATCAGGCTAAATCCGAATCCTCCGAGTTGGTATTTACACAATTTGGCGGCAGCCTTTAACTTTGCAGAAAACTACGATGAGGCAATTTATTGGGGTGAGAAGGCAGTGAAACTTAATCCAAAAAGCTTACTTGGTCATTATATTTTATGCGCCATCTATAGCTCAGCGGGACGTATGGAAGATGCCAAAAAAGAGGCGTTAGAAGTTCTTAAAATTAATCCAAATTTTTCTGTTTCAAAAGTAGAAAGGACAAACCCACTGAAAAATGAATCTGTCAAGAAACGCTATTTTAATTCACTACGTAAAGCAGGGTTGCCGGAGTAAGAAATACCTTTATTTTCGGCAAAAATTTGTGCTGGTGAACGGCAAATGAATCGGTGCGTAACAACCAGGCTCGTATCACAGCGAATCTCAAAATATTCAGGTGAACCTTATACAAAATCTTGTGTATGGTCACTCTGGCTAAAAATTGCAGAACATGTCGATGTATCTTTACCGTCAGGTTCTCATCATGAAGTTGGACTAACTCCAACAAAAACAAGGTTATCAGACCCCAAAAATATTGCAGGTGTGCGAAAATAATCACAGTCGATCCTTTCTTGCATGGGAATCACCAAAGAGTATCTGACAGTAATCTATGAGTCAGATTAAAATAAAAGCCAATTTTTCTAAAACTTTTTTAGCTTTCGTTGGTACTTTGATTTACCTATTTTTATTGGTCCCAATTTTTTAATCTGGATACCATATGAAATCCTGTCAGAATCTGGTAATGATATTGAGTTGAGCAATGGGGTATTTCAGTATGTTGGTTTTGTATTTATTGCCTTGGGGGGTTTTACTTATATTTGGTGTTCAGGAAGTTTTTTATTTTATGCCATGGGAACGCCGATACCTTTCACGCCAGCCAAATAACTTGTGGTAACTGGACCTTACAAATTTGCAAGAAATCCTTCATACATAGCTGGAACGCTCGTATTAGCAGGAGAGACGTTGCTGTTTCAATCTATAGGTATCTTCATGTATACCACTATTATGTTTGGCGTTTTCAATATTCATGTGCTCATTGAGGAAACTAATTTAGAAAATACATTTGGGAAAAAGTATAGACAGTATCGAAGGTCCGTACCTCGCTGGATTCCACGATTTAAATCCTATGAAGAAAATGATTCAAAGTCATAGTAGACCTGCGATTGCTTCAAAGACCTTGTAGATATCAGCCCTGTCATTTTCCAGCGATTCGGAAAAATACTCACAAGAGGCCAAACCTTGCACTGTGAACACCGTTACCGTGGTACGCTGTAAACTACCAAAGCATATCGGCTATTAAATCTATAATTTTAGTTGGTAAGATGACCTTAATTAATCACCACCTTTCCCACCCATAAGAATCGCAATCATCTTTGAACGCAATCACCACAATGTGGTACACAACTTATTGTTTTTAAATAAGAATATAAATTGACAGATCCTTCTGTGTTGGGTAAATTATTAAATTAGTTGCTTAGGTTCTAATTTTTCTTTCCTGCTGAAAATAATACTGGTTTTCCTTGAAGTTTAACCTGAACCTCAGGTGAAGATTCGATGGAGACCCCCCTCAAATTGATCATGCCATGCTCCTTATAGAACCTTATTTGTTCTATTGGGACCTAAAACTATCGTTTTCAATGAATCAAAGATCCCTATCTTCAAAAGTATTATTGTTATCAAACAATAAGGAGACCTAAAAATGAAAATTCAGAGAATACTTCACTCTCCATTGATTTTAATATTAATTGTAAGTGTTTTTTTCGCATGCGGAGGGGGTGGCGGTGATAGTGATCCATCACCACCTCCTATTGAAGCTGGCACTTGGCGTGGGCCATCAGACTTTGGAGAGATTGAATTTGTTGTCTCTTCCGATGGAGAAGGAATCGAACGTATTAAGATATCCTTTATCGACTTTAGTTGCGGAGATCGCACAATAAATGGCACAATGGAAAAAACCTCAAATGCTATGAAAATAGTTGATGATCAATTTTCAGAAGAAATCGGAATGGGTGCATTTGATAAAATCACTATCCAAGGGACGTTTGACTCTGAAAACACTGTTTCAGGTGATTTTGAAGCAGATTTAGAAGGTAATATATCAAAATGCATTGGCGAGTGGTCGGCAACACCTGATAAGACAGATTCTTCATTAAAAATTGATGATGCATATCTCCAATACCGTAATTACGAAAATTCTGCCAGCAACCGTTATACGACATGGATTGGAGTTACCAAGGATGGCGCACCAGCCGACCCCACAGACGTAAACGATTTTCAGATTACAGACTCCAGTGGAAATTTAGTGATTCCAAATTTTCCTGTTTTCTATGTATCCCCACCTTATTATTTTTATAATTGCAGGACTACCCCTTGCACCCAAAGTGACAACAACATAGATAGTGGTTTTTCAGGAATTTTTGATGATCTTACGGCAGATAACTATCAGATGGAGGTAGAAACAGCTGACAGTCTAAAGTTTACCTTGGATGTAAATTATCCTGGCCAACTGGTGCTTCCGTTTGTTTCAAGTTCGACCATGCAGTCTGATTATCAAAACGGAGATTTAGTGCTTAGCTGGACAAACCCTGATGATGAGGCAAACTGGGATGAAGTTGACCAATTACGTATAGTTATTTTTGCAGCAGATGGTGCCGAAGCGATCTACATCAGAGCTAATTCTTCAGACGAAACATTAACCATTCCTGCATCTTTGGTAGACCAGGCAAGTAACCTAGGCCATGGTGCTCTTTCCAGCTGGCAGATTCAAACGCGTGCCTATGATACCAATGGAATGAACTATGCTAGGGGATATTCCAATGAGATTGACTTATTAGAGACAAGTAGCTGTGGAACTGGTTTACCGCTCTCCCTTACAGATCTAAACTTCCCAACGACTGTAGTAGCTGGATCAACTTATGACGGGACCGTCGCTTACCAAGGATCATTCGAGGATGTAGCCAATCCTTTGATGATGGGGAGAATTCCACATTCAGGTGGCTCTACATATATTCTTCATTATTCCACTCCCACTACCCAAAACTGTGTACTGAGTTTTAGGGCGAGAATACCTAATGAACTATCAGGTACCGGGCCTATTTATTTTAGACTCATTGATTTCGACGAAGAAATTGATTTTGTGGATAATTGGGAAGATACTGATGTTTCAAATGAACTATCACTAACGTTGATTATTAATTAACACTTAAACCTTCAGCTTGGCTGAAGGCCCAAGCTTTGCTATGCGATTAGTATAATTAAATTATATAAGCGGGGGAAGTTCACTTCTTCCTTCGCTTTTTCACCTTTAATCCTTAATCTCACGAATTTAGAGTTGAAGTCCTTCGAAACGGGGGTTATGTCCAAGTAAGTACTGGTTGAAACCGATTGCAAATAACATCAATTCGAACATGCAAAATCAGAATAAGAGCCGGTAAAAATAACGATACCACATCTTAGATTTCGTCCAATATCAGATTTATGGAGAGTACCTTACAATCCTGCCCATTGTCAAAACCGGTGATATCCATCCGCGGGCAATTAAGAAGCCCTGGTCGCACAGGGACTTCAATTCTGGTGCCGATGACATCCCGGGTTCTCAATTTGCTGGGGCGGCGACAAATGGACGCTGAAGCAAGTGGATGATTGCCTGGCGACGAGTACAACTGACGTTTAACTCGTACCTATACTTCAACCGGCCAATAAATGCGTTTTTGGAAATGATTGGAACCTCAGCGACA
The DNA here is from genome assembly GCA_963785365.1 of uncultured delta proteobacterium. GTDB lineage: Bacteria > Desulfobacterota > Desulfobacteria > Desulfobacterales > Desulfosarcinaceae > Desulfosarcina. The sequence goes on along the minus strand of CAWAUZ010000013.1, from coordinate 535,399 downwards.
GAAAGGAACCCAATTCATTATTGTAGTCGCCATTTGTCCATGCCAGGCACTGGGAAATGGCCTGGGTAAAAGCTTCGAAATCGGAATAGCACTTCGAGTACAAGCACTTTCTTTTCACGAATTTCCAAACCCGTTCGATCAGGTTGAGATTTGGTGAGTAGGATGGTAAGTACAGCAATTCGATTTCAAATAGCCGTGCTGTGTTTTGAACCAACCTGCACTTTTGGTACCAGGCGTTGTCCAGAACGATAGTAACAGGAAGATCCGTGAACCGTTGATACAGCTTTGCCAACAGCTGACACACGCTTAACGAATTGATACAACCAGTATTGGTGACCGTAATCATCTCGTGGCTGATGGCATTGAGTGCGCAATATTAACGAAGATCCGATAGGCGGTTGCTCAAAGCTCCTGATGAGACTATAAATGGATTTTAGATCCCTGGAAGACCGATATCGTTATTCTGAATGGAAATAAAGAAAATGGCAGGAATCATTGGAAAGAAGAAATTGAAGGAATACCTTGTACAGACTGTTGAAAATGAGTCCTTACCGCCATTACCCGATGTAAATGATAATTATGATCTAACTGAGGTCCAAACATATTTAACTGATTACCGGAAAGCATTATTAAAACGTATCTGGGCAATTGAGGCTTTGTGCTATATTCGGGAACCTGGAAATAGCAACTATCTGAATCACCTTTTGCTGAATGCTCAAAAGGCCGGTATGACCCCGGTTGTTTTCCACTCGTTGCAGCATCACCATCCCCATCGAGATAACGGGGTTGAGCTTTCAGATTTGTTTCAAGAGAATTACGATAATTGTGTGGATTGTGGAATCGTCGTTGATAAAGCAGAATTGCTTATAATCGATGGTGAACCATACTGCCTAAGTTGTGCTCCAAATCAAACCTAACCTACACCAATTAACGAATATGAAAGGCAGCTATATCTCGGTATAGCTTCCCATTTCGTGGCTTAAATTTTCTCGATTGATTGTGCAGATGCCTCCAACGACCATGCAGATATCAGTTTGAAAAATTCCTGCGATTCGGAAAAAAATCACAGACCAAATCATGCAAAACGGGGGCTCAGGTGGTACCGTGAGGCTTGACTCGGCAACCAGTGATAATAGGTTTCGATGGTAATCTTAATCGAATAATGGCCCATTTGGCGGGAAACATCGGCGATATTGTGGCCGGCTGAAATGCGAATTGTCGCATAGGTATGCCTGAGGTCGTGGATTCTAATCCTTCGAAGTTTTGCCTTTTCGCAGGTTTTACAGTGCACTCTCCCTCTTACATTCCCCGGGTCCAGAGGAAGCCCAACTTCATTAACAAATATTTGGCAGCGCCTGTCACCAGGACCATTGCCGGTGGTTTCGGTGTCGAGGTATATGAACACTATCTAATTTTCCCGATCACTCTCTTGGACAATTTCCGGCAGATGCCCCTCTTTGCACATCAATCCTGAAATGGGTTTATCAAATGATACCGCAAAACCATCATGGTGATTACGAATGACCTTGCCAGATACCCGCATGGTACGGTCCAAGCTGAATAATGGGAACTTGAGCATGATGTGTTCCCCATATACAAATTTTCTCCATGTGCTTACGAATAGACCTTCAGCACCAATATTTTTTATGACATCCTTAAAGGTACCTTCGTTAGTGGTGTACTCTGCAATGATAAAGGCGGCTTTCCGGGGATATTGACGTTGATTAATTTTCATTGATCATCTCCCTTAGCTTATATGAACACTTGAACGTCACCACCCGTCTTGCCGGTAAGATGGCATCTTCTCCGGTAGCCGGGTTCCGTCCCTTCCGCTCCGCCTTTTCCTTCACACTGAACTTCCCGAACCCACTTACCAACACATTATCACCCGATTCCAGGCTGGACTTAATGATCTCAAGCAAGGATTCAGTAATCTCGATGGATTGTTTTTTCAGAAATCCCAATTCTAACTGCAGCTGTTCTGCAAGATCTTGTTTCGTTAGTGCCATTGATGGATCTCCGTTTCGATGGAGGTAGGTTCAACGTGTACACGATCGCATCAATTACCCTGTTGTGTCAAGGGGTTGGTGATGCTTGACAATCTGGTCGGTGGGGGATTAATCTGGGAATACACGCCGTAACAGATCAAATGAAAGATCAGCATGAACAATCTGATCAAGGTCACAGCAGCCATACTGGCCAAGGATGGCCGAATCATCATCGCTCAACGTAAGCGCAACGATCAACTATCCGGTAAGTGGGAGTTCCCGGGTGGTAAGATTGAACCTGGGGAAACGCCAGAGGTGTGCCTGGCCCGTGAACTAAAGGAGGAGTTCGATATCAACGTGGCAATCGGTGAACATCTTGGATCCAATGTCCACCACTATGACCATGTCTCCATTGAGCTGATGGCCTACCGAGCATCCTGGGTAGGTGGCGCCATCAGGATGAACGACCATAAGGCATACCGCTGGGTCACCGTTGGCCAGCTTGCCGGGTATGATTTCGCGCCAGCCGACATTCCGTTCGTTGACATGCTAAGGAGGGGTCAAATTGCCATTCCAACACAACCTGACTGCCGGTGATACGATATCGAATGACCAACTGACAGAGATTTTCGGTTGTAGCCCCCAGGGAGGAATGGGGCGTTCTCTCAAGACTGGCTCCCTGGTAATCATTGGCGATCATTCCAAATCCATCCATGTTCTGAATATCTTCCATAATAGACTTTGGAGAGGCTAATCATGCCCATCAAACCTACTTATAATGAATTACAAAAACGAATCAAGGAACTGGAATCGCATATAGAAAAAATAGAAGAAACACTGCGAGTGAGTGAGGAAAGAAATAGATTGGCAACTTCGGCAGCTAGGGCAGGTGTCTGGGATTGGAATATTAAAACTGGAGAGTTCTATCTGGATCCAAGTATTAAGGCTATTTTGGGGTATAATGATGATGAAATTCCGAATGATATAGAAATTTGGATAAAATATGTGCATCCAGAAGATAGCAGACCTGTAATGGAAGCTGCTCAAGAATGTCTGGATGGAAACACCTCTGAATATGTGTTTGAGCATCGGATGTTGCATAAAGATGGTTCCAATCGTTGGATACTTGTCCGTGGTAAAGCAGTTCGAGATGAAAACGGCAATGCAGTTCGGTTAATCGGGACTGATGCCGACATTACCGACCGTAAGGAGACAGAGTTAGCGCTTCGCCATAATGAAGAACTATTACAGCTCTTTGTAATGCACACGCCAGCAGCCGTAGCCATGTGCGACCGGCAGATGCGATACTTGTCTTATAGTGACCGATGGGTCCATGATTACAATTTAGATGCGGGTAATTTATTCGGTCTTTGTCATTATGATGTATTTCCCAACATACCAGCACACTGGAAAAAAGAACACCAAAAGTGTTTTGCCGGAGAGATAATAGAAAGGGAAATGGAACCATTTCCAAGGGAAGGCGGCTCAATCGACTGGGTACGAAGAAAGCTTTGCCCATGGCGTCATAATTCTGGTGAAATTGGTGGACTCATTATGTTTACAGAAGTGATAACTGAAAAAAAACAATTAGAAGACCAACTTCACCAAAGTCAAAAGATGGAATCCATCGGTAGGTTGGGCGGCGGTATCGCTCACGATTTTAATAATCTTCTGATGGGAATACAAGGTCGGGCTTCTCTTATATTGTTAGATCTTGAGCCTTCCCACCCCCATACCGAGCATATCAAAGCCATTGAGGACAGTATACGTGCTGGAACACATCTTACAAGACAGCTTTTAGGTTTTGCACGGGGTGGGAAATATGAAGTGCGACCCATCGATATCAATGAGTTGCTGATTGAAAGTGGAACGATGTTCGGTAGAACGAAAAAAGAAATCCATATCCACACCAAACTGCGAAACAAGTCAACTATTGTAGAGGTAGATCGCAGACAAATCGAACAAGTTTTTTTAAACTTTTTTATCAACGCGTGGCAGGCCATGCCAGATGGCGGAGAACTCTATTTGGAGACTACGGTAGTCTCTCTAGACGACGATTATTGTAAACCCTACCAAGTAAAATCTGGGCGCTATGCGAAGGTTTCAGTCACGGATACCGGTATCGGAATGGATGAGACTATTCGCCAGCAGATTTTCGACCCGTTCTTTACGACCAAAGATAAAAGCTGTGGGACAGGGATGGGGCTGGCTTCAGCATATGGAATTATCAAAAATCATGCTGGCATCATCACGGTTATGAGTCAAGTTGGCCAGGGAACTAAATTCAACATCTATTTGCCGATATCGAAAAAAAAGATTTTTAAAGAAGCTCCTACAGAAAGGGGGCTTGTCAAGGGATCGGAAACCATTCTTCTAGTTGAGGACGAAGAGAAGATTATCGAAGTGGGGCAGGCATTGTTGGAGAAATTGGGCTATCGGGTAGTTGTCGCCATGGATGGCAAACAGGCGGTTGATATGATAGAAAAACAAGGAGACGGAATCGACCTGGTCATCCTTGATCTGATCATGCCGAAGATGGGTGGCGACAGGGCGTTCGACCTAATTCGCGTAATTAAACCATCCATGCCAGTTATATTATCCAGTGGTTACTCTATCAATGGCCAGGCAGACTCGCTCCTTCGGAAGGGATGCAAGGATTTTATCCAAAAACCGTTCACTATTTTCGAACTGTCTCAAAAAGTCCGAAAAGTTTTGGATGAGGCATAAGAAACCGCTTAAGTTGTCCAACTGACCGCACCTCCTCCGTGACCGGTTATCCATGCACCCCCCTGCTCCGGTTCCATTTTTAACGGATTGAACTGACTGCCATGCCATTGATGAGTTAATGTAGACGGCACGTAGCTTCATTTAGTGGAGGGTTGTTGGTCGGTTGGAAAAACCAGTAGCGTTTTAACTGTGCGACGCGGCCCCTTGCTGCCGCAACAGCGAATGGTTAGTCGAGAACTTTCAAAGAAAATTCGAATCGCTGTTCGTTGACCTCAGTCCCCCACATGGTTCCCTTTTGCTCCTCAACCAGTCTGAATCCCCCTTTCTCATAGAGATGTCTTGCAGCGGAGAGTCCTTCAAAGGTCCATAGATATATTTTATTATAGTTTTTATTCCGACAAAAACCAATGGCCCTGTTAATCAACTGGTAACCTAAACCCTTACCTCTCAAGGCATCAGACATGATGAACCAACGTAGATGAGCCCCTTCACGTTCTGCATGATTACCATCAATTGTAATGGAACCTTCAACACGCCCATCTATTAACACAGTCCAAAAACCGTCTCGGCTCTCGTCATATCGCTTTAGAAATTCTGAAAGCTCGACCGCAACTTTAGCTTCAAAGATGAGTCCAAATTCCCAGTAATCATGGTAATAGACACCATGAAGTTCAGCAACTCGGCCGATCGCGCCAGGGACATAGCCTTTGGCTATCTTGATCTCTGACATGTAAATCTCCGCTTTTCATTCTTACCTGGATAATGTCGTGGCATCTTTAGTATAAAATGTCATCAGATAGACGGCAATCATTATAACCGGCCTACTCCAATTATTCCGCATACGCCAACGCGTCTTGCCAGTCCATGCCGCTGCCGCTATCGGCTTTTTGCCACATAAGACCCGTCGCACGATCGGTATGATTGGAAGGACACAACCCATCTCCTATGTGTTGTGTTCACCTGGTTTTCTATTGCACTTTCATCGATTTAATCGTTGGCTTTGTCTGGTCTCCCGCCTTCATAGGAGGGTTGTCGGGACGCAGGACCAGACGATCACCTTCCTGCTCACAGGTGCCTGTCACCGTGTCTCCGTGTGGACTCACAAATTCGGCTGTATCTCCGACAGATTTTCCTTCGCAGGCAGTATAGGCTTCCGGAGGCGGTCCCTGATGCCTTCTGCCTGATTGCTGGGCGAACACTTCGTTTCCAATCGAGCTGAAGGCGATGAATGTTGCCAGTAGAGAGATAACGATGGGTGTTTTTTTTGTGATGGTCATTTCAAGTACTCCTTTGCGCATTGTGGTTGTGGGATATTGCCTTACCGGTTTTGCGCTGAAGATAGTCGACGGATGTAAAGATTTTTTGTCGTTCTGGTGTTAAATTGTAAAGATTGTGTAAAGTGGATTGCCTCCGGTGTTGCTGACGGTATAGAAAAAGGACAATCAAATTAAGCTGGAAAGGTGGGAGTGACCGTGACGCATCAAGAGATTGAGCCGTCTGAAATGAAAATCCTGATTGTGGATGATGACAAAAAACTGTGCCGTCTAGTGGCGGACTACCTGGAACCGATGGGATACCAGGTCGAGGCTGCCCACGACGGCGCACAGGGGCTGGAAATGATTCTTGAAGGTGACTTTCACGCGGTGATTCTGGATGTCATGATGCCGCAAATGGACGGGTTTGAAGTGTTGAAACGGTTGCGCAGGGAATCCGACATACCGGTTCTGATGCTCACCGCACGGGGCGAAGAGACCGACCGAATCGTGGGGCTCGAGATGGGGGCTGATGATTATCTCCCCAAAACTTTTTCCTCGCGTGAAATGTTGGCACGCCTTCGCGCCGTTACCCGCCGGCACTCAAGATCCGAACTTCCGGCGGCGTCCGCTGGCAAAAAAAACCTATTGGCATTCGGGGATCTACAGGTTGACCTAAACGCCCGAACAGTGCGCTTAAGTACAGAAAAATTGAATCTGACACCGATTGAATACGACCTTCTGATCAGCTTGGCCAGGTCTTCCGGCCGGGTTCTGTCACGGGATCAACTCCTGGATGCCGTCGCCGGCAGGAGCTACGATGTGTTCGACCGCTCCGTGGATGTCCATATCTCCTCGTTGCGTCGCAAGCTCGGCGAAGATCCCCGCAATCCCAGATTCATCCAGACGGTCAGAACCGCCGGATATATGTTCAAGGTGCCGGAGGATCAACAATCATGAAACCGGCGTCGTCCTTATTCGCCAAGATCCTATCCTGGTTCTTTCTGAACATGATTTTGGTCGCCGCTGTTCTGGCGGCCTTCATTGTTTTTCAGCCGCATCTAAGTCTGTATGCCATTTTCGACCAACAAGGAACAGATCGCCTGCGAACCGCCGGCCTGTTGATTGCCCATGACCTGGGCCAGATGCCGCGGGCCAAATGGTCCGATGTTTTGGTAAGGCATGCAGAGATCCACCGGGTGGATTTCACGATCGTGCTCGAAGACGGATCTCGTTTCTCGTCAACAGACGGCGAACTTCCCGAACGGGTAAGGAAAAGGGTCAGGGATGCTTTGATGCGAAAACCGCCGAAAGGCCCATTTCCACCGCCCCATGCGCTCAGCGATCCTCAACGGCTGCCGCAACACTTCCCTGACGGAGGCTCGCCGAACAATCGGACCATTGGAAGAATGCCGCCCATGCCCCCCAACGGGTATGACGGCAAACCCCATTTTATGATGCGGACGCGGCATCCTGCCCGTTACTGGTCCGGGCTGCGTGTCCCCCTACCCCCTGGCCCCATGCTACCTCCTGTTTCTGCTATTTTGTTGGCTGTATCGGACTCCCTGACAGGCAACGGTTTTTTTTTCGATCCGCTTCCCTGGATGGTCGTGGCTGCGGCGGTAATATTGATTTCAGTACTGCTCTGGATCCCGATGGTCAGAAACATCACCAGGCCACTTGCCCGCATGACCCGTGCAACGGAGGAAATTGCCAACGGACGCTTTTATGTGTCCATCCATGAATCGCGGACTGATGAGATTGGACGTCTGGCGAAAGCAATCGACCATATGACTGCACGGTTGTCCGCTTTCGTGAAAGGCCAAAAACGATTTCTGGGAGACGTGGCCCACGAGTTGTGCTCCCCCATCGCCCGGATTCAGTTTGGCCTTGGCGCCCTGGATCAACGTATTGGAAGGGAAAACCGGCAGCGGGTGATCGATGTCATGGAAGATGTTGACCACATGTCCAACCTGGTTAACGAACTGCTCGCCTTTTCACGGGCCGAGATGAAGTCGAAAACGGTCAGACTGGAAAGCATCGACCTGCTTCCCGTCGTTCAGACTGCAATTAAACGTGAGATCTCACCGGCGGCCGAGATTGTCGTCCGAATAAAACCAGGGATCCGTGTCGTCGCATCTTCGGAACTGCTGACGCGTGCACTTGCCAATCTGCTGAGAAATGCAGTCAACTATGCCGCAGATGCCGGCCCGATCGAGATAAACGCCCAGAAAAGAAACGGCGGGGTCGAAATTGACGTCCGAGATACTGGCGCTGGTGTTCCCGAAGATCTTCTTGACCAGCTTTTTGAACCTTTCTTTCGCCCCGAAGCGTCGCGTGACAGAGATACCGGGGGTGTGGGTCTCGGATTGGCTATCGTGAAAACATGTATTGAAACGTGCAAAGGAACTGTCTCAGCTGCCAACCTCAAACCCAAAGGGTTTGCAGTTACCATCCATTTAAATGCCTGATTCTCTTTTCTTGCCTCACCGCCAATTGTTACCATCTGTTACCTGATTGTTACCAAACTCCTGTAAAGCCGCTCAGAGAAAAGGCGATAGGGAACACAGGCTGTTATTTATACCCGGGGAAAACCACAATGGCCGTTTCCTTTTTAATTTTTCCATCGTATATGGGCAGGACGGCGTTGAAAATCAGTCCACCATCGACCAACTCCTGGCAGCCCTGTCCGAATCGGAGGACGAAGAAGAAAATGAAGGTATTATCCAGGTGTGGATACAGACCTTGAAAGGCGATAATCAATTTTATTCCCCGGTAGATACCAGGGTATAGTCGAATACCGGGCGCCGTTAAAATTCAAGGTGGCCGGCCGCTATTTTATCGAGGCGGATTTTTTTGCTAAGATGACGGAGGTGCAGGCGGATTAGGTGAAAGGTGAAAATTTGCCGAAAAACTAACCACCTACCTTTGTATATTTTGAAAGGATAATCATGGAGCGTTCAGAATATGTCGCCACTCGCGGGGATAGCCTGCTTCTGATCATCGATATTCAACAAGCGATGCTCAAGGTCATCAATCCCTGGGAATTGGTTGCCGGCAAAGCAAAACAGCTCATCCAGTCTGCCAATGCCCTTGATGTGCCGACTTTACTGACAGAGCAATACAAAAAGGGACTCGGAGAAACGATCCCAGAGTTGATCCAAGAAATAAAATCTCCACAGGTATTCTCAAAAGAGCACTTCAGCGCATGCCTTGAAGCGGATTTCATTCTAACAGTTGAATCATTCAATCGCAAAAAGATCGTGGTAGTTGGGGTGGAAGCACATGTCTGCGTCCTTCAGACGTGCTTGGATCTTATCAAGGCCGGTTTTCAGGTGCACTTGGTAGCCGATGCCGTGGCATCTCGCGTGAATGAAAATCGTGACATTGCCATTGATTTATTGAGGCAGGCTGGTGCGGTCATCAGTTCCACCGAAATCATTATTTTTCAGTGGGCTTGTCGTGCGAACACAGATGAGTTTCGGAAAATCCTACCTATTGTCAGATAGACGACATAAAGGAGATGCAGGTGGATTACGTGAAGGGGGTAGAATGACCAACTTCCTCATTAAAAAGTTTGTAAGAATGCTGTTCGTATTTACGAGTCGGAAACGTGCCATTATTCAAGCCGAAGGCATTCTCAAAAAGTATGAAATTCTGGCTGAGGGATTGACTCCAAAAGATGGCCAGATCAAAATTGAAGTTCCGCCAATTCGTGGTGTTGACGAAGACATGCGAAGGTGGTCTTTTTACATGATTCTCGAACACAATTCCATCGTCAACAGAAGCATCTCAGCCATTATCCGACATCTCATTCACGGTGGGCCATTGAGTGGTGCAGCAACAATCGATCCTAAAAAAGATGTAATGCCCTCTGAATCGGCAGGAGCGGAACAATTGCACTCATTCAGGAAGTCAGTCAATACACATGTAAGGATGGCCAAGGATCTCAGGGGGCTTCGAGGGAAAAATACTATGCCTCATATGATCTTTGGGGATTTTGATGCCCACAAATGGAACTGTATGTTTCCATTCCACCTGGGATTGCACTACAAGCAAGCAGAGCACGTTGTTCGGCTTGTAAAAGCAAAATAATCATATCTCCAGCTAATACACGATCAACCCATCTAACAAGCCGCACCTCCTCCTGAGAGGCTAACTTTGTACTCCGGGATAGCTAAAAGTAACTCGAAATCATCAAGTGCCGGAATCGACTCCAGGGCCTCCTTAATCTCGCTGAGGAACCCCTTGGCCTCCTCCCAGCGGTGAGCCAGAGCATATGCAGAGTATCCTTCCTTCCAATGCAGATCAGGATACGGTTACCAATTCTGATATCCTTGGCGCAGAAAGGAACCAAGCCCCAATATAGCTTTTCCAAATGGTTCTTGTCGCCGTGGCGAACGATGGCAAGGATTTCCTGGGTAGGGGCGACATTGTAATTGGAGGTTACCTCTGCATCTATGATGTCGATGGGAAATTGTTCCTGCAAGGAATTCGCTGCTGTGAATCCAACGAATCTACCGCACATGTCAGCCTCCGTTCACCTTATCCCGCAACTTACCAGAACACTTGAACGTCACCACCCGGCGGAGAGACAGGCTGAGAACCTATCATTTTTGTTCGGCCGGCTCAAAAATCAACCCTCACACATACATTGGTAGCTTTCACCTATCACACCACAGTCAACCGGCTCACATTGCCATAATCACTTCGTGCCGTACCTTTTAGCCATGCGAAACGGAACACAACCAACACCAAAACAATCCACCAATGAGGTGATACCATGGCCGAAAATAGAGTGCAGGACTACAGCGACGGCAGAAATGAAGGACACGTTGATACGCGCGAAGCCAATTTCGAGTGTGAAAAAAAGATGAGAACCTGGGATGTGACATGGGAATCGATGTAGCAGGATAACCGATAGGACGGTGCCCTATGTTAGGAACTGCCATTACACTGATAACACTGGGATACTTCATCAACAGTTGTATAGCCGGCCGGACAGCAGGAGCCTCCTGTAAAATCTGAGGGTATGAAAAACGGCAGAGCTTCGAAAAAATAGGCAGCAGATTCAAAGTCCGCCGACATGGCGGTACACGGCAGAGCCTCTCACGGGGCTCTGCCTTTTTACATGAACTCCTGAAAATTTGTTTAATGACAAATCTCAGAATAAAAATGAAAAGATAAATCCCCATTGTGGACATACTGTTCTGCTGGACAGCGTAGGTCATTCCATGGCGATGCCGACAAAGAAAATATTTCCCGGGGCCTTACACGGGATATAATCTGCAACCTACTACAATTATCGGTTGCCCACGCGCGCAGGGGCCGCTAACCAATGTCCAAACCTACAGCCAAAAATTCACAGATCAGCCTTATTAACCACCCTGCCCAAAGCGGCTAACGCGCCTGAATTGTCCGCGTCATCGATGCCACGGTGGGTGACCGCGTAGGCATCGATGACGCGGACAATCTGGCGGTACAAATCATGGGTATCCGGTTTAAGCGTTCTTCCAATCCTGTGAGACCGAATCACCGCTACCGCACGTTTTTTATTGGGCCGATGTTCCCGTCGACCAGGTCACCCCAGAATAGATTCTAACCTACCTGAACCAACTCACCGAAGGAAACAAACCCTACACCAAGCGAATCCGTTATTCCCAACTCTCTTCTTTTTTCAATTTCGTCCGCAACAATATCGATCCCGAACTCAGGAGCCCATGCGATAGACCCATGATCCAAAAACTATATCGGGAAAGAGTGCCTTTGAGATGGAAAATCATCGAAAAGGAAACCATCGACGAAATCATCTTCCGCAACCCTAAGGTTCCATTACCGACGCACGCTGGCTGGCCTGCCATTGGCCGCCGCCTGTCCGAGAAACTTGGATGAAGTCCACCCGAGGATGAAGACGACTTGCGGACAGGAAAACACCTCTTACAATATAAAAAAAGGGCCAACCCAACCATGACTGAATATAAACTGAAAAAGTGCCCCGAGTGCGGCCAGCAATTGCGGTTTCCCGAGGACATCGGCGGGATGTTGATGAAATGTCCTTCATGTGGCAGGCAGTTTCAATCGGACTTCAAGCTGGGCGTCACCGGAAAAAGGGTGAACCGCAGCCTGTTGAAAACAATTTTCGAATTGCCCGATACCATTTTAAAACGCATCGGCCGATATTTTTCTTCCCGATGAGAATTTGATGGTCTTTTTTGTGTGTTCAGAAGCAACCGGAGGTGTTTCGGGTATGGCGCGGGACTAACATGCAGTAATCCGCCCTTAATTGATTGCCAAGTTTAATCCAGGAATTCAAACCAATGAATGATCACGCACAGCTAAAGGCATTTGAAAATGAAGTAAAGAAAAAGTTTGATGTGTACAACAGCTTATTCTTGAATCTGCCTTTTCGAACTGTCAGCAACGTTGGAATGCTTATTCCTCTATTGCAGCATGTTTGCAAACAGGGGCTTGACTCGGGTCGCGACCCGCTCGGAATTATTGACTCCTTTTTCAGCGTTCACACCGACATAACAACGGAAGAAGAGAAAATTCAATTTATGTTCCATGTCATCCGGTATGTTGAACGACAAGTCGTGCTTTACGACAGTGTGGAGGATGCCGCCTTCGAGCAGCTGGTGCAGCTCGACGATCATTTGTCGCTGAAGGACAGCGTTACCTTGCTGGCCGGCAATCAAAAAACCTGCAGCCTGTCCGACGACCTCTCCTGTTTCAGTGCGCGCCTCGTATTGACTGCGCATCCAACCCAGTTCTACTCTCCATCGGTCCTGGATATCATCGGTAATCTGAAATCGATGATCACCCGAAACGAGATCAATCAGATTGACCTGAAACTGCAGCAACTGGGACAGACCTCGTTAATCAATGCCAGGAAACCGACCCCCTTTGACGAAGCCAGAAACATTATCTACTTTCTTCGCCACGTGTATTATGACGCCGTGGGGGAGTTGTATGCGACTATTAAAAAGATCGTCCGCAACAGCTGTTTCGATTGCCCCGCTATCATTCAGCTTGGATTCTGGCCCGGTGGCGATCGGGACGGCAATCCCTTCGTCACCGCAGCGATCACCAATGATGTCGCCGATGAACTACGCATGAACCTGATGAAGTGTTATTATCACGATGTTAAGCAACTGGCGCGTAAACTGACCTTCAAAAAGGTGGAAGTTGTCCTTGAGAATTTGAGGGCCAGACTATACGTGGCCATGTTCGACCCGACCAAAACGATGCAGTATGAAGAGATTATGGATCCGCTCCTCGATATCAGGGCCGCCCTCTTAGAGAACTACAACAGCCTGTATCTCGACGAACTGGACACCCTCATCGATAAAGTCAACATCTTCAGAACGCATTTCGCCACCCTCGATATCCGGCAAAACCATGGCGTCCACCGGCAAACCGTCGAAGCCATCCTGAAACAAGAGAAGTTGATCGCCTACCGCCTGGATGAGCTGGGAAAAGCCGAGTTGCTGACGATTCTTCTAAACCGGGACATCGTTGTGCAGCCCGATCAGTTCGACGATGCGATCATCAAAGACACCATCGAAACCATTGCCCAAATGGCGCATATCCAGAGTAAAAACGGGACCGAGGGGTGCAACCGGTACGTCATCAGTCATGCCGAGGATATTTCTTCGGTGCTGTTTGTTTTCAGCCTGTTACGGTGGTGCGGGTGGGGAAAAGGTGAGCTTCCGGTAGACATCATCCCGCTGTTCGAGTCGATGGAAGGCATGAAGAACGCGGGATCCATTATGCAGGAACTCTTTCATATACCCCAATACAGGGCTCATATCGTTCAACGCCGGGATAGACAGACCATCATGCTGGGATTTTCTGACGGAACCAAGGACGGCGGGTACCTGCAGGCCAATTGGTCTATCTATACAACCAAGGAGACACTTTCGGCCGTTTGTGATGAACACGGTATCCAGGCCATATTCTTTGACGGCAGGGGCGGCCCACCCGCGCGGGGAGGCGGCAAGACCCATCGCTTCTATGCCTCGCATGGCAAGAATATTGCCAATCATGCAATTCAACTCACCATTCAAGGCCAGACCATTACTAGCATGTACGGCACCAAAGCGCATTTCAAACACAATTGCGAACAGCTGCTTGCCGCCGGGCTGTCCACGCGTTTGTTTGAGACAGAAAATGAGATTTCCGCGCAAGACAGACAGCTTATCGAGAAGCTGGCGCAATTGAGCTTTGAAAAGTACACGGCCCTTAAAAACCATGACATGTTTATTCCCTACCTGGAAAACAAGAGCACGCTCAAATATTATGGCAAAACCAATATCGGCAGCAGGCCCGACAAGAGGGGTGACAAGGAACAACTGGACCTCAAAGATCTGAGGGCGATCCCTTTCGTGGGCTCCTGGAGCCAACTGAAGCAAAATGTGCCGGGGTACTACGGTGTTGGAACGGCTCTCCAAGCCCTGGTTACCGAGGGAAAGACCGATCAATTGAAACAATTGTTTCATGGCGTGCCCTTTTTCAAGGCATTGATCCTTAACAGCATGATGGCGTTGTCCAAGTGTTATTTTGAATTGACCGCCTATATTGCCGAAGATGACGCCTACCACGACTTCTGGAACATGCTGTTGGACGAATACCGGCTGTCCAAAGAGATGGTCCTGATGATTTCCGGATACCGGGCGTTGATGGAAGAGGAGCCGGTATCTAAAAAATCGATCGAGATCCGGGAACGCATCGTTCTACCCCTGTTGGTCATCCAGCAATATGCGTTACAGAAAATAGAGCGCAAATCCAAGCACCAACCGTTTTATGAAAAGATTGTCGAACGGTCTTTGTACGGCAATATTAATGCAAGCAGAAATTCTGCTTAGGTAGTGCTGCCTATCCATAAATGACCAATTTGCCCAATATCTGCGTTATGCGAAAAAGCAGTTTTAGCCGGCATAAACATGCAATTTGGATGCGGTAAATGGAGGTTGTGGGGATAAACCACATGATATATTGGCCACTTGATTTTATATTAAATTACAATGGGATAGCAGTTATATATGCGATCAGGCCATATTTCATTTAATGGTAATCACAACTCTGGAGAGTTTTTGCCCGCCCACAATATATTGGGCCGGCCCTTCAGCTCTTATATAAACTGTTTGAATCTGATTATCGGATTATTTCGAATTATACTTTTAACGGCCATTGATTGCGATTTCCGTTAACCCACTCTCCCTGTGTGAAATGGATGGGGTGAGGGTTAAAAACGGAGATTGTGGCCGTTCAAAGTATACAGTCGAAAGAACATAGTTGACAAATGCTCAATTGATCTATATACGCTAAGTAATTCGACGTCTGTAGGCGTCTGTGTGCGAAAAGCAATCTCAATTATATAAAATAAGCCACGAAGGTTACTGACCAATTTAAGGGCAGAAGACCTCGTGGCTTTTTTTGTCCGAAGCTATTGTAAATAGGGGGAATGGTGAAAATTACCACTGCGATTATGCTGGCATTTCTCATGTTAACTTGGAACAGTGGAGCCAATGCTGGAGATACCTTGACCATCATCGATACGATGGACAGAACGATATCAGTACCTAATCCATTGAATTCTGCGATCTGCTCAGGGCCTGGTTCATTGCGGCTACTGACCTATTTGACAGCACAGGACCTCATCGTAGCGGTTGACGACATTGAAGTCAAAAGACGGCAGTTTGATGCCAGACCGTATGCCTTAGCGAATCCGGCATTCAAGAAGCAACCTATTTTCGGGGAGTTTCGGGGTTTTGACAATCCTGAATTGATTCTGTCTTTAGCGAAACAGCCGCAGGCTATCTTCAAAACTTTCCCTAACATGGGGTATGATCCCTTAGAATTACAAGAAAAAACCGGCATCCCCACGGTTGTCCTCGAATACGGGAATCTTGGTATGCAGCGTGAGAAATTTTTCACAAGCCTCCGCATTATGGGAAAAATAGTCAGCAAATCCAATCGGGCAGAAGAGGTTATTAATTTTTTCAATGCGACCATAAAGGATTTACATAAGCGTACAGACAGTATTCTCGAATCGAAAAAAAGGACCTGTTATATGGGCGGGGTGGCCTATAGAGGGCCTCATGGATTCATGTCCACCGAACTATCTTATCCACCGTTCACGTTCGTGAACGCTGCCGACGTTGCTCATGATACAAAGACGAAAAGCAAGTCACAGCGTCAGGTTACCTTATCCAAAGAGAAGCTGATTGAGTGGGATCCTGATATACTTTTTCTGGATCTTTCCACTTTACAGCTTACAGGGAGTGCCTCCGGCCTTTGGGAAATCTGTAATGATCCAGCATTGAAAACGCTTACCGCTGTTCAAAACAAACTTGTTTACGGGGTTTTGCCCTATAATTGGTACACGAAAAATTACGGATCTGTTCTGGCCAATGCCTATTTCATCGGTAAGATACTCTATCCGGAACGGTTCGAGGACGTTGACCCGTTTTCCAAAGCAGACGAAATTTACAAATTTTTGGTCGGCAAACCAGTATTTACAGAGATGAACGCACAATTTGACAATCTCGCCTTTACAGCGGTGCTGGAGTAATGATGCATTTTGCAGATGGACAGGTCCCACGGGAATACATCGGTTATGTTCACTTCAAAATTGGCTTCATGTTTTTGGCCTTTATCGGTCTGGCTTTGGGGCTGGCATTCTCCATATCGATTGGCGCGGCGGGCGTGCCCTTTTCTGATGTGGTCAAGACACTGGTCGGTATCAGCGTTTCTAAGCGTTTTGACATAATCGTGTGGAATATTCGAATGCCCCAGGCATTAACAGCTGTGGTTGCCGGTGCTGGACTCTCCGTGGCGGGTGCTACCATGCAGTCGATTCTTCGCAATCCTCTTGGATCGCCGTTTACCTTGGGTATATCGCAAGCTGCGGCATTCGGTGCAGCCTTTTCGGTAATGATTTTGGGTTCCGGCGTGATGCAAAGCACAAATCTCGGATCGGTTTCGATCTCAAATCCTTACCTGACTACAATTACTGCCTACGGTTTCAGCATGCTGGCAGCCGGAGTCATTATCGCAATATCAAAAGTGCGTGGAACCACACCGGAAGTGATGGTGCTTACAGGGGTAGCCTTAGGGGCGCTGTTCACCGCCGGAACCATGCTTATGCAATATTTTGCAGACGATGTGCAGCTTGCTGCCATGGTATTCTGGACTTTCGGGGACATTGCCCGTGCCAGCTGGTCTGATTTGGGCCTGCTGGCTGTGGTGACCGTATTATGTTCAACCTATCTACTTTCAAAAAGTTGGGATTACAATGCCATAGATGCTAGCGACGAAACAGCCAAGGGGCTTGGGGTACGCGTGGAAAGAGTGCGAATAATCGGTATGCTTGCTGCCTCTCTGGTTACGGCGGTGATTGTGTCTTTTCTCGGTATCATTGGTTTCATAGGGCTTGTGGTACCGCACATGGTCAGACGAATCATCGGAGGGGATCATCGTTTTCTAATGCCAGCCACTGTTATTTGTGGTTCATTGTTGTTATTGGTTTCAGACACCGTCGCGAGACTGATCTTGATGCCGCATGTGTTACCCGTTTCCGTGCTAACGGCATTCATGGGTGCTCCAGCATTTATTTATTTGATACTTCGTGGGAGGCGAAAATGATCTTGACTGTATCCGGTCTTTCATTCGCCTACAACAGCCATCCCATTTTAGCTGGGGTGGATTTCAATTTGATGCCGGGTGAACTCCTTGCTGTACTCGGTCCAAACGGAGTAGGAAAAACTACGCTGTTGAAGTGCATTAATGCCATACACCGCCCTACAAGTGGATCGGTGACCATAGACGGCCAGGATATAAATTCGCTCCCACCTTTGGGGATTGCCCGTAGAATTGGATATGTCGCCCAACGCACGGAGCCTTCACGGGTTACTGCATTTGATGCTGTATTGATGGGGCGGCGTCCGCATATAAACTGGGGGGTGTCTAAAAAAGATTTGGAGATCGTAGACGCAGCTCTGAGAAGGCTTGGCCTGGAAAGCCTCGCAATGCGCTATATTGACGAGATGAGTGGCGGTGAATTGCAGAAAGTAGCCATCGCCCGAGCCCTTGTTCAGGAACCCAAACTTATACTTCTGGATGAACCAACATCTAACTTGGATCTGAAGAACCAGGTAGAAGTCTTGGGCATTTTACGCCGAATTGTAAACGAACACACAGTAGCAGCAGTCATGACAATGCATGACCTTAACGCCGCCTTTCGATATGCAGATAAGTGCATATTTATAAAGAATGGTAAAATTTTTTACGCCGGTTCCACACAAAGTGTAAATGCTAAAATCATAGAAACCGTGTACGGACTGCCGGTAAAAATATACAAACAGGACGAATGTTTGATGGTAATCCCTCAAGCTCAGTGAAGGAGACGAAAATGCCATGTGAATTTCAACAAGAGACAATAGAAAAGGTAATAGGCTTTCACGGTCACTCTTGCCCAGGTTTAAGCATTGGAATCAGAGCCTCTGAATTGGCAAAGCGAGAACTCGGTGATCTACCCAATTCACAGCTGGTTTGTGTCACTGAGACGGATATGTGCGGCGTAGATGCAGTACAATTTCTTACGGGTTGCACTTTTGGTAAAGGGAATTTAATTCACAAGGACTATGGTAAGATGGCCTTTACTTTTTTCAATCGTGGTACTGGCCAAGGTTTCCGGTGTTTATTCAAACCCGGAGAAAAAGGTGGCAAAGATAATGAACTGTCTTCCCTGTTCCGAGAGATTGCATCGCCTGATTCAAACGAATTGGAGCAAGAGCGTCGTGAAAAACTACGCGAAAAGACACTATCATTAATCATGAGTTATGATTTGGATGCGCTTTTCGAAACAATGGAGCCTATCGAGGTAATGCCCAGAGGTGCTCGTATACTAAACAGCCTTGATTGTGAAAAATGCGGTGAGGCAACAATGGAATCACGCACGCGAAGATACGCAAGCAGAACACTTTGCCAGCCTTGCTTTGACAAAGTAGAACAAAAAATATGATCTAAATTGATAATAATTACTTGAGTCTAGATTTGGGTTTCTAAACACGCTAAATTGGTAGACACCTCAAGACTTTCTGGTCAGATGTTTTTAAGTAAAATGTTTTGCTTCTGACGTGAAAAATAAAATCGATATGCTTCCGTGCAGGATAGATCATGAGAACTGAATCTATCTGGCTTCACGCTTTCGAAAGATAGCTTGCCGCACCTCCAACTCAAAGTTATTATAAGAAATATACAATTAGCATTTGGCAATCTGGTTCGGATAGGGTATCCTACCCAATACATGAATTGAAACAACCTAAATGCGAGTCAGAACTATACTTGACCGTATGGTATCACAACCTTTCAGAACCCCTTCGCACCGTTGATGAGTTGGAGGCATCGATGAAAATCGCCATCACTTTGACAGCCTGGAAATGCAAATAATGATCGATAATTTAAAGAGAATAGCATTAGCCATCCAAGTGCTACGACTGCCATCGTTGTCGTTGGGGCTAATCAGCCTGACATCATTAATAGCAATAATCCTCTTCTTCCCATCTAATCAAGATACTCGTTTAATTATTCCATGTATTATTGGTTTTTTATGGGGCATTGGCATTTATTTATTTATTGTGACATTTCGATCTCCACCAAACGAACCTTCCAAGCCTTTAAGTCTATTCGTTAAGATGAAGTACGCCTTTACTCGGGCATGGTATTGGTTGATCAGCGTGCTACTCATTTTTTGTGTGGTCTGGACGATAGTGATTACCATTCGAATGGTCTCTATTTTGTTGAAAGATTAAGAAAGTTGACGTGGATTTACCGAATCTTCAAACTGATAGTTTTAAATCATCTTTATATCCCATGTATTTACCGGCCGACCAACCCTTATAGTTAACTAACCTCCTTACTGGCAGGGTACCTGGCACAAGGGCTCAGTTGATCTATCTGCTGTTAAGCGAAATTTTTAAAAAATTCGAAACAAAGGATGTCAACTACAAGCTGTTGTGGTTGGCCTTTTTCGCTTTTCATCAAGATACGATCAATGTATTTTTAACGTAAGCAATCAAATCTGGTGTTGCGATTGCGACTATTCATAAATCCAACCCATCGCAAGCTTTGTGCTGTATATCAACCAATAAAAGGTCTGAGCCTCCGTCGGTCACGATCCGGCAGGTATGGTTTGGAAAGCGCCGATATTTTAAGGGAACCGGATGGTGTAAGCATCTCAATATATCTGTATCGAAGTTCTGAGTTTTCAATAAATTTGACAGAAATCAGGTAGCTTGATATTTAAAGGATACGATACTGTCTGTCGCAGAGTCTCACCTGACTATAACAGTCGGCAGGTCCAAGCTGAACCAGAGTCTTCTGGATTACCCGGATCTGATCAATTCCTACAATTCAAAATTAAAATGGCACCGATATGAAACTTTGCCTAATGTTTGGGTGTCTGAAATTTCCAATTTTTTTCCTCCAGTGGGCAGTTTTGTTCTCTGGAAAAATTGTTTAAAGATCGGAAGAATTGGGATCAATCTACAAGGATCCTGAATTTAGAAGGAGGTTGAACGTCATGGAAGCCTGAACAATTGATGGGTATCCCGGAGCAGTTAAAGTAATGGAAAAGAGTTAAACAGCTCCCCGCATAATTCAATCGAAAAGAATGGAGGTTTGACATGGTTATTGTCATGAATATATCATTTCCCACTGAGAGTGCAAAGAAAATGGGTGAAAGTTTTATAAATGCCCCATCTTTACCAGACTTTCTCACACGAAGTGGTCCATATATTAGTTCTACAAATGCAGAAGGTGTAAAAAGCTTATCGATATTTGAACTTGAACCTAAAAATCTTGCTGAGGGTATGACTGCGGTTAGTGATTATGCAGCAAGTTTCTTTGGAGTACCTGGATTTGCATATGAAATTAAAGTTAATTTCGATGTAGAAGAAGCCTTAAAAATGATCGGATTGGGTTAATATGTAATCGTTTTGCCCAATAACCGGGAACTAATTATCCGAATAATGGATTATCGGGAAATAATTTTCACTAATCTTTGTTGGGCCAAATATGGTTCCGACATTCAACCGTAGTCAACTTAATGAGGATTCCAAATCATAATTTGTATTCTGGAGCCAGAGGGACCGTCGGAAGTGAAGTTCTCAAACAACTCGAATCAATAAATGCACGATTTCGGGCGGCGTACTTTTAGAAGGGTGTCCTACAGAGATTACAACAGTTCCCAAACGTTTTTCAGTCTCTACTCTTCGATGAGCTTTAGCAGCTTGCTCATACGAATAGACTTTATCGACGATGGATTTGATTTTACCCTCTTCAATCATTTCCTTAAGTGCGAGTAGTCTTCTTCCTTTTCTTCGGCAAAACCAAAAACAACCTTCTTGTCAGTTAATTTCGACGTCAGGACAGACCTCAGCATGTCGGAGATACGCGAATTTGCCATCCGTATGTTGTGTATACAATCGCTTTCATAAATATTCTTCCGAGTATGCTTTAGTGTAATTTGCCACAACCGAAAATAGTAGCCCATTATTCCAAGTATCCACTACCGATAGCAGAAAAAGGAAGGTTCAGTTCCAATTTCGGCACCTGCTTGGCGATCCAGGCAGTGAAGGTATTGCTGTTTGGACCTGGAAAGGCCCTGTAGGTATCTTTCCATGGATAATCCTCAGCAGCCTTGTTTACTGCAACAATCAGTTCATCCACCCCTGTTCCCTTGTGCGCTTTAAGAATCCGAGGTTTCTCGCCGTACCAATAACGGTCGGGGACATCTTTGGCAATCCGCAGGACTGTCTGGCCATGGTAGCCACGCCAACCGACCACGTCGTACACCGTGTAGGCGGTTTCACCGGTCCGTTTGGCAGCAATCCAGGTGTGGATGGCAAACCAGCCACGCCAACCCCAGGCACTGGCGCCATAGACCTGAAGAACCGCCTCATTCGTGGTTGAAGGATCGGGCGCGATCTTCGCAGATTCGCGACTGGCGGTGCGCCAATCTTTGACAGTATAAATGTTCAACAAAATCAATCCTATCAGGATAACAGCTGACAATAGTATCAAGTATTTCACAGATAAGTGCTTCACGAAATCACCATACAAATTAAAACAGTTGCGGCATCTACCTCTCCTCGATGAATGCAGGATAAGGGTAAGGTTTATTGCCTAAAATAAAATCAGCCAGATATATGTTTAAGAACGAAAATAAAAAAAACAAGAAGACCGAACCATGGCAACATATATTTCTTTCGAAAAATTTGCGTAGTCATGAGTAGCAACCATTAATGAGAGCCCGACACGGTTTGAATTAGCAAAACAGACTGTTAACGCTACAGGAGTTGAATTCAAGGCATTCACTTAAAACGAGTACAATGTGATCATTGCAACAATACCATAATGTTGGTCACAGACCATACATCACGATTTTTAAAACCGGTGGTTACTGCGATTAAGGACAATATTTGCAAAAAGACGGCCGACTACTAAAATGGTGTTTGACCTTTTCCCGTGATTAGTTGTTTTTTAATTGAATATCACAGAGGAAAATTTAGCCTCAATTTATTGGATGTCTCCAACAACCTTGTAGATATCAACCTATCCAATTCTTACTGATGTTCGATTATAATCACAGTCGAAAGGGTGGATCAGGTGGTCAAGCCCAATCCTTTACCATCTTCTTGGTGCACACCGGATTAGCCTTCGGTCAAAATACTAGCAAGAAATCCGAGTCTGTGGTTAACTTCTAAAGTACCCTCCCAATTAAGCTCATATCTTTAAGTTCCGCAAACTGCATGCCCATTCGCTAAATTTTTCAAGCGTATTCTATGATAAAATTTGGAACCGATATTGTAATTAAAAAAGGTGTAATTATCCTCTAACAAACGGGGGGCTGTATGCGTAGCAATGCAGCTACCAGGAAGCCAACCACCATCCCAAAACGGGAGGAATCTACAATGACAACGGCAATCATATTTCACGAAGTTCAGGATGGCACAGTCTGGGCCAAAGCCTGGAGGAAGGGACCAGGAAGCCGACACCAAATGTTCGGGGAGCTTGGAATCAAATGCCGCACCTTTCGCGACCCCAACAACTCGAATGCGACGGGCGTTATGGCGGAGATACCCGATATGGCGAAATTTCAAGAGTTGCTACAATCCGCCGAAGGCCAGAAGGCGATGCGGGAGGACAGCCTAAAGACCGAGACAATGCGAATGTTGGTCGAGTTCACCCCATAGCTGTTAATCTATCTACTATTGAGCGAAACTTTTAAGATCTTCGAAACAAAGAAGAAGGCCAACTACAAGATGTTGTAGTTGGCCTTTTTCTTTTTTCACCAAGATACGATCAATGTATCTTTACCGTGAGCAATCGAATCTGGGGTTGCGATTACTCCAATGAACCACAGGTCCATCAAAAGCCCTGATAGCCGCTTTGCACATGCTGAAGATTTCAGTTTAGTTGTGATTCCATATATCAAGAAATCAAATTCTGATAATCCAAATCAATGGCCGGGTAGTTTAGCGAACTTCACCGCATCCCCATCCCATTCTTCATCCCCAGACACGTTCCTCGAAATTCCGCAATTCCTGGTCGCCTCGGGAGGTATTCAATGTGGGACGTCAGCCAATATCTTGACAACAAAATATAAGTTCGTATTTTATCACAGTAGGGAAATCATCGCTATACTTATTCAGCTGCCATTAAGTAACATTCTTGTACAAAGTATGAGACACGTTTTTTCCCTTTCTCGGTTTATGTTGGTCCCTATATCCTTCAGTTGAGCATCGCGCTCAAAGCAATTTTCTATCGCAAACTAAAATTTCCGTTACTTGACCTTGTGTCTGGCTATGACCAAAGAATGTCGACCGTATTCGACGCAAAGCCGTTTGGTGAGTTGAAAGGAGGTGCTACCTACCAAATCCAGGGGAAACATAAAGCAATCTTCAAAATCCAACATCAACCATTCAGATAAGGAGATCGGAACATGCCGACTTACATCACATTAGTCAACTACACCCAAAAAGGAATCGAGAATATCAAAGAGAGCCCTGCGAGGCTGGATAAGGTTAAAGCAGCCATGAAAGCCGCAGGGGGCGAATTCAAAGCATTTTATCTTACATTAGGCCATTATGATATGGTGGTTGTGAGTGAAGCGCCCAATGACGAGGCATACGCCACCACCATGCTTGCAATTGGTGCCGCAGGAGCCGTGCGATCTGAAACCCTTAAGGCATTTACAGAAGATGAATATCGAAAAATTATTTCAGCGCTACCGTGAGCAGAATGCGGTAGAGTATCAAGCTAATTTCAGATGTGCATCATTGGGGGCCATGCGAACAGGAGCTTTCTTTTTGACAGTATCTGTAAACCACCCTAACAATTAATATCCTTCATAGGCAAGACTCTTATCACCAGTTACGGGTCTTGCCTTTTTTCTGTCCATCCAAAGCATACCATGGCATCATCACCGGCATTATCCACCGTCTTTTTTTGACGAACATCAATTGGAAATATCATATGCTCCCCAAAATCATAGGCATAATATTCGGCATCCTGGCAGTGGGAGTCTTTGCCTGGATATTTAAAGAGACGCACCTATATCGGCCATGAATAATTTTGCTTTAGGCCTCAGCGTCGGGTACGCTGCTTATTGGTTGGCTAAACAGATTCGGTGATAGGACTGCTTTTTCCGTAACCGACCAAATCACCACAGCCCTCACTGCCCTCAAGAATTCCAAATTCCGATCCCGGTTCAAATTGACGGACAAGGACCGACGATACATCCACTTCAGGGGCATCAATACCATCCGTCCCACGCCTTCGCTTTCGATCCACTTCATGAACGCCTGCTGAAGCAATATAACGTCAAAGGGGTTCCCACCGTTATTTTTTTGGATGCGCAGGGCCAGGAACGGTATGATCTCCGCTTGGTGGACTTCATGCCACCGGATCAATTCCTCAACCATATAGCCGGACTGTTAGGATCGGTGCCAAATAAATAGACTCTTGATCAATCAGCACGGAGGCATATGAAGGGTTTTGAACAAACGACACATTGATAAACGGCGAGATTGCCAAGGTATTTTTTTCACATCAATTATGTAATTTTTACCATAATTTGATATTGACGACATGGCTTTCGGCTATGTTCCAAAGCCTCTAAAAGGTCTACTCTTCCGTTATTATTAACATATCGAACTGGCTCCATTTTTGGTATAAATATTGCGTATTTTCAGTTATTTAATACATCCCCCCAGCTCGCTGGAATATGTTGCTAAAATACTGTATTTAACGGTCTATATTGCCGGTACAGGGTCTCAATAAAGTGATTCCCGGATCGCTTTTGCAGGGAGTGAAACCGTATGCTGAACAAAACAGCAGCTGTTGAGTCTATGAACATGTCTCACATCATGTTTATCTGGGTGGTTGTATTTGGAATGATCGCGCTGAATGGATGCACGCAGATGCAATCGTCCATAGCGGATATGAACAAAAAACTGGCCACCATCAGCTTCATACCCCACACCGAGACTGTCACCGCTACGGCACTCAACCTTCGTGAGGGACCATCGAACCAATCGGAAATCCTTGGCCAGCTAAAAAAGGGGGACCGTGTCACCATTCAAGGCCAGGAGGGCAAATGGGTCAACGTCATGACCAAAGGGGGCCGCATCGGATGGGTTTACGGTACCTATTTGACCGGTTTCGATGCCGGCACCGACAAATCGACCCAAGCTTCCCGGCACACACCCCAACCTGAAAGTAAAACTCGGCCCGACAGCCAGCAGAACGTCAATGCCACCCAACTGGGCGGCAGGCGAACCGGCCAGCCGGGGGCCAAGCAACTCACATCACCACAAGGGGAGGATAGTTTTGCTGCGAAGAAGAACACCGATACGCAGACAGCAAAAGGAACATATGTCCACCCTAAAGGCAGGTACCGTCTTGAATATCCCCGCAATTGGCGTGTCAAAGAAGATTACCGTGCCGATCCGCATATGGTTACCTTTTGTGCGCCGGCAGGCAACGCCGAGTTCCGGGTCGTCTCCACACCGACCCAAATGGCAGAAGACATGAACCACTTCTATCTCGGCATGGTGCGCCCGTTGGCAGCGCAGTTCGGCGAAGCCGTAGAGGTCGCACCACTCGAGCGTGGGGAAAAGAACCAATTGGAATGGTGGCACGGCCGGGCAATGGTTAATCAAAAAGACAAGGTGCTGTATAAATACTCTCTGACTTACTTTGACGACAGGTTCTGGTCCCTGGTGATGGTTGTCAGGGATGGTATCCGGCCCCAGGAAATCGACAGCTTAAACACCATCCACGGCAGTTACCGCGCCCATCCAGGCGCCGAGACCATTCCTGTTCGGCAGGCGGCAGAGAACCCCCAGCAGCCTAAAATCGATGGCGACATCCTTCCGACCGAGGCCGAAACCGTTGTTTTTACCCGCATCACCGAGCCGAAGGAAAATGCCTTCACCTTGCTGGTTCCCAAAGGCTGGCGTGTCGAGGGAGGCATCGTGCGGGTCGATCCGCTTGCCCAGGGCGGCCCCGCCCAATCCATTGCGGCCAAGCTCGATTTTCGTATCAAAATGGACACCCAAGGCACGGTCATGGAACACTGGCTCCCGGATATCGCGTGGTTTGATCCGCGCCATACGCCTATCGGCCAAATGGGAATCATTCAACCGGGACAGAATTATCAGGGCATGACCGTTTTACCGTTAATGAGCGCCCAACAGTTTCTGCGCCAGGTCGTCTTCCCGCACTACCATCCTAAGGCCACCGACCTCAAAATTGTCAGGGCTGAAAATCTTGCCAAGCTTGCCCAGGCCTATCATCAGGGAGCCCGTATTGTGGTCCCAATGCTGGCAGGACATTTGCGCTACGATGCGGCCTTTTTGAGGGTCAATTATACCGAGGACGCCACACGCTACGAAGAACTGCTGGTGACCGTGGTTGAAGACATGGGTGCTGCCGGGGCGGGCATGTGGAACAACAAACTGACCTTTTACATGCGGGCCCCTATCGGGCAGTACAAGCGGTGGGAGCCTGTATTTTCCGTCATCAACCATTCGATTAAAATCGACCACGAATGGATGGCCGGAGAGGTCAAGGGACAAATGATTCGTAACAATATCCTCGATAAAACCAACAAGGAGGTTCAGCGAATCGGCCGCGAAATTTCCGAACATCGCTATCGCACCAACGCAGAAATCCAGAATGACATGTTTTTGACCCTGATGGGACAGGAAGAGTATGTCAATCCTTACACAAAAGAAGTGGAGATCGGCACGGATCAATGGCGGCACCGCTGGATCAATGAGAGTGGCGATGTCATCTATACCAACCGGGAGGAATACGATCCCAACGTCGATGTACACCTGAATCGTTCAGATTTCCAACGCACTCCCATCCGTAAGCGCTTTGGCCAATAGAGACCGCAGCCAAACGGTAGGCAGGGTCTCGTTATTGAACCCTCCCCGCGGCAAGCCACGGGGAATCTTCACCGTAAGGTCATTTTTCTGTCATAGTGATCAAAGAACAAACACTGTGCCCGCGTTGTTTTCGGATCCGTCAATCGGCATTCACGCCCACCCGGTAGACGACGCTTTAACCTTGGAGGACGGATTGTTGCCAGGAACCCTTTCAGGCATGCTCATTTCAGGTGTGTCCAGCGCGGCTGACGGTTTTTTGCCCCATCCCTATACTTTTTCGATGATGAAGCTGTTTGCATTCAGGGATCGGCTCGGCGATGTCAACAAAGATTTCGGGCGGTACCATGCCCTCGATTTATACTCGATCCTTGCTACGACCACTGCGGTGATACCGCAGGTACCATAAGGTGGGCGTTGAGTCTTAGCCTATTCAGCTTAAAAATGGTGGGGGAAATTATCGAAAATGAGTGTAGAATTTAAAGTTCTCGAAAATCTTTTCACTGTTCATCGTTTTCCACAAGATCATGAAATTCCAAAGCAAACCTATGAGAGTGATTTTTACAGTATCAGCAAAACTGAAAATGAACTATCAATCGTTTGTAACGCTTCAATACAGCTATATTCAGAAAGATCAGAAACGGGCTGGTCCTGTATTAGCGTTCTGGGAACTTTGGACTTCTGCTTAACCGGGATTTTGGCTGATATTTCGGCTGTTCTTGCTAAGGCCGAGGTAAGCATCTTTGCGATATCAACCTTTGATACAGATTACATACTGGTAAAATCAGATAACCTATCTGTCGCAAGTGAGGCGTTACAAAAAGCCGGATATACGGTTAAATGATGGAAGCATGGAAAAAGGGACTCCATGCAAAGCAGGGCAGGCCGAGGAGATTCAACAACAGATCGATCAGGCACTGGCAGAAATCGATCGGATTCGAAACCAACGACCATCTATTTCACGGTGCATCCAGAGCTTCAAAACAAATTTCGTTGTCGAACGGTGTTCCCCACACGAATCGATACGGTTGCACGAAAGGAGTAATCGTGCCATGAAAAGTTTACCCGTTCGATTCGATCCAACCGGCTGCTGGTATCGCTTTTGTCCACGGCACTGATCTGCGGGGCTGGCAGTTTGAATGCTGCGTCATTCGACCCGCCCTATGCAAGGCTATGATGCCCTGCTGAAAAAATACGTGAGCGACGGCCGCGCTGACTACAAAGGCCTGGCGGCCGATTCCGACGCCCTCGAGCGATACCTGGACCGCGCCACCGGCGGCAGAAAAGCCCAATTAGACGGTTGGACGGAATCGGAGAGGCTGGCGTTTTTAATCAACCTATACAACGCGGCCACGATGAAGCGGTCTGCCGACAACTATCCAGTCAAGAGCATCAAAAAAATCGGCAGTATATTCAAGGGACCATGGGATCGGCCGGTTGTGAAGATCTTCGGCGAGGCTATCACGCTGAACAATCATGAACACGGCATCATCCGTAGGCAATACGACGAACCACGAATTCAACCATAGGAGCCGAGACATGCCGCAATCAGATAACGACCAAGCGATCCTTAGCCCGTGGGACAGGCACAACCAACACCTGGTTTCTCACGTGCATCCCCCGAATTGGGAAAATCCCAAACCGGCGTCATCCTACAACCTGGTGGTCGTCGGCGCCGGAACCGCCGGACTTGTTTGTGCAGCGGGAGCGGCTGGTCTGGGTGCCAAGGTGGCCCTGATCGAACGCCACCTGATGGGCGGCGACTGTCTGAACGTCGGATGCGTGCCGTCCAAAGCCGTGATTCGTGCAGCACGGGTGGCCGCTGCCGTTCGCGATTCCAAAGAATTTGGCGTTAAGGTCCCCGATGGCGTGCGAATCGATTTCGGTCAAGCCATGGAACGCATGCGCCGGCTGCGTGCATCCATTGCACCCCACGATTCAGTCGAGCGTTTCAAAGAGATGGGGATCGATGTTTTTATCGGTGAGGGCCGGTTTGTCGATCCCCACACGGTTGAAGTGGCCGGAGAACGCTTGTCGTTCAAAAAAGCGGTCATTGCCACCGGCGCGCGGGCGGCAGCGCCCCCCATCGACGGACTGGAGGCGGTCAACTACCTGACCAACGAAACCGTCTTTTCTCTGACGGAACTGCCCAAGCGGCTGGCCGTCATCGGTGCCGGCCCCATCGGCTGCGAAATGGCCCAGGCATTTGCCCGCTTCGGATCGGACGTGCTGCTAGTGGAAACCGCCCATGGGATCCTGCCCAGGGAAGACGCCGATGCATCCGGCATCGTGTTGGAGTCCATGCGCAAGGACGGGGTAACGCTTTTATGCTGCGGGAAGGCATTGAAACTGGCCGGGGCCGACGGCGACGGAATCCGCCTCTCAGTTGAATCCCACGCTAAAAAGTATGAAGAAGTCGTCGAACGATTGCTGGTTGCTGTGGGCCGTGCACCAAACGTTGAGAATTTGGGCTTGGAGGATGCAAGCGTCGCCTACGATAGAAAAGGCGTCAAGGTCAATAATAGACTGCAGACGACCAACACCGATATTTATGCGGCCGGCGATATCTGCTCGCCCTACCAGTTTACCCATGCGGCCGACTTCATGGCACGCATCGTCATCCGCAATGCACTCTTTTTCGGCCGGGCCAGCACCGACGCCCTGGTCATTCCCTGGTGCACCTATACAGAACCGGAAATCGCCCATGTCGGGCGCTACGAGAGACAGGCGCAGGAACAGGGAATCGAAACCGACACCTTCACGCGGGAATTGAGCGAGGTCGACCGTTCGATTCTCGAAGGCCGCACCAACGGGCTGGTGCGGGTGCATGTGCGCAAAGGCACGGACAAAATTGTCGGTGCCACCATCGTAGCGTCCAACGCCGGCGACATGATCGCGGAGATCAGCCTGGCCATGACCCACAAACTGGGTCTCAAACAGATCGCCAACACCATTCACCCCTACCCGACCCAGGCCGAGGCCATCCGACAAATTGGAGACGCATACAATCGCACACGGTTGACGCCTTTTGCCAAATCGATTTTTTCGCGACTCATGGCATGGCGCAGGTGATCCTCCCAATGTCCAGGACATTAATAGGGCGGTGTCGGAATAAGATGCAATGGCTGACTAAATGATATCAATTCCGACTTCTTTTAGCCCATGGATAACCTGATGACGGCCATAGCCGTCTCGAGCGTCCATGCCGAAGACGTCGCCCAGCCGGTCATCGTCAATGTCGAAAACTTTGTCAGAGCCGAGACGTCCGCGCAGTTCGACCGAATCCTTCAAATGACGGGGGGCATCAACCATTTTGTTCATCTGCGCGGACCCACACCGCTCGATAAACAGAACGTCATCCGGATGAACCGTGACACGCTCTACAGCAAGGAGGATGTCGATCCGGACCGCCACCTCCTCGGAACGGCATGGGGCTGGGGTGGATTACCGGAAGAGGAGGCCTACTACCTAAACGTGGAACCGAACCTCCCGGTCGGAGCCTACCAACTCACTGTCAAGGATGTCCCTGTGGACGCCTTTTGGTCGATTAGCATGTATAATAAAGACGGCTATTTTGAAGCTAATGAAGAGGATGCCTACAGTGTGAACAACCTGACAGGCACACCCAATGAAGACGGTTCGTTCACGATCCATTTCGGAGGTGATCCTGAGAGTCTGAATCACCTCCCGATCACTGAGGGCTGGAACTACACGGTGCGCTTTTACCAGCCGCGCAAGGAGATCCTCGAAGGGAAATGGAACTTCCCGGGTGTGAAGCCGGTAAAGTAAAGTCTTGAGGCTGGCTAACAAGGGCGATACCAATGCGGGCCCGACTAGCGGGAGACGAAAGCTGGTTTATGGTCAGGTTCCCGGAGAGGCCATGTGGCAATTGCGGATCGAACAACGGGAAGAACGCAAAGGGCAGTAAAATAGAGGTGCTTTGAATGATTATACGAAGAGGGGATAATGTGCTGCAGAAGATCATTCTGATTTTGGTAATCATTGCGATCATCTCAGGCTGTGCTGGTCTCGAGAGCAAAAGCAAGCCAGCCCCCGTGCCGGAAATACACCCGGGTATCCTGGCGGGATATCTGGACCCGGAGATGCTTCCCAACAGCCTGGAGCTCAT
The DNA here is from genome assembly GCA_963785365.1 of uncultured delta proteobacterium. GTDB lineage: Bacteria > Desulfobacterota > Desulfobacteria > Desulfobacterales > Desulfosarcinaceae > Desulfosarcina. Next base: position 503,844 of record CAWAUZ010000013.1, on the reverse strand, counting down.
TCCGCCGCCTCCGGCCGAAGGCTCTGCTGCGCTTGCCCATGACGAGGCGGTGAGCCGCAAAAGTTTGGCCCTGCACGGCACACCGCGTTGGGCGCTCGCGGCCGGAGATGCCGAACTGATGTTTCCGGAAGCGGCCGGCACCTTCTCCTGTGCCCTGGGGATTCCGATCACGGAGAGCGACACACCGCACCTGTAAATGCTGCTGCGGCGCACCCTGGCCGATGCCGGACTTTCCACCTATACTGCCAAGAACCACTATCAACGCCAACGTCCGTTCATGGTGAACCAGGCTCCCATCTGCACACCGGATGAAGAAGCACTTTTGCGAAAGGACGGCTCCTACCCTTCCGGACACACGGCCATCGGCTGGGCCTGGGCCCTTGTATTGACAGAGTTTGCACCGGAGCGAGCGGATGCCATTGTGGCCCGCGGCCAAGGAAACCGATGCGTTTACATGCTTGTCTGCTCCTGCTGACCGTCACGCTCACAGCCTGCAGCGGCCAGCAGTATAAAATCGACCTGATGCCGGCGCCGGCTGTCTTTGCGGACGGAGAAATCAGCCTTATGCCGCTCGGCGAACCGCCGGAGTCCTATGACAACTTCACCATGCTCTATGCCACGGACCGGAAACGATCCGAGACGCCGGACGCAAAGCCGTTTTATTACAACACGCCGGGATTTGTCGTGCGGCTGGGGTGGGCCCGGATCAGTGCCGGCAACCCGGGTATCGACTGGGAGGAAGCACGCCGCATCTCGCTGTCCAGCAACCGCCAGGGGGATTTCCCGCTGCAGGTTCGCTCCGTGCAGGAGACCGACACCCTCGCGCATACCGACACTTTTCTTTCACCATTGCCCGAAGACACCCCGTTGCCGGCGGCGGGTGGCCGGAAATTTGCCCACCTGGTCAATCAGCGCATGGCCACTTCGGGCATCCGGGAAATCTATATCTATGTTCACGGCTACCGGGTCGTGTTCGATATCCCCCTGCTGGTGGCCGCCGAGTTGTGGCATTTTATGGCTCCCGGGGCGCATTCATTGCCTACACCTGGCCCTCCACGCCCCATTTTCTGGCCTACGGCGCCGACGTTGAAACCGCCATCCACATGGCGCGCAAACTGCGGCTTTTTCTCACCTTCCTGGCGACGGAGACCGCGGTGGAAAAAATCCACATCATTGGTTTCAGCGCCGGTTCGCGGCTGGTCGTGGGCGCCCTCGAACAGCTGGCCCTGCTCAATGCCGGCGCCAGCGATGGGCAGATACGAAAGGAGGTGCGCATCGGCAACGTGATCATCGTGGGGGGCGACGTCAGCCGCCAGGGCTTCGCCGCGGCCGCAGCGGATGGCTTGCTCCGTATTCCGGAGCGGACCACGGTCTATATTTCGTCAGCCGACCGCGCGCTGATTTGGGCCCGCTTTATTTTTCGTCACGCGCGTCTCGGACAGACGTTCAATGAAAACGTGTCGCCACGGGTATTGGACTTCCTACGCGACCACCCATCCCTGGAACTCGTTGATGTCACCCAGGCCGCCGGTTCGACGACCGGAAACGGGCACAGCTATTTTTCCCAGAGTCCCTGGGTCAGCTCCGACCTGCTCACGCTGCTGGCATTCGATCTGAACCCGGAGCAGCGGGGCCTGATCAAAAAGGGGAAGCTACCCGTCTGGTCTTTCCCCACGGACTACGTCACACGGCTGCAGGGTAAAATCAAAGCGTTGAACCCTGATCTGGCAGGGATGGATGTCAACAGGAACGCTGACCTGGCGCCCGACAAATGAAGCCACCCTGGTGCCGGGAAATCCTCATTGCCGCAATACGGCTTCAATCAGACCTTCCATTTCGAGGATCGCATCGAGCATTTTCGGGTTGGGCGGAGATCCGGGGTCGCACCAAGCTAAGCATCCGTTAATAGAGGATAAGGCCCAGAAAAATTGGGGAAAAAGGTACCTACATCTTACATTTCGCGCGTCTGGAATCGCCAGTATAGGATCCAAGCGTTTCTCTGAGTTCGAATCCGGCTTTGCAGGATTGAACACGACGGCCACGAACCAAACCGAGCATTCTCTGTGTAACGGATACCACAGAGGATTCACTGCCCACCGCTATTGACTCCGTCCATCGTGATTCCCGAAGAAGGGTCGCTTTTGCAACCGCTGACGCGACCCAGCTTCGGTGAGCCTTTTGAAAACCGGCCATATTCGTAAAGCCGGCAAGCTGAAACAATTTCTCGTAATCGATGAGGATGGTTTTCCGGTTTCGATGATGGTCGATTGATACCGATCCTGCCAAAAGGCGCCTTTCCTTTTTTCCCGCTGGTTATATTCCTGACCCGTTCTGCCCGCAACGAGTTGCATCGATTGGGGGATTGTCTGGTCGCCGTGATGGTCATACAGGATTAAATGGATGTGATTGGAGGTCACCGTGTAATTGAGAACCACAAGCCCATAGCGTTTGCGCGCTTTATATAACCACTGCAACCAGCGCTGGCGGTCTTTTCCGAACTTGAGGTATTCTCAGGGGCTGGAACGGTTTGCCCTGATTGGTGGCGTCGGTGCAGCCCCAATACAAACGCCACGGCACAATTTAACGGGTGATCCCCATTTTACAGATGGGTTGCGGGCTGTATTGTGGTTCTCAAGCGATCCAGTCCCATTTGAGATGGTCCAGTTTTTAGAGTGGGAACCCCCTTAAGGCATTTACGGAAAGTGAATATAAAGCGATTATCGCCTCGTTGCCTTAATCGGTTGTATCAACGATGATAGAACTATGCGGAGGTCAAAATGATGAGACGGGGTGCGGCGTTGTGAGCCCGTGCGCCAAAAAAACCGGACCGCCACATGACGGTCCGGTAAGGAGGAGAAGGCCGTTGCCCGGCAGGCTGGTTTAGACCTTCCAGGCAACTGTGAAAATGATAGTGACGGAACATTGCGCAGACATTACGCCAAGATTACCAGATGATCATCGCCAAACCGGCGGCAAACATCGCCTGACCCCTTGATCGAAACGCAACCATTCTTATTATATTGGTAGCCGGAGCAACGCAGCGGGCACTCAGTTGCCCAGTTGGTCACACCCCCGTGATCTACCTACCATGCACCACTTCTTGCTCCGGTTTCTCTTGTCAAACGACCACTGAACACGCAGCCGATAACAAATTGGTGACATCTTGGGTGATACGTGCCCAGCGGTTTTAGGCCATCGGAAATAAATCCGCCAGAATTGCGCCGGATGTGTGCCGATCTTCAAGGCGCGACAAATGAAAGCGTATTGGAAACCGTGACACTTGGGGCAACGCCGAAGACCGGCGCAAAGACAAGCAAAGCGGTGGATTTATTTATTTCCGCTGGCCTTAGTTTGGGCGGGGTCAGCGCTCACTGTAAGGGTCCAATCAAAACGGGGCAGCACCTGTTATAAGACCGACAGCACCTTGATTAATGCGTAAACATTAGATTCTCTTTCTTCCATTTTTGTGACCAGGACCTGATCGTTGTCCTCTGTTAAACCCGTGAACAAAGCAGTATGGTGAGGCAGCAAGGCCATTCGTGCTTCCCGCAAAAGGAAGAAAACCATGTTAAAAGGCGTGAAAACAATCCTGTTTGCCACCAATTTGACCAGAAACTGTGTCCCGGTATTTGAATTGAGACAGCCAATTTTGCCAAGTCTTTTTGTGCTTCTATAGAAAGTCCCGTGAACACGGCAGATTCATTGAAAAGGGCGATTTTTCGCTCGAGGCTTACCGTATCCTTCATTGCTGAATCTCCTGTCGTTGTTTGCCTTAATTGCTGTTGGTGTAAAATAACCTTAAACTCATAGAATATACTGTCGTTTAGAATAGATACACTGTTGACTTTAATGTTTTATACACGTATTTTTTCACTATAGGTGATAGATTGAAAGCGGCATCTTGTGACCGGGTAGACAGATTGTAAGCGATGCGGAAATTACATTCAACGAACAAATTACCTGGCTACAAAGCCCCTGCGATCCACAAAGCGTTTCACTTATTACGAAAGGTGGCCGAATCGCATCAGCGCCTGAGCCTGACCGATCTGGCGTCGGAATTGGGGTATAGCAAAAGTACGACGCACGGACTGGTCCACGCCTTGATCCGCGAGGGAGCGCTTGTCCAGGGGCCGGATGGTCACGAGTTGTTTTTAGGGCCGACAGTCGTGGATTTAGCCGTTTCGAGCTGGAATTATATCAGAATTGTTGAAGTGGTTCAGCCGGTCATCGCCTCGTTGAGAGATCAAATCGAGGAAACAATGGTCTTGGGAGCGCTGATCCGCAATCGAATCCTGATCATGGCTGCTGCCGAGGCAGCTGATCCACTAAAGATTTCAGTGACCCCGGGAACGGCCCTGCCGCCTTTTGCCGGTGCAGCGGGGAAAGTGCTTCATGCTGCGAAGACACCGCAACAAATGAAGATGTATATTCAAGAAAAGGGACTTCCGCGCTATACGCCCCGCTCAATCGTGAATGAAAAGGATTATCTGGATGAACTGGAGCAGGTGCGTCTGAAAAAATACTCGGTGGATCACGAGGAATATATCGTCGGTGTCAGTGCCGTGGCGATGGCGTTAAATAATCTGACAGGACCACCGATGGCGATCTGGGCGGTAGGATTATCCAGCAATCTGGAGGCCGATAAAATAGACCAAGCCATTCACATCATGCTCGGTGCATCAGAAAAACTCCGTCATACAATGGATGAGACCTCCGGGTCTTGAGCGTGCGGATACCAGCCACCCCATCAACCCCCAAAATTGGGATTGATGAATTCAAGCCGATCCCCATCTTTGACAGTCGTCCCGGCATAGGCAGGCGGATAGACGAATCGTCCGTTCAGCTCCACAATCAAGTCCGGGTCCGTTTCCCCGAAGTGCTTTATGAGAGCCTGCAGGCTGCTGTCAACCGGTACTTGTTCAGTAACATCGTTGAGCTCGATTTTAATTGTTTTGGTATTTGACATAGGACCATCCAAACGCGAACCCTCCGGTAGATCAATCTGTTCTTGCCGGCCTTTCAGGTGCGCAGATACGGCAGTCCGGGTTTGGGGCAACCGTCGATTTCTTAATGCGCATTCCCAGGCCATGAAAATGAATCAGGGCACCTGACAGATCCGACTTCATGCCAACCAATATCTTCACGGCCTCCATACATTGCAAGGAGGCAATTACTCCGACGGTGGGCCCGATAACACCGACCTCCCCAGACGCCCTGCGGGTTTCCCCAGGGAAAAGGCACTCCAGGCAGGCAGACTGGCCCGGTATAAAGGTTGCCACCATTCCGTCAAAACCGCTAACGGCACCAAAGACAAAAGGGATGCCTTCCCTACGGGCGGCGCGGTTTAATACACGCCGGGTAACGATTTTGTCAGTACCATCGAGGATCAGATGGCAGCCTTTGACCATGGCAGCCACCGTATCGTCAGCGATGCAAGTCGATATGGTTTCGACATGGCAATCCGGATTGAGCGCCTTAAGCTTATCGCGAGCCGAATCGGTCTTTGGTTTTCCGATGTCCGCCGTGGCGTACAAAATCTGGCGGTTGAGGTTGTGGTCGGCAACCCGATCCATGTCAACGATTTTCAGGTGACCTACACCGGCAGCGGCCATATAAAAGGCGGATATGGAGCCAAGCCCCCCGAGTCCGGCGATCAATACGGTGCCCTGCCTGAGCCGTCGCTGGCCACTGTCACCGATTTCCGGCATCATCAACTGGCGCAGATATCGAGACTTTTCTTTTTTCGACATAGGAAACGGCATGGTATCCCTCGGGCCACCCGCAACCCTGACAGGCTGCCCCTACTGGAGGACCTGCTGATGGGTGTCCCGACAGAAACGACCAACGGTCCCATATCCATGTTGTGTGAAAAATTTTATCCGCGCGATATCAATCATACGCCCTTGGCAAAATTTATCGCGCGCCTGGAGATCGACCCAATTGGCCTGTTTCTGAAGCGACGCGATCGCGCAAGTCCTCCACGCATCATTTGACAACAATTAGCCATTACCCCGAAAAGGGTATATCTATCCCTTCGCGGCCTTGGTTTGCTGAATCGCTTCATAAACCCGCTGGGGTGTCAGGGGCAATTCATAGATACGAACCCGCGTGGCATCATAAATGGCATTTAAAACGGCAGGAATGGTGGGCATGATCGCCCCTTCGCCCACCTCTTTGGCTCCGAACGGACCATTGGGTTCGTTGGTTTCGACGATAATGGCATCTACGAGCGGCATGTCCAGGGCGGTGACCATTTTGTACTCGGCAAGATCATTATTGATCACCCGGCCTTTATCGTCAAACTTAACCTCTTCGTGCATGGCTTCACCAATACCCATGGAAACGGAACCCTGCATCTGCCCTTCCACAGAGGTGCGGTTGATGGCCTTGCCGCAATCGTGAGCATCGGTGACCTTTTCAATGGTGACCTGGCCGGTTTCCAGATCCACGTCGACTTCCACCACTTGGGCGCTGCATCCATATGCCGGGGATGTACCGACAGCTGCGCCTTTGTATTTTCCACCTAAAAACTGAGGCTTATATTTACCCGTGCCAACGATGGTGCCCTTGGCCAGGTAGGCAATCCGCGAGGCTTCGTTGAAGGTCAATTGAGCGGCATCCGGATTATCCGACCACCCTCGGTGTTCTTTGATGTAACGGGTGCGCAGATCCGAAAAATCCACATCGTCGCGCTGAAAGACAATGTATCCGTTCTTGATGTCGATCGTTTCGACCGGCAGGTTCAATTCCTGGGCTAACACCTCGAGAACCTGGCGCTTCACATCTTCACCGGCCTCTTTGGCTGCGTGTCCGGTCATCAGGGTCTGACGGCTTGAATATGCGCCTAAATCGACACCCATATCGGTATCACCCGATTCAAGCCGGATATATTCCAGGGGAACACCGATCGCTTCGGCAACGATCATGGCGAACGTGGTGTCCGACCCCTGGCCGATTTCCGCCGAGGCCGTATAGACCAGCACGGTTCCACCGTCTTCGGTCAGCTTCACCATTACCGTGCAATGGTAGGTGTCAGATCGATAGATGGGGAAGCCAGCGCCGGAAACAAAAAACCCGCAGGCCAAGCCAATACCCTTTCCAGGCGGCAATTTGCCTTTCTTGCTTCTCCAATCGGACCCGCTGGTGACCGCATCCAGGCACTCGGCCATACCGAAACTACTCATGTTCAAGTCGTTGCACGTGGTATCACCGGTCTTCATCATGTTCTTCTGCCTGATTTCCACCGGATCGATACCCAACTCTTCGGCAATCATATCCAACAACTGTTCAAAAGCGGCTCGGGCGATGACCGCCCCGTGCCCCCGCTGCGCGCCACAGGCCGGTTTGTTGTTGTAGATTCGGTACCCGTCGTATTTCATGTTGGGCAGCTTGTAAGGTCCTCCCAGCAAAGATCCCGAGTAATAAACCGTGGCGATTCCGAAGCTGGAGTAGGCGCCACCGTCCAGGTAAGCCTCATGCTGCAAGGCCATGAGGGTGCCGTCCTTTTTGACGCCGACGCTCATGTTGTGTGTAAATCCATGCCGGGCACGTCCGTACATGAAGACTTGCTCCCGGGTGTAATTCATTTTGACTATCTTTCCGGTTTTCATGGCTAACAGGCAGCAAGCCAGTTCCATGGGGTTGGCCGCAGCCTTAATTCCAAACCCGGCCCCCACATAGGGTTTGATTACCCGAACCTTGCCCACATCCAACCCCAAGACCATGGCCACCGTACGCTGAACATAGTGCGGCGACTGGGTGGAGCTAGTCAATGTCAGGTTTCCGGCATGATCGTACTCGGCGATACAGCCCTGGGTTTCAATGAAGCCACCATCCTGCCGCTTGTTTTTTACCGTGGTGGTCTTGATTAGGTCGCACGCTTTAAATGCCGCTTCGACATCGCCAAACTCTTGGTGTACTTCTGCACATACGTTTCCAGGATACTTCTCGTGAAGTTGAGGGGCACCTTCCGCCATGGCATCCTCGACGGTGAACACCGCGGGAAGCGCTTCGTATTCTACCTGGATCAATTCGACTGCTTTTTCGGCGGTTTCAAGATCGACGGCCGCTACGGCGGCAATTTCATCGCCGACATAACGGACTTTATCATGGCAGAACAACGTCTCGTCGTAACGTGCTGGACTGACACCGTAGGGTGTCAGTCCAGCATCCTTGGCGGTAACGACACATTTGACACCGGGAAGTTTTTCAGCTGCTGAGGTGTCGATGCTGACAATCTTGGCATGGGCGAGGGGACTTTGCAGCAGAGCGCCGTACAACATGCCCGGCTTGCTGATGTCATCCACAAATAGCGCCCGGCCAGTGGCCTTGGCAGGCGTATCGAGTCTCCTGGCCCTGCTGTTGATCACATGATGTTCACTCATGTCTTATTCCTCCAATAATCTTATGGTCAAACCCAGAGGCGGTCATGATTCGGTAACCAGTGATTAGAACGGACTGGGCGACAGGTATCTTATTGAACGCTCCTAATCGCTTCGATGATCTTCTGATAACCGGTGCAGCGGCAGAGATTTCCTGAAATTGCCCTTCGAATGTCGCTATCCTCCGGGTTAGGGTTTTTATCCAGTAGGTGTTTTGCGGACAATATCATCCCCGGAGAGCAGAAACCGCACTGGATAGCGCCTTTCTCCACAAACGCGTCCTGCAGGGGATGCAGCCCTTTTTCAGTTTCAAGCCCCTCGATGGTTTCAACCTTGCGTCCGTTGGCTTGAACTGCCAGCACCAGGCATGAATTGACCGGAATTCCGTCAAGAAGGACCGTACAGGCGCCGCAATCACCAGTTTCACAGCCCTTTTTGGTTCCAGTCAGGCCCAGTTCGTATCGGATCAAGTTCGTCAAGGTAAGATTTGGTTCGACTGCTATTTCATGCTCCCGGTCATTTACCGTCAGTTTGATCAACTTTTTCATTGCTTTCTCCTTGTCTAGTCTCTCTGCCTGCCAGCGCTGAAAACCCAGTCCGTTGGTTGGGGAGAATCGTTAAGGCCAGCGGAAATAAATTAATGCCCCGCCTTGCTTGTCCTTGCGCCGGTCTTCGGCGTTGCTCCAAATGGCACGTATTCCAATACGCTTTCATTTGGCGCCTTGAAGACCAGCCCACATCCGGCGCAGTTCTGGCGGATTTATTTATTTCCGCTGGCCTAACAGGCAAATTCATGCCCGGGTGGCATGACGATAGGCAATATCCAGTGTGCGCTTGGTAAGCACCCCGACCATGGCCTTCCGGTAGCTGGCAGCGCCCCGGAAGTCGTCGATAGGGGTACAATCTTGCCGAGCAGCCTCACCCACCTTTAAAAAGAGCGCTTCAATTGGCTTTTCGCCAATCAGCAACGCTTCGGCCGATCCTGCGCGAAGCGGTGTCGGACCAACGGAGCCCATCACGATGCGGGCCTTTTCGATACGGCCGTCTGTTGGATTCAGCGCGATAAATGACGCCACGTTCACGATGTTGCAGTCCTGCGCTTTGCGGACACCTAAGTTGATGTATCCCGCCCCCTCGCCATCTCGAGGAACGGGTATCCTGACTTCTGTCAAAACCTCACCGAGACCGATCTCGGTAAAACCGGGTCCCTTAAAAAAGTTATTTAGGGAAAATTCTCTGGTTCCTTGGCTACTTTCCAATACGGCGGTTGCCCCATAGGCAATCAAGGATGGAGGAAGGTCGGCCGCCGGGCGGGCTGAGCCGATATTACCACCGACAGTGGCGCGGTTGCGTACCAGAGTCGATCCCAGTGCCATAGCACCAGAACGCAGAGCACCGAGCTTTTCCGCCACTAATGGGTCAACGGTCAGTTCGGCTACAGAATGTCGTCCGCCAATACGGATATGATCGTCCTTTTCTTCAATCCCGTGCATGGACTCGATCTTCGAAAGGCAAATCAAATGCGTGGGCGCAATAATTTTCTTTTTCATGTTGACCATTAAGTCCGTTCCTCCGGCAAGCAATTTGGCCTTGGCGCCATACGTGGCCAAGAGCTCGCACGCTTCACCGACAGTGGTCGGTTCATGGAATTCAAACTTTGGCAATAGCATCGGTTCCCTCCCTGTGTAGATTTTAAGAAAACCCGGAAAAGCCGAAACGTGTCAATGGTCGATCATGAGTTGGTTTTTCCGAAGGCACATACCGGGTATCTGCAATCGGGGCAACTGGAACAAAACCCACCATGGCCCATGGAGACGATGTCTGCTTTGCTCAAACGCTCACCGGTCAGCATGCGTGGGACAATCAAGTCGAAAATGCTGGCTTTGTAGTACATGACACACCCGGGCAGACCTAACACCGGAACGTCATCCACATGCGCAAGCATAAACATTGCGCCTGGCAATACGGGTGCGCCGTAGGTGGTTACCTTGCCCCCTGCGGCACGAATACTCGCCGGTGTCTGGTCGTCCGGGTCCACGGACATGCCGCCGGTGACAACAATAAAATCAGTCCCGTCACGGATGCACCCTTTGATCGCAGCCACGGTCATGTCAACATCATCGGATACCAGGACCTGCCTCAGGACCTCACTTCCGAGCGCACTAAACTTCTTGCGCAAAATTGGCCCGAACTTGTCCTCGATGCGGCCACTGTAAATTTCACTGCCAGTCGTTACGATTCCGACCTTTACGGGTGCAAAGGGCACGACCTGGATCACAGGGAACTGTTCCCGGCAAATTCGTTCAACTGCCGATATTCTTTTTTCATCGGTAAACAAAGGGATAATGCGTGTCCCCGCAACCGGACGGCCGGAATTGACAGGGTGATTGGTATGCAAGGTTGCAAACATGATATCTTCGATGTCATTAATCCGGTACAATGCATCCGTATCGATCTTGAGCAACCCCTTTTGGGAAGCGATTAGATTGACTTTACCTTCAACGGGCTCCGATGGGACCAGCCCGCCTCCCATCGCAGCAGCAGCAATCCGTTGAGCGGCTTCATTTTCGTGAATCATCCCCGATCGAACATCCAGAACATATAAATGGGCTTTGCCGAGATCGAGAAGTTTAGGGATGTCTTCTGGCTGGATAATGCGCCCCTTCTTAAAAGCCCTTCCTTTAATAAATCCTGGCACGATCTCGGTGATATCGTGGCACAGAACCTTTCCAACGGCGTCTTCAACCGCAAATGTCTTCATTTAGCCCCCTGAAAAACCGTCCGATCGACACGGTGGTTACCACTATCAATTAATTTCATTTTAGTGAACTTAATCGATAGTATCACTGGGCGTTGAAATGTCAAGCGCATACTGCGAACGGCCTCACACAATATCTTAATTATTTTAATTAATTCATTTATTTTACGCTCTACCAAAGAGGTGCGGTCAGCGGGCGTCAATATATTTTTATTTCATTATATTGAACTTTTCTACCCAGACCAGCTACAATGCCTTAACTTGACTGGTCAATTCGGGCAGGAAATCGAGGATGTCAGCCTCGATGCCCACGTCGGCCACCTGAAATATAGGCGCCTTGACATTCTTGTTGATGGCCACGATGAACGGCGACCCTTTGATGCCGCCCATGTGCTGGAAGCTGCCGCTGATCCCGCAGGCCAGATAGACCTTGGGCTTGACCGTTTGACCGTCGATCCCCACCACGTCGGACACGAAGGCCGTGACCGCCGCGCCGGCGCCGATCTTTTGGGCCGCTGCCGCCAGTTCCAGGGCCGCATCATCGGCTACACCGTCTTTGTGGGTAATATAGGCATAGATATCGGCCATTATTTGAGCCCTCCTTCTTTTTCCACGGAAGCCTTGAGCAAGGTGGCGATGCCGTTGCCATCCGATCCCGTAAACGCCTCGTCAGACAAGAGCAGTCCCTTGTCGGCGCCCATGGCCATCTCCCGGCGCAGCACCTCTTCACAATCGTCGTCGCCCACGGTGACCACCGTGACGCTGCCGTCGCGATTGACCTCGATCTCGTTCTCGGCAGTATCGGGAACCCGTTTCACACAGACTAAAATTTCCATGCTCTCCCTCCTCGATTAGCGTTCTTCTTGCACCTTTATCGTCATGTAATGGATTTCATTCGGTCATGTGCTGGCTCTGGGGATCAAGTCGCGCCCTTTGATGGAGATGAACCGCGGCGACAGGGGCCGTCCCACGGCGTTGGCCGGGCAGTTGTCCGAACAGCGGCCGCAGTCGGCGCAAGAGTAAAAATCGAGCATGTGCTTCCAGGTAAAATCCTCGAGCTTCTTGACGCCGAAGGATTCCAGGTCGTCCAGGCCGCCATCGGCGACACCGTGGCGCACGGGTTTGACGGTGCCCCGGTCCAGGCGCATGAAAAACACGTTGAAAAGCGAGGAGTACGGACAACCCGGAGTCGGAGGTGCCAATTGGGAGATGAAGTGGTGATGGAGGGAGGATCCATCAGGTTTGGCGTCTCTGGGTTGAAGGCACCCCCTAAACGAACATCATGGAAAAGCGTTATTGACCGGCTACCCCATAGGTAGTGCCCATCCATAAATGGTTATTATGGCTGATTTCTGTGTTGCGCGTAAATTTTTTTCCTTTGAATATCAAGTATATGCCTCCGGTAAAAGTTTCCCCGCGCCTCGATCGCAACCAATTCAGTTTCAACGAGGTCTTCAACTTCGAAAATGCCACGAATATTGTCGACGTCTTCCTTGTTTTGTTCGGGGAGCGCCTTGCCAAAAGTCGGCCTTTTTTCAAAATATGATTTCATCGAGCGTACCTGCAATGGATGAACCGTGTTGGAAGCCTGAATTCACACGGGAGCTGATGAATGTCACCGATTTGCTTTCCGATAACCGAGTTGATCCAGGGCGATAATCCACTTGCAGATGTTGGCCGAACCTTCCACCATGTAATAGGTCGGGGTGTCCCGGTAGATCCGGGCCACCGGATACTCGGTGGAGTAACCGTAGGCTCCCAATATGCGCATGGCGTAATTGGCGCACTTGTTGACCGTCTCGCCGGCGAAGTATTTGGCCATGGCCACGTCCAGGCCGTTGTTGAGTTGGCCCTGGTCCTTGGCCCAGGCCGCCTTGTAGACCAGCAGGCGGGAGGCATCGATCTCGGTGGCCATCTGGGCCACCATGTCCTGGTTCATCTGATACTGGCCGATGGCCTTGCCGAACTGCTTGCGCTCGTTGCAGTATTTTAAAACCACGTCCAGGCAGGCCTGAGCCACGCCCACGGCGCCGGCCGCGGCCGACAGGCGGGTCTGGTTCAAAGAGCCGAAAACGATCTTGGCGCCCATGCCGGGTTGGCCCAGAAGGTTCTCCTTGGGCACGCGGGTGTTGTCCAGGAACACCTCCCCGGTGGGCGAACAAAAAGAGCCCATCTTGTCCAGCTTGGTGGTCTTGACACCGTTGAAGTTCTTGGGCTCGATCACGAAGGCGGAAAGGCCCTTGGAACCGGCATCCATGTCGGTGTAGGCGTAATAGATCAACACGTCGGCCACGTCGGCGTTGGAAATCCAGGTCTTGGACCCGTTCAGGAGCCAGTGGTCGCCCTTGTCTTCGGCCGTGCTGGTCATGGCCATGACGTCCGAACCGGCGTCCGGTTCGGTGATCCCGAATCCACCGATCAGGTCGGCCGTGCACAATCCAGGGATGTACTTCTTCTTCAAGGCCTCGCCGCCGTAGGTCAAGATCGTATAGGCGCAGCCCAACACCTGCATGTTGACCTGCACGCGCAAGGAACTGCACACCCGGGCGATCTCTTCGGTGACGATCATGGCCGCCATCCACCCCATGTCCTCGCCCTCGTATTCCTCCGGGATCACCGTTCCCCAGAAGCCCAGCTCGCCCATGGGCTTGATGGCCTCTTTGTAGGGGAAGTAGTGTTCGGCGTCCCACTGGTCAACATTTGGCGCGATTTTCTTGTTGGCAAACTCGCGCACGGCTTTTCTCAACATCTCAAGTTCTTTGGAAAGCGTAAAATCCATACGTTCACGACTCCTTTAGGTAAGCCAAGACAATGGTGATGTCGTCACTTATGCTTTCTTGAAAACATAATTGATTTGACCATTGGGCAGCGAATTTACTGCGGTGGTCATCTCCATACCGATCTTCACATCCCCGACGTCCAAGCTGCTGTCCAAACGCCCGAAAACCTGATACTCGCCATAGTCCAGCATGGCGATACTGTAGGGTAGGTCGCCATCAAAACCCACTGGCGCATATTTCAACTGGCTGAAGGAAACCAGTTTGCCCTTGCCGCTCACTTCGTGCCACTCCATATCACTGGACAGGCATCCTGCGCAGTCGGCCCGAGGCGGAAAAAATTTTGACTTGCAGGATTTGCACTGATTGTACATCACCTTGCCGTCTTCAAGGTAATCGATAAAGTCGTTGATCCGCGTTGTTTTCGTAAAACTGACGGTGCCAAATTTTTCGAAGCGGACATCATCCTGTTTTTTGCTCATCTCATCTCCCTCACTTACTGATTGCTCAAAATGGTCACGTTGCCATAGATGCCCACGCCACCGATGTTATGAACTAAACCGATCTGCGGATCTTTCACCTGCATCTCACCGGCTTGTCCGCGCAGCTGCAGGACAATTGTACGGACCTGGCTGCCGCCGGTGGCACCGATGGGATGCCCCTTGGAGAGGAGTCCGCCGTCCACGTTGACCGGAATGCTGCCCTCTTTATAGGTTTCCCTGCCTCGAATCAATTCTTTGGCACCGCCCGGTTCGGCAAAACCCAACGCTTCATAGGCCAACACTTCAGCAATCGTAAAACAATCGTGGACTTCGGCGACGTCGATATCTTTTGGACCGATACCGGCCATGGAATAGGCTTTTTGAGCCGCCAGTTCAGCCGCTTTTAATCCATACAGCCGATCTCTTCCGGTGAGGTTGACGCTGGCGCTGGCCGAACCGACGCCCAGGATCCAAATCGGTTTTGAGCTAAACCGCTTGGCTTTTTCCGCGTTAGCGACGATCAGGCACGAAGTGCCGTCGGCATTGGCGCAGCAATCCCCCACTCGCAGGGGACTGGATACCGGTCCGGACATCATGTTTTCCGGGTCGGTAAACATTTCCGGAGTGACCGCCTTTCGGTAAACGGCCCGGTCGTTGATCTGACCATAGGTGGCGGCCTTGACGCGCACCGCTGCCAGATCTTCCAGGGTGGTACCGAATTTATCCATGTGCGCCTGGGCGTGCATGGCGTAGTAGGCCGGCATCATGGTACCAAATGGGCTCTCCCACTGGATGTCGGCGCCGCGCCCCATGCGCTCCTGGGATTCGGCGGAGGAGATTTCCGACATCTTCTGCAGTCCGATGACGGCCACGACGTCGTGCACACCGGAAGAGACCATGCTGTAGGCCAGCTTCAGACCGGTGCTGGAAGATGAGCACAACGACTCCACGTAAAATGTGGGTTGGGGGTTTAAACCCAGATATTCGGCAACGACGGCCGACGGTGAGCGCTGTTTGTCATATTCCGGAGCCGAACAGAATACCGAAGCGTCGATATCTTTGGCGGTGATCCCGGCATCGACAATCGCCTCTTTAAATCCTTCGAATGCCAGTTCCCGGATCGATCCGGGATATTTACGGACAAACGTGCTTTGTCCCACACCGATAATGGCTACTTTTCCCATTCCTCATTCCTTTGTCTTGTGAGCGTTAACGAACAATTACAACGGGTACACGCGAGTCCATTCATTTGGTGCGGTTTGCAGTTCACACCGAAGTCACCATGCCTTTGGAATCCGGAGGCACAACCGCGCCACTCTGCCGGTCGGCGAAGCCTGCAAAGACCGGGTTGGACTGCAAGATACCAACCATGACGGGGATTCCGTCATATGTATTGGCCACCATCCACTTTGATGACTTCTCCGGTGATGTGCTTGGCCTTGTCCGATGCCAGAAAAGCAATCAGATTGGCCAGGTCTTCGGGTTGGCCGACCCGCTTCAGAACGATTTCGGCCATAGCCAGGTCGACAATCTTGTCTCGGGCTTCCGACTCTTTCAGCATGGCGGTTTCGATCAAGCCAGGCGCCACAGCATTGACGGTGACACCGAAGGCACCCAGTTCCTTGGCCACGGCCTTGGTATAGCCGATGATGCCGGCCTTGGAGGCCGAGTAGTTGGTCTGGCCGAACTTGCCCCGCAGGCCATTGATCGAGGTTACATTGATGATGCGTCCGTACTTTTGTTCCTTTAACAGAGGGGCGGTGTGACGCGTGAAGTTGAAATACCCTTTCAGATTGACTTCCAGCACCCGGTCCCATTGCTCTTCGCTCATTTTCCAGCATACGCCGTCCCAGTTCATACCGGCGTTGTTGACTAAAATATCGACCCTTCCAAAGTCTGCCAGAGCGGCCTTGACCACCGCTTCGGCCTCGGTAAAAGAGGAGATGTCGCATTTGGCGGCCAAGGCCTTGCGGCCCATGCCTTCGATCTTTTTGGCGACCTCCTCGGCCTCTTGCTTGTGGCTGCGGTACGTCAAGCAGACATTGGCGCCTTCTTCGGCCAGCATCAGCGAAGCGGCCGTGCCGATGCCCTGGGATCCTCCGGTAACGATTGCACTCTTGCCTTCCAGCAACATGGTGATCTCTCTTTCTGCTATCAAAAATGTTAAGTTTTGGGTTTGCCCAGGACGGCGGCCATCAGCTCTTCGTTCATGGGGTCCCCGGCGGCCAGGCGTTTGCGGAACTCGATGAAGTCGATGGTGTCCTGGCCGGTGATTTTCTTGGTGTTGAAGGCGTTGAAGCCCAGGAAAGCCTCACCGGCCATGTTGGCCGCCAGCCAGTGGCGGTTGATCACCTTGGCCTGATCCCAGAAGAATTTTTTCTTCAGGCGGATGCCTTCGACACTCTTGATCAAACAGCCGGGGAACAAGTTGGTGTAGGTCCACAGGATCTTGTCGATCTGCTTGTCGACCTGCTCGAAATCGATTGTGGCGGACGCCACCATTTCGCGGGCCTTTTTGGCGTCGTCGCCGGTCTTGTACTCACCGTAGACCAGGTCGCCATCGGCCACGTAGGAGTCGGTGTGCACCAGCGGGTTGCGCACCCACCGGTCGCCGTCCTTGATGACCGGCAGGCACTTGGAGATCAGGCCCAGGCGATACATCTTGTAGGCGCTCCACATCTCGCACGAGACGCAGTTCCACATGGCCAGTTCCATGGGCAGCATCCAGGGTAAAAAGTCGCTGCTGCCGCCGTCTGGCGCACTGCCGTGCTTGGGGCCCGCCTGTCCGAAAATCGCCAGATCGCTGGAGATGGTGATGTCGGTGGCCATGCCGATCTCCTGGCCGCCGGCTACGCGCATGCCGTTGACGCGGCAGATGGTCGGCTTCTTGCAGAAAAGGATCGTGTCCACCATGGCGTTGAACAGGTCCATGTACAGGCCGTATTCGTTGGGACGGGTGGCGTAGTATTCGGCGTACTCCTTGGTGTTGCCGCCGGTGCAAAAGGCCTTGTCACCCATGGCGGTAAAAACGCAGGCAACGACCGAGCTGTCGGCCGAAGCGCGGTGAAAGCCGGCGATGATGGACTTGACCATCTCCGTGGTGTAGGAGTTGTACTGCTTGGGGTTGTTGAGGGTGACCCAGGCCGAGTAGAGCCCGTCCACCGTATTTCCCCGGGGGTCGACGATGGGCTTTTTCTCGAACACCACCCCGGGGGCCTCGCTGGAAAACATCTCTTCGCTCCACAGGTGGTGATCTTTCGTACCAGACTCTTTTGGCAGCCAGCTTAAATCACTCATTCTCTCCTCCTTAGGTGTGGTCGCCGGAAAGCGCCGGCAACGACATGTTAGCTTCGATACACTATGGAACCATGATGGGACGCTGATTGTACTTGCGGTGATGGGCGTTTTCGAACACCTCGTTGATGGAATCCAACGGAAAGGTCTTGACAAAGGGTGTCAGGTCCATCTTGCCGGCCAGGATCAGGTCGATCACCGGTCGATAATATTTGGGGATGCAGCCCCAGTTGCCGCGCGCCGTGGCATTGAAGGCCATCAGATTGGACAGCCGGATCTCCACTTTTTCCAGGGTGAACCCGACCACGGACAGGTGGGAGCCGAAGGTCATGAGCCCGAAGGCGGTCTTTTGACCGGCGCCCGTGCCGGAGGTTTCGAAAATTTTCAGATTGGTGCGCGCGCGACCGGTCTGCTTGGCCACGCCATATACCTTGTTGCGCAGCTCCTTGAAGGGGATCTCCTTGACATTGAACGTCGCATCCACATAGCTCGACAGGTTGTCCAGTTTCTGCTGGTCCACGTCGATGGCCACGGCGGCGGCCCCGAAACTCTTGGCCAGCAGGGCGCCGAAACCACCGACCCCGCCCACGCCGATGAACACGGCCAGATCCCGATCGGTCAGGCCCGCCTCGATGATGGCCTGGTAGGGGGTGGTGATGGCGTCGGCGACGACGGACAGCTCCGCCAAGGAGATGTCGGCCTTGCCGACCGGCTTGCCGCTCTCGTCGACGGAAACCTCGCACAACTGTTTGGCCGGAACCAGGATGTGGCTGGCAAAGCCGCCCTGGATGTCGTTGCCGGGCATCTTCTGGGCCATGCAGATGTTGCCGCGGCCATCGTTGCACACCCCGCAGTCGCCGCAGGGCATGACCGCCGGAACGACCACGGCGCGACCGTCCCAATCTTCGGCGCCGGGACCGGTGGCCTGCACGGTCCCGCTGATCTCGTGCCCCAGCGTCAGGGGCAGTTCGGACTTGAGGGGAACGTTGTCGTAAAAAAATCCCAAGTCGGTGTGGCACACGCCGCAGCCGGCGACCTTCAAGAGAACTTCACCGTCCGCCGGCTCGGGAAGCGGTGTCTCCACCCGCTCCAGCGGCTGGCTGCGCTCGACCATCTGCCATGATACCATTGTCGTCATGATGTCTGCTCCTTGTCACTCGCTGTTAATGGAAAAAGGTGCTGGGATCGTTCTGATGCGATCGGTGGGAATTATCTGTTTTTCCACTCCGGCCGCCGCTTCTCCTCGAAGCTGCGGATGCCCTCGAGGGTGTCCTCGGTTTTCATCAGCCGGTTGAGGAACATCTCGCTGACGCTGTCCATGGCCGAATGGATGTCCATGCCCAGATGCTGGGTGACGGCTTGCTTGTTGAGCCGTATGATCAGCGGGCTGCAGTGCCCAATTTCCTTGAGCAGCTTTTCCAGTCCCCCGTCGAAGGCATCGGGCTCCAGCAGATCGGATACGAGCCCCATCTGCTGCATGGCGCCGGCGCTGTATCGCCGGCCGGTAGTACAGATCTCGATGGCTCTGGAAGGCCCCACCAGGTGCGGCAGTCGAACCGCCGCGTAGGGCGGCAGAAAGCCCAGCTTGATTTCCGGCTGACCGAAGACGGCGGCGGTCGAGGCCACGATCATGTCGCAGGCAACCGCCACTTCCATGCCGCCTCCCAGACAGGCGCCGTTCACGGCGGCGATGGAGGGAACCGGCAGGGCGTGAATCTGTTTGAGCAGGGCATCGAACACCCGGATCATTTCGGGCGCCAGACTCGGCTTGTGATCGCCGACCTCCACACCGGCACACCAGCTGGAGCCCCGGGCCGCCAGAACCACGGCCTTGAGGTCCGCATCGCCGCCGAGCCGTGCCAGCAGAGCGGTCAACTCCTCCATCATGTCGATATTGAAAACGTTGTGCTTGGGTCGATCGAGTTCGATTCGGGCGATGCCCTTTTCCGTGGTCAGGTGGTGGAAATTAAGCGTGGTCATGTGTGGCTCCCTTTTTCGTTGATATTCCTGAGATGTGACAGCGCCGCAGGGCCATTTTGCGCTTTTCCCGCCCGTGGCGCCCTCACCGATTTTGCGGAAATGCAAGCGATTGGGTCAGTACATAGGCGGCCTGGAGATAGGATGTCGGGCAGAGCGGGAAACACGCCTTGCAGTCGTTGCAGACCGTGGCGGCTATTTCGGGAATAAAACTGATCTCTTTTCTTATTCCGCGGTCGACGAATCCGATGGCGTCTGCCCGCTTAACCTCCGCACAGTATCTGACGCACAGGCCGCAGTGGATGCAAAACGAAGCATCTTTTTCATAGCGGTTTGGGTCGGCGCCATATTCTTTGGCGAAATACTTCAATTCCGGGGCGTCTGGTGCATGGGCCAGCAACAGCTCAAGTATGGTTTTGCGAATCCGATCGACCTTTTCCGACCGGGTTCGGACAATCAGATTTTCTTCTACCGGATAAACGCAGGAGACGACCAGTTTGGTCCATCCGCGTGATTCTACCTCCACAATGCAAAGTCGGCAGCCCCCGAAAGGCTCCAGTTCTTCGTGGTGACAAAGCGTTGGGATCGATATCCCGGCGCTTTGGGCGGTTTCCAACACCGTCATCCCTTCACTGGCCTCTACCGCGGTTCCATCGATCTGCAAAAGGACTTTACCCATTATGTTTGCTCTTTCTAGTGATGTTTCTCTCTGCTTCGGCGACCGCGGGTGGGACCGGTTCGCCGGAAATTTTTTTCACCGCGTCAAAACGAGCGGGGCAAACTTCGAAGCAGGTTCCGCAACTGGTGCATTTTTGCTGGTCAATCACGTGGATCTTCCGCTTGCCGCCATCGATTGCGTCAGCGGGGCACTTGCGCATACAGATCATGCAGGCCTGGCACCTTTCCGGATCGATGTAGTAAGCGATCAGCGCTTTGCAGGACAGCGCCGGGCACCGCTTATCGTGGATGTGCGCCTCATATTCATTCCTGAAGTAGCGCAGCGTGCTTAGAAACGGATTCGGGGCACTCTTGCCCAAAGCGCAAAGAGAGGCTTCGCTAGCGGCCTCGGACAGTTCCTCCAGGATCTCGAGGTCACCCGCTTTTCCGTTTCCGTTGGTGATGTTGGTCAAGATGCGGTTCATCTGCCGCAAGCCCTCACGGCAGGGGACACATTTCCCGCAGGATTCATCCGTAAGGAATTCGGTGAAGTACCTGGCCACATCGACCATGCAGGTATCTTCATCCATGACGATCATCCCGCCCGATCCCATCATCGAACCGGCCTTGGTCAATTCGTCAAACCCGACTTTTAGATCCAACTGCGCTTCTGGAATACACCCGCCGGACGGCCCGCCGGTTTGCACGGCTTTGAACTGCTTGCCGTTGGGGATACCGCCTCCAATGTTGTAGATAATATCTCGCAAGGAAATGCCCATGGGCACTTCCACAAGCCCGGTATTGGTAATCTTGCCCACCAATGAGAAAATCTTTGTTCCCTTGCTGCCTTCGGTTCCGATCTGCGTAAACCAGTCGGCACCGTTGTTGACGATCAGCGGCACGTTAGCCCAGGTTTCAACGTTGTTAAGAACAGAGGGTCTTTCCCAAAGGCCCTTTATATTCGAGCGGGTGTACTTGGGTCTGGGCTCACCGACGCGGCCCTCCAGGGCTGTCATCAAGGCCGTCGATTCGCCACAGACGAACGCACCCGCCCCTTGGTGGACGATGACCTTGAACGAAAACCGTGAACCCAGAATATGTTCTCCGAGCAAACCGTAGGATTGGGCCTGCGCGATCGCGAGGTGGATATTTTCGACGGCCAAGGGGTATTCCTGTCGGACATAAATATAGCCCTCCTGGGCGCCGATGGCATAGCCGCCCAGGATCAGCCCTTCGAGGACGGAGTGCGGATTGCCCTCGAGCAAGGCCCTGTCCATGAATGCACCCGGGTCGCCCTCATCCGCATTGACGATCACGTACTTGATGGGCTCCGGGGCATTTCGGGAACCCTCCCATTTTTTGCCTGCAGGGAACCCGGCGCCGCCCCGTCCTCTGATGTTGGATTTTTTGACTTCCTCCAGAACCGCCACATCCGTCATCTGAAAAAGCGCTTTGCTCAGTGCTGAATACCCACCGATGGCAAGATAGTCATCGATGCTCTTGGAATCGATTTTGATATTGCTGCACAGCAGGGTGCGTTTCTGATGCTTGTAGAAAGGGATATCGGATTCCCGGGCAATGCGTTCCCCTGTCACCGGATCCTGGTATAGCAGGCGTTCGACTGCTTTATGCGCTTTGATCGTCTGGGCGACAATCTCGGGCACGTCCTCTGCCGTTACCTGAAGATAGCAAATCTCCTCAGGATAGATCACGACAACCGGCCCCCTCTCACAGAATCCAGGGCATCCGGTTCCCTTGGTATCCACGGTGGCCGCCAAACCTTCTTTTTCAATCTCCGCTTTAAAAGCGGCAATAACCTCGTTTGCACCCGAGGCAACGCAACCGGCCCCGGCACAAACCGAAATGCCAGGGGCGCTTGGGTCCCTTTTCGACAACAGGTCTTGTCTGAATTGCGCTAATGCTTCAGGCGAATTTAACCGCGCCATAATCATCCCCTACTGGTAAGTTTTGAGCACGTCTGCTGTCTGTCCGGGTGTCATCTTGCCATGGACTTTTCCATCGACTTCCAAGACCGGTCCCAAGGCACAGCAGCCCAGGCAGTTAACTGTTTCCAGGCTGAATTTGAAATCGAGATCCGTCTCACCCGCTTTTATTCCGGTCGCATCCTGAACGGTGTCAAGCACTCGGGTGGCACCGCGGACATGACAGGCTGTGCCCAAACAGATGTGGATCTTATGGCGCCCCTTGGGAACGACGCTGAAAGCCTTGTAAAAGGTTGCGATGTGCTGTACCCGAGTTGCGGGGACATTTAGCCGTTCACTGACCCGTTTCAAGGCTTCCTTGGGGAGCCAGTTGTTTTCGCTTTGAATATCAAGCAGGATCTGAATGAGTGAACTGGCTTCGCCGTGATGGCTGTCGATGATCCGATCGATTCTTTCAATATCCATTTGTCCGTATTCCTAATTGCTTCCCTAACGTTGAAATCCGTGCCCGTCTTTCTCAAGCCAGCGTGTAACACTTTCGGGTGGTATCGTATCTGACCAACCCGTGCCGAGAAGACCTGTTCATGTGCTTGGATACATCAGACGGATTCAGGCCCAGCCGTTTCGAGATGTCAATTGTAGAAAGGGGGGTTTTCTTCAGGAGCAGCATGATCTGGCTAGTGGCCAGTTTCTCGGTGAAGATCTCGTCGAATAAGCGGTTTACCTGACTGCTTTCGAAAAATTCAATATAGGTTTTTTTTGATTTTTCGGGTGCCCTCAGCCGCTCCCGTTCAACCAGCCGAAGATAGGGGACCAATTGCATGGCGGCTTCGAGTCTGAACCTGATTGTGTTTATGTCGGTGCCCTCACCTTCCCCAAGTGGCCCCAAGGACTTGACCTGCTTTGTAAAATCATCGGTCACATCAGCCAGCAGGTTCCCGTCCGCACCAGACATGAACGCGATCCTGAGCCGTTCCGGGTCGATGCCGATGTGGCGCATTATTTTTTTGCACAGGTAGGTATTGGCCCATGCATCGTAATTGCCGTGGGTAATGTAGTTGCACTCATCCAAGCGGCAACCACCGATAAACACGCCATCTTGTCCATTAAAGAATGCTCTTAGTATAAAATCCAGGTCCACTCTTCCGGAACACATGACACGGATCAGCCTGATCTCACTAGTATATTGAAGTCTGGAAACTCCAGCCAGGTCAGCAGCGCCGTAGGCTCACCAGTGGCAGACGAAACCCAGTATTTTCGGTGTAAATTCAGGACTGGTACTCATTCGGACCCTCCCTTTGTATAAAAGCCCCCATCGGCCGTTTTGGCAAACCGCTACCGATCTTCCGCCACTGCATCGATTTGCCGCAGAATCTCTTGTTGGGTGACCGCCGCATCGATCTGACTGCAAAGTGCGGCATTGGTGAAGTGCTTCAGCACGACCGCATTGGTCGGGCACTTGGTGGTGCAGACACCGTCGCCCTTGCAGAGAATGGGATTCACCCAGGCTTTCTTGCCTATTGGCGTATCGATCAGTTCGATCGCATCATACGTACACGCGGTAACGCATGCGCTGCACGTGACGCAGTTGTGGGCGTTTACCTCGGCGACGGACCCCGAGGCGACGACCGTGTCTTTCGAGAGAAGCGTCATGACCCGGCCGGCGGCGCCATAGGCCTGGTTGATCGTTTCTTGTATGTGCTTGGGATAGTGCGCCGTGCCGCAAAGGAAAACGCCATCGGCGGCGAACTCGACCGGTTTCAGCTTGACATGGGCCTCTTTGAAAAAGTCGTCCGGGCTCAAGGTCACCTTGAACAATCCGGCCACGTCACGGGTCGATTCACTGGGGATGACCGCGGCGGCCAAAGAGAGAATATCGGCATCCAATTCAAGCTGTTGACCCAGGATGGGATCGGCAACGGTCACCCGAACGATTTCCCTGCCGTCCGCTTTTAGCGCTTCTACTCGAGGGCTGTCGTCTGGCTCATAACGGATAAAGCGCACCCCTTTGTCTGATGCTTCCCGGTAATAGTCCTCCTTGAGTCCATACGTTCTCATATCCCGAAAGAGAATGTAGATGTCCATCTCCGGGTTGATCGCTTTGAGTTTCAGGGCATTTTTCACGGCGTGGCTGCAGCACACCCGGCTGCAGTAATTCCGCGCTTCGTTTCGGCAGCCAACGCATTGAATCATCACCAGCGTCTCGGCATCTATCACCCGTTCCTCTTGTTTGGCGATCAGCTCTCCCAATTCAAGATGCGTGAACACCCGGTCGTTTTCTCCGTAAAGGTATTCGGTGGGTCGATACACATCCGCGCCGATGGCCAGAACCGATGCACCATGGTTTATCTCTTTGACACGGCCTTCCGTCTCCACCGTGGTTATAAAATTTCCCAGGTAACCGGAAACGCTGGTGATGGTGGCCTCATGGGAGACGTGGATCAAGGGGTTGCGATACACCGCACGGATCAGGTCGTCCAGATAGGCCTGAACGTTCATGCCTTCGATGGTGGTGTGAATCCTGCGCGCCATTCCGCCCAGCTCTTTTTGCTTCTCCACCAGGTGGACTTCATGCCCCTGCTTGGCGATGGAAAGGGCGCAGGTCATGCCGGCAATGCCCCCCCCGACCACCAGGGCGGCCTTGTTTACCGGCAGATCGAACTCTTGCAGCGGTTCCAGAAAGCCGGCGCGTGCCACCGACATCCGGACAATATCCTGCGCCTTTTTCGTGGCGGCTTCCTTTTGTTTGGAATGGACCCAGGAGCAATGCTCCCGGATGTTGGCCATATCCAGGTAATATTGATTCAGTCCGGCCTCCCTGAGGGTGTCCCGGAACAAGGGTTCAAGCGTCCTGGGGGAACAAGCGGCGATCACCACGCGATTCAGCCCTTTTTCTTTTGCCAGATCGGTTATTTCCTTGGCGGAATTGGTGGCACAGGAAAACAGCTGTTCATGGGCATAGACCACGTTGGGCAAGGTCATGGCGTAGGCGACAGTGGTGGGAACATTGACGACACTGGAAATATTGGTCCCGCAATGGCACACGAAAACACCTATCCGTGGCGTCTGCGTGGAGACATCCCGCTCCGGCGGATACTTTCTCTCTCTGGCCAGCTTTCCACGCCGGTAGTCGAGCAGCGCCCCACACTGGGCGCCTGCAGCGCTGGCGGTAAACACCGACTCGGGTATGTCCGTCGGCCCCTGGAAGGCGCCGCTGACAAAGATCCCGGGCCGGTTGGTTTTCATGGGGTTTTCATGGTTGGCGCGGTTGAATCCGTGCGAATTGAGCTGGATTGCGAACTTTTCGGCAATCTCCCGGTGATCGGCGGGAGGGTTCAACCCGACGGAGAGAACGACCATGTCGAACGATTCTTCTTTGACGCCGTCATCGTTGGTCGCATACCGGACAACGACGTCCTTGCTGTCGGGATGCTCTTTTACGATGGACACGTAGCTTCTGATGAACCGAACGCCGGGAAAGTGCTCGGCTCTTTGGAAAAAGCGCTCGAAATCCTTGCCATAGGAACGGATATCGTTATGGAAGACGGTACACTGTGCCTCGCTGTCATGATCTTTGGTCAAAATCACCTGTTTCTGGGTATAGGTGCAGCATACGCCCGAGCAATAGCTGTTCTCGCCTTCGGTCACCCGTCGCGAACCGACACATTGAATCCAGGCGATTTTTTGGGGATGCCGCTTGTCGGAGGCTCGCAGCACCTCACCGCCGTATGGCCCGGTGGACGACAAAAGACGTTCGTAATCCATGCTGGTGACCACGTTCAGCATCCGCCCGTAGCCATATTCATCCTTTTTCGAAGGATCAAAGGGTTCGATGCCGGAAGAGAGAATGATCGCGCCGACTTTTACGGCTTCTTTTTGGGTCGTCTGTTTGAAATCGATGGCGCCGGCCTGACAGACACCTCTGCAGATGTCGCACTTGCCTTCTTTCAGATAAAGACAACTTTCGTCGATGTAGGCAACCAGCGGAATAGCCTGGGAAAAGTAGACATGAACGGCTTTGTTGCTCGATATCTCCTGGTTAAAGGGATCAGGATATTGCACCGGACAATACTTCACGCATGTGGTGCAGCCGGTGCACTTGTCCTCAAGGATGTAACGGGGCTTTTGGGTTAGGGTGACCGTGAAATCGCCTGCCTGCCCCTCCACACCCTCAACTTCGGTAAGCGTTAAAATCTCAATATTTGGATGCCGGCCGACCTCGACCAGTTTCGGTGAGAGAATTCACATGGAGCAGTCATTGGTCGGAAATGTTTTGTCGAGCTGGGCCATGTGACCGCCGATGCTGGGCCCCTTTTCAACCAGGTACACCTTAAATCCGGCCGTGGCCAGGTCAAGAGACGCCTGGATACCGCTGACCCCACCGCCGACGACCATTACGTCCCCAAAGTTGACGCCTCCAAGGCTTCCGGAAAATTGTCGAACGATCTCGTTTGGCAATACGTCGTTTCCCACTTTCTATCTCCTCATCAAGATTGAAGCACTAGAGCGCTTCCTGGATAATCTCCGTAATATCCTTGATTTCGATGACCCCGTCATACTCCAGGTTCAACCGGCTTTCCTCAAAATTGGTGATGCAGTAAGGACAGGCGGTCACCAGTACTGCAGCGCCGACCGCAACCGCCTGTTTAATCCGGATGTCGGAGAACCTTTCTTCCATGGGCGTGTCCATCCAGATCCTGCCGCCGCCGCCGCCGCAACAGAGACTTTCTTTGCGCGAGTCGACCATCTCGATCAATTCCAGACCTGGAATTTTCTTCAACAGATCCCGGGGTTCATCATAGATCGCATTGTGCCGGCCCAGGTAACAGGGATCATGATAGGTCACTTTCTTTTCATGGGCCTTTGTCAGTTCGAGCTTGCCATCGTTAACCAGCTCGACAATGTATTGAGAGATGTGAATCACCTCGAAATTGACCATGAATTCGGGGTATTCATTTTTAAACGTATGATAGCAGTGAGGCGAAGAAACAATTATCTTCCTAACCCCATTGTCGATGAAGGTTTTAATGTTCTCCCGGGCCAGACTTTTGAAGACGTTTTCACTGCCCGTCTTGCGGATACTTTCGCCACAGCAGCTTTCCTTAACGCCGAGTATACCGAATTCGACGCCGGCCCGTTTCAAGATATTGGCGGTAGCGGTAGCTACCTTTTTCATGCGTGGGTCATAGCTGAGATAGCAGCCGACGAAATAGAGCGCGCCCATCCCCTCGGCGAAGGTTTTTACGCCCAGGCCCTTGGCCCAATCCGCCCGTTTGTCTCGTTCTCCCTGCAGGGGGTTGCCTTCGGAAATCAGGCTTGCCCGCGCGGTACGGGCGGAGCGGACCGAAGCGGGAAAAACCTCATATTCCGCGGCAACCCGGCGCAAGGAGACACCGACCTCGATCTGTTTTACCCCCCGTGGACACTGCTGTGGACACCTCCCGCAGGTCGTGCATCGCCATATGTCTTCGCCATCTATCTCGGTCAGACCGAAAGTGGCCTCCCGGATAATCTTGCGGATGCTGAACTGCCTGACCCGGTTCCAGGGGCAAACCGTATCGCACAATCCGCACTGAAAGCAGAATCTGAGGGCGTCTCCACCGGCATCTACAATCTCATTGATGACTTCTTTGAAGGGAGCGACTGTTTCCACTGACTGTATCAATCCTCTTTTTCGCCTGGTTTGTTTAATCTTTCCTGGATATCCGAGCGACGGCGTCCTTGATCTTTTCTATCCCGTATTTGTCTGCCAGCGCTTCCAACCCGATCTCTAAATCTTTATGCTCATCCTGTGGTTCCAATTCGTCGACTTCCTCTTCCCTTTTCTCCAGAATCAAGGCATCGTGCATGCACCACTTCACACACAAGGGCTCTTCTTCACCCTCGCACATGTCGCATTTCAAAGGGAGGCCGGAATCGGGCTCTTTGAATTCGTCCCTGGATGGGCACGAGGCCCTGCAAAAAGAACATTCGTCGTATTCCTTGCCGTCGATGGTGTATTTGTCTCTGCCGGCACATTCGGCCACCGCGTACTCACCGGCGTACACGGGTACGTACAGATCTCTCAGAGGCTCACGGATGATCCGGATGCGGGATCTGGCGGGATTGTTACTGCTGTATTTCGGTTCCGCATGAAAGGCGGAGCAGATCATTTCGCAAGCCCGGCAACCGTTGCATTTATCGACATTGATTTTTATTGTCTTAATGGTCTTTTTCTCTTTTGTGCCTTTCAAGGTTCACGCCTCCGCGCTAAAAAGTCTCTTGTTGATCGGCAGCCTTATTGGAGGGGGCGTCCTCGTCGTCCGACAGGATCCCCCTCTTGACAAAGTCTTCGCCTACGAAATCCAACCCCAGTTCGTGCAACGACGCTCGAGTGGGAATACCGTCATGGTTCCACCCCTTGAACCGGTAATAGGTATCCAAAAGCTCTTTTTCGAGCTCTGGGAACCGTTTCTTCCAATGATTCTGGGGAGGCGCTTCGTCTTTTCGTCTCATGCCCCTGCGAATGTTAATGGCTCTGACCAGGGTCCGATATCTCTTGGCGGCCTGGCTGAGTGCCGTTTCATCCATTTCAAAGCCGGTCGCCGCCGAGATGAATTTTGGGTAGTTGTGGATGTGGTAGGGCGGTTTCAAAGGGAACGAAGAGAGACCGGCGCACATTCCCAACGCATCGTCGATGTAGTGCATTTTCTCCTGCCAGTCGACAATGTCGCAACACATGTCGACCGTGGGGTAAAAAGGCATCGAGTTTTCTCCGCGCGGCTCCCAGTCCAGAAAATATTGCTTGAATTTTTCGTCGGGCACATGGTGCCAGTCTTTGACAAACGCCTCCCGGTGCTCTCGCTTCGGATAGGGCGCCTGGGGGAACTGGCCTTCAATCTGGGTGATGTTTATCTTCTCGCCAGTGCAATACATCAAGAAATAGATGGGGTTGAGCATGGACAGCTTGAGCGGCAGCTGTTCATGCTTCTTGATGTTGTTGTGCGCATACGCTTCCGCGCCGTTGCCGATCGCTTTGGCTGCCCAGTAGGTGCCGTTGGCCAGTACGTCGCCGATCCCTTCACGCCGGACGATTTTGTCCAGCAGATAGTAGAACCTGCCCTCGTTGTCTTCCGGCATATCCGGAAAGTCATCCGCGGCCAATATGTTGTTTTCGAGAAGTTCGAGGGCGAACGCCATTATTTGCGGCGCTGAGAATCCATCCACACCATACTCGGTGGCACGCTGGGCGATTTTTAAACCGAAATCCAGGTTTGAGAATGCCCCCATGGTGTAGGTCAGCTTGGTGAAGCATTTCATCATGTAGGTCGGTAAACCCGGCATGGAAATGGTTGCTCCGCATGTCATCGGACAGTTGTAGCAGCTTATTAGTCTGGTCCGGGCTTTGTCTAGTGTCTCCATCCATTCACTGGCGACCTCATCGGTCCAAAACCCCTTGCGCCGGACGCGTGAATTGCCCCACATGAAATTTTCGGTGTGCCATTTCTCGTCATGGACCTTCATCTCCTGAGGAGAACCCAAGCCGGCCAGAATCGGCATGACCCCCGGAATTGGATTGTCATTTCGGAATTGAATATATTCCATGACTTCGTTGCAAAGATCCATGTATTCGGCCGGTCTGGCGACGTTGATGTCCTGCGTGCCGCGAACGACAATCGCCTTTACCCCCTTGTCGCCCATCACGGCCCCTATTCCGCCGCGACTGGCGCTGGATCGTCCCTGCTCGATGGAGGCAAAGAAAACCCGGTTCTCGCCGGCCATACCGATGGCGGCGACCTGGGCTTTGGGTTGGTTCAACTCCTTGCGTATGATTTCGGCCGTCTTGATCGCACCGATCCCTTTTAAATGAGACGCATCCCGTATTTCCACCTTGTCGTTGTTGATCCACAGATACACCAAATTCGGGGACTTGCCGCGAAGGACCACCTTGTCATAACCGGCATATTTCAATTCAGGGGCGAAAAACCCCCCCATCATCGAAAATGCCATCAACTTGGTCTGAGGGGAAATGGTCGTCACAATGGTGCGATTGCAACCGGTAGCAGGGGTCCCGCACAACAAACCGGCGCTGAAAATCAATAAATTTTCAGGAGAAAACGCTTCGATTTCGGGAGGAACACGATCCCATAAAATCTTGGCATTCGTACCCAGTCCCCCCAGGTAGAGCTCGGTGTCCTTCGGGTTTGTGGCGACCTTCTCGATGTTTCCCCGGGTTAGATCGACTTCCAGATTAAACCCTGTTTCTGCGTACCTCATTTTATTCCTCTTCGATTCTGATTTCTTGAGACAGGAACTTAATTTAATATGTACATATTTAATATGTTAACAATAATCGCCTGTCAATAGTTTTTTGGGCCACGCCCCAATATTTGAGACTTATGACAACATTCCTAAATTATTAATAAATACTAATTATTTGTAAGCATATGCACGTTGAGCCGCCCATCGGCGGAACCCGCTGGATGGCAGGTCCGCTTCTGCGAATGCCCCCGCCTGCGTCTACGCCCCTTTCAACGATACGACGGCTCGCCCCAAAACCGCCGGGACGAGCCTTGAGCCGCTCCACAAGAACCGCCTTTAAAATATCATAAAAATTAAAAATATCAGGTAAAAAAGTTTTTTTGGCGACTGGATCGGTTCGCCAGAAAATCAACCCGGTAGAATCGTCAAGTAAGCCTTGCCCTTTTCCGAGATATTACTATATAATATGTTTTCAATTAGCCTATTAAATAGTAGGAGGGCACTTAGATGACCGGGGAAGCGGATAAGACCGACTGGGGCGGCTATAAAAGCGATGTCGAACTCGACGAGAAGGTCATGGTAGCCCTTGTAAAGGCCTCCGAACTTTTTAAAAAGGATTCGGATGCCATCTTCAAAGACTATGGTCTGACCTTCTCGCAGTACAATGTCCTGAGGGTTCTCAACAACTCCCCGAACGGGCAAAACACCGTCACGATGGCCAGCAAGATCATGCTTGTCTCCAGCCCCAATATGACAGGCGTGGCAAAACGATTGGAAAAAAACGGGTTTCTTATCCGCAAGAAGGACCTCAAGGACGAGCGCGTAACCCTGCTTGAGATTACCCCCAAGGGCATGAAGGTGCTGGCCCACATAAGGTCAAAACACGATGAAAATATAGATGGTTATCTGAAAAGCTTTTCCGTAGATGAAAGAAAAAGGCTATTGGCGGATCTAAAGCGGGTATTTAGCAGAGCGGGTTGACGCGCTTTTCTTCTCGTCGATGAGTTCGGTTAGAACCGATATGATCGACCCTGGTGGCGTTCATACTGCCCTCACCGCAAACCCGATGAGCTCCGCGGCTCAATTCAATCTCGCGGGCAGCAACGCACGCAATCGACGTTGCCCCCGTGACAGTTTAGCGCATGTTCTTTGCGACAATTTCGGCAATATCCATCGTTTTGATCTGATCTTCCCGGCCCAGTTCCTTCATTCCGTCTTCAATCATGGTCAGACAGAATGGACACCCCACGGCTACGTTGGAAACCCCGCAAGCGACGATCTCTTCCGAGCGTTCCAGATTGATTCGTTTTCCGATCGTCTCTTCCATCCACATTCTTCCGCCACCGGCACCACAACAAAAGCTTTCCCGTCCGTGTCGATCAAGTTCCCTGACGCCGCCGCGGCAAACAGATCGCAGGATCGATCGGGGTTGGTCGTAAATGCCATTGTAGCGCCCGAGATAGCACGGGTCATGATAGGTCAGCGCACCGTCGAGCGACGGTTTCAACTTGATTTTTCCAGCCTGAACGAGACCATCGATGAACTCGGCATGATGGATCACCTCGTAATTTCCACCCATTTGAGGATAATCATGTTTAAGCGAATTGAGGCAATGCGGACAGGCCGTGATTATTTTTTTGACGTTGTAGCCGTTCAGCGTGGCAATGTTCTCCTCGGCCATCATCTGGAACAGCATTTCATTGCCGACACGCCGGGCGAAATCCCCGGTACATTTTTCCTCCACCCCCAGCATGGCGAAGCAGATCCCCGCTTTTTGCAGGATTTTAACCAGGCTGGCGGATACCTTTTTGGTGCGGTCGTCAAAGGAACCGGCGCACCCAACCCACAGCAGGTAGTCGACCTCCGGGTTGTCCGCCATCGTTTTGACGTCCAGCCCCTCGGCCCAATCGGCGCGTTTGTCGTAACCGATGCCCCAAGGGTTGCCGTTGCGTTCGAGCCCCTTTAAGGCCGGGTTCAGCTCTTTGGGATAGGCTTCCGCGATCAAGGTTTGCCCCTGCCGCATGGCGATGATCCGGGGCACGTGTTCGATGGTCACCGGGCAAACGGCTTCGCAGGCACGGCACGTCGTACAAGCCCAGAGCGTCTCTGGCGCGATGACCTCACCAACCAACGGCTTGTCGCTGTTCAGTGCGCTGATCGCCTGCTTGGTTTTTTCGATTTGCCCGGCGTCGTCGCTGTTCCGGGTGGCAGCGGACAACTTGGCCCGCTTGATGATGTTGTCTGCATTTGCATGGAGTTCGCACTTCAATGAATCGTTGAATTCATGCAAATTTAGGGGTTTGTCAGTGGTGTAGGTCGGGCAGACATCTTTGCATCGTCCGCATTCGGTGCAGGTGTAAAGATCCAGTCCCTGCTTCCAGTTGAGTTGATGGATGTGGTTGATCCCCAGGGATTCCTCCTCCCAGGCGGCTTCGTCTTCCAGGTCCAGTGGTTTTGCCTTTTCATGGGGATAGCCCAAGTTTTTCAGAAAAACGTTGGGCAGCGCGGTGATAACGTGGAAATGCTTGCCGGTAGGCAGAATGTTCAAAAATACCAGCTGAGTACAAATGTGAGCCCAGAACATGGTCACCAGGAGGGTCGCGTTGGCGTGTGCATTCATTCCCGAAACCAAACTGGCCGCACCCGCCGTTATGGGGGTCCAGAGGAATTCGGATCCGTATTGCAGATGGTTGAAGTAGTGCAGGTTTCCCGGATTGCCATGCAGTTGAATCAAATTGTAGCGCGCACCGTCGTACAACAGATCCGTTACCATCAGGATCCCGATCATCACCAGGACCAAATAGGCTTCGAAGGTGTTGTGCATGCGTTTGGGTTTTAACACGGCGCGTCGGTAAATGGCCAGGATCACCATCAACAGGACGATTCCCTCCGTGATGTCTTTGAGAGCGAGATAAAGGTATCCGAAGAGACCGTCGCCACCTAAAAACGGCAGGTGAAAACCTTCTTGAAATCCTTCGCCATATAGGGTCAGGCTGCGAATCAACAGGACACAGAAACCCCAGAAAATGAACGCGTGCATCAAACCCGAACTTCTCTCTTTCGCTCTTCCGACCAGGCGTTTCTGGCCGATGGCCAGCGTGGCCATGTTGACCAGCCGCGCCTTCAAATGATTGCCTCGATCAGTCGGTTCCAGTGCCTTTAACAACTGAATTTTGCGAACCATCGTCCGGCCGAAAACGGTCAATCCGACGATCAGTAGTAGGGACATCAAAAGGGGATTCATGGCTTCCTCACCGACAGACTAGTCCAGGTCCAACTTAACCTTGCACCGATTACAGGTTACGGCACCTCGGAAAGCGGCGTTGCCGCATTCCGAACAAATATAGCGGGCCCCTTCATCCTGCATCCATTTTTCAGTGCCGCATTTTCTTCGACAATGTAAATGGCACATACGCCACAATACAGGCCGCAAGGGGAGGCAAAATCGGGGTTAGTCATACGGCTGTTTTCCCTGTGGTTCGCACTAACGCCATCAAGCCCTTAATTTTTTAATCTCCTCGTGCAGAATCGGAACCACCTCGAAGAGGTCTCCGACGATTCCGTAGTCTGCCACGTTGAAGATCGGGGCTTCGGGATCTTTGTTAACCGCCAGGATTACCTGTGAACCGCTCATTCCGGCAAGGTGTTGAATGGCGCCGGAGATGCCGATGGCCATGTAAAGGGTCGGTGCGACGATCTTGCCGGTCTGCCCGACCTGCTTGTTGTGGGCCATGAACCCGCCGTCCACCATGGCGCGCGAAGAACCAAAACCCGCTTTCAGATCGTTGGCCAGCGCTTTTACCAGATCGACGCCGGCTTGATCCTTGGCACCGCGTCCCACGGAAACCACGACGTCCGCATCGGCAAGATCGATCTCACCGCTTGCATCCGACAACAGTTCCCGGATCACGGCCTTAAGGTCGGGTGCCGGAGCGGAAAGCGTAACGACGTTTTCGGTCCCCGTGATTGTCTCAGCGGCTTCGAACGCACCGGCTCTGACCACCGCCACCAGTTGCCCGGTGTTGATTTTGACCCGCTGCATCACTTTGTTGGCGATCGCAGGCCTAACGATTTCGATGCGATCGTCGTCGAGCATCACGTCGGTGATCTCCGTCGCACAGGCCGCATCCAGTTGGGCGGCAACTCTTGGGGCGGCGGCTTTACCGCTTTCGGAAAAACCGAACCAGATCAGGTCGGCACCGAATCGTTTGGCGGCATCGACCACACAGGATGCGTATGGCCCGGCCGAAAACAACTCCAGATTCGGATCGTCGGCGATATACTGCGTGTCGGATCCGGCATTGACCAGTTCGGGGATCAACGCGTCCAGGCCGCTGCCAATCGCCACCACGGCGGTTTGTGCACCGATGGCTTTGGCCTTTGACAACAGTTCGGCGGTGCTGCCTTTCAATACCCCTTGTTTGATGTCTGCAATGACAAGTACGTTAGCCATGATAGTGTCTTCCTTGGTTGAATCCGGTTAGAGCCCAATGATGGTCATAGACGATAAGTTTCTAATGGTTACAACACTTTCGCTTCATTGGCCAAAAGCGCGACCACCCGCGCGGTGATGTCGGCGGGGTCGCCTTCGAATTTTTGCCCGGCGGTTCGCGCTTCCGATTTCATAAATTCGGCGATTTCCGATTTTGGCGTGGCGCCGCCGACTTCATCGAACGACGTACCCAGCGCCGCCAGATCCATGACCTCGATTTTCTTTTTCTTGGCCATCATGAGACCGCGCATCTGAGGCAGTCGCGGTTCGTTGATACTGTCGGTAACCGTGATCACAGCGGGCAATGTCAGTTCGAGGATTTCGGTTCCGGCGTCACCCAATCGAGAGACCTTGAGGTGCCGATCGTCGATCGCCTCAACAGCGACGACATTGCTGACACAGGGCAAGCCCAGATATTCAGCCAAAACGATACCGGTTTGGCCGCTATCGGTATCCTGGGCCTGCTTGCCGGTGATGACCAGGTCATAGCTTCCCTTTTCGTAAACCTTTTGCAGCACTTTGGCATAGACAAACGAATCCGCTTCACCCAGTGCCGGATCATCGATCTGGATGCCGTTTTCGATCCCCATGGCAAAGCCTCTGCGGATGATTTTGGTATTGTCTTCGCCACCGCCGATACTGACCAACGTCGTTTCGGCCTGCTGGTTTTCCTTCAGTTGGACAGCGGCCTCGACCGCATTTTCATCCCAGGCATTCATGACGTACTGGAGTCCTTCTTCGACAATCGCCCCGTTCTCGACCCTGATGGTCAATTCCACATCGACTACTTTTTTGATGGTTGCAAGAATCTTCAACTTGTCCTCCTAGCGGATTCATTCCCCGGACCCGGTCACTAGCGGTGAACGAGCGAGGTCGGCTCTGAAACGGTTTTGAAACGAAGCGCCACGCAACCGACAGCGATCGCAAGTGGCGCGGATGCCAATTTTGCCTGGGCATCAACCAAGCTTAAAAACATATTACTATGTAACTTGTTTTTTATTAATATGTTAATCAAAAAAGGGTGTCAAGATTTTTTTGGCGGGCCGCACACCGAGTGCATGGTGCACGGTAAGTGAGCAAGTGAATGACCCAGCCGCCGATTATGGGGCAAGCATAGGGGACACGTGGTGTACTGCCGGATGCCCTCCAGGCCTTCGATGGCCGCTTCAATCTTGCGGCTGACCCCCTCTTCCACCTCTTCCGGGGGGCACCGGGATAGGGCACCGAGATGGAGACCATGTCTAAAAAGAACTCCGGGAAGGCCTCACGGATCATGTTGGCCGTGGCAATGTAGCCGCACAATAAATTTTTGAAAATTTTGTCAACACAAACTTTAGTCAACCTAATAATTCAATGGTCTAATGGCCCGGATTGCGGAGGTGTATCACCACTGGCCACGCAGCCGATGACAAATTGGTGACATCTTGGGTGATGCGTGTCCAGCGGTTCTGGCTTATGTTGCAGGTCGCCGGTGGGCATCTGGACAGAACGAGCAGTTGACACAACACAACGGTACCGCCCACCGGTCCAATTGGCCTGTCGGAGCTTGATCCTTCTGCGCTCCGACAGGCTTTTTTCTTTTAGTAATTGGATTTTTCGCCCGCTCTGCGGGGTTGCCACCCTCAAATTCACCTTGTAGCGACCGAGCCGTCTATCAAAAATTCTTTTCCTGCTGGCAACTGACTGGACCGCCGCTTCGGGCGGGTGGCACGACCCACGGGAATTCAAGCATTTGACAATCATGGCGATAACTTAAAATCAAATGATCAGCTCTATTCAACACAAGGGCGCCAAACGGCTCTGGAACTTCATCTCAAGCGGCCTTGAGATTGACGCCGACCTCGATATTCTCCGCAAGCATATCCTGCTGAACCTGATCATTATCCTGGGATCCTTTTTTCTGACGATCCTGGCCGTCATCTCCGTTTTACAATATGATTACCTGTTGGGTACGGTCGACCTGATCCTGCTGATTTTTCTGATGTGGCTGCTGCGTACGCTCAGAAGCGGGCGGGACCAGCATTTTATCGTCCTTTCCGGATCGATCGTCACCGGCTTTTTTTACCTGTTCCTGGTTGCCTATGGCGGCATCGAAAAGACCGCCTACCTGTGGGCCTTCACCTATCCGGTAATAACCCTTTATCTGCTGGGCAAGCATCTGGGGACGGTGTTGACCTTTTTGCTGCTGGCCGGTTCCTGTACCGTTTTCGCATTGAGCCGAAGCTATCAATTTTTACAATTCTATGAATTCAGTTTGATCATTCGATTCGTGTCCGTATACCTGACGATCTACATCATCAGCCTGGTCAACGAGGTGGTCCGCGAAAGAATCCAGGAGAAGTTAAAATTATCGAAAAGCGAACTGGAGAGAACCGTAAAAACGGTCCAGACAAGCAAACGCGATCTGGCCGTCAGCAACGAACAGCTGATCATAGAAATCGAGGAGCGCAAGCTGATCGAAAAAGCCCTGCGCAACAGCGAAGGTTTTTTGGACGACATCATCGAAAGCATCCAGGATGGCATCAGCGTTCTCAACGCCGACCTCACCATTCGGC
Organism: uncultured delta proteobacterium; assembly: GCA_963785365.1. Classification (GTDB taxonomy): domain Bacteria; phylum Desulfobacterota; class Desulfobacteria; order Desulfobacterales; family Desulfosarcinaceae; genus Desulfosarcina. The sequence continues at coordinate 466,287 of CAWAUZ010000013.1, read as the reverse complement.
ACACGAACAGCGTTATAAACCAGTGGTACCGCCAGAAAGCACCTCTGGTCGGAAAAAAATGCTACGCCTGCTATCACAGCCGCCAGGCACCCTGCGATTCATGTCCCACCATTCGCTGCATGCGCTCGGGCAAAACCGAAAGGGACGTTATGCCTGGGCTGCCGGGTTCGGTCGTTGAGTGGATCGAAGTGTTCAGCTTCCCCATCCGAGACAAGGATACCGGCAAGATTTCCGGAGCCGTGGAATTCGTGCGCGACATCACGGTGCCCAAACGGTTGGAGCGTGAGCTCGCCCATGCACAGAAGATGGAAGCGGTCGGCACCCTTGCCGCCGGCGTGGCCCACGATCTGAACAACATCCTGTCGGGCATTGTCAGTTACCCGGAGCTGATATTAATGGATCTGCCGCCAGACAGCGCCCTGAAGGACCCCATCCAGACCATCCATAAATCGGGACAGAAAGCGGCGGCCATCGTTCAGGATCTATTGACGCTGGCACGACGGGGCGTTTCGGTAAAAGAGGTGGTCAGCTTAAATGACATGGTTTCAAGCTTTCTGGCCTCCCCGGAGTGCAAGAAAATCCAGGAGTTTCATCGCAATGTCGAGTTTCAGGTGGCACTGCAACCGCAGCTCCTCAATGTCGTCGGCTCCCCGGTTCATCTGTCCAAGTCGATCATGAACCTGGTGTCCAACGCCGCCGAGGCCATGGAAGATGGCGGACAATTGCTTTTGGCGACAGAAAACCGCTACATCGACCGCCGCCTGGACGGATATGAGAAAATACCTGAAGGCGAGTATGTGGTACTGAGCGTTTCCGATGCGGGCTCCGGAATCGCGGCGACGGATCTGCACAAAATTTTCGAACCCTTTTACACCAAAAAGAAGATGGGACGAAGCGGCACGGGATTGGGAATGGCCGTGGTGTGGGGAACGGTAAAAGACCTGAAGGGCTATATCGATGTGCAAAGCACACCGGGTCGGGGCAGCCGGTTCGATTTATACTTTCCGGCAACCCGGCAGCAGCGGCCCCAGACGCAGGCGAGCATACCCATGGAAGCCTATCGGGGCAGCGAAAGCATCCTGATCGTGGACGATGTAGCCGAGCAGCGGCGCATCGCCGGGGCAATGCTGAACAAACTGGGCTATTCGGTCTTTGCGGTGCCCTGCGGGGAGGATTCGATTGCCTATTTAGAATCCCGGCATGCCGACATCGTCATTTTGGACATGATCATGGAACCTGGTATGGACGGACTGGAAACCTATCGACAGATCATCCAACGCAACCCGCATCAAAAAGCGATTATCGCCAGCGGTTACTCGGAAAGCGCCCGCGTCAAGGCGGCCCAACAGCTCGGCGCGGGAAAATACCTCCGGAAGCCATACACACTGGAAGAAATTGGGCTGTCGGTCCGCGGCGAACTGGATCAATAGCGTTTCTGAAAACCTCGGAACGCAACCCGCGTGCCACCGCCTCAAGGCGCCTTGACCGTCTCGGCCAGGTGGGCCTCCAAGCGGCCCAGCGCCCGCTGCATCTCCAGCAGTTTGCCCTGCATCATCGTGCCCAGCACCGCCAGACGCCCCTTGCAATCACCGGACTTGTCCAGGATACGGTCAATTTCGGCCTGGTAGGCCGACAGATGCGGGTGCTGCGCCAAAAAGCGTTCACGTTGGGCCAAGGCCTTTTGCAGCGCTGCGTTTTCGGTTGGCAAGCGCCGATGGTGAGTTTTGTTGCCGCCGTCCAAATGATGTTGCATGCTGCCCCCCTTGCAGACCGCTGGTATCGCGGTCAGAATGGTTCGAATAAATCGGCGCCGGTCAATATCTACGTGCCCTGCCGCGCCTTGATGGCTGCACCTTAAAGCAAGTGGCGCACCAGAACCCTGGCGTTTAATTATCGCTTTTTATTTCTAATGGTTACTTGTTTTCACACCGAAGGGAAAGGCCGCTGTCGGAAAAAAAATTCCCAGCCTGCCCGGCCATTTCGCCTCCCCATGGGCAACGCGTTACCCATGTTTTGCGCTTGTCTGCCGCAGCGACTCTTGCTAAAGGCTCCGGCATGACAGCTTCCCCCACCCACGTTGACGATGATCGTGTCTACCTGTGTCAAGTCGGCCCCAAGGTCTCCTGCGGCGCTTGCTGTGGGCTTTACAATGTGGCCGATCCGGCGCCGCAGGCCCTGGAAACGCTGCTGGCGCGACGTTCCCGCCGGTTTGCCGAGGTCCCGCGCACGGTCGACGGGATCGATGCCTTCCAGGCCGAGGTGATGCGGACCGAAGACGATGCGCGGCCGTTTGGGCACTTCCACCACTGCCCTTTCCTGGGGTTGATCGACCAGGGGCGGCGGGTAGGCTGTCTGCTGCATCCCATGGCCTCAGGCAATGCCGGCATCGACTGGCGAGGGCTGAGCTACTACGGCGGCATGGCCTGCCGAACCTATTTCTGCCCCAGCACACGGCACCTGCCGGGACGCTGGCTGACCGCCATCCGCCAGAGCATGGACCACTGGTATCTGCACGGCCTGATCCTGACCGAACGGCGGCTGCTGACCTGTTTTTTCGAGGAGCTGGAACGGCGCCTCCACCGACCGGTTCGCGACGACGACTTCGCCGTGGGCAGCCATGCCGCAGCGTTTTTCAAACGGTTCGCCGGCCTGAAAGTAAACTGGCCGTTCCGGCGCAAGGACGCACCGGGCGTATGCAACTATTTTTTCGAAGACGGCCGCTATGGCCGACCGACGGTATCGTTCACGGCGTGCGGAAAATCCTGGACCCCATTGGCCGGTATCTTTCGGGAACTGGACGCCGCCTTCTCGTCAGCGGCCGAGTTGCGTCAAGCCAAGCGAACCGTCGAGGAACTGTTGGCGCAAATCGTCGTCAGCCTTCGGTGATGGTCCGCCAGAGGTCATCGAAGAGCGCCTGGGATGCCTGGTAGGCCGCCTCGGCATCCCGGCGCGTAATGGCACCGACAATCGCCACGTGAAACGGTACCGATGCCTTCTGATTTTCGATGTCGTCGGTATCGTGCTCGCGCGCCTGGGCCACCGCTTCACGCATGGTAACGCCGATCTGGGAAAGCAGCTGGTTGTGCGAGGCCTTCAGGATCGATGCGTGGAAAGCGATGTCGACATCCAGAAACTGCTGGTAATCATAGCTGCCGTCGTCGCTCAAGATCGCCGCCATGCTGCCCAGCAGCTCCTGCATGGCGGCCACCTCCTCCGGTTGGGCGCGCACGGCAGCCAGGCGCGCCGCTTCCGACTCGATAATGCGCCGCACCTCGGTAACGGTTTCCAGAAAGCGTGCGGCACCGGCTTCCTGCAGCCGCCAGAGAAGCACATCCGGGTCGAACAGATTCCAGCGATCAGGTGATTGCACCTGGGTGCCCACCCTGGGCCGCACCTGAATGAGGCCTTTTTGGGTCAGGACCTTGGTGGCTTCGCGCAGCACCCCACGACTGACATGCAGCTCCTGACACAATTGGTCTTCGGTGGGCAAGAGATCCGAATCCTTATAGTGACCCTGAACAATCCGTTGGCCCAGCTCCTCGACAATGTACTCGTAAAGCTTGCGTTGAAAGCGATTTTTTCTCACAGGCACCTTTCGTTGTAAGAGAATCCACACACCGGGTCTGCCCGTCGGCAGATCAACGCTTCGGATGCCCGTACAAGGATCCCCCGCCGTCGGCTTCGATCAGGCCATCGGGGTAAAGGGTGTTGACAAGCAATAATTGAATCAATATATCATTAAATGAATGTACAATCAAGCCAACCGGGGAGGTCGATACCAATGCAACAACGCGTCGAAAAAGTCATTATCATGGGTGCCGCGGGCCGTGATTTTCACAATTTCAATGTCTACTTCAGGGACAACGACCGCTACGACGTGGTGGCGTTTACCGCCACGCAGATTCCCGACATCGAGGGGCGCCGCTACCCGGCACAGCTGGCCGGAGGGCTCTATCCCCAGGGGATTCCCATTCACGCCGACGCCGCGCTGCGCGAACTGATCGAAACCCACCAGGTCGACCTGGTGGCATTTTCTTACAGCGACGTACCCCACACGGAAGTGATGCACAAAGCCTCGCTCGTCACGGCCGCCGGGTCCGATTTCATCATCGTGGGCGCACCTTACACCATGCTCAAATCCACCAAGCCGGTGGTGTCGGTGTGCGCCGTGCGCACTGGATGCGGCAAATCCCAGACCAGCCGCAAGGTGGTCGAGATCCTCAAGCAGATGGGCAAGGCCGTGGTGGCCGTGCGCCACCCCATGCCATATGGCGATCTGACCCGTCAGGTGGTGCAGCGCTTCGCCTCCTACGAAGACCTGGACAGACACGACTGCACCATCGAAGAGCGCGAAGAGTACGAGCCCCACATCCGCATGGGGGTGGTCGCCTATGCCGGTGTAGATTACGAAAGGATACTGCGCCAGGCCGAAGCCGAGGCCGACGTCATCGTCTGGGACGGCGGCAACAACGACACCCCCTTTTACAAACCCGATCTTCACATCGTTCTGCTGGACCCCCACCGTCCCGGCCACGAGACCGCCTACCACCCCGGCGAAACCAATTTGCTAATGGCCGATGTGGCCGTCATCAACAAGGTGGACAGCGCGACGCCCGAGAATGTGGCTGCGGTTCGAAAGGCCGTCGAAACCCACAACCCCTCGGCCCGAATCGTTCTGGCCGACTCCGAGTTGATCCCTGACGATCCCGGGGCGATCAAAGGAAAACGGGTGCTCGTCGTCGAAGACGGGCCCACGCTGACACACGGCAACATGGCCTACGGCGCGGGCGTCATCGCCGCCAGGCGCTTCGGCGCCGCGGACCTGGTCGATCCGCGGCCGTTTTTGCAGGGGCGCCTGAAAGAGACGTTCGACACCTATCCCGGCATCGGACAGCTGCTGCCGGCCATGGGATACGGGCAGCGGCAAATGAGGGATCTGGCAGCCACCATCAATGCAACGCCGTGCGATCTGGTCCTGGTGGCCACACCGGTCGATCTATCCCGGCTGCTGACCATCGATCATCCCCACACCCGCATCCGGTATGAATACAAAGACCACGGCACCCCAACACTGGCAGAGCTTGTTCAGGAACAATTTGCCTGAAAATTGACCGATCTGGCTGTCTGCGCACCCCATCAAAAAGCCGGCCCGCTTGCGAGTGCAAGCGGGCCGGCTTTGGGTTGGACGCGTGTCGAATGCGGCGCTAGGCCGTGGCCAGTTCGAAATCGGCCTCCAAAGCACCCATCAGCTCTTTGACGGAAACGATTTTGTCCACCCGGAAGGCGTTGGCGCCGGCGAAGGCGAAGCCGTTCTTGAGTTTGCCGCGCCTGGCCGATGCCAGCGCCAGGCCGATGCAATAGGGGCTGTTTTCCGGGTCGCAGGTCTTGATGCAGTGGTAGGGGCAGCGAAAAGGCTTGCGGTGGCCATCGGCTGCATCGATCAAAAATTGGTTCCTGAGCGCCCGCCCGGGAAGCCCTACCGGGCTGTTGATCACCATCAGGTCTTCCTCGTGGGCATCGACGTAGGACTGTTTGAAGGCCATGTCCGCATCGCACTCGTGGGTAGCAACGAACCGCGTTCCCATTTGAACGCCGCTGGCGCCCAGTTCCATGAAACGCCGGATATCGGCTCCGTCATAGACGCCCCCGGCGGCAATGACGGGGATGTGGGCACCGTGGGTAGCAGCCACTTTTTTCGTCTCGGCAACGACCGCTGCCACCAGGTTCTCCAGGCTGAAAACCGGATCGTCCAGTTGTTCGGCCTTGAATCCCAGGTGGCCGCCGGCCTTGGGCCCTTCCACGACAAATGCATCGGGCAGGTACCCGTAGCGTTGGAACCAGCGTTTGCAGATCAGTGCGGCGGCCCGTCCCGAAGAGACGATCGGCACCAGGCGCGTCCGATCGCCCTTTTTCAGAAAACCGGGCAGGTCCATGGGCAGGCCGGCGCCGGCAAAAATGATGTCGATCTTCTCGGCGATGGCGGTCTTGACCAGATCCGCGAAATGGGTCAGTGCAACCATGATGTTGACGCCGATGATACCGGCGCTCTTCTCCCGCGCCTTGCGGATCTCTCGGCACAGGGCCCGGCAGTCGGCCACAACACCGTTGGTGGCGATGTCCTTTTCGGTGATACCGGCCATGGCACCGGCGATGACACCGATCCCCCCGGCATTGGCCACGGCGGAAGCCAGGCCGGACATGGAGATGCCCACCCCCATGCCGCCTTGAATGATTGGTAGTCGACTGACCAGATGGCCGATGGTTAACTCAGGCATTTTCATGGATGGCACCGTCAACTTTATGTTTACATGGGTTCGAAATCGATTTGTCAGTGAACCGTGTATTCATAACCGGTGCCAGAACAGGCCACAAGCAAGAAGAATAATATGACAAAAGTTTTACATGTATTTGTTGCGCAGGGCCGTCAGTTGCGTGAGATAGCGTTCCCGGAAGGCCAGGCCCTTTTGGTTGGAAATGTCATAAAACAGGTAGTCGATGTAGGGACGCAGGTCGATGCCGTACTGGTTGCGCTTCTCGTCGTTGGCACGATCGATGATCAAAATGGCATAGTAGTTGACCAGCATGCGCACCTTGGAATCGCGCCGCAGCAGGTAGCTGCGCCCCCCCAGCGTATTGAGGAAAAAACCGGCGTAGTCGTACAGCTGCGCAAGGGAAACGGGTTGGGTGTGTCCCGGCAGGGGCTTGCCGCACTCGACCAGATGGGCATAGAACACCGCCATGGCCGGTTCGATGATGTCGTTTTCCGTGGTCAGCATCTCTTTGGCCAGCGCCAGTCGCTTGCTGCCCAGCACTCGGTAGAAATGGGTCACGTTCTTGACCAGCCGATACATATCCTTCATTTCGGCAATATTCACCGGTGGGTTGGACATCAAAAGGGCCATGGATTCTTGAAAAAACCCGCTGCTGCCACCGGTGATGTTGCGATCCGACACGTAGGCGCGGCTGTCCAGGTAATCGAAAAGCGACCGCATCTGAGAGTCAATTTCTTGACAGTCGGCCGGCAGCGCGTCGTTGACCGTTCCCGGCGTAGCCGTCCCAAAAACCGTCGGAAAGCCTTCGGCGCGCGGCTGTATCCGCTGCTCCGATTCCAGTTGGCCTTTCGTGGCGTTCAACTCCTCTTCCAATTCCTTGATCACGTCCAGGCAATCGCGTTCGGCCTGCTGGCGGGTGAGGGCCACCTGGTTACGGTGCCATTTGGCCACCATGAAGTAGGTCGCCACACCGCCAACAATCAGCAAAAAGACAACGACTACGGTGGAAAGCGTTCGGCTTGTGGATGTCACAGCGGTCTCCTTATCTCCTGTCGGATGTCGGATATCTCTTTTTTAGTCTACATCGGGCGGCATTTCAACCCCTGTGGGAAATGGGCCGCGCCAGCCGCGGTGGGTTCGGCAACCGCCGCCATTTCTCATCCCGCCGCAGGCGCTTATCGAAACCGGCCCCGGAACGACTGGGACGGACCGTCACCCCTGCAACCGCCAACACGAGGCGAGGGTCCAGGCCATGAGAATGAAAAAATGGATCTGAAGCATGCGCATGCCACGCCGCCGGAGCCGCCAGGCGGGCAGGGAAAAGGCCACCAAAAATCCGTTGGCGGCGTACATGGGGCACAGCGCGGCCAGGCTGCCGCCGGATTGCCAGGCCATCACCAGGGCGGCCAGGTAGAGATACCCCATCCAGGCCATACCAAGGGCCTTGAGTCGGCGCGGCCCCCTGAGCAGCGCGTACGCCATGGCCGGCAGCACCAGGATCAGGACAAAGGGGCCGAAGCCGAACGCCTCGCCGCCCGAAAAAACGAGCGCAAATGGATCGCCGCCGGCCTGCCGGTAAGGCAACAGTGTCATCAGCGCACCATAGGCCCCCATCAACAGCGCCTTTAAGTCCAGCCCCACCATCCACACCAGCATCTCTTGGACCGGCTGGGTGGGGTCGCAGCTGACCATGACAAAACGAACGAGGTTGGCGACGGCGCCGATGATGCCATCCGTTTCGAAAACGCAGACGCTGCCCAGCAGGGGATGGCCGTTGGCCTGATTCAATACCAAACCGGGAATCTGGGCCAGCAGGAGAAAGGGCAGCAGGAGGGCTCCCGTGACAAGGGGCCTGTCCGAGATCAACTCCCACACCAGCAGCCGGCCGTGTCGGCGCAGCATCACCAGGATGAGAAGCAACGTCAACACCGGCACCAGGGCGATGCTCATGGGATTGGCATGGATCGAAAACAGGATTGTGAGAAAAAAAAGGCGCAGGTCCCACGGCCGGTGCTGCTCCACGAGACGATAGACCAGCAAGACGGCAAAGACGACGGCCGCGGTGGAAATGGTCTCCGCAGATGGAAAAAGGCTCACAAAAATCAGCCGGGGCATGCTCAGCACCAGCAGGCTGACGATCAGGGCCATGGGCGGCCAGGCGTGGCGGCGGGCCAGCGCATAGGTCGAAAAGCCCACCGCCATGTGAGCCATGATGCCGACCCCGAGGGCATTGGGGGCCAGGCCGAAACGGGTCGTGTGGGTGAACAGGGCCGGCGCATTGAGCAGCGGGATCGGATCGGCAACCGCTGTCCTTCCGAACCCGGTAATGGTCGGTACGGTCAGCAGGCGTTGCCACACCGACCCAATCGGCGCGGGCGCCGGCGCGCCCCACTTTACCACCACGAAAATCATCATCGCCAGCCACCCTGCGGCGATGATCCCCACGGAAAGGGTCTCTTTGCGCCACAGATGGATCGCCTCGACCGGCGGGCCTCGCAGGCCGGGCAACCGGCGACGACCAGCGAGCAAAAGGGCGGCCACCGCCACGGTTTCCACGATGAGGGCCGGCAGGGGCGACCCGCTGTAAAAACCGATCTGGTGCACCAGCGACAGGGCCATGAAGACCAGAATGATGGCGCCGGCGGCCGATTCGGCAAACGTGTACGCCATGGACCGGCACCACGCAAAGGCGGCCAGCAGGAAAACAGCCGTTTCCATTGCCAGGCCAAGGGGCAACAAAACCGTCACCGCCATCCATCCAGGCCGTTTACCGGCCGACGCTGGTCTGGGATCATCATTTTTGGGCATCGCTTTCCGCGGCGACCTGGCAGGCTTTCAGGTGCTCGACGATCTCGGCCATGAAATCACGCATGTCCCGAGCCAGCCGTTCGCATTCCGGGCAGTATACTTTGCGCCACATTTTGCCGTGGACGTCGTTCTGGTGCCAGTACCAGGCGATGTAGGGCGAGCCCTTGCAGAACTTTTTACCCGTGTACTGGGCGATGGGGCAGCCCACGCAGACAAGAAGGTAAAAGATCCGGCAGGGCGGACAATCCAGCACACCACCGTCAGCGCCCTTGCCGGCGATAATCCGGTCCCATTTGCGCACCGAGGCTTCCATGATACTGATCTTGTTCATTTATGACCTCCTTGACGGTTCACGGGAAAATAACTGCTTACCCCCCGGACCGTCCCAGAACCGGCGATGGGTGTGGATGCACCGCGCCACGACGTCATCGATGCGGCCCACCTGCGCCCGGGCGGCCATGGCATCGACATCGGTGACGGTCCGGCCGGTCATCTCATCGATCATGGCCAGGGCCGACACCGCCAGGGCATCGGCATCGTAGCCCCCCTCCAGGCAAAACACCACCCGGCCGTGGCAGGCTTGTCGGGAAAGGTCGAGCATCAATCGGGTCAGGCCGGCAAATCCGGCCGGGCTGACCCGCATCCCCCCCAGCGGGTCGTCGGCGTGAATATCGAATCCGGCCGAAACCACAATCAACTCCGGCTGGAAGCCGCGGGCAACCGGCAGGAGCAGTCGTCGGTAGAGCGCTGCATATTCGCCATCGCCGCAGCCTCGACCTAAGGCCACATTCATGGTGGTCCCCTCCCCCGGACCCAGGCCGGTCTCACTGCAATGCCCGGTTCCGGGATAGTGGGGAAACTGGTGCGAAGAGAAAAAAAATACCGACGGATCGCGCTCGAAGATGTGCTGGGTGCCGTTGCCGTGATGAAGATCCCAGTCCACCACCATCACCCGCGACAAGCCCATGTGGCGGCGCGCCGCCATGACCGCCACGGCCACATTGTTGAAGATGCAGTATCCCATGGCCCGGGATCGCTCGGCGTGGTGGCCGGGCGGACGCACCAGTACCAGGGCCTGGTCCAGCGATCCGGCGATCACCTGCTGGACCGCCTCGAGCAGACCGCCGACCGCCATGGCCGCTACGTGATAAGAGCGGCCACAGGTCAAGGTGTCGGCGCAAAGGGCTGCGGCACCGCGATCGGCGGTGGCCTTGACCTGCTTCAGGTAGGCCGGGCTGTGGACCAGCAGGATCTCCTCGTCGGTGGCCGCACGCGGGGCGATGGTGACAACCCGTCGGCCCAGGGCCGGATCCGCCAGCATCCGGTACAGCCGTTCGAGACGGCGCGGGTGATCGGGGTGACCCTCGTCGGTCACATGCTCCAGGAAGACTGCGTCCCAGACCACGCCGGTGGATGTCACGGTCGGCCTCCTTCGGCGTCGGACGGCTGCGGTGCTTCGGGGATCGTCAAGACGCTGCAGGGGGCGCGGCGCAGCAGGGCTTCGGTCGTCGACCCGGCGATCCAGCGCCCCATTTTACCCGACCGGCGCACCCCCACGACGATCAGATCCGCCGCCCATTTTCCGGCCACATCCTGCACTATCACCTCGGGGTCGCCCGGTGCCACCGACACCGAAAGGGGCGCGTCCAGGGGAAACAGCCGCCGCGCTTGGTCGTGCAGCCGGCGGCTGAGACGCTCCTGATGCGTTTGCTGGACCTGACGGTAGGAAAGCGCATCCGACACGCTAGGGTTGTCGCCCAATGGATCCTCCATAGCGTGTACCAAATGGACGCCGGCAGCCGATCCCGACTTGATCAGCGGCATCAGCGCCGCCAGCCGCTGCCAGCCGCCACGGCGGTCGCAACCGATCACGACGCTGCGGAAACCATCGAAACGGTCTCCATTCAGATCATCGGTCGGCTTGACCACTAGGCATGGGTCGGCTCAGCGCACGTGTCAGCCGCTCTACCACCGTACCGACAAACAGGCGCCGAAAGCCGGACACCCCGTGGCTGGCGGAGATGACCAGGCACGGCGGCAGACGGCTGACGAAGTCGACGGTCTCTTCGACCGGGTCCCCGAAACGCACCACGGCGTCCCAGGCCAGGGTGGCAGGATCGACCAGCGCCTGCATGCGCTGTCTGGCCTGGTCGGTTAACAGGGTCAGGTCACCGCCGCGCTCGAAAAGGGGCGTCGGATGTACACCGTCCTGGGGTTCGTTGATGGCGTGGACCAGATACAGATGTGCACCGGCACGCCGGGCCAGCGCCGCCCCGCAGCGGGCCACCAGCGGGCTCAAGGGTGAGAAGTCGATCGTACAAACAACGGCCTGAATGGTCTGCGCCATGATCGGCGACCCTTTTCGCCCTTATTAGAGTAGTTGAACGATCATCAACCTATGATATTAAAACCGGATGGGAATGTAAAATTCAAAAGCCGATCAGGCCAAATTAAGATGAACCGATCAAGCCCAGGCCCGGCGTGGTCGGGTCGGCAACGCCGGCGGCCATAGCGACGTGATGGTCGAACAGGGCCTGCTGTCTGGGGTCCTCGAGCGCAGACAGTTCCGGGTGCCACTGCACCGCCAGCAGATACGGGTTGCCGTCCAATTCCACGGCCTCGACCAAGCCGTCGCTTGACCACGCCACCGGCCGCAGGCCCGCACCGAGGCGGTCAACCGCCTGGTGATGCCAGGAGACGACATCTGCGTGCATGCCCCCCATGGCCGTGGCAAGCAGCGCCGTGGCCGCCACTTTCACGGGATGCCGGGTGGTGATCCGCGGCGGAACGCGATGGGGTACGACCTCACCGTAAACCTCGGGCACATGCTGGTGCAAGGTGCCCCCCAAAGCCACGTTGACCACCTGGATGCCGCGACAAATCGCCAGCACCGGCAGTCGTCGCCGGTTGGCCTCGACGGCCAGGGCGAGCTCGCAATCGTCCCGGGCGGCATCGACATGGTAAACGGTTGCGTGGCGCGACGCGCCATAACGGGCGGGGTCCAGATCGCCACCGCCGGTCAGCACGACGCCTTGAACCCGATTCAAGCAGGCATGGACGGCGTCCACCGACACGGGTGGCAACAGCAAGGGCCAACCGCCGGCCCGCACCACGGCCATGACGTAAACCGCCGGAATGTTGAACCCGTCACTGTGGGCGACCCCGTAAGTGGTTATTCCAATCACCGGATGGCGCATCGACCCAACCCTTCCTCTTGACATTCAACGTGGTTTACCAGCCTTGCGGTGCCTAACCGACCAAAAACATTTCCTTTCTTTTATTTTTGTGTAAATGTCAATGCGCAACTGCCCTGGCGTGCCCGGCGCGGCGCCCTTACTGTCACGATGCGCTTGCCAGGCGCTTCAACCGGGTGAGCACCTCCCAGGAAAAGGCCTCGCTCCGGCAGGGAAAAATGGCGTTGTTGGTGTAGACGGGATCGGCTTCCAGGTCGTATCGAGATGCGGCCACGGCCTGCTGCCACATGGGGGTGTGGGGAATCGGCGTGTAGTGGGCGATCACGGGGGTAATCCCAGCCTGTTTGACCACCTCGATGGAAGCCGCGACGGCATGATAATCCTGACCGGGCAATCCGGCCAGCAGGTAGGCACCCACCTGGTCGCCGGTGAAGCCGGCCGTTTTGAGGCATCCCACCGCGCGAACGAATTCCGCGGCCTTCACCTTGCGGTCCATGGCCCGGCGCTGCTCGAAAGCCGTGGTTTCCAATCCCAGGCGGATCGTGTGAAATCCGGCCCGGAACATCAGCCCGGCCACGGCCGGCGTCATCTCGCGAATATGCAGGGCATTGGGCGTGTGGAAGCGAACATCGATTCCCGCCGCGACAATACCCTCAAGCAGTGGGACGATGTGCGCATCGGCATCGATCAGCAGGGCATCATCGTAAAAGGCGAAATCGCGCACACCATAGCTGCGATGCCAGTGGACAATCTCCTCCACAACCGCTGACGGACTGCGCCTGCGCAGGTGCGGCTGCAAGTGATGCGAGGCGCAATAGGCGCAACGAAACGGACATCCACGGGAGGTGAGCACGGGCGCATGTGCCAGGCGATGTTCCAGGTCCAGCGCCGGCCATGGCAGCATGTCCAGTTCGGCGGCATCGAAACGAGGGGCAGGCGACCAGCCGATCAGTTCCGCAACCAGCGGCAAGAGGGCCGCTTCGCCCGGCCCGGTCACCACGCGGTCGGCACCACAGGTGCGGCGGGCATGCCCGGGGCAAAGGGTGGCATAAATACCGCCCAGCACCACGGGCACCTGCGGATAGGCCGCCTTGACCATGGCAATGGTTTCGCGCACCCCCGGATACCAGTAGGTCATCAAAGAGGTCACCAGCACCAGGTCGGGCGGATCGAGTGCGGCCAGATCCGCCGCCGCGCGTTCGGGAGCGATGCCGTAACGGCAGAAATGGCGCGGAATATCGTCAAGACCCGGCGGCTTGGGGATGATCGTCTTCAGGTAAGGCCCGCGACCGCACCGCACCGGCGGGGACGGCCGCGCTTCGATGGCCGGGTGAAAACGGTTCAGGCAATCCAGGTAGGAGACCCGGGCACCATGGGCGCGCAGCACGCCGCCGAGCAGCAGCAGGCCCAACGGTTTGGCCCAGACGTCATAGGCGGCGAAATCGTGAATCCAGGGGTTGACCAGCAGGATGTGGGGCCCTTGGGAATTAAAAGGGCTCATGCAGCTGCGGCACTTGCGCGGGTGTCGGTCGCGACCATTGAACACCGGCGTTCACGCTTCGTCCCAATCATCTTCCGGTACTGCAACCTCCGGGAAATAGGTCATCGATATTTTTTTCAACTCCCGCCGGCTGAACAGCAGCTGGTACTTTTCCACCCCTGACTTGGCCGACATCCTGCGCGCCGTTTCACGGCACTCATCCTCGCTTTTGCCGTGAATCATCGTGTACAGGTTGTACGGCCATCCCTGGGCTGGATCGCGGCGGTAACAGTGCGATACGGCCCGGAATGAGGCCATGATGTTGCCGACCGTTTCGATGCGCTCCTCCGCCACCAGCCAGGCTGTCATGGCATTGGCCTGGAAACCGGATTTCTGATGACGCAACGTGGCCCCGAAGCGGCGAATCACCCCGCGGTCGGTGAGGTCCTGGAGGGTTTCGATAAAGGTCTTTTCAGAGATGCCGACGGCGTCGGCCAGGATCTGATAAGGACGCGCTTCGATGGGGATGTCGCCCTGGATCGAGGCGATCACTTTCTTCTCGAGGTCTGTGAGCATGGATAGGGTTCTGTCCGGTTTGTGTCCATCCCGAATGGATCGGCTACCGGTGATCAGAATTCGGGAAACAGTCGATGGATCGCCGCTTCGCTGGCATCGCAAATCCCGCGCTCGGTGATAAAGCCGGTCACCAGCCGGGCCGGGGTGACGTCAAAGGCAAAATCCACCGCCGGGCTGTCGGCAGGCGGCACCAGCACCTTGACGCTTCGACCGTCGCAAAGCCCTTGAACGAACCGCACCTCGTCCGGATTGCGTTCTTCGATGGGAATCTCACGCAGCCCGTCACGCATGCGCCAGTCAAAGGTGGAAGACGGCAGGGCCACATAAAAGGGCACCTGGTTGTCCTTGGCCGCCAGAGCTTTCAGGTAGGTGCCGATTTTGTTGGCCACATCGCCGGTGTGGGTAGACCGGTCGGTTCCCACGATGACCATGTCCACGCGCCCGTGCTGCATGAGGTGGCCGCCGGCGTTGTCGGCGATCACCGTGTGGGGCACACCGGCCTTGCCCAGCTCCCAGGCGGTCAACCGCGCCCCCTGGTTGAGGGGCCGGGTCTCATCCACCCAGACGTGCAGATCGACGCCCTGGTTGTGGGCTTCGTAAATGGGGGCCGTGGCCGTACCGTATTCGATGCAGGCCAACCAGCCGGCATTGCAGTGGGTCAGGATGTTGACCACCGAGCCCTGCTTGCGGCGGCTGAGCGCCTCGATGAGTCCGGCACCGTGGACGCCGATGCGGCGGCAGTTCTCGGCTTCTGCCTCGGCAATGGCCCCGGCCTCCCGACGGGCGGCGTCGATGCGGGCCTCCGGTGTATCCGAAGCAAGCACTTTTTCAAGCACGCGGTCGATCCCCCAGGCCAGGTTGACCGCGGTGGGCCGGGCGGCCTTGAGACGCACGCAGGCGGCCTTGATATGGGCGGCCTGGTCGGGTGCGTCCTTGCCGCTAAGGGCGGCAATCATCACCCCGTAGGCGCCGGTGACGCCGATCAGGGGCGCGCCCCGAACAAACATCTCTCGAATGGCGTGGATGACCGCATCCACGGTCGTCAGGTCGGCGATGGTGAACGCATGGGGCAATTGCCGCTGATCGATCACCTTCACCGTAATGTCATCATCGTCCAGCCAAATCGGCCGAATCGACTGGCCATCTACTCGCATACGAACCGGTCCTCAATGCATCGGAACCCAAGGTCTTTACCAAGACAACTGATGCATTCGTGGTTATCATAAATTCAACACATTGAAAAGCAGTGGCGTAGTTCATCGAACCGCTTGACGCAGCCAGGCAACCCGGTATCATCATCGCCGAGGCCGGTCACTGATCGCCGATAGGCTATGATGCCCCTCACAGATGCGCGGGCACGGCAACGCCAATCGAACAAACGCCAGCCAGAGGAGGACGATGATGCCCAACCCAAACATCGGACGCTTATCTCCGCAAACGCTTCGAAAGTGGACCACGGACGGCAAAACCTTCATTCTGATCGACACGCTTCCCGCGGATCACTACCAGGCCATTCATCTACCGGGAGCCAAGCAGGCCTGCGTTTTCGAGGTATCGTTTCTGGATCAGGTCAGGGCCATCACGGCCGACCGGCACCACCCTGTCGTTCTTTACGGAGCCGACCCAAAAACCATGGATGCCGTCGTCGCGGCCGAGAAGCTGCAACGTGATGGATTCGAGTCCCTATACATCTTGGAGGGCGGCATGGCCGTTTGGCAGGCAGCGGGATTCCCGGTCGAGGGGGAATCGACGGACACACCGCCGCCATCGCGGAACCTGCTCGTCCTGTCGGACGGGACCTACCGGGTCGACACCGAGGCCAGTACCATCGAATGGGCCGGCCACAACCCCCACACGCGGCACGACGGCAGCGTCCGTCTCCAACGCGGCGAGATCCAGGTCCGTGCAGGCCAGGCCAAGGGCAGCTTGGTGGTCGACATGAACACCATCGAAAACCGCAGCCTGGCGGGCGACGAGTTGCAGCCGGTCCTGATCGCGCACCTCAATTCGGATGACTTTTTCTTCACCCGGCTCTTTCCGACGGCGACGTTTACTTTCGACTCGGGCACTCCGACGGATCCGCCCTATGTCACCGCTCCCAATGTCGAGATCGCCGGCAAATTGAACCTGCGGGGCGCGACTGCACCGGTCACGTTCACGGCCACCGTTTACCAGGAGGGCGATGGGCCCATCATCGCCAAGGGTGGGTTTGATCTGGACCGCACGCGTTGGGGCGTCATTTACGGCTCCACCCGCTTTTTCAAGCACCTGGGTATGCACATGGTTTTCGACCTGATCCATTTCGAGGTCAAAATCGTTGCCCACCGGCAGGCCTAAAAAAAGGGCGGGGAGTGCCTCCCCGCCCAATTCATGAATCGATAGTACGGTCCCTGCGATCAGCCGTGCACCTCTTCTTTGACGCCGACGGCCATCTTGTAAAGCACGGTCAGCACCATCGCACCGAGGGCATATACACCCAGGGTGATGCCGATTTCCGGTATGGAGGGCGCATATTCGTTGACCACGTGCATCGGGTTGGGCACGAAACCACCGGAGATCATCCCCAGGCCCTTGTCGATCCAGGTGCCGAGGATGATGACCACGCAGGCCACCGCCAGCGAAGCCTCGTTTTGACGGGTGGCCGGGATGACGGTCAGCACGATGCCGGCTGCCATCAGGATCATCGAGGCCCACATCCAGGGCACCAGGGCACCATGGCCGTGCAGCCCAACGAACAGGTATTTGAGGTGGTCCATGTGGCCCGGGATCTGGCTGTAAAAGGCCACGAAAACCTCGCACAGAAGGAAAAATACGTTGATGCAGATGGCGTAGGCCACGGTTTTGGCCAAGGCCTGAATCTGCTGGCGGCCCGGATCGAAATTCGTAAAACGCCGGATAAACAGGCAGAGCAGGATCAGCAGGGCCGGGCCGGCGGCAAAGGCCGAGGCCAGAAAGCGCGGCGCCAGGATGGCGGTGAGCCAGAAGTGGCGTCCCGGCAGGCCGCAGTACAGATAGGCGGTGACGGTGTGGATGCTCACGGCCCAGGGGATCGAAAGGTAGATCAGGGGCTTGAGCCAGCTCTGATAGTGGACGCCGTTGCGCTCGGCCTCGAGGACGTTCCACCCGATCACCAGATTGAGCAGCAGGTAGCCGTTGAGCACGATGGCGTCGTAAAACAGCACGCTGTTGGGGGTCGGGTAGATCAGGACGTTCAGCGCCCGCATGGGCTGCCCCAGGTCGACCAGGATGAACAGCAGGCACATGACGATGGCCGCGATGGCCAGGAACTCACCCAGGATGGTGATCTTGCCATAGGCCTTGTAGTCGTGCAGATAATAGGGCAGCACCACCATCACGCCTCCGGCGGCCACGCCGACCAGGTAGGTGAAATTGGCAATGTAAAACCCCCAGGAGACGTCCCGGCTCATGCCGGTGATACCGAGGCCGAACTTGAGCTGCATCAGGTAGAGCCCGAAACCGGCACCGACAACACCCAGCAGGACGACCATCCATCCCCAGTACCATTTATTTCCTTTTACGGCTAATTCAAGCATGCTCACCTCACACGATGTAGTAGACGGACGGCTCTGTTCCCAGGGTCTGTTTCCGCCTGATGGTGTAGTTTTCCCTCAACAGTTCCCGGACCTCCGAATGCTCGTCGTACAGGTCGCCGAATGCGATCGCACCGTTGGAGGCCTCCACGCAGGCAGGCTTTTTGCCGACCGCCAACAACTCAGCGCAGAAGTTGCATTTTTCAACCACACCCTTCATGCGGGTGGGAAAGGCCTTGTTCTCCACCTCGATGAAGGGCCGCGGATCCCTGAAGTTGAAGCTGCGCGCACCGTAAGGGCAGGCCGCCATGCAGAAGCGGCAGCCGATGCAGCGATGAAAGTCCATCAGCACGATGCCGTCGCTCTCGCGCTTGAAGGTCGCCTGGGTCGGGCAGGCCCGCACGCAGGGCGGATTCTCGCAGTGGTTGCACAGCAGCAAAAAGGGTTTGTGCTCGACCGCTTCGTTGACGAAGGCATTGGTTTTGTCGGGAAAAACGTTGTGGTACGGCATTTCCCAGATCCACATGATTTCGTGGTCTTGGTTTTCGATGGCCGTGGGAATGTTATGGGTCTTGTTACAGGCGGCGATGATCGGTGCCAGGTCTTCGGAGGTGTGAAACTGACGCGTATCGATGACCATGGCCCACTGCTTGGCCGTCAGGGCGTCCTCGCCCTGGGCCACGTGAAAATCGGTCCCAGGCGCCCCGGCATCGGCCGAAGCGAAGGCATTGAGCACCGGTTTTGCCCCAAGACCCAGCGCGGAAACGCCAGCTATCCGAAGAAAGCGTCTTCTGCTGTTTTTCATGGCTTATTCTCCTTTTGGGTTGTCTATGTGGCAATCCCAGCAATAGGGCCTCACGGACGCGTAGTCGTGGCAGCGGTCACAAAACTCCTTTTTGTTGGAGTGGCAGTCCATACAGGTGTTGGAAAGGCTCATGTCGAACTGCTTGCCCTCGGCATTGACAAACGTGCGCGTTGCGTTCCTGACCACACTGTGGCGCCACACGTCCAAAAGTTGCATATGCTCGGTGGTCATATAATCGGTGGGCATGACGCAAGTCTTGGCTTCCTTGGCCTTGGCGGTCAGTTCCAGCTCCGGCGCTGGCGCTGCTTTGCCCATGTTGAACCAGAACGGCAAGGTGATGGCGGCGATAAAAATGGCCAGTCCCGCGAGTATCTTGTTTTTGTCCTTCATCGGCTACTCCTCCATTCCCGGCAGCGGCTCGCCGCGCAAGTCGGTTTCTCGGTCTTTTTCGCCAGGCATGATCAGGGCATTGGCCACCAGCTCGTGCAGCCCCGTCACCTCGACCTCCGGGACCCAGTACTCCATGGATGCGGGCAGCGCCGCACGGTCGATGGCGCAAACACAGGCCAGCATGTTCACGCCGTAGGCCTCGTGGACATGTTTGACGGCATTGGCCCGTGGAAACCCGCCGGCCATGCGAAGTTCCATGTTTTCGCCGGCGTTGAGCCCGGCGCCGCTGCCGCAGCAAAAGGTCTGCTCCCGGATGGTGTTGGCCGGCATTTCGTAGAAATGGTTGGCCACATTCTGGATTACATACCGGGGTTCATCGAACATGCCCATGCCCCGGGAGGGGTTGCAGGAATCGTGGTAGGTAACGATCTTGTTGTCGTTGCGGCCGGGGTCCAGCTCGAGCTTGCCGTGTTTGATCAGGTCGGCGGTGAACTCGGCGATGTGGACCATCTTGGTGGAGGCTGCGTTTTCAAAGCGGGTGCCCGTGATGGGGCTGATCGGCACCTCCAGGAAATCGGCCGGGCCGTTCATGGTATCCATGTACTGGGAAATCACCCGCCACATGTGCCCGCACTCACCGCCCAGGATCCATTTGACGCCCAGACGTTTGGCCTCGGCGTACATCTTGGAATTGAGCCGCTTCATGGTCTCGTGGGAAGTGAAGAAACCGAAGTTGCCGCCCTCGGAAGCGTAAGTGCTCCAGGTGATCTTCAGGCCGTATTTTTCCCTGAGGTAGTGGAAAAGAAGCATGTAGCCCATGCAGGTGTAGGTGCCCGGATCGGCGAACACGTCACCCGAGGGGGTGATGAACAGGATGTCGGCGTCCTTGGCCATGTATGCCGGCTCGACCCGGATGCCGGTGATCTCTTCGATGTCGTCGACGAAAAAGTCGAGCATGTCTTTGAAGGCATGCGGCTGAATGCCTAAATGGTTGCCGGTTTTATAGCAGTTGGATACCGGTGTGGCGATCCAGTCGATGTTCAGGCCCAGCAGGTTGAGCAGTTCACGGCCCATGATAGTGATTTCGGCCGTGTCTATGCCGTAGGGGCAGTAGACCGAGCAGCGCCGGCATTCGGTGCACTGGAACAGGTAGTACCACCACTCCTTGAGCACATCCAGCGTCATGGTCCGGGCCCCGACCAGTTTACCCAGGATTTTTCCGGCGGTGGTGAAATCCTTGCGATAAACGCTGCGCAGCAGTTCGGCACGCAGGACCGGCATATTCTTGGGGTCGCCGGTACCGATGAAAAAATGGCACTTATCGGCACAGGCCCCGCAGCGCACGCAAATGTCCATGAACACTTTGAATGATCGGAACTTTTCCAAACGCTCGCGAAAGCCTTCGTACAGTATCTCCTGCCAGTTTTCCGGCAGCTTCCAGTCCTCCTCCAACGGGTTCCAGGCCCGCGCGTTGGGAAGTCCCAGGGTCTCGACGCTTTTCGGGTTGGCGGCGTAACAATACATTCCCTTGCGGATATCGACCGGCGTGTCCATCCAGCCTGCGCCGGAAGGACGATGATCTATCTGTGACAATAGTTCATCGGGTTTGATCAGCTCATCTGCCATTATCTGCTCCTTTTTCCTTAGGCCTGTCCTTCGGGCATTTTGACGACCGGCAGGCCGGCTTCGACCATTTTCTCTCTGAAATCGTCTTCGTACTCTTCATAGGTGTGAACCTTGACCGGATGGTTCCAGGGATTCACATGCCTGACTTGTCGGGTATTGCCGGTCATGTTGCGGGTTGGGCTGAGAAATACCCCGCCCAGGTGCATCAGCTTGCTGAACGGAAAGTATGCCAGAAGGACACTGACCAGAAACATGTGGGCATAGAACAGCGCCCCGATTCCCTCGGGAATGGTCGGCCGAAAGGTCACCAGCCCCATGGTCAACTCCTTGATGGCCACGATGTCCACCTTGGCGTAATAGCGCATGAAAAGGCCGGTCAGGGCGATCGCCATGATCAGGAATAAGGGGAAAAAGTCGTTGGCCAGGGAGATGTAGCGCACCTGCGGGATCAGCACCCGGCGCAGGAACAGGTAGAGCGCCGCGGCGAACAGCACCAGTCCGGACATGTAAACCCCCGGCAGGGCCCACTGAACGGCGTCGTAGAGCACTTCGATGCGCATGAAGCTGTCAAGATTCTCCACGATGGTGACGAAAAACGGAACCGGTTCGGTGAAAAACCGCAGGTGTCGAAAGATGACGGTAAAAAAGGCATAGTGAAACGCAAGGGCGCCAATCCACAGGAAGAGCTCCAGCTGATAGGTCAGTTTGGTGCCGCCGTTGAGCTTCATCTTGGTGTTGCGAAAAAGTGACCGGAAGCAGACGATCTCTAGAAACATGCGCGCAACGACGCCAGCGGTCGATGACGGATTGTCGATCTTGTTCTGCTTGAACCAGGGCAAGGATGGCTGCTGACCGCAGGTGGTCGTGATCCTAAAGGGCACCGCCGATCCGGCCCAGCTCAATATGCGGCGCACGAAGCCGAAAACGAACAGCGCCACGGCCAAATAGGGGATCACGATGCCGAAGACCATCTGCAAGCCCGTCCCCTGCTGCGTGCCCGCATAGGGGATCAGGAACAGCACGATAACCGCTATGAGGCTAACCAGATAATTTTTGTTCATCGAACCGCACCTCACTCCTTGGCGCCTGACAGATTCGAATGCCCCGCTCCCCCCGTCACGGTGGTGCCGGTACCGTCGGCACCCGCCCCTTGTCCACGCCGGGGATCACGTCGGATTCAGTGCCACTGCCGGATGCCTGAATCGAAAGATTATAAGAAAACGTTCAGAAACCGGGCCCGTCTGCCGCGGTTTCATCAATCAATCCCGCCCGCTTCAACGAACCGAAAAACTGCTTTCTGGATTCGGTTGCCTTGAGCTCGAATATCTTTTCCCGACAGGCCACGTAGATGTCGAATGCCGTCATGGCCATCAGATCGATCCGCCGGTCCAGGTCTTCGAAGCGCAGCCCGGCATGGCTGTCATCAACCGATAGGAGCTGGCGGACGATCTGTTTGAGGGAAAAGACGAAACTGGTGGCCTGGGAGGGGGTGAATGCCTGGACGGCCCGAATTCTCAGGATAGGATCGAGTGCCGCCGCCATCGCGTCGCGATCGCTGCCGGTGCTCAGCGCATCCACCAAGGCCTCGAGGCTCCGGTAGGTGGTCTGACCAACCGGGTTGGCGAATGGATCCGTCTGGCTTTTGAGAAACTTCGCCGTATCGGCCGGGTAGGAATCGACGGTGGTCTGAAACCACGCCTTCACGATGGCCTGCTTCTTTGCCGCCGATAGTTGCCCTGAACTCATCTACGGTTTCACCCTGGTGGCGCCGCCGAACCCGCTTGCGCGCCGCAATATCAACTCAAGCTTTTCAGTTCGTGCCCGTCCCTGAACGGCGGCGCGGCCAGATACCGGCGTTATGCGAAAAATGAGGTTCCCGGATGGTCAATCACAATCTCGAGGTAAATTTTTTCGCATGCCATGATCACGACCACAATCCTTCGTTTCTGGACTGGCGCGTCGTTCGGATTGTTACGGTGGAATTAGCGTGCAACGGCTGGAAATCAGCCAAATTCAAGGACGAACCTATAGTCAACTTGCCCTTGACTGTCAAGGACAAATAAGGCGTGGGTCACGGAATCGAGGGGTGTCAGGAGTAACTCTTTTTCCAGGGGAAACGCTGATGCTCGCGGGCATTGGCCAGGGCCAGGTACAAGGTACCCACCACCAGTTCGGCACAGTGAAAGTGATCCGGCGGCAGGGTTTCGAGCAATTCGGCCACCTGTTCCGGGGTGACCTCCCAGGCCGCCGCCATCGCCTTGTTTTCGACCAACGCCACAACGGCATTGCAGCAGGCGTTGGTGTTGAGGCAGCCGTTGACGTCGTATGCCATGGCGGCGACGCTGTCGCCGTCCAACTCCAAGAAAACCTCGACCGTATCACCACAGTCGCCGGTCTTCTTGCCGTACCCGTCCGGCTTGGCGAAACGCTCCCGGTGATCGGTGCGAAAGGCCATTTCCAGAAAGGCCAGGGAGTGATCCTGCCAGAAATCCGTTGGTTTCTTTTCGGCGTCCATAGTGGTATATCTCCGTTGGTTGCGGGCTTTGGACGGCTCGTCTGTGCTTGTCGATGTCGGATCATAAAAACCATCGCCGGCGTTGTCAAGGCGGGCCGGTTCCGAGGTCGACCGACCTACGCCACGGTCAATCGGCCGACCGCGAAAGATCACCGGGCCCCGGTACAATAAAAGGACAAGCGATCATGAACGATAAAAATGCGTGCAACGCGGACCACCCCTTGAACATCCTTGTTTTTCAGCAAAACGGGCGGGGGGAAAGCAAGGTCAAGGGGATCCGGCATTATGGCGGCCGTCGGTTCGATATCAACTTGATAACCATCGACGAGGCGCTGCCGCCGGTGGTGGACGACGCCTCGCCGTATCTGCCAAAAACCATTTCCGCCGACCTGGTCCTCGATTTTCTCACCCATCCCGACCTCTCCCACGATCTGGCCCTGCTGTGCCGCAAGCTCGACATTCCAATCGTGGCTTCCGGGAAGAAAACCACCGTGCCGGGTACCCACACGCCGCCGGTCTGCTGCGCACTGGCCCGGCACCAGGAGTTGGGCCCGTACAGCCAATGCTTCGGGGCACCTGAATTCGATGTGGCCATAACCGATGGCAAGATCAGCGACATCGTCGTGCGCCGCGGCGCCCCTTGCGGAGCGACGTGGGAGGCCGCGGCCCGCATGGTCGGAACCCCTGCGCAAGAGGCACCGGTGCGCATGGGATTGGACACCCAGTTTTTCTGCACGGCCGATCCGTCCAATTGGGACCCCATCTGGGGCAAAAGCCCTGTACACCTGGCGGCCGATCTGCACCGCGCCGCCCTCACGGCAGCGTTGAAAAAGGCTTACGGGGACTCAAACCAGACCGACACCGGCAGTTGAATTTGTCGCAGCAAAGAAGTCGGGGGTTAAGGACAATCTGTCGCGTAGCGCGGATTTCGGCGACGATCCCAACCAGAGCGTCGTTCGCCACCGGACCGCCGCTCGGGCAGGTGGTTGCTGTAGGAAAAGCGGCGGCGGTCGCCGCCCAGGCGCCGTCCGCCGTTGTCGATCAGTATCTTTTGATTGGTTGCCGTCACGTCGCGTATAACCATTCCAGGAGTTATTGATGGTGGCTTTGTCAACCCGGTCGGGCATGGTGTACAAGCTTAAAGCAATTCACGTACCCAATGCGCATTTTTCTTTTTTTCATCCAATTCCAAGCGGTTATCATTTAGCCGTCGTTGGCGTCCAACCCAAAATTGGGCAATTCGGACCACACCTGACACTCGTTTTCCCCACAACAGACGATCAACCCCAAACAGCGCCTTTATGAACGCCGGTGGGGCCTTTTGGGCTTGCGGGCATCCGGACCGGGCCGGGCCGATTTGCCCGCCGCTTTGAAAAACAGTGGCGCCATGTGTTCGGCCCTTAGCTGTTTCAGGGCCTCATGGATCAACCGGCGGTTGGACGGATGGCGATACTGAACCAGCGCCCGCTGCATTTTACGCTCACGGAAGGTCTTGGGCACGTAGATGCGCGCCCTGGTCATGGGGTGCCGGCCGGTGTGGTAGATGGCGCCGGACAGGGTCGACGGCAGGGGAATGAAGTCCTGGACCTGCTCGGGGTGCATCCCCCGCCGGGACAGGTAGACGGCTAGCTCCAGGGCATCGTTCAAGGTCGACCCGGGGTGGGCGCTGATAAAATAGTTGACCAGATAACGCGGCGAGGGGAGGCCCTTGCCGACCCGGTCGAACTGCCGGACAAAGGCCGCATAGCTGTCGTGGCGCGGCTTGCCCATGCTGTCGAGCACAGTTGCGGAGACATGCTCGGGCGCCACCTTCATCCGGCCGCTGATGTGGAACCGGCACAGCTCTTCTAAGCAGGCATCGGTCTGATGGCTGCCAAAGAGATCGTGCCGAAAGCCGCTGCCGACAAAAGCATGCTTGACCCCCGCGATGGCCCGCACGCGCCGGTAGAGGGGCAGGCTCCTGGTGTAGCCGGGATCGAGGCTGGAGCACACCTGTGGCGTCATGCAGCGTTTGTTCCCGCAAAAGCCCTTGCTGGCCCAGCGCGTACAGTCCGCCCCGTATAAATTGGCCGTCGGGCCGCCCATATCCGTGATGGTCCCGCGAAAGGCGGGATCGCCCGCCAGCCGCTGCGCTTCCCGCACGATTGAGTCGGCGCTGCGGCTCTGGACCATGCGTCCCTGATGGAAATAGAGCGAGCAGAAGTTGCATTCGCCGCAGCAGCCGCGGTGCGTGACCAGAGAGTGGCGAACGGTTTCCAGCCCCGGGACGCCGCCGGCGGCATCGTATTGCCGGTGCCACATGCGGGGGTAGTCAAGCTCGTAGATGGCATCCAGGTTGGCCTGGGAAAGCGGCATGGGGGGCGGGTAGACGATGGCACAGCGGTCGCCGTGGGCCTGGACAACAGGCCGGGCGGTGACGGGATTCTGCTCCCGGTAAAAGCGGCCAAAGGCCCGGTTGAAGGCCTCGTCGCTGCCGGCAACGGCCTCATATGCGGGAATGGCGCAAAAATCCACCAGAAAGTTCGGGTCTTTGCGGATCACCGCCGTTCCCGGGATGTGGTCGAGCCGCTCGGGCGCCTCCCCGACGGCCAGGCGCCGGGCGATTTCCAGCACCTGGGTTTCACCCATGCCATAAACCAGAATATCGGCCCGGGAATCGAACAGGATCGAGCGCCGTACCCGGTTGTCCCAGTAGTCGTAATGGGCCAACCGGCGCATGCTGGCTTCGATACCGCCGACCACCAGGGGCACCTGCCGGTAGGCCTGACGAACCCGATTGGCATAAACGATCAGGGCGCGATCGGGCCGCAACCCAACTTGGCCTCCCGGTGCATAGTCGTCTCGCTTGCGGGGTCGCTTGTTGGCGGTGTAATTGGCCACCATGGAGTCGACATTGCCCGACGTGATCCCGAAAAACAGCCGCGGGCGTCCCAGCCGTTTAAAGTCCCTGTCTGATCGCCAGTCGGGCTGGGCGATGACCCCCACCCGGAAGCCGCGGGACAACAGCACGCGTCCGATCACGGCCACCCCGTAGGCCGGGTGGTCCACGTAGGCGTCGCCGGTGATCAGGATGACATCGAGGTCGTCCCATCCCCGCCGCCGCATGTCCACGCGGGACACGGGTAAAAAATCAAACGCCATGACAAATTGGCCTCTATCGAAGATTATGGTCGTTCACGGTATAAACAGCACCCCATCCCCGTTGGCGGAATGAATCCTTGAGCGCCCCGGATCAATGGTGTATCAGGGGGCAGCACGCATCGTTTTTCCGAATCGCGCCACGATTTCATGGCAGCGCACCGACCAGGAGGATTCTGTGGCAATCTATTACATTGACGGCCAATTCGTGCCAGCGGAAAAGGCGGTCATTCCAGTTGACGACCTGGCCTTATTGCGGGGCATCGGCGTTTTCGACCTGCTGCGCACCTACGACGGCGAACCCTACTTTCTGGACGCCCACATCGACCGGTTGGAGACATCGGCCAGCCGAATCGGGCTGACCCTGCCCTGGTCCCACGACGAAATCACGGCGGTCGTCAAACAGACCCTGGCCAAGAACGACATTCCCGAAGCCAACATCCGCATCGTGGTCACCGGCGGTTCCAGCGCCGATTTCATGACGCCTTCCGGCCCCCCCCGCCTGCTGGTGCTGATCTCCCCGGTTCCCCGACTGCCCGATCACTGGTACACCAAGGGGATCAAGATCATCTCATGGCAGGTGGAGCGACCCATTCCCGGAGCCAAAAGCATCGACTACATTTCGGCCAGCCTGGCACTCAAAAAAGCCGCTGCCGAGGGTGCCGTCGAAGCCCTGTATATCGACCGCAACGGCCTGGCCTTAGAGTGTACGACGTCCAACCTCTTTGCCTTTATCGCCGGCAGGCTGGCAACCCCGGATGCGGGCATCCTGTCCGGTGTCACCCGCAAGGTGGTCCTGGAACTGGCCCAGGGCCTGTTTCCGATCGACCTGCGCGACATCTCCCGCACCGAACTGCTGCAGGCCGACGAAATCTTCATCACCGGCACCAGCAAGGGGCTGGTCCCGGTCATCCAGGTGGACGACACCCGCATCGCCGACGGCCGGCCCGGGCCACATACCCGCCAGCTCATGACGGCCATGAAACGACACACTTTTAAAAATCGCCCACCCGCTTGAGGGCCCGCCAACGGCTATCCGCCCAGCTCCAGAACGGTTTGGGCCTGCCGCCGAACCGGGCTGTCCGACAGGTTCGGGGCCGGCTCGACCGCCTCGCGCACCCGCGCAAAGACGTTTTCGAGCAGGCGATCCTTGCCGGATGCCAGGCGCACCAGCCCCTGAAGCAGAAAAAAACTGAGAAACAGCACCAGGAAAATGGTCCAGAAGGCGTGTACAAAAAAGTCACCGGAAAGAAACGTGCCGTTGAAAAAGCTCACCCCCGTGATCCATCCGGCATAGGCCAAAATGCCCAGCACCGGCAGGTTGAAGATCAGCTGCAGCAACCCGCCGCTCAGGCGCCGGCCGGCCCGGGCCAATTCATCCTCGAGGGCCTCGTTCCAGATCATGGATAGGTGCCCGGCCACATCCTCACCGTACCCCGGTGCCTGCCGCGCGTCCCGCACCGCCGCCGTGAAGCGGGCCTCGACCAATTTTTCGGCGATATCCGGCCAGGCGCGCGCAATGGCGCTGTCGTAGCGCCCAATGGCCGCGCCGGCCCCGGCGCCGCGGGTGGCGGTATCCACATTTTTTTTCGACTCCGCATAGTGCTTGACGGCCGACACGGCACCGAACATCTGCCGAACCGGGTTGCCGAAGCGCAGCAATGCGGTCAGGCCGGTGCCGAACACCAGGATGCGCGTCCACAATGCCACCATCCAGCCCACCGGTCCCAGCCAGCGTTGGGCCAGCTGCTGGTACAAACGGACGTTGATGCCCAGCGCCAGGGCGTTGCCATCGCTTCGAAAAGCGGTCACCGCCTGCTTGAGCGCCTCGCTCTCGGAAGCCGCCATCTGGGCAACGGCGGCGATCAGGTGCGGCTTTTCCTGTCGTGCCTCACTGTGTACGGTGTCGAAAAGATAACGCCTGAGGTTACGGGCGTTTTCCAGGCGGCGGTCCACGGAATAACCGGCCCGATTGAACGTCTCGCCGATCAGCTGTTGCAGCTGATCGAATTGATTGCGGTCGTGGCGCGGCACGGCGCCGGCGTCCCAGCCGGGATCGTTGAGGCGGCTGCGCGCGGACACGCACAGGATCGCCCTCGGCGTGACCGGCCAGGCCTGGCGGACGTAGCCTTTGAAATCGGGCATGATGGTGTCGGTCAACTCGGATTCGGCCAGGCGGTCGCACTTGTTGACCACCACCACCAGGCTGTCACCGTTGAACAGGCGCACATAGGGAGCCATAAAATCGGTGTGGTCACGCCGCTTGGGGTTCTCGCCGTCAAAGACGCAGATCAGCACGTCGGACAAGCCGATGGCCTGGTGCACGATGGGGATGTGGCGCTCCTGGTGAGTGCTGTCCGTATCGGGAGTGTCGATCAGAATCACATTTTCCAGCAGATCGGCCTGCGCACTGGTGCGCACCTGGACATTGCCGTCTCCCAGCTGGGCCACGAGCTGATCGGCATCGCTGGAACGCCGGCAAAATGCCAATACCTGCTGCGTGGTAGGCCGCCGGTGGCCGGCCGGAGAGAGGCGGTCGGCGCCGGCCAGTGCATTGAGCAGCGTCGATTTGCCCGAGCCGGAGGGTCCCACCAGGGTGACCACCAGCTTGCGGTCGAACCGCTCGGCCAGCCGGTCCAACATCGTCAGGGCTTCCTCGCAGGCTTTTTTTAGGCCCGTGGCGGGCCGCCATAGGTCCGTATGGGCCAGTGTGTCGACCAGGCTCCGGATATCGGATCGCACGGTCTCCAGTTCTCCCATGGCCCTGAGTCTGGTCACCTGGGTGTCCGTCATGAGCGTTTCTCCAGGGCCCGGTTGCAGCGGGCCAGGCTGTCAGTCATCGATGCCATGCGCTCGTCGGCAGGCGTCATCACAGATTGGCCCGCCCGCATCACCGATCCGGTGACGACCTCTTCGAAGAGGGCCTCGATGGCCGTCAACTTGTGGGACAACCAGGCCCCGGCCACCGGGCTGAGCAGCGCTTCGAGCTGTTTCAGATCAGCTTTTTTCATGCCGGCGGTAGCTGGAATGGCGACCAGGGCAACCAGGTCGTTGAGGCCGAGCAGGCCGGCCAGTTTGACCTTGATCCCGGTGGCGCCGATGGGATCCCCGGTGTGCAGCACGTAGGTAACCGCGGCGGTGGCGGGTATGATGTTGAGCATGGCGGCCGCGGTTTGCCGGATCTGATCCCCCGCGGTCATGCGCGCCCGCTGTTCACGGGCCAGCTGCAGCAGTTCGGCTTCCAGCTGAGCGCTGAAACTGAGCAGGGAGGCTTGCCGCGACAGCATCTCGTCGACCAGCTCCGACCAGTTCTGGCCGCGCAGCGCGGCCTGAGCCGTCGCCAGGGACGGATGCAGCGGCACCTCGAAGGCATACCGGCCGGCACTGATCGGTTTAACACGAACCCCGGCGGCGGCGGGCAGGTGCAGGGCGACCTCACGCAGACGGTCGGTGGCCGGATCTGCTGTTGTCAGGTCAAAACTCACCAGCGGGTCCACGACCGCCTGACGCAGCCGGTTGACGGCCCCCACGAGGTCGGCCTGCATGGTCGCCGACAACGCCTCACCGCCGGAGAGGCGGTCAGGCGTCGCTTTGACGCCGCCCATCCACCTGACGACCCGCATCAGCAACCGGGCCGGCGCTTCCACCACCTGGCCAGTCTTGCGCATGATCTTGACGTGGGACGGATCGGTCTCCTGCCAGATCTCGGCAAAACGACGCACCACCGCATCCATGGGAAGATGTCCCAGCGCTTCTTGAACGCAGTAGCGCTGGACGATGCGCAGACTCTCCAGGTAAAGCCACAGATGCGATCTGGAGGCCCGGGCCGCATCGAGGATTGTCTGCCCCTGGTGGACGACATCACTGAAAACGGAGTGGTGCAGGTCGCGTCGCATCTGCCGCGGGTCGATCTGGGTCAACGCGGCCACGAAGCCGGACTGGCCGTCTCGAACCGGCACCACCGTCATCGGCCGCTGGCCGGCGGCCACCCGGTTCTCTTCGCCCGCCCGATAGATTCCCAGCACATGCGTTGCGGCCCGATCCCCGTAGAGGTGCCGCGCCACCGTGCCGGCATGCTCCAGGACCTCCTGATCGCTGAACCCGGAAGCGACCCGGTAGACCAGGAAACAGCTTCGGGTGCCCACGGCGGTCAACAGGCGGGCCATGAAATCGGTGTTGTCGCGGTTGTTGTAGTTGGCGTTGGTAAAGATATAGATCAGCACATCGGCAGCATTCAGGGACTGTTCGGCCATCTCCCGGTTCTGGTAGCCGCCGCCCGATCCGGTATCGAAGTCGGGGGTGTCCAGAAGCGCCA
Organism: uncultured delta proteobacterium; assembly: GCA_963785365.1. Classification (GTDB taxonomy): domain Bacteria; phylum Desulfobacterota; class Desulfobacteria; order Desulfobacterales; family Desulfosarcinaceae; genus Desulfosarcina. The sequence continues at coordinate 435,617 of CAWAUZ010000013.1, read as the reverse complement.
GGTTGGCCGGCAGGGCGCTGGCGTAAACCAGGAGCGGGTCGCCGGGCGTGGTCAACTGCGCCATGGCCGTCAGCGGTTGCGGCGCGCAGCCGAAGGGTTCGAAAAGCGCCCGGGCGGTATCCGGGTGGTCCTGGTGGCCGGCCCCCAGGGCCACGAGAATTCGTCGATTGATCCCGGCCAGGCCGCCGGTTGGGGATACCGCCTCTCCCACCAGGGTGTTGAACAGGGTGGATTTGCCCGATGAGCCACCACCACAGATCGCCGCCACCAGGGGAAACGCCGCCGACAGGCGCGGCAGCAGGCGCGCGCTGACGGCCTGCTTCCACAGTTCGATGGCCGGTCCTGAATCCATGACCAGGCGCTCGGCCAGAAACGCAGCATCCGCTTTGAGTGTGCGAACGGCGTCAATGGTGCTTTCGTCGTAAAGTGGGTCCACTGGACAGCGGCCTCCTTGCGTGTCGACGCGATTGACAATCGGCCAACGGTGACCCATCATCAACTATCGACAATCTCTGAATGAAAGCGGCATCGCCATGGCCTGGATAACGGTTCCCGGCGTGACGGGAAAAGTGTATCAACCGGATGCATGCACACCAGCATTGCGCAAGCATCCCTGCCACGGCTGTTTCGCATGCCAGTGGTGCGACGAGACCCGCTGCACGGTCTGCCGCGCCGACCACACCATCAGCGACAGGCCTGGAACCACCGCCCGCCGTGCCATTCCCCAAAAACCGGGCCCATCCGATAAAAAAGGGTGAGGCGCCGGCGCCTATTCGCCTTTCATCTTGTCCCAGAACGCTTGGCCGGCGTCTTCCCGGCGATTGCCCCCGGCATCGGGCGGCGGCGGTGCCGACGGACCGCCCTGAGTCCGGATGCCACGCAGGCGGCCGATGCGTTCCGCCATGGGCGGATGGGTGGCGAAGAGATTCTGCAGATTTTTCCCGGACAGGGGGTTGACAATGAACATGTGCGCTGTCGAGGGGCTGGCCTGCATGGGAATGCGCTGGGCATAGGCGCCCAGCTTTTCCAGAGCGCGGGCCAGGCCTTCGGGACTGCCGGCGATCTTGGCGCCGGTGGCATCGGCCAGGTATTCCCGCGAACGGGAGACGGCCATCTGAATGATCATGGCCGCCACGGGGGCGATGATCGCGGTGATGATCAGGCCGATCGCACCCATGCCGCCACCGCTGTCACCATTTCGCCTGGCCCCACCGAAAATGGCCGTCCAGCGCGCCATGGATGCCAGCATCATGATGGCCCCGGCCATGGTGGCCGCAATAGAACCGATCAGGATGTCACGGTTCTTCACGTGGGCCAATTCGTGCGCCAGCACGCCCATGACCTCCTGGCGGTCCATGAGGTCCACCAACCCCTGGGTCACCGCCACCACCGCGTGTTCGGGATTGCGGCCGGTGGCAAACGCATTGGGGGCCTCTTTGGGAATGATGTATATCCTGGGCATCGGCAGGTTGGCCTGACGCGCCAGGGTCTGCACCATCTCGTAGAGTTCGGGGGCCTGCTGGGGCGTCGCCTCACTGGCCTGGTACATTTTCAAGACGATCTTGTCCGAATACCAGTAGCTGAAAAAGTTCATGCCGGCCGCCAGCACCAGGGCGATCATCATTCCCTGGCGTCCGCCCAGCAGGTTGCCGATGACCACGATCAGGGCGGTCATACCGGCCAACAACAGTGTGGTTTTTATCTGGTTGCCCATCCGCCGTCACTCCTTTGTGGGTTGGTATTGCCGACAACTCTCCCGGCCAGTGAGCCGTTGTTCTGAAAATACCCAACAATAAGACCAATTTGCACAATGGCAATATGAACTCGCGTCAGACATGGGGGTCGATCATCTCCGCGATCATCCGATCCACCGCAGCGTCTCCTTTGGCGGCCATCACCGATTCCACCAGACCCCGAATTTGGCGGTAGGTTCTTTGATCACCCGTCAAGTCGGCCAGGGTGCGATAACGGCCGGCATGACAAAGGTTCCCGATTGCAGGTCCTCATGCAACGCAACCCGGCGCGGCACCCGCAGGGTCCGCAGTCGGATGAAGTGGGGATCGATGCGGTTGAGCACGGCGGCGGTCTCCATTGCATGCGGCTGGGACAGGGCCCGTCCGCCCAACCCGCTGATGATGTATTCGGAAAGCTGCATCCCCGCCGCCAGCACCCGCTTTCCGGCCGCCACGTGCTGATCCCCGGTGACCCCCTTTTTCATCAGCCGCAAAACCGCGTCACAGCCGGATTCCATGCCGATGTGAATGCGGTCCAGCCCGGCCGTCCGGATACGCTGGAGGGATAAAGAACTTTTTTTGAGAACGGTTTTGGAACGGGCGTAGGTGGTGACACGCCGGATCTCCGGAAAGGTCTGTCTCAAAAAAGCGATCGACGCCACCAGGTCGTCGGTTGGCATGACCAGGTTGTCGGCGTCCTGAAGAAAGCAGGCCCTGGTCCCGTAGTAGCGCCACAGGCCAACCGAACGGAAACTGTCGCTCAAGCCCGGTGCGTTCAGGATGTGGCCAATCACCCGGTCGTCCACCCTGCCGCCCGCGCCCAGGCGGTGGGACAGGGCGTCGATCTCGTCGACCATGGCCCGTGCCGTAAGGATGTCCTGCCGGATTTGCGCCTGCGGGCGCAGCGAAAACGGACGGTCCTTGTATGCCGAACAGAACCGGCAGTGGTTCCAGGGACAGTTACGTGTCAGCCGCAGCAGCAGACTGCGGGCTTCGTTGGGAGGGCGGATGGGGCCCTGCTCGAATGCCAGCGGACTTGCGCTCATGGGATTGTCCTTGTGCGTGGCAGCATCGTTTGAAGTCGCGTATGGGTTACTCTACAACAGTCCCGGCTGCCTTACAACAGCCGCCCATCACCCGCGGCATGGCCGACAGTTGCAGGCGAAAATTGGCGCTGCAAACGGCAACCATTCGTGAGGTATTGGATGGGGCGTCTGTCGACCGGTCGACCTGAATTGACTTTGGAAACCGTGGCCTCTATAGTTCTCAAATCGAAACTCACCAAGATAGACCAACGGGGGCCTCTTGAACTATAGTGTATTGATGGTTTGCACGGGAAACATCTGCCGCAGTCCCATGGCCGAGGGGTTGCTGGCCCATCTGTTGCCCGCAGCGCTCAAACCCCTGGTGACCGTCCGCTCGGCAGGCACCCAAGGGCTGCACGGCAACATGGCCGATCCGTTTGCCATCCAGGCGGTCTCCGCTTACGGGGTGGACATCGGCGATCACCGGGCCAGGGTCCTGGACGCCGGCATGGTCAAAGCCGCTGATCTGGTGTTGGCCATGGAGCGATACCAGCTCGACCAGATCAACCGCCTGCGATTTTTCCGGTGCAAATACGCCACCCTGCTGGGCCTGTTCGCACCCGATCGTCAGGACCCGGAAATCGAAGATCCCTACCGGGCACCGCTGGATGCCTATGTGACCTGTGCGCAAGAGATCGCCGACTGCATGCCCGGGCTGATCACTTACATCCAGACCCAGGTCGCCGCCATGACCGCTTGAGCGCCGAAATGGGCACCATCCGTCGCCGGATGATCGACCTGCTGCAGCAGGCGGCCATGACGGCGCTGGACCTCTCCCGGGCCATTGGCGTGCCCGAAAAAGAGGTCTACCGGCACCTGGCGCACGTTGAAAAAACCGTCGCCGGCCAGGGGGGCAGACTGACCTTCAGCCCCTGCGCCTGCCAGGCCTGCGGGTTCACCTTCACGGCGCGCCGCCGGCTGACACGGCCGGGACGCTGTCCGCGATGCCGAAAGAGCCGCATCGACCACCCGGTGTTCACGATCAGCGGTTCGCCAACGAGAAAACGTCCATGAGAAACCGATATGACCGGCAATGATCTGTTGCGATGGCTGATCGACTATGTGGCCGCCTACCCGGCCAGATACAACCAGAGAGCCATCTGGCGGGATCCCCTGTTGGCCTGCGCCCCGGCCGACGATCGTTTCCGGCGCCTGGAAGCGATCGTCGCACCGGATCATGCGCTTCCCCGGGATCTGCTGCCGGGCGCCAACACCGTCGTGGTCTGGTTCATTCCCTTCAAGCACCACATTCAAATCGACAACAGCGGCGGAAGGCGCCCCTCGCTTAGCTGGGGGCGCGCCTATCGGTCTACCAACGACATGATCGAGCGCATCGGCGGCGCCATGCAGGCCTTGCTGGAAAACAGCGGCGGCAAGGCGGCCGCGACGCCCTCGACCCACAACTTCGACCCTAAACGGCTGGTCAGCCGATGGTCCCACAAGCACCTGGGGCATCTGATCGGCCTGGGCCGCTACGGCACCAACTGCCAGCTGATCACCCCGGCCGGCTGCAGCGGCCGCATGGGCAGCCTGGTGACGGATCTGGAACTGGGCCAGCATGCCCCGGTGAGCGCCGTAGAACTGTGCCTGCTCAGAGCCGGCAAGGCCTGCGGCAAGTGTATCGAGGCCTGCCCCGTCGGCGCCTTGACCGAAAACGGCCTGGACCGGACCGCGTGCTACGCCCGGCTGCAGGAAAACTATCGTCTGTTGATGGCGCCGGACGGTCTGCCGGAATCGACCGAGGTTTGCGCCAAGTGCCAGGTCGGCCTGCCCTGCAGTGAAAGACCGCCGCTGCCAATCGAGGCCCGCTGACCATGAAGCACCTCTTCCTGATTACCGGCACGACCCGGGGAATCGGCAAGGCCCTGGCGCAAGTGGCCCGAAACCAGCCGGACAGTCTGGTGGTCACCTTGTCACGCGCAGAACCGGTTTTGTCGGTCAACCATCAGAATATTCAAATCGACCTGAACGACACCGGCCGCATCGGGGCTGCCCTGGCCGGCATCCGCTTGGCGCCGTCAGGCACCGCTGCACTGGAAAAGGTGATCCTGATCAACAACGCCGGGGTGCTCGACCCCATCGCCCCCATCGGCGACTGCGACCCCAGCCAAATGGCCGGCAATATCCGGGTCAACCTGATCGCACCGCTGGTGCTCTGCCACCATTTCCATCACTTCAGCAAAGCGCTGCCCGGCAAAAAGTGGATCGTCAACATCACCTCGGGCGCCGCCCGGACGCCTTACTACGGCTGGTCGGCCTACGGCGCCGCCAAGGCCGGGCTGGAGATGGCCACACGCGCCATGGCCTTGGAATTCTCACACCTGGATCCGTCTTTCAACGTGTGCGCCGTCGCACCGGGGACCGTGGACACGGACATGCAGACCAACATCCGCACCTGCACCCGTGAGCAGTTCGAACAGGTCGATAAATTCCACGAGCTCAAGGCCACGGGCGGCCTTTACCCAGCGCAGCAGGTGGCTGCGACCCTGATCCGGTGCTTGATGGAAGGGCAATTTGCAAACGGGGTCTGCTACGATCTCAGAGCACTCGAAACAACGTAGCGTCTGTTGCGATGCTGGCGTGTCCGCGATTGCCATGGAGACACGACTACAAGGCCGCCGAATGGCACCCACCTCGCGGCTGATTGAGGAGAAGTAAATCATGCCCACCGGGGCCTGCGGCATCAGCTGCGACGTGTGTCAACTCAACCTTTTGAACACCTGCTCCTCGTGCGGTCCGGGCCGCAGCGACACGGCCGCCCGTAAAAGTGCCGCGCAGGTCAGGCTGATGGGTCACCCCTGTGCGATTCTGGAGTGTGCGCGGCTCAATCACATCGACTACTGCCCGCGTGATTGTGCATCGTTTCCCTGTGCCAATTTCAGCGGGACCGACTACCCCTACGGCAAAAGCTTTCTGGACATGCAGCGGCGGCGCCGAACGCAGGGGCCCCCGGCCGTCGACCCCTCGGGCCGCCCCATTGCGATCGAGGCGTCCTGGTGGGACGCCTTGGCCGATCGTGACATCGCTCAGATGGCCAACGTCACCCTGACCGATGTCGACACCGGTTCGGGGCTTCTGCGGATTGGCTTTCTCAACCGGGCTGTTTTCGTAGATGTGGGCAATCGATGCTTGATGACACGGTCGGAAAGGGGGCACGAGAAACTGTCGATGCCCCTGCTGGAGCTGGTGGTGCTGGACTACCTGACCCGCGTGGACCGCCTCTATACCTTGGGCCGCGAGATGGTCGGCGTTGACGACCTGACGGAAGCCCACTACTTCACCGGGCGCAATCGCCTGCCGACCCAGTCCCTGTTGGCGCGCTATGGTGACGATCCGAACGGCTTTTTGGCCACCGGAAAACGACTGGGCGGCCAGATTGAGCCCATGGGCCAGGCCGCGATCCGGCTCAACCCGTTTCCACGAATCCCGGTCTACTTCCTGCTCTGGCTGGGAAACGGTGAATTTGCGCCGCGACTCTCCATCCTGTTCGACCGATCCATCGAAAAAGCACTTTCGTCTCCGGGCATCTGGTGCCTGGTGACGCTGTGCAGTTACTTTTTGATCCGGGGGAACACAGATCCCGTTCAAATTTGACGGATTCGTAAAAAGCCCGATATCGGCATTACGCTTCATCCCTCGTCACTGCGGAGTTGATATTCCGAGGAAAAAATTTTTCACGCAACACAGAGATCAGCCAAAATAACCATTTGTGGACGGGCGCTAGATATAAAGCGAATCGCCAGCGCGCGGCACCACCGCATTGAACCCCTCGGCTTTCAGATGGTCGGCAAAGGCCAGGCTCTGGTCTTCCTCGCCGTGAACCACGGCGATCTGGTTGATGTTCAGGTTGGACTGCTTCAAGAACCGAACCATCTCGCTGCGATCCCCGTGGGCTGAAAAGCCGCCGATTTTCACCACCCTGGCCTTCAGGGGGTACTCCTTGTTGAGAATTTTGACGATCGGCGGCTCGCCCGCGCTGCCGGCGGCCGCATAGGCGGAGCCCTGCTCCAGGATACGTCGCCCCAGGGTGTGGTTGGCCATGTACCCCACGATAAGAATGGTATTTTTAGGGTCGTGAATCTTGTAGCGCAGGTGGTGCAGGATACGGCCGGCCTCGCACATACCCGAAGCGGAGATGACGATGTGCGGTTTTTCTTCGCGCATCAGGGCCATGGACGCCTCGACGCTGGCGGTAAACTGCACCTGCCGGAAGGCAAAGGGGTTTTTGCCCTGTTGCAAAAACGTGGCGTGGGTTTCCTGATCGTAGGCCTCCGGGTGCTCGCCAAACACTTTGGTGATGTTGATGGCCAGGGGGCTGTCCACATACACCGGCAGAGCCGGCACCTCCCCGGCATCGTAAAGTTCGTGAATCACGTAGAGCAGTTCCTGGGTTCGGCCGAAGGCAAACGACGGAATCAGCACCGTACCGCCCTGGTCAAAGGTCTCGTTGAGCACTTTTTTCAGGCGCGGCCGCAGGTCGACCACGGGCTCGTGGTCCCGGTTGCCGTAAGTGCTCTCCATGACCATCAGATCAACGTCGCGGCCGAAACCGTTGAATTGGCTGGCCGGGTCCTTGAGGATCGGTTTGTCGTAGCGTCCGATATCCCCTGAGTAGCAGACGGTGCGGACCCGGCGGCCATCGTCCCATCGAATCATGGCGATCGACGATCCCAGGATGTGTCCGGCTTCAAAAAGGGTACAAGTGAGGTCGGCACCGATGGTCACCGGATGGCGGTAGGGAATCCCTTCAAAGGCAGCCAGGGCCTGTTCCGCATCGCCGGCGGTGTATAGGGGTTCCACCCCCTCCAGGTGGAACCGTTTGATGTAGGCGTCGATCGTCTCCGTGTTGAGCCCATGCCGCCCCTTCTTCAACTCTTTTTTTATCTGGGCCAGGTCGCGCGGGCTGACGCCGCCGTCATGGCCGGGACGCATTTGCGACAATGCGGATCGGACGGTTTTGTAGTTGAGATACTCGGCATCGCTCTCCTGGATATGGGCGCAGTCGGCCAGCAGGTAGCCGCAGGCGTCGGCGGTGGCCCGCGTACAGTAAATCCGGCCGTTGAAACCGTTCCGGGTAATCAGGGGGATACGCCCCGAGTGGTCGATGTGCGCGTGGGAAAGCACCATGTTGGTGAGAATTTTCGGGTCGAAAGGCAGCACCCGGTTCTTTTCCGCCGCAATTTTGCGCCGGCCTTGAAACATGCCGCAATCCAGCAGGATCCGATCTTTGGCCGTACTCAACAAATGCATGGAGCCGGTCACTTCCCTGACGGCACCGTAAAAGGTAATGTGCATTTAGGGTTGTCCTTCGATGGGCAGCATCCGTATACACCAAAAAAACGAAAAGCAATGGTTGAATTGATAGTTATCATAGCCATATTCAATTCGCAAACAATCTTACGGCGGCCACCCGGGCGCCAACAGGCCAAGGCGAGGCTGGCTGCACACGGCAATTGCATAGCTGCCAGCAGTGCATTAGATTTAGTATTTAATTCAGCGAAAAGGGTGCGAGCATGTCCGAGAAGCAGAACGATAAGCGCAGACGCATTGCATTGGCCAAGAAAATCGGGCTGATCGCCATCGGTTTCTTCGTGGCATACGTAGTTGTGGGCTTCTGGGTGGTCCCGCCCTTGCTTAAGCCCCGGCTGGAGGAGCAGCTGTCCAGCCTGATCGGCCGCGACGTCACGATTGAATCCGTCAAACTCAATCCCTTGACATTGTCTGCCACCACAACCCGTCTGACGGTCCATGAAACCGACGGTGACCCTTTCGCCGGTTTTGATGAGCTTTATGTCAATGCGCAGCTCTCATCAATTTTCAGGTGGGCCGCGACTGTCAAGGAGATTCGCCTGTCGGGGCCTTTCGGCGTGTTGACGCTGTTGCCCGACGGTAACATGAACATCGACGACATCCTGGCGACCCTCAGCCGACCCGATCCAGAACCGGCCCAAGATGCCGGCCTGCCCCGCGCCATCGTTGCCAGGCTCGACGTCATCGACGGAAAATTCACCTTTGAAAATCTCACCGAGACCGAGCCGGTTCGAGATGTCGTTACCCCGATCGCATTCACGCTGGAGAACTTGAGCACCCTGAAAGATCGTGAGGGCGCATATCAATTTACGGGCGTGGGCCCCCTTGGCGGGCAATTTGAGATCAGCGGCACCCTGACAATCACTCCGCTCCGCGCCCAGGGATCGTTTTCCACTATCGACACCCGGCTCAATCACTACTGGGGGCACGTCAAGGACCGCGTATCCTTTCAGATCATGCAAGGGTCCGCATCTACTTCGGGAGACTACGCGGTGGCTCTGGTCGATGGCCGGATCGATGCCACCTTGAAAAATGGATCATTTGAACTGACCGATTTCGAATTGGCCGAAAAGGGCCGATCAGAGGTACTGGTCGCCTTGCCGACCCTTTCCGTGACGGGCGTCAGCGCCGATCTGCAGACCCGGAAAATCACAGTCGATGACATCCAAACCGCCGACGCGGCCTTCAAATCCTGGCTGGCCGCCGACGGCTCGGTGGAACTGCAGCGCCTGCTACAGCCAGATCTCGAGAAGTTGACATCGCGGCAGGCGTCCAGTGCCCCCGCCGCTGAGACCGAGCCTTGGCAGGTCACGGTAAACAACGTCGAGGTGGAGGCGTGGCGGTTTACCGTGGATGACCTGACCGGCAGCGATCCGATCCGCGAAACCGTCGTGCTCGATTCATTCACCGTGGCCGACCTCAGCACCGCCGCCGATCAAATGGGTTCATACACACTGTCCGCCACCGGTCCCAGCGGCGGACAATTCCGATTGGACGGCACCATGACCGTCAATCCGGTCTGGACACAGGGGCGCTATGCCGCGACCGGCATCGATCTGAGCCACCTGTGGGAGCACGTCAAGGACCACGTCTCCTTCCAGATTCTAAAGGGCTCGACCGGCGCATCCGGTGACTATACGGCGGCAATGGACGATGCTGCCTTCAGTGCCAGGCTTGAGAACGGAATCGTTGAACTCAACGACTTCGAACTGGTGGAAAAAGGCCAAAAAGAGGTCCTGATTTCAATACCCACCGCAGCCGTGCAGGGCATTGGCGCGAACCTGGACACACGCGAAATCACGATTGAAACGATTCAAACCGCCGATGCCAGGATCAAATCGTGGCTGGGCGAGGACGGGCAGTTTGAATTGCAGCGCCTGTTCCTGAGCGACCTGGAGAAATTCAAGGCCCAAAAAACACCCGGCACCCCCGAGCCTGAAACGGCCCCCGGACCGCCGTGGCACCTGGCCCTTAAGAAAATGGACCTCAGCAACTATGCACTGGCGTTTGAAGATAGAACATTGACCAAGCCGGCAACCATGACCGTTGATGAGATTAATGTAGTCGTGGAAAACCTCTCCACCCGAAAAGATGCCAAGGCCGATGTTCGCGTTGCCATGCAGATCAACCGGGCCGGCACGGTCACGGTGGACGGGACCACGGGTATCGATCCGCTGACCGCGGATCTGACGGTCTTAACCGATAAGATTGCCCTGAAACCGTTTCAACCCTACGTCGACGATGCGGTCAATGTGCACATCGCAAGCGGCTCCAGCAGTTCCAACGGCCGCATTCGATATATGGGCCAGGAGGCCAAACCGCAGATCCGGTACGAAGGTACCGTCAGTGTTGATGGGGTTGAAATCCAGGATCGCGTCCAAACGGAGGATTTTTTCACCCTAAAACAGTTCAAGACCAGCGGCATCGTACTGGAACTGCGGCCCAACAAGCTGCATGCGACACAGGTGCGCATCGATCAACCCCATGCCACAGTCACCATCGATCAAAACGGCGTGGTAAATGTGGTGAATTCCTTTGCACCCGTCGAAAAAAAGCACGAAACGGGCCAGGAGGATCTGCTGCAGCGTCTGGTCAACCTTCTGATTCTGCAATTCAAGGGCCCCATGCCGATGAATGTCGACAAGGTTCTGCTCACCAATTTTACGGCCAACTTTGTCGACGAATCCGTGTCGCCGAAATACACCACCCACCTGGAACTGACCCGCACAACCATCGACGGATTATCATCAGACCCGTCCACCCTGGCCGATCTCAAGGTGGACGGCAACATCGACCAAAGCGCCACCATCGTCGGTACGGGCCAAATGAACCCGATGAATGCCCTCAAGTACAGTCAAATGGATTTTTCCTTGAAGGACTTCAGCCTCGAGCCGATTTCACCCTACGCCGGCAGATTCATGGGTTTCAAAATCGATCGGGGCACCTTGCAGACGAAGCTGACGTACAAGGTCGAAAACGATCAGGTAAACGGTGACAATATCATCTATATCGACAACCTGGAGCTGGGCGACAAGGTCGACAGTCCCGATGCCCCGAATCTGCCCATCAAGCTGGGGGTGGCCCTTCTCAAGGACGGCGACAACCGCATTACCCTTCAGATACCGGTCGATGGAGACGTCACCGATCCCCAATTTGATTTCGCCCAGGCCATCGAAAGTGCCCTGACCGGAACTATCGAAAAAGCCGGTAGCTCGCCGTTTACAGCCATTGCCGACATCGACGGCTTCAAGGGCGAGGAACTTCGCCAAATCGAGTTCGAATATGGTTCTTCGGACTTAAGCGATCGTGAAATCCGCAAACTGAACGCCCTGGCCAAATTCCTGGACGGAAGGGAAACCTTAGCGCTGGGAATCGTGGGGACCGCCGACCGGCAGATGGACTGGGCGGCGATCCTGGGAGAACCGCTTGAACCCATCGCTGCGGATGACGATGCGGCTGCCGACATCGAGACGCCTGAGGCGCCCGCGCAAGGTCCCGAGGTCGATGTCGACGCCCTGGAAGCAATCGCCCAGCGGCGCGCCGAGCAGGTGGCGGACATTCTGACCCGGCAGACCGGGGTCGCCGCCGACCGTATTCAGGTCAAACCGGTCCAGATCAATGAAGCCCCCGAGGGGGCCGCCGGCCTCGTGGAACTGCTGCTTTCGGCGGAATAGCGCTAAGGCCCCCGAAAACAGGTCACCCGAGCCACTGCCAAGCTGGGGGGCTACAACCCTGTTAGCGTCCAGACAACCTCGAAATGGTGAGGTGTCAGGGCCGCCACATGGCTTTCGAACCAGTGGTGAACCACCGGCCAACGCATGTCGTCGTAGATCAATTCCATGCGCGCGTCGTCGACCACATCCAGAATACGGCAGCGGGACAGACCGCCGATACCCGCACCAACGGCTTTGAGCACCGCTTCCTTAGCGGTCCAGAACCTGAAAAAATTGTGCTGCCGGTCGCCGTGTGCCCGACCCCATTCATCCGCGTCAGCCACTTTGGCCAGCAGGCCGTCGCTAACCGGCCGAATGGTTTCCAGATCGATGCCCACCGGCAGCGGTGCCGCCACGCCGCCAACCACCCCCGATTTATGGCTCACCGACCAGTGTACACCATCGACCGGCAAGGGCACCCCCAAATCATTCTTGGGGAAGGCGCTCAGGTGCAGGCCGCTGGCTTCACACGACCGGCGCAGGGCCAAACGGGCCAGGCGGCTCAACGCCTGCACCTTGTCGCGTCCCTTCAAGGCCTGCTGAGCCGCGGGCACCGGCATTATCACCGGGTAGAACGTGGACCCGGAAAAGGTCATCGGTTACCGCGCTTCTGGCGGCCGGCCTGGCGGATCGACAGCGCCTTCTCGTAAACCCTTCGGCGCGGCAGGTGGTGTTGCAGGGCAATGGATTTGGAGAGACTGGACAGGTGGCCATCACCCCGGGACAGGGCCTCGCGCAGGACAGCTTCCAACCGCGCATCCGAGATCGGCGCGCTGGCCGGTGCGCCTTGCACCAGCAGCGTACACTCCCCTTTGACCTCCGGCCGCTGCGCCAGCGTCGCCTGAAGGTCAGCCAGGGTCCCGCGGATAAACTCCTCGTGCAGCTTGGTCATCTCCCGGGCCACCACGGCCGGCCGATTGCCCATCACCTCCAGAATCTCCCCAACAAAGGCTGCGATCCGATGGGGGGATTCGTAGAACACCAGGGTGCGCGGCTCCGCCGCCAGCGTTTCCAGAAGCTGGCGTCGCGGTCCTTTTCTCTTGGGCGCAAAACCAAGGAACACAAAGGCGTCGGTGGGCAGGCCGGCGGCGCACAGTGCCGTGAGGGCAGCCGACACCCCCGGTATGGGAAAGACCGGCAGCCCCTGCGCCACGGCGGCGCAGACCAGGCGGTAGCCTGGATCGGATATCGATGGCGTCCCTGCGTCGGAGACCAGGGCCACGGCGCCGCCGCCCCGGATTTTAGCGATCAGTTCCGGCGTGCGCTGGTGTTCGTTGTGTTCGTGGCAGGAGACCAGGGGCGTTCGAATTTGATAGTGGGCCAGCAGGCGTGCGGTCCGGCGGGTGTCCTCGGCGGCAATCAGGTCCACCCCGCCCAGGGTGTCGATGGCGCGCAGGGTGATGTCCGCAAGATTGCCGATGGGCGTCGCCACGACGTAGAGTCCGCTGGGACATCGCGGCGGTGCGGGGTCAGCCGTATGCGAGGGCGAAGGCATTTTTGACCAATTCGATCTCCATTTTACCGGCGGCCGTGTCGATGGCCACCACATCGAAACGCGCGCGGGCGGTGCTCTGTCCGGATTGTTTCAGGTATTCCAGTGCCGCCATGGAAATCTTGCGTTGTTTGGCCGTGGTGACGGCTCCTTTGGGCGTGCCGAACCGGCTGGAGGCGCGGGCCTTGACTTCCACGAAAACGATGGTGCCCTTCTCGCGGGCAACGATGTCGATTTCGCCGCAGTGGGTGCGAAAGTTGACTTCCAGAATACGGTAGCCGGTCCGTTTGAGGTATTCCACGGCCAACCGTTCACTGCGTCGGCCGAATTGTTGCTGGCGGTTGAGCATCGCTGGTCACCTCTTTGCCCGCGAGAGCGGCGTTAGGGGGACCTGAAAACGACCGCCGTCCCGATCCGTCGCCGGCCAGGAGCGGTTGGGATCAGATACTCCCGCACGCCTTTGAAGGTTCGACGGTGGATGGGGCAGCAGCCGTGGTGCACGATGGCGGCACGATGATCGGTCGTGGGGTAGCCCTTGTGCCGGCCGAATCCGAATTCGGGGTACAAGGTGTCCGCCTGGCCCATCATGCGGTCCCGGGTGACCTTGGCCACGATGGATGCCGCAGCGATCGAAACGCTCAAGGCGTCGCCCTTTTTTATGGCCTGCTGCGAGACGCCTGAAGCGATGGTGAACATGCCGTCGATGAGCAGATGGTCCGGCTGCGGCCGCAGGTTGGCCACCGCCATGGCCATGGCACTCAGGGTGGCCTGTAAAATATTGACGCGGTCGATCTCGGCGGCGTCGACCACCCCGATGCCGATCGATCGGGCAACGGCGTAGAGGCGCTCGTAAAGGCAGTCTCGCCGTGCCGGGCTCAGTTTTTTGGAATCGTCGATTCCGGCAGGGTCGACGTCGTCGGACAGGATCACCGCCGCGGCAACGACAGGGCCGGCCAGGGGGCCGCGGCCGGCCTCGTCAATGCCGGCAACCAGTCGGCAGCCCCTGCGCCGGGCCTCGATTTCAAATGCCCACGGGGTTGCTCTCATCAAATCGGACCATCTTTTAAATTTTAATTGAAGCGCTTCTCCTTGATCCGGGCCGCCTTGCCGCGCAACTTGCGCAGGTAGTAGATCTTGGCCCGGCGCACCCGTCCGCGCGTCACCACGTCCACCCGGTCGATGATGGGAGAGTTCGTGGGGAAGACCCTTTCCACGCCCACACCGTAGGAAACTTTACGAACGGTGAAGGTGGCATTGACCAGGCCCTTTTTCTTGCTGATGACGACCCCTTGAAAGGCCTGCAGGCGCTCTTTGTTGCCCTCGCGGATCTTCACATGAACGGTGACGGTGTCTCCCGGTGAAAAGTCCGGCAGATCCATGCGGATCTGCTCTTTTTCAATTTTTTTAATGGTTTGCATGTTAACTCCCAATCGTAATGGTGTACACTCGTGTTGCGATGTCAGTTTCCCGTCAATCGGTCCAGAATAATGGCGGCCGCGGACCGGACCGACAGATGGTTGTAGCCGCCGTCGCCGGCCAGCGGGTCCAGAACGTGGTCCGCCGCATCTAAAAACGCATCGGTCAACCCCCATGCGGTCCCGAAAGCCACGACGATGGGGTTCGGGCCGTTACACATCTGCCGCAGCCGCGCGTAGGACAGGTTCCCAGCCGCCCGCCGGGCGGTGGTGGCCACCGTTTTTGGGCGGCATCCTTCCGTTCGGGCTATCTCCGCCACCGCCGCGTCAAAAGTGGCCTTGACCCTTACCAGCTGGAGCGCCTGCCGGCGGTCGGGGTTGTAAGTACCGCCCACACCGATAACCCAATGGTCCACAATACGGTTGACCAGCACGACCTGATCTTCCAGCGGGGTAACCACGTAATAGCCCCTGACCCCATAGGTTCGGGCAACCCGGGCGATGTCGTGCAGGTCAAGGTTGGTCACGGCCGAGGCGATGGTCGCACCATTTTTATCGGTCACCGGGTAGTGGACCAGGGCGACGTACAGCCGGCTACTCAAGGAGCCTGCCGATCTCGCGCTGCCACTTCTCCAACCAGGTTCGCTCTTGCCCTGAGAGGCTGCGCTGCGACACCATGTCCGGCCGTTTCAGCACGGTCCGAATCAAGGCGGTCTCCCGGCGCCAGCGGTCGATTTGGTGATGATGCCCCGTCAGCAGCACCTCGGGCACGCTGTCACCATCGAATTCGGCCGGACGCGTGTAGTGCGCATGCTCCACCAGGCCGTCGCTGAAAGTGTCGCTTCCGGCCGAATCGGCATTGCCCAGCACACCGGGGATCAGCCGCACCACCGCATCGATCACCACCATGGCCCCCAACTCGCCGCCGGTGAGGACGAAGTCACCGATGGAGACCTCCGCGTCCACATGCCGCTCGATGAAGCGCTCATCTACACCTTCATAACGGCCGCAGACCAAAATCAATTGTGCCGCGCCGGCCAGGGATTCGGCCAGGCGCTGGTCGAATCGCGTGCCTTGCGGAGAGAGCAGAAGCGTGGTTGCCGACGGCAACTGCGTTTTGGCCGCCGCCAAGGCTGCCGTCAGGGGTTCCGGCTTCATCACCATGCCGCAGCCGCCGCCGTAGGGCCGATCGTCGGTGACCCGATGGCGTCCCGCGGCGTGGTCGCGAATGTCGATTGTCAATGGGCTCAGCCGCTGCCCCTGCACCGCCCGCCGCATGATGCCGTGTTTCCAGAACGGATCGAAAAGCTCGGGAAACAGTGTCAGAACGCAAACCTGCATGGCCGCGTGCCCCTACAATCCTTCGGGCGGATTCACGATCATGGTCCGCCGTTTCAAATCGACCGCGACCACGACCGCCCCCACGGCGGGAATCAAAACCTCCTGGACCCGGCCCGCCGCCCGGCTCCTAACCACATATACATCGTTGGCCGGAGTGGGGATCACCTCCTCCAGGAAGCCGATTACCGTTCCGGCCGTCGTGCAGACACGCAACCCCTTGAGCTCGAACCAGTAGTAGGTGTCCTTTTCCAGCGCCGGCAGGCGCGACTTGTCGACAAACAGGGCCGCGCCGGCCAGACGGTCGGCCCGCTGGCGATCATCGACCGCCTCTAAGCGCATGAGAAGCCCGCGACCGTGGGGTTTGATCGATCGAAGCGTAGCGCTTTCGACCACGCCATCTACCAGCGCGACCATGATCCCCTCCCCTTCCCGGTACAAGTCCGTCGATTCAGCGAAAGAGTGGACCTTGAGCATACCGCGGATGCCGTGGGAACCGGTTATGCGCCCCACCAGGACGAGATCCTCCCGATCCGATAATCTACTCGATGATTTCAAGAACCGTTCGTTTTTTGATTTTGGCGGATGCGGCGCTCAGCAAGGTTCGCATGGCCCTTGCCGTCCGCCCCTGTTTGCCGATCACCTTGCCCAGATCCGCTTTGGCCACCTTCAGTTCGATAACGGATGTCTGATTGCCCTCGATCTCCTCGACAGACACCTGGTCGGGAAAATCCACCAATTCCTGCGCAATGAACTTGATCAGCTCTTTCATGGCTCCGTCTCCTTGGTACGGCTGGGCATCAGGTTCGGCGCGATCGGTTATTCGGCGGCGGCAAAGACCCCTTCACGCTTCAAGATGGCTTTGACCGTATCGGTGGGTGTGGCGCCCTGGTCGATCCAGTATTTGACACGCTCCGCATTCAGATCCACCTGCGCCGGGTCCTGCAATGGGTTGTAGGTGCCCAGTCTCTCGAGAAAGCGACCGTCTCGGGGATTTTCGCTGTCGGCGGCGACGATCCGGTAGAAGGGTCTTTTTTTTGCTCCGTGCCGGGCCAGTCTGATTTTTACTGCCATGTCGATCTCCTTTAGAAGGGAAGCATGCCGCGGCCCAATCCGCGCATACCGCCTTTATTGATTTTCTTCATCATTTTCATCACCTGCGTGTAGTTTTTCAGCAGGCGGTTGACATCCTGCACACGGGTACCGCTGCCCGCGGCGATGCGTTTGCGGCGGCTGCCGTTGATCAGGTTGTGCTGGCGTCGCTCCAGAGGGGTCATGGAGTTGATGATGGCTTCGATGTGAACCAGCTCGCGGTCGTCCACCTGGAGGTTCTTCATCTGCTTCATCTTGCCCATGCCGGGAATCATGCCCAAGATATCCGTCAAAGAGCCCATTTTGCGAATCTGACGCATCTGATCGCGAAAATCTTCGAGCGTGAACTGGTTTTTGCGCAGCTTCTTTTCAAGTTCGACGGCCTGCTTCTCATCGACGACCTCCTGGGCCTTCTCGATCATGGTCAGAACATCACCCATACCGAGAATCCGGGAGGCCATGCGGTCCGGATGAAAGGCTTCCAGATCGCCGAGCTTTTCACCCACACCGATGTACTTGATGGGCTTGCCGGAAATGGATCGGATGGATAGCGCCGCCCCACCCCTGGCATCGCCGTCCATTTTCGTAAGCACCACACCGCCGATATCCAGGCGCTCGTCGAAGGATTTGGCGATATTGACCGCATCCTGGCCAGTCATGGCGTCGGCGACCAACAGCACATCGGTCGGCCGCACCGAGGCGCGGATGCGGGCCAACTCGTCCATCAGCTGGTCGTCGATGTGCAGCCGCCCGGCGGTATCCAGGATCAGGGTGTCACAGCCCAGCTTCTGCGCCGCCACCCGGGCATCCTGGCAGATGGTCACCGGATCCATGTCCGTCGTCGATTCGAACACCGGGACCTTGAGCTGGCCGCCCAACGTCTTCAACTGGTCGATAGCCGCGGGACGATACACATCCGCCGGCACCAGATAAGGCTGTTTGCCGGTCTTGCGAAGCATCACCGCCAGCTTGCCCGCCGAGGTGGTTTTACCGGACCCCTGCAGGCCGACCAGCATGACCGCCACCGGCTTTTCGCCGGCCAGGTTCAACTCCTGGTGGGTCGCGCCCATCAGTTCGGTGAGCGACTCGTTGACGATCTTGACCACCTGCTGGCCCGGCGTTAGGCTGGCCATCACCTCCTGGCCGAGTGCGCGCACCTTGATGTCGGCCACCAGCTGCTTGACCACCTGATAGTGGACATCGGCCTCCAAAAGCGCCATTCGCACCGCTCGCAGGCCGTCGGCAATGTTCTTCTCGGAAAGTTTGCCCTGCCCTTTGAGCTGCTTGAAGACCGAATTGAGCTTGTCACTGAGTGAATCGAACATCCCATTTCACCACTTTGTAAACTAAAACCTTGAAAGTAGAATTTTTATAATGGTATGTCAAGATTTAAAAACAGCACCCGCGGGCAGTCAATGCAGCGGCCGATTCACGAGCGGGAAATCCCACATCATGTCCATGGAAGCAAGCAAAATCGACATCAAAGACCTTTCCCGCGAGCAGTTGAGCGCCTGGCTCGACCGGCGCGGCCGGCGCTCATTTCGCGCCCCGCAGATCTTGCGCTGGGTCTATCGGCATCAAACCGACCACTTTCCCGCCATGACCAATCTGGGCAAACCGCTGCAGGCCGAGCTGGCGGCGGCATTTGCCAATGATCGGCTGCAGGTTCAAAACGAGACCGTCTCGGCCGACGGATCGCACAAGCTGCTGTTCCGGCTGCAGGACGATCATCACGTCGAAACCGTCCTCATTCCCGAAAAGGACCATTTCACCTTGTGCATCTCCAGCCAGGTGGGGTGCCGCCAGGGGTGCCGCTTCTGCATGACGGCCGCAAGCGGGTGGGGGCGCGACCTGTCGGCCGGCGAAATCGTCTCCCAGGTGCGTGACGTTCTGCACCGCGTCAGTGCTCAGGGCGGCATGCCGTTGACCAACATCGTCTTCATGGGCATGGGCGAACCGTTGGCCAACTACGAAAACGTCGTTCAGGCTCTGGCCGTGATCACCGATGCCGATTTCGGCCTCGGGTTTTCAACACGGCGGGTGACCGTCTCCACGGCCGGGCTTGTCCCCCGCATCCCGGATCTGGGACGCGATACCCGCGTCAATCTGGCCGTTTCTCTCAATGCCGCCGACGACGACACCCGCAGCCGCCTCATGCCCATCAACCGAAGGCACCCGCTGGCCGAACTGGTGGCGGCCTGCCGTCGCTACCCACTGCCGCCACGGCGCAAGATCACCTTCGAATACGTCCTGCTCAAGGGGGTCAACGACAGCATGGCCGATGCGCGCCGCCTGGCCAAACTGCTGCAGCCCGTCAAGGCCAAGATCAACCTGATTCCCTTCAACGAGTACCCCGGCTGCGAATTTGAACGCCCGGGGACCGAGCGCATCAACCGGTTCCAGGAGCATCTGGCCGAGAGCCACTACACCGTGATCGTACGCCACAGCAAGGGCCAGGACATCGGCGCGGCCTGCGGCCAGTTGCGGGCAATGGGGCGCCTCAGCGGCTAAAGGCGGCTGGCCGCCACCCTAAATCAGAAAGCGTTTGCTATCGGCCGGTAAAATGCCCGTCACCGTCACCTGACGGAGACGACCGCCCGCCTCGATGTTGACCTTGACCAGCGTATCGCTGGGCGCCTTGCTGTATCCCGCGCAGATACCGGCCGCCAGCATGGTCACCGACGTACCGCCACCGCCGGGTATGACCAACAGCGGCCCGGGGTAGTCGTCCACCTTCATGATCACGTCCCATTGCCGATCGACCCAGCGGTTGATCTGCTCGTTGTCCTGGCGGGTGCGGCCCACCACGATCTTGGTCTGCGCATCAAGACGCAGGTGCCGGCCAAACCTGAGTAGATGCAGGGCATTTTCCGGGGTGGAGTCCTGATGGTCGAACAGGTCCTTGAGCCGGCGGCTGAAGGTCTTGTCGGTCAGCAGGCAGCCGCCGGCCGGCGCCGGGAAATCGACGATCCCCAGGGTCGCCGCCAGCGCGATCTGCGGCTTGCGCGACCGGCCGGAAAAATCCAGCAGGCGCCCGCGATCCACGAGACCAGATTGTTCAGGGATGGTTTCCGGTAATTTTCGGGCCGAAAGGGGACGCAGGATGAGGCCGTCGTAGCCGGAATGTTTTTCCACGTAGCGCAGCGACCCGCGGGTCTGGCTCATGGGCCGCTGCCCCAGCACTTCGCCGGAAAAAAGAAAGTCGAACCCGCGGTCGGTCATGATTTCGCCGGCCTGCCGGAACATCAAGGTGTGGCAGTCCATGCACGGATTCATGTGTTTGCCGTATTTCACCGATGGCGACCGCATCATCTTCAGGTAATCCGGCGTGATGTTGCGCACCGTCAGGGGCACCCCGGTTTGCGCCGATGCTTGCCGTGCCTTGGCCGAGGAGAAAAACGGGGTTTCGAAGGCGATCCAGTGCACATCAATTCCCTGATCCCGCAGCACCAGCGCGCTTAGCATGCTGTCCAGCCCCCCGGAGCACAGCCCCAGTGCGCGTGTTCTTTTTTCCCGTTCGGCCATGAAACCCTTTCCCTACCGCCGCGAACCAACGTTCTTCTTCGATCTTCCAGCCGTTTTCGAGCCGCATCACTATGTTTGGAAAGTACCCGTTAAGAGTAAAAACCAAGCGCGGCCCTGTCAAGCGACGCACAGGCCCCGGGTCGGGCGCCAAAAGGGTTTGTGGGCAGGCATCCTAGTGTTTTCCCATTTTTTTCTTGGGCGTTAGCGCCACCTGGAAGGTATGCCCCAACACCTCGGCGATGGCATGCACGGTGTTGTGAAAGCGGGTATAGGTCATCGCCAGCCCGATCATACCTGCCAGGATCTGAAGCGACTCCAGATCATGGTCCGACACCTGCCATGGTTCCCAGTGGTACAGGCGCAAGACGCCGACCACCTCGCCGAGGTGAACGACGGGCAAACTGACGATGGCGGCGATGCCTTCCTTGTGGGCCTCGTCGGGATATTGCAGGCTCTTGTTCTTCCGTCTGACGTCGGCAATAACCACCGGATTGCCCTGAAAGGTCTCCCGGATGCTCTTGGGGGTGTTCAAAGGCCCCTTGGTCAGGTATTTAGCGGACAATCCGAAACTGGCCAGAATCTCAAGCTCCTCGGTGACCGCATTGAGCACGAAGATGGCGCACCCCTTGATGTCCAGGCCGGCGGTAAGCAGTTGGGCGAGATGATTGGTCATCACATCCAGGTCCTCGCTGTGGGCCACCGAACGGGTCACTGCCTTGAAAATATCGATGTTGATCCTGTTTTCAGATGTCATCGGCTTCTCCTTTCAGGTAGCAACGCAGATGGTGACCCCCCTGAGGGCCGCCACCACGCGGGCGTAAATGCTCCGGGTAAAAAAATGCGTCACCTTGCCCGCGCCCCGGCTCAGCACCAGCACATTGCAGCCGGCGACCCTGTCGACGATCTCTTCGGCCGCGCTTTTCACCCGCCGTTTAAACTCACAGGCAACTGCATCACGCGCGAATCCGCTCTCCACCAAAACATCCCCCACCACCTTCAAGGCCTCTTCCCTCTCCTTGAGTTCACCTGCCAGATAGGACATACCGCTGCGCAGCTTGACATTTTCCGGGCTGGCTGATGCGTCGATGGTCGGCAGCGGGGTGTAGGCGTGAAAAAGGGTGATGGTGGTCGCCTGCTTTCCCGCAAAGGCATCGATGACGAATCTGATGGCCTTTTGATCGTTGGGAGAATAGTTGTAGGGCAATAAAATTCGAAATGCTGCCATGGCGCCCTCCTTTCGTATCCGAACTGTTGTTATTGAACCACAACCGCATGCGGTTGAAAGGAAGCGTCGAGTCGACATGGGCGATGGCAGGAGGCGCGCAGACGGCTAGGATCGAAAAGATGCCAGCAGCTACATTAACGGGAGCGTTCGAATGTTCATCCGCATTGAGGCGGTGGTTGGCAAAAGCGATGGTGTTTAATCTCTTTCATGCTAAAATGGGTTGGTACGACTGTCAAATAAAATCTGAACCTGCTGCCCGTTCGAGCGGGCGGTTCGCCGGCCACCATGCACGGGCGCTATGTTTTCTCTGCCGACAGCAATTCCCACTTGTCGCAAGCCGATTTCTTTGGTATTGTCCGACAGATAGTAGGATATTATTGCCGTTCTATTTCCGCTCGGCCGCAGCGGCAAACGACACCACGTCGGCTTTCCGGGCAATACCGACCACGGCGCCACGTGGTCACGGTTAAACATGTTGCCTTCTATTTTTTTGTGATCAACCCAGATTATTGGCCCGGACTAGACCATTCGGAACGTGCTAAAGAATTGGTATTTATTTAAGATCAGCCGAATTAGGGGCGATGTAATGATTGAATCGGATCCTGCCTTACCGTATGGTCGGCATGGGTGAGAACGCATATTTTTGGAGTCAGCGCAATGGAAACGATAGGTGTTTACCTCAGAAAAGAACGCGAAGCGAAGCAAATCGATTTGAGCGATCTTTCCAAACAGACAAAAATCTCCCGGTTTTATCTGGAATACATCGAAAACGACCAATTCGAAAAGCTCCCTCAAGGACCTTACATCAAAGGCTACATCACTTCCTACGCCAAATTGATCGGAAGTGATGTCTATACCGCCTTGAAATTGTACGACGCCTTCATCAACAATAAAGATCACAGCCAGGGACTCGAGCCCGATTTAGAGGCCACCGACGAGGTCGCCACCGGTTGCGCGGATTCCGGCCCACGGCGGACCGGTACAAAGCGGTTGAAACGGTTCCACGCGGCCCAGGTGAAAAAATGGGCGGCCGCATTGCCTGCCGCGGCAATCGCCGCGAAAGCCAAATGGGCTTCGTGGAAGCCGTCGGTACCGTCATTGAACACCATTTTGCAACCATTCAAGCCGACTCGGGTATCACTGAAAGCCGGATGGGCGAAGGTCGCCGCAACGGCCACCGCCGCCGGTCAGCACATCCGGGCAACCATGCGGGCGGGCGGCCGGTGGGCGAAACGCAGCGGGCCGCTGCTGCACCAGACCGGCGACGCCCTGCGCGCCGCTGGCCCCTTGGCCAGACATGCCGCTGCGGCCGTGGCTGCCAATCGCCGGTTGTTCAATCGACGCACCTGGCTATTCGGCGCCTCGGTGCTGGCGGGGCTAGGCATCTTGGTGCTGGCCGGCGTTGGCGCGTATCATCTGTTTGTTTTTGACAATCACCCTGCCATGGTTGCCGAAGTGCAACGCCCGAAGGTAGCTGAGACGCCTTTGACCACCGTCGTTAAGACGCCGCCGCCGCCGTCGAGCATGACTGCCATCAAAGCGCAGTTTCCCTCCATACCCAATCGTGCCTATGCCGCAACCAGCGCAACACAGCGACCGGCTGAACCGTCGGAGACCTCGCCGGCGGCTGCGGCACCTGCCAACAAGAATGCCGCGGCCAAGAAGAACGGTGGTGCGGCGGCCCAACAGGTAGCCGTGACGGACAGCCAGGCACCGGCCTCGGCAATGTCCTTGGTTAACCTGACTGTTTCCAAAGCCAGCGTCAGTACGGGGGTCAGCAACCGCGTGCCGGTCGGCGTCGATTCCGTTTTCCCCGCAACGGTCGATCGGATTTACGTGTGGAGTCAGGTCGAAGCCAAGCAGTTCCCATCCAAGATTCGACACGTTTACTACTTCAAGGATTGGAAGATCAGCGATGTCGCGCTGGATGTGCGGTCTTCCAACTGGCGCACGTGGAGTTACAAAACCATTGGGAGCGATCGCTACCGCGGCCCCTGGCGCGTCGACATCACTTCGGATGGGGGTAAAATTCTTCGGCGTCTGCACTTCGAGGTAAAGTAGCCCCAGCCATCGATAGCCCTTCACAGGAAACTTACCGAACCTCACAACATCGCCATGTGCCGGCTGGCCATGGCAGGTGACGGCATTCACGTGCCGTAGCACAGATCGGCTCCAAGGCGACATGCAAAAAACCTACGATTTAAACGTCATCAAGCGCACCTCGATCATCACGCCGGATCAGCTTCGGGAAGAGTTTCCGATGACTGAAAAAGCCACCCGGACGGTCCTGGACGGGCGGCATGAGATCAAGGATATTCTGGACGGAAAAGACAACCGGCTGTTGATCATCACCGGTCCCTGCTCGATCATCAGCCGGCAGCAGGCCCTGAAATACGGCCAACTGCTGGCCGACCTGCAGGAGGCGGTCAAGCCGTCCATTAAACTGGTCATGCGGGTCTATTTTGAAAAACCACGCACCAACGTGGGTTTCAAGGGCCTCATCTCCGACCCCCACCTCGACAGAAAAACCTTCGACATAGACGAGGGGTTGCGCAAGGCCCGCCGGATCTTAATGGATCTGAACGAGATGGGGGTGGCCGTCGGCACCGAAATCCTGAGCCAGACGGCAGCCGAGCGACTGTCGGGGCTGATCTCCTGGGCGTGCATCGGCGCCCGGACCACCGAATCCCAGAGCCATCGGGAATGGGCCAGCGCCTTTTCGATGCCCGTCGGCTTCAAAAACGGCACCGACGGCAATTTGAATACGGCCATCAACGCCCTGCTGGCGACTTCGGCAGCGCAGGTGTTCGTGGGCAACGATCCTTTTGGGGTCACCTCGCGGGTCTTTTCAAGAGGCAACCGCTACTGCCACATCGTCTTGCGGGGCGGCAAACGGCCCAACTACGATCCGGTCAGCATCAGCGAAACGGGTGAGCTCTTATCCCGGCACCCTGCCCTGCTCCAGGCCGTCGTGGTCGACTGCTCGCATAAAAACAGCGGCAAGGACTACCGCAGACAAAAAGAGGTCTTCAATCATGTGTTGATCCAGCGGCTCGGCCTCACCAGAGGCGTTCGGATCGAGCCCAATCGAATCATCCGCGGATTGATGCTGGAAAGCAACGTAAAAGCCGGAAAACAGTCTTTTGTTTACGGTGAAACCCGCAAAGCGGATCTGGATCCGTTTGTTTCCATCACGGATGCCTGCATGGGCTGGGAAGAGACCCGGGAAATTATCTTGGCCGCCCATCGACATTTTTTAGAAAACACGGACTTCGCAAAGGCCTGATCACGCCTGCACCGGCAGAACCGGTCGTCATCTGTCGCCGAGGCTCCGGGCGCTCATGCTGGTGATAAAGCATCCACCGCCGCCCGCGCTGATGGGCTGGTCATCACCGCCGCCCGCAACGTCGCCGTTTCCCTCACCGTAACTACCGTCTTCGCGGGCGATACCGTCGAACAAATTCGGTTAGCCCGGCTTCCTTCAAAATTTAATTGACTGCGGGTAATTGCGCTTTACTTTCAGAGCGTTGTAAATGGCCGACGATATTGAAGCTATATGCATACCACAGGAAAGAGAGGGTCTATGAAACGAGCAGCTATATTGGCCGTTGCGGTGCTGTTCAGTGTACTGTCGATCGCCGATGCAAGCGAAAAGAAACATCACGACACGCCCATGCCGGATCCCACGGCCTTTGACGCACACTTCGGGGATATGGACACCGACAGCGACGGCTCGGTGAGCCGTGAGGAGTTTGAGGCCTATTTTCAGGACGCGGATCAAACGGTGTTTACTGCCCTCGACATGAACCAGGATGGCGGCATCGATCATGACGAGTGGCACGCCTTCAAGAAGGCTCACGGCATGAAACAGCATGAATAGGCTTGTGCATCCCTAAAAATGAGGCTTATTTGTGGCACCGCAAAGCGACAAGGGCGGACGCTAAACGCACATTTCGCGGGCTTCTTACGAATCCGTTAAGGTTGCTGAGACAACCGTAGACGCTGGCCCTCGGCCGAAAGCGGCCATCACCTGCCGGAAAATGCCATCGTCGAGTAGCTGGAAAGGCCAATCGATTACACCACCGGGGTTGTCCAGCTTGAACCGCCTGGCGTCGCGCATGTCGTTCCAAACAAATGCATCCAGGTCAACCGCCGGGCGCGACACCCCCAGGGTGACGTGCAGATGGGCAGGGATCCTTGCCTTGGATCCGCGGGTGTCGGCAATGGTGGCGATAATGTCGCCGGCGCTAACAACCGTACCGGGCGTGATCCCGTCGACGGGTTGCGTGTGAGCGTAAATCGACACGGCGGTCTCGACGGTATCCGTGCCGACGCAGTGCGCGACCACAATGGCCTTGCCCAGGTAATCGCGAAACACGGACCGGACGATGCCGGCCTGCATGGCGGGGATGCGGGTGTTGCGGCCCAACTGATGCACGCGTCCCGAACGGTCCGCGTACAGGCAAAAGTCGATTCCCTCGTGCGGAAAGTCTCGCCGCCCCAGGTCCCCCCACCACTTGTCCGGCGAACCGAAACACATCCCTGACCCGAACACCCAACGCGCAAAGCCGTTGGAATCGATGCCGTTGGCACCGATGAGCATGGTCGTAAAACGGCTCTTTTGCGGCGCATCTGACCAATTCATCCCGGATCACCAGAGGGCAGTGCCGTGATAATGATCAAGGTGAGCTACCCGGGCCCCATGCGGGCGACGGCATTGCGGGCGACCTGTTGAAAAAGCTCCGGCAAAACATCGGCGACCCGCGAAACCGGCAGCCACTTCCGGGTCCGGTCCGTTTCCCAGTGATCGGATTCACCAGCCAGGGTCGCCAGAAAAAAGGTAAATCGTGTGGTTTTGCCGCTCTCTGAAACCTGGACGGGTGGGAGTTTCTGGCCAATTTGCACCTGGTAGCCGGATTCCTCTTCGCATTCCCGTTTAGCCGCTTGGGCCAATGACTCACCTTTTTTTACCGACCCTACGGGAAACACCCACTGGTTTTTGAATTTGCGCGCCGACACGACGAGCACATGCGGCTCATCTTCATCCTGATGGCGATACAGCACCACGCCGGCTTTTTCCTGTGGTGCACGGGTTTTTTGCATCACCGCCCCTTTCCCTTCCAAGCTTTCCTGAGTCACTTTACCATTGGCGATTACCGACGTCCGGGTGATCCGAGTTGCTCCACATTCTGAGAAATATCTCTCAGCACGTCACTTGTCAAGCGGTACCAACCCATTGACAAGAGTAGTAATCTTTGCAAACGTGGAAATATGCTGCCCTCACTCATAGTGTTTGTTGAGAACGGCTCGAATCGAGTATATCGGTTTTGCGCGATTATCGGTATGATCTGTGGCACTATACCCTGACCTTGACCAAGCAGCAAAGGAGGCTTGATATGTGGAAAGTGATTTTTGTCCTGCTTTACTTTGCGGGTTGGTATGCCCTGTTCCGGTGGGGCCGCATGAAAAACAAACCCAAAATTGAAACCCTGGCATGGCTGATGGGAGGGCTTTCGGTTCTGATGCTGGTCTTCGGGATCTTGAACTGGGAGCTCTTGTTGTTGGGTTATAAGTAGACAGTGTCCGTCCAGAAATAAGGGAGCAGGGCCACGGCGTCATGTTCGGACGGTTCGTTGGATTCACAAGGCTGGCAGGGTTGGATCTGTATCTTCACCAGAGAAAACAAATGTTGAAACAAAGCCAAAAGACATTGTATTCGGTATTGATGCCATCCTGGCGGCCACGTTGATATTCGGTGCGGATTTTTTTGCGGACGGCAATCAAACGGACTAGACCAAAATGCACGGGCTTACTAAGATAAACGTCCACGATTACGCTGGTGGCGAAGATGGGGGGCTGGCCCACGTGACCTACTGGGGACTGCCTGCGGCCGATCCTGGCTATTTTGAGATGCTGCCTCCCGGGGAGCAGGCCAAGGTACTCAAAATTAACGTCAACCCCATTCACGCCAAGGTTTTTGACCCCACCAACACCGACATCACCGGCATGGAAGTGACCGGGCTGCTTAAAAGGGACCGGCGTGCGCAGCGCATCACCTTCCGGCTGCCCGACGGTTGGAATGGCAAACTCGTCGTGGCGGGAACACCGGGGCTGAGAAACGAGTACGCCAACGAAGCCGTATGGGTTCCGTGGCTGCTGGAGCAAGGATTTGCCTGCATTGCCGGGGACAAGGGAATTCCGGGAGGCGCCGCCGACATGATTTCGGGTAAGCACCCCACCCAGCACTGGGGGAGCATGATGATCGACCTGGCCGACTGGGCCACGCGTTACATAAAGCAGGCTACCGGCGTTTGGCCCACGCGCACTTATGCCGTCGGCCTTTCCAACGGCGGCTACCAGACCCGCCGGGCACTGGAGATCGACCACCGACGGGTCGGGCGCGGCAAACACCGCCTTTTCGACGGAGGGGTGGACTGGTCCGGTGCCTACTGGCCCGACAGGCGGGTCATGGATGCCGACGGCAGCGGCAAGGTTTCGGTGCAGGCGTACGCCGCGGTCGATTCCCTGGTCGGCACCATCGACAAGGGCACCCTGGCCATGGGCTGGTTCTACGCTCCGGACACGCTGTCCACACTCACCGAATACGCGAAAAACCCGCGATTTCCGGCCGCCTACCATCCCATGGTCGAGGCCGGTTTCTCCCCGGAGTCGGCCCTGTTCTGGGGCTATTACAACACCAATTTCGACCCTTTACAACATGTGCCCGGATTCGAGGCCTTCCGGGGCACAGGCTACTACAACCTGATCTCCTACGTCTACCGGGCCGACCTGCGCGGGGACGATGGGGTCACATCAGCGGCGTATTCCTGTTATTCCGATCCCGACAACCCCGACGAACCCCCACCCATATACGAATGGCTGGCCAATGCCCCCAACGGCGGCTGGAACGAAGCGGCCGTCCGGTATGCGCTGAAAAACGCCAACAGCGGCGAGTTTTCCGCGCCCCTGTTGAGCCTGCACGGCCAGGCCGACGGCCTGTTGGCCCTGCATTCCCAGTTATTGGGCTACAAAGATGCGGTCGCACGGTATGGGTCGCCTGAGCTGTATCGTTCATACATTATCGCCCACGCCGGCCACGTGGACAGACACGCCGACGGCGGCTGGGGGTGCAGCTCCGCTGGTGACGATCCGACCACACCCGACCGGCTCACCCCCATGCAGGCCTATGCACAGCGTGCATTTATCTATCTGCGAGCGTGGGTCGAAAATGGTACGCTGCCTCCGGACAGCAAGCTTGTGGAAACCGATCCGTCCAACGACGTGACCGACCCCGACCGGCTCGGGTGGTAGGCGTTTGGAAAGGTTGGCCCGTTTCGGCCTTCCCCGCTCGCGGCACAAAAAGGCCGGTTTTTTACGCCGCCGCATCTTTAACGACCTGAAAGGAAGTGATCCATGAACATCGGCAGTCTGTTACCGCACCACGCGCGCTACCGCCCCGACCATCCGGCTTTCGTCTGCGGCGAAGCGCGCTTTACCTACCGGACCTTCAACGCCTACGTGAACAAACTGGCCAACGCCCTGCTGGCCCGCGGCCTGACAAAAGGCGACAAGTTCGCCACGGTCCTGCCCAACTGCACCCAGCTCATGGCGGCCTACTGGGCGGCAGCCAAGACCGGCCTTGTCATCGTTCCCAGCAGCACCATGCTCAACCAGGGCGGCCTGGCCACCCTGCTGAAAAGCTCCGACACCGCCCTGGTCATCGCCGATGCCGCTTTCGCCGATGTCCTGGATCGTCTGCGCAAGGATCTGCCGGCCATCGCCGATGACCGGTACGTACTGGTCGGCCAGGCGGACCAGCGCGACGGGTTTTGCACCTACGAAGCGTTCGTCGGCCCGGCGAGCGAGGAAAACCCACCCGACGTTCCGATTGACGATCACGACATGTACAACATCATGTACTCCAGCGGCACCACCGGCGCCCCCAAGGGCATCGTACACACCCACTATGTCCGTGCCATGTACTGCACCATCTTTGCGGCCTCATGGCGCATGACCCCTGAAAGCGTGGCCCTGCACGCCGGCGCCATCGTCTTCAACGGCGCCATGCTGGACCTGATGCCCTGGATGTTCCTGGGCGCCACCTACATCCTTCACCAGGGCTTCGACCCCGAAGCGGTCATCGCCGACATCGAAAAGGAGAAGGTAACCCACGTGGTCATGGTGCCGGCCCAGATCATCGCCATTCTCAACAGCCCGGCCTTCGACCCTGAAAAACTGGCCTCGCTGGAGATGATCCACAACGTTGGCGCCCCCCTGCTGCTGGAGTACAAGCATCGTCTCAATTCAACCCTGCCGGGGCGGTTTTACGAGCTGTACGGGCTTACCGAAGGGTTCATGACCGTGCTCGACAAGCACGACGCGATCCGCAAGGTCGGCTCCGTGGGGGTGCCGGCACCCTTCATGGAGATGCGCATCCTCGATGCGGAAGGCCGGGAATGCGCTGCCGGTGAAATCGGTGAAATCTGCGGCAAGAGTCCCATGATGATGCCCGGATACTACAAGCGACCGGACCTGACGGAAAAGGCCATCGTCGACGGATGGCTGCACACGGGCGATGCGGGCTACGTGGATGAGGACGGCTTTTTGTTCCTGGTCGACCGGATCAAAGACATGATCATCTCCGGCGGCGTGAACGTCTATCCCAAGGACATCGAAGAGGTCGTGATCCGTCATCCCAGCGTGAGCGAAGTGGCCGTTATCGGTGTTCCCGACGATAAATGGGGAGAGGTCCCGATCGCCGCCGTGGTGCTCCTGCCAGGTGAGTCCATCAACCCCCAGGCGTTGATCGAATGGACCAACAGCCGCGTAGATGCCAAGTTCCAACGCATTCGGGATGTGGTGGTCATGGAGTCCTTTCCGCGCAACGTCGCCGGTAAAATGCTCAAACGCGAAATGCGCGAGGCTTACAAGCCAACGGGGTGATTTTTCTGTCTGTACTTTCAAGGGCCTCTTGGGACTGACTATGGCCGATCTGGATTGGTGGCCGATCACCAGACTCGTCTGGGGTGGTATCGGCTTCGGGTTTGCCTGCCTGATACTGATCGTGGCATGGCGCGCCCGAGGGGTCCTTTCCTGGAACCTGGCCTTACAAAAGGAGTTGAAAAACCTGGCCATCCAGGTCGAAAAGGCAGCGCCTGCCAGAAAAAATGCCCTGAGCCTCATTCAAAAAAGGTGTTACCGCATTCTCCACTCCCTATCGCCATGGGAAGCTGCTGATGCCACACATCTGCGCGACTTTGTCCGATCCATCGCGGCTTGTTTTTTCCCGGGATTTGAACGGCCTGAACTCCAGGTCTCCCTGGGTCATCTTGTCAGAAGCATCGACGCATCCTTGTCCCTTTTCGACCGTATCATCCACCGCCCGGGCCTGAATCGTCTGGAAACGATCAACCTCAGAACCATCCACGAGCTATATAGATGGTCGGATGAACTGATTCAGCGTCCATACGTACAGTGGTATGTGGCGCATCGAAATGCGGTTGGGCGTTTCAGCCTTCTGCGCCTTTTGATCCTGCCCGATCCGTTTTCCTGGTTCTTTTTCCTTTCCCGGAAATTGGTGATCCTCGTCCTGATGAAAAGCCTGCTGGTGGATCTCACGCTTTTCGCGGGTAAATTGGCCCTGGATGCATTCGACCGCGAATACGACAGTACGGTGGAGGAGACCCCCCACATCCTTGAAGAGACCTTGGAAGACCTTTCCCATATCAAGATGCCGCCGGTCATGGAAAACGATCCGACCATCAAAGAGATCCGACAGGGGTTGGTGGGACTTCCAGTCCTGCTGTATTCCGATCCTGCCTGGGAAAAGTGGAAAGCAGCCGTCCTGAAGGCGGCCGATCACATTGCCCGGCGCCACTTTCCCGGGGCCGACAAGCCTTTGGAAGAGGCCGCCATCGGTCCCTTGCTCCGCAGGACCCGGTCGTGGTTCAAAACCCTGGGAAAAGGAGAAAATGTCACCGTCGTACGCTACATTTACAAAACGCGTCTTGAAACATTGTTCAAGGCCAGGGATGTCACCGATCTGGTTCTTTCCCCAATGGTCCGCCGTCTATTCCGAACCTCTTTTCGCACCTACGGACAACTCAAATGGCCGTTGAAAATTTACCTTAGGGCAAAACGCTTGACACTGCCCGGAATTGCGATGGATCTGGGCTGGGTGCTGGGCAAGAAGTCGGCCTTGGCCTTGATCTTTGGCAGGACATTTGACCAGGCCTGTCGTGAGCTGGACTGGGTGTATCGGATATCGGCCGATGTGAATGATTCGCGGGCGGGTATCTTTACCTGGAGGCCAGCGCGCAAGCACAAGCCATCGCGGTCTGGTTGAGAAACGGTCGCATCGTCCAATCCTCACCCAGGTTCATTCACCATCCCAGGGCCGAAATTGCAACGTCAGATAAAGGTTTCCGATGCCAAACCGCTCCAGCGGAATGACCACCGTGCGGTCTTTCTTAATCTGATCGAAGGAGGGGAAAAGGGTTTCAATTGGACGAAGGGGTGAGATTGCTCCCATATCAACAGGGTCGTTTCGCGGGATCAGGGGCTCTGGTTGGGCATTTGGTCTAATCTCGGGGGCCTTTCGAACCGGCACGTTTGACAATGTTTTTTCGTGCGCGCTTCGTCTGACCGGGTCGCTCAGCACGGTGTAAGCTTTTTGGATCTGTTGGAATCGTTCACTGCCGCCCTGGTAGTAATCCGGATGGAATCTTTTGGCCAGTCGGCGATAGGCCGAGTGGACTTCATCGGCCGTAGCATTCGACGTTATTTCAAGAATAGCGAAGTAACTTTTGGCCATCTGGAACCTCCTTCATCACAATCGCATGCCTTGAAATTCCAATTTTAAACCATCAAAAAAAGGCTGTCAATATCCGTTCAATTTTTCCAATCGAGCCCAAACCACCTGCCAGATCTGCCATTACCGCACCCCAGCACCTAATTGCTCATGGGAGTTGAAATCCATATTTTAAATTATAATTGAAACCCTGGGCGCCTGCCTTATTTTTCAATACTATTTTTAATCTCTTATCAATCAGATAGTTATATATTTTAAAAAAAGTTTCGATCTCTTGACACATAAATTTTGAGAATTATTTATGTATCAAAATGTAATTAGTAATGTTCGACAGTGGATAACAATGATGTCAAGCTGGAAATCGTCAACGATACCCTGATTATCCATGGTCTTTAACCACCAACACAACCTAAAGGAGGGATGCGCTATGTTTGCAAGAAGACTTTTCGATTTTCCGTCAATGGGCTGGCAGCAGCAGCTTTCCGATCTGGAACGCATGTCCCGCCAGATGGATCGATCAACCCTATCCGTAATGCGCAGGCCAGGGATGAATTGGCTGTCTGCCAAAGTGTTTCCAGCGGTCAACCTCACCGAAGACAAAGACAGATACTATGTCCGTGCCGAGCTTCCCGGTATCAAGGCAGACGCACTGGATATTCAGGTCAACGGCAGAAACCTGGCTATTTCGGGCGAGCGCACGATCCCGTCCGAAGGCGAGAACATCCGGTATCACCGCAAGGAGCGTGAGGCCGGCAAGTTTTCGCGGGTCATCGGGCTGCCCGGCGACATCGATGCGGACAATGTTGAGGCCAAAATGGTCAATGGGGTCCTGACCGTAGCCATTGCCAAATCGGCGGCATCCAAACCGAAACAGATAACCGTCAATTGATAACCGCTTGTGGAAAGGGGGGAATGAAAAATGGTTGAGACCAAAGAACTTCAGGTAAAGGAAAAGCAAGAGGTGGCCAGTCCTGCCGAGCAGACCAGACCCGGCGTCGTCTTTACGCCCGAAGTGGATATTTTCGAGAACGAAAAGCAGATCACCCTGCTGGCCGATATGCCCGGCGTAACCCCCGGGGATGTCAACGTCGATCTGAACGACAGCGTGCTGAGTATTTCCGGCGAGGTCGCTCCGTTTGAAGACAAAGATGAATCGAATGTGCTCATCGAATTTGAAATCGGCAAGTATTATCGGCAGTTCACCCTGTCCGAGGTCGTCGACCAGAGCAAGATTGAAGCCAAGCTCGAGGACGGGGTCCTGCGCCTGATTCTTCCCAAGGCCGAAAAGGCGGTCCCCCGCCAGATTGCCGTAACTGCCGGTTGATTTCAGAGGCCGGGAGACCCGAGCTGAGAGGCATCGGGTCTCCTTTCCACCACCGCACACAATCTCGGCGGATGCGGTATGGGGGGGATCACCCGACAGGGGTGGTGGACCGCAATAAAGGGCAATGCCGCGTGGAGGTTGCCGCGGCTTTGGTTCAAGGTCGTTGTCGCCCCCCCTTGCGAGAGACAACCAGCTGTCTGGCCTGAAAGAGCGCACCGGCCAAAACCAGTGCCACAAAGAGCACGGCGGAATACGCTGAGCGCCAGCCAAGCGCTTCGATGATGAGGGTCGCGCCCATCACCGACGATAGAACGATCAGGGCCCAGTCAAAGAGCAGATAGAGGGCCACCGCCCCGACGACACCCCCGATCAGGGTCACCAGCTCGACAGGATTGTACCCCATCATCAGCATCAGGTGAAGGGCAATGGTGCTTCCGGCCACGAACCCCCCGATGCCGATGGCCAGCTTCTGGAAAAACAGCGCCAGGATCGCACCGACGATTCCGCAAACCAGCCCCGCCGCCCACAACAACCAGAACGGTTGGGGGCCGAAATAGAGTTGCACCGCCTGGAGGCCTGCCGCAAAACCCACCACGCCGACGAAAAACCAGAACAGTTTCCAGCCCAGCACCACAAGCAAGACCCCCAGAACGGCCAAAAAGACAGTTACCATTGGTTTCTCTCCCGAGGATACCTTGCGCCCTGTTTCGATATTATCGTTTCTGGTACCTGGCGTCGTCCAAATAGACGGCTCGCATTATTACAAGCAGCATTTCTTGTACTTTTTAGGACTGCCACAAGGGCATGGTTCATTTCTTCCGACCTTTGGGTTTCATGAACAATGGTCATCTTGTCAGAACCATCCATGCGAGGCTAAGATGTAAGGGCCTGGGGGTTTAACATATACTCAACCTCGCGCAGGTCCTCAGGCTCGTCAGGTTCAAATCCACCAATAAATATCCATCCGTTTTGATCACAGAGTGATGCAATTGCTTGTAATCTTTCTTCAGTTTGAACGTGGAATCTTACCGAGCTTTCGTTCGTACCTAATTTTGCCATAGACCGATCCTCAAAATTCCCTCTGGGCATAACGTCGAGCTAACCTGCCGGGCTGAGCGGCAGCGTACACCGGTCAGCGTCCATCGTCATTGCAAAATAAAGATCCCATCTGAATTGAATATTCATCCCAAAATCCGCCGAAACGCCAAATACCTATGAAAGCCTCAGGGCCGTGCTGGGGGTAATGCCGCGCTTACCGTTGATTATTTCATGGTCCGTTTTCGTAGGATAGCCTTAACGTACTTGCTTTGACATAGAAAATTTTGCCGCTGATCCGAGTGGCATCTATCCCAACAATTGACAAGGATGCGACTCGGAAGCTATTCTTTGTCTGTATTTATTCTGACGTGGTCCACGCTGCTGGAGACAATCTACTATAGCAAAAAATGTATAGGTTCATAGATGTTATAAAAGATGCTGGCTTTTCCTCATATTGATTGCCAATAAGCGCACCTATGGGTTGGAATCCGTTGCACTTCCATCCGGCTTAATCCCTTGACAGAATCGACGATCCTTTACTATCTATCATAAAGGAGCAACCATGGATAACAACTTGACAATTTACGTCGATCTTGCGGTTTGTGCTTTCATCATGTTTTTTCTGATCGGCCAGCGCTTCAACCAATGGCCAGACCGTAACAGGTACCTTCTGTCAGGCAAACCTATCGACTACATCGATCCGTTCCGATTCTTCGCCTTCTATGCCATCTATATTAGCACCTTTCTTCTAATAGCAGTTGCGGTTTACAATCTGCAACTGCCCCTGTCGGAAAAGCTCCAGCCGAACACAGAGTTATCACAGCTACTCGAAACGCTGGGAAGTCATAGCTGGACCGTTGCCGCCCTCTACCTGCTGGCCTTGGTCAATGAAAAGCACGTGGGAAAGTGGGATGCTGTATGGCGCAATCACCTTCAGATGTGGGCCCGAATTCCTAAGGCCGTACTGGACATGAAATCGGGCTTGCTCTTCTCTGAGATGAATCTAACACCCACAAATGAACGGTTAGAGGATCTGCGAAGCGTTTTAAAAAAAGCGGGCATGGAGGCTTATTGGGAACCAAAATTGGACCAATGGGAACAGGAGCGCCAGAGCGTATCCGTGGCCTGGCAGTACATAAAGGCCATGTATGCGCTACGCATCTGCAAGGAGTATCATGTCGCCACCCTCAGTGCGAACGACATTAAGACCTACGAGGGGCGGTTGAAAGATATCGGATATCTTATTCCCAGGCTTGAAAAGGAAGATGAAGGACTCAAATCACACGTTGAAGAGCTAAACAAAGTTTATGCTTACTGCGTAGAAAGTCTTACCAAGCACCTCATCAAGAAGTACCCCTCAAAAAAAAATCAGCGTGATGCCCTGCGCCGCCTTGGTTATTTCGCTCCCATTTACGATGTGCCAAAGATCAAAATCCTGAAGGTTTCCATCTGTTGTGTGCTGTGCATTGCCATTGTTTGCTTCATCACCATCGCTGCCTACTTGGCGCTACTGGATGCCTTTGGTCGACCGTTCAGAGGTACTGAATCCTGGCTTACCTGGGAACGATTCTGGGGTTGGAGCCGTGGTAGCATTATCTCCTACGCCATGGCCATCTTCGTGGCGGTCATCATCGATAAGACCCAAGACACAAATGATGTTCTGCCCAGATTTGTGACCTACATCATCACACTCTTATTTTCTACCCTCGTCTCCCTCTCCTTTTTCCACTTCAACCGTAGTGATCCCAACCATCCTCTGAATTGGCTTGCCTATATCTCTCTGGCTCTTTCTATGGGGGTAGCCTCCATTGCAGTTATTCTGGTGCTCAACAAATCTGCATGCGAAAAACAAAAGGAGGTATTGTTATCGGCCTTGGGCCACGCTGTCTTGTTGGGTCTTATGTCTGGGCTATTCATGACCGTCGCCTCTTTGTCGTTTAGGGGCGGTTTCGACAAAATCACCCTGCCGGGTATCATTATCACTATTCTTTACGGATTTGTTAGAGGCGGTGCAGTTGTTTTTCTTGTCAGTTACCTTATTCAGGAGAGTATTCGGCTACAGCTTCTGATTGCGCAGAGGCAATACCCGCGAAGGGCCTATAAATCCCGCCTTTCCGCAGTGGTCGACGCCGAATCAATTACGCTGACCACCAGGGACATCTCCCTTGGTGGACTGCTCATCGAGCCAAGAAGGCGTCTGAAAGCAGGACAGATAATCGATCTGAATTTTTCCTTCGGCCCGATGAAGGCCAAGGTGCAATGGGCGACCAGAAAGCTATCAGGTCTGGCCTTCGACGAAGGTACCCCGAACAACGAGAAACTGCGCCAATTTATCCAGGACAACTTCGGGCCAGAGTATGCCTAAATGCTGGCCTGCGGAAACTTGGGGGAGTCGATTAGTTGTAATCGCGAATATTCTGCTCATAGAGCGTGTCATAAAATTCAATAATTGCCTTTATGCGGCTCGTTTAGCCTCACGTTAACTTAACCGTTAGTAAGAGGTGCCCAGATGTCATCAACTTCACACCATCCCTACCACCCAATCATATACGTACGCGGTTTCGCAGCCACGCAAGATGAAATCGAGGATGCGGTGGCCGACCCTTACATGGGTTTCAATATCGGCTCGACCAAGTCGCGTGTGGCTTGGACCGGAGATGTCCAACGGTTCTATTTTGAGTCGCCGTTGGTGCGCTTAATGAGCGACCATAAATACGAGGACGTATTCGTAGATGGTGACGACCTGATTGCGACCGATCGTCCCGACCACCCCGTTCCATATAGGTGCATCGTTATTTACCGATACTACGACGAAGCCTCGGAGGACTTTGGCACTGGCAAGGGTACGCCGCCCATCGAACATTTTGCGAAGGGACTGGGAGAGTTGATCCTACGGCTGCGCGACAAGGTTTGCGCCAATCCGGATAATAAGATGACTCCCCAGGGTTTCCGAGTCTATCTTGTGTCGCACTCAATGGGCGGACTGATCTGCCGTGCCTTCATTCAGAATTTTAAACTAGGTTCATCGGCGGCACGTGCCGCAGTGGACAAGCTTTTTACCTATGCCACGCCACACAACGGAATCGATATGCGGATCGTGCGCAATGTGCCGGGCTGGTTTTCGTTCGGCGATGTCAACAACTTCAATCGCGAAAAGATGTCCGAGTACCTCGATTTGCCCAAGGGAGACGATGTCTCGGTCGTGAAAGACTTCCCGCCCGAACGTATATTTAACCTAATCGGCACCAATCCGCATGACTACAATGTGGCCGGCGGCATCTCGGCCTGGGCGGCGGGCGACGCCAGTGACGGACTGGTGCGCATCGAGAACGCCACCACTCACGGACCGGGTCCAAACGGCAAGGAAGTTCATTCGCCGCGTGCCTTCGTGCACCGCAGCCACTCGGGCCACTATGGTATCGTGAACTCTGAAGAGGGCTACCAAAACCTCACTCGATTCCTATTCGGTTCCTTGCGCGTGGACGGCATCCTCGATATCGATGATATCTCGTTGCCGGTGGAGGTACACAAGGCCTTCAACGAGGGCAAAACGATATACGCGTCATACCAGTTCGAGATCGCGGTGAGCGTGCGCGGCTGCCAGTGGCAGATGACGCGCCGCGAGGTGCGTGAAAATTCCGCGATCTTCCGTACCTATAACCAATTGTTCCCAGGAAAGGACGGCACTAAGCGCCAGCCCGATCGTACCCAAAGCCCGCACCTTTTCTCCGTATTCCTCGATCCAAGAAAGAGCGTCAAGACGTCTAAATCGGTTAGCTTCGCGTTCGATGTGAAGGTGCTCGTACCTGACTACGAAGTCAATGGCATTATGTTCATGAAACGGCACTACGAAGGTGGGTTTATCTTTCGTGAGTTGATTTTGGTCGAGGTATTCCTTGATGAGAAGACACTGGAAGGGTGGCGGGTTAGGTATGGTTATCAGGACATCAACCCTGGCAAACCCGGATTAGGAGCAAAGTTACGCCCGATTCTCAGGGACAACGAAACCGTAGGTCTTGCCTTCGATATACCCATCGAACAGAAAGCTCGCCCAGGCCTTCGTGGCGCATTACGCATCGAAGCTAGACCATGGACCTGAGTAGTTGAAACCTTGAGGGTATGAAATGAGTATTACGGAAATGGGGTTTTGTGAATTCGCATACGTTTAAGGGGGTATTTTAAAGCGTAATTGACCTAATCCGCAAGGACAGCTATTCACAGCGGCCTGCGTTGGGCAATCGAACCGTGTTTTGAGGAGGCCAAAACCGAGTTGGGCAAGGACCACTATGAGGTGCGCAAGTTTACTGGCTGGCAGCATCACATGTTAACGTGCATGCTGGCCCATTTTTTCCTCTGACACCTGAAAATCAGGATGGGAAAAAAAGCACCGTCTATTACGCTATCGCAGCTTAGGATCCTTATCAAAGTCGTTCTGCCGATGAAACGGCACACGTTTGAAAGCCTGCTTGAGCAGATCGTTTGGATACAGGCCCGAAATCATCGCGCCTACTTGTCACATCGACGAAAGCGCATGCGAGAAATTTTCAAAGGTAATTCACTATCGCTTTAGGGTTAATGGAACAGATCAACAATTTTGATACCCCTGGAGGACTCCGGAATAAAACAACCTCATCTCGATTTTTGATAAAAATCCGATTTCATGAGGTCTCAGGAATGAGCTTTGAGAAAGATTTTTCCAATTTTAGTTTTTTCATTAAAAAGCATCTGGACATTTTTGACAGACAAGCTTTTTACAAACTGGCCGTCCTAACAGCCATTATCTTTATTTTGGTAATTTTTTTGGCTCTACTTTTTTAGTGTTGTCTACCAAATATCTAAATCCCGCATTTGCTTTTGAGGAATTGCAAAATTGTCATCACGACTCCAAAGATCCGGACGTTGAAAAAATGTTTAGCCATACAAACACCATATTGCGGGGTGACCCTTTTCAATCGGAACCCGTTCCATCAGGATTAAGACGCTACGATTTCACACCCAATTGCGCTTACCCTGACAACATCTTTCCGATGATAATGTTCCAATGTCAACCGCACGAGATCCCCTGCCTTACACATCCTCACGTATTCTTTTTTTCGTACCGCTATACTATTGGAACGAAATACCGTAACTTATCACGCTGCCCTTTCTAAAGCGAGCCAAATGAGCTGGGATCTCGTTGACATCAGCGACATTTTCATGGTCTGATTAATTATCCAGACAATCGAAGCCACGAGATCCCCAATGAACAGATTTCAGGCCATGGCACGGATAATGTCGATCTTATGTGAAGGTGGCCGTATCCCTAAAGGAAGCCAGCAATACAAGATAGCCCGAAAGCTAATCGCCACAAAGATTGATATAATGGGCCCTGACGCCGCTTATACTAAAGCAAAATGGAATAAACATGAGCTGTTGGTACAGATTGAAGAACTACATACGGCTGAAAAAGCTGGTAGGTTTCTAAGCGATTTTATTTAGCTTGGTGCTGAACTTGGCCACATATTATCCAATAGGTTAATGGGATGGTTTTTTCATACGATCAATCTGCAATAAATGAAAGCTTCTGCAGTTGGTATGGAGGAGTATGTCAATCCTTACACCAAAGAAGTGGAGATCGGTATGGATCAATGGCGGCACCGCTGGATCAATGAGAGTGGTGACGTCATCTATACCGACCGGGAGGAATACGATCCCAACGTCGATGTACACCTGAATCGTTCAGACTTCAAACGCACGCCCGTCCGTAAGCGCTTTGGCCAATAGAGAGCGCAGCCAAACGGTAGGTACGGCCTCGTTGTTCAACTGAAACCTGAGTTGACAAAATTGTTCCATGCAGGAACGTTGTTCCATGCAGGGGCATTGTTCCATGCAGGAGCATTGTTCCATGCAGGAGCATTGTTCCAGGCAGGAGCATTGTTCCAGGCACTATCGCTCCAGGGGGTCGTATTCGTCCAGACATTGTTTGTCCACACGTTATTTCCCCATGGGGTAGTGTTGTTCCAAGCTGTATGGCTCCATGGTTGGTTTGTCCACTGTGTGTTGCTCCAAGGGGCGCTGTTACTCCATGGTGAGCCATTACTCCAGGGGGTGCTGTTGCTCCATGGAACATCGTTCCACAGGCTATCGCTTAAATCTTCAAGGAGTTCGATACTATCTTGGGTCACAAGACGCCTGATATCGGAACTGTTTTGCCCAGAATCGCAGATCATTTGATCGTTGAGTGCATACAGCCCTTCGTTCATCAGGATATTGGCATACCAGTTGATGCCGTTCATTATCCGTTCCGCCGCCGTTTCAGGCTCGGCCAACAGTCTAAGACAGTTTCCCGCGATACACATGGAGGCCGCCGGAGTAGTCGCCGTAACGATGGCCGCAATTGTCCCGGCTCCCGAAATATCGCCATCCCATTCCCTTGTCATCGCCAAAAAAGCACTCGGAAGCGCATAGCCTAATACGGCAGTCAACTGCCTTATGACTGTTCCGCCCGGTTCGAGGATGGAATCTAAAAACCCATTTCCCATTTCTTGCGGTTCATTGGACGCCAGGTATTCAATAAGTTGCTCTACCACGGCGACATCCTGCGGTGTCACATTATAACGATTACCCCCGACGGTCGTCACCTCAATAGCACCACCTTCACACACAGAGAAAATGGTGGCATACAAGGAATCGAGCTCATCTTTCACCAACGGATACATTCGATTCCATTTTTCCAGTAAAATCATGTCCTGAAAGAGCGTTTCCTTCTCCTCTTCGATAGACGTCAACTCAGCGTTGATTTCGTCCAATAGAGATAACAAAGACCCGTTGCAGGTATTTGCCGAGAATTTTTGATTCATCGTTACCGAAAATTTTCCCTTGGACGACCCACGCACGGCAAAACTCACCTCCATATCTTTTGAATCGAAATAGCTTCCTTCTTCGGCTTGAATCATTGGCGGCATAACAACGCCAATCCAGTCATCTTTGAAATAGATAGGCCTTATTCCATAGCTTACGGTGTCGTCAATGCGAACCGTGACACTGAAGATGTCCTCCGGAATATTGGACAATCCGGGGGAGTCAAGGCTTTTTATTTCCAATACATGGCCTGGTCCCACGTCAGTTTGGTTGGACAGCCGTTGCTCGGGTTCATTGCCAACACTGTCCACACTACCCTCACTGCCCCCACCACCCCCGCAACCGGGGAACGAAGCGGAAAATACCGCAGCGACAAGTGCGAAAGTTGAATACTGGACAAACTCTCTACGTGTAACCTCATTGAGATTTTGTTTTTCTACCAAATGGTTATCTTGGTATGGATCATGACGTTTTTTTGTCTTCTGCACATTTTCCTCCTGAAATATGTGTTGAGCGAACATATCGTTGCACTTTTGAAAACAGCATTTTGTAAGCTTCACAATAGGGGTCTCTGCCCGTAATGGTACCACTTTTCCCATAGGATCGAATAATGCAACCCCCAAAACAAATGCTTAAAAACGGGCAGTCTGCACATTCTCGCTCCATCACCGATTCGATTCTTCGCCCAAATTTTTTTCTCGCTTCGCTGTGAGAAATATCATCAAGTGACTGGGTTTGTAAATTTCCAAAAGAAAATTCAGGCAGGCTTGTAACCCAGCAGTCACAAAGCCCTACGGAACTATCCGGACCAATAGAAAAAAAAGTGTCGGCGCAATTGCCGCTCCAGATGCAATTACATCTGGAAGACCTTGGTGCGAAAGAAAAAACATCTATCAATTCGCAAAACGGATTGATGTGTAACTTGCGATACCATGAAAAGCTTTCATCGACCCATGTATCGAATAATTCACCTAAATATTTCCCCAACTCAGATGGTTCCAAAAAAAAAGAGTCATCAGTCCCACAATAGGAGTGTAAGTCAAACGGAAAGTTTAGCTGCATGTTGGATATGCCCATGCAACCGCCATAAAACTCCAGGAATTCATCGGGTGGAATTTTAAGGGACTCTTTATTGAGAACGGATATAACACTGACCTCGATGCCATCAGCTCTGGCACGATTGCAGTATTTTAACCAAATATCATTAAATTTTTCTTTTTTGATTGTTGGGAACCCACGATATAGGCTGGGGTAGTCTAACGATGAACCGATTGAGTTTTGAAATGTCTTTTTAATGACGGGCTTCCACTTTGAAGTGTATGAGATTAGGTTGCTCTGGAGCCTGTGCCTGGCACGTATTGTACTATCCGCAAACACCCTAGTTACGATCTCGTCCATCCTTTCAAACCAAGAAGGACCAAGTGTAAACACCTCTCCCCCCTGCCAATAGAAGACGACCTTGTTGATATCGCGCGTGTCGGAATATTCGTAAACTTTCCGCATAACCGTCTGAAGCTCTGAAGCCGACATAACGCGGTCAGACCGCCCTTCAAAGCAGTGACGGCATGCAAGGTTACATTTCGTTGTCGGCACCATTATAAGATTTAGATCAGAATTCATGGTTACCGATTTGGGTTTGGCATTTCGATGGTTTGAAAGACTTCATGCTTTTTATGCTTTGGTAGCGCCATATAGCTCTCCTTAAGTGACCGGGAGTGAGAAGACATGAAGTCATAAACCGATTGAAATGGAGAGCAATCATGAGTTGAATCAAGAGCACAAAGATACCCTGAGCAAAATGACAATACGCGACACTGGGAACATTTGGAATTTTCGGCTGATTTCGGAGATTTCATCGACTTCAGTTGACTGAAAAACGGTGACGATCGTATGTTATGGATTGTGTCGGAAATATCCCCAAAGAAACGATTTATTTCTGCCCAACGACTTGACAATGTAATTTTTCCATCATTTGTTATGAAAAAATTGTGACCGACGCATTCATTACAGATATCCCACAAGGTTGGGGATGAGTTAACCGGTGAACCGATTGCTGACAGCAACAAATTAAAAAATGGTTGCACCGGCGTTTTCACAAAAGGCGAAAAAAGTAAGCGTTCGGCCAGATCTAATAGCGTCTCTTTGTCTTGATCAAGGAAAACGGTCGGATTGACTTCAATCGGGAGATTCAAACTCGCTAAGAACTGTATGGTCCGTGGCAATGAACCCTCACAGCGATTAAGGACCAATATGGGACGAACTACAATAAACTGGGACCGTCTCTTATGGATCTCAGCTATCTGATTATCTGAAACGAGAATCCTGATTCTTGGGCCGAAGCCGCTACGGTCGGAAAAAAATCTCAACATGGATGGGTCAGAGAGTTCAAGAACCAATTCCGTCCGGCGTGGGGGTAGAAATCGTTTTTGAAGAGATGTCATACGGTCATCGAGGTCAGCTTGCGAGGCAATATTATTCTGAACTCTAACAATCTGTTGCCTGGATGGGCAATTCCAGATGAGGTTTTCTGGGCTGCTAACTTGATTGACCATTAGACGACCTGCTCACAAACGATAAGAACCATTGAGGATTCAAATGTACCCGTTGAAAATAAA
Source organism: uncultured delta proteobacterium (assembly GCA_963785365.1). Classification (GTDB taxonomy): domain Bacteria; phylum Desulfobacterota; class Desulfobacteria; order Desulfobacterales; family Desulfosarcinaceae; genus Desulfosarcina. The sequence continues at coordinate 391,062 of CAWAUZ010000013.1, read as the reverse complement.
AAAGCCTCCATTGAGGAACCATTCAATGAAGGCTGATTTGTATAACTGAATAACGTCTCAACAATTTCGCGGCCGATTCTATAAGCGTACAGCTGATAACAAGGACAATGAGAGTCTCATTCATTAGATAAACCACTATCCAATGAGTAAAATTTTGTCAATCCCATTTTTACAAACGATGCCCGACAATGACGGCCAGAGGCAATTCAGGGACGTTGTTTACTAATCGAATTTATTCATCGATTACGCCGTAGAACCTGGGCAACACCCGACCTGGTCAATCCCAACTGTCGACCGGTTTCCGCTAACGACAGGCCAAGCTCGTTAACCAGTTCGAGCGTCAAATGTTTCAGCAGGTTGGATACCGCCTGCCTTCGACTGCCACTTCTAAGCAGTTTGGCCGAAATGCGATGTTTGGTGCAGCCGCTGCGGACGATGTCTCGCGCAGCGCCAATCAAATCTTCACCGTCCAGCCGATGCTTGACTTGTCGATCGGCCTCATCGATCGTCTGGTCGACAAATTCGCTGGAACCCAGAATCCGCACATCGCCCTTTTCTTCGACACCGCTACGCCGGATCGATTTTACCGCCGACCATCCGCCCAAGGAACGTAACGGTCCCCCTCCCACAAGCTCCGGCCGTTGGCCTTGGGCGATTCCTTTTTCAACAAACTCCCGGTAGGCTTTCTTCTCCGGGCCGACTTTCCTTCCGAACCGTTGCAACACATAGCCGCGGTCCTGCCAGCGACAGTCCCGTCGCCCCAGGACAACCGCATGACCGCACCAAGGGTAACGATCCAGTTGGGACAATGACGTCAACAGTCCGGCACGCAAGGGATTGAGATGGAGATAGCGCACAAGTTCGGTGAAATTGACATCTTCTTCGCAGACGATGGACTTGTAGCGGTTCTGGAATAAGTGCCCGGAGCGGCGATGGCGGCGGTTATAAGCAACGGCGTGTCCGGTAAGGATGCGACGCATGAACAAGGCAACCCCACCCGTTCCGCTGCGTATGGGCATATGGGCATGTTTGCTCATCAAAGCCCAGGCATAAATGGCAGTTTGGGTTTCGCCGGCCACCCGTCCTATTCTGGAACCCAGTTCTCTCGGTCCAGATCGTCATCGACGATGTTGCGCCGTTCGATGCCGCGAACGATAACGTGGTGCAGGGTGCCCGGGGTGTCCAAACGTGCGCCGCGTGGCATCTTGGCAACTCTCCCCTCTTTAACGAATAAAAAGCGGTTCTTCAGAAATGAATTACAGGATAGTCGATATCAGGATATTCTGTTCTGATTTTATTTAAAATGTTGCTAAAGGATTTAGCCTTTTTGAGTCCCTGATAGTGAAGATTAAATTAGGCTGCATCTATATCGAGTAACGTACATTCAGCACCCCTGACAAGGAACGATTACTTATTTTTCTGGCTTCTATGGAACCGTGAATGCCTCGACGGGCACGCCCAGGGCTTGCAAATACGCCTGCTGAAACGGCTTCAACGGTTTTGCCAGCTGCCGGTGTCGGCCAATCGTGACGACCATCACGGATGCAAACTTGGTCGTCACAGAAAGTTATGATCGCGGGTATCCACGTGTCCGTCATCGCCGTCACTCCAGTAGTCCTGAGTTCTATTTTCTGACATATCGTCACCTCATGTAGATAATTATGATTTAGATCTTATCCGTAAATAAAGTATGCTTTTCTTCCTAAATCTGCTATCATGTTCTCCATGACAAACCGCTTAATCACGGAGGACCTATGGCAAAAACCCAGTCGTGGGAGGTCTCGGATTCGTTTTGGGAAAAGGTTGAACCCCTCGTACCAAAGCCGGAGCGTGATCCAAAGAAAGCGTACAAACGCAAGGCCGGTGGCGGCAGAAAGCCGATGCCCCCGCGTCAAATCTTTGGAGCCATCATGTATGTCTTGCGAACGGGTTGCCAATGGAAGGCCTTGCCCAAGGAACGCTTTGGAAGTCCCAGTGCGATCCACACCCATTTCATGCGCTGGATGCGTGCCGGCTTTTTCGTGGCCCTTTGGCGATCCGGTCTTGCCGAATATGACGACATGGAGGGAATTGCATGGAAGTGGCAGAGCATAGACGGAGCCATGGTTAAGGCACCCTTGGCGCAAGAAGCGGTTGGTCGGAATCCGACCGACAGGGGAAAAAAAAGGAACCAAGCGGCATTTGTTGGTGGACGGCCGTGGTGTCCCGTTGTCACTCGTCGTGACCGGAGCCAATCGGCATGACGTATCCCAGTTGGCGCTTGTGCTGGAGGAGATCGTCATAGAACGTCCCCAGGACATCGAGCAGCACCTGTGCGCTGATAAAGGTTATGACGGCCAACCTGCATTGGAACTGATCGCTTCAAAGTGCTACATACCCCACGTGAAAAAGCGCGGAGAAGAGATTCAGGAAAAAAAGAAGAATCCTGGATGGAGAGCCAGACGCTGGATGTTTGAAGTAAGCCATTCATGGTTCAATCGCTTCCGGAAGATATTGGTCCGCTATGAAAAGCTTACGGATACCTATTTGGCGTTGCTGCATATGGCCGCCGCTATTATCGCCTACCGAAAAGCAGGTTTTATTTACGGATAAGTTCTTAATGTTTCAGACTTACTTGTATGAAATTAAACCACCCTCCGCAAGGGCGCAATGGGAGTGGGATGGCGTCTCAATGGCAGTCAAAGCCTACCACTTGAACCATCAGGTTTTTCAGACGGCCTTGCAAAAAGCCCGCGATCAAGGCTTGCAGGCCCTGATGAACCCGCTATCGCGGCTGCCACATATCAACCCAACTATATGCCTCCGGTAAAATTTTTCGCGCGCCTTGATCTCGACCAACATTCCTCGTTTCGGGACGGTCACAAGCAGATATCGGGTTTTTTACGAAGCCATTAATATTGGGTTGAATCACCGCCGTTAAGCATGCGATTGTAAGGTGTTTGAAAAAATCTCAGGGCCCGACGTCGGTTCGATACCAAAGCCAGATTAAACCAATGGAGACACCATGACGCCCGAAATCATAACCATCCTGCTGATCCTGATCGGGGTCATCGTCCTTCTGGTCACTGAATGGGCCCCGTTGGAAGCCCTGGCCATGCTGGTCATGGGCATTCTGGCCGTCACCGGCATCGTCAGCCCCACCGAGGCCCTGGCCGGGTTCAGCAACCCGGCCGTGGTAACCATATGGGCGGTCTTCATCCTCAGCGGCGGCCTGACCCGCACTGGTATCGCCAACATCCTGGGCCGGCAGCTGCTCAAGGTCGCCGGGGGTGGAGAAACGATCCTGGTAGTCATCATCATGGTCATCGCCGGCGGGTTGTCGGCATTCATGAACAACGTCGCCGTGGCAGCCCTGATGCTGCCAGTGGTGATGGACATCGCCCGCAAGACCGGCCGATCGCCCTCGATCCTGCTCATGCCCCTGGCCTACGGATCGCTGCTGGGCGGGCTGACCACCATGATCGGCACCCCCCCCAACATCCTGGTCAGCGAGGCCCTGGCGGCCAACGGTATGAAACCCTTCAGGCTGTTTGACTTCACCCCGGTAGGCCTGGCCGTCATGGCGGCCGGAATCCTTTTTGTCACCTTCATCGGCACGCGTCTGCTGCCCAGGCGCAACGTTTCCGAAACGGTCGATGGGCAACGTCAGGACCTGCGGGCCCAGTACCGCCTGAAAGAGTGTCTGTTTGAGATCAACGTTCCCGAAGGCTCGCCCCTGGTCGGCCGGACCCTGGCCACCAGCCGCCTGGGCGCCGCCCTGGGGCTCAACGTAATCGGCATCACCCGCAAGGGCCGAACGCTGCTGGCGCCGGCCATCACGGAAACCATCGAAAGGGGCGACCTGCTGATCGTGGAAGGCCGGATCGACCAGGTTCAGGAGTTGAACCACTGGGGGCAGCTGCTCACCGAAGATGCGGCCATTGGGCCCGACATTCTGTACGAGCACGGGATGCAGGTCGCCCGCCTGCGCCTGAGCGCCACCAGCGCCTATGTCAACCAGACCTTGACCGACATCGGGTTCCGCAACCGCTTCGGCCTCAACGTCCTGGCCATCGACCGGTCCGGACGCAAGCTCGACACCGATCTGAAGATGCTGCCCCTGCAAACCGACGACATCCTCGTGGTCCACGGACCGCCCGAGAAAATGGGCGACCTGGCCAAAGATGCGCATTTCATGTCGCCGGAATCCCTTCCCCGGCCCGAACTGGCCCGGCACGCCGATATCGGCAGCCGCCTGCATCAGCTTCGCGTCCCCAAAGCGTCCAAGCTGGTGGGGGCCACCTTGACCGCAAGCCGCCTGGGGGATGCTGTGGATGTCCAGATCCTGTGCATCCTGCGCCGGGACGGCGCCGCCCTGGTCCCCACATCGACTTTCCGTTTCGCACCCGACGACCGGCTGATCGTTTCCGGCGCTGCGGACATGATCGCGATCTTGCTCATGCAGGGCCTGGAAGGCACTATCGTGGAGAGCAAAACGGCACCGTTTGACCCGGCCGTCATCGAAGACGACCAGGTCGGGTTGATCGAAGTGACCCTGTCGCCGCACAGCGTGCTTTCCGGCAAGACCCTGCGCAGCATTCATTTCCGGGAGAAATACGGCCTGACCGTGATGGCCATCTGGCGCAAGGGCAAGGCCTACCACGATGATCTGCGCGACATGGCCCTGCAGTTCGGCGACGCCCTGCTGCTGTATGGCCCCTGGGCCAAGCTAAATATGTTGGGTCGCGAACCCGATTTTCTGGTCCTCACCGAGACGGCCCAGGAGCCGCCACGCGAGGAGAAGGCCAAGGTGGCCCTTACCGTCATGGCCTGCGTGTTGATACCGGTCATCCTGGATTGGATGCCCATTTACATCGCGGTGGTCATCGGCGCGGCCTGCATGGTACTGACCCGCTGCCTGACCATGGCGGAAGCGTATCGCTACATCGAGTGGAAGGCGGTATTTCTCATCGCCGGCATGCTGCCCCTGGGCACGGCGCTCGAAAAAACCGGGGCGGCCAACCTGCTGGCCGAAGGTGTGGTCGGCGTCCTGGGCCCCTTCGGCCCCTACGCGGTGCTGTTCGGCCTATTGAGCATCACCTTCATGGCCACCAGCATCATTCCAACCTCGGCGCTGGTGGTATTGATGGTGCCCATCGCCCTGAAAACCGCCGCCGGTCTGGACATCTCGCCCTATGCCCTGCTGATGGGCATTGCCATGGCCGCATCGGCCAGCTTCACCTCGCCCATCTCCCATCCGGCCAATGTGCTGGTGATGGGCCCCGGCGGCTACCGCTTCGTCGACTACATCAAGGTCGGCCTACCGCTGACGATCGTCGTGCTGGCGGTACTGATGCTGGTGCTGCCAATTTTCTGGCCGCTGTGAATTTATCTATTTCCACAGGCCTGACTATTAGCGATCCAGCTCCCGTCGCACGGCCAGCCCGATCTTTTCGAGCGTGAACGGTTTTTTGATGTAGGACCCGGCGCCCAACCGCTGCGCCGCCTGGACGTTTTCCGTCCTGGCGTAGCCGCTGGCGATGACCGCTTTCTGGCCGGGAACGATCTCCAGAATCCGTCGATAGGTCTCCAGGCCGTCCAATCCCGGCGGCATGATCATGTCCAGAATCAGCAGGTCGAACCGCTGGCGGCCGACCAGGGCGATGGCCTCCTCGCCGCTGGCGGCCGAGGTGACCGTGTATCCGATCCGCTGCATCATGCGTGTGGCCAGGTCGCGCTGCTCGGCCGCGTCGTCGACGACCAGGATGGACTCACCACTGCCCATGTAATCCTCGATGTAAACCGAAGAGGTGATCTCGGTCTGCGACCGTGAGAGCGGATAGTAAATCACGAACGTGGTCCCGGTCCCTTCGGCGGTAATGATGTCGATATAGCCGGCGTGGTCTTTGACCGTTCCCCAGACCACCGACATCCCCAGCCCCGTGCCGCTGCCTCCCATCACTTTTTTGGTGTAGAAGGGTTCGAAAATCTTGCTCAACTCGCCTGCGGCGATGCCGATGCCCGTGTCGGCGATTTCCAGGACCGCATACTCGCCTTGGGGAACGACCTCGAAACCGGCATGCGGCTGGTCCAGATAGCAGCCCCGGGTGGCGATGGTGATGTTGCCCCCCGACGGCATGGCATCGACGGCATTTTTCACCAGGTTCATCAGCGTCTTGGACAGCTGTGCGTCCGACCCGACCAAATTCAAGGGGCTGTCGACAAGGTCCAGTTCTAGGGTCAGGTCGCTGCGGCCGTCGATCATGGCCAGATATTCCGGGGTGGCGATAAACTCATTCACGATTTGATTGAGGCGCACCACCTTCTTGGTGGCCACGCTGCGGCGGGCCAGCGTCAACAGGTCCTGAACGATATCGGCCGCCTTTTGACCGGATTGTCTGATTGTCAGCAGGGGTTTGCGCAGCGCACTGTCTTCGGCGATGTCCATTAGCAACAGGTCCGGGTAGCTGACGATGCCACTTAAAATATTGTTCAAATCATGCGCGACACCGCCGGCCAGCGCGCCCAGCGATTCAAGCTTTCTGGCGTTTTGCAGTTTGACTTCCAGGGCTTTTTTCTCTTCCTCGGCCCGCCGGATCTCGGTCAGGTCGTGAACGACGGAAAAAGCGCGCCTGGGGAGGCCGTTTTCATAGAAAAACCTCGAATTCACCAGGACCGGATACGCTTTTTTATTCTTGCCGACAATCGTGTATTCGACCGACAGCTCCCGGGGATGATCGGCAAACACCGTCTCGATCAGCCGGGTCAAGGTGGCCTTGCCCGCTTCGGGCAGCAGCACATACGGGTCCAGGGTCATGAATTCATCCCGGCTGTAGCCCGTTTTCTCGCAGATCACCTCGTTGACGCTGGTAAAGCGCAGGGTCTGCATGTCGAATTCATAAATCCCGGCCGGGACATGCTGTACCAGCTCCTTGTATTTCGCTCGGCTTTCCCGGAGCGCCTTTTCGTAGCGGATACGATGGGTGACGTCCCGGGCAGCCCCATGAACCGCCTTGGGGCGGCCGGCCTTGTCCCGAATGAGGGTGTTGCGGTACTCCAGGGTGATCTCTTCACCGGTTTTGGTGATGCCCTTGACATAGCCCTCGTCGTCGCCGTTGACGACAATTCGCTTCAGATAGGCGTCTAAGCTGGCGCGGTGCCGCTCGGGCATCAAGCGGCTCATGTGCATCCCTTCCAGGTCTTGCTGCTGCCAGCCGTATTTGGCCTTGTACTGCAAATTGGTTTCCAGCAGGTTGCCCTTGAGATCGTGGATGCAGATCAGGTCCGACCCATTTTCAAAAAGGTTGCGATATTTGCGTTCCGATTCGAGCAGTTCGGCTTGCCGGGCCTCCAAGGCCGCCTTAGACCTGCGCAGCTGGCGATTGGTGGCCTCGAGATCGGCCATCAACTGTTTGACCTCATCGTATTTTGACTGGACCAGCTGATTGGCTTGCACCAGGTCCTCGATCGCCCGGAAATGATCGTCCTGCCGCTTGAAGAACCGCTTGAGCGGATTGCGCTTTTCCGGCAGCCACCGAACCCGGTACAAACAGCCGTCACACCCCAGCGGCGGGCTGTCCGGCCACGGACGGCGGCCATAGCGGTCGGGCACCACCTGGCACTCGATCTCTTCGACGTCAGCCGGGGGCAGACCGAATATGGTCGGTATGCCCGCCAGAATGCCGCGGGTGTAGTCGCAGTCAAAACGGGTCTTCTGGGCACCGTCATGGTAGTGGTCGCTGAGCACCGCCATTGCGCCGCCGACCTCGTGGACGACCACACTGCCGTTGAGTTTGAGGAAGTTGTTGAAGCGCGCCGCCTGCGAATAGATGTGCTTGGGGCTGCCGAAAAGCCGCACGATGCGGTCCAAAATGCCCAGCGATTTGAGCCGGTGCGATGCCAGGGCCATGTGATAAACAGCCTTTTCATCTCCCAGCAGGTCGATCATGCGCCGGTACAGGCGCTGCAAAAAGGCGTGCGAAACCCAATTGTTGGTATCGCACAGGTAGCTTTCGCCCAGCGGCAGACCGTCCAGCAGATGGCCGAGGGTGCCGTTGTTGGCTTCCCGGACATAGCCCAGCAAGGTGCAGGTAACCCTGCAACTGATCTCTTTGTGCATTTCAGGCCGGGTCATTGCGATCCTCCGAACCTAATGTGGGCATGTTGGCATTCAGGGTCGTTTTTTTCGCAACACCCCCAGGGAGTTGATGCACGGCAGCGCCTCGAAACGATTCGAGGCCACGGCCAGCCGGTAGACCTCCCGGGGGGCCTGGCCGCCCTCGGCCGGGTCTTCGAAAATGTCGTGAATCAGCAGGTAGCCGCCGGCCACGATGTGGCCGGCCCAGCAAAGATAATCGCTGCGGGCGGTCTCGAAGCTGTGGCCGCCGTCGATAAAGACCAGCGCCAGGGGCGTGGCCCAGTCGCGGGCCGCGATCTCCGAGCGGCTGACGATGGGCACCACTGTCTCCTCCAGTCCGGTCAGGGCCAGGGTTCGGCGCAGCAGCGGTAGGGTGTCGACAAGATAGGACCTGAAGTCAAAAAGCGCCGGATCGAAGTAGGCCTGGCCGGGCTGCTGCTCCTCCGAACCACGGTGGTGGTCGACGGAAAACAAGGTGGCCCCGTTTTCCCGGCAGGCACACCCCAGATACACGGCGGACTTGCCGCAGTAACTGCCGATCTCCAGGCAGGGCCCCAGGCGCGAGGCCGTCAGGGCGATGTCGTACAGCGCCCGCCCCTCGGCCGGGTCGAGGAACCCCTTGATGCCGTCGATAAGCGTTGAATCAAAGTTCATGGCAATCTGTCAAGAACGCCGGCCTGGACCGAAAGACGCCGTTTCTGAATGAATACTACGAGATGTCGTCATAATTTCTCACCAACACCTCCCTCGTCTTGACCCCATCCTGGGGCCCGATAATCCCCTCCTGCTCCATCATCTCGATAATCCGCGCGGCGCGGTTGTAGCCGATGCGCAGATGCCGCTGGACCATGGAGATGGATGCTTGGCCGGCCTGGGTGACCAGCGCCACGGCGTCGTCATAGCGTTCGTCGTACTCCTTCTCCCCTTCCGCCTGGGCCTCTTTCTCCGGGGCCTGGACCACGCTCTGGTCGTAGTCGGGTGCCTGCTGTTTTTTCAGAAAATCGGTGATGCGGGTCAGCTCCTCCTCGGAGATGTAGGCCCCGTGGATGCGCTGAAGACGGCCGGTACCCGGGGGTAAAAAGAGCATGTCCCCGTTGCCCAGTAGACTTTCGGCGCCATTGGTGTCGATAATAGTGCGCGAGTCCGTTTTGGAGGAGACCTGGAAAGTCAGGCGCGTGGGAAAGTTGGCCTTGATGATGCCGGTCAGCACGTCCACCGAGGGCCGCTGGGTGGCCAGGATCAGGTGAATGCCGGCTGCCCGGGCCATCTGGGCCAGGCGGGTCAGGGCCACCTCCACGTCCCGCGAGGCCACCATCATGAGGTCAGCCAACTCGTCGATGATGATGACAATATACGGCAGCGGCTGGGCCGGTTCACCGGCCGGTTCGGCCTCGCCAGCGGATTTGGCGGCCGGTGCTTTCTGGATCTTGCGGTTGTACTGGTCGATGTTGCGGGTCTGCTGCTCGGACAGGAGTTCATAGCGGTGCTCCATCTCGCGCACGGCCCAGAAGAGCGCGTTGGTGGCCTTTTTCACGTCGGTGACCACGGGGGTGATCAGGTGGGGAATGCCGTCGTACATGGACAGCTCGATGCGTTTGGGATCCACCATGATCAGCTTCACCTGGTCCGGGGTGAGTTTGTAGAGCAGGCTGCAGATCATGGTGTTCAGGGCCACGCTCTTGCCCGCCCCGGTGGCACCGGCAATCAGCAGGTGCGGCATCTTCTCCAGGCCGGCCGAGACCGGATTGCCCACGATGTCCTTGCCCAGGCACAAGGTCAGTGTGCTCTTGGCCTTTTCGAAGGCAGGTGAAAGGATCATCTCCTTGAAGCGCACCAGCTCCCGATCGGTGTTGGGGATCTCCACGCCGATCACGGCCTTGCCGGGAATCGGCGCTACGATGCGGATGCTGATGGCGCGCAGGGCCAGGGCCAGGTCGTCGGTGAGCGTGACGACCCGGTTGATCTTCACGCCGGGCGCCGGTTCGTATTCGAAGGTGGTGATCACCGGCCCCGGCGTAACCGCCACCACCTTGCCGTTGACACCGAAGTCTTCCAGCTTCTTTTCCAACAGACGTGACTGCATGCGCAGGTTCGACTCGCTGTTGGACTGGGGACGGGCGTCGGGATCGTCGAGAAAGCCGACCGACGGCAGGGTGATGCCGGCCTGGCCTTTCATGAATTCGAACACGGCCTGCTTGGGGACGGGCTTGACCGGCAGCGGACTGGGCGCCGGCGCCTTGATCTCGATCCGCGCGACCTTCTTTTTCCTTTCCACCTTAAGGTTCTGGCGGCGCTTGACGCGCTTCTGACGGCGCTCCTTCCACTTGATCAGGGTCGTGGTGAGGCGTTCGAAAAAGTGGGCATTGGCGGCTTTGCAGCGCCGGTAAAACGCCACCACAGAAAAGCCCGTGGCCATGATGAAGCCGATCAGCCACACCAAAACCAGTATGAAGGCGCCCCCGGTGGGGTTGGAGTAGCGCACCACAAACGACTTGAGCAGCACGCCGACGATGCCGCCGGCCGGAAACTTGCTGCCTATCAGGATGTAGTGGTCCTGCCGGAAGGCCAGCAGGCTGCCCGTGGTGACGATCAGCAGCAGTCCGCCAACGGACAACAGCGGCATGGCCCGTCCGGGGTTTTCGCTGAAGAAAAGCAGGCTGCCCAGCAGAAAGAGAATCGGAACCCAGAAGGCCCCCATGCCGAACAGCCCCACCAGGATGCCGGCAAAATTGGCCCCGAAGACACCGAACAGATTCTGGACCCGACCGGCGTTGCCGGCGTTGAAGAGCAGGCTGGGGTCGCTGGGGGAGAACGAGAGCAGGCTGATCAGGCTGAAGACCACCATGAAGAAAAAAAGAATCCCGATAATCTCTTTTTTCACGCTCATACCTCGACCAGAAAGGGGAGAATCACCGGCCGGCGCCCGATCGTGAAAAAGAAGTACTGCCGCAGGGCCGTCTGGATGCGGGCCCGGATCTTGTTGACGCGGTTGGCCACATCCGGCGTTATATCCTCCACGATTTCCAGAATCACGCACTGGGCGTCCTGGAGCAGGTAGCCCGTCTCGGTTTCGAAGACAAAGCCCCGCGAGACGATGTCCGGCCCGTACACCACGATGCCGGTCTCCTCGTCAAAAGCCATGTTCACGACCACCAACCCCTCTTCGGAAAGTATGCGCCGCTCCTTGAGCACGCTGCGCCCGACATCCCCGATGCCCTTGCCATCGATGAGCACGCGGCCGGCCCCGATGCCGTCGCGCACCTGGAAACCGCTCTCGTTCAACTCGATAATCTGGCCGTTCTGGGCCAGGATCAGGTGGTCTTCGGGGATGCCCACCTGCCGGGCCAGCCGGGTGTGCAGCACCAGATGGCGGTACTCGCCGTGGATGGGCATGAAGAACTTCGGCTTGGTCAGGTTGAGCATCATCTTCAACTCTTCCCGAAAGGCGTGCCCGGAGACGTGAATCCTGGAGATCTTCTCGTAGACCACGTCGGCGCCCTGGCGGTAAAGGTTGTTGATGATGTTGGCGATCGCCTTTTCGTTGCCCGGGATGAACTTGGAGGAGAGAATGACCTTGTCTTCCGGTTGAATCTTGATCTGCTTGTGGATGCCCGCCGCCATTCTGGCCAGAGATGACATGGGCTCGCCCTGGCTGCCCGTCGTGACCATGATGATTTCGTCATCCGGATAGGTATTGACCTCTTCGATGTCGATCTCGATGCCCTCGGGGATGTTCAGGTAGCCCAGTTTGCGGGCGATGGCCACGCTGACCTCGATGCTGCGGCCGTTGAACACGATCTTGCGGCCGCGCGTCGCGGCAAGGTTCACGATCAACTGGATGCGGGCGATGTTGGAGGCGAACAGGGCCACGATGATCCGTCCGGTGGCCACCTCGGTGATGCGTGCCAGCTCGGCGGCGATCTCCTGGGACGAGATCGTGTGGCCCTCCTTTTCCACGTTGGTGGAGTCGGACAACAGTGCCAGGACCCCCTGTTCGCCGCACTGGGCGAAGCGGTTGACATCGGTGGTCATGCCCTCGACCCGCGTGTGGCTCATCTTGAAATCGCCCGTGTGCACCACCAGGCCCACCGGGGTGCGGATGGCCAGGCCGACGCCGTCCACGATGCTGTGGTTGACGCGGATGAACTCCACCTCGAAAGGACCGATTTTGAGGTGTTCGCGCGGCAGCACCTCATGCAGGGCGGTCGCGGCCAGCAGCTCGTGCTCCTCGAGCTTGTGGCGGACGATGCCCAGCGTGAACGGGGTGCCGAACACCGGTACGTTGATCTCTTTGAGCAGGAACGGCAGCGCCCCGATGTGATCCTCGTGGGCGTGCGTCAGGATCACGCCCGACACCCGGCTGCGATTCTGGCGCAGATACTCCATGTCCGGGATGACGTAGTCGATCCCCAGCATGTGGGCTTCGGGAAACATAATGCCGGCATCGATGACGAAAATTGTGTCGCCGTACTCCATGACCATCATGTTCAGCCCGATTTCGCCCAGGCCACCCAGCGGGATCAGTTTCAACATGGCTTACACGTCCCGCTCGGGTTGTTCGACATGCGCCACCAGGATGGCGCGGATGCACTCCAGCAGGGCATCCTTGGTTTTACGGGTGTAGTCGGCCGTTTCCACCGGATCGAGTATCGCCATGGTCACCGGTGCCGGGCGGATCATGAAGCGGCCCTTGGGCATGATACCCCCGGTCCCGTGAATGATGATCGGCACAATGGGCACCTGCGAGTCCACGGCCAGCACGAAGCCGCCCTTTTTGAACGGCAGGATCCGGCCGTCCCGGCTGCGGGTTCCCTCGGGGAAAATCAACACGCTCGTGCCGTTGCGGATGGTCAGGGCGGCCTGCTTCAGGCTTTCGAAGGCCGACTTGCGGTTGGAGCGGTCGATGCTGATGTACCCCACGCCGCGCATGGCCCGGCCGAAAATGGGAATCTTGAACAGCTCGGCCTTGGCCAGCCAGCGGAACTGTGCCGGCAGGCGCCCCAGCAACAGCGGGATGTCGGCATTACTCTGGTGGTTGGCCATGAAAATGTAGGATCGTCCGGGTTCCAGCTTTTCGGCGCCGGTGACGGTGATCCGGGCCCGGCTGACCCACAGGATGGAGTTGGCCCACCATCGGGCCAGCAGGTGCGGGACGTTGCCGGTCCGGCTGAAAAAGGCGCAGACGATGACCGTGGTGGCGATCACGATCGTCACCATGACAAACCATACGACGATAATCCAGGTCTGCAGGGTATTGATGAAGGATCTGACCATGGTCGATATCCCGTCCGGTCAAAAGATGATGCCCAGTTTTTCGAAAATGGCGTCCATGCGGCCGATCAGCCAGTCACGCTGCCGCAGCGTCGGCATAACCAATGCAGTCGCAGCGCACCCGCTGGTGGGTCCGCACCAGCAGTTCGCCGGCCAACCGGTCCTCGCCCAGCTCCAGGGCCAGGTAAAACGGTGCGCAGGCCGGATGGGCCCGCTGGACATCGCTGAGCAGGTCGCTGTCGAGCGGCATCCAGTAAAGCCCGTCCATGGCCTCCCGGCCGAAGGCGTCGTCCAGGTAGGCCTTGAGTTTGTCATAATCCGCGGGTCGGATTTCATCGATCACGTACTGTTTCATGGTGCATGGGATCTAGCACAAAACGGATAGAATCTCAATATTTTGCATTGTTTTTTTGACGCATCCGGACATGGAATCAACCGCGGCCGGCAAGCCGACCGACCCCGGCGGCGGGCCGCTTGCCAAGCCGCTGCACGTCAGCCCACCATATAGGTCCCCGTCCCCACGGCCACCAGCAGGTTGTCCTGGTTGTGCATCTCCATGCGCACCACGGCCACCTTGCGACCGGAGCGCATGATTCGGCCCTTGGCGGTAAATTCCAGGCCGCGGCCGGGCCGCAGGTAATCCACCCGCAGATCGATGGTTCCCACCCGGGCGAACCGCTTCTCGACCTCTGCATCGGGCAGGCCGGCGGCACGCCTGACCAGGCTGGCCGAGGCGGTCAACCCGCCCACCGCATCCAGAACGGCCGAAATGACGCCGCCGTGCAGGGTACCGTGAAAGAAGTTGCCGATCAGCTCCTCACGCATGCCGAACGCCATGGTCGCGCCGTCGGCGGTCAGGGCCGTGACCGCAAGGCCCAGGAGCCGGTTGAACGGCAGTTGGGCTTCGTACAGCCGGCGGAGACGATCGTAAAACCGCTGAGCGATATCCGGGTCACCATCCATCGGTCGATCCTTTCACCTGGTGCGTTCACCTGGGCCTTTCGCTGGGGTGCTTGCAAAGCCTCCCGCTATGGGATAGTTATCATACCAGGGCAACGCTTGCACGACCAGATCAGAAGCTGAAAACGAAATCAACCATTCGGCGCCACCATGACCCCCACCGACCCGCCACCAACCGAACACCCGCTGACAGAGGTCGTCATTGCCAGGGACAAGGCCGTCTTCTGGATGGACGAACGCGGCCGCTGGCACAATCGGCACGGCCGCTTCGAACACAAACGCATCATCGAGCACTTCAACCGCTCCATCCAACGGGACCAGGACGGCTACTACGTGACCCAGGTCCGCGGCGACATCCGTGAGCGGGTCTACTTTCCATACACGGACACGCCCCTTTTCGTCACCCGCATCGTCACCTCCGAACCAATGCAGTTGGTGCTCAACACCGGCGACACCATCACGCTGAACCCTTGCCAGCTGTTCACCCGGTCGGATCAACTTTACCAGCTAAGGGGCGACGAACACATTAAATTCGGTGATCGGGCCCTGCTGGGCCTCAGTGCCTATCTGGAGGAGATCCCGGATGGCCTGGCGATCCGTGTGGGAAGCCGCCTCCATCCGATCCGCTCCCGGTGACACCGGCGTCCCGCATGTTGCAAAATGGTGTTGCGCAACATTCTGCAACGCTCTTTACCTCCTGGATAATCTTTTAGTGGTTTGAATTCCTTAAAGTTATATCTTTTTTGACAGACCCGCCACGTTGCAGCTATTGCAACGCCGCTTCCCGAATTCGGCCTCCCCCCTGCACCAAGCCAACAGTTTTTTATTTTTCTTTCGGTAAGTTAAGGACACTTTTTCCGTCTGGCACAATCCGTGCTTATGCTGGATTTTAGCAAGGGACCAGCCAACAACCGTCAGTAAGGAGACCATCGGTGGCAGCGCGGAATCCAGCCAGGACCATTCTCGTGGTGGAGGACGAACCGGACATGCGCATTTTTCTGTTCAACCTGCTCAGCGCCCACGGGTATTGCCCGATCTGCACCGAAACGATCTCCGAGGGCCTTGCAAGAGCACTGGACGCATGCCCCGACCTGATCATCATCAACGCCATGCTGCCTGCCGAAGCCGGCATTCGCCTTTACATCAGCCTGCGGACCAGCACCCGCCTGTGCCACATCCCGGTGGTCATGCTGTCCACCCTGGACAGCCAGACCTTCTGGCACTGGCCCGGGACCCGGCGGTCGCCGTCGGGCCGCCCGATTCCGGAACCGGAGGCTTTTTTGATGAAGCCGCCCGAGGCGGACGAACTCCTGGCGCTGGTCAACCGGCTGTGTAAAACCGCACCGGCCTGAGACACTAAGCCGGGATTGGGGATCGCCAACATTAGGGACTAAGGGACCGAACGAATGGCCATCAAAATCGGATTTTACATCTGCCACTGTGGGATCAACATCGCTTACCGGGTCCGGGTCGCCGAGGTGGCCGACTTTGCCCGCGGCCTGAAAAACGTGGTCGTCTCCCGCGATTACAAGTTCATGTGCTCCGATCCCGGCCAGGAGATGATTGAAAACGACATCCGCACCTACGGCCTCAACCGGGTGGTCGTGGCATCCTGTTCTCCCCGGCTGCACGAAAAAACCTTTCAAGGCGCCTGCCAGCGGGCCGGGCTGAACCCCTACCTGTTCCAGATGGCTTCGGTGCGCGAACAGGTCTCCTGGGTCACGACCGACGAAGACGAGGCCACCCGCAAGGCCAAGACCCTGGCGGCCGGCGCCGTCAACCGGGTCAACTTTCACCAGTCCCTGGAGGCACGCTCGGTCAACGTCCATCCCGACGTCATGGTAGTGGGCGGCGGCATCGCCGGCATGCAGGCGGCCCTGGACATCGGCAACGCCGGCCACACGGTCTACCTGGTGGAACGCCAGACCACCGTGGGCGGCCACATGCTGCAGTTCGACAAGACCTTTCCGACGTTGGACTGCGCGGCCTGCATCGGTACGCCCAAGATGGTCGACGTGGCCCAGAACCCCAACATCCAGCTGCTCACCTACAGCGAGGTCAGCGAGGTGTCCGGGTACATCGGCAACTACCAGGTCACCGTCACCCGCAAGCCCCGCTACGTCACGGAAGGCGTCTGCACCGGATGCGGGGAGTGCGCCAAGGTGTGCCCGGTGGCGCTGCCCAGCGAGTGGGAAGAAGGCCTGGCCGACCGCAAGGCCATCTACCGGGCCTTTCCCCAGGCGGTGCCCATCACCTTCACCATCGACAAAAAGGACCGCGCCCCCTGCACGACCACCTGCCCGGCCGGCATCAACGTTCAAGGCTACGTTCAGCTGATTGGCCAGGGCAAGTACCCGGAGGCCGTGGCCCTAATTCGCCAGCGCCTGCCCCTGCCCGGGGTCCTGGGACGGGTCTGCCCGCACCCGTGTGAAACCGCCTGCCGCCGCCGGGAGGTGGATGCGCCGCTGGCCATCCGCGACCTGAAGCGCTTTGCGGCCGATCAGGTCGACATTGACCAGTTGGCGGTTCCGCAAATCCAAGACCGGCCCGAGAAGGTGGCCGTGGTGGGCTCCGGCCCGGCCGGACTGACCGTGGCCTACTACCTGCGCCTGAAGGGCTTTCAGATCACCCTGTTCGAGGCCCTGCCCAAGCTGGGCGGCATGCTGCGCGTGGGCATCCCCGACTATCGACTGCCGCCGGCCATCCTGGATCGTGAAATCGACTACCTGCTGCGCCACGGCATCGAAACCCGCACCGGGGTGCGCTTCGGCACGGATGTGGGCCTGACGGATTTGGAACAGGCGGGCTTCGGCGCCGTCTTTTTGGCCATAGGGGCCCACGACAGCCTGAAGCTGGGCATTCCCGGCGAAGCGACCCCCCACGGCGTGGTCGACGCCATCGGCTTCTTGCGGGACGTCAATTTAGGCGGCCGCATCTGTCCTGGCCGTCGCATCGTCGTGGTGGGCGGCGGCAACGTGGCTATCGACGCCGCCCGTGTGGTCCGGCGGCTGGGCGCCGATCAGGTCACCGTGGTCTACCGCCGCACCGAAGCGGAAATGCCGGCCTATGCCGAGGAGATCCAGGGCGCCAAAGACGAGGGCATCGAATTCGCCTTTTTGACCGCACCGGTGAAGATCGTGGCCGCGGACGGCACGGTCACCGGCTTCGAATGCCTGCGTACCGAACTGGGGCCGCCGGACGACAGCGGCCGGCGACGGCCGGTCCCGGTGGCCGGGTCGGAGTTCGTCATCGAGTGCGATGCGGTGATTCCGGCCATCGGTCAGCGCAGCGATGCCGCCTGGACCGAACGGATGCCCGCTCTGGAATTGACCGCGCGCAACACCATTGCGGTCGATCCGCACACCATGCAGACCAGCATCGCCACCGTGTTCGCCGCCGGGGATGCCGTCAGCGGCCCGGCCACGGTGATCGACGCCGTGGCGGCCGGGCACCGGGCGGCCGATGCCATCACACACTTTCTCGACGGCACCGACATGGCGGAATTGACCCGGGGCCTGGCCGCAAGCCCTCAACCGGGCAGCGACTGGGCCGCCATTCCGGAAGCCCTGGCGCCGGTGGCGCGGGCCGTGACGGATCGCATCCCGGATACGCAGCGCAGGGCAACCTTCGATGAGGTCGAAATGGTCATGGATGCCACGGATGCCCATCGCGAAGCGTCCCGGTGCCTGAACTGCGGGGTCTGCAGCGAGTGCATGGCCTGCGTGTCAGCCTGCGAGGCCAAGGCCATCGACCACTGCATGACGGCCACCCGCGAGACCGTCCAGGTGGGCAGCATCATCCTGGCGACCGGATACGACCTGATGGACCCCTCCACGATCAAGCCGCTGGGCTACGGCCGCTTTGATAATGTCTTCACCAGCCTGGAGTTCGAGCGCCTGAGCAACGCCACCGGTCCCACCGGCGGCCGGATTCTCATGCGCGACCCGTCCGGCGATTTCACCGAGCCGCCCCGAAGCGTGGCCCTGGTTCACTGCGTGGGCAGCCGGGATGTCAACCACCATCCCTACTGTTCGCGGGTGTGCTGCATGGTCGCGCTCAAATTCAGTCATTTGATCAAGGAGAAGGTGGGCCATCACACCCAGGTGTATGATTTCTACATCGATCAACGCTGCTTCGGCAAAGGCTACGAGGAGTTCTATCGCCGCTGCCAGGAGGAGGGCACGATCTTCATTCGCGGCAAGGTGGCCGAGATCACCGACCGGGCTGAATCCGCGGCCGAAGCGGGCAAACTGGTGGCCGTGGCCGAGGACACCCTGCTGGGCGAACGGGTGCGGGTACCCGTGGACATGGTGATCTTGTGCAGCGCCATGGAGGCGCGCGACGATACCGTCGACGTGGGACGGCTGTTCGGCGTCAATCCAGGCGCGGACGGATTCTTCCTGGAAGAGCACCCCAAGCTGGGCCCATTGAACACGGCCACGGACGGCGTCTTTCTGGCCGGCACCTGCCAGGGGCCCAAGGATATCCCCGACACCGTATCCCAGGCCTCGGGTGCGGCGGCCAAGGCTCTGGCGCTGGCCACCCGGGGCGAGGTGGCGGTGCCGTCGGCCATCAGCTGGATCGATCCGCAGGTCTGCTCCGGCTGTCAGACCTGCATCGACCTGTGCGCCTACGGTGCCATCGACTACGACGCCCGCCGGCATGTCAGTGTGGTCAACGGGGCCCTGTGCAAGGGCTGCGGCAGCTGCAGTACGGCCTGCCCGGCCAATGCGGCCCAGGTCAGACACTTCCAGGGCCGGCAGATTTTTGCCGAACTGGACGGCATCATGGATGCCCTCTCGGCCGTGGGGTGATCGTTTACGGTTGACGGGTTACCTGCCAAGCGAAGGCATCGCGTCGTTGTTATTTGAGGAACATCGGACCCGATGCCCAATTTGGCACTTGACACGTATCACTCAATAAAACCGGAGGTTTCATGGACAACTTCGAACCCGCCATTATCGCCTTCGTCTGCAACTGGTGCACTTACACCGCCGCCGACCTGGCCGGCACCTCGCGCCTATCCTATCCCCGCAACATTCGGCTGATCCGAGTGATGTGTACGGGGATGGTGGACCCCCAGTACGTGATCAAGGCTTTCCTAGAAGGGGCCGACGGCGTGCTGGTCAGCGGGTGCCACCCCGGCGACTGCCACTACATCAACGGCAATTACAAGGCCCGCCGCCGCATCAAGCTGCTCAAGGAGATCCTGCCGCGATTCGGCATCGACGCACGCCGGCTGCGGCTGACCTGGATCGGCGCCAGCGACGGCATCCAGTTCGCCGGCATCATGGACGAGCTGGCGGTCCAGACGCGTGCGTTGGGGCCGACACTGCCCGACCTGAAAATGGCCATTTAGATGGAGGTGGTTATGACAGAGGCAATTCGTATCGGCATCGACAATCACGACCGATTGGACGGCATTCGCAGTTTTCTGGCCACGCTCATGCGCAAAACCGACCTGGACGCCATGCTCGTCGCCACCCGCCTGGCCGTCAAGAACCGGATCATGCCCGCCCTGATCTCGGATCCGGAGCGCTTGACAGAGGCCGACCCGCTGTCGCCGGCATTTGCGGTCAACGCGGCCCAGCAGCTGGCCAAGCTGACCCGTCAACCGGCCGGCGGACGCTTGGCAGCCGTCCTGCGCCCCTGTGAAATCCGGGCCTTCAACGAACTGACCAAGCTGAACCAGGGCCGGCGCGAGGATGTGGTCATCGTGGGCCTTGACTGCCCGGGGGCCCTGTCCAACACCGACTTCCGCGCCTTTGCGGACCAGCATGAAACCCTGGACGCCGCCACCGGGGCGTTTTGCGCGCAGGCCTTCGGAGACGATCCAGCGGCAGCGGCCGGGTCGCTTGCCCGTGCCTGTCGGGCCTGCACCCATCCGACCCCGGAGACGGCCGACATCGCCGTGGAGCTTTTCGGCAGCGCCCCGGGCGAGGGCCTGACCGTAAACGCCCTGACGGATTCGGGGCAGGCCGTCCTGGCCGGATTGGACCTTTCACCGGCCACATCCCCCCCCCGGCGAAAAACCGTCATCGACGGTATCCTGGCCGAGCGCAGCGCTTTCCGAGAGCAGATGTTGGCCTCGGTGGCGGACGCCACCGGCACAATCTTCGGGCTGGCGACCTACTTGGCCGACTGCGTCAACTGCTATAATTGCCGGGTCGCCTGCCCGGTCTGCTACTGCACCACCTGCGTGTTCACCACCGACACCTTTCGCCACGAACCGTTTCAGTACCTGCAGTGGGCGCGCCGCAAAGGTGGCGTCAAAATGCCCACGGACACCCTCTTTTTCCATCTGACGCGCATGGCCCACATGAGCACCGCCTGCGTGGGCTGCGGGCAGTGCAGCAATGCCTGCCCCAACGACATCCCCCTGTCCGACCTGTTCAGCGCCATCGGGGGCCGCACCCAGGCGGCATTCGACTATCACGCCGGACTGGATCTGACCCAGCCACCGCCCATGAGCGGGTTCAAAGAGCAGGAGTATGATGACGTGGTGGGGATGGATTAGCCCCAAGGTACCGGGCGTGCGGGCCGGGAAAGCATTCTTGACCGCAGCCGGGTTGAGAGACGCAACGTGAAAGGGGAGCCACATGGACCACAAAATCGGCAGCGCCCTGGTCGTCGGCGCCGGCATCAGCGGCATCCGGGCCGCCCTCGACCTGGCCCAGATCGGATACCGGGTCACCCTGGCCGAACGGTCGCCGCACCTGGGCGGCGTTTTGAGCCAGTTGGACCACCAGTTTCCCACGGACAACTGCGGGATGTGCCGGATGCTGCCCATGGTCGACCGGGACGCTGGGATTCAGACCTGTCTTCGAAAAGGGCTGTTTCACGACAACATCGACATCCTGCTGGACACCACCGTGGAATCGGTCGAGGGGGAGCCCGGCAAATTCACGGTCACCTTGAACCGGCCCCAGGGGCCCATCGATCCGCAGCGCTGCGTGGGCTGCGGCCAGTGCAGCCAGGTCTGCCCGGTCACGGTTCCCGATGCCTTCAACGCTGGGCTGACCCGTCGCAAGGCCATCTATCTGCCCGTGCCCCACAACATTCCCAACACCTACGCCATCGACCCGGCGGCCTGCACCCATTGCGGTGCCTGCGAACCGGCCTGCCCGACCGGCGCCATCGACCTGTCGTCCATGGGCCGGCACGCCTTCCGGATACTGGTGGTGGACGACGAATCCATCATCCGGGATTCGCTGGACGCCTGGCTGGGCGACGAGGAGGGCTACCGCGTCGACACGGCCGCCTCGGGGCCCGAGGCCCTTGAGAAACTGGCCGCCGACCGGTTTCAACTCATGCTGCTGGACATCAAGATGCCGGGCATGGACGGGGTGACCGTGCTGGACAAGGCCAAAGCGCTCCAGCCGGAACTGGCGGTGTTGATGATGACCGCCTATGCCACCGTGGAAACGGCCGTGGATGCCATGAAAATCGGCGCCACGGACTACCTGATCAAACCATTTGAAACCGACGACCTGATTCCCAAGATCAGCGCCGCGTACGACACCTTTCAGGCATCCGGTTATCGGCGCGAAACCTTCGGGGCCATCGTCCTGGCCACCGGTACCACCTGCTACGACCCCGCCGCCGGCAAGAACCCGATGGGATACGGCATCGTGCCCAACGTGGTCACCAGCCTGGAATTCGAACGCATGCTCAGCGGCACCGGTCCAAACGCCGGCCGGCTGTTGCGGCCCTCGGACAAGCGCACGGTCAAAAAAGCGGCCTGGATCCAGTGCGTGGGCTCCCGCGACCTGCAGTCCGGGGCCGATTTCTGCAGCACCGTCTGCTGCATGTTCGCCCTCAAAGAGGCGGCCCTGGCCGGCAAGGCGGCCGGACCCGATTTTCAGGCCACCATCATCTACATGGACATGCGCACTTTCGGCAAAAGCTTCGACCGCTACGGACAGGCGATCCAGGCCGACCACGGAGTCCGGCTGGTACGCGGCCGGGTGCATTCGATCGCCCCCAACCCAGCCGGAGACGACGTGGTCATCCGCTGGACGACCGCATCGGGCAAACCCCAGGAGGCCGCCTTCGATCTGGTGGTGCTCTCGGTCGGTCAGCGGGCCCACGCCCAAACCGCCTTGCTGAGCGAACGGCTGGGTATCGAAACCGACGCATTCGGATTCGTGAAAACGGCGCCCTTCTCCACGGCCTGCACCCAGCGGGAGGGGATCGTTGCCGGCGGAACGCTCACCGGGCCGACCGACATCGCCGAATCGGTGCTGCGTGCCTCCGCCGCGGCCCTCAACGCCTCGCGGGCCCTTCACCGCACCGGCGGCGGGCTGGCCGAAAAGCACCCCGCTGTAAAAGACTACCGCGACGTTTCACGCGATGCGCCGCGCATCCGGGTCGTATGCTGCCGCTGCGAAACCGGCCCGACCGCAACCCAGGACATAGCGGCCCTGTCGGCCAGATTGCGGCGGGACCCGGCCGTGGTGCAGGTCGAGATCCTGGAACGGGTCTGCACGGCCGAGGGCTGGGAGGCGCTGACGGCAACGGCAGCCTCGGACGTCAACCGGGTCCTGATCGGCGCCTGCCGCCCCCTGGTCCATGCCAAGCAGATGCGCACGCTGGCAGCGGCCTTGCATCTGCACCCCAGCCTGATCGACGCCGTGGCCCTGGACGACCGCCTCGGACCGGCGGCGGCGGTCAATGTGGCCGCCGTCCGGGCCGGCATCGCGCGCCTGAAGCACGCTTGGCCGCACGATGGCGAAACGGTCACCACCGTCAACCGCGCCCTGGTGGTCGGCGGCGGCATCGCCGGGATGAGCGCCGCCCTGGCCATGGCCGACCACGGCATGCCGGTCACCCTGGTGGAGGCCGGCGACCGATTGGGCGGCAATCTGGTCTGGCTGCACGAAACCATCGATGGCACCCCCATCGCCCCCTTTCTGGAGACCACTGTCGGGCGGATCGAGGCACATCCCCACATCGAGGTGATGATCGGCAGCCAGGTTACCGGCGCCTTCGGGCAGGCCGGGCACTTTTTCTCGTCTATCGACACCGACGGTCAAGGGATCACAACCATCGAACACGGCGCCGTGGTCCTGGCCACCGGCGGCCAGGAGGCCGCCACGGATGCCTACGGCTATGGCAGCAGCGAGGCCGTGATCACGCAGCGTGAACTGGAAATCCGCATCGCCCAAGGACGGCTGGATGCCGCCGGGATGTCGTCGGTGGCGATGATCCAGTGCGTGGGCTCCCGCGAAGCGCCGCGCAACTACTGCAGCCGCGTCTGCTGTCCCACGGCGCTCAAACAGGCCCTCTTGCTCAAACGCCGCAACCCCGACCTGCAGGTGTACATCCTCTACCGTGACATGATGACCTGCGGTCTGAGTGAGCGGTGGTACACCGAAGCCCGCCAACAGGGCGTTCTCTTTTTCCAGTACCAGATCGAGCGCAAACCGGAGGTACGCGTGGCCGCCGAGGCGGGTGGACCGGTGGCGGTATCGCTGCACGACCCCATCCTGGACGCAGCGGTGGAGATCGCCGCCGACCTGCTGGTCCTGGCGACCGGAATTGCACCGCACCTGCCCGAGCCGGTGCTGACAGCCTACGGTGTTGCGCGCGACCGCGACGGCTTCATTCAGGAGGCCGACGCCAAGTGGCGCCCGGTGGAGGCTTTGACGGCCGGCGTGTTCGCCTGCGGCATCGCCCTCTCCCCGCGGCCGATCCCCGACGCCGTGGCCACGGGCGAGGCCGCCGCCGGACGCGCCCTGGCCCTGCTGGCCGCCCGGCGGCTGCCGGCGGCGCGCGTCACGGCCGTGGTGCGCCACAGCTTGTGCACCCAGTGCCTGCGCTGCGTCGAGGCCTGCCCATACAGCGCCCGTTTTCTGGACGAGACCGCCCAGTGGGTTGCCGTCAATACCGCCATGTGCCAGGGATGCGGTGCCTGTGCCGCGGCATGCCCCAACAGCGCGACGATTCTATCGGGATATGTGCACCAGAGCATGTTCGAAACCATCGACGGGGCCATGATGGCCATGTAGGCAACGATCATCAGAACCAACCGAGAAAGTCATCCATGAATCCACAACCGGTTAACGCAATCATGACAGCGAGCGATCAAAGGGCCGCCATGGCTGAAATCGGCCGCATGGTCGGCGCCTGCATTCAATGCGGCACCTGCACCGGCTCGTGTCCCAACGGGGACGCGATGGACCTGACCCCGCGGCACATGTGGCGTCTGGTCATCCTGGGCCGCCTGGAAGCGGTCATGGCCAGCCGAACCTTCATCCTCTGCTCGGACTGCTACACCTGCAGCCTGCGCTGTCCGCGGGGCCTGCCCCTGACGGCGGCCATGGAGCGCCTCAAGGGCATCGCCTTCGCCCGCCGGGAGGCCCGCCATCGTCGCAGCCGCCATTTTTATGAACAGTTCATTCAAACCGTGCGCCGGCACGGCCGCATTCACGAAATGGAATTCATGACGCGCTACTTCACGGCCATGTGCAGCCCGGCGGCGCCGTTTCGGTTCGCCCCGTTGGGCGTCAAGCTCATGGGCAAAGGCAAACTGGCGACGAACTCGGGCAGCTCGACCGACACCCCGCTGGGGGCACTGTTCGACAAGGTCGCCGCGCTGGAGCAGGCCGCGGCACCCGATTGCAAGGAGGGCCGACAATGAACTACCTGTACTATCCGGGCTGCAGCCTGACCGCTTCGGCGCGTGAATATGACCTGGCCACACGGGCGGTGATGAGCGCCGCCGACTGCACCCTGACTGAAATCCAGCACTGGACCTGCTGCGGCGCCAGCGCGGCGGCGCCGATCAGCCATTTGCTCTCCCTGGCCCTGAGCGCCCGCAACCTGGCCCTGGCCGAACGAATGTCCGATGCCGGAATTGTGCTGGTGCCGTGCAGCGCCTGCTACTTGAATTTAAAAAAGGCCCGTGAAACCCTGCGCCGCGACACGGAGGGCCGCGCAGCCATCAACCGAGCCCTGGCGGCCGTGGCGCTGAAAGCGACCGGCCAGACGCCGGTACGCCATCTGCTGGAGGTGTTGACCGTCGACCTGGGTCCATCCCGGCTGACGCCGCTGGTGACCCGCTCCCTGGCGGGGCTGTCCGTGGCCCCCTATTACGGCTGCCAGTGCCTGCGGCCCTACCCTGAATTCGACGATCCCGAACGGCCGGCCTCCATGGAACCCCTGATCGGTTTGACCGGCGCCGGCATCCATGCCTGGGACATGGGCGCACGCTGCTGCGGGGCGTCACTGGTCAGCAGCGAACCAGCGGTGGGAATCGAACGGGTGGTGGCCATCCTGCAAGCCGCCAAAGGCGCGGATCTGATCGTGACGGTCTGCCCCATGTGCCAGATCAATCTGGATGGCTGGCAATCCAAAGCGTCGCGCATGGCCGGTGAAGACCTGACCATCAGCGTGCTCTATCTGCCGCAGTTGCTGGGACTGGCCATGGGATTGTCACCCAAGGAGTTGGGGCTGAATCTGAATCTGGCCGTTAAAGAAAGTGTTAGGAAGAAAGCAGCGATTAACACCTAAGCAGCGTCAAGTTTGTTTGAAAGGTTTTGATGGTTAACCTGATCCACAAGCTTCGCAACAGCCTGGCCTCCAAGCTCATTTTGACGGTTGGCACCGTACTGCTGTTCACCATCGCCACCTGGGCGTTTTTCAATATCCGGCATCAAAAGGAGAAAATGATGACCACCATGGTGGCCGCTACCGACCGGCTCACCACCACCATCCGCCTGGGCACCCACTACGCCATGATGCTCAATGCCCAAAACGAGATCAACCAGATCATCAACAACATCGGCCGCCAGCCCGAGATCCAGAACATCCGCATCTACAACAAAGCCGGCGAGATCAAATACTCCAACAACCCCGACGAGCTCGAGCGCAAAACCAACATCAAGGCCGAGGCCTGCCACATCTGCCACCGCAGTGACCCACCCGTGGGATCCGTGCCATTGAACGAGCGCACCCGAATTTTCACGTCCGACCAGGACGTTCGCCTGCTGGGCATCATCAGCCCCATCTGCAACGAGCCGGGCTGCAGCACCGGCGACTGCCATGTGCACCCCGAAGACAAGCAGATTCTGGGCGCCCTGGACGTGGTGATCTCGCTGGAGAAGACCGATCACGCCATCTTGATGGAAGAGCGCGGCATCATCGGTCTGGCCGGGTTTGTCTTTTTGATTACGGCGGCGATCATTTTCATCTTCGTCCTGCGTTTTGTGAACCACCCCATCAAACACCTCATCGCCGGCACGCGTCGGATCGCGCGCGGCGACTACACCAGCAAGGTCCAGGTCAACAAAGCCGACGAATTGGGGCAATTGGCGGCGGCCGTCAACCAGATGGCCGACGACATCGCTTCCAGTCAGCAGGAGCTGAACAATCAGCGCGATGAATACCAGAACCTGTTCGAACGGGTGCCGTGCCTGATCACCGTTCAGGACCGCAACTACCGCCTACTGCGCTTCAACCGCGAGTTCTCCCAGCGCTTCGCCCCCGAATCGGGCGACTTCTGCTTCCATGCCTACAAAGGCAGGGATGAGAAGTGTGTCTCCTGCCCCGTGGAGAAGACGTTTGCCGACGGCAAGTCCCATCAGGCCGAGGAGAGCGGCGTGGCCAAGGACGGATCGCCCAAGCACTGGCTGGTGCGCACATCGCCGATCAAGGACGCGGCCGGCCGCATCGTGGCCGCCATGGAGATATCCCTTGACATCACCCAGCGGCGTCGCCTCGAAGTGGATCTGGAGTCGTCGGAAAAAAACTACCACGCCATCTTCAGCAACATCCCCAACCCGGTTTTCGTACTGGACGTGACGACCCTTATGATCATGGACTGCAACCGCAGCGTCACCGCCGTGTACGGCTTTGCCGTGGAAGCGATGATCGGACAGTCCTTCATGAGCCTGTTCCACCCCGACGAACGGGATCACTATGCGTTCAAAATCGTTACCTGCACCGTCATCAACCAGGCCCGGCACCTGAATCGGGACGGCAAGGGACTGTTTGTCAACATCCGGATCTCCCCCTCGGAATACTCCGGGCAAAAAGTGCTGCTGGTCACCACCGGTGACATCACCAAGCGGCTGGAGGCCGAACAGCAGCTCATCCAGGCCAGTAAAATGGCGACCTTGGGGGAGATGGCCACCGGCGTGGCCCACGAGCTCAACCAGCCCCTTTCCGTGATCAAGACCGTGAGCAGCTTCTGCATGAAAAAGCTCGCCGCCGCAGAACCCATCCCCCAAACGACCCTGTCCACCATGTTGGCCAAGGTGGACAGCAATGTGGACCGGGCCACCCGCATCATCAACCACATGCGCCAGTTCGCCCGCAAGTCGGACATGGAGATGGCGTCGGTCCAGCTCAACGAGGTGTTGAAAAGCGCATTCGAAATTTTCAGCCAGCAGCTCAAGGTACGCGGCATCCAGGTGGTCTGGGAAACACAACAGTGGCTGCCGCGCATCCAGGCCGATCCCAGCCGGCTGGAACAGGTCTTCATCAACCTTTTGCTCAACGCCCGCGACGCCATCGAAGCCAGGTGGGGGGATCAGCCGGCCGCCGGGGAGAACGGAGAAAAGATTATCCGCCTGTGGACCGGCACCGAGGAACAGGCCGTGGTCTGCCGGGTCTGCGACACGGGAACGGGCATTCCCGAGAACATGGCCGAGAAGATCTTCGAACCATTTTTTACCACCAAGGAGGTCGGCAAGGGAACCGGACTGGGGCTTTCGATCAGTTACGGCATCGTCAAAGAGTGCGGCGGAAGCATCGAGGCGCTGCCCAACGACCCTTGCGGCACCTGTTTCGTGGTGCGGTTTCCACTTTTGGACAAACAGTGAGGCATGGTGCATGAACCGCCCCCCGGTCACAACCATTTTGATTGTCGACGACGAACCGGATATCCGTGAGGTCCTGGCCATCACCCTGGCCGACATGGGTTACGGGATCGTCGAAGCCGAAAATGCCGACGCGGCCTTCGCGGCGTTTGTGGAGAAGCAGCCGGGCATCGTGATCACGGACATCAAGATGCCCGGCGGGGACGGAATCGGCCTGCTGAGAAAAATCAAGCATGAAAACCCGGAGACCGAGGTGATCATGATCACCGGCCACGGCGACATGGACCTGGCCATTCGCAGCCTGAAGTACGCCGCCACCGACTTTATCACCAAGCCCATCAACGTGGATGCGCTGGAGATCGCCCTGCGCCGGGCCCGTGAAAAGATCGCCATGCGGCAGACACTGCTGGACTACACCCGCAACCTGGAACACCTGGTCAAGGAGAAAACCGAACTTCAGGACCACCTGGCCTCCCTGGGCCTGATGATCGGTTCAATCTCGCACGGCATCAAGGGGTTGATCACCAGTCTGGACGGCGGTCTCTACCTGGTCTCATCGGGGCTGGAGCGCAACGATCCCGAACGCATGCGCCAGGGCTGCAAGGCCGCCCGGGAGACGGCCGAGCGCATTCGCAAAATGGTGCTGGACATCCTCTATTACGCCAAAAAGAGGGAACCGAAGCGCACCGAAGAGGATGCGGCGGCATTTGCCAGGCAGGTGGCCGCCACCGTGCGCACCCGCCTGGACGGCAGCGCTGTCCGGTTCGACTGCCGGATCGAAGCGGATGCCGGCCGCATGACCGTGGATGCCGACGACCTGCATGCGGCCCTGGTCAACATCCTGGAAAACGCCGCCGATGCCTGCCTCAAAGAGAGCGGCAAGTCGACCCACCGGATCACCTTCACGATGACGGGCCGGGAAGATGAGATCGTATTCGGCATCGCCGACGACGGCATCGGCATGGACAAGGCCACCCGCGACCAGCTCTTCACGCTTTTTTTCTCCACCAAGGGCCGCAACGGCACTGGTCTGGGGCTGTTCATCACCCACCGCATCGTCGTTCAGCATGGCGGCGACATCGCCGTGGCCAGCACACCGGGCGCGGGCAGCGAATTTACGGTGCGCATCCCCCGAAAGCCGCCGGCGGCCTGACCGCCAGATAGACCTGCTTTTCCCCATCGGCCGCCGCTCTAGAAAACGCAGCGGCAACCAATCGATTTTTTTCGCATCGGCCGGCGAGGCCATCGGCGATCACAGCCATTTAAACGCCTGAAATTTTATAAAGATGGGACGCTGCCGATAGTTGATTTAAGCATGGGGACGGGTAACCGGCCCCTGCAAACCACCTTCAGGCCGGCAAGAAGATGTTGAAAATTTAAGATTTCACATGGTACGGGGAGAATCGATGCTGGCAGATCGATTTGTTCCCCATCGCTGCCAAAGACCAAAGCGTTGCCAACAATGCCGAAACGGCGGCCCCATGGCCGTGAGCAATCACAAGGGCTGCAATCATCACCAGATTTATTGGACCGGGAAAAGGAAGCGGTGTGACCATGACCAAGCATGAAGCGGACGAACACTACGACGACTGGAAGGACAGTCAACCCAAGCGCACCCAACGCACCAAATTCAAGGATTTCGACAATCAGGCCGAAAGCGCTGCAAAACGCAAGAAACGGTCGCACCGCCAGAAAAAAGATGAGTATTGGCCGGACACCGACGAGTAGGCCCGTGTTCCGACCCTAGTGGGCATGGATCGCGCCGTGCGCATGCCAGCGGCGGCGTCATACCGGCCGGTGCGTGCCAGGCCCCATAAGATGTCACTACAAAGATCCACTGCGCAAACCCAACAGGGGCCGCTTCAGCCCAGCGCCCCGCAAGCGCCTCCCAACCATGTCAGCCTGCCACATGAGATGACATCCCCATAAATGACAGGCGGGAAGCGTCGCGTTGGACGACTTCCCGCCACTGTTGAAATCGATGGTCGCAAACGTCAATTCAATGCCGAAACCAACTTGTCGGCCGGTTTAGCGGGACGCCGGCGCCAGCACTGCATAATCGACCGGTGCCTGTGCAGCCGGCTCGCTCTGATCCATCGTAGCGGCCGTTGCGGCTTCGGGTTCGGACCGGACGGCTTCGTTGGCGACCACCGCCGTACCGAAGGCCGCTGCCAGAATGATGCTGAGCGTGACGAATTCGGCGTGAGCCGGCGGCGCAGCAACGACACCAACCAGTGCCGCCACCAGAATCGGAATGATGAACAGTTTTATTTCCATGGCATCCTCCTTTGGAAAGAGAAGCCAGCGTGTGATGAACGTTGGCAAAATTGCCCTATACAATAACGAGAAGGGTTAATCTAAAATATATGCCACATTGTGGTATGTCAAGCGAAACTTTCGGATGCCGGCCCGACGATCGTTCGGTTCAACCCGCGGCAGATCGGGCCACCGTAGCCCGCCGAAAGGTCCCTTATTGCAGAAACCGGTCGATCAGGTCGCCGGCGGCCGCGGTTTGATCCGGTTCCAGCCAGTGCATCGACGGCTGGGCGCGGAACCAGGTCAGCTGGCGTTTGGCATATCGGCGATGATCCCGTTTTAACGCCGCCAGCGCTTCCGGCAGGTCGACCTCCCCGGCAAGTACCGCCGTCAGGTGGCGGTAACCCAGGCTCTGCATGGGCTTGAGGCCACGGCCATAGCCGGCAGCCAGCAATCGGGCCACCTCTTGCACAAATCCCTGGGCGATCATCTGGTCCACGCGGCGGTTGATGCGCTCGTACAACCTTTCCCGCGGCCACGCCAGACCGAATTCCAGGGTATTGAAACGCCGCTGTCGAAACCGGTGGCGCTGCTGAACCGATGTCATTGAATCTCCGGTCAACTCGTACACTTCCAGGGCCCGAACAATGCGATAGGTGTCGTTGGGATGAATCCGGTCGGCCGAGGCCCGGTCGACCCGTTGCAGACGCCGGTGCAGCGCGGCCCGTCCCAGCGATTCGGCCTCCCGTTTCAGGCGCCGGCGTAGGGTCGGGTCCGACGGGCCCGGCTCCAAGAGGCCGTGAATCAAGGCCTTGATATAGAACCCGGTGCCGCCCACCACCATCGGCGTGCACCCGCGGGCGGCAATCTCGTGCACGACGCCGGCGGCCATGGAAGCGTAATCGGCGGCATCGAAATCCTGATCCGGGTCGACAATGTCGATCATGTGGTGTGCCACGGCGGCCTGTTCCGCCGGCGTCGGCTTGGCCGTGCCGATGTCCATCCGGCGGTAGATCTGCATGGAATCGGCCCCGACGATCTCGGCCTTGCACTGTCGGGCCAGGCGGATGGCAAAGGCCGTCTTGCCGGAACCGGTGGGCCCGGCAACCAGGACGATGTTGGGCGCGGTTGAGGTGGGCGGCGCATGCATGGGCCTTAGCCCTACCCCGATTGCCAGGCGGCGTCAAGCCGCCCCGACCCGAAAATCACCGTGTGCTTGCCGGCCCATCCCGCCTGCGCGCTGTTGACAAATCACCGTGCCCCCATGATAAATAGGGCCATTGAAATCTTAGCAGAGACTTATTGAGCCACACCGGCAGGCAATTCAAAATGGGAGAGATGCGTCGATGAAAATCGCAGTGGTGGGGGGCGGCAGGCGCTGCAAGGACCTCATGGACGTGATCCAACGGCACACCTTTCAGGAAATCCGGCCTGAAATCGTCGCCGTGGCGGACATCCGACCCGATGCGCCGGGACTGGTCGCCGCCATGGAGAAAGGGCTGTTCATTACCAGCAGCTACGACGACTTTTTCGACCGGGACGACATCGACCTGATCGTCGAACTGACCGGCTCCATGGACATCTACAACGACATCCTGAGCAAGAAAAAAAAGAGTGTGCGCGCCATCTCCACCAACACGGCGCAACTGTTCTGGGAGATCGCCCGGGTCTCCACCATGCAGAAGAAAACGCACCAAGAACTCCAGGAGGCGCGGGCACTCTACAGTGTTGCCATCAATGACCTCATCCAGGAAGTGGTCCTGGTCATCGACCACAACTTTCGGATCATCGACACCAACGACGCCTTCCTGGAAAAATTCGACCTGACGCGGGACCAGGTCATCGGCCAGTTCTGCTACAAGATCACCCACCACTTAGAAAACCCCTGCTCGGGCGACAACCACCCCTGCCCGCTGATCCAGACCCTGCAAACCGAAGAGCCGTCCCAGACCACCCACATCCACCTGGACCGCGAGGGCCGCGAGATCTACTACTCCATCTCGACCTACCCGCTGATCGAACAAGGCGACGTGATCGGGGCTGTGGAGATCTCCCGCGACATCACCAAGGACATCAACGTTCAAAAAGTGATGATGCAGCAGGAAAAACTGGCCAGTGTGGGTCGCCTGTCGGCCGGCGTGGCCCACGAAATCAACAACCCGCTGACCACGATTTTGACCACGGCCATGCTGATCCAGGAAGATCTGGCACCCGACGATCCCACCTACGAGGACCTCGCCACGATCGCCAACGAAGCGCTGCGCTGCCGACGGATCGTCACCAACCTGCTCGACTTCGCCCGGCAGAACCAACCCGTCAAGAAATACCATGACATCAATGACATCGTCGCCGCCTGCATCTCCTTGACCCAGAAGCAGGCCGCATTCAAGGACATTTCCGTGAACCACGACCTGGCCGACGGTCTTCCGCAGACACTCGTCGACAAGGGTCAGATCGAGCAGGCCCTGATCAACCTGATCATCAATGCCGTCGAAGCGACCCCGGCCGGCGGAAGGATCGATGTCGCCACCCGGGCCGCCGATTGGAAGGGGTTTATCGAAATCTCTGTCTCCGACACGGGTGAAGGGATCCCGGAAGCGCGCCTCGACAAAATTTTCGACCCCTTTTACACCACCAAAGAAAATGGCAACGGCCTTGGGTTGGCCATCATTCACGGCATCATCGAACAGCACGGCGGCGTTGTGACGGTGCAAAGCGATCCCGGCCAGGGATCAACATTCGTGATCACCGTCCCCGTTGAGAACACCCAAGACCATGAGCACTAGCCCCGCCGCGGTCCTGATTGTCGACGACGAGCCCAACATCTGCCACAGCTGCGTGAAAATCCTGTCCAAACCGGGCTACGACACCCAGTTTGCCCTGGA
Source organism: uncultured delta proteobacterium (assembly GCA_963785365.1). Lineage (GTDB taxonomy): Bacteria > Desulfobacterota > Desulfobacteria > Desulfobacterales > Desulfosarcinaceae > Desulfosarcina. The sequence continues at coordinate 357,751 of CAWAUZ010000013.1, read as the reverse complement.
TGGCTACCAGGCCCTGAAAATGCTGGAAACCCGGCGATTCGAGGTGGTTGTCACCGACCTGAAGATGAGCGCTTTGGGCGGCATGCAGGTGCTCACCCGCATCAAAGAGGCCTATCCGGACACCATGGTCATCGTCATCACGGGCTACTCCACGGTCTCTTCGGCCGTGGAGGTGATGAAGATGGGGGCTTTCGACTACCTGCCCAAGCCCTTTACCCCGCATGAACTCAGGGCCGTTGTCGCCCAGGCCCTGGCGGCGCGGGAGACCCGCCTGAACAACCGCCGGCTGAAAACCGCCGCCACGTCCCGCCGGGCATCCCACCAGCTGGTAGGCAGCAGCGCCAAGATCAAAAAAGTCGTCTCCATGGTGGAAAAGGTCGCCCCGACCGATGCCACCGTGCTGATTTACGGCGAAAGCGGTACCGGAAAGGAGCTGGTGGCCAGGGCCGTGCACGCCAACAGCAACCGGGCCGACAAGGTCTTTTTTGCGGTGGACTGCGCCACCCTTTCCGGCAGCCTGCTGGAGTCGGAACTGTTCGGGCACGTCAAGGGGGCCTTCACCGGCGCCCATCAGGACAAGGCCGGCATTTTCCGGCAGGCCGACACCGGCACGGTGTTTCTTGACGAAATCAGCAACATCGGCCTGGAGGTACAGGGCAAACTCCTGCGCTTTCTGGAGACGCGGGAACTGATGCCGTTAGGCAGCACCGTGCACCACAAGGTCGACATCCGCCTGATCTTCGCCACCAACCGCAACCTGGAGGAGATGGTGCACGAGGGGAGCTTTCGGCAGGATTTTTATTACCGGATCTATGTCTACCCCATTTTGCTGCCGCCGTTGAAAGCGCGCCGGGAAGACATCCTGCCCATTGCCTACCACTTTTTGGGCCAGTTCAGCCGCCGCATGAACCGCTCAGTGACCGGATTTGCCGACGATGCGGTCAGCCGTCTAACCGAATACAGCTGGCCCGGCAATGTGCGTCAATTGCGCAACGTCGTCGAACGGGCGGTAATCCTGTGCGAAAAAGAGATCATCGGACTCAAGGAGCTGCCCCTGCTGAGCGACATCAGCGACATGGAAAACCTGTTCGACAACACGCCGACGACCAATGACGCCTTAAAGGCCGTCAAGGCCCAGATCCGCCAAAAAGCCGTGGCCCGTGTGGAGTGCAACTTCCTCACCCACGCCCTGTCCAGCAATGACTGGAACGTCACCCGAGCGGCCAAAGCGGTTGGCATGCAACGCCCCAACTTCCAGAACATGATGAAAAAGCACGGCATTACCCTTCCGAAGCACCGATAGCGGCCAGCTTTTTATACACCGTATATTTTTTCAATACACCCCCGACCTGCCCCGCCGGCCCGCCCCTGGGCGCCCTGTCCGGACGCTCAGGTTCACCTGGATGTGTATATGTTTTATATACATTCGCACATTCCATCCTCAGGCGAAAACTTTTTTTAATATTTAATTTCAGTAGCTTATAATTTTTTTCGAGATGGCACACCATATGCTTTAACGCTGTGTAAAAAGAGAAACAATCAAATTACATTCAATCGCGCATACGGACAAGGAGACCACATGAACACACCCGCTAAAATCATGGTCGTCGACGACGAGGTCGGAATCTGTAAAAACGTCGCAAAGATCCTCAAAAAGAGCAACTATGACGTCACGCACGCCGCCAGCGCCAAGGAAGCCCTGGCGTTGATGGCCAAGGATTCTTTTTCGCTGCTGATCTCCGACATCGTCATGCCCGAGATGAACGGTCTCGAGCTGTTGAGGATGGTCAAAAAAGAGTGGCCGGTTACCCGGGCCGTCATGATGACCGCCTACGCCTCCACGGAGACGGCCGTCAAGGCCATCCGCATGGGTGCCCTGGACTACATTCCCAAGCCCTTCACCCCCGACGAGCTGCGCACCACGGTCGAAAACGCCCTGTCCGGCAAGCTGGTGGAAGCCAAGATATCCGATCGGGAGCGCGAATCGATAAACATCATCGATGTGGACATTCCCTTTGACGCCGAAGAGGTCGCCGAGGTCACCGGCAAAGGCTACGCCGACAGCCTGGGCCCCTCGGACATGCCGGTGGTCGAAGTCAAGATGCCCGACAATCTCGAAGGCTTCTGCGAGGTGGGCAACATGGTCTGCGACATCTTCAAGAAGCTGGGCGCCACCTGCAAGGCCGGCACCAAAACCGCCGCATGCCCGCAGCTGGCCAAAAAGGCCAAGGGCGCCAAGGGCAAAAAGAAGCGCGTCGACACCAAAAAGCTGATCGGCATCGACCAGCCCTTCGACTACGACGAAGTCGCCGCGGTTTCCGGCCCCGAATACATCCACAACCTTCGCAGCGACGGCGTTTCGATCCCCTACTACGAGGATCTGAAGGCCAACGTGGCCCGTCTGGCCGAGCGCAACCGCATCGACGTGGACGTGCCCTTCGATGCGGACGAAGTGGCCCAGGTCACCGGCAAGGCCTATGCGACCCATGCCACCCGTACCGACGTGCCGTCCGTGGAAATCACCGCCAACGAAGATGTCGAAGGCTTTTGTGAAGTCGGTGCCATGGTCTGCGACATCTTCAAAAAACTGGGCGCCACCTGCAAGGCCGGCACCAAAACCGCCGCCTGCCCGCAGCTGGCCAAAAAGAAACGTGCCGCCAAAAAGGCCGTGGCGGACACGACCGCATTGATCGCTCCAGACATGCCGTTCGACTACGACGAAGTCGCTCGGGTAACCGGCAAGGATTATGTGGATCACCTGATCTACGACGGCACGGTGCAGACTCCCTACGCCACCCTCAAAGCCAACATGGAGAAGCTGCTGGCCGCCGAGGCACAGCAGGCGGCGTCCCGCAAAATCGAACCGATGCCGGCCCACCCGGGTATCCTGGTGGTGGATGACGAAGTGGCCGTCAACAACAACATCCGCAAGATCCTGTCCAAAAAAGGCTACCAGGTAGACCAGGCCGTCAACAAAGAAGAGGCCCTTGAGCAGATCGAAGCCAAAAACTACAGCTTGGTGCTACTGGATCTGCGCATTCCCGGCGTCAAGGGGCTGGAGCTGCTGGAAGCCATCGTCGACAAAAACCCCGATGCCAAGGTGATCATGATCACCGGCTATGCCAGCATCGAAACAGCGGTGGAGGCGGCCCGCATCGGCGCCATTGACTACCTGCCGAAACCATTCACGCCAGACGAGATCCGCAGCGCCACCGAGCGCGCCTTCAAGATCGCCGCCTGACAGCGGTCCCCGCGGCAACCTGCTAATGTTCGATGCGAGCGCCCCGCAGCCCCCGGTTGCAGGGCGCTCGCCCTGTCTGCCGGCCAGGACGTTTCACATCCCACCTAAAACCGGGGCGCAGCCTTTCTAACCGACTAATTTTTTGATCATATACGCACAACCCACCGACCCGGCTGTCACAAAACATACCGAAATTATATTGACAAGCCTACTATCAGCATATACAGGAATCCTTTGGTTTACGCCCACCCGCTGAAACCTCCAGCCGGGGTCTTCGCCCCGTGGGATGGTTCACCGGGTGGATCAACATCGACAGGAGAGTGTAAAGATGGCTAAGGATGTAGTGGGTTCCGTACTGGTGGTCGGCGGCGGCATCGCCGGCATGCAGAGTGCGCTGGATCTGGCGAACTCTGGATATTATGTCTACCTTCTTGAAAAGTCCCCTTCCATTGGCGGGGTCATGTCCCAACTGGACAAGACATTTCCCACCAATGACTGTGCGATGTGAATTATCTCCCCCGTACTGGTCGAGGTCGGCCGGCATCTGAACATCGAATTGATCACCTACGCGGATCTTGAAAGCGTCGAGGGCGACCCCGGCAACTTCAAGGTCAAAGTCAAAAAGCGCGCCCGCAGCATCAACATGGATCTGTGCACTGGCTGCGGTGCCTGCGTCGAAAATTGCCCGGTGGTTCAGCAGAGCGCATAGCAGCAGCCATTTTCCTTCATCATTGTGAAGCGTGATTTCTATTGGGAGATCGGTATATGAGTCAGGCACCCGCAGTTGTTCCGGAACAGGTGGAAGCGGTCGATTTCGTTGAACTGGACACCATCATCGACGACGAGTTCGCCAATGATCAGGAGAACCTGATCATGATCCTGCAGGCGATCCAGCGCCGCTACAACTATCTGCCCAAGCCCGCATTGACCTACCTGTCCGTTAAAATCGGCGTTCCTTTCAGCAAAATTTACGAGGTGGCGACCTTTTACAGTACCTTCAGTCTGGAGCCCCGCGGGAGAAATATCATCTCCTTGTGCCTGGGTACCGCCTGCCACGTTCGCGGTGCCGAGCGCATCCGCGAGCGGCTGCACGACACCCTCAAGATCGGCGACGGCCAGACCACCGAGGACATGCGCTTCACCCTGGAATCGGTGCGCTGCATCGGATGCTGCAGCCTGGGGCCGGTCGTCAAAATCAACGAAGAGATGCACGGTCGCATCGCCGCCGATGAAGTCGAAAAGGTCCTGGGTCAATACGAATAATCGAACAACGAGGCCAACACCATGAAAATCCAGTCTCTGGAAGACTTGAACACCATATGCGAGAAGGTCAGGAGGTCTTTGTACCATCCGGACACGATTAAAGTGAACATCGGCATGGCCTCCTGCGGTATCGCCGCCGGCGCCCAGGCGGCGTACGACAAGGCGACGGCGGCCTTTGCCGATGACGACGCGATATCCATCTGCCAGACCGGCTGCATCGGCTTTTGCGAACAGGAACCGCTGGTCGAGATCGTTGCCGACGGCAAACCGCGGGTGATCTACAAAAATATCACCGCGGACAGGGTCGTCGATGCCATCGAGGATTACCGCCAGGGCCGCTTCGACAAGAAAAAATGGATTCTGGGCCAGATGCGCAAGCCCTTGGGGGTGATGGAGGACGGCGCCACCAATCCGCTGGCCAAGGTGACCCCCCACGAGGGCCTTGCCTTCCTGGAGGATATCCCCTTTTACGACAAACAGGTCAAAATCGCCTTGCGCAACTGCGGCTACATCGACCCCGATGACATCACGGAGTACATCGCCCGCGGCGGCTACAGCGCCCTGCTCAAGGCGCTCAAGTCGATGAAGGCCAAACAGATCATCGACGAGGTCAAGGCCTCGGGCCTGCGGGGACGCGGCGGCGGCGGTTTTCCGGCCGGCATCAAATGGGCGACCTGCGCCAAACACGACGGCGAGCGCAGCATCATCTGCAACGCCGATGAGGGCGACCCCGGCGCCTACATGGACCGCAGCATCCTCGAGGGCGATCCCCACAGCGTCATCGAGGGCATGCTCATCGCCGGCGTGGCCATCGGTTCGAGCAACGGCTACATTTACGTGCGCAACGAATACCCCCTGGCGGTCAAACGCCTGGTCACGGCAATCAAGCAGGCCGAGGCCTGCGGGCTGCTGGGCGACGGCATCGCCGGAACCGACTTCTGTTTCCACATCAAAATATCCACCGGGGCCGGCGCCTTTGTGTGCGGCGAGTCAACAGCCCTGATGGCCTCTTTGGAGGGCAAGGTGGGCCGCCCACGCGCCAAATACGTCCACACCGTCGAAAAGGGCTTTCGCGACGGCCCCACCAACCTGAACAACGTGGAGACCTACGCCAACGTGCCGCCCATCATCATGAAGGGCGGGGCCTGGTACGCCGGCATGGGCACCGAGCACAGCAAGGGCACCAAGGTGTTCAGCCTGTGCGGCAAGATCAACAACACCGGGCTGGTGGAAGTGCCCATGGGCGTCAGCCTGCGCGAAATCGTCTTCGAACTGGGCGGCGGCGTCCCCAAAAAGAAAAAATTCAAGGCGGTCCAGACCGGCGGACCCTCCGGCGGCTGCATTCCGGAACGGTTTCTAGATCTACCGGTGGATTACCAGCGATTGGCCGAGGTGGGGTCCATCATGGGCTCGGGCGGCATGATCGTCATGGACCAGGACACCTGCATGGTCGACGTGGCCCGCTACTTCCTCGACTTTCTGAAAGAAGAATCCTGCGGGCAGTGCAACCCCTGCCGCGAAGGCATCAAACAGATGCTCAACATCCTGACCGACATCTGCGACGGCAAGGGCAAAGAGGGTGACATCGAGCTGCTCGAAGAGCTCGGCAGCATGGTGCAGCGCTTCTCGTTGTGCGGTCTGGGTACGGCGGCACCCAACCCGGTACTCACCACCATTCTCTATTTCAGGGATGAATACGAGGCCCACATCCGGGACAAGCGCTGCCCGGCCGGCGTCTGCAAGGCCCTGTTCCACTACGAGATCGACCCGGATGCCTGCACCGGCTGCACCCTTTGCGCCAAAAAGTGTCCCCAGGAGGCCATCACCGGCAAGAAAAAAGAGCCCCACCAGCTGGACCAGGACAAATGCATAAAATGCGGCATCTGCTACGACGCCTGTAAATTCGATGCCATCGCCATTCGATAAAATCAAGGGAAGACCGAGGGAAAGAACAGATGATCACGTTTAAGCTGAACGGTAAGACAGTCCAGGGAGAAGAAGGACAATACATTCTCCAGGTTGCCGAAAAGGTCGGTGTGGAAATCCCCACCATGTGCTATCACAAGGCGCTGGAGCCGGCCGGCATGTGCCGTATCTGTACGGTGGAGCTATTCGACGGCCGCCGGACCCGGTTTGTGACCGCCTGCAACTACCCCATCTGGGAAGGCATGGAGGTCAAAACGGACACCGAAGCGGTTCACGCCGGCCGCAAACTGATCGTCGAGATGCTGCTGGCCCGCTGCCCGGAAGTGCCGCTGCTTCAGAAGCTGGCCAAGACCTACGGCATCGACACGCCGCGCTTTAAACTGGAAAACGACACCTGCATTCTGTGTGGCCTGTGCACCCGCATGTGTGAAAAAATGGGCGCCAACGCCATCAGTCTGACCGGCCGCGGCGTCGATATGAAAGTGGACACCCCCTTTCACCTGCAGTCCGACGTCTGCATCGCCTGCGGCGCCTGTGCGTCGGTTTGTCCCACCGGCCACATCACCCTGGAAAAAATCAGGGAGGCGGTCTCGCGGCGCGAATCCCAATTGATCCCGTCGGAATACGACATGGGCCTCAAGGGGCGCAAGCCGGTCTATGTCCCCTACGCCCAGGCCGTTCCCAACACACCGGCCATCGACCGCGACGTCTGTGCCCATTTTAAAACCGGCGGCTGCCAGGTCTGCACCGAGTTCTGCGGCGTGGACGCCATCGACCACAGCATGGAAGATGAAATCGTGGAGCTGAACGTGGGCTCCATCATCCTGGCGCCGGGGTTCGAGCCCTTTGATCCGTCCCGTTTCGACTCCTACAACTATGCCAAGCACCCCAATGTGATCACCGCCATGGAAATGGAGCGCCTGCTCTCGGCGTCCGGCCCTACGGGTGGCCACCTGGTACGGCTCTCCGACCACAAGGAACCCAAAAAAATCGCCTGGTTCCAGTGTGTGGGCTCCCGCGACCTGAACCGCTGCGACAACTCCTACTGCTCGTCGGTGTGCTGCATGTACGCAATCAAGGAAGCGGTCATCGCCAAGGAACACGCCCCCTACGATCTGGACTGCGCCATCTTCTTCATGGACATGCGTACCCACGGCAAGGATTTCGAACGCTTTTACGACAACGCCAAAGACAAGGGCGTGCGCTTCGTGCGCAGCCGGGTGCACACCATCGACCCGGTGCCCGGCTCCGACGACCTGAGCGTGCGCTACACCACCGAGACGGGAGAGACGGTCGTCGAGACCTTCGACCAGATCGTGCTCTCCATCGGCCTGCAGACTGATCCCGAGGTCAAGGCCATGGCCGACCGGCTGGGCATCGAACTGACCCCGGGCAACTTCAGCAAGACCGGCGCCTTCACCCCCGTGGAGACCTCCCGCAAGGGTATTTTTGTCTGCGGTGCCTTCCAGGGTCCCAAGGATATCCCCCAGTCGGTGGTGGATGCCAGTGCCGCCGCATCGGCCGCCGGTGAAATACTCGCCGAAGCGCGCAACACCCTGACCAAAAAGCCCGAGGTGGTCCCCGAAACCAACGTGATCGGCGAGCGGCCCCGTGTAGGGGTGTTCGTCTGCCGCTGCGGCATCAACATCGCCGGCGTGGTTAACGTACCCGACGTTCGTGATTACGCCGCCACACTGCCCTACGTAGAGTACGTCTCGGACAACCTGTACTCGTGCGCCCAGGACACCCAGGAAACCATGACCCAGATCATCCAGCAGAAAAAGCTCAACCGCGTGGTCGTGGCCGCCTGCACCCCCAAGACACACGAACCCTTGTTCCAGGAGACCCTGATCAATGCCGGCCTGAACAAATACCTGTTCGAAATGTGCAACATCCGCAACCACGACTCGTGGGTGCACAAGAACAATCCGGAGCTGGCCACGGCCAAGGCCAAGGACCTCGTGCGCATGGCCGTCTCCAAGGTGGCCCTGATGCAGCCGTTGCCCGAAGCCGAACTGAACGTGAACCAGGCAGCCCTGGTCATCGGCGGCGGCGTCTCCGGCATGACCGCGGCCAAAAGTCTGGCCAGCCAGGGCTATACGACCCACATCATCGAAGCCGGCGACCGGCTGGGAGGCAACGCCCACCGCATCTTCAAGAGCGCCGACGGCGACCGCGTCGAGGACAAACTGAACGAACTGGTCGCTTCGATTGACCACGACGACCGGGTCCGCATCCACCTGAACACCCGCCTGACCGGCGTTGACGGATTCGTGGGCAGCTTCAAATCCACCTTGAGCAACGGCGACGCCAGCGAGGTTCTCGAACACGGGGTGGCCGTGGTGGCCACGGGCGGAAGCGCCCTCATACCCGACGAGTACAGCTACGGTGAGGATCCGCGCATCCTCACCAGTTTAGAGCTTGACGAAAAGTTCATCGCCGGCGATCCCGAACTGAAGGCGATCAATTCGGCGGTCTTCATCCAGTGCGTGGGCTCGCGCCAACCCGACCGGCCTTACTGCAGCCGGGTCTGCTGCACCCACTCCATCGACAACGCATTAGAGCTGAAAAAGATCAATCCCGACATGGATGTCTATATTCTCTACCGGGACATCCGCACCTACGGCGAACGCGAATACCTCTATAAAAAAGCCCGTGAAGCCGGTGTGATCTTCATCCGTTACAATCTGGACAACAAGCCGCAGCTTGCGATCGAAAAGGGCGACATCCGCATCACCCTCACCGACCACGTGCTTCAGCGTCCCGTGGAAATCAGCGCCGACCTGGTGACCTTGGCGTCAGCCATTTTACCCAACAAGGACGAGGCCATAGCCCAATTCTTCAAGGTGCCGCTCAACGACGACGGGTTCTTCGTGGAAAAGCACGCCAAGCTGGGGCCCAGCGAATTTGCCACGGACGGGGTCTTCCTCTGCGGCCTGGCCCACTACCCCAAGCCTATCGACGAAGCCGTGGCCCAGGGCCGCGCCAGCGCATCGCGGGCCATCACCCTGCTGGCCAAAGAGACCATCAACACCAGCGGAACGGTGGCCGAAACGGAGCCGGCCATTTGCAGCAGTTGCGGTGTGTGCGTCTCCATCTGCCCCTATTCGGCACCCTCTTTTATCGCCGCCGATGCACGCATGTTCGCCGGCAAGGCCCAGATCAACCCGGTGCTTTGCAAAGGCTGCGGCCTGTGCGTGGCCTCATGCCGATCCGGCGCCATTCGCCTCAAGGGGTTTGACAACGACCAAATTTTTGCACAGATTTTCACACTCAACGAAGCGGTGTGATCTTTCAACGGAAACAATGCCGGTTGAAACCGGCGTGCGATGCAGGTTACGTGAGCAAACAAAGGAGATTTACGCATGTCTGACTGGGAACCGAAAATCGTCAGCTTTCTCTGCAACTGGTGCAGCTACGGTGCCGCGGATCTGGCCGGCGTCAGCCGAATGGAGTATCCGGCCAACATCCGGGTCATCCGCATTCCGTGCACGGGCCGCATGAGCCCCAAATTCGCCCTGGCGGCGCTGCGCGAAGGCGCCGATGCCGTCTGGGTGAGCGGGTGACACCCGGGCGAATGCCATTACCTGGAAGGTAATTACTATGCACGTCGGAAATTCACCCTGTTTAAAAACCTGATGGAACTGATGGGCGTTGAACCGGATCGGCTGCACTTCTCCTGGATCTCTTCGGCGGAATCCACCAAGTTCGTCAACGTGGTCAAGGAAGTGACGGAAAAGGTCAAAGCCATCGGGCCCAACACCCATTACATCAAAGAGACGGCCAAGGTAGCATAACATGGTAGGATACACGGAAAAGATCAAAGAGATTGCCGGTCGACTGCTCAAGGATTGCACGGTGGACATGGTTATCGGATTTCGCAAGGGCACCATCCCGATGATGAACGAGCCGTGCTTTGCGACCACCCCAGAAGATGTCGACACCCTGGTGTGGGACAGCAACTGCGGCATCAACCTGGCCAATTACCTGACCAACCGCAAGGAAAAGGTAGCCGTGTTCGCCAAAGGGTGCGACTCGCGCAACATCGTTACCCATCTCATCGAAAACAAGATCAAGCGCGACCAGCTCTACATCGTGGGGGTACCCTGCACGGGCATGATCGACAAACGCAAGATCGCCAATCTGGTGGACGGAGAAATCATCGATGTCTCCGAGACCGAGGAGACCATCAAGGTCAAGACCGCCGAGGCCGAGACCCTCTTTGACAAGAGCGAGGTGCTGCAGCAGAACTGCGCCTTGTGCGTCCACCGCAACCCGGTGATCCACGACGAAATGCTGGTCGATGCGGTGGCGGAACAAACCGACATCGACCGCTACGCCGACATCCGCAACATCGAGGAGATGAGCGCCGAGAACAAATGGCAGTTCTTCGAGGATCTGCTGTCACCGTGCATTCGCTGCTACGCCTGCCGCAATGCCTGCCCGTTGTGCTACTGCCCGACCTGCTTCGTGGACGAGTCCAAGCCCCAGTGGGTCGGCAAAGGGCAGGATCCCGTCGATGTGCGCACCTTTCATTTTCTAAGGGCCTACCACTGTGCCGGCCGCTGCACCGACTGTGGGGCCTGCGAACGCGCCTGCCCGGTGGGCATCAACATGCGACTGCTCACCCGCAAGCTCGAGAAGGACTGCCAGGAACAGTTCGGATGGGAAGCCGGGCTCTCCCTGGATCAGCGTCCGGCACTGGACAGCTACAAGGCCAACGATCCGGAAGCCTTCATCAAGTGACAATGACCGCCGGTGACGGGGAGGGGTCCTTTCTCCGTCGGCAACTTCCGTTAACGCGGTAAAGGTTAATGCTATGACGCTCGTTAAAATCGACAAGAAAAAATGGACGGATGGGTTGACGGCCGCCGCCGACACCTACCGGCTGTTCGGGCCGGTCAAAGAGAAAGACTACCATCAGTTCCAGGAGCTGGAAAAGGGCCAGATGCCGGAGATGGACATGGTCAACACCCGCCTCTCTCCCAAGGCGCTGCTCTTTCCCCAATCCGAAAATATGCTCGAATACTCTCTGGATGAATCCAAAGCGGACCACCACATCATGAAACCGACCGCCAGGGACGATGCGCTCCGGGCCGTCGTCGGTATCCGCCCCTGCGACGCCAAGGCCACCTTGCTGGTGAAACTCAACTTCGATACGCCGGATGTCAAGGATCCCTACTGGCTCGGCGCCTACGAAGCCACCACCTTTATCGGCATGGCCTGCGACACGCCCCTGTCCACCTGCTTTTGCACCACGGCCGGCTGCGGCCCCTACCATGAAGCGGGTCTCGATGTGCTGGTGATGGACCGGGACGATGCCTACCTGGCCAAGCTCCTGACCGACAAGGGCAAGGCCTTTGCCGATGCGGCCGGCTGGACAAAGGCTTCCGACGACACCGCCGCCTTCGAGACCGGCCGGCAAGCCGCCGAAGCGCGCATCGTCTCCACCGTGGAAACCGGCAACCTGGCCGACACGGACCTGCTGGAGCTCCACGGCGCCCCCTTTTGGGATGACGTGGCCTTTTCCTGCCTGAACTGCGGCACCTGTACCTTCTCCTGCCCCACCTGCTGGTGCTTTGACATCCAGGACGAGGTCCACGGCAAATCCGGTGTGCGAATGAAAAACTGGGACAGCTGCATGTTCCCCATTTTCACCGTCCACACCACCGGGCACAACCCCCGGGACACCAAGACCCAGCGGGTTCGCCAGCGCTTCATGCACAAGCTCAAATACTTTGTCGACAAGTACGATGCGGGCATCATGTGCGTGGGCTGCGGCCGGTGCGTTCGCCAGTGCCCGGTCAATATCGATATTCGCCGGGTGTGTGATCTGATGAACCGCTACAAACCTGCCGACGCCTGCGCCGCGCAGGGTTGATGGAGGAACCATACGTGCAAAATCCATATCTGCCCTATCCGGTCCGCATTGACGACATCATCGTCGAAGCTGAAGACAAAAGCCTGAAAACATTCAAGTTCGTCTTCCTTAACGATAGTGATGAAGAGAAGTTCGCGTACCACGCCGGCCAGTTTGCCGAGCTGTCCATTCCCGGCAAAGGGGAAATCCCCATCGGTATCGCCTCGTCACCCGTCGAAAAAGGGTTCGTCAAGTTCACGATCAACCGTGCCGGTGTCGTCACCACCCACCTTCACAACATGAAGGTCGGCGACATCATGGGCCTGCGCGGGCCCTTGGGCAACTGGTACCCCTGGGATACTCTGGAGGGCAAGAACCTGCTCATCGTGGGCGGCGGATTTGCCTTTACCACCTTGCGCTCATCCATCGTCACCATGCTGGACCCGGCCAACCGGCCGAAGTTCGGCAACATCGACGTGGTCTACGGCGCCCGATCGCCGGGCATGCTCTTGTACAAGGACGAACTGGTGACCTGGGAACAGCGGGACGACATCAACATGCACATCACCGTCGACGCCACCAGCGACCCCGATTGGAAATACAACGTGGGCTTCGTTCCCCCGATCACCGAGCAAAAGGCCCCCCCGGGCGGCGAAGACACCTATGCCATCGTGTGCGGTCCCCCGATCATGATCAAATTCACCCAGCCGGTCCTGGAAAAGCTGGGCTACGATCACGACCACATCATCATGAGTCTGGAAAACCGCATGAAGTGCGGCTTCGGCATGTGCGGCCGCTGCGGTATCGGCAAGGAGCTGGTCTGCAAGGACGGGCCGGTGTTCACCCTCAACCAGATCAACCAGACCCCCCGGGAATATTAGCCACCTCCTGGAAACGGCGCTGCCGAACGACCGGCGGCATCGAAAAACAGAATACGTATTGACATTGGAAGCCTAATCCGCTACTAAGCTTAGATTCAAAATGGTGAATCCAAACGGCAGCATGCCGAAAATACTAACAAATTTGTAAAGGAGGAATGAGTAACATGCCGACAGTCGAATTTGGTGGAAAATCATTTACGGTAGATGAAGATGGTTTCATCGATGATTACAGCAACTGGTCCGAAGAGTGGGTTCAGTACGTCAAAAAGGAAGAGGGCATCGACGAGCTGAACGACGAGCACAAGAAAGTTGTCGACGTGCTGCGCGAATACTATGAGAAAAATGGTATCGCCCCCATGGTTCGCGTGCTCTCCAAGGTCACCGGTTTCAAACTGAAACACATCTACGAGCTGTTTCCGTCCGGACCCGGCAAGGGAGCCTGTAAGATGGCGGGGCTTCCCAAACCCACCGGTTGTGTGTAATCACACCGAATCTTAGCTACCCAAAAGGCCCCGCTTTTACACAAAGCGGGGCCTTTTTTGGTTCAAGTGGATCGGCTGACGGGTGAAGCCCCCTTCCCCTTCAGCCGGGTCGTCCTGACGGCTATCCCCCTGCCTCGAGGTTTTGCATGCGCCTTTCCGTTAACACCCGCGCCCAAACCGAAATGGTCGACGTGACGACCCTGGTTCAGCAGCAGGTGACCGACAGCAAAATGGAAGATGGCCTCTGTGTGGTCTTCGTTCCCCACACCACGGCGGCGGTCACCATCAACGAGAGCGCCGATCCGGCCGTTCGCCAGGACATACTGATGGTGCTCAACCAAATCGTCCCCTGGAAAGCGGCCTATCGTCACTTGGAAGGCAACTCGCCGGCCCACCTGAAAGCATCCATCATCGGTTCCTCGGCCACCGTCCCGGTGGAGAAGGGCCGCCTGGTACTGGGCACCTGGCAGGGCCTCTTTTTCTGCGAGTTCGACGGGCCCCGCAGCCGCAAATTGGACATCCGCTTGATCGGTGCCTGATGATCGACATCCGCATCGCAGCAGTCGTTTGCCGGTGTCCCGTGGGGCAGATCGCGCGCAACCTGGCCAGGACACGCGATTGGGCGCTTCAGGCCCAGGCGGCGGGAGCGGGGTTGGTCTGTTTCCCGGAGCTCAACCTGACCGGTTACAGCAACCAGGCCGAGATTGCCGCCCACGCCATTTCCGCGCGCGGACCGGAGATCGACCAGCTGATTCGCCTGGCCGCCGAACTGGACATGGTCCTGCTGGTCGGTTTTGCGGAAAAGGGCGCGGGCGGCCGCCTGTATGCCAGCCACATGGCGATCACACCAAAAGGGCAAACCGGAGTCTACCGCAAGATCCACCTGGCCCCGCCGGAAGCAGCGCTGTTCACCCCCGGCAGCACCCTGCCGGTGTTCACCTGGTCCGGGATCCGCTTCGGCATCCAGCTTTGCTACGACGCCCACTTTCCCGAACTGGCCACATGCATGGCCGAAGCGGAAGTCGATGCGATCTTCATACCGCATGCCTCCCCGCGCGGCCAGGCCGTGGACAAGCACCACTCCTGGATGCGTCACCTGCCCGCCCGGGCTTTTGACAACGGGCTTTTCGTGGTGGCCTGCAATCAAATCGGCGACAATGGCAACGGATTGACCTTTCCCGGAAACGCGGTGGTCTTGTCGCCATCGGGCGAGGTCATCGCCTCGCGCCTGTCGCCCGACCCCGGCATGCTGACCGCCGATCTGACCGCCGACCGCCTCCACCATGTGCGTGGCCACCGGATGCGCTACTTCTTCCCCAACCGGCAACCGGGGGTTTACGGCAAAACCGTCTCGCTGAAAAAGCTGGACCGGTGACGACTCGACACGAAACGTGACGCCGCCCAGGCGCACGGTGGCCCTAAGTGGTCGTGGGCATAAATATGGTGACGCACCGAGATGGCCGATGCGTCCGGACCGCAAGGCGCGAGGAGCAAGCATACCCTTTCGTCTGAGAGTGACGAGCAACGCAGACGGACCGGGCGCATCGGCCGTCGAATGCCATCGTATTTATGCCCACGGCCACTAAGGCCGTGAAAACGACGACCGGGCCACCAGCCGGTAGCCGCCGCTGCGCTTTTTTAATGCGATGTCAAACATGTTAATCGTATCGGTCAGCGGACGGCCGAAGAAAAAATCCAGCATCTGTTCATCCATCCCGGCCTTGGCGACCGTCAATTGCCGGACGTGGTAGTCGAAGCGGATCATCTCTTGGACCGCATCTTCGTGTACCGGGAACCCGTTTTCGAAACCGTCGCCCAACAGCCGTGCGATCTGGGCATAACTGCAGCGCCGCTCATGATCGACGATCAACTCCCAGAGGCCGCCGACGTCGGCCAACAGGTCCCCCCGCGTCAGACGGGTGCGCTCATACAGCACTTCAATCCGCCGGGTGTCCCGACAGTTGAGCACGCGGCACTCCAGCGGGCGGGCATCGTAAATGCGACACCCCTTGGAGGCCTCTTCAAAGAAGGTACAGGTCCATCGGCCATTGACACCCTTGATTTTAACGATCTCTTGCGCCAGCGGGGCCACGGTGCCCTTAATGTTGTCGCGCACCTGTTCACCCTGGCGGATGGTGAACAGGTCGCGGGCCGGGATCAGGCCCTGGGCCACCAGCGTTCGATCCTCCCGGTGCAGGGCCGGCCCGCCCTTTTTACAGCAGGTGCCGCAGCGTCGGCACGATAATTGGGCGGCGAGGCTCAAGCGCCGGCCTCGGCGGATCGCCAAAGGCGCCACAACCTGGCGATGTCCTCGATGACCATGTACAGGCAGGGCACCAGCAGCAGCGTGATCAAGGTGGCGAACAAAATACCGAATCCCAATGAAATCGCCATGGGGATCAAAAAACGGGCCTGTCGGGAGGTTTCGAAAATCATGGGGGTCAACCCGCCGAAGGTGGTCAGGGTGGTCAACAGGATCGGTCGGAAGCGGTTGATGCCCGATGTGTGGATCGCGTCATGGCTGCCCACGCCCTTTTGCTGTTGCCGGTTGGCAAAGTCGATCAGCACCAGCGAGTCGTTGATCACCACGCCGGACAGGGCCACGACACCGAACATGCTCATCAGGCTGAGGCTGTACCCCATCATCAGGTGCCCGAGCACCGCGCCCACGATCCCAAAAGGAATCACGATCATGATGATCACCGGCTGGACAAAACTGTTGAACGGAATGGCCAGCATGGCATAGATGATCAAAAGTGCGAAGAGCAGCCCCTTGACCAGGCTCTGCATGCTCTCCCGTCGGTCCGCCTGACGCCCCTCGAAACTGTAGGTCAATCCCGCGTAGCGCGCCTGAATCTCCGGCAGGGTCTCCTCGGACAGGGATTTGAGCACCTGTCCGGCCTTGCTGCGCGGCTGGGCATCGGCCGTGACGGTAATCACCCGCCGTCCGTTGCGCCGTTCGATGGTGGTGTAGGCCCGCCCGCGCGCGATGGTGACCGCCTCTAACAGCGGAATCTCCGTGCCCGCTGGGGTCAGCAGGACCATCTCTGCCAGCTGCTGTTCGGACACGCGCTCAGATTTCGGCAGGCGCACCATTACCCGCACCTCGTTGCGGCCGCGCTGCTGACGCAGTGCTTCGGCCCCGTAGTAGGCGTTGCGCACCTGCAAGGCCACATCCTGGGATCGCAGGCCCAGGCTGCGGGCTTCCGGTCGAATCTTGAAATCGATCTGGCGTTTGCCGGGTGCGAATCCGTCATCGATGTCAGTGACGGTGGGAAAATAGCCCAGCGCCTGGGCCACCTCCTCGCTGGCCCGCGCGAGAACATCCACGTCGCGGTGACTCAATTCCACGGAAATGGCGGGCCCGCGTCCCGGGCCGCCCGCGTCGGACTCGAATTTCAAGGATTGCAGCCCGGTAATGGGTCCGGCCCGTTCACGCCACTTGTCGGTCAATTCGGCCGTGGAGAGAGGCCGCACGTCCGGCGGCGTCAGGTAGACCCGAACGCTGGCCGTGTTGCCGTCGATTTCGGCAAAGATACCCTCGACCAGCTGATCGCCGCCGTTTTCATCAATGATCTGATTGGCGGCCGTCAGCAGGTGCTGCTGCACGGCGGCGGTTTTACTCACGGCCGTACCGTAGGGCAGGGTCGCGGTGACGACCGCGTAATCCGACTCCACCTTGGGAAACAATTCGAACCCCATGCGCCCGCTCCTGACGAAACTGATCGTGACCAACAGCAGGGCCACGGCCAGGCTGATCGAAACATATCGATTCCGCAGGACCAGATCCAGCAGCGGACCGTAGCGGGTGCGCACCATGCGGGCAAACCATTGGCTGAAAGCGCGCTGTCGGGCAAACAGCCAGCCGAGCATGCCGGTAGTTGGCGCGGCGCGGTGCTGGTGGCCGATGTGGGCCGGCAGGATAAACAGGCTCTCGATCAATGAAACGGCAAAAACGGCGATCACAACCACCGGGATCTGTTTGAAGATCTTGCCCATGAATCCGGATACAAAGAGCAGGGGCGCGAAGGCGACCAGATTGGTGAGGACGCTGAAGGTGACCGGTGTGGCGATCTCGCGCGTGCCGTTCACGGCCGCCTCGAACCAAGGGGCACCCTGCTGACGGTGAAAATACATGTTTTCACCGGCCACGACGGCGTCATCAACCACTATGCCCAGGGTGATGATGAAGGCGAACATGGAGATGATGTTGATACTCACCCCTGCCATGGGAATGAAGAGCAGCGACCCCAGGATGGAGATGGGGATCCCCAGGCTCACCCAAAAGGCCAGGCGCGGTTCCAGAAAGACCGCCAGCAGGAGGAAGACCAGGGTCAGTCCCAGGTACCCGTTTCTCACCATCAGGTCCATGCGCTGGCGATAGATGTCCGAGCGGTCATTGTGAGCATCCAGAAAGAGTCCGGGCGGCAGGTCGGCCCTGATCTCGTCCATCTTCTCTCGCACCGCCGCCGACACGGCGGTAGGGCTCTGGTCGCCGACACGGTAGACCTCGATGAAAACGGCAGGCATGCCATTGTAGGTGGCGAACCGGTCGGTGTCTTCGAACCCGTCGCTAATCTGAGCGATGTCGGCCAGCAGCACTTCGGTCCCGTCGTTGCTGGTAATGATGGGAATCCGCCCGAATTCACGACCGAAATCACGGCGCTCGTTCATGCGCACCAACACGTCGCCGCCCTCGGACTTGATCGACCCGCCGGGCAGTTCCACGGCGGCTCTGCGGATGGCCTGGGCGATATCGGCCAGGGTCAGGTTGTAGGCTCGCAGCCGGGATTGGGGCACCGAAATGTCGATTTCGAAATCGCGGACACCGGCGAACTCAACCTGGGTAATGTGTGGGGATTGCAGCAGACGATCCCGGACCTGCTCGGCCGCTTCGCGCAACACCTTTTCATCCTGGGGGCCATAAAGCGCCAGGGAAACCACATAGCGCTTGCGCTGGGCGATGGATACCCGCGGGTCCTCGGCCTCCTCGGGAAAGGAGACGATCCGATCGACCTCGGTCTTGATGTCCTGGGCCAGGCGCTGGATGTCCTCACCTTCGATCATTTCGACGGTAACGGTGCCGGAACCCTCGTTGGCACTAGCCGTGACCGATTTGACCCCATTGAGGCCCTGCACGGCCTCTTCGACCGCCAATATGACCCCACGCTCAACCTCCTCCGGACTGGCGCCCGGGTAAGGCAGGCGAATGGTGACCTGGTCAAGCTCGAAATCGGGGAAAACCTCTTTCTTGATGCGACCGGCATTCAGCAGGCCGCCCACCAAAAAGACGACCATCAACAGATTGGCGGCCACTCGGTGCTTGGCCATCCAGGCAATCGGCCCTTGGCGAACCGGCTCCACCGGTTTGGATGGGTCAGGATGCGGGCTATTCATCCTGCCCTGCTCCGTCGCCGCCGTGCATATCGGATGCGGCTGGCAATTCAACCGTGGCGCCGGATATCGGATCCACCCGCATACCGGTCACCGGGGTCGCCAGATCCGAAACGATCAGGCGGGCGCCCGGGTCGAGGCTGTCCGCGATCAGCACAAAACCATCGTCGCGCCACACGGGATCGACCGGTTTGATCTGCAAGGTGTCACCTTCATCTGCCACCCAAATGGTGTCGCCGTCACGCAGGGCCGTTCGCGGGATCCGATACACATCCCTCAAGGCCCCTCCCTGGATTTCAACCCGCACATACTCGCCGATCAAAAGGGGCGGCAGATCCGATGAGGGATCGGCATGCCCCAGGGGATCTTTGACCGACACCAGGATGCGGGCCATGCGCCCTTGGGTTTCAAGATCGCTCAACAGGCGGATCACCCGGCCGGTGCGCTGGGTCCCACGATAGTGCACGGTCGCCAGGGCACCGATTCCGGACCGGCTGGTCGGTATGCGGATCCAGCGCAGACGGTCCACCGGCAGGGAAACGCGGATCCAGTATTCATCCGTACCCACCAGTTCGGCCAGGGCGTCCTGGGTGGAAACCTGGGAACCGACATCGACATGGGTCAGTCGAACGATGGCATTGAAGGGCGCGGCTATCTCGGTCCGCGCCAGGTCGAGCCTGGCCTGTTCCAGCTCCGCTTCGGCAGCCGCCAGGTCCGAACGGGCTTTGGCCAGATGCGGTCTGCGCAGCGCCAGCTCTTCATCCTCGGGACTGGATGGCGCACCCTGATTGATCAGGTCCCACTCCCGCCGGGCCACTTCCTGGTAGCCCATCTCCATCTTGAGCTCGTACTGGGCCTCGGCCAGTTGGCTTTTTTTACGGGCCAGCGCCAGACGGTAGTCCTGGGGGTCGATCTCTACAATGCGTTCCCCCTGCCCGACAACCCCCCCGGCTTCAAATTCGGGATGCAGGGATTTGACCTGTCCGGAAACCCGCGCCTTCAAGGTCAATTCGCGCGCCGGCACGACCGATCCCATGGCGTCGATGGACACCTGATGATCGTCGGGCGCCAGGACCAGGGTTTCCACCCGCGGGATGTTGCCCACCGGCGCGCGTTTTTCAGCTTTGGGGGCTGTTCTCTTGATGTATCCGGCCAGTGTCATGCCCAGGACCAGGATCGCCAGGCAGAGCAGTATGGTCCCCACCCACCACCATCGACGGCGGTGTGCGGCACGGATCGGAGCTGCATCGGGTTGCATCATGTGCCGATCACTTCCTGTGGGCAGCACCGGCACGGGCAAGCGCACCGGTTGTTGTGTTTTGTGCAAGTGGGATCGCATCGGTCGTCCAACCACCGCCCAGGGAGCGATAAAGCGCGACACGATAACGAATCAGCAAGGTGCGCTGGTTGATCAGATCGCGTTCCAGATCCTGCACGACCAACAGCTGCGTGAGCACGGGGAGGTAATCGCTCAAGCCCCGGCGGTAGCGCCCGATGGCCTCATCGAGCCCTCGGCTGGAGGCCGCCTTGACGGCTTCCAGGCCCTGAATGTGCTCACGCTGCCGGGTTTCGCTGACCATGGCGTCCTCAACCTCTTTGATAGCAGATACGACCGCCTGGCGGTAAATCCAGAGATTCTCATCCACCTTGGCGCGCGTACGGTCCACCTCGGCGGCCCGTCGGCCACCGTCGAAGATCGGCGCCGTCAGATTGGCGGCCAGGCTCAACAGCCAGGTATCGAACAACAGGTCCAGTTCACTGCTCCCATACTGGGCGCCGGCAGTCAACCGCAGGGCCGGTAGCCGATTGGCCCGTGCCGCGGCCACCTGCCATTGAGCGGCCGTCAACCGCATGCCGGCCGCCTGCACGTCGGGCCGCTTGGCCAGCAGGTCGATCGGCAGGCCTACCGGTGGGAGCTGTCCGATCTGTGGTATCTCCACCCGGGCGAGGCCGAGATCCGAACGCGGGAGCCGGCCCAGCAACACGGCCAGCTCATGAATCAGCAATTGCAGTTCGGCCTCCACCAGGGGAATTCTGGCACGCACGCCTTCCACAGTCTGCCGCTGCTGATAAACGTCCAGAGCGGAAACCATGGCCTTTCTGAAACGCAGCTCGATCAGTTCCAGAAAGGTTTGATTGCTGGCCAGCTGCTTTTCCAGCAGCTGTCGTTGAAGCCGCTGGGCGATGATACGCACCCAGCGATCGGCCACCTCGGCCGTCACGGTCACCATGGCCGTTTGCAAATCGGCTTGGGATGCCTCCACCTCCAACAGGGCCGCTTCCCGCTGGCTGGCGACACGGCCCCACAGGTCGACCTCATAGCTGCTGAACAGACCGACCGTGTAACGGTCGTCTCCCGCCGACCCCTCGGGGGTGAATTCTGATCTGCGCCGGTTTAGGTCGGCAGTGCCCCTGGCCGACAGGTCCGGAAAACGGTCGGCACCCACCTGGACGGCAATTGCTCCGGCCTGCCGGAGGCGGGCCCAGGCGACCTTCAAGGTAAAGTTGTCGGAAATCGCTTCCTGGATCAGCCGGTTGAGTTCAGGTGCATCCAGTTCGTTCCACCAGGGCGTTGAGGTATCCCCCACACCGGTATACAAGGCATAGGTTTCCGGTATTTCTCCGGCTGCGTCCGGAATTACGGCCGGTTTGAAAGGGCTGCACGATACCAGCAGCAGCACAATCAACAGCAGCAGGGATGCATATCGGTATAGGTCCTTTGTAAGCATCGGTTTTAAATCGGCAAATCGCTTCCGTCGGCCTATCGGCCCGAAAAAATGAACCAGGTGACTCCCGCTCACATTGAACAGCAAACTGATTTATCACTCCGAAATCAAGGAAACAAGGGCTATCCACGCCCTTTTTTTAACCTTACGGCTTGATTTACCGTCCGCCATGGAATTATGATGAGTCATGTCAACTATACTATGAACGGCCATCGATTGCGAATTTCGGTAGCGCCTCTCTCAGTGGCAAAGGGGTGGGGTGGGGGAAAGCTTCCAAGATTGCTGTCGTTCATGGTATTGTTGTCGCCCATCGGTGCCAACCGATATCCGAAGCGCATTTCGCACCAGCTCTTTGAACCGTTGAACACGCTATGACATTCAGCTGAACGCAACTGCAAATTTTTTTGGAAGGACGCGCAAGATGAAGGAACTCATTGTTCATATCGCCCGGTCACTGGTGGACAAGCCCGATGAGGTCAGCGTAGCGGAAGTCCAGGGCAACCAAACCACTGTTTTGGAGCTAACGGTGGCCAAAGAAGACCTGGGAAAGGTCATCGGCAAACACGGCCGTACCGCTCAAGCCATCCGAACCATCCTGGGCGCCGTCTCCTCGAAACTCAAAAAGCGCACGGTGCTCGAAATTATCGAATAGGGGCCGTCAGACCGGTGCCGCCTGTGGATATCCCTCCCTGCAACGGGATATCCGACCATCTGCCCGCAACGCTTGCGCGAACCCACCGCAAACCCGCTTCTCGACGAGCGAGAACCGGTCATCTGTTCTGTATGGCATCGAAAGGTCAATACCGGTCCATGATCATCGACCGCATCTGATTGGCCGAAAGTGGCAAGGGGCTGTTCTTGTTGGATGCGATGGTCACGAGTTGATCGACCTGCACAGTGGTCAACCCGAAGGACTTCAGTCGGGGGATCCCCAGTCGGTCCAGCCAGCGGTAAAGGCGTGCCACCAGGTCACGGCAGCAAGCGATACGATCTTGAGCCGTGGCACCGAACAACCGGGCGACGCGCGTCAATTTCTCGATGGTGACATCGCCCGTCGTCGTCTCCGCGGCGGCCCGGTTGTCGACGGTCGCCGTCAGTGCATAGGGCAACAGATTGGCGCAGGCGACACCGTGGGGAATGGCGACGATCCCGCCCATGGGACCGGCGACCCCATGCACGGCGCCCAAGCCCGCATGGGCCAGGGTGACGCCGGAAAGAAAGGCCCCGTAGGCGACGGCGCCGCGGCATCCCGGATCGCACGCCCCCGTCCCGCAGGCCTCGGGAAGCGCCGGAATCAGGCGGCGCAAGCCATCGATGGCCAGAGCGTCTGTCAGTACCGAGGCCTTCCTGGAAATATAGGATTCGATCAACTGGGCCAGCGCATCCATGCCGCAGGCAATGGTCAGCGATGGCGGTGCCGAGATGCACAACTCAGGATCCAGGAGCGCCAGCTTGGGCACATAGTTGTCGTGTCGCAGGGATTTCTTGAATCCACCCGCACCGACCCGTGAGATCACCGCATTTTTGGTGGCCTCGCTGCCGGTTCCCGACGTGGTCGGCACGGCGATGACCGGCAGCGACCGCCCTGACGGCCGGCGCGTTCCCACCCCTTCCAGGTAGTCCGCCACGGAGCCGGTTTCGGTCAACATGGCGGCAACGGCTTTGCCACCGTCCAGGACGCTGCCGCCGCCAACGGCGACCGACAGGTCGACACCCTTGTCCCTGAATGCATCGACCACCCCGTCGACCATCTCGGGCGACGGTTCGCCGGTGATGCGGGTGTGGTGGACAGTCACGCCGGCCGCTTTCAGGCTGCCCATCATACGGGACAGGTGGCCGGCGCGATCCAGGGAGCCTGCCCCGGTCACCACCAGGGCGGTTTTACCAAAGCCGCTGGCGAATCCCCCCAGCCTGGCCACGGTTCCCGGGCCGAAGACCAATTGCGGCATGGCCGTAAAGGCAAAAGGGTGTTGCATAGTGTATCGTGGCTGCATCGAATATGACCTTACGCCAATGTACACAAGAGCCTATCCCAGGCCCCCTGTCAAAGTCAAAATAACATCCTGGCCGTTCATGACCGCAGACCGGCAATAAACCCCGCAAGGGCGCCGACCCCCTTTTCCTCAACCAGCCGCAAGACCTGGGTGCCGATGACGGCGATGTCGGCCCGGCCTTCCAGGAATCGCATGTCCGCCTTGTCCTTGACGCCGAATCCCAAGGCCAGGGGCAGCGGTGTGGCTGCCCGGCAGCGTGCCAGGTAGTGGCCGATCTGTCCCGAAAAATCGGTCTGGTCGCCGGTGACGCCCTTGCGGGCGACGCAGTAGACAAATCCACCGGCCACCCGGGCAATGGTGCCCATGCGCGCATCGGCGGTGGTCGGGGAGAAGATGAAGATGGGCGCCAGTCCATGCTTTCCCAGGGCAGCGAGGTAGGCATCGGCCTCTTCCGGCGGCAGGTCCGGTACGATGGCGCCGTGCAGGCCGGCCGCGTGCATGTGATCGGCAAACGTCGCCACCCCGTATTTGAACAGAATATTGTAGTAGGTCATGTACAAAAATGGAATGGGGAACTGGTTGGCCACCTCACGCCCGAAATCCAGGCACTGGCCGACCGTCACCCCATTGGCCAGGGCCTGCTGGTTGGCCTTTAAAATCACCGGACCGTCGGCGATCGGTTCGGAAAAGGGGATCTGCAGCTCCATCAGGTCCACGCCGGCGGCCACCATGGTGCGCACGATCTCCATCGAGGCCTCGAGTGACGGGTAGCCGATAACGATGTGGGTCATCAGCAGGATCGGCTTCTGGTCTAGCCGCGAACGAATATAGGATTCAAGCATGATACTGTTTCGCCTTTGCAATGATGAATTGTTTCCATTTGGGATCGTCGAAGGCATCGGCAATGGTGAAGATGTCCTTGTCGCCCCGGCCGGACTGGTTGATCAGGATGATGTCGTCGGTTGCCATCTGCGGTGCCTCTGTGAAGGCCCGCGCAAAGGCGTGCGCCGATTCGAGCGCCGGGATCACCCCCTCTTGGCGCATGGTCAGCGAGACCGCTGCGATCACCTCATGATCGGTGGCGCCTTCGAAGCGCACCCGGCCCTTTTCTTTCAGATCCGACAGGATCGGCGAAACGCCAACGTAGTCCAGGCCGGCAGCGATGGAGTGCGTCTCGCGCATCTGGCCGTCGTCGTCCTGTAGAAAATAGGTCTTGTACCCCTGGGCCACACCGACGCTGGCGTCGCTGGAACACAGCCGTGCGGCGTGTTGGCCCGAATCCAGGCCGTGCCCGGCCGCCTCGACCCCAACCAGTTCGACGTCGTCGTCGAAAAAGCCGCTGAAGACCCCCATGGCGTTGGAGCCGCCGCCCACACAGGCAAATACCCGCGACGGCAGCCGCCCTTGACTTTCCATGAGCTGCCGGCGGGCCTCTTTGCCCACGATGGACTGGAACCAGGAAACCATCTCCGGAAACGGGTGCGGGCCGCAGGCGGTCCCCAGCGCGTAGTGGGTGGTGTCCATGTTTTTGACCCAGTCCCGGAACGCCTCGTTGATGGCGTCTTTTAAAATGCGGGTCCCGTCGGTCACCGGCACCACGGTGGCGCCCAGCTGCTCCATCCAGAACACGTTGGGGCGCTGGCGCTCGACGTCCACCGCGCCCATGTAGATTGTGCAGTCGAGGCCGAAGCGAGCCGCCATGGTGGCCGTGGCCACGCCATGCTGGCCGGCCCCGGTCTCGGCGATCACCCGGGTCTTGCCCATGCGTTTGACCAGCAGCCCCTGCCCCATGACGTTGTTGGCCTTGTGGGCGCCGGTGTGGTTGAGGTCTTCACGCTTGATGAAGATGCGGGCCCCGCCCAAATGGCGGGTCAGGTTCTCCGCGAAGGTCACCGGCGTCGGCCGGCCGGAGTAGCTGGCCATGAGCTGCTCGTATTCGCGCCAGAATGCGGGATCGTTTCTGGCCGCGGTGTATGCCGCCTCGAGTTCGTCAAAGGTGGCAACCAGTATCTCGGGCAAAAACGCCCCGCCGAAGTTGCCGAAATAACCGCGTTTAATCATGGCTCATGCCTCCAATCTCCTGTGAGAAAACAAATCTGGCGGTGTTGCAGTAGAGAATCGAAAAAACGGCGTTGTCCGCTGGCCTGAAATTGAGGAACCGCTGAACCGTCAATACCGGCGTATCCGTTTGAACGGCCATCAAGGCCGCCTTCTGGGCATCGAGACAGCCGATGGAAAAGGTCTGCCGCCCCCCCACCGGCCGCATGTAAAAACGGGTTTCGACCACCAGGGCGAGCGATCGTCCGGCCAGGTCCATGTGCTCGATCCCCTTGAACAACACCGGGTGTAGATAGATCTCTTCCAGCAGCACCGGCGTATTGTCGACCCGGTTCAATCGGCAAAGAAAAAAGGCCCTACCGCCGGCAAACGGGTTCTGGCCGTCATCGGCCACCGTGATCATTTGGGCGGGTTGCAGCAGCTGGATGTCGACAGCGATCCCCTGCCGGTGAAAGGCCGCGCTGGTGCCGGCCAAAGAAAAAAGATCGATCGCCTTTTCCGGCGGGCGCACATAGGTCCCCGAACCGCGCTGACGCCGCAACAGGCGTCTTTGCACCAGCGTGTCGATGGCCTGGCGCACCGTCGGCCGGCCAATGCCATATTCCCGGGCCAGTTGGGGTTCCGATGGAATCCGCGCCCCGGGCGGGTAGTCGCCGCTTCGGATGGCCTCCAAGAGGATATCGGCCAGCTGGCGATACAAGGGTATCGGGGATTGGGGGTTGAGCATGGCGCCTTTGCAGGTTCGAGGTCCTCGAGACAGATGCCAAAAATTTGTCAGGTTGTCAATACATTTAAGCCTGTCTTGAAAAAGACAGCGCTGGCATCATTCGGTGGTGGGATGCGTTTGTATTTATTCCGGTATCATTTATCCCAGGAAAGGCATTTCCTATAACAAACAAACCAATCTTCCACGGTTATATTTATTATGTATAATAACAAGATGCTATATGGTCGACCACGAAGACATTTGCACTTTCGCTGTTTGGCCGGCAGCGGTGGCGTGCAAGAATCGGCGTATTGACGATCCAATGGGAATTTTCTATGGTGGTCAATAGTTGCCAAAATCTGATTGTCAATTATTCCGGCCGTTTTTTTAAATGGATAGGCAGCAGGCAGCCATGACCCTCACCGACCCCTGGCCAGTCCTGATCATCGACGACGAGGCCGACATCCGCGACGTCACCGCCCTGACACTCGTGGACGCCGGCTATGTGGTCGAGACCGCCGCCGACGGCATCGAGGGCCTTGGCGGTTTGTGAACGGTTCGCTCCCAGCATCGTCATCACCGACATCCGCATGCCCGGCATGGACGGACTCCAGGTTCTCGAAAAGATCAAGCAGCGCTTTCCGGACACGGAGGTCATCGTCGCCACCGCCTTCGGCGAGATGGAAACCGCCATTCGCGCCCTGCAGCTGGATGCCTCCGACTTCATCACCAAGCCGATCCACACCGATGCCATGATGGTGGCCTTAGAACGCGCCCGCCAGCGCTTCCAGACCCGCCAGCAGTTGAAAGCGTATACCCGGCGGCTCGAAACCGGCCTCTCACGCACGACCCGGGAACTGGAGGAGATCGTCACCTACCAGGAACGGCTGATCGAAAGCTCCATGGACGGGATTTTAGGGTGTAATGACAGCGGCAAGGTGGTGACTTTCAACCACAGCATGGAGCAGATGCTGGGAGTCGACCGCGCCAGCGTGCTGGGCCAGGCCACCCTGGATCGCTTTTTCAGCGAAACCGAATACCGCCGCTTTCAAAATGACCTGTCCGGACCCGGCTACGGCGGCGCCGACCGGCTGATGCTCTACGAAACACGCCTGCTGGACCACCACCGGCAGTCGGTTCCGGTCCAACTGTCGGCAACCGTACTGATGGCGGCCGGCCGGTCCGCCGGCCTGGTCTGCTTTTGCCGGGACCTGCGGCGCATTCACCGCCTGGAACAGGAGATGGCCGACCAGGCGCGCCTTTTGCACCAAGACAAGATGATGTCCCTGGGCCGCCTGGCCGCCAGTGTCGCCCACGAAATCAACAATCCTTTGGCCGGTATTTTAAACTACGTCCGCCTCATAAGACGGTCTTTCGCCAAGGGTCCGCTGGCGGCGGACAAGCAGGCCCAGTTCACCCGCTACCTGGCCGTCGTAGAATCGGAAACCGATCGCTGCGCTAAAATCGTCTCCAGCTTGCTGACCTTTTCTCGCAAATCACCGATCGCCGTTGGGCCGGTGGACATCAAGGATATCCTGGACCGCAGCATGGTGCTGGCCCGGCACCGGCTGGAACTGGGCAACATCAACCTGGTAGCCCGAATCCAGGCGGCGATCCCACCCGTGGCGGCCGATGCCAACCAGCTCCAACAGTGCTTTCTCAATCTGCTTTTCAATGCCGCGGATGCCATGCCCGACGGCGGCACCCTCACCGTCGATGCCTCATGGCACACCGATCCCGAAAGCGTGGTCATTCGGGTGGCCGACACCGGCCACGGAATCCGCGCAGAAGATCTGGGACACATTTTCGAGCCCTTTTTCACGACCAAACAGGAAGGCCACGGCATCGGCCTGGGACTCTCCACCACCTACGGAATCATCGAGCGCCACGGCGGGACCCTGTCGGCGGCCAGCCAACCGGACCAGGGCACGACATTCGAAATCCGGCTGCCCCTTGAAATCGCCGTGGCATCACCTGCCGCCGAAAATCCATCCGGAGAGCCGACATGACAGGGGTCGCGCAAGCTTCCCATCAAAACCTCGGCATTCGCTGCGACCACTGGCTGGATGTAATGGACGAGCTCAATATCGGCGCCTTCGTGGCCGACAACTCCCGCCGGATCACAGCCATCAACCTCAGCGCCCAGGCCCTGTTGGGACTCAGGGATCAGGAAGTGCTCCACCAGGACTGCCGCGAGGTGTTCACCGGGGTTCCGTGCACGGTCGACTGCGTGATCCATCATCCGGAAGCCGCCGTCGACCGGAATCCGGACCTGGAGGTCACCGATGAAAAAAACCGGCGGCACCTGATCACCCGCATGGCCACGCCCATCTATAGCCGCGCCGGCCAAATCACCGGATGCATGACCATCTTGCAGGACCACTCGCCCATCACCCAGTTGATCGATCGCCTGCACTACGAGGAGCGCAGCCTCAAAATGATCCTGGAGAATCTGGACGTGGGCATTTTCACCGTGAACCGCGGCGGCTTGATCAACTTTTTCAACCGCGCCGCCGAAACCATCTCGGGCTACGATCGCCACGAGGTGCTGGGTCAGTCCTGCGCCATGATCTTCTCCGGGGAGCACTCCCCGGATGTCTGCCTGTTAAAGGAATCCATCGCATCTGGGAAATCCCGCAGCAGTCGCGAGGGCTGCATGACCGATCGCGACGGGGTCACCATTCCCATTCGCGCCAATTACATGGCCCTAAGAAATGAGAAAAACGTCATCGTGGGGGGGCTGGCCACCTTCCACGACATGACCCTGGCTCACCAGCTGAACCGGGCCATCAGCGATCGCTACACCTTCCACGACATGATCGGCAAGGCGCCGGCCATGCGCAAGATTTTCGAGATGGTGTCGGTCGTGGCCCCCAGCAATGCCACCGTGCTCGTGGAGGGCGCCACGGGTACGGGCAAGGACCTGCTGGCCAAGGTGATCCACTCGGCCAGCCGGCGGGGGAGCCAGCCGCTGGTCAAGGTCAACTGCGCCGCCATCCCGGAAAACCTGCTCGAATCGGAAATCTTCGGTTATGTCAAAGGGGCCTTCACCGGCGCCGATCGAGACAAGCCCGGCCGCTTCTCCGATGCCCAGGGCGGCACGATCTTTCTTGATGAAATCGGCGACCTGCCGCTCGCCCTGCAGGCTAAGCTGCTGCGGGTCCTGGAAGACAAAGAGTTCTACCCCTTGGGATCGCGCCGCACCCGCAAGGTGGACGTACGCATCGTATCGGCCACCAACCGGCAGCTTAAGGAGCTGGTGGCCCAGAAGCTGTTTCGCGAGGATCTGTTCTACCGGCTCAACGTCATGCGCATCGAACTGCCCCCCCTGAGGGAACGACGGGGGGACTTACCCCTGCTGATCCGCCACATCGCCCGGAACCTTTGCGCCGCCCGGACGGCATCGCCGCCGGCCATCTCGAAAACGGCCATGCAGATCCTGCTCAACTACGACTACCCGGGCAACATCCGGGAGCTGGAAAATATCCTGGAGCACGCCCTGATCATCTGCCGTGAAGCCATGATCCAGCCGGAACACCTGCCGGATTATGTCCAGCAGGCGCGACCGCCGCGGGCGCGGCCGCCAGCGGAACAGGATTCGGCCCACTACCACGACGAAGAACACCGGCGCATCATGGCGGTGCTCTCCCAGACCGGCGGCCACCGTCTCAGGGCGGCCCGGCAGCTGGGCATGGACCGCACCACCTTGTGGCGCAAAATGAAACGATACGGCATCCTCGGATAGGCGCTTGCTGCAACGCCAATACAATCAGGTCCGATCCGCCGACTCGAAAAGAGCCCTGCTCAAGAGATCACGCCAGCGGCATCATCCTAAAGCTCGATCCGCGTCCCCAGGACCTTCAGGAACGCGGCCAGCCACTGTGGGTGAGCCGGCCAGGCCGGCGCGGTGACCAGATTGCCGTCCACGTGGGCCTGGTCAACGGGGATGTCCATGAAAGTGCCGCCGGCGCAGCCCACATCAGGGCCGACCGCCGGATAGGCCGAGCAGCTCCGGCCCTGCAGGACGCCAGCCGCCGCCAGCAGCTGGGCGCCGTGGCAGACGGCTGCGATCGGCTTGTCGGCCTGGGCGAAGTGGCGCACGATCTCCAGCACCCTGGGGTTGAGCCGGATGTACTCCGGGGCCCGGCCGCCGGGAATCACCAGGGCGTCGTAATCCTCGGCCCTGACCTCGTCGAAAGTGGCGTTTAGGCTGAAGTTGTGGCCCGGTTTTTCGCTGTAGGTCTGATCGCCCTCGAAATCGTGGACAGCGGTCCGCACCGTGTCGCCGGCCTGTTTGTCCGGGCAGACCGCGTGAACCGTGTGGCCAATTGCGGCCAACGTTTGAAACGGCACCATGACCTCGTAATCCTCCACGAAGTCGCCAACCAGCATAAGGATCTTTTTAGCTGCCATGATCGTTGCCTCCTTTAGTGGGATTTGGAAATTTGATCGGGGTTTACCTCAACGGTGACATGCACCAGGTTCAGGTTCGATGGAATCAGCTGCTTGTAGTGATCCGGCGGCTTGGGAACGCTGGTGGTCACCACGACGATGGCGGCGCGAATGTCGGGCCCCACGGCCCACAGGTGAAGATCAACCACGCGATTATCATCGTTTTCCTCGATCCCGTCCACCACTTTTTGCCGAATGTAGGCAGGTGCCTGGCGGTCCAGCAGCACATGACTGGACGATCTGAGCAGTCCGATGGACCAGCGCGCCACCAGCACGGCACCCACGATCCCCATGATCGGATCCATCCAGCTCAGTCCGAACAACTTTCCCGCCAGCAGGGCAAAGATGGCCAGAAACGATGTCAGGGCGTCGGCCAGGACATGCAGATAAGCGGAACGCAGGTTGTGATCCGGGTGGCGGTAGGAATGATGGTAATGATGGGGGTCGGTCTGCTCGCGATCATGATGACTGTGCGGGTCGTCGCGTTGGCTCAGGATAACCACGGACAGGCCGTTGACCACAAGGCCGATCACGGCCACAAAAATGGCCTGGTTGAAGGCGATCGAGACCGGGTTGACCAGCCGGGCCACGCTTTCCACGGCCATCATCAACGCAAACACCGCCAGCAGGACGGCGCCGGAATACCCGCCCAGGGCGTTCACCTTGCCGGTACCGAAGCTGAACTGGGTGTCATGGGCATGACGGCGGGCATAAATGTAAGCAAAGGCGTTGATGGAAAGGGCCGCGGCGTGCGAGGCCATGTGCAGGCCGTCCGCCAGAAGCGCCATGGAACCGAACATGATACCGGTGGCGATCTCCACCACCATCATGACGGCGGTCATGGCGATAACGATGATGGTACGCGTTTCTTCCGGTCGTTTGCGATCCTGACCGAAACTGTGGCTGTGGTTTGGTGCGGTCGCTTTTTTAAATTTCATCGAAGGGAATCGTTTTTTGAGTGTCCGGCCAGAAATTGGCAATTGTACCCGTGATCAAGGCACAAAAAATCGTTTCCCGCAAGCTTATGGTGTTTATTTTTCACCGCCTACGGCATGAGCGAAACCTGCCCCGTGCTGACCGTGGCCAATCTCAAACCGCACATGCGTCGGTGGGATGCGAAGCGGCAGGTGGAAATGCGCTGCCGAACCGGCCTGCCGGTGCCCAACCCAATTCTGGAAGTGGTCGACGTTGACGGCAACGCCATGCCCCACGATGGCAAGAGCGCCGGTGGCGTGGGGGTTCGATCGCCCTGGCTGAACAGGGCTACACCGACGACCTGAAAAAGAGCGAGGATTTGTGGCGCAACGGCTGGCCGCACGCCGGGGACATCGGCTTCATCGATCCGAAGGGGTACCTGCAGATCACCGACCGGATCAAAAACCAGCGTGGGCAAAATCAACAATATGCAGCTTCGCAAAGCCTACCGGCAACTTGTACGCACTCTGCTCGGCCTTTGGATAGGTGCCCGTCTGCGGGTACTAGGCGCGTCGCCGACAGACACCCAGATGGGAATTCATATCTTGCCGGAGTACTTATTCCAGGTGCCTGATGACGGACTCGGTCAGCGAGTCGTCATCCTTTTTGAAGAAGGGAATCAGCTCAGCGGCCACGTCCTTGAGCGATTTGATCTTCTTTTCCTTCATCACGGCCTGAATGGTTTCAACGCCTTCTTCGATCAGACGCAGCCCCTCGGCAATCCTGATGACGTCTTGTTTTTCCATGGTGCCCACCTCCGATTTACATGGCTTGGGCTCGATCCGAAGCCAATAGCAGCAAAGTTCAAGATGAAGTCACTCTAAACCCATACCAGACCGGAAACAAGCGCTTTTTGGCGTTTTGGTGACCAAATCGGCCAGGCGATCAGGGATTGTCAGGTCGAATGTAGTTGGCGACATAGTAGTCGTCGACAAGCTGGCGGTTTTTGAGATCTTCGCCATAGGCCCTGGCCGCTGCCTTGGTCTTGAAATGGGAAACGCGCACCTGATACCAGGTTTTGTTCGCAGCGGACGCCCGGGTCCAGTAGGCATCCAGCCCCTGGTCCCTCAGCTGATCAGTGTAGCGTCGGGCGTCGACTTCCTGCAGGTAAGCCGCCACTTGCAGGGTGAAGGGGTCGGTCACCGGCACATTGGCCGCTACGGGTGCCGGTTCTTGCGTGGTCAGATCGACGGCCAGATGGCCGGCCGTGCTGAAGACCAGCCACCCCACGCCTATGGCGAAAACGCCCGCGGAACCCCATTTGAATGCCGATTTGAATCGCCGGGACCGCAGGGCGACCTGCAAACGCCCGGACAGGGACGCCGCACCGGCGCCCGCATGGGCTGCCGCCCGGCAAAAGCCAGCAACTGCCTGCTCCCATATTACCGGGATATTCGGCCACTGGATGCGTGGTCCGGCGGCCGAGGCCGCCGGCGTGTCGACGGCAGTATCGGGCAAAAAGGCAGCCGCCATCCGGTCGCGCTGCACGGCGTCGATTTGGCCCAGCGCGGCGTCGGCACGCTCACACAGCGCATGGGACACGGGACCGGCAGGCACCATTTGCAAGCCTGCGGCAATACCGGGCAGCCAGCGCCCGTCACGTTCTCCGCCTTCCACACAATTCAGATAGACTTCGAGGGCCAGGCTGTCGGCGCGCTGCTGCGACAAAAAAAGATCACCGATCTCGACCATCAGGGGGTCCCCGGCCGAATCGGCCCTGTCCACCCACAGCCGGTAGGTCTGCAGGGCGGCAAAATCACAGCGGCCCTCGGCCAGGTAAAACCGGGTCAACATGCGCTGGATGTCGCGATCGTCGGTGTGCGCGGCTCCGATCCCGGCGGCGATGTCGTCGGCGTTTCGGGTCACATCGCCGCCGGGCATCAGGCTCTCCAGCCATTTAACGGCGGCCTCCCGGTCTTGGGGGAAATCGCGCAGATAGGCCTCGACAATGGCATTCGAAGCGGAATCCGGTGTGGCTTTGGCCAATTGGTGATGGGCCATCTGGGACAAGAGCCGACGGCCCGGGGCCTGGCGGGATAAAGGCGAAAAGAGGAAACTGTCCACCGTGGCCGCCGCCAGATCGAGCGCCTGCCGGGCCTCGCGTGACATACCGGCGCGCTCCCAAACGGTCGCCTCGTCGAGAAGGCGTGCCAGGCGGCGGCGCCCCATGGCTGCAAAGCACACACCCGTCAACCAGTAGGCGGCAATCAGCAGACCGATGCCGGGGATGACCATCCACGCCGGTCCCAAGCTCGCGGCAAAAGGCGGCAGGACCACCAGGGCGACGACACTGCCGCTCAAAAGGGCCGTCCACAAGCGCACGGCCACGTGTTTAAACAAGCGTTCCATCCCGACTCACGGTTTTTCCTTGCGCATTGCCACGCTGACCGGTTGCTCTGTCCAGGGGCCGGCCCATGTCCCGGTCTTGGGGTCCACTTTTCTGAAATAGATGTCCGCCGGCACTCGAAAGGGCCTGGGCGGCTCTCCTTCGGTGGCCCGGCTCATGAACTGGGCCCAGATCGGTGCAGCGCCCCGTCCGCCCGTGATACCGGCGCCGTTTTTGTCCCGCATGCCCTGGCCACGATCGAACCCCACCCAGACCGCCGTACTCAGGTTGGGGGTAAAACCGGCAAACCAGGCGTCGTGGTAGCCGTTGGTGGTGCCGGTTTTTCCGGCCGCCGGTAGGCTGAACCCCAACCGGCGAACCACCTGGCCGGTACCGTCGTCGATCACGCCGGCCATCATGTCTACCAGTTGGTAGGCGATCGACTCGTTCAGCACCCGTTCGCCGGTAATGATGTGTTCCTCCAGCACGCGACCACTGACGTCCTCTACACGGTGAATGAGGTAGGGCGGGTGGCGCACCCCGCCGGAGGCAAAGGTGGTGTATGCGGCGGCCATCTCCAGCGGGCTGACACCGAAGGTCCCCAGGGCCACGGAGTGGACCGCCCCCACCGGACTGGTAATGCCGCACTGCCGGGCGGTCTGAATCACGGCGTCGGGACCGACTTTTGCCACCAGTTGCGCCGCCACGGTGTTGACCGACTCGGTGAAGGCTCTTTTGATCACCATGGGGCCCTCGTACCGGCGCTTGAAATTACGGGGCTTCCAGTCAGGCTTGCCCTCCACGGGGATGGCTACCGGCTTGTCCACCATGACATCGGCCGGCGTCTTGCCCAGGCGATCCAGAGCACTGTAATAGAGAAAGGGTTTGAACGCGGAGCCGGGCTGCCGGTTGTCCTGCAGGGCACGATTGTAGGGTGTCTGGAAGAAATCCCGTCCGCCCACGATGGCTTTGACCGCACCGGTGTTGACCTCGACCGCCACCAGCGCCCCTTGCAAGCCATTGTCTTTGTCCGTCGATGCGGCCTGGGTCTCGTCGGGTGCATCCATTTGAGACGCCAGTCGGGAGATACCCTGTTGCAGCGCCGCTTCGGCCAGTTGCTGCAGGCGGACATCCAGCGTCGTGAATACCCGCAGCCCGCCATGGTAGACCACCTCCGGGCTGTAGGTCTCTTCAAGGCGTTTCATCACCGCATCCAGAAAATAGCTGTCCACCCGCAGCGACCGCGCCGTGGTGCGCAGCTCAAGGGGTGCCGCAGCGGCGTCGGCGGCCGCTTCGCGACTGATCATGCCGGTGGCCACCATGCGCTGCAGCACCACGCGCTGGCGATCCCGGGCACGGTCCGGGTAGCGATACGGATTGTAGAGCGTGGGCGATTTGGGAAGGCCGGCCAGCAGGGAGGCCTCGGCCAGGGTCAGCTCCCCAGGCAACTTGCCAAAAAAGGCCCGCGAGGCTTCACCGATGCCATAGGCGCCAACACCGAAGGGAATCTGGTTGATGTACGCCTCCAAGATTTCCCGTTTAGAAAATTGGGCCTCGATCTGCAGGGCGACCAGCAACTCCCGGAATTTGCGGATATAGGACCGTTCGAAGCTGAAAAAGAGGTTCTTGGCCAGCTGCTGGGTGATGGTGGACGCACCCTGAACCTTGCCGGGTTCGAACAGGGTGATCCACAAGGCTTTGAGGGTACGCAGCTTGTTGATGCCGTGGTGCTCCCAAAAGCGGTGGTCCTCGGTCGCCAAAATGGCCTGGATAAATGCATAGGATACGTCGTCGATATCGACGGTTTCCCGCCCGCCGATCACCAGAATACGCGAACCATCGGCGCTGAATATTTCGGTGGCCGGCGTATCGTTGATGCGCCCGATCGGTTCGGGAACCCGGGGCAGGTCCTTGACGGCCACCAGGAAAAGGCCGAACAGGCCGGCCGCGAGCAGCGCCAGGACAATCGCCGTCACATACATCAAGGTTGCCGCGACCTTTACAGCGCGCTGGGCAGTGGTCATGGATCCCCTCTTTGCCCGAACTGGCGCTGCCGGCGCGCCGGTGGCTGGGAGGTGCGCGGCTCCAACAGCATGCGGACCTGCCAGACGGCCCAAGCCTGCCCGGTCGTCAGCATCACCCGCGGCCCTTGGGGCGTGTCCATCTCCACACCGATGCGAATCATGTCGGCGTTGACTTCATCACTGATGCCCACACGCAAGGGCGTGCCGTCAACGGCCAGCAGCGCGGCAGGTGCCGGCAGCACACCCCGCTTGGTTTCGGGGGGCAGCGTCTCCAGGGCCATGAAAAATCGACTGGCCGGATAGATGCGACCGGCAAATTCAGGTTGGCTGTCGAGGGTGGCCGAACGGGCGGTCGTCTCGACGCCTGTGGATTGGAACTGATGATCCGTCAAGGTGGTGTAGCTGAGCACGTTGTTGCCGCGGTCGAGCAGGTAGATGCCCACCGTGCCGTTTTCGCGTTCGACGTAGACCCGGTCCCAGCTCTTTTCAGCGCTGATGCGCAGGATCAGGATGGGTGAAAAAAGGCTTTGGGCGACGGCTTCGGGCAGTTGGCTGTAAAGTGTCCTAAACCGGGCCGCGGAAATGATCGTTCCCTGGGATGCGGGCAGGCCGTCGATCAGCTGGGCCAGGGAGGTGGCTTCCTGGGCTTCGCGCCGGGCGCTGAGCTGCCGATTGACCATCTGTTCCAGGGTCTGTGTGGCCACCTGCTTGAGGCGCCCCTGCTCCCACACATTGCCCCGCTCCGGCCGGTGGCTGTTGGTGACCACCAGGTAGCGGCCCATCAGAAACTCCATCCAACTGAAGCGCACCTCGGACATCAAGACGGCCAGCAGGGCCAGGCACATCACCGTCCCCCGGAAACTCAATCCCCGCATCATGCCCATTTTCCGATCCTGCGCCGCCGACCAAACCGACATGTGGCCCCTTTTCCACGGCCCGTCGAATATCGACAACCATCGGGCCGGTTCGAGATGTCTCGCCTATTACTACATTCGAATTAAATGATAAAGCGTGAGCTGTGGGCGGGAACGAATCGGTTTGGGGGCGATAGACCAGCCGCCCCCTACGGAACGCCGGCCCGAGCCGCGCATCACCGTCAGGATGGGGATGCAATGATGTCTTTGAGGTCGCCGCTGTCGTGGAGCCTTCGGAAGGTGTCGATGACCGCGCTGTCGAACTGGGTGCCGGCGCCACCATACATGATCTGCAGAATCTTGGCTTCGGCCATCTTTTTACGGTAGGCACGATCCGAGGCGATGGCGTCGTAAACGTCGGCCACCGAAAGGATTCGGGCCAGCATGGGAATTTTCTCACCGGCCAGTCCGTCCGGATAGCCGTTGCCGTCAAACCGCTCGTGGTGGCAGCGGATAATGGTTTTTTCCCGGTCCCAAAGCCCCATGCGCTCGACGATGTTGGCGCCGATGACCGGGTGTTCCTTGATAATGCGAAACTCCTCCGTCGTCAGACGGCCGGGCTTGAGCAGGATGTCGTCCCGGATGCCGATTTTGCCAATGTCGTGAAGCTGTCCGGCGACATGCAAAATGTCCTGCTCTTCCCGGCTGCCGCCCATGGCCCGGCAAAGGGCCGTAGCAATCCGGGTGACCCGGTTGGAGTGTTGTTCGGTGTAGGGATCGCGCGCCTCGATGGCCCGCACAAAGGCGAACAGGGTGGCAAAGAGATTTTCATAAATATTTTCATACAGGGCGACATTTTCAATGGCAAATGCCGCCCGATTGGTCATGAAGGCCATGTAGTACAGGTCTTTTTCGGTGAATCGAACCTTTCCACTCAAGACGGACACCGACAGGACCCCGAAGACGCGTTTGCGGATGGTCAGGGGGACCAGCATCAGGGACCGAATGGCCTCGGGCACACCCGGCACATTGGTGTTTTCATGAACCAGCAGCGGTCGGTCCTCGTCGCAATTGTCAAGAACCAGCGGGCCGATGTCCGCCATGCCCTCAAGCACCGCATTGCCGTGCCTGGTCGCTACCCCCGCCGGCGGCCGCCGGCGGCTGTCATCACCGGCAACGGAGCGGGCCACCGGGACCGGCCGCTGGAGCGCTTCATTGATCACATAAAAGCATGCCTCGTCGGCGTGGCTGAGTTCGATGGACAGATCCACTACCCGTTTGAATAAATCCTGGCCGGACCCGATACTGGCGAAATCGGTCATGATGCGGTTGAGGGTGTTGAGTTCGTCGACCTTGTAGGTCAGCTCCCGGTTGAGATCCACCAGGCGCTGCTTGCCCTCGACCTCCTTGGTCAGAAACAGATTGTTGATAAACAGCTGCCGCTCGCGCATCACCCGCCTGACGCAGATTTCCAGTTGGTTCAGATTGACCGGCTTGACCAAAAAGTCGACCACCCCGTTTTTCAGGGTACGGATGGTGTTGTCCAGGGAGGGGTAACCGGTCATGATGATGACCGGGATGGTGTTGTCCACCATGCGGATGTGCTCGGCCAGTTCAAGCCCGTCCATCTCGGGCATGTTGATGTCCGTGAAACAACAATCTATTTTTTCCGTGGCAATGATATCGGCGGCGACGCGACCGTTGTTGGCGGTGATGATCTGGTACCCTTTGGTCTCGAAAAATTCCGAGGTCACGTCCAGGATGCTCTCCTCGTCATCAACGATCAACAGTGTCTCTTTGGGTGCTTCTGGCATTCGTCTCACAACCGGGCCGCAAGGTGCGGTTTACAAGCTTCGTTTGAGGTCGACCGGGACCGGTTTTCAGCAATTCAAACCGGGACTCGGCAGTGTGCCCTGTCAGATACCAGATATCGGCAAATCGAAAGTCAGCTTGAGCAAGGCTGGCCAAAAAGGAGCTCTGGCGGACGCGGCTCATGGGGCCGCAACCAGCCGATGCATCCGGCCGGGAAACACCTTCTGGAAAAAAGACTCCATGTCTCGGGAAACGGCACCCACCCGGTGGTAGTCGACGCCGGTAGGAATATTCAGGCACGCCAGCAGGTGGGCCGTGTCTTCGGTGGCGATATTACCGGCGGCACCGGGCACAAAGGGACAGCCCCCCATGCCGGCCAGGGCGGTGTCGAAGGTCGCGATCCCGTAGGGCAATGCGGTGACCAGGTTCACCAACCCCAGGCCGCGTGTGTCGTGCAGGTGCAGTGCCAGGGGCAGGCGGCCGGCAATCGGCAGCACGGCATCCAGAAGGCCTTGGACCGCCGGCGGCGATCCCATGCCGGTGGTATCCGCCAGAGCCACCTCGTCGGCACCGTGCCCGACGAACCGGCGGGTAGTGTCGACAACGCGCTCGACTGGAATCCGGCCTTCATAAACGCAGCCAAAAGCACACTGGAGACTGGCCCTTACGTGCAGGCCCGCCGATACGGCCCGGTCGATCATCTGAAGGCCCTGTTCCAGCGCCTCATGGTGGCTCATGCCGGAATTTTTGCGGCTGTGGGTGTCGCTGGCCGAAAGCGAGATCTCTACGGCGGCGATGCCCGACGCCATGGCCCGTGCCAGCCCCTGCCGGTTGAGCACCAGGGCCGTATACAAAACGCCGTCGTCGTGGGGCAGCCGACGAATCAATTGTTCGGCATCGGCCATTTGCGGCACCTTGCCGGGATGCACGAACGACGTCACCTGAATCTGTCTCAGACCCGCTGCCGCCAGCCGCCCAATAGCGGCCAGTTTGCGGTCGATGGGCATCACTGCCGTTTCGATCTGGAATCCGTCACGCGGTCCCACCTCCACCAGCGTGACCGCAGGGGGTTGACTCATTTCCAAAAGTCCTTTCGAACGCTTGCCGTCGGCCGGTGTCGCGATGGTAGGAAGCAATCGGCGGTTGGTTTCAGACCCTCATCTTACACGCTCGGACAGCGGCGGGCAATGTGCATTTGCGCTTTTGGCGGATTGTTCCATCGGACGCGAAAAGGCTTGACGTTACCCACGGCCTGAAGGTATGCACTGGCATTTTGCCCGCATCGTGTGCCCATGGACCAGCGCCTGAACCGCCCCTTGAACATCTGCCTGCTGAGTTATCGCAGCAATCCGCATTGCGGGGGTCAAGGGGTTTACCTGAAAAACCTGAGTCGGGCGTTAACGGACAGCGGCCATCAGGTCGAGGTCATTTCCGGCCCCCCGGACCCCCGACTGGATCTGGACATCCCCGTCTACCGGCCGGCCTGCCTGGATCTTTACAATCCGGAAGCGTTGTTCCGCACCCCCACCCTGCGAGAGCTGTCAGACCCGGTCAATCTCATCGAGTGGGCAGGCGTTTCCAGCATGGGCTTTCCCGAACCCTTCACCTTCGGCATCCGTGCCCGGCGCTACCTGCGAACCCGGATGCATCGCTACGACATCGTGCACGACAACCAGAGCCTCTCCTATGGCATCCGATCCCTGGCCGAGTGCATCCCCACCGTGGCGACCATTCACCATCCCATAACGGTAGACCGCCAAATTGCCGTGCGCGCGGTGCGGCCATTCTGGAAAAAGCTCAAGGTGCTGCGCTGGTTCTCGTTTATCGGCATGCAAAAGCGGGTTGCA
The DNA here is from genome assembly GCA_963785365.1 of uncultured delta proteobacterium. Classification (GTDB taxonomy): domain Bacteria; phylum Desulfobacterota; class Desulfobacteria; order Desulfobacterales; family Desulfosarcinaceae; genus Desulfosarcina. The sequence goes on along the minus strand of CAWAUZ010000013.1, from coordinate 316,930 downwards.
CGCGTTTTACCGCGCATCATTACCGTCTCCGAATGCGCCCGTGAAGACATCGCGCGGGACTTCAGAATCCCGCCGGAGCGCTTTACCGTGGTGCCCAACGGAATCAACACCCGCCTGTTCCATCCCATTCCGGAAATTCAACGCGAGCCGGGCCGCATTATAACGACCAACAGTTCCGACGTACCGCTCAAAGGGCTGTATTACCTGCTGCATGCGGTGGCCGGGATCGCGACGACCCGATCGATCAAACTGGTGGTGGTGGGCAGCCCCAAGGCAAATGGCGGGATCACACGCCTGATCCGGCGCCTGGGCATCGGCCACCTGATCCAGTTTACCGGCCCCATCAGCGATGACGCATTCGTAAAGCAGTATGCCCGCGCGGCCATGGCGGTGGTCGCCTCCGTTTACGAAGGGTTCGGCCTGCCGGCCGGCGAGGCCATGGCCTGCGGCGTTCCGGTCATCAGCACCACCGGCGGCGCGCTGCCCGAAGTGGTGGGAGGCGCCGGCATTCTGGTGTCGCCCAAGGACCATCTGGCCCTGGCCGGCGCCATTGTGAACCTGCTCGACCACCCCCAGCGGGCCAATGAATTGGGCCGCCGGGGATACCAGCGCGTTCAGCGGCACTTCACCTGGCAGCGCGCTGCCGAGAAAACCGTCGATGTCTACCGAAAGGTCATCCGTGATTACGGTTGACCTGGCCCGGCTGCCGGTCGCACCCGGCGACCGCATCCTGGACATCGGTTGTGGATCTGGCCGCCACACCGCCGCGGCTTATCGGCTGACCGGAGTGCATGTCACCGGTGCGGACATTGATTTGGGGGATTTGCAAAAGGCCCGCGAGCGGCTGCAGTTGCATGACAAGCTGGCAGAACATGGCGGCGGGACATGGACCCTTTGTGCCGCGAACGTCTCCCGCCTGCCCTTCCCGGATGCCTGCTTCGATCTGGTCATCTGCAGCGAGGTTTTAGAGCACATCCCCGATCACGACCGCGCCGCGCACGAAATCGTACGGGTCCTCAAACCGGGACATCTGCTGGCCGTGAGCGTTCCGCGCTACCTTCCCGAACGCATCTGCTGGGCCCTGTCCGATGACTACGGCAGCGTCAACCAGGGCCATGTGCGCATTTATCGCAAACAGGAGCTGATCGGATTGCTGGAACGGGCCGGCACCCGGTTGATCAGACACCACTATGCCCACAGCATCCACACCCCCTATTGGTGGCTCAAGTGCCTGCTGGGTCCCACCCGAACCGATGTGTCGGTGGTCAACCGCTACCACCGCCTGCTGGTCTGGGACATCATGCAAAAACCACTGCCGACCCGCCTGGTCGATCGGCTGCTAAACCCCTTGATGGGAAAGAGCCTGGTGGTGTATATGGCTAAAAAGGCCTTGACATTCGATAGGCCATAATTTAATGGTATCGCTTCTTTCGCCGCAACGTCGGCCAAAGATACACTCTGATCCCCAGTAGCTCAGTCGGCAGAGCAAGTGGCTGTTAACCACTGGGTCCGCGGTTCGAGTCCGTGCTGGGGAGCCAATCAATAAAACCCGGTCATATTTGACCGGGTTTCTCTTTATATCAAGTGGTTATCAAGCCACAATCAGACTCACCTAAAAATTGCCAATTCATCCTCTCAGCGAACCAATGCTTAAATTTTAAAGATTCTCATCGAAACTATGGCTTTGGCTTTTATACTTTGAACGGCCACAATCTTCGTTTTTTAACCCTCACCCCATCCATTTCCCACAGGGAGAGTGGGTTAACGGAAATCGCAATCAATGGCCGTTCAAAGTATAACTTTCATTGACATATTGTTTCCTGTGGGTTACACTTTGTGTGTATGATATACGAACTCAAAAGTACAGAGCTGTTTGAAAAATGGCTGTCAAAGCTAAAAGACCGATCCGGCAAGATTAAAATCTTGGCAAGGTTGGATAGAGTTCAAAACGGCAACTTCGGAGATTGCAAGCAGATCGGAAAAGAGCTTTACGAACTTCGTTTTTTCTTCGGGCCAGGCTACCGAGTTTATTACACGATCAAAAACAACTCAGTTGTCATTTTGCTTGCTGGCGGGGATAAAGCCAGCCAGACCAAAAACATAGAAAAAGCAAAAATGCTTTTAAACGAATTGGAGAAGTAAACCATGTCTGTAAAAACTAAAAAATTCGATATCGCTGAGCATTTGAATACGACCGACGATATCCGGGATTTTCTGAATGAGGTTGCTGCCACTGGTGACGAGTCGGATTTTATCCATGCACTGAATACCGCCGCAAGAGCCATGGGTATGACTGAAGTGGCGAAAAAGGCCGGTGTAACCCGTGCAAGCCTATACAAGTCTCTTGCAGAGAACGGAAACCCTGGTTTTATAACAATTAGCAAAGTCACCAAGGCGCTTGGTTGCCGGTTGAACGTAACGTGATTTAACCCATCTATGCCCTTTTTGTTTCTTAAAATTACCCAATCTCAACGGCACTGCTCAAAAAAACGACCGTCCCACCATACACCAGCGAAAATTATTTACCGGTATGTCGCTTCTATGCTTTTCATCAACTCATTTGCGATATTGGCGCTATCAATGCGCATGATGCTTTCCTGGGCACTCCCATAGCTCAACAGATTGATACTGCCATACCACACAACCTTTTGATCCATGATTGCAAATTTTTGATGGATATTGGATTTGAAAACAACACTGACTCCGCTATCTTTCAACAGGTCCAATGTTCTTTGCATAGCGGCGTGATCTTTTGGAGGAAAATCCTCTTTCGGACGAGTTACGACAATAACACGGATATTTTTGCCGATCGAGATTTTCAGGTGCTGTATCATCTGGTGGGTGCGTCTTTTTCTGACAAATGGGCTTACGATGAAAATTTCCTTTTTAACGGCAACGATATCCTGGTTGAAAACAGTTAAAAAATTATCCTTATTGAAAATGATATCCAAGGGCGCGTCCATAGCCTCCTCGCCTTTGGCTTTGTATCCCATTGAAGCGTATCCGTTAAGCCGTTTTTGATACATCCGCTCCAGCATCTTTACTTGAATATCTACATAATCGTAGATTTTTACCTCTTTTTTGGTCTTGTACAATCGGTGGAGCCTCCCTGCATATTGCTGCAGTGTGCCTTTCCAGGATATCGGCATGGCCAAGAAAAGGGTATCGAGACGTGGCTCGTCGAAACCTTCTCCGATAAAATGGCCGGTGGCGACCAAGATGACATTTTTGTCAGCAGGAACATCGGCGAGGCGCTGAAAGGCCTGCTGCGTAGATTTTTTTCCCATGCCACCCATCAACGTAAATACATCCGGAACTCCTGCTTTTAATTTTTTGGCAAGCAACTCAACATGGGCGATTCGCAACGATAAAACAATGCAGTTTCTGCCTTGGTGATAATTATTCAGCACATCATCGATAATCTGCTGATTCCTAAAATCGTTATCCACGATGTCGGCATATAATTCCTGAATGGACATATCCTTTTCATCACTATCCAAAGGAACCCTCAGAGATGTGAAGCGCGGAACAATATAGTGGTCAAAAGGCCTATTCTCTGCCTGCTTTTTGGGATCATCACGATATCGAATAGGTCCGCAATGCATAAACAGAATCGGATGATGACCATCTTTTCTCGTCGGCGTGGCAGTAAGGCCATAAATATATTTTGCATGGGCGGTTTTCAGGATTTGTTCATAGGTAAATGCCGAAGCATGGTGACACTCATCGGCAATGACCATTCCGTAATTATTCACATATTCCTTCACCTCTCCTTTTCGGCTGATGGATTGCATTACTGCAATATCGACAATACCGCTCAAAGTGTTTTTGCCCCCGCCCACCTGACCGATAATGCTTCTCTTCTTCTTTCTCCCGCGTTTTTTCCCTGTAGCTATATGCTCTTCCGGCAACTTTTCATTTATTATTAAAAACTCTGACAGCTTATCTTTCCATTGTGACAATAGACTGATCTTATCAACCAAAATAAGTGTATTTAATTTTTTCTCGGCAATCAGCTTAATCGCCACGATAGTCTTCCCAAATGCTGTTGTCCCTGAAAGGATGCCATTATCGTGGCACAATAACTGCTCAAGGGCTAAAGACTGCTCATCTCTTAAAGTTCCATTAAACTCCACGTCAATCTTTTTCCCGCTATAAGTTTTATCGATATACCGGATATCGATACCGAGATCTTCGAGTTCAAGGGACAACTCTGGCTCGCATCCTCTGGGCAAAGCCAGATACTGTTGTGTTTCATCTGCGCAAGAGACGACTCTATCATGCCCATAGGTAGACAAACGCATGGCTTGCCGTTTGTAGAACATGGGATTCTTAAATGACGCCAGACGTTTTAACCGATTCAACGCCCTTTGCGAGATACCCGACTTTGGAATGAACAGCATATTTGCTTCGACGATATCGATTTGCTTCGGAAAATCATCTTTCTGCAACTCAATTTTGGCCTTCGAAGCTTCCCAAGGTTTTTCCGCATTCTCTTCTTCGTCCTGTTTCAATACGCCCAGTTCATGGCCATCACTAAGATCTGAAATTAAATCTTCAAGTCGGTTTTGAGGAATTCTTTGGATTGTGCATAGAAATGCCCATTGGTCCTCATAGGATTGGAAATGTTCATCAACAAATTCACTGTTGAAATTTTTTCTTGCCATCTTCTGTAACGGCAATGCGATCAAATTTCCCAATCCACCTTTAGGCATGGTGTCTTGGCTGGGAAACAGTCGGTCATAGGATTTAAATTGGATCTCATGCCTCCTGCTCATGGAAGAAGTAAGCAGGATCGTTCCAAATTTTCGTGCCAAAGAAGCGGAAACCGGGTTCTCGAAGAAAAACCATACATGCCCGCCTTTTCCGGACCGTGACCGCTCAATGGTGACTGGAATATTGAGATCAATGCAAACATCTCGGAACATAGAAATGTCGCTTTGCCAGTCTGCTTCGTCAAAATCAACAGCTAAAAAGTGGCATGTTTCATCCTTTAGCATTGGATAAACGCCGACAACGATGCTCCCTCTTAGATGATTTTCAATGACATCTTCATCCAAGGCAGCATAGTCTTTGTTTTTACATTTTGAACAGGAAATTTTTGGCTTTTTGCACACTCCTGCCTGCCATAGATTCAGGCAAACAGGCGAATAACCAAATTTACCCTTATTTTTATTCTCCCATCGCTTCGCGTAGACATCATCACGACCTTTGAAAAGTGACATGAACAGACTGATTTTGGCAAAAGAATCCGAAGTGTTATTGACATCAGAAAAAGAATTGTTGATTGAATCGTCGTCACGGTAATTGATCTCAGGTTTTATGGATGAGGTATTAATAATCTGGGGTGTCTCTGATTTCGTCAGTCCAAGTTGAGCTTTCAATTGACTGTTTTCTTCTGTTAAGCGATTTACCTCACCCAACAGTTTCTTATATTTTTCATATAATTCCTCATATTCCATAACTATACCCATGGACCAGGTGCCGACCATTTTGAAGGCGGAGGCTTCTTTGAAGCCAGAGCCAATGCTATAGGTTTAATAAATTCTTTCACTTTCATGACAATATCTGCGAACTCAGAAGGAACATGTTCTTGTTCAAGTTTCTTCCTGAAAACATTCCATTGGATTTGTTTTGCTGCGATGAAATCCTGTGAAAAGGCAACAATTTCATCTGGGAGTCCGGTTCCGCGCTGTTCCAGTGTCAACCTGATGGCTTTCAACAGCGTTTCCCCGTCGAATTCAAACTGGCGAGAAAGCAACCAGATGTCATAGAAATCCTTCATCCGGCTATTCAATTCACGAAGTTTCAGCATTGCTTCAAATTTTTCAGCGATCAAGCTCTCACGGCTGTAACACAACAATATTGGTGCGGGAAATTCCAACATAGTAGGTAGCTGTATTTTTTCAGGGCTGGGATAGACGATATCGCCGAATCCTATATCAATTTGCATATTCAACTTTATTGTATCAAGTCTTGCCGGGAATAAGATTCTTATTCCTTTATGGATATTTTTCAATCCTGTTTTGGTCAAATTGTTGCCTCCAAATAAGGCGTAATAATATTTTTAACTCGACATATTTTCGCGTATGTAAGCAATTTTTCGAGATTAAATTTTTGCCTGGATCTGTAAAGTTTAAGTGCTTCAAGGACAACCTCCATTCCAATTTTGTTGCGGAACTTAAAGCAATCGGCCAATGTTTTTTCAGGGGTGTAAATTTTTACAGGAACACCATCAATCGAATGATTTTCGATACCGGAGTTGTATGCATCATTCGAGAACCGATGAGCGTGAATTGGAGGATAGTCGAGCGAAGGAACTCTTGAGTCTCTTGGTACCGCCACGGAAACTGCATGCGGAATCTGGGTTGTGATATTATGATATGACAGCGCAGAAATTAGACAGATGACAGCATTGGGAAAACGAAGACTCACCGTTACCAAATCCGGGTTGGACATGGGAGGCAGTTCCACGAGCCGATAAACGCCCCTGCTCACCTGTTCGATGATACCTTTGTCTCTAAGCGAATAAAGCATATAGCGCGTAATGCCGTGTGCCATAGCCTCACTCATTCGGAGTTGCCCACCTCTCTTGCGAAATATTTGTATTGATCGATTTTTCATATAAAGTGCAGACAAAAAGTCCCCTTTTATTTATAAATGGAAACAATATGTCTGATTTTCGTGTAAAAATCAAGAACAATTTGCCGATATCCTACCCTTTGCTAATGCCCTTCATCTCATCAAATTTCTTGATCTTGTCCTCATCAGACGCCAACAAAGTCAAAAGCCTGAGCCTCCTTTCTGTAAAATGTTTCAGGATCTCAGGTTCATCTGTATTGATCAGGTAATCGGTGATCTCAGGGGGAAGCCGCTTGCAGAGGGCTATCATTTGACATACCCTTGCCTTTGTAATTCCGGCATCTACTGACAGATCATAATAGGTGGCGTTCGGATTTTTGTTCAGATATTCAACAAACTCGAAGCCGGTCCGAACAGGGTTTGTCAATTTCCGTTTTTGTCGTAATGATCGTTTCCAATCCTTCTGTGTGATGGCCTTATTTGCAGGAAAAGTGGCAGGTTTTTTGCCCTTTGAAAGGACCTGTTTTTTGTGATTGTATATGTAATAACAAGATATTATCTCTGCTACAGTGTTTGTTCGCTGAGTGGATGATCTGGGGAGCCAAACATATCATGGGGTTACAGATTTTGATCTGTAGCCCCTTTTTCTTGTTCCCCACACTATTCCCCACGCCCAAGATGGCAACCCAAGTGAATCCAGGTAAAAAAATCTTAGAAAAACGTAGTAAACTGTGTGGGGAGTGATCTATCCCCCCCATCTCCATCTCCACCACAAACCCGATTTCATCCTCTGTTAGCGGCCGTCCTTTTCCAATCCGCCGCCATTTCTACATCTACAGCCCCCCCCGGCAGCATGTCGCGGTAGCATGCTGTGCGATGAATTCAGGATGCCCTCTCATCGGCGTCTGCTTGCTATCATTCTTAGGATGCGCTGGCGCTAATCTGGTCATGATAAAATCGATGGCGTGGGATCGGATGGTGTCGAGCCCCTTGAAATGGATGTATTACCGATCCTCTGGCAGAATAATGGCTGGAAAAACAATTAAATTGTGCATTGCACAAATAATTAGTTGACATTGGCTTTTAATACCTTATTTTTAGGTATATAAAAAACATTCACCAAAATGTGCGATGCAACAATGACCATTATTTAAAAACTTATTAACAGGGAGGGACACAATGATGATGGAGTATAACCAAATTACAAAACAGGCTATCGATTATCAGAAAACCACTTTTAACAGCTGGTACAATGCCGTGACCATGGTTCAAGACCAGGCCACCGCGGCCGTGGAAACGATGATGAACCAGACCAGCCTGGTACCCGAAGATGGTCGTCAAGCGATTAAAAGCTGGATAAGTGCCTGCCAGGCAGAGCGCAATCGCTTTAAGTCCTATGTGGATGACAGTTTTTCCGGCCTGGAGAAGCGCCTTGCCCAAAAGGGCAAGAGTGCATCCGCCGAGACCAAGAGTGCCGTCGCCAAGGCTAAAAACTAAAGAATAAAAACATCATCATTCAAGGAGAGATGAACATGGAGCAGAAACAAATGCTGAAACAAATGGTTGAGTTCAACCAGACCGCATTCAACAATGCCTATAATATGATGACCTTGCTTCAAGACCAGTTCGAGCGTGTGGCCAAAACAGCGTTGGAACAAGCCACTTGGCTCCCGGCTGAAGGACGCCAGGCCATTGAGAAGGGTACGGAAACCTATAAATCAGCCTGCCAGACTTTCAAACAAAAAATTGACGACAGCTACAAACAGGTTGAAAAGACCTTCGTCAGCTAGAAAGCCTGCTGGCTGAATTCAAACAGAAGCGAACGGTGGAGCGCCAAGCGTGGCCCCACCGCCTAAACTGCCACGGCGGGACAGAGCGCAGTCAGGCTCTGTCCAAAACCCAGCCCATAAGGGCTGGGCCATACGTCTGATGGTTAAAAGCTGGCAATAGCAACTTCTTTCTTCTGCCATCTGAGTGCCGCCCCTCGCCACCAGACATAAAATTAAGCGTTGTCATTAAAGGCAGGACTCACCACCCTGCCTTTAATATTTCACGTCTGTGTACTGCCCCGGTTCTCAAAGGTCACTCAAGGGGCGCCACGACTTCAGCTGATATTTTAACCCTTATCCAGGGGTGCATTGTTAAATATTAAAAAGGAGAGTGGGAAGTCGTTAGCACAGGTTTGGCAAATGAAGCGCCATACGGTTTTGCTGTAAAGCATAATTATGTATTTATTCCTAAGCGAGATAATATGGAGGTCGTCCATCTCGTATCAGGAAAAACATCAATATAGACTTTTGATGAGCTCCCAATTAAAGGTGAAGTCACTTCCATCAAAATGCGAACCAATCAAAACCCGGGAGTTCTGACAAAAGCATACTCAATGGTCATCGGGACAACAAATGGGTTGGTGATTTGTAATTTGAATTTACAATAGCAATCTCCACAGCTAACAATTCGATCAGATGAAGTATTTCGAGTCCCGAAAAAATCCACCCGAGGACCTCAGATTGAATACCTCGCAGGGCGACCCGAAATATCGGAATATGGAGAAAGTGCCTGGGGATGAAAGATGGGATGGGGAAGTGGAAGTGCTTACTGGGCGGGTATTGTCCTGTCCGAAGCCGGGAGGTTATCGAATTGCTATCTGACAGATGACAATGCAACTGTTCTACTCCAATTTTTCCAGCCGATAGGATTTCAAGCCTACCAGTAACCGAGCGTGATCTACAAGGCCATTTTCGTTAACTACCACCTGGATGACGAGTTCGTCCAGCCCTTCTATTCGTCCGAAGCATTTGTTGGGGCCGGTGAAAAACAGTTCGGTTGAACCTTTCCCAGGAACCTGCAGATATAGCCTGCTATCTTTTAAAGATACCGATCCGGCATGTCCTGTGGTTTTGGATTCATATCGACCAACCAATGATTCCATCCGGTGTGCAGGCAGAGCAACTATTTTTTTTATTTCAGGTTCGGTGTTCATGAGGGCGGGTAGGATGTTTTCCAAAAAGAGACGCTCAGCTTTTGATCCACCCCCATAGTTGTGGTGGGTCTTGCTGGTGATCACCGCCACTGCATCCAACGCTGGTATGATAAATATTTTCTGTCCCCCCAGACCCGAAGCATAAATTACACTGATTTTTTTGCCCGCCAACTCCGCATCAGTCCTGCGCCACTGGTAGCCGTACCCCACCCCGCTTCCAGCAATATGTATGCTTGTCGATTCTGTAGCCCAGGATTTTGAAACCACCTGCAGTCCGTTATAGTTGCCTTCGTACAAAACCAGTATGCCGATTTTCAACATGTCCCGGGGCCTCAGAAAAAGTCCGCCGTCTGCTGCAATCACTCCATTATTAAATCGATCCCAATAATAATCCGAAATGCCCAGCGCGCCAAACAGATGTTCTTTGGCAAACTGGTCAGCAGACATCCCTGTGGCCCGTTTAACGATTTCGCCTAGCAGCATGGTCAGCCCAGAATTGTAATTGTAGATCCGGCCAGGCTCCGCTACGGCTTTCCGCTTGAACACAAAAGCGATGGGGGCCAGACTATCGTACATCTGGTGGCTGGTCTGCCGAGGGTCCTCTCTTGGATACGATACGGCATCCCAGTCGAGCCCAGCTGACATAGTTAGCAGGTGATGCAGCCGGATCGGCTTCCAGACCGCGATGTTCGCTTCAGAAATATACTCAGGGAAAAAATCCATCACCTTCTTATCAACACCGGGGATGAATCCCTGGTCGATGGCGATTCCCACAAGCAGCGACACCACGCTCTTCGTAACGGATGCAGTCATGTGCGTTTTGTCTTTATCGTAACCGTAGAAATATTCCTCGAAGACCAGTTTCCCATCTTTTAAAATTAGAAGACTGTGGATGTTTTCGACTTCACGGTTGATAATCCGTTCACTAAGATCGAACACGGGATCAGGATTCATATTGGACTGGATAATGTTCCCAACCTCCAGACCGTCCGCGGTCGTTTTAGGCATGTGCAATTCGTATTCGAAGCGTTTTGCGGTAGTGAAGTATATCCACGGTGTTTGGGTGCGATTCTGTATTTCCCGCCACTTGTCGCTGTCCGAGGATCGCACCCGCCAACGATAGGGTTTCTCCGGCTCCAGTACACCATCTAATATTCTTACTGCCAACATGTCCAGAACGTAGGCCGAACGGTATAGCGGCCGCCCCTGAGCCGGGGCAATCTCCAGCTGATAATACATCGGCGCATTGGCTTTTGCGGCACTCCAGGCAAATGTTGGCCTGTTGGTGGTGCAAGGAATTGTTGAATTGGGTGAAGCGTTATCCGGTCCCGGCGGATCGATTGAAATAATGGTCGCCAGTCGGTCGGTGGTGATACCAGTACGATTCTGACTGGTGGTTCGAATTTCATAGACACCGATTGTTGGCGCGCCAGGCATTGATGCCCAGAACAGCCGCCGCTCCGGAAAATAAGTGAAATCGGATCTGGATAATGGGAGCGTCTTTCCATTTACGGAAACCGAAACTTCCTCGATGCCCTCGGGCAGAGATACAGCATCTTCCTTTCCGACAATGAAACTAATCCATGTTGACGATTGGCCGTTCGGGCCAGAGAAGTGCTCCACGCCGCCTGATAATGAGATGGGGTCAGTTGAACCAACGTTGCCTTCCAATGCTTGTTGAGACGGTTCACAGGAAGAGTTGATCCAAGCGGCCAATACGAGTAAACATCTTAGCGATGACAATAAAATGTTGTTCATGGCAGCGCCTCGGAGTAGTAAGAATTAGGTGGGACCGAGTGAAAAAAATAACTGTTAATCCCTGAATCTTGCATGGAAAAGCGTGAGAAGTATGAAATGTATATTAATCCAATAGTCTATAAACGATCAAGAAGCAGAACGAAATGCCTATAAGGTAAAACCAGAGTAAGTCACTTTTTCTCTTTTTTTTCCACCCTTCGGGCGAGTCGTAGGTTTCCATCTGCCGTGTTAGCAAGGTCTTGCAATAGTTCACTGACAACGGGCATCAAATGGATCTGATGGCCATCTACCGAAGGTTGAAGAAGCGCCGTGGTCGCGCCCAACAAATCAAGGCCAGCGCCATCGTAACGCTGAAGGATGTACCCAACGTCAAACTGGTCTTCGTTCAAGACCGGCGCAAGAAAGATTGGTTGGCATTGATGTCCACGGATCTTGAACTGGCGAACGAAGAAATCATCCGTATTTACGGAAAGTGCTGGGACATCGAAGTGTTCTTCAAAATGGCCAAGCAGCATCTGAAACTGGCCAAAGAGATCCAATGTCGGGACTTCGATGCATTGATTGCCCATGCCAGCATCGTATTCATATGGCAGTTTCACCGTGCCGGAAAGAAGCAAAAAACCTGATTGCAAGCGGCGGTAAATCAAGTGCCACGAGAAACGCAAAGCATTTTTAAAGGGTCTTTACGAGGATTGTCCTGAAGTTTAGGAGTCGGTTCGTGAGCCTGTTGAACGCGGATTGGTTTAGGGGGGGTATGACAAAACATGGTGCCGTTTGTTGGGAAGTGACCGAATCATCACCCTGAGCTCAGGCCGTATTTGGGAACTGGTACCTGGTAAACCGTGAACGGCAATAATCTTAAAATTTTACCCTCACCCCCCCTCCCAAAGGGGAGAGGGGGTTAAAGGACGCCTCACTCAATGGCCGCTAAAACAAAGTATCTTCGCGGACGTTATAAATCAATTACGAGAACTTTGAGCCGGCCCGCTGCCCGATGGTTTGTAGGTCGATGATTTAGTGATCAGCACCTTGTGAAGAACCATCCCATCTTCGCGCATGTAGACTTCGACGGTCTGAACGCCGGTTTTGGTGACGTTGATCTTGACCCGGCTGCCTCCCTGGGAGTTTCCTGACCAGGCCCATCCCTTGGATAGCGGCACTTTAACTTTGGCGCCCGTAGCTACCGCATTGCCGTTCAGTCCCACGTGGGCCGTGTTGTCTCTTCCCAGACAGGAAGCCCTGAGCCAGACGACGTTATCTACCATCGGTTGTTGAGGTGTTACTTTTCTCACGGCAATAAGGTCGATGGAAATAGATGGATTAAAAATAGACAAGGTAGCCGATTGACGCCGAAGTAGTGGGGTCGCCGAAAGCTTGATTTCGTGAAACACGAACCCGCAGACCGCTTCGGGGCGTCAAGTCGACGGACTGTTCCAAACCCAAGTCATACGTCAGGCGCGAACTGCCCAGGACATAGGCCTGTGCGCGGGCGAAAAGCGCCATGCGCCAAGAGCCGGTGAATTCGGCGATGAGACCCCCGCTCGGACCGGCCCCCAGGGCCAGCTTTTCATCAAAGCGGTCGCTGAAAAGACCTGTCGCCTCGGCAAACATGAAGACGGTTGCCGCTGGTGCCACCGCATAGCTTATCCCGAGGCCGACATTGCCGAAGCCGGTTATGGGCCGGTCGTCCTCATCAAAGCGAAGTCGCTTCAGCCCCAGACTGGCCTTCCACGAGAGCGGTTTTGTGAAACGCGTACGTATCGGGATGGAAGTGATGTCGACGAGGTCCAAATATTCCAGTGATAGGTTGTTGTCGCTGACATAATAGCGTGCAGCCATATCTAGAAATTCGAGTTGGGCGCCATCGATATAGCCTCCTGGCGGGTCGATCAAATCGTGCAGCACCGGTCGTAAGTTGAGTTGCAAAAAGCTGGTTCCGTCTTCGCCGCCGAAGCTGATTTCAGCACGCTTGCTCAAATGTCCCTGATCCGGTCTTTCCGACGGTTTTTCAATACGTGGCAATTGAGGCACGATATCCACGTCGCTTCTGGCTTTTAAAATGGACGATAAATGAGGGTCGTTTTCGGCGGTACCTATGTTTTCTGTGGCAAAGCGATACGCCACATATTCCATCGCCAACTCGAGGACCCTTGACTGATCCAGTGGGGAAAGGTTCTGTTGTGACACCGAATCGACCGGGCATTGGGCGTCTCCGATGCATTTGGCAAGGTTCTGTAAGTCGGGTGCCAGTTTTCTTGTGCGTGCCTGCAACACGGTTCGCCGCGACGGTCGAAAGGACACGGATGAGATCAATTCTTCGACCTCGGCAACCGATCGGACGGTATCCGCCGGTATCGCCCACAGTTCAAACTGATCCAGCAAATGCAAGCTCGGGCGGGCCGATTCCAACAAGGAGAGCAGGTGATAAGAGCAGTTCTCGTCCAGAAAAAAATAATCAAAGTACGCATCTTTGAGTTCCCAGGCATGCATCAGCATGCCAAGCACCTCTTCTTCGGTCAGCGCGAGGTGATACTCCCAGATGTCGCGATTTTCCACATCCCCATACCGTTTCACCTGAACGTAATACGGCGCAACGGTGAAGCTGCCCCGATAGCCGCCGAACAACCCTTTCAAAGCAAATGAAAATCCGCGTTGCTGCTCGGTATTGGCGGCATAATTGATGGTAAAATCGAGCAAACGGGTTTGCGACCGGCGTGTTTTGGAATCGATGCGAAGGAGGGTGTGCCCGAACATGGAAGCGGGGTTGTTGAGGTAGGCCACCGGAAAGACAAGCGTTGCGGCCCCCGGGTCCATCTCCACCAGCCACTGGTCAAACCTGTCGCAGGCAGCTTGCTGAAGGCGTTTTGTATCAAAGCCCAGTTCCTGTTTCAACCACTGGTACCGCGCAATGAATTTACACTGGGGATGTTCGCCTTCCCTTTCCTGGCCATCCGGTTCGAAAAAACTCGCCAGCGTTGCTTCGAGTTCGGCCTGGGGATCGTATTTGCCGGAAGGGCTTAGAAAAAAGGACGGATCATCGACCTGGCTTTTTAGGCCTGCACCCAAAAGCTGTGGCCGGTAGTGCATCAGCACCTGCCACTGACGATGCTCCCACAGTCGCTGGAGTCGAGCCGACTGTTGCAGCTCAAGCAGGTAGGCATCACCGTCACCCGCCGGAGCGCTCGACGCGGTCCGGCCCGAACACAGCATCAACAAGTTGAGTAAAAGACACGTGGCGATCGCCACCGCGCTGCGAGAGTGTACGCGCATCACGTGACACGTTCGCACAGGAGGCTTTCAACACCGACCACAGACTATTTTAACAAGGCTGGATGGGCATCGAGTTTATCGTCGAGCCGCGCTAACAGTTCCTCAGCAGTCGTCGGTTCTGAACTGAACAGGGTGCTGAAATTGGCCTTGGTCATGGCAAAGAAATCCGGCTGGTTGTCAAACGGCACCCCCAGCAAGGTTGCCAGCGAGGTAAGATGTTCGCCTCCGCCTACAGCCATATCGGTTTTGATACGTTCGAGCTGCACTTTCGAAAAAGCCAATGCTTGTTCATTTTTTGCCGACGCACCGGAATCAGCCCCCGGACTGGTACTAGAGGTGAACTTGCTGGTTACATCAGTGGAATTTTGAACCGTGTTGGAGGACGATTCTGTTGTCTTGGTGGTAACCGCGCAAGCATAAAAGACACTCAACACACCCAACACGGCTATCATACGGCCAAACGAATGAATGGTGATAGCGTTTCATGAAGAGCTCCGGTCTAATGTCATGGTTATTTATTGACGCTTTGCATTCCAAAAGGGTTATCGTGTTCGGCAATAATCTGCCGGTAACAATACCATATCTTGGTCTTGATCGATCACAGAATGGATTAATTTTGCTCTGTTTTTGACCCATTGTCAATCATGGGAATGATCATGGGGTGCCTTTTCATGGCCCAAATGGTCGTGGTCGTGGGGCCCATGGTTTTCAAGATGGTCGTGGTCATGGTCGCTTGACGGCCCATCATGGCTGTGGGCATGGCTATGTTCGTGCATGTGCTCGTGAGCATGCGCATGCGTATGCACGTGGCCGTGTTTCTCGCCGTCGTGCTCGTGCGCATGATCATGCTCATGGGTGTGCGTGTGTTCGTGCCGATGTTCGTGTTTGTGATCGCCTTCCATTTTGGGATTCTCCTTTTATAGAAGTTATTGACCAATGGGTCGGTTGATGCAAATCCTTCCTTCAACTGTTTGGTTGGATCGCTTAAATTGCTCCGCGGGTCCTTCATGTTGATAATGAGCGTGAGTTTTCGGAATGGACACACTGTAACGATTGTGAACCCTGGCGTCAATATAGGCAGGTCTCGTTTTTAGGCACCCTCAAATGACCAGCCCTTACATCAGTGCACGTCGATTAACGTGGCATTTTGATCAAGATCGAGGCGCACGAAATTTTACACCACCCCCGCCTTTTACCACAGGGAGAGGGCGTGAACGGAAGTCGCGATCAATATCAATGGCCGCTCAAAGCATATCAGTCGAAGAGATGATCCCGACGATATCAATCCCGTACCTTTTTCACCAAACGCGTTGCTAAAATGAAAAGTCAACCGGACTTGACGAGAAGAATGAAAAAAGGGGTGATTTCCATCGTGTCATCCAGAGCCGCAGAGCGGATGATCCTCGAGGAGTAGGTGATCGGCAACACATACAAAACAACGCGCACCCATTCCGGCAGCCGATCTATGGGGAAAAGGTCCCTCCCAAAAAGGCCATCGGTGTGATCAAGAAGGTATTCAACATCATTTGCATGGAGTGTTCGCGAACCACCATGGCCAGCGCAACGGCCAGGGTAGAAAAAACCAAACTGAAAAGAGATTTTTAAGTCTATGGGTCTTTTTCGAAGCTGTCGGCGTAGGTGCTGTCCCAAATCGAGAACCTATTTACCCGTATGAACTCGCAGCGCACATCCGGCGCAATTCTGGCGGATTTATTTATTTCCGCGGGCCTACCCTGACTGCCGAGAGAGTGACTGCAGGAATTCATCAATGGATGATTGGATGGTATTGTCTGCAAGAAAGGAATCGGTTAGCCCCAGCAGGATAAAAAAATGCCCGATATCGTCCAACTCGACATACTTTACATTTCCCGCACATTCTTCAACACGACGTTTGAGCTCTTTCGAGTTTTCGGGGATTACCGTACCGTCACCGGCACCATGGAACAAGAGCAGTGGTGCCTTTGCCGAACAGGCAAAGGTGACCGGCATGGCCTGTTCGATGACTTCGACATCTGCAAATATCGGCCGAGTGCTTCTGTATTCCATGGGGTTGAACCCATATGGCCCCGCCAGACCGATCATCCCGCGAACGATGCTTAACGGTTGGCCGGCTTTTTCAAGATAACGCCGGTCTAAGGCAATAAGTGCCGCGGTATGTGCCCCAGCCGAGTGTCCCATCACCACTATCCCATGTTGCGCTTGTTCCACATTTTCGCGCACCCAGGCAATAGCTTTCGCACCGTCTTCAACAAATGCGGGAAAGGTCACTTCCGGGTATAAACGGTAATCGGGTATTACCGTCGTGTATCCTTTACCAGCCAGGCTGTCCCCTACGAACTTGTACTTTGCTTTATCACCGCGTTTCCAGCTCCCTCCGTAGAAAAATACAACCACGGGCGAATCGGCAACGGTATTCTGGGGGACGAAAATATCCAGCTGCTGCCGCTTCTCTTTCCCGTAGCTTCTCTGTACGACAGTGACTGAATCGCTATCCGAAAGTGTGTTCACCAGGTACAACGGAGAACAGCTTATTATTATCGGCAACACACATGCCACTGTAAACCAGCCAAACATGCCATCAAAATAGGAATAGCTACCTTGGGACATAGACATCGTGATTCCATTGGTTGCGGATATGCTCGACGCGTCTGCGGTTGACGCCGAAATCGTAATAGCCCACGCGCGATGCCGACCGGATGTCTATCACCGGTTGATCCTCGGAGAACATGAATTCCACATCATCGACGAATCCAAAAAGTGCAGATTTAAACTCCACTCTCAAGTAGTTGGCTTCCTCGGCCACAATCTGTGCCCGCTGCTGTGATGAAATCAAATCGACCAGTTTTCGATACGCGTCGTCCTTATTTCCCATGTAGCGAAGCGGCGCAACGTAGTGCTTATCCATTGGCACTTTTGATGAAACGCAATTTGGGGTCTTAGGACACGGCGCGAGGCGGCTTTTGCCTGCGATGACCCCACCCCCTGGATTGGAAGCTTCGCCGATCGTGCCGCCGAAAAGAAAGATGCAGATAATCATAAAAATGCCTCGTCGGATGGTTTTCATCAGGTAAGAGGGCCCATCTATCACTATGCCCCTATTTTGCACTGCTTGTCATTTGGCCCAAAGCAAGTTAACTTCACCATGCACACTAGCTCGGGAGATTTACCGTGAACGGCAATAACCTTAGATCTTTTTGCCATCCCCTCCTCTTTCACAGGGAAACAGCGTTTAGGGGAAATCACAATCAATGGATGTGCACAGTACAAATCCACGGGCCCGTGTCGGAGGAGTGTGCGTATAAAAAGCGAACCATCGGCAACGCTCCAGACTGAATCAACCATCTATAGAGGTGATAAAAATGAAAAAACTAATTTTCGGAATCGTGTGGATCATAATGCTTGCCATGCCGCTCTCGGCATTTGCCGGTAATCACGGCGCATCGAAATATACATCGGACGCCACGAACGCCAACGATATCGTCGACACGGCTGTGGCGGCCGGTTCTTTCAATACTTTGGTCGCGGCAATACAGGCCGCTGATCTGGAGGCGACCTTGAGAAGCGAAGGACCGTTTACCGTTTTTGCGCCCACGGACGAGGCCTTTGCGAAACTACCGCCGGGAACCGTGGAAAACCTACTCAAGCCGGAAAATAAATCCCAACTTCAAGCGGTGTTGACCTACCATGTTGTACCGGGCAAGGTCATGGCATCCGATGCCGCTAAACTGTCCTCTGCCAAAACCGTCAATGGACAGAGTTTCAGCATTACCGAATCAGATAGTGGCTTGATGGTGGACAATGCAAACGTGATCAAGTCGGATATCCCCACCAGCAACGGGGTCATCCATGTCATCGACCAGGTCATTCTTCCCCAATAGTCCTCTCATTTGTGGGCCGGTATGTTAATCGTCCCATGCTGGCATTCCCTCAGGGGCGGGCGCTTGTCGATAAGACCCGCCCCTTTGGTTTGACCGCAGGCGTGATGCGGTTAACGTCCTGGGGTTCCATTAAGTGCTTCCGGAAAATGCTGATCATTTCATCCCATTGGGTGTCCTGGCTGAATCGATTCGCCTGGTAAAGCCCCTGGTGGATCTGGAAAATGTTGTCGGGCACCAGGGGGTGCGACAGGTAGATCGAGACGCCTGTGGCTGCGCAATCCGAGGTGTGACGGGCATAGACGATGACACGATTGGCCAGTATATCCAATACGCGGGCGCAGGCCGTCTCCAACTCGGGTTGGCTGACAGCGGCACGCAGATGGCGTACAAAACCGGCGAGATCATAATATTCCATTTTCAAAAAACTGGCAAACGGCTGGGTGGCAGACAAGGCTGCAGCCATGGCCTGCACCACGTCGTCTTCTTCAGCATGTCGAATGAGCTGTTGGGCCAGGGAATCCAGCGCAGAGACCAGCTGAGGCATCTCAGCGGCATCCACCAGGGCCATACCACCGGAATAGCGGCAGGTCTGCCAATCACCGTCACCTGTGGGTAGGCGCACATCCTGATCGTAACTGTCAACGTGACTGTCCACCAGGGCCCGACCAAGCTCCCGGATATCGGCTGCAGGTGCCTGCTTCAACCCAGCGATTAGTTGTTCAAATTGCAGTCCGCGGATTTGGTGTTGGCCCAAGGGCTCGTTCACCAGGCGGATCTCGTCCTGGCTGCTCACCAGATATCGGGTCACATCACTCATGGCGTAGTCCACCGCCACCATGTTGGCCAGGCAGGAAAAAAACACCATCATTTCGAAGCGGCGGCCATCAAGACCCTTTTTCAATGCCTGGTGAAAGTCATCTAATGGCATTTTTTCACCGCTGGTGTCGTCCCGGGAGATCGACAGAGTCTTGACCGATTGGGTTGGCCCATAATCACGGGTATCCAGAACACCCTGGCCGTGGGCGAACATGTAGAAATAAACGTGATCCGCCGGATAGGCCGCCAAGGCCGTGCGCAAAAAGTGCTCCAGGGTTCGGGGCGCCCCCATGTTGGCTTCTCCCCACTCCTCGAGCACTGGCGAGGTGATAAGACCGATGCGCGGATCAGCTTGCAGGCGAAGCAGCCGCGTCCGAGACCAGGCCGCATCATAGGTCCCCAACCATTCGGGATCACCGTCCACCAGGGCAACCACGTTGACCCTGTCGGAAGAGCCCACCACCTCCATCATGTCCAGTGCATGAAGGACCTCATTAGACAGATCATTGTCTCCATTCATGTAACAAAGAATGGTAACGGTAGGCGGGTTCGGCGCAGCGTGGATGTCACGATAGCCCGCAGCACCGAAAAGTGGCAGGAGCAGGCAGATAGTCAGGTATCGGATCTGCATGGCACACAATTGCATTTAGACGGCTCTGAGTCAATTTCGCCCGGAGGCCGTAAACAGCCCCAACGGAGTACCGATCAATAGAACATGGTACCGCACCCATGTCAACATCACGGATCGAACCCCCATCGTTCACCCAGATCGCACATTTTTTCGTTTCCATTTTTAAATCAAAAAAGTTATTATTTTAACAACATGATCAACAACTAAAAAGCGAGCTTCCATGGAAAAACACATTCTCATCGCAATCGACAGTTCGAGGCCATCGATCGAAGTCGTCAACTACGCTTCGCGACTCAACAAGACAATTACACCGCTTACCGTTACCCTTTTTCACGTCCAGCCCGCAATTTCCACCTATCTAACGGATGATGCCCAGCGTAAACCGAGTGCCCGACGCGCACTCGAAAAAATCGCTTCGGAAAACGAAAAAAGATCAAATGAACTTTTGGAGACAGCCGCTGAACGTCTTATTTCCAAAGGGATAGATGAATCCGCGATTCAAAAAATGACACTGCCCAGAGGAATCGGCGTGGCCGATGACATCCTGGCTTACGCCGCGGCCAAGATGGTTGATGCCATTATAGTGGGGCGACGCGGTTCATCCTACCTGAAGAAATGGTTGATGGGCAGTGTTACGGCCAATCTCGTTGAGCATTCTAAAGTGATACCAATCTGGGTCGTGGATGGGGAGGTCGTACCAAGCGATATTCTTTTGGCAGCGGATGGGAGCCAGTCTGCGCTTCGTGCACTGGACCATCTTTCGTTCATGCTGTCTGGTCAGTCGCACAAATCCATCAAAGTGGTTCATATTCGACCCCTATTGAAGGACTATTGCGAAATCAAGATAGACGAAGAAGAGACAAAAGCTGCCCAGTCATTTCTCAGGGATGACGACCAACATTGTATGGACGACTTCCACAGTCAAGCCATCACGGTGCTGGAAAAAAATGGTTTGGATATCAGCAAAATGGAATTGGATACGATTGACCGCAGCATATCGGTTACCAAAGCGATCATTGGGTACGCTAAGGACAATGGCTTTGGAACGATCGTTATGGGTCGGCGCGGGAAAGGAAAAAGTTCATTTTTCGGTAGTGTATCCCGTGGGCTGATCCAGCGTGCAGAGGATATGGCCCTTTGGATAGTGCCTTAGGGCCTGTCCAGAAATAACTGTCACCATCTAGCTTGTCTTTCGGCCCATTTTCGGTGTTGTCATAACCGGCACAACCAACAAGGTTGCACCGGTTATGACGCCTTGAAAATGAACCGGAATCCGGCGCCATCTTGTCACATTTATTTCTGGACAGACCCTTAACCGGTAAACAAACCAGAATCAGGCAGGACCGTAGAGTGAGTCTGGCAGTTTCTCGAAGGCGGGTCTGGCGAAGAGATATCCTTGAAACAGCCTTATTCCCTCATTTTGGAGCCAGCGGAACTCGTTTTCCGTCTCAACTCCTTCTGCGATAATCTCTATCCCCAAATCCATGCACGTGCGACGAACGCCTCGTATAATGGCCTGTTTGGGTCCCTTTTTTTCAACATCCCGAACGAGGCGAAGGTCCAACTTGAGAAAGTCAGGCTGAAATTCGGCAAGCAGATTCAATCCGGCGTATCCGGCCCCGAAATCATCAATTGCGAACAACAGCCCAGTGCTTCGGTAATCCCGTAGAGCAGCCGAAAGACCTTTTAATGAGCCGATGAACTCACTTTCGAGAATTTCCAGAACGATCTGCTTGGGCGAGATGTGGAACCGCTCCGCCGCTTCCAGGGTTGACGCTATGGCGGAAGGTGAGGATGACACCACTGAAGGCATGATATTCAGATTCAAACGCGTCGAAAGCCCCTGGTATGCAGCCCAGTGCAACGCCAGAGCGCTGCTTTGATCGTGGAAAGTAGGTCGACCAATTGAGGGAATTTCGTTAATGACGTCATTGGCAGATTCTTGGTTGTTGCCTCGCACGAGCGCTTCATAAGAAAAAATGCTGCAGTCTGAGATGCTAACGATGGGCTGAAAGGCAAAAGAGTAGGGTTCGTTGGCAGACGGCTTGGTGGCTGTGGCTGGTGGGAAAGCCGAGTTTAAAAGATAACGACATGCAGCACCGTTGTTGTCGATGTGGTTGCTGATTTCAGCCCGCCAGCGCCCTTTCTTGAATAAATCAAGAAGCTTTAGCGCTCTTGCATGATCAATTTGGGTAAGCGGTTCATCCTGCAGAAAAAAGTCGTTGACACCGACAATGGAATCGAGATCCACCTTTTTGAGGTCAGCATAACCCATTGTCCAGTCGCCGAAGGAGCGTTTCGCTATGGGTTCACGGATGATGACGGTGATGTTACGGTGCCTGTCGTCCTTTTCAATGGAAGAAATGAGATTGTCGACATTCGTTCTTTCACCTTCGATGACCTGAAGGAAACTTCGCCCTGCACAAAGCAGCATCCCCGTGATGCCCAATCTTTCGTTTCGCCTCTGAGAAATCCGAAGCAGGCTCTCGATTTTTTCCCGAGTCAAGTTGTCTGTTGCGGTACTACAATATACAACTTGAATTAATTGGGGTTTTGGCGCTTTCATGCTATTCGAATATACGGCATAAGTTGGTTTACCATTCTTGTTAAAAAGGGCTGAATTTTACCAAAAATAGTAAAGCATTAGGATTGCCAACAGATCGATGGCAATTAATATTTGACCAATTATCAGCAGCTTCCTTCCTTCTTTATGCACGGGATAGTCGTCGATCGTAGTATTGTGCAATCCTTCCCGAAGTCCGGTTTTAAAGAATTTTTCCTTATGTAGATATTGTCCACCGCGGATCAGCGCAAAGCCGATTAAAGCCACAAAACTGATTACAATAATGGTTATTATTTTGATTAGCAAAGCGTGTTTTGGCAACCTCTAAAACTGGTACCCCAAAGTGACAAATCCATAATTGAACCAGCTAAAATTGTAGACGTCATCGCTATCTACACCACCTTCCAGCATTCGGTAACCGCCTCCTATGCTCCATCGATCACTGAGATCGTAACGTATTTTCAAAGCCAGATCGAGAGCCCGACCGGGACCGCCGGCGAGGCCCTGGAAGTCAAAAATGGCTGTCCAGCGTCTGGCAAAGGCCCACTCGGCTGCAAAATTCAACAGAGGGGCAACCCCCACGTTACTGTCAGAGGCTTT
Source organism: uncultured delta proteobacterium (assembly GCA_963785365.1). GTDB lineage: Bacteria > Desulfobacterota > Desulfobacteria > Desulfobacterales > Desulfosarcinaceae > Desulfosarcina. Next base: position 293,849 of record CAWAUZ010000013.1, on the reverse strand, counting down.
TTTGCCGGCCTGCTCGATTTCGATTTTGGCATCACGTACCAGAAGTGTGGCACCGACGTTCATTCGCCATGGGCTTCTGTCTACCAATAGAAAGCGATAGGAAACCCGGTATGTATCAAATTTGTATTTGCCTTCGGTGGGTGTGCCAGGGGAAAAAGTTGTGCCTGCAAAGGATACCGGTTGACCAAGCGTACCGCTTCCGTCAATTCTCAGCGGAGCCACTTCTAACCGCAATCCGTGCCGCTCACGAATATTCCAGTCGAAGGTGAACCGGCCAGCAGCATAGGGTCCGCTTCCGGTCAACTCCTTAAACGAAAACTCGGTGCCGGTGTTTCCAGGAATTTGCACATCGTTTTCGCTCTGCCAGACCGGCCCACCTTCCAGTTCGAAGCGAAAACGAATCCAATCCTTCTGTTCAGCCGCCGAGGATTGAAATGCCAATAACAGCACCAACAAGCAAGAAAAGCCGATAGTGTGGGTCTTCAAAAAACCAAACATGCTCTTCTCCTCCATTGATTATTATTTGCTGTATGATAAAATTGTTGCCTGATCGTGTAAACTATTTTTTGGGGTTGAGCGGCGTTCATGTTGTGGCAGATGAGGTCACACGGTCGCCATAATCTTGTTTGCCGGTCCGATAGAAACAAGTTTGTGCTGGCGAGAACAGCGTCGATGAATCTGTAGGCAATAAAAAGATCGCGATTCCCACCAAATTACGGATAACGCACTTTAATCATTGACATATTTATCTACCCTAGGCTACGCTTAGCCAAGCATTCTATGCTTACGAGTTCTTTGCAGCACGTCGCCCCCGGCACAGCCGCAGGCCTTAGGAGTGAAATGATAAGAACATGCTCGGGTGAAAAAATGATCTAAAAACCTAAAGGAGGGTAAATCATGAATGTAAAAAAGATCTTATGGCCTACCGATTTTTCAAAAATATCTGAAATAGCCTTGCCCCACGTTAAATCGATGACTCAAAAATATGACGCTGAAATCCACATCCTCTATGTAATTGAGGATATCGCGCATCATGACGGATGGTATGGTGCTTTCGAAGAAAAACGTGTCCACGAGCTACTGGAACATGCCAACAAAACGGCGACAAAAAGATTAGGTCAGATTTGTGAAAAATATCTCGAGGGCTGTCCACTCTACATTAAACACGTGGCAATCGGTGATCCTGCGAAAGAGATTCTTAGGCTCATTGGAAAAGAAGAGATGGATTTAGTTATTATGGCAAGTCACGGTGAGAAAGGTAATTTTCGCTTTGGTAGTGTAGCAGAAAAGGTTCTGAAGAATTCTCCGGTTCCAGTCACAATAATTCCCTCTGAGCCAAACGCGTAATCAAGGGGGAATAAGGCCAGCGGAAAAAAATAAATCCCCTGAATTTGCGCCGGATGTGTGTTGGTTTTCAAGGCGCCCCAAATGAAAGCGTATTGGAATACGTGCCACTAGGGGCAACGCCGAAGACCGGCGCAAAGACAAGCAAGGCGGGGGCGTTATTTATTTCCGCTGGACTAACCGAACGGCGAGGACAACCGTATGGAAAATGGGTAAGCCGTCAAAAAAAATTGGAACGATTTATTATGGGAGAAAGCGCAGACCAGAGGACAATCATCTACAGCGCACTGGGCTCGCCAGCCCTGCCAGGTTCGCGGAAAAAGATGGCACACACGGTAGCAATCACGCCGCCGAGCCCCAGGACCATGAATGACCACCCCCAGCTCTCAGGGGTGGCGCCAGGCCGGTTGGTTACATCCAACACGACACCGAATGCTATCGGAGCGATGCCGCCGGCGCCAAAACCAAGCAGTGCCCTGATGGCGAGGGTCGATCCGAGGTGACTCGCAGAAACAGACTCGGTCAGTGCGGTCGACAAGACCGGTGAATCGCCGATGGCGAAAAAATAATAAGCAAACCCAATCAACACCAGTAGAATAACGGGCCACGTGGTCAGCCAGCCGATCACCATGGAAAAGCCGGCCCCGATCGCGGCAACTTGTACCAATACGACGCGCCGGCCAAGCCGGTCCGCCAATCGCCCCATCGATACCGATGCCAGGGCGCCGATGAGATGCATCGACGCCACCAGATAGGCCCCGAACTGGGCCGTTTCACCAAAACTATTTCCGGAGAGGGCAAGGATGGCGGCAAAGAAAGCCGGTGTCCATGACCACATACCCAGTAATTCCCAGGCGTGAAAGGTGTATCCGGCGATTAAAAGGGTCGCGTTTCGATTAGGCCTTAAAATCCTGGCGACGCCACGGCGCTCGACATGGGCATGGATGCGGTTGGGGGTGGTTCGCAGTGCAAACCAGGCCAGGATCAGGCCGACTGCGGGAAGAGACCCCGTCACCATGAACGCAACCCGGTACCCGCCCAACGCAAGGCATAGCCCAGACACAATCAAAGAAAACGCATATCCGACGGAAGTGCTCGCGATCAGGTATCCGAGCGCCCCACCACGCCTTGACACGTCGTAGCGCTCCGAAAAGAGTATGATTGCCGGCGTATAAAGGCCGCCTTGGGTCGCTGCGGCAAGGGCATACAGGATCAGACCAGTGAGATACGAGTGGGCAAAAAAGCCGAAGGCCAGGGCCGAGATTACACTCAGCGCGGCAGAGAGAAGAAACAGTCGCCTCGCCCCGAAATGATCCGAAAGCCACGCAAAGACGAACAAGGAGGCGGCGTAACCAAACATAAACGCGGTCGAGACGCTCCCGGCCTGGGTGGCCGACATATTCCATCGGTTGATCAGGATCGGCAAACAGGCCGCGTAAACCATGAAGTTGGCATAAAGGGCGACGCGAGAAACACAAATCAAAGCCAGCCAGCCATCGAAGCGTTGCTTTGCCATTACCCAACCAGTGCCTGAGCAGTATCTGCAAAGTTGAACCATACGCAAGTTGTCGGCATCAAGAACAAATGCACCGCCCAAAAGTGGTCCGCAATTCAGATGCTCGCCTTCAGGACCTAATTGCCAATCGCTTTGGCCGCGTCCATGGTATTTCGCATCCCGACACTGTCCAGCAGGATCGCACCGGTGACGATACAACCGCCAACCACCGTGAGCACACTCGGGACTTCGTTGACACCGAAGATTGGCAGGTAGACCCATATGACCCCACCGACGACCTCCACCAGCGAGAGCAAATTCAATTCAGCCGCCGGAAAACATTTGGCGCCGAGTGAGAAAAAAATCAGCCCCACGCCGACCAGGGTACCGTGCACCATGCTGAGACAGATATTGCGGATGGGCATCAGCACGGAGTCATGTTGCACAACGAGGATGATGGCAGTCAGTATGGCACAAAGCATGCCCGCAAGTGCAATGGTTGCAAACTGTGGGGTTTCCTTGCGGCATCGCAGACACACCGAAAACAGTGCAAACCCGCAGGCCGCTGCAAATCCCGTGACCGTCCCGAGGACGCTGCCCGTTTCCAACCCCTCGATCACCATTACGGAAATCCCGACAAGGGCGATGGTCATGGCGACCCAGGTGAGCGCACGGATTCGCTCCTTGAGCACCACGATGCCCATGAATGCGGCCAGAAACGGAATGGTCGCAAACAAAAACAGGGTGTTGGCGGCGGTCGTCAGGGTGATGGACCAAATAAAACAGGTAAAGGCCACCACCAGCCCGAAAGCGCCGACCACACCCGGCACCCCAATTTTTCTGAAATGGTCCAAGACCTGACGGCCGTCTTTGGCCACAAGGTAAAGGCACAGTATGCCCGCAATCGTCAAGCCCCTGAAAAGCAGATATTGCCAGCGATAATCTTGCGGATCGATCATGTGGCGGATGGTCAGGGCGCCGAATGACCACAGTGTGCCTGCGGTCAGGACGGACATCAGCGCTCTCGAGTGCGGCCTTGTTGTCATCTTGACTCCGTTCCAACCAGTTTGCCGAAAGCCATTTGGCACAGATCCTGGTGCGCTCAGATTGCACAGTCAGGCCATGTCTTCAAGAATTATTTTATCGAACGGGTTCGGGCATCAGAAAAAGGCATCAGTTATCCGCAATGCAATCTGCGGCAACCCGAAATTGCAAGAACGGGCCAGTGCCCCATGGATGTGATGGGCAAGGGGTTGCAAAAATATTCCTATTCTACAGGCCGGTTTCGCCGAACCACTATTTGTTTGATCCATAATCGCGGATGATATAACACCCATAAGCGGCAGAGGGCTTAACCCGCGCTTCGCAATACAGAGAATACAATGGGCAGATTCGTCGGATCGGGGCCGATCAACACCATCGGCGCAGCCACGATTATTATGATGGGCAGCATTTTCCTCAGCCGGATCACCGGGGTTGCCAGGGAGATGCTGCTGGCCGCGCTGGCCGGCGCCGGCACACAGGTCGATGCCTACCGGGTGGCCTTTGTACTGCCCGAAATACTCAATCACATTCTAGCCAGCGGATTTCTGTCGGTAACATTCATTCCGATCTTCTCGCACTACCTTGCCGAAAACAGGGAAAATGAGGGATGGCAAACCTTTTCCAACATTTTTTCGGTTTTTGGTGCGCTCCTGCTGGTGCTCATTCTGGCCGGCATGCTGCTGGCCCCCCAGGTGGTCCCCCTGCTGGCGGCCGGACGCCAGGACCCGGAATTCATTGCGCTGGCCGTGAGAATGACCCGTATCACCCTGCCGGCCCAATTCTTCTTTTTCGCTGGCGGCATGCTCATGGCCGTCCAGTATGCCCGGTCGCATTTTCTGTTTCCGGCCCTGGCGCCGCTGATCTACAACCTGGGAATTATTTGCGGCGGGTGGTTGCTGGGCCGCCGGTTGGGCGTAGAGGGATTTTGCTGGGGCGCCCTGGCGGGCGCCGCAATCGGCAGTTTTGCGATCCAGTTGGCCGGTGCCGTTCAAATCGGCATGAAATTCCGGCCGACCCTCGACCTGGGCCACCCGGACCTCAAGCGCTACATCCGGTTGACCCTGCCCCTGATGATCGGGTTGACCATGGTGTTCTCAACGGAGCTTTTTTCCAAATTTTTCGGCAGCTTCCTGCCAGAGGGCGCCATCGCCTGGATTGACTATGCCATGCGCGTCATGCTGATCCTGGTCGGATTTTTCGGGCAGGCCGTGGGGGTTGCCTCCTACCCCTACATGGCGCGCCTGGCCGTGCAGGGGCGCATGTTGGAACTCAACGATACCATCAACAAGGTCTTGCGCTATCTGTCGATCGTCATCCCGGTATCCGTGCTGGTTGCCATACTGCGGCATGAAATTGTCTCGGTGCTTTTCGAGCGCGGCCGGTTTACCTCCGAAGACACCCAAATGACGGCCTTGACGCTGGCCTGCCTGATGGTTGGGGCGATCGCCTTCGTTTCCCAGACCGTCGTCAACCGCGGCTTTTACGCAACCCAAAACACGCTGCTGCCCGCGGTTTTCGGCACCGCTGCCGTGATCGTGAGCCTGCCTGTCTACTGGCTCGGCTTGACGGCCATGGGCGTTGCCGGGGTTGGACTGGCCATCTCCGCATCCGCCCTGATCCAGACCATCTTGTTGTTCGCGGTCTGGAATCGGCGCAGCCACAACAAGGCGGCCGGCGGCGTCTATCGGGCCTATCTCGAGGCAACCATTGCCGCACTTGTCATCGGCGCGATCCTCTGGCCGCTCCACCGGACGCTGCAGGCCGGCTTCGACAACCCGACCCTGATCGTAAACCTGTCCGTGATCGGCATCGTTTCGACCGTCTTCGTTCTGTTGACGGGATTGTGGGGCTGGTTTTTCAAAGTCGAAGGAATTCGATACCTGATCGGTCGAGCTGCCGCCCTCAGCCGCATCAAGTAACTGCGCCATGGCGGCGCGGTCAACTGCGCTTGAAACGGTTTTTAAGGCATTGAGTCAAACGGCGGCCAAACTATTTTTCGATCGCTGCAATCAGGGTGTCGGTCAGTTCTCCCGCCAAGGGTGCCGCTTTCTGTTTTTTGATATCCAGCATCACGAAGGTGACATCGGCATCGACAACCGTCTGCGCGCTTTTTTTATTTTTGACCACTTGCCGCAAGGTAGCCGATCGGGCACCTATTTTGACCAAACACGTCTCAACGCAAAGGGTGTCGTGAAGGTAAGCCGGCTGCCGATAGCTGATGTTGATGTTGACCACGGTAAAGGCAAACCCATCGCGGGCCATCTCCTCGAGGCCTATTTTATCGTCGAAAAGCGCCCAGCGGGCCTCTTCCAGGAACTCCAGATACCGCGCGTTGTTTACATGCCCGAACACGTCCAGGTGATAGCCCCTTATCTTGATGTCGATGGTGTCTGTCATTTTCTCACTGTATTCCGAATGGCTGCCTTGATGGCACGGTGGTTCAAACAGACGGCCTATGGCGTCGGCCGTGAAAAAGATCAGTACCAGAGCGGTCGGCCTCCAGCAACCAAAAATCACATTACTTACAATCCGGAATCGCCCCCCCTGACGGTTACGGTAAAATCGGTGCTTTTAGGAATCCGTCAAACTTGACATAACCATCCACACTTCACAGCCACCATTTAAAGCGTTGCCATGCTTGTGCCACAATGGTATCGGTTTAACCGTTGCCCGTCCATTAACGGCTGTCAATCATGCCAGGTCAAGATCCTTGGCGATACCCTGAACGGCAATAATCTTCGAATCTGTACCCTCACCCCAACCCTGTCCCGCAGGGAGAGGGCGTCAACGGAAGTCGAAATCTGCCACCGGGAAGGGAGACGCAATGCTTGAAACCCCAACGGCAGTGCGGATCAAGTACGACCGCCTGCAGTCCATTTTGCGAAAAATGGAGCGGGTACTGGTGGCCTTTTCGGGGGGGGTGGACAGCACGTTGCTGCTCAAAGCGGCGGTGGAGGTCCTGGGAGACCGGGTGCTGGCCGTAACGGCCCTATCGGCGACCACGCCGGAACACGAAAAACGCGCGGCCGCCGAATTCGCCGCATCCATTGACGTGCAGTACCGGCTGATCGCCTCCAGTGAACTGATGATCACAGCATTTCGGGACAATCCTCCGGACAAATGTTATATCTGTAAAAAAAGCCGCTTTGAGGAACTCGTGGGACTGGCATCCAAAAAAAAGATCGCCTGGGTGGTCGATGGTGAAAACCAGGATGACGACAGTGACTACCGTCCGGGAAGCCGCGCCGCCAGAGAATTGGGCGTCCGCAGCCCCCTGCGTGAGGCCGGGTTGACCAAGGCCGAAATCAGGCAGCTTTCTCGATGGCTGGGCCTTCCCACCTGGGACAAGCCGGCTTGTGCGTGCCTGGCATCCCGAATCCCCTACGGGCAGCCGATCACGGCCGCAAAGCTGGCGCGGGTGGATGCGGGCGAGGCCTTCATTCGAGGACTGGGCATTGCACGCCAGGTCCGGATCCGGCACCCGGAAGATACGGCCCGCATCGAAGTGGAGGCCGAGGCCGTCGATCGTTTCATGGCCCGGGAGGTTCGCCAACAGGTGGTCGCCTGTCTCAAGGCACTGGGTTTCAAATTCGTGGCCCTGGAGTTGGAAGGATACACCACCGGCAGCCTGAATCGTACCCTCGAAACGGACGCAGACAACCCAAAGCGCCCCCCGGGGTAAGGAGTCGTCGATGGATAGCCAACACCTCGTGGAATTACTTAAACAGGTCCAAGCCGGAGACGTGGATCTAGATGCGGCCGTCGACCAACTCAAACATCTGCCGTTCGAAAACCTTGGCTACGCCCGCATCGACAACCACCGCTGTTTGCGCACGGGGATCTCGGAAGTGATCTATTGCGAGGGCAAAACCGTCGAGCAGACCCAGGGCATCGCCACACGCCTGGCACGCCATCACGACAACATTCTGGCCACCCGCGCCACCCGGAAAGTATACGAAGGCATCCGTGAAGTGACCGAAAATTGCCACTATCACCCCATGGCCCGCATCGTCGTTATCAACCCGCGCGAGATCGACCGGGTGGGCAATATCGCCGTCGTCACGGCCGGCACCTCCGATATGCCCGTGGCCGAAGAAGCAGCCGTTACCGCGGAAACCCTGGGCAACCGGGTCAATCGCATTTACGATGCTGGGGTCGCCGGTATTCACCGGATTTTGAACGTACGCGAAGATCTCTTCCAGGCCAATGTGGCAGTGGTAGTGGCGGGCATGGAGGGCGCTCTGACCAGCGTCGTCGGGGGCTTGGTGAGCTGTCCGGTGATCGGCGTTCCCACCAGCATCGGCTATGGCGCCAGTTTCGGCGGTCTGGCGGCGCTGCTGTGCATGCTCAACAGCTGTGCCTCCGGCGTGTCGGTGGTCAATATCGACAACGGATTCGGCGCGGGCTACCAGGCCAGTTTGATCAACCAGCTCGGCGTGCGGCACCGCCAAGACGGCAACGACAAAACAACGGCCGGCGGCGAAACACCCGCAGGTGACGGCCTATCTAACACCGACATGACGCTGGTAAAGTCATCCTGAGGCGCTTCTTGGAGGGACCAAGCTCACATCGCCGCCGAAGACCGCACCAGCGGCATGGGTCCGCCATCTTGTGCGGAAACCGACACCCAAGATGCGCACGATTGGGGAGAATCAGTTGAAAGTCGCCTATTTTGACTGTTTTGCCGGCGCCAGCGGCGACATGATCCTCGGTGCCCTGCTGGATGCGGGCCTGACCATCACGCGGTTGCGCGAAGAGATCGCCAAACTGCATTTATCCCACTACCAGCTGGATGTCGAAAAGGTGGTCAAAAAGGGCATCGGCGGCAGCCAGGCCCATGTCATCATCGATCAAGCCCATCACCACCACCGCCACCTTTCCCATATCCGTGAGATCATCGACGGCAGCGACCTGGAGACATCGGTCAAGGCGAAGAGCACGGCCATCTTCACCCGCCTGGCCGAGGCCGAGGCAACGGTTCACGACACGGACGTGGAAGCGGTCCATTTTCACGAGGTCGGGGCCATGGACGCCATCATCGATGTCGTGGGGGGGGTTGTCGGGTTGTCGGTGCTGGGTGTCGACAAGGTCTTCTGTTCACCGCTGCACGTTGGCTGCGGTACGATCGAATGCACCCACGGCACCCTGCCGGTGCCGGCACCGGCCACGGCCGAGTTGATCAAGGGCAAACCGGTCTATTCCACCGGTGCTGCGGGTGAGCTGCTCACCCCCACCGGTGCCGCCATGTTGACCACCTTGTCGTCGGGATTCGGCCCCATGCCGGCCATGTGCATTGGGCAGATCGGCTACGGGGCCGGCAGGCAGGACCCGGAAACCCCAAATCTGCTGCGGGTTTGCATCGGCGAAGCCGGGATTGAGGCGGGCGATTGCGACACCCAGCAAACCGTGCTGATCGAAACCACCATCGACGACATGAATCCGCAACTGTATGACTACCTGATGGACCGATTGTTGGACGCGGGCGCCCTGGATGTCTTCCTGTCCCCCGTGCAGATGAAGAAAAATCGTCCCGGCACCTTATTGTCGGTGATCTGCCGGCCCGATGCGGTGGGTCGTTTTGCGAAGATCGTGTTGCAAGAGACCACGACCATCGGGCTGCGCTGGCGCTTTGAAAACCGAATTCTGGCCAGGCGGCAGGTAGCAAAAATCGACACCCGGCATGGTCCCATTCACGTCAAGCTGGCGATGGCCGACGGCCGGATCATCAACCTGACCCCGGAATACGAGGATTGCAAGCAGGTGGCCCTGGAAAAGGGCATCCCCCTCAAAAAGGTGATTGACGAAGTTCGCTGGGAGGCGCTGAGAAAATGGTAGGCCCTGAAATTATCTGCCAAAAGGACCCTCTTTGTGGTAAAGAGCAGGACATGTCAGTGGATTTAAAAATTACCCTGAAGCCCAAACGGTTGGCCGTCATGTATCCCCTGCTACAGCAAGGGTTTCAGGTTGCCGCCACGGTCGGCTGTGATATCCGCACGCTCTTGTGCGATCAGTTCGGCCTGATGCCCCACTACCTGTCGGACCGCATCAACACCATCTTTTTGAATGGCAAGCCTGTGGATGACGTTGCCACGGCCGTGGTCGATGACGGTGCCACCCTGGCATTGTCGGCCGCCATGCCCGGCTTGGTCGGCGCGACCTTCAGAAAAGCCGGTTGTCTGGCGGCCTTCAGGGGCTCGATCACCTACCAAAAAATCGATATTGGGCCGTCAACCTGCCATGAGGGCAGCATCACCATCAAACTGTTCAACCTGCTCGTTGACGAGGTGGGGCCGCTGTTTCTGGCACGTGGTATCTGGATCGAGGGTGGCGTTTGGCAATCGTTTGCAAAGGCCAACGCATCCAACCTGGAGGCATCGGTTGACCGTATTGAAAAAGATCAATGTCGGGTAGCCCTGAGCACGCTGGCGGATTCGGACGGTTTCTCACCGGAAACCCGCATTTTCCTGACAGTCGTCTCCAGTACCTGATCGGAGGGCAACCCAATCATGCCAGTCACCTTAACGCCGATCGGAACGGCACACACGGATGCGACCAGCATCCCGCGCCATTGGACCGTCTCCGATGTGGAAGGCACGCTGATCATCGATCCTGAATACACCGGGGCGCTTGCCGACATCCAGGTCGGAGAGCGTATCGTGGTGTTGTTTCATTTCCACAAAAGCCCCCCATTTTCACCTGACCTTTTGAAGCAGACCCCACCCCATCGCGATCGTCCGCTGGGCGTGTTCAGTATCTGTTCCCCCCGGCGGCCCAACCCGATCGGGTTGTCGGTGGTTAAGGTGCTGGCCCGCCAAGGGAACGTTCTAGTGGTGCGCGGCATGGATATGATCGACGGAACCCCCATTTTCGACATCAAGCCTTTCATCGTCAGCGCCGAAACCCTTCCTAGCCGGGAGCGCCACGACTGATCCAGCGCTGCCCCGAAAACCCGCAACATGGTCGGGAATCATTATAAAAGGCCGTATATTTCCAGTTTGTTGTAGAGCGTGCGCCGGCTGATGCCCAAGATGGAGGCCGTCCGGCGGCGGTTGTTTTGGGTCCAGTTCAAGGTGCGCGTGATCATGATCCGCTCGGCTTCCTTCAAGGTGCTCCCCATGGGCAGGCTGATTTCCGGCAGCTGCTTGTGGGCCTTTTGCAGCCGTTCGGGGAGGTGTTTGGGCAGCAGGACCCCGCCAGTGGAATTGAGCACCGCCCGGTGGATGACGTTCTTGATTTCGCGCACATTCCCCGGCCAGTCGTAGGATTCCAGGGCCAGGATGCACTCCGGTGAGATGCCGACGATGTCGCGCTGGTAGTCATCGCTGAACTGCTTGAGAAAGTGGTTCACCAGCAGGACGATATCGCCACCACGATCACGAACCGGAGGCAACGCGATCTGAAAAATATCCAGCCGAAAGAAAAGATCCTCTCGAAAACGCCCCTGCTCGACCGCTTCATTCAGGTTTTCGTTCGTGGCCACTACGATACGGGCATTGGTGGAAATGGTCCGGGTCCCGCCGAGGCGCTCGAGTGTGCGCGTTTCGAGCAGGCGCAGCAGGCTGATCTGGACTTTTTCATTGATGGTACCGATTTCATCCAGAAAAATGGTGCCGCCGGCCGCCTTCTCGAAAAAGCCCCGGTGGCTTTTGGTCGCGCCGGTAAAGGCCCCGCGCTCATAGCCAAACAACTCACCGGCAACCAGTTCCGGAGGCAGTGCGCCAAGGTGAATGGGCTGGAAGGAGAGCTTGCTGCGCGGGCTCAGCTGGTGGATCGCCCGGGCCACCAGGTCCTTGCCGGTACCGGTTTCACCGGTCAGCAGGACGGGCATCTCGGTGTTGGCCGCCTGGCGAATCTGGCGATAGATTTCGGCCATCTTGGGCGAACCGCCCACCAATTTTTCAAAGGTGGCCTTGCGGCCTTCGGATTTTAAAAGCAGGTTGGGCGTGTACTGGGGTTGATGCAGCAGCGCGGCGTCGATGAGCATTTTAAGCTCGCTGTCCGACACGGGCAGCTTGGCGTACTGGTATGATCCACTCTTGAGCGCCGAAAAGACCAGGGACATGTCCTTCGACGATGCCAGAAACAGGATCTGGGTCGCAGCGCTTTTTTCCGAAATAATGTCCAAGAGGGCCATGCCGTGAATTCGCCCGAAGCGGGCCACGGAACCGGTCAGGATCAGAATATCAATTTCGTGATCTTCGAAAAGCTCAAAGCTGTGTTCAATGGTTTGGGCCCCCATGATGGTGAATTTCCGATCGCTGCAGATGCGCCTGAGCTGTCGGATCAGTTCGACCCCCCGCTCGATGGTCAGTATGGTGGCTTTTTTTTTCACTGGTTGCGCTCGGTCGATGATAGACTGTGAACGGTAATGATCGATAGTAGTGTGAATGCGCCGTCGCATGCGACGCCACCGTGGGGCTATCCACGCCAATGGCGTTTTCATCAGCTTATTATGTAAATATTTTATACTGTCAAGGGTTAATCGCAGCTTCCGGCAGGCACTGCCACCCGAGTATTGTTAACGACTTAATTTAAAGCGTATTTTATATAAAAATAATATTTTATTTTAATCGATGAGTCCTTTGACTTTGTTAACGCCTGATTAGGAATGTGTATTTTATTTACAGTAATACTGATCCGATTATGTGGTTGTATAATTACTTTACAGTTTTGACCGTGTAGTCCCACAGCCACCAACTGCCGCCACCAGCGAGATTACGACATATGCCATTAATATCATTAATTATTATCAATAACCGAAATACCATGGCACACAAATTGGATAGTTCATCGGGATACGTTTGTGCAATAAATGCGCAAAAATCAATAACAAGTTCAAATTCCAATATCTAAGGAGGCAGGCATGCGTAACAGCAAGCCGCAGGTTAAGTATCCCGGCAGAGCATCCATGCTCGAACAGAATGAAGAGTGGTTTCACCTGGTGACCGAAAATGGTCAGGAACGCATTCGGATCCACGAGTACGAAAAGGTTTACGATGTGCCCGGGCTGTATGAAGAGGTCGTATACAACAAACTGCAGTGCGACTCCCCCCAGGTGATCACCGATCTGCTCAAGGAGACGATGCAGTTGCACAACGGTGACGATGCCAATCTGAGAGTGCTCGACTTCGGCGCCGGCAACGGCATCGTCGGCGAATGCCTCCAGGAAGCCGTCGACCCGGAAGCCATTGTGGGGATCGACATCATCGACGAAGCTAAAAAGGCCGTCAAGCGGGATCGGCCCGACATCTACGATGACTATTATGTCATGGATCTCAGTCAAATCGACGACAAGGACAAAAAGCAACTGGACCACTGGAATTTCAATGCCCTGGTGACGGTGGCCGCGCTGGGATTCGGCGATATTCCGACGCAGGCTTTCCTGAACGCCTTTGACATCGTCGAAAACAACAGCTGGATCGTGTTCAATATCAAAGATCGTTTTTTCAGCGAGGATGACGACACCGGCTACAACGAGATGCTGCAAAAAATGATCGGCAGCAGCCTCAAGATATACAAAAAACACCACTACTGCCACCGCCTGTCCATGGCCGGAGACCCGTTGCATTACTATGCAGTCGTCGGTCGCAAGGTAAATGGCAATCAGCCTACCCACGCCCTTCCGTAACCGCATTTCATCAAGATGACGGAGGGGGTCGCCGCTTCGACCCGAACCATTTTGGAGGTCGACACTACCGCCAACCGGCCAAACGCCGTGGCGGCCGCGTCACCAATGTGACCGACAGCTGCCGGGCCACTGCGATTGCGGTCCGGTAGCCGATGCGGCAGCGCAACGACATCGATCAATGCACCGTCAACGGCAATAATCTTGGAATGTTACCCTCTCTGACAGAAAGAGGGCGTTAAGAAAAGCCGCAGGTAATGGCCGCTCAACGCGCAACAGGCCCAAAAGCGGTTTGATTATAAAACCACCCGTTGGAAATATCGAAAGGATCACTCATGAGCAAGATCAAGGGAACTCACGTATTTACCTCGGAATCGGTTGGCAAAGGGCATCCGGACAAACTTTGCGATCAGATATCGGATGCCATTTTGGATGCCTGCCTTCAGCGGGACCCATGCAGCCGGGTCGCCTGCGAAACCATGGCCGGGTTCAACCTGGTGGTCAATGTGGGAGAGATCACCTGCCAGGACTTTGCCTCAATCGACACCGAAAAGATCGCCCGCGAAACGGTCAAAAAGATCGGATACGACTCATCTGAGCTCGGTTTTTGGCACGACGATTTCGAGTACCTGTCGCGCATCCACGGGCAATCTCCGGACATCTGCCAGGGCGTGACCGCCGGTGAGGGTTTGTATGCGGAGCAAGGCGCCGGTGACCAGGGCATGATGTTTGGATACGCGACCAATGAGACGACCGAAATGCTGCCGGTGCCGATTGCCTACAGCCACCGCCTGCTCAGGCGATTCGAAATGCTGCGCAAGAATAAAGTCATCGATTATCTGCATCCGGATGCCAAAGCCCAGGTGTCGGTTCAATACGATGGCGGCACACCCCGCCGCATCACATCGGTGGTGGTGTCGCATCAGACCGGCCATGTCGCTTTGGAGCGAATCCGCAAGGATGCCACCGATGTCATCCGCCAGGAACTCGAGCCCACCGGCCTGCTGGACGACGACACCGAATATTTCGTCAATCCCACCGGCAGCTTTATTCTCGGTGGTCCCGTTGCCGATGCCGGACTGACCGGGCGTAAAATCATCGTCGACACCTACGGAGGGGTCGGTAGCCACGGCGGCGGCGCCTTCTCGGGCAAAGACCCGTCAAAAGTGGATCGGTCGGCGGCCTATTTTGCACGCTACGCCGCCAAAAACATTGTGGCCGCCGGCCTGGCGGACAAGTGTGAAATCCAGGTGGCCTACGCCATCGGCGTCGCCAAGCCCCTTTCCATCAACATCGATACCTACGGTACCAGCCATGTGGATGAAACCGCCATCCAGGAGATGCTGGTCGATGGCGGCCTGTTTGATTTCCGCCCCGCGGCGATTATCGATCAGCTGAAGCTGCTTACGCCGCAAGACTGGAGCTATGAACAGACCGCCGCATACGGGCATTTCGGACGCGATCAGTTTCCCTGGGAGCGAACGGATAAGGTCGAGGCGCTCAAACAATGCGGCACAACCATGCAGGCGGCCTGAACAAGACGGGTTCGCAGAGACGCCGATGCCGGCGTTAGGCGTCATCCATTAAACAAGGCCAACCCACAAAAACAGGAGAAAAGCAATGAAACAACCCGATATCAGTACGTTGCGACCCCGCATGCGCGTGTTGGGCGAAGAACAGGCCTGGGCCATTCACCACGCGGCCCTGGAAATCCTCGAAAACACCGGGTTCACCATGGAGCACCCCCAGGTTCAACGCATGCTGCTGGATGCCGGCTGCCGATTGGACGGCGAGGGTCGGACCTTGATGCCGGCACGCCTGGTTGAAGACGCACTCAAGTCTGCACCGAAACGGTTCACCCTTTACGACCAGCAGGGCCAACGCTGCATGCCGCTGGTCAACGGCAACTTTTTCTTCGGTACCGGGTCGGACACCATCTTCACCCATGATTTGGAAACCGGCGAGCGGCGACGGACCGTGCTCCAGGACACGGGCAATTTCGCAAAGCTGGTCGACGGCTTGGAAAACATGGACTTTTCCATGTCCATGGGCAACCCGGCCGACGTACCGATCGACAATATTTACGTCCATGTTTTTTCCGAAATGGTAAAAACGAGCAACAAGCCGATCTGCTTTATCGCCGACAGCGGCGATGACATCGCCCGAATCCACGAAATCGCCAGCCTGGTTGCCGGCGGGGAGGATGAGCTGGCGCGCCGGCCGTTCATTCTCAACTATTCGGAAGCCATCAGCCCCTTGCGCTATCCCCAGAACGTCATGGAAAAGCTGGTGTTTTGCGCCCGCAAACGGATTCCCATATGCCTGCCCTCGGGCTGCAACGCCGGCGGCGGGGGCCCGGTCACCCTGGCCGGGGCCATGGCCCTTGGAATCGCCGAGAACCTCGTGGGGCTGACCATTCATCAGCTCACCAACAAGGGCGCGCCCTTTCTCTTTGCCCCCAACGTCAGCGTACTGGACATGCGCCACACGGTGGTCTCCTACGGCTGCACCGAGTGGAGCCTGACGCAGGCGGCCCTGGCGGATATGCGTGACATCATCTACAAGCTGCCCATCTGGGCCTTTGCCGGGGCAACCGATGCCAAGACGGTGGACGCCCAGGCCGGTGCCGAAGGAATGCTCTCGATCATCACGGCCATGCTTTCGCGCTGCAACTTCATTCACGACGTGGGCTATATCGAATCCGGCCACACCTCTTCCCTGGAGATGCTCACGCTGGCAGACGAGCTGGTGGGCATGAGTAGATTTTTTGTCGACGGGTTGAGAATTGACGACGACACCCTGGCTCTGGACGCCATCGATCGGGTGGCACGCGACTGCCACAATGGCGCCATCTTCATCAGCGATGCCCACACCTTCAAGCATTTCAAGCAGTCCCTATTTCATCCGCAGCTGGCCAATCGCAGCCGCTTCGAACAGTGGCAGGAAATGGGTGCTAAAGAGATGCATCAACGATGCAATGAGCGGGCCCGCAAGATTCTCTCCGATCACCAGGTCGTTCCCAAATCAAAGGCGGTGCTGGAGGGTATTGCAGAGGTACTGTCGGGCAACTCGGCGCGCTCCAACTGACGCGGCAGGTCATACCGCCCCGGTTAAGTTCAGCCGCGAACGTGCCGATATCCAGGTAGCACAGTAGAACACAACATTCCGAATTCAAATGTAATCGCACGAGGAACACGGATGACTGAGCCGACCTGGGATCGCGACGTCGACGATCTGACCAAACCGCAACGGAAGCCTGCTTACATAATCACCATCGCAATAATCATCGCGGCCTTTCTGGGCTTCATGGCCGGCAGAATCGTCGAGTCGACGCACTACAATCACATGAAAAAAAACTTCCTGCAGCAGATTCAGGAACTGGAGCAGCAACTGGAAGACAACACCAAAAGGATTTAAGCCGTGCCTGTGGCGATTTGGCCGCCGATGTGATAACGTTTTATCGTTGATTCCATCACCCATTGTCTAAAGGAATCCAAAATGGCACGCGACCAGATCAATCAGGGGTTTGCCCAGATGTTTAAAAACGGCGTCATCATGGACGTGACCAACGCCGAGCAGGCGCGCATCGCCGAAGACGCCGGTGCCTGCGCGGTCATGGCGCTGGAACGGGTACCGGCGGACATCCGCAGCGATGGCCAGGTGGCCCGCATGAGCGATCCGGCCATGATCCAGCAGATCATGGAGGCGGTCAGCGTCCCGGTCATGGCCAAGGTGCGCATCGGCCACTTTATGGAAGCCCGGATTTTGCAGGCCATGGGTGTCGACTTCGTGGACGAGAGCGAGGTGCTCACCCCGGCGGACGAAGCCCGCCATGTGGACAAGCACCGCTTCGACGTACCATTCGTCTGCGGGGCCCGCAACCTGGGGGAAGCCCTGCGGCGCATTGACGAGGGCGCGGCCATGATCCGCACCAAGGGAGAGGCCGGCACCGGCAACATTGTCAATGCGGTGACCCACATGCGCGCCATCAACGAACAGGTCGAGGCCCTCAAGGGGTTGGACAAATTTCAAATGACCCATGCCGCCGGGCAGATGCGCGTCCCCGTCGAGCTGGTCCTGCAGACCCGTGACCATGGACGTCTGCCGGTGGTCAACTTCGCCGCCGGTGGCATCGCCACCCCGGCCGACGCGGCGCTGATGATGGCCTTAGGCGCCGACGGGGTCTTCGTGGGCTCGGGGATATTTAAATCCGAAAGTCCTCCCCGGATGGCCCATGCCATCGTTCAGGCCGTGATTCACTATCAAGACCCGGACAGACTGGTCGAGATCTCCAAGGGGCTGGGCACGGCGATGATCGGGCTTGAGAACAGCGCCCTGGACGTCAAGATGGCCGAACGGGGTGTCTGAGGTGCGCGTTGGCCTGCTTGGTTTACAAGGGGCCTTTCTGGATCACATCCCCCACCTGCAACGGGCCGGTGCCGCCCATCGCGTAGTACGCAGCGTCAATGAACTTGCGACCGTCGACCGCCTGATCATCCCCGGCGGCGAAAGTACGGTCATGGCCAAGTTTCTGAGGATGTTCGACATGGCTGCCGAGTTGAGAGGGCGCATCGCGGCCGGCATGCCGGTGTGGGGAATTTGCGCCGGGGCCATTGTACTGGCCACACGGGTCGATCAGAAGCCCGGCGTACTACAGGCGTTGCCGGCCAGCGTGACCCGCAACGCCT
Source organism: uncultured delta proteobacterium (assembly GCA_963785365.1). Lineage (GTDB taxonomy): Bacteria > Desulfobacterota > Desulfobacteria > Desulfobacterales > Desulfosarcinaceae > Desulfosarcina. The sequence goes on along the minus strand of CAWAUZ010000013.1, from coordinate 275,653 downwards.
ACGGCCGCCAGATCGACAGCGTTCAAATCGACATCGACATTCCCGTAATGCACCTGACCGGCTACCCGGCAATCTTCATCCGCGCACCGCGTATCGGGCATTGCGAACCAGCGGTGCAGATCCATGCGGTCTGCAACGGCGACCCCGTCTTCGTTCAATATGGCCATGTCATGGCCACCACCTTTCATCCGGAACTGAATGCCGACGATCGTTTTCATCGCTACTTCCTGGAGATGTGACGCCGGGTCACCATCCGAACAGATCCATTTTCTTGGCTCTTAAAAACGCATCCAATGCCTCGATGACCACCCCGGTAACCGTGTTGCCGTTGTCCTTGGCGTAACGTTCGGCACGCTCGGCCAATCGACAGGGTATATCGATCGTAATTTTCTGAGTTTCGCCGAGACACGTCACGGGGATAGGCGGATCGTCCATGGGGCTGGCTCCTTTGGTAGTTGCTCGTCGATGTCGGTGGATAGATGTCGTTGGCAGCCTGCTGGATCCCCTATTTTGAACACTCACATGTCAATTCGTCATCGGGGGATCGGCGGCGTCTTCCGATACCGGCCAACCCAACCGCCCCGGCGCTGATCAAAAGAATGACCGCCGGGTCGACCGTGGGTCTGGATCTGTTTTTGGGGTCACCATTAAGGGCGGATCCAAAGTCATTGACCGGCAGCGGCAGCCGCATGGAACGATAGCCGCCGTGCGCCGGCCCATGGCTGTCACCCGGAGCGGTCGTTTCCAGTGTCGGCGTCAGCAGATGGGGCCTTGTGTCACCCGGCAGCATCGGAAGGGAGGATCCAAGCGTGACGATGGTCGTCATCGAAATCACGTAGATGGGAAACAGCAGCAACCAGTTGCTCAACAAGCTAAATTTGAATGCTTTCATCCTACGGCCTGTCCCCTTCCCAAGGCCACACGGTGAAGCGGTTTACCGTTCAGATTGTGATCGGGTTAATTTGTTGCGGTGTGGCCGAGTATAATCTTAAAATTAGCGTGCCCTGTAATTTGTCAAGGGTATGCGAAGAAAAGGGCCGGCCACCCGGTGCGGGAGGCACGGCCCTTTGGTTTAAAACAGGGTCGCTGTTAAAAGGCCGCTGGATCAGCCGGCGCGGCCGTCGTCACAGGCCTCTCCGGCAGCGTCGCGACCGGAATGCTCGGCGGTTCCGGCCAGGGTGCACGAATCGTTGTCGTCACCCGCTGCGGCAAGCTCACCCGACGGCTGGGCGGGCGTGTACTCGGCTTCGGCCATACGCTTGAGGGCTTTGTAACGATCGGTGAACTCCGCCTCCAGGCGGGTGTGCAGGCTCTTGGCCTCATCCGGGAAGATCTTCTGCAGGGCCGCGTAGCGAACTTCGCCGGCCAGGAACTGCTGCAGACTGCCGTCCGGCTCCTTTGAATCCAGCACGAAGGGATTCTTGCCTTCGACCGCCAAGGCGGGGTTGTAGCGGTACAAGGGCCAGTAACCGGACTTGACGGCCAGGTCCGTCTCTTCCTGGGTCTTGCCCATCCCCCTTTTGATGCCGTGGTTGATGCACGGCGAATAGGCCATGATCAGCGACGGTCCGTCGTAGCTCTCCGCTTCCGTGAAGGCCTTCATCAACTGCTGCTTGTTGGCGCCCATCCCCACACTGGCCACGTAGACATAGCCGTAGGTCATGGCCATGCCGCCCAGATCCTTCTTGGCGGTCTTTTTTCCGGAGGCGGCGAACTTGGCGATGGAACCCGTAGGCGTTGCCTTGGAACTCTGCCCGCCGGTGTTCGAGTAGACCTCGGTGTCGTAAACGATCACGTTGATATCCTCGCCGGTGGCCAGGACGTGGTCGATGCCGCCGAAAGAGATGTCGTAGGCGGAGCCATCACCCACGAAAATCCAGTAAGACCGCTTGGTGAAGAAAGCGGCCAAGCCTTCGATCTTGTCCAGCAAGGGATTGCCGCTGTAACCGAACAGCATCTCGCGGATCTGATCGCCGTATTTTTTTGACTGCTCGGCATCGCGCATGTTCGAAAGCCAGCCCTGCATGGCGGCTTTCAGGGCGTCATCGATATCGGTTTCGAGCGCCTGGGTGACCAGGTCCGCCAGTTGTTTGCGTTGTTGGAGGGCACCGAGCAGCATGCCGTAGGTGAATTCGGCCGGATCCTCGAACAGCGAGTTGCCCCAGGTGGGTCCGCAGCCTTCGGTGTTCACGCAATAGGGAATGGATGGGGCGCTGCCGCCCCAGATGGAGGAACACCCGGTGGCGTTGCCGATGACCATGCGGTCGCCGAACAGCTGGGTCAACAGCTTGGCATAGGGGGTTTCGCCGCAACCGGCACAGGCACCCGAGAACTCGAGCAGGGGCTGATAGAACTGGCTGCCCTTGACCGTGCCACGCTTGACCAGGCCTTCGCGCACCGGCAGGCTGGAGGCATAGCGCTGGTTGGGCACCTGCGTACCGATCTGGGTATCCAGCGGCTTCATGACCAGGGCCGGCTTCTTGGCCGGACAGATGTCGGCGCAGTTTCCGCAGCCCATGCAATCTTCGGGATAGACCTGGATGCGGAACTGGTACTCCTTGAGTTCCTTGCCCAGGGCTTTTTTAGCTTCGAAGCCCTCGGGGGCCTCCTTCAATTCGTCGTCGGTGACCAGCAACGGCCGAATGGCCGCGTGCGGACAGACCATGGCACACTGGTTGCATTGGATGCAGTTGTCGATGACCCATTCGGGAACGTTGATGGCCACGCCGCGCTTTTCATACTGGGTAGTCCCGACGGGGAAGATGCCGTCGGGGCTGAACGCGCTGACCGGCAGATTGTCACCCTGCTGGGCCAGCATGGGTTTCATCACCCCGGTCACCCATTCGGGTTCGTCGACGGCGATGGCGGCATCGATGCCGGCATCGGCCCACTCGGCGGGGTAGTCGATCTTGACCAGGTGGTCCAGGGTCTTGTCGACGGCCTCGTTGTTCATGTTGACGATCTTGTCGCCCTTTTTGCTGAATAATTCGTAAATCTGATCCTTCAAATAGGCGATGGCCTCGTCGACCGGGATGACGTTGGCCGCCTTGAAGAATGCCGTCTGCATGATCATGTTGATGCGCCCGCCCAGACCGACCTCTCCGGCGATGGCGACCGCGTCGATGTTGTAGAAGTTGAGCTTTTTGCGGGCGATGGTGCGGCGCATGGCAGCCGGCAGCTTCTCTTGCATGTCCGCCAGGCGCCAGGGGCTGTTGAGCATAAAGGTACCGCCGTCCTTGATCCCCTCCAGGACGTCGTAGATATGCACGTAGGCCGGGTTGTGGCAGGCGATGTAGTCGGCGCTGTCGATCAGGTATGTTGATTTAATCGGGGTTTTACCGAAACGCAAATGCGATATGGTCACGCCGCCGGACTTCTTGGAGTCATAGGCAAAGTAGGCCTGAGCATACATGTCGGTATTGTCGCCGATAATCTTGATGGCGCTCTTGTTGGCCCCGACGGTGCCGTCGGCACCCAGGCCCCAGAACTTGCATTGAACGGTGCCTTCGGGTGCCACATCGAACCCCGTTTGCACTTCCAGGCTGGTGTGGGTGACATCGTCTTCGATGCCCACGGTGAAATGGTTTTTGGGCGCCATGCCGTTCATGTTGTCAAAAACGGCCTTGACCATGGAGGGATTGAACTCCTTGGAACCCAACCCGTAGCGGCCGTTGACGATGGTGGGCATCTCGCCGCGCTCCATAAAAGCCGTGCAGATGTCCTGGTAGAGCGGATCGCCCAGGGCGCCGGGCTCCTTGGTGCGGTCGAGAACGGTGATCCGTGCGGCGGTGGCCGGGATGACCGACAAGAGGTGCTTGGCCGAGAAGGGGCGGAAGAGGCGCACCTTGACCAGTCCGACGGATTCGCCGCGGGCGTTGAGGTGGTCGACGACCTCCTCGATGGTCTCACAAGAGGACCCCATGGAAACGATGACCCGGTCGGCATTGGGATCGCCGACATAATCGAACAGCTTGTATTTGCGTCCGGTGAGCGCGGAGACCTTTTTCATGTAGTCGGCCACGATATCCGGCACCTCGTTGTAGTAGGCGTTGGCCGCTTCGCGGCCCTGGAAGTAGATGTCCGGGTTCTGGGCCGTGCCGCGCAGTTCGGGCGCCTCCGGGTTGACCGCCCGGGCGCGGAAGTTGTCCAGCGCCTCCGTGTTGATCAGCCGTGCCATGTCTTCATAGTCGATCATCTCGACCTTCTGAATCTCGTGGGAGGTCCGGAATCCGTCGAAAAAGTGCAAAAACGGCACGCTCGATTCGATGGCGGCCAGGTGGGCCACCAGTCCCAGGTCCATGACTTCCTGAACGGACGCCGAGGCCAGCAGGGCGAAACCGGTCTGACGGACGGCCATGACATCCTGATGGTCGCCGAAGATGGACAGGGCATGGGCGGCGATGGCCCGGGCCGTGACGTGCAGGACGCCGGGCAGCAATTCACCGGACATCTTGTACATATTGGGGATCATCAGCAGCAGGCCCTGGGAAGCGGTGTAGGTAGAGGTCAAGGCCCCGGCGGCCAGCGATCCGTGAACCGCGGCGGCCGCACCGGCTTCGCTTTGCAGCTGCCGCACCATCAGGGTCTGGCCAAAGGCGTTCTTGCGCCCGTTGGCCGCCCACTCGTCACAGATTTCGCCGATGGGCGACGATGGGGTGATGGGATAGATGGCGGCCACCTCGCTCATGGCGTAGGCCACATGGGCGGCGGCGGTGTTACCGTCGATGGTCTTCATTTTTTTAGCCATAGCTGCTCCTTGTACGGGGTTAAGTCATTTTCGTCCAAAAAAGAGATAATTTAAATCATATCGAACCGCACTTGACAAGAATAAACTGGCGCGGGCCGGCGGCAGATTCATGAGCACCGGGAAAGGCGGCCCAGGCTGGAAAGGGGATTTATTGCGGACTGTCCGCCAACTCGTCGAATCGGCACTTGAGCATCAGCGAATCGCCGTCGAACGAGGTCTTGACCTTGTATGGCAGGGTTTTAAAAAGCGCGATCATGGCCTTGTTCTGCGGCGAGGTGTAGGCCACCAGTCCGGATATCCCGTTGTCCCGCGCGGCCCGGGCCAGCTTGCGGATAAAGAGCTTGCCCAGACCCTTGCCTTGATACTCCTTGGAAACGGAAAAGGCCACCTCGGCCAAATTGCTCTCCATCAACAGCAGGTATTCACCGACGCCCACCACCTTGCCGAATCCGAATTCACCCACCACAGCCACGATGGTCAGGTCCTTGATGTAATCGATCTGGGAACGCGTTTCCACGTCGCTGCGGTCAAAACTGAGCTTGTCGTGGAAGAAGCGCAGCTGTACATCGGCCTTTTCCAGACTGTAGTAATGTTCCTGGATGCGGCGCTCGTCCACCGGTTTGGAGGGCCGGATGGTGATCTCTTCGCCGTCCCGCACGATGGTCTCCTCCAAATGGATGGGGTAGATCCCCTTGGTCGCCTCTCCCAGGCGGCGTTCGCTGCCGATCAGGCGGGCCTGTTTGGCGGATTCGAACAACCGTTCACGATGGTCCGGATGGGCGATGCCGATCAACGCTAGCACCCGTTCCTGAAGGCTCTTGCCGAACAGGTTGACGGCACCGTACTCGGTCACCACGTAGTGCACGTCACCGCGGGGCACGACCACGGCGGTCCCCCCCAGATCGGGCACGATATTGCTGCGGGTGCCGTTCCGCGAGGTCGAATAGAGCATCAGAATCGACTTGCCGCCTTTGGAGCGTTTGGCGCCGCGCACAAAATCGGGGATGCCGGAGACGCCGGCAAAAAAGGTGTGCTCGGAGGCTTCGGCCGCGGCTTGCCCTGTCAAATCGATCGAGTGGGCCACATTCAGGGAGATCATGCGGTTGTGCTGCCCGATGATGTAGGGATCGTTGACGTAGTTGGAGGGCCGGAAATCGATGCCCGGATTGTCGTGCAGAAACTCGTAGAGGTTCTGGCTGCCGATGGCGCACGAGGCCACCAGTTTGCCGTCATTGAGCCCTTTGCGGCGGTTGGTGATTACGCCCGAGGCATACAGGTGCATGATGTCGTCGGTGATGTACTGGGAGTGAAAGCCCAGGTCGTTTTTGTCGGCCAGGGCCTTGACCGTGGCCTGGGAGGCGGCGTCCAGCCCCATCTGCAGGGTGGAGCCGTCATCCACGAAGCGTGCGATGTGTTTGCCGATCAGGTCCGCGGCCCCGAAGGGGTCGCGCAGGTTGATGGTCAAAATGGGCTCTTCATGTTCCACCAGCACATGCACGTTGTTGACGTGGATAAAGCTTTGCCCCATGGTGCGCGGCATGCGCGGGTTGACCTGGGCAATCACCAGGTCCGCGCTCTGGGCCGCGGCCAGGGTCACGTCCACGGAGACCCCCAGGCTCATCCAGCCGAAATCATCCGGCGGCGACACCTGGACCAGGGCAACGTGGATGGGCAGTTTGCGCGATGTGAACAATCCCGGTACTTCGGACATGTTGATGGGCGTGATGAACCGCATGTAACGGGCGATGGCCTCGGTGTCCGCCGAACCCAGGTAGATCGTCCGGATGTTGAGGCTGTGATCGCGGGTTTTATCGGCGATGGCCGACAAGGAGGTCGTCTCCCGGCTCATCAGCCGGACGATCTCCAGGCCGCTGATTCTCACGGCGGCGTCGGAGAGCGCCCGCACGAGGGCCTGGGGTTCACCACTGGCACTGCCGATAAACACCCGTTTGCCGGGACGGATCATGGCAATGGCCGCCTCGGCGGTTTTCTGTTTTTCGACATACCCGTCGGCCCAATAGAGTGACCGTTTCATCGCCCGTCTCCTTAGTATTTATCCGCAAAAATGAAAAAAGGGATCACACCAGCTGTTCACCGCATGCGCATCCCAGATGATCGGTGTGTTGGCTTTAGAGGAGGTGGCTTTCGTTCGAACCGGCCGCCAATCGACTGTCGTCTATCTTAAATATAGAGCCCACCGGCGACTGTCAAGGTTGCCCGTCTCTCATTTCAAAAAGGTTTGCGCCAACAAGGGGACCCTGTGCGGCCCCCTTTTGCGACAGGTGGCGTGAAAACGCGCCAGCCCGGCACGCCGATCGTTACAGCAGACCTTCGAAAAAATCGTTGCCTTTGTCGTCCACGAGGATAAAGGCCGGGAAGTCCTTGACCGTGATCATGTAAATGGCTTCCATGCCCAGCTCGGGATACTCCAGCACTTCCACCGAGGTGATGCACTCCTTGCCCAGTCGGGCAGCCGGCCCGCCGATGGACCCGAGGTAAAAACCGCCGTATTGCTTGCAGGAATCCGTCACCCCTTTCGATCGGTTGCCCTTGGCCAGCATCACCATGGAGGCACCCTGGGCCTGGAAGGTGGGCACGTAGGAATCCATGCGGCCGGCCGTGGTGGGCCCGAAGGATCCCGAGGCGTATCCCTCGGGCGTCTTGGCCGGGCCGGCGTAGTAGACGATGTGATCCTTCAGGTACTGTGGCAGGCCTTCGCCGCTGTCCAGCCGCTCTTTGAGCTTGGCATGGGCGATGTCGCGGCCCACGATGATCCTGCCGGACAGTTTCAGGCGCGTGGCCACCGGGTATTGGGTGAGAATGGCCCGGATGGCGTCCATGGGCTGATTGAGGTCGATGGCCACGGCATCGTCCGCGGCGGCCTGGGGCCCGGGCAGGAAACGGGCAGGATCGGTTTCCAGTTGTTCCAGGAAGATGCCTTGCGCGGTGATTTTGGCCTTGATGTTGCGGTCCGCACTGCAGCTGACCCCCATCCCGATGGGACAGGAGGCACCGTGGCGCGGCAACCGCACCACGCGCACATCGTGGCAAAAGTATTTTCCCCCGAACTGGGCGCCGATCCCCAGCGCTTGGGCACGGGCCAACAGGGCCTTTTCCAGATCCAGGTCCCGAAAACCATGGCCGCTGTCGCTGCCGCTCGTGGGCAGGCTGTCCAGATAGCCGGCCGACGCCAGCTTGACCGTCTTCAGCGTGAACTCCGCAGAGGTGCCGCCGACCACGAATGCCAGGTGGTAGGGCGGGCAGGCGGCGGTGCCCAGCGTTTTCATCTTGGCGGTCAGAAAGTTTACCAGCGTTTCCGGATTGAGGACGGCCTTGGTCTCTTGAAACAGGTAGGTCTTGTTGGCCGATCCGCCGCCCTTGGCAATGAAAAGGAATTTGTAGGCATCGCCCTCGGTGGCGTAAATCTCGACCTGGGCCGGCAGGTTGCACCCCGTGTTCTTCTCGGCATACATGGAGAGCGGGGCGTTTTGGGAATAGCGCAGATTGCCGTTCGTGTAAGCCTTGAACACCCCTTTGGAGAGGGCTTTTTCATCACTGCCGCCGGTCCAGACCTGCTGGCCTTTTTTTCCCATGACAATTGCCGTACCGGTGTCCTGGCACATGGGAAACTCCATGTCCGCCGAGATGACGGCATTTTTCAGCATCTCCAGGGCCACGTAGCGATCGTTGTCCGAACTGTCCGGGTCCTGGAATATTTTTGCCAACTGGGCCAGGTGGGCCGGCCGCAGCAGGTGGGAGACGTCCCTGAAAGCAGCCTCGGCCAGCAGTTCCAGGCCGGCGGACGCGATCTTGAGAATCGGATTGCCGTCGAACCGGGCCGTGCTGACGTGATCGGAGGTCAGTCGCCGGTACACGGTGTCGTCCTTGCCCATCGGCAGCAGTTCCGTAAAATTGAAATCGACCATGGTATCGTCTCCTTGTCCGGTTGAAAGACCAGCGCAAAAGGGATTAACCTAATGGGTGCGTTTAAACATTGTCAAGACGTTTTCGGGCGGCGATCAGCCAGAGGCGCGCCGTTCGGAACCGTGCGGTAGGCGGGAACAAGGACACGGATGCATCGGTTTTTAGGGAATTTCCGATCACACGGCCAGCATCTCGGCCAGACGACGATCTTTTTCATCCCACAGGGCATTGAGCCAATCCTGGAACTGCCGCTTGAAGCGGGGGTCCGTCAGGTAATTGCCCACCAGGTCGCGGCTGACGGGCACCGTGTTGACGTGCACCTTGACCGCCTTGACCCGTCCGCAGGCGAAATCCCAGAAATTGGCCACTCCCTGGGGGTAGGCAATGGTCACATCCACGAGATGGTCGAGTTTGTCACCCATGGCCGCCAGCACAAAAGCGATGCCGCCGGCTTTGGTGCGCAGCAGGTGGGTGTAAGGCGACCGCTGCCGGTCGTGCTTTTCACGCGTGAACCGCGTCCCCTCGACAAAGTTCATGATCGAGACGGGGATATTTCTGAAGCGCTCGCAGGCCCGTTTGGTAATTTCCAGATCCTTGCCGATCAGATGCGGATTTTTTTTCAGGAAGGCACGCGAGTAGCGTTTCATGAAAGGAAAATCCAGCGCCCACCAAGCCTGGCCCATCAACGGAAACCAAAACAGCTCTTTTTTCAGGAAAAACTTCAAAAAGGGGATCTTACGGTGAAAGATGCTCTGCAGCACGAGGATGTCCACCCACGACTGGTGGTTGGCCACCACCATGTACCAGCCCTGCCGATCGAGATTGTCGAGACCGGTCACCTCCCAGCGGACACCGCCCAGCAGCGCTTGAATCCCCTTGTTCACGGCGACCCACCACCCGGCAATCATGGTCAGGATATGCCGGCAGCCGTTCTGGATGACCGTAACGGGCACTACGAGCTTGACGATGGCCACACTGAACAAGGGGATGCAAATGATCACCGTATTGGCAAGATAAAGCAAAATGGAGGCAACACCGCGTACCCCCTCGGTCAACGATCTAAGCATAAAATCCTTTCCCGGGTCTTCGGCCCATACGCTCGCAGACGCCGCTGATCACCATTGTTATTGAAAAGAAAAGATCGTGACAAGCGGTGGCCGAGGCTTGACAAAAGTTTTACAATGGTGGCGCTGGCGCCGGAAGCCCGCCTTGTTTTGCCTGTTGCGCGATCCTGCGCCGGCGCGTAGAGTGAATCATGATCGAATGGAACCTGCCGGTGGAGCCGGACGAACTGCTCTACGCCCTCAAGGTGGGCAATGCCGCGGCCTCGACCCAGATGCCGCTGGCGTGCAGGCCTGGGCAGGGGCTGACGCTCGTCGACGAAAAGACCGGCAACGTTCAGACCATTCATTTCAGCGACAGCGCGGTCAATCGCTTCGGCGTGGCCATCGCCAGGGAGTTCGACAACATGGGTTCGAAATTCTTCTCCTTGATGACCCGCATCGGCGCCTTGATGCGGCTGCTGGAAGACGATCGCGCCAGGCCCTATGTCGAAATGCAAGGGCAGTTTACCAAAATCCGCAACAGCATGATCGAAACCATGGCATCGTTTCCCATCTCACCGGAGGGGTGGCTGGATGTCGACCGCTTTTTCGAACAGCTGGCCGGCACCGACAACCTCGCCGCCCGCCTGCGCCGATACTAGCGCCTGTCCGGCTCCGGGGTCTTTGGATGGCCGGAAGTGTTTTTCTCCACCAGGGCGCCGGTAGGACAGGCATCCAGGCAGGCGCGGCAAGTAGTGCAGTGCGGTGCCGCGTCCGAAACCGCGTCGAAATGACCCACCACGGTGTCGAATCCCCGGCCGGCAAAGCTCAACTGGGGCCGGTCGTGCCGCTGCCGGCAGACCCGCACACAAATCCCGCACAGAACACACCGGTTGCGGTAGACATCGAACAGTGGGTGGCGTGAATCCACCTCCGGTTCCGTGAGCACCCGCGCGAAGGGCTTGCACCCGAGGCCGAGGCCCAGAAATTTGGCGATGTTTTGCAGTGCGCAGGCCTTGTTGGCCGGGCAGTTTTTGCAGTCCACCCGGTGAACGGAAAGCAGCAGTTTGAGGGCCGTCTTCTGAAGGCCGCGCACCGCCTCGGTCGCGGTGTGGACCGTCATGCCGTTTTCCACGGTGACCGCACAGGCGGCCGCGGGCTCGCCCGACCCCTCGATCTCCACAAAACAGAGGCGGCAGGCCGCCGGGGCGTCGGCCGGCGTGTCCGATTCAAGCCAGCACAGATGGGGAATGTAGATGCCGGCCGCCAGGCAGGCCGACAGCACGCTGCTGCCTTGGGGTGCCTGGACGGTCTGGCCGTCCACGGTCAGGGTCACCATGGTTGGGTCTTTATCCTTTCATGGCTGCGATGTCACATCGCGATCGACGTTGACCCGGCCCTGGACGCGCCGGAGGAAGCGGCCTTGCGCTGCCGCAGCGATTCAAGCCATTTTTGCATGCCGCTACAAAGCTTTCTTTTCCGCCGGCCGATCGATGACAGGCGCCAGGTGGGCCGGTGAGATCTTGACCACCGCATCGTAGTCCGGCGGGCAGGCCACCATGCACTCGCCGCACTTGACGCACAAGGTCTGGTCGATGCCTTTTTTGCGGTTGCTGGTGGTAAAGACCGCATCGACCGGGCAGCACCCCACGCAGGCGTCGCAGCCCCGGGCGCACTTGTCCAGATCGATGTAAAAGGCGGTCAGGGTACGGCAGGTCCGACCCGGACAGCGGCCTTCTTGGATGTGCGCCACGTATTCATCCCTGAAGTAGGCCAAAGAGGTCAGGATCGGGTTGGGGGCGGTCTTACCCAGGCCGCACAGCGACCCCTGCTTGACGGACCGGCTCAACGCCTCCAGTTGTTCCATGTCTTCCGGGCGGCCCTCGCCCCGGGTCAGCCGACGCAGGATGTCCAGCAGGTGGCGGGTGCCGATGCGGCAAAAGGTGCACTTGCCGCAGGACTCTTTCTGGGTGAAATCGAGAAAATAGCGCGCCACATCCACCATGCAGGCGTCTTCGTCCATGACCACCATGCCGCCGGAGCCCATCATGGCGCCGGCCCGGGTGAGGGCGTCGAAGTCCACCGGCGTGTCCAGAAAGTCGGCCGACAGACAGCCCCCCGAGGGCCCGCCGATCTGCACCGCCTTGAAGTCCTTCTTGTTGGGAATGCCGCCGCAGATCTCGAAAATCAGTTCCCGCAGGGTCACGCCCATGGGAATCTCCACCAGCCCCGGGTGGGTGACGTTGCCCACCACGGAAAAAACGGCCGTGCCCGGACTGTCCGCCGTGCCGATGCCCCGGAACCAGTCGGCGCCCTTTTCCAGGATGGTCGGCACGGTGGCCAGGGTCTTGACGTTGTTGATCACCGTGGGGCGGCCGCCAAGACCGCGCTGCACCGGATAGGGGGGGCGGTGGCGGGGCATGCCGCGATACCCTTCCACCGACCGGATCAAAGCGGTCTCTTCGCCGCACACGAAGGCCCCGGACCCCTGAAACAGGTCGATGTCGAAATCGAAACCGCTGCCGAGGATATCCGCCCCCAGCAGACCCAGCCCGCGGGCCTGGTCCAGGGCCGTCGTGAGAATCCTCACGGCCAGGGGGTATTCGGCGCGCACGTAGAACATGCCCCGGGCGGCCCCGACGGCCATGGCGGCGATGAGCATGCCCTCGATCACCTGGTGGGGGTTGCTCTCCAGCAGGGTGCGGTCCATGTAGGCGCCGGGGTCGCCCTCATCGGCGTTGCAGATGACCAGTTTGTCGCGGCCCGCCACGCTGCGCGCCGCCCGCCACTTCCGGGCGGTCGGAAAGCCCGCGCCGCCGCGTCCGCGCAGTCCGGCCGCCGCGATCTCGTCGATGACCGCATCCGGGGTCCGGCCAAGGGCGTCGGCCAGGGCGCCGTAGCCCCCGTCGGCGATGTACTCGTGAATCTGTTCGGGGTCGATGCGCCCGCATCGCGCCATGATAACCCGCTTTTCCCGGCTGAAACGGGCGAACTCCATTACGGAAGGGATCATCTCGTTGTCGACTGTGGCCCCCATGACGTGTTCGAACCGGGGGTCGCCCTCTTCGAGAAAGAGCTTGGTCAGCATCCGGGCCTTGCCCGGGGTCACCTCCGGGTAGAGAATCGGCGGAAACCCCGAGTCGGGATAGTCGATGACCACCACCGGCTCTGCGTAGCAGTGGCCCACGCAGCCTACCGTGTGAACATGGGCGTCGATGCCCCGCTCGGCCAGCACCGTTTCGAAGGCGCGCTTGGTCTCCAGGGCGCCGGAGGCAATTCCGCAGGTGGCCATGCCGATGTGAATCTTGGGCAGCGGGCTCTGGTCGAACCGCGCTTTGCGCGCACGGGCATCGTCGGCAATGGCCTGGTAAGCGGCTCTAATAGCGGTGATGGTTTCGGTTGTCATGGTTGACAGGCAATCGTCATGAGGTTGCGGCCTCCCGTTCCGCCCGCTCCCTTTTCAAGTGAACCTGCAGGACCAGCCCCTCGACTTTGCTGGGGGCCATGTGACCGTGTAGGGTTTCGCCCACCAGGGCCACCGGTGCCAGGGCGCAGCATCCCACGCAGGCCACCCGTTCGATGCTGAACTCGCGGTCCGCGGTGGTCTCCCCCTCCCGGATCTCCAGCTTGCGCTCGAAGTTCTCCAGGATGATCTCACCGCCCCGGACGTGGCAGGCCGTGCCCATGCAGACCTTGACCGGGTTTTTGCCGGGCGGATTGAAACGAAACTGATTGTAGAAGGAGGCCACCCCGTAAACCTCCGAAAGGGTAATGCCCAGATGGCCGGCGACCAGGGCCAGGGCCTCGTCGGGCAGAAAGCCCATGGTCCCCTGGGCTTTCTGAAGCAGCGGGATCAGCTGCCCCCGTTCGTTGGGTGAACCATCAATCTGGGTTTGCAGGTCTTCCAGATGAGCCTGATCTTCGGCGGTCAGTGAGTGCATCATCGTCGCAGCTTGCGATTTAGGTTGGGCGGAATCGTCATATCTTGTCCATGGCGCCATAGGCCGCTTGGATACGGTCCCGCAGCAGATAGCAGAGCCGCTCGAGCATGAAAAATCCGAATTGGGTATCGCGCTCCATGCACTCGCGCAGCTGGCGGCCTTTGAGACGCAGCACGGTCGAATCTTTCTGGCAGTTGGCCGAGGACATGAGCACATGCGGCTCGCCCAGCAGGGTGGACCAGCATCCCAGGGTGCGCCCTTTGCCCAGGGCGTCGATGACCACCGATCCTTTGTGGCTGCCGATGTCAATGGTGCGCTCGAGAAAGATGTACCCATCGACGATGATGTATAGATCCTCACCGAAATCGCCCTGCCGGAACACATATGTGCCGGCCGGATAGGTGTCGATACTGCAAAACGCGGCAATCGTGTCCAGATGTTCGGCCGAGATACGTTTCAGGAACCTGGAGGCCTGCAGGGTCGTCTGGATATCAGGGTTTGCCATGGTCTCCTCTCTGTAGCATCGCGGGTTGCGTCATTTTCGGGTATGCTCGGGGCAATCCATCGAAAGCGATAGTTAGCACTTTTTATAGTATGCTCAAAACCTGGGTGTCAAATCGCAATTGAAAATCGGGTTGTTTTTGACGGCGGCAGCCCCGATGCGGCGCAGCGGGGATTCATTCAGGCCACGGGACGCCGGCAAACGCACTGAGGTGAATGCGCCGGCCGTCCGATCGAAGCACGACCGCTCCGTGTGCAGCAGTACAGACGGTTCGGCAGCCCGCCGCCCGGTAGCGGTCGATCACCTCGGCATGGGGGAATCCAAAGCGGTTGCCGGCGCCGGCGCTGATCACGACGACCTGAGGCTGAACCGCGGCGACCAGTTCGGGGCTGCTGGAAGAACGGGAGCCGTGGTGGGGAGCAAACAGCACGTTACTGGCCAGGTCTTGCCCCGCCCGATCCACCAATTCCTTTTCGGCCCGGGCCATGATGTCGCCGGTGATCAGAAAAGCGGTTTGCCCGTGCACCACCTTGATGACCAGTGACCCGTTGTTACGCGTCTCCTGCCCGATCAGTTCGGGTTGGCTGAAAAATTCCGGCGACGGATGTAAAATCGTCAGGGCCACCTTCCCGAAATCGATCTCGCCGGCACGGCTGTGCATGGTTCGCACGACAATGCCCGCCTCTTGGCAGGCAGCCATCAGATCCGCATATCCCCGGGTCGTGTTGATGTCACCGTTGGTCCACAATTCACGCACCCCGAAATGCCGGGCAATGTAGATCAGTCCGTTGAGATGGTCGGCATTGGGGTGGGAGAGAATCAGCGTGTCGACGCTGGCGATTTTCTTGTGCCGCAACACCCGGGCCACCACCAGCCGCCCCATGTCGAACTGGCGGTTGTCGGCATAGCCGCCACCGTCCATCAGGAGCACCCCCCCGCCAGGCAGTTCCATCAGCGTGGCGCTGCCCTGGCCGACATCGATGGCGGTCACCTTCAGCTCCGGCTGCCAGAAGCGCTGATAGGTCCAATAGATGGCGTCGCCGCCGGCCATGGCCACCGCCAGGGCCAACACCCACGGCGCCGCGGTGGTCCGGCCCAGGTTGAGCAGCGCCCAGGCGGCCAGGTAATACAGCCCGATCTCGATCAGGGACGGAGTCACCGTCTGAACGGCGGCGAAAGGAAACCCGGCAAAAAAATCCACCCCTGCCAGGGCCAGACGCAGCATGTCGATGCTCAACCGAAACCCCACGCTGGCCAAAAGGTCGCAGCAGGATGCCGACAGGGCCGACAGCAGTCCCAGGGGCACCACCAGGAAACCGACCAGCGGCACCAGGAACAGGTTGGCGGCGATCCCCACCAGCGAGGTCTGATTGAAGTGGTACAGGGTCACGGGTGTGGTGCCGGCGATGGCCAGGGCCGACACCAGCACAAAGGTGGCCAGGCGCCGTCCCATGCGACGGCGCCGCGATGGTCTATCCGGCCCGGCAAGGTCGATCCTATCCAGGCCGTAGACAATCGCCAGAACGGCGGCGAACGAGAGTTGAAAGCTGATGGAGAACAGCGCCGGCGGGAAAACGGCCAGAATCGCCAGGGCAGCCGCGGCAAGCGTGTTGAGGGTGTCGTGTTCGCGCCCCAGGACAATGGCTGCCAGAAAGACGGTCACCATGATCACAGCCCGCTGGGTGGACGGGGACATGCCGGCCAGCGCCCCGTAGGCCGCTACGGGCAGCAGCGTGGCGGCCGCTGCCCACGGGCGTCCCCACCCCCGCCACAGCAGGAAAGGGATAAACCCGGCCAACCGGCGCAGACCAGCGAAAGCCACACCGGCCACGATGCCCACATGTAGACCGGAGATGGCCAGCAGGTGCCCTGCACCGGCGCGGTTGAAGCGTTCCCGCAGCCCGTCGTTGATGCCGGACCGGTCGCCGAAAACCAGCGCCTTGAGCACGGCTTTGGCTTCGTCGGCATCTTCGGAAGCGACCCCGTCGATCAGCCGGGCCAGGTGCCGGCGCGCGTCTTGAATCAGCCGGCTTGCCGGAGGGAGAGGGCGGCTGCCGCATCGCTGCAGGCGCTCCGCCCGCGTCCAGGCACTGCCCTGGATCCCCTTGAAGGCCATGTAGCGGCGGTAGTCGAAACCACCCGGGTTGTTGAAGTTGCGAAACGGTCTGAGCTTGGCGGTAAAGATGATCCGGTCGCCCGGGATCAAGGGCACGTCGCCCATGACGGTCAGCCGGATCCGGCCCCGGACCGAATGCACCAGGGTGTCCCGGGAGAGCGCAGCGGTCTCCACGATCAGCCGCATCCGGCCATGGCGGGCGCTGGGCGTATCGACGACGGTTCCTTGAATCTGCCAAGTGCCGGTATCCAAAAATCGAACGATGTGGTCCGGCCCACGGCCCGGCGACATCCACGGCAGCATGGCCAGGTAACCGGCGGCCACGATGGCCAGCATGCCAGACCACCGCACCGGCCGCTGCCCACGCAGGCCGGCGATCAGGCCGACCGCGGCAATGACCAGGATTCCCGCCGCAATCACCGGGTACCCCGGCAGACGCTCGCCGATGACAATGCCGGCGATCAGCGCCACTGTGAGCAGCATGGCTGGTCGGACGTATACCGGCATATCGCCGGTCTCTAACTGCCCCACTGCGGCACGACCTTTCTGACGAAACCGCTGCTGCGGTTGACCGGCCGGGCCGGCTGTTCGTGCACGATGGCATACAAGGATGTAACCGCCGGCATGCGGGTTGCGCATTTCACGGGGTTACCAAGCTGTTTGACCAAATCGTCATTCGATGGTTTTATGAGCCGCATCGTCGGTTGTCTTGTTCATCATGCAACACCGGTTATCCGGAACAGGCACCCCATGGCCGGTTATATCCCCAAGCTTAAAATCTGTGGCGTCGCCAGCGAGGCCGATGCCGCCCTGGTCGGTGCTTCAGGCGCCGATTATTGCGGCGTGCTGATGGATGTGGCCTTCTCGGAAAGAAGCCTGACCCTGGATCGGGCCTGCCATGTCGCCGCCGCCGGCATCGATGTGGTGCTGCTGCTGTGCGATCCCACCCTCGAGAGAGCCCTGGAGGCTTGGGGGCGCAACCACCCGGTGGCTTTGCAGTTGCTGTGCCACGAGCCTCCGGAACGGCTGCGGGCCATCAAATCACGGTGTGAAGCGGTTGGCGGCCTGATGGCCGATGTCACCGTACCGGTCTTTCTGGCCGGCGGCATCGATCCCCAAAACGTGGCCGCGGCCCTGGTGGATGTGCGGCCCCACGGCATCGAGAAGGTCACGGCTACCTGCCCGGTGCCCATCGCCATCGCCGGGGGGCCCACGTGCGAGACCGACGAGGAGACCCTGGCCATGATCCACGGGGCTTTGAACGGTGGTGCATCGGGGATTGTCATGGGGCGCAACATCTGGCAGAGCGCCCAGCCGCTGGCGTTGATCCAGGCCGTCAAGGCCCTGATCCACGACGGCGCTAACCTGACGGAAGCATTTGATATATTAAATGATTCCAAATAAACAAAAGCGAACTGAAAACCCCGTTGGAGATCCAGAGGGCTGTCGGTTGATTGCGCTGATCGCGCCAACCGAATCCGCCTTTCGAGCCGCCATCGCCGATCTCACGTCAACCCGATCTTCCAGTTCCACAACCCGGGCCGCGTCTTGATCGTCACGGAGAGCGGCACCGGTTCTTCCAGATGGGCGAACATGCGGATGCCGACCTTTTGCAACAGGGCCTGCTTAGCGGTGATGTCGAGCTTCCAGTTGGGAAAAACCCAGTAATCCGGGCCGAAGCGGTCCACCCAGGCCTGTTCACCCCTGGGGCTGTCAAAGGGTTCGCGCAGCCTCATGCCGTCGGACAAGGTGCGTGAAATGCACAGGGGCCAGTGGCCGGAAAGCACGACCCCTAATGGCAGCGGGCTCTGGCGGCATAAGACGCGGATGTCATCCTCGCCCAGCTCCGGACTGACGAAGGCCCCGGCAAACCCCATCATCCCAAAGGTCTCCAGCGCAAGGGCGTTGGCGACATTGCAAAAGGGTCCGGCCCACAGGGTCAACCCTTCCGGACGGTTGAACAGGCCCATCTGCCAGGGGGCGTTGAGCACGAAACGGCGGGCCCCGTTCTGAAGGCTTTGCGTCAACAGTCCGGCGACCCGAGCTTCGTCGTCCGGCCAGATCACCGGGGGCAGCCAGATCCACAGGTTCGCCGACGACCGGCCGATGTTGGCCACGGCCGTCTCCGAAAGCCAGATGCCGACCGGATTGCGGGTCGAGGCCCGGGCCGGCACCCGGCCCACGCGCACTTCTATAGATCGCCGGGGGGGAGCGGCCGGACGCGGCAATGTCGCCGCAAAGCGCGAAGCGGGCATGGGAGCCGGCGATGAAGCGGCCGCCTCGACCTCGGCCATCATCTTTTCCAGGGCCGCTTCCCGGCGGTCGGTCAGAAACACCGGCGCTCCCGGAGCCGGCGCTTTGCGGCTACCCAAATTGAGCGGGTAGCGCCCCTTTTTGGGCACGAACCGGGTCACCCGGCAGATGGTGTGCCCGACCTCGTCTTCGGACCCCACCCGAAGCACGTCACCGGGCATCAAGCCTTCGCGCACCACCACCCAGGGGTTTTTGGCCGGTCCCTGGACCTTGCCCATGAACAGGCCCGAAGCGGTCTGCCGCTGCGGGTTGATGGGCTGTTGCGGCCGTTGGGGCAAAAACCGGTAGTGGGTCGTCTCCCGTCCCAGGCTCTGAGCCAGCAGCGCCAGGGCATCGCGTTTGGCCTGGGGGTCGCCGCCCCGGTCGCGCAGCAGGCGGTAGGCCGACACGGTGTAGTAAACATAGTGCGGCCCCTTCTTGCGGCCCTCGATCTTCCAGGCCAACACCGGCTTGACCTGCCCCAGGATCTTGACCAGCACATCCACGGCATAATCCTGGCAGGAGAAGGCGCGTGCGGTCTGGCCGCCCTGGCGGTAGTGACGTCGACAGGGCTGGACGCAGCGGCCCCGCAGGCTGCTTTTGCCGCCCATGTAGCTGCTCCAGTAGCAGCGGCCGGAGACGCCGTAGCAAAGCGCCCCGTGAATGAAGGCCTCCAACCCCATCTCTTTCGGGCAGGCCTGGGCCATGGCCTTGATCTCGTCGACGGACAGTTCCCGGGGCACCACCACCCGCTTGACCGGCAGTGTCCGGGCCACATAGGCAAGCGCCCTGGGAAAACTGACGTTGGCCAGGGTGGAAAGGTGGATCTCGCCGCAAAAACCGGCCTGGCGCGCCAGGGACACGACCCCCAGGTCCTGGACAATCAGCGCATCCGGGCCCACGTGGCGCTGCAGGCCGTCGATCAGTTGTCCGGCCCGATCCAGTTCGCCGGGTTTGAGCAGCGCATTGACGGCCACATAGACCTTGACCCCGCGCGCGCGGGCCAACGGCGTCAGCTGGGCCAGCTCTTCCAGGGCGAAGTTCTTGGCCTCCATGCGCGCCGAAAGAGATTTGAGGCCGCAGTAAACCGCATCGGCCCCAGCCGCCAGGGCCGCCAGAAATGCGGCCCGGTTGCCCACGGGAGCGAGGATTTCGGGTCGAGAAGATTCCGGTGTCGTCATTTTAGGGATTTTTCAGATAACCGCTAGGGCATCCGGTAGACCATCGCATTGACATTCATCCCCGCCCCGACAGATGCGAAAACGAGGATGTCGCCCGATTCGGCCCGGTGTCCTTCCAGCTGCCCCTTGAGGAACAGGTCCAGCATGGTGGGGATGGTAGCGACGGAACTGTTGCCGGCCCAGTGGATGATCATGGGCATGATTCCGTCCGGAATCGATGCCGCGCCGTACAGCTTGAACAGGCGCTTGAGGATGGCGTCATCCATTTTGGCATTGGCCTGGTGCATCAGGATCTTGCTCACGTCGCCGAGCCCGAGACCGGCCTTGTCGATCGCCTGCTTGACCACCTGGGGCACGGTCTTGAGGGCATAGCGGTAGATGTCGTGACCGTCCATTTTAATGAAGAGCTCATTCCCGGAACACTCCGGATGGTATGACTTGCCGAGTCGCAGCAGCCAGGCGTGGTCACGGGTATCGGTCCGGGTGACATGCGACACGATCCCGCCGCCGCCGTCCGATGCTTCCAAAAGGGTCGCGCCGGCCCCGTCGGCAAAGATCATGCAATCGACGTCGTGCACGTCCGAGACCCGCGACAGGATTTCGGCGCCGACGACCAACACCCGCTTGGCGTCACCCGAACGGATATAATAGTCACCCATGATCATGCCCTGCAGCCAGCCGGGGCAGCCGAAGGGGATGTCGTAGGCAACGGTGAACGGGTTTTCGATCTGCAGCCGGTGCTTGACCCGCGAGGCGATGGTCGGCACCATGTCCGTACGCAGGTTGCCGGTTCGCACGTCCCCGAAGTTCTGGGCCACGATGATGTAGTCGAGCGCCTCGCGGTCCAGGCCTTCCAGGGCCTGCACCGCGGCTTCATAGGCGATGTCGGTGGTGGTCAGATCGTCGTCGACGAAGCGCCGCTCACTGATCCCAGTGATGTTGTATAAGGTGGCGACGATTTCCGGATTGGGCTTTTCCATGCGCGCCCCATCCGGCCAGAAGAACTCATGATTCAAAAAATGGGAATTGGACACGACCCGTGAGGGAATACAGCATCCGGTGGAGATGATGACTGAACTGGGCATTGATTCCTCGTTTGATCTGGGAAATTGGGCAAATCGAAGTGACAGAATAAAGCATTTGCAGGCAATACACAAGACGGACGCACAACGTGGCCTGGAAACCGGTCCGCCGATCCCCAACCGCAGGGCGGCGGTCCTCAGACACACGGATAAAAATAAGTCGTTGACAGGTTTTTGCCCAATCGCCTAATCTAAGTGACTCATCTTCACCGGGCAACCCATTTTTAATCAGTATCTATTCCACTTCACAGACCGGGCACGAGGGGCGGCAGGCATATGGCAGCATTGCGAATTCTGGTGTTGGGCGGATGCGGCATCCAGGGCAAGGCCGCGGTTCTCGACCTGGCCGGCAGCCCGGCCGTCACGGAAGTCATCTGTGCCGATCTCGATCCGAACGGCATCCAATCGCTGTCCGAAGCGATCGATATGACCAAGGTCCGGCGCGAGCCGGCGGATGCCAACGATTCGGACCAGCTGGTGCGACTGTGCCGCCAGGCACACGTCGTGATCGACCTGCTTCCCCGGCAGTTCATGGAAACGGTCTGCCGGGCGGCCATCCGCGCCGGCGTCGGCGTCGTCAACACCAACTATGCCTATCCGATCGCGCACTTGAGCGACATGGCCCGGGCGGCGAACGTGGCCATCATGCCCGAGTGCGGCCTGGACCCCGGCATCGACCTGGTGCTTTACGGTGAAGCGCGCCGGCGCTTCGACGAACTGCAGGTGGTCAACTCCTACTGCGGTGGATTCCCCGAGCGCGCCGCCTGCAACAATCCCCTCGACTACAAGGTGTCGTGGGTCTTCGAAGGCGTCCTGGCTTCCACCAAGCGACCCGGTCGCCTGATCCGTGCCGGCAGGACCATCGACATTTCCGCGGAACGCCAGCACGATCCAGCCTATGTGCATACGGTCGACTTTCCCGGTTTGGGCACCCTGGAAGCCATTCCCAACGGCGATGCGGTCTTCTTCACCGATGCGCTGGGGGTTACGGCCACGATTCGTGAAACCGGGCGCTACGCTCTGCGCTGGCCCGGCTGGAGCGCCTTCTGGCGGCCGCTCAAGCAGCTGGGGTTTTTAGATGAGACCCCCGTTGCCGGCCTGCCTTGTGCGGTGTCGCCCTATCAACTCGTAGACAAGCTGCTGGCGCCGCAACTCCAGTATGGACGGAATGAAAAGGACCTGGTGGCCATGCTGAACGTATTTGAAGGCCACCGGAACGGCCGGCCCATGCGCCTGACCAGCCGGCTGCTGATCGAGCGGGATTTGAAAACCGGAATCATGGCCATGGCCCAGGGCGTCGGCTATCCCGCCGCCATCGTCGCCCGGATGATCGCAACGGGTGAGATTCCCGAAAAGGGTCTTTTGTCGCCGATGACGCATGTACCCTACCCGGCCTTTATCGATGGGCTGCAACGCCGCGGAATTCAGGTTGAAGAAACGCAAACGGGCCTGTAGCGTGGATTCCCAGGCGGTCTATCAGGTCCGGGCCGGCGTTCCCGTTTGGCGGTCGGCGCCGGAACCGGCGTCTACCCTTTGGGAACGGACATGCGATGGCTGCCGAAATAGCGCCTGATGGACTCATCAACACCATAGCAACACAAGCAAACCAGAGAAAGAGGAGGAAGGGATGAAGACAAGAATTGCTGCTGTCCTGCTGACACTGACCCTGATCACGGCCGGCACCGCCATGGCCAACACGCTCACGGACATCGTTCAACGCGGCGAACTGCGCGTGGCCGTGCAATCCGGTGCGGCCCCGTATGCATTCGTGGACAAAAACGGTGAGCACACCGGATCGATGGTGGCGTTCGCCCGGGACATGGCCGAGCGCATGGGCGTCAAGCTGGTCATCCTGGACTTTGACTGGGACGGGCTGATCCCGGCCCTGCTCTCCGGCAAGGCGGACATCCTGGCGGCCGACATGACCCCGACCCTCAAACGCCATCTCAAAATCACCTTCTGCGACCCGTGGTACTACGTCCAGCCCTGCGTTTTCACCACCACGGATGCCCCCTTCCAGAAACCGGAGGATGTCAACAAACCCGACGTGACCGTGGGCGTGCTGCTCGGCTCCACCGGTGAAACCATCGCCAAGAAGTACCTGCCCAACGCCAAGATCAAATCCTACAAAGGCGGCGGCCGCATGGTCGTCCAGGCCCTTCTGGCCGGCCACGTGGATGCCGGCGTCAACGACGATCTGGCCGTACTGACCGTACTGCCCGATTTCCCACCCAATTCGGTGCGCCTGCTGGACGAACGCCTGGGTGTGGGCAAGGATCCACTGGCATTTGCCGTGCGGCATGAGTCGGTCAACCTGTGGCAGTGGGTCAACCTCTACTTCCAGTTCGCCCGCAGCGACGGCACCTACGACCAAATCATCCAGTACTGGATGGAATCGACCGACTGGAAAAAGGACCACTGATCTTTTCTGTTGGGATCGACACCACACGGGAGGCGGGGTCCGGCCCCGCCTCCCGCGACTGACAAGAAAACCGGGCCAAAGGACACCCCATGCTCGAAGGGTTCAATTTCAGGGTCATCTGGGAGTACATGCCGTTTTTCCTCGAGGGACTGCGCAACACCTTTTTGATTTCCATCGTTTCGCTGTTTCTGGCCCTGATCACCGGGATCGTTGCCTGCGCCTGCCGGCTCTCGCCCTGGAAACTGGTGCGGGGCCTGTCCATCACCTACATCGAGTCGATCCGCAGCACCCCGCTGCTGGTCCAGATCTACTTCTTTTACTTCGGATTGCCCACCCTGGGGATCCGGGTGCCTGAAATTCAGACCGGGATTCTGGCCTTGATGCTCAACAGCGGGGCCTACATCGCCGAAATCGTGCGCGCCGGAATCACCTCGGTCCCCAACGGCCAGATCGAGGCGGGCGTCTCGTCGGGATTGAACTACCTGCAGCGCATGCGCTTTATCGTCCTGCCCCAGGCCCTGGGGGTGACCGTGCCCCCGCTGCTGGGCCAATCCATCGTCCTGGTCAAGGACTCGGCCCTGCTCTCTCTGATTTCCGTCATGGAACTGACCCGCTCCGGCCAGACCCTGACCTCCGAGCGCTTCATGCCCACGGAAGCCTTTTTCACCGTCGCCTTCTTCTATCTGTGCATCTACTTTGTGTTGAAATCCCTGGCCGACTGGTCCCAAAAACGGCTCATCTTCAGAGAGGCCTATTGACCATGATGATCTTCTACTTCCAGCGGCTGATCGAAATCATGCCCTTTTTTCTCAAGGGCCTGTGGATGACCGTGGCGGTGTCGGGTATCAGCCTGATCCTGGCGACCGGCTGCGGGTTGCTGCTGGGCATCGCCAGGGCCTTGGGCAGCCGCTGGGTCGTATGGCCCATCGGCGCCTATGTGGCCGTGATCCGGGGCACCCCTTTCGTGGTCCAGATCTTTATCGTCTTTTTTATTCTGCCCGAATGGGGCATCCAGCTGGAGGCGTTCCCGGCGGCGATCATCTCGCTGACCATCATGGGAACGGCCTTCATCTGCGAAATCGTGGCCGGCGGCATCAAGGCGGTGCCCCGGGGACAGTGGGAGGCCGCCACATCGTCGGGCCTGAACCTGTATCAGCAGCTGCGCCATGTCGTCGTCCCCCAGAGCCTGCAGACCATTCTGCCGCCGCTGGTCGGCCAATATGTGCTGCTGATCAAGGACTCGTCGGTGGTCTCGGTCATCGGTGTGGTCGAACTGACCCGGGTGGGATGGTTGACGGTCGTGCGCATTCCGGAAGGCCTGATGGTCTTCTCGCTGGTAGGACTTCTCTACTTTGCCATCTCCTACCCGCTGATCCGCTTGTCCAACCGCCTGGAAGACAAGCTGGCGATACAGCAGGTGATGCTGTAATCCCGATGGCCGAGCCCGCGTTAAAAACTGAGCGGTGAACACCACCAGGAACAACGGAAATGATCAAATTCATCGGCGTCAACAAATGGTTCGGCAAACTGCACGTCCTCAGGGATATCGACCTGGAGATCATGCCAGGCGAG
Source organism: uncultured delta proteobacterium (assembly GCA_963785365.1). GTDB lineage: Bacteria > Desulfobacterota > Desulfobacteria > Desulfobacterales > Desulfosarcinaceae > Desulfosarcina. Next base: position 250,831 of record CAWAUZ010000013.1, on the reverse strand, counting down.
GTCGTCGTGGTCTGCGGACCCAGCGGCTCGGGAAAATCGACCCTCATCCGCTGCATCAACCGGCTGGAGAAGTTCCAGAAGGGCGAGCTGTTCGTGGATGGCATGGCGCTGCACGACCACACCACCAACCTGACCAAGCTGCGGGCCGAAATCGGCTTTGTGTTTCAACAGTTTCATCTCTACCCGCACATGACGGCCCTGGAGAACGTCACCCTGGCACCTGTCAACGTGCGCAAGATGAAACGCGCCGCCGCCGAGGCCCTGGGTCGTGAAAAGCTGGCCCGCGTGGGGCTGGCCGACAAGGCCGATGCCCACCCGAGCCAGCTGTCCGGCGGCCAGCTACAGCGCGTGGCGATCGCCCGGGGATTGGCCATGGCACCCAAGATCATGCTTTTCGACGAGCCCACCAGCGCCCTGGACCCGGAAATGATCGGCGAGGTGCTGGACGTCATGGTCCAGCTGGCCAGCGAAGGCATGACCATGTGCGTGGTCACCCACGAGATGGGCTTTGCCCGGCAGGTGGCCCACCGGGTCATCTTCATGGACGACGGCCGCCTGGTGGAAACCGGCAAGCCGCAGGACTTTTTCGACAACCCCCAGACGGATCGCGCCGCCCAGTTCATCAGCAAGATCTTGACGCACTGATGGGCATCACAAAAGGATTGATCTCGGACTTTTTACGAACCCGTCCGGAATTGGACTTTTTGCGATTTCATCATTGATTAATCGGCAGACAGGCGCTATTTTATAAATTTGGTACACCGATCCGATCGACAGCGGCCACACCGTGCGGCGCCGTCATCGGACACACCACCGAACTTCCAAAAGCCGTCCGGCAAACGCGCCGAGGCGGCTTTTGTGTCTTTACGGCAGCACGAGTGGCCGCGCTGAAGATCCACCCGGCCATGGACAGGAAAGGTATCATGGATTTTACCGCGTTTCGATTAAAACCGGGCATCGTCCGGGCGCTCGACCAACTCGGATTCAGGCAGGCCACCGCGATCCAGGCGGCCGCCATCCCCCGCATGCTGGCCGACGACAGCGACATCATCGGCCTGGCCCAGACCGGCACGGGCAAAACCGCGGCCTACGGCCTGCCCCTGATCCAGCTGATCGATTTTGCAAGCCCGAGCCTGCAGGCGCTGGTACTCTGCCCGACGCGGGAACTGTGCCTGCAGATCACCGATGATCTCAAGCGCTTCGCCCGCTACACGCCGGGGGCGCAGATTGCGGCCGTCTTCGGCGGGGCCGACATCGGGCAGCAAATCCGGCAGATCAAAAACGGGGCGCGGCTCGTCGTGGCCACCCCCGGGCGGCTGCTGGACCTGATCAATCGCGGGGCCGTCCGATTGGAGACCCTGGCCTACGCGGTTTTGGATGAAGCCGATGAGATGCTCAACATGGGGTTTCAAGAGGATATCGACGCCATTTTGAAGCACACCCCGGCCGGCAGACGAACCTGGCTCTTTTCAGCCACCATGCCGCCGGCCGCCGTGAAAATGGCCCAGACCTACATGAACCGTCCGGCCACCATCTCGGCCGGCCCGTCCAACCGGGCCGCTGACAACATCGCCCACGCCTGCTATGTCGTCAGGGACGCCGATCGGTACGCGGCCCTCAGGCGCGTGATCGACTATACCCCCGGCATCTTCGGTCTGATCTTTTGCCGCACGCGCCTGGAAACCCAACAGGTCGCCGACAAGCTGATGGCAGACGGCTACCAGGCCGAACCGCTGCACGGTGAGTTGACCCAGGCCCAGCGCAGCCGGGTGATGCTCAAATTCAGGCAGCGAACCCTGCAGCTGCTGGTGGCCACCGATGTGGCCGCGCGGGGCCTGGATGTGGACGACATCACCCACGTCATCAATTACAATCTGCCCGACGAGCCGCAGCGCTACACCCATCGCAGCGGTCGCACCGCCCGTGCCGGCAAGCACGGCGAATCGATCATACTGGTCAATGCCCGCGAACGTCACCGGCTCGGCTCGCTCGAAAGCCAAAGCGGCGTCCGGTTCACGCATAAAAAAATTCCCAGCGGACGCGCCGTTTGCGAAAAACAGCTTCAGGCCATGGTGCAGGCACTGGTTTCCACAACGGTCGACGACGACGCCATCGACGACTACCTGCCCGCCGTACTGGAAACCCTCTCCAGCCTCGACCGGGAAGCCTTGATCCGCCGCTTCGTCGCGGCCGAGTTCAAGCGATTTCTCGACCATTACCGCGAGGCACCGGATATCAACGTTTCGGTCAAGAAACGCCGGACCCGCCCGCACGGCGTCGTCAACGGCACCCCCGCCGCGACCCAGCGGTTTTTCATCAATGTCGGCCGCCTGGACAAACTCAAGGAAGGCGCCATCGTCCGCATGGTCTGCCACAGCGCCGGAATATCCGCCAAAAAGCTCGGTCGGATCGATCTGAAAAGGGAGTTTTCGTTCTTCGACGTAGAACAGAGCGTGGCCACCAGAGTTCTCAACGCCCTGCAGGGCGTCAAATTGGACGGCCGCACCATCCAGGCCAGGTTGGCCGATTAAGGGTCCCGGCACCGACCTGATTTCGAGCCGCCTACGGGACGGCAGCCCCGGCGCCCCGCCTTAGGCTATTCACGCTGCCGAACATCTTCCAGGTTTCGTCGAACGCGGCTTCAAAAGATCGATTTTCCATGTAGTCCCGGGCTGCTCGCCCCATCTCACGCCGCCGTCGGGGTTCCGCGCACAAGGCGACCATGGCATCGTACAGCGACCGAACACTGCCCCCTTCGACCACCAGCCCGGTCCGATCGGCAATGATGTTTTCCACTGGCCCCCCCTGGTCGGTGACGATCACCGGTATGCCCGAGGCCTGGGCCTCCAGGACGACATTGCCGAAGGTGTCCGTGGTGCTGGGGAAGACGAAGATGTCGCTGGAGGCATAGGCCGCCGTGAGATCTTCGCCTTCCAGGCGCCCGGTGAAAACGCAGGGCAGGTCGGCCGTGGCCTTGACCATCTCGTCCAGATAAGGGCCGTCGCCGACCACCGTAAGCATGACCCCCGGCCTGGACTGCACCAGTTGGCGGAAGGCATCGTTCAGCAGGTGCAGATTTTTCTCCTTGGAAACGCGGCCCACATAGATCAGCTTGGTAACGTCGGCGGCGGCCTGCCAGCGCTTGAAGAACCCGTTGCGATGGCGCGGATTGAATCGCTCGATGTCGATGCCGCGGGGATAGACCTGGATTTTATCGGCGCTGAGCCCCTTGTCGACCAGTTCATCCTTGGTGCTTTGGGAGGGGGCGTAGATCAGGTCCATCTGGTCGTAGTACCAGAGAATGAATTTCCAGGCCATCTCTTCCATGAAGTCGCTTCCGGTGAGGATTTGCACGTACTGGGGAATGGCCGTGTGATAGGTGCCCGACAGGGGCAGCCGCAGAAACCGGGCAATGGCCAACGCGGCCAGGCCGATGGGGCCCGGCGTGGCCGTGTGGATGTGATTGAACCCCTGGGCATGGCAGTAGTCCAGCATCTCCAACAGGGGCGGATAGAAAATTTTCTGCTGCTCGTATTCGGGCAGTTCATAGGTGCCGATGGGGGCAAACTGCACCACGTTCTCGAGGGGTGGATGGTTCTGGTCGTCACAGGTGACCAGGGTGTAGCGGCGGCCGCTGTCCGCGGCCAGCTGCACCTGCTGCTGAAGCGTGAGGGCGACGCCGTTGACTTCGTAAAAGGTGTCCGTAAAATGAGCCACGTGGACCTGTTCGTCATCTCCTGCAAGCCGGCCGTTTCCGAAAGGGGCGCTTTGCGCTGCGCCGAATTGACGGTTAATGTCAACTCCCAGTTCGCGTCCCATGGTAAACTGCGAAAAAGCGACGAAGTAAGGTGCCAGCAGGGTATACAACCCACCGGCCGATCCGATGGTGTGAAAGATATTGAACACATTGGCACCGGAAAGATGATCGAGCAGGTGATTGCCGAAGTGCACCATCACCCGGTTGGAAAGGGTGTTGACAAACGCGAACCACTGCTGCTCGCCTGCGCCGGCACTGCGAACCTCCTGTCCTGCGGTTGCCAACAGTTCCGGGTTCTCGTCGATCAGCTTCTGGGTTTCGAGGCGCAGCAGGGCCGTCAGTGAATCCGACAGGGGATGCTTGGCGCGTCTGCGTTTCTGGGCGCTCAGAAAATAATAGATCTTGGTGAGCATCCCGGGCGGCGGGAATGCATCCGGCCTGAGGGAGCCGTCCAGAAAGCGGATCAGGGGGTCCTTGTCCGCATAGCGCCACAATTCGAATTTGTTGTGAAAAAACTGCCAGGCGATGCTGTACAGGTTGTGGGCCATGGTCTGGGGCGACGGCGCCACCGCCTGAACCCGGGCCGGTACATTCGCCAGGTCCGACAAGGGCCGGTCATTGTGCGGCTCGACGAAAAAATGGGTATAGGTTCGGGCGATATTCAAGGAACTGTGGTCGTCCGAGCCGCCGAAAAGGTGTTTTTCGTGTGCGTCGTCATACAACGGTGCCAGGTTGTGCCGGTTTGCCAGGCGATCGATATGATCGGGCGTCAGGTGTTTTACAATGGCGGCCAGGATCTGGTTCTCGCGGTGGTTGCGGGCGCCGTTCAGTTCAAAATTGCGAAAGAGCAGCAACAGACGCTCAACGTGGGCGACGGTGAGCCGATCGTTCACGGCATACAGCGGATGGGCGATGATGTTGAAAATGCGCTCCTGCTTGAGATAGGCGGCAAGGTCGAAAATGTTTTTACGGCATTTCTGGATCAGGGCATGTTGGGCCTCGGTGATGTCCAGGGCCAGCACGTGTACCTTGCAGCCGTCCCCCGGGAAGTAGCTGGTCACCTCCTCGCTGACAAATGTGTTCGGCAGGTGCGCGATCTCCAGGGCACCGCCGATGTGGTTGTGGTCGGTGATGGTCACGTGGGTCATGCCCCGCCCCCTGGCGATTTCGTAGAGGTGCAGCGGCTCGGTAAAGCTTTCGGGGCAACCGATTTTTTTAAGGATCCACTGGGACGGGCGCTTGGAGTACTTGGAGTGAACGTGCAGATCGATGCGCATCCATAGTCCTTTCGGTGATAGTCAAAATTCCCGGGTCCAACGGGTTGGGTAGAACCCGCTGCCGCAGGCCGCCAGCGCCTGCACACAATGCGCAAAGGCACTGGCTGCGGGAGCAGCATATGGCAGGCGCATGTTACCTTTTGATTAAGAAACGGATAGATTTTGGTTAAGGCCGGCGCTCGGGTGCGACAATGGTTCTCTTTTCCCGACGGCCCCCCCGCGGCATGCGAACCGTTTCAGCTTGCGAAAATCGGGCGGTCGCCGTCCGTTGAACCACCCGCAGGCCCCATAGTAGAGCAGGTCCGTGGCCCATGTCCGCAAGGCGCCGGGATGGGCGGCCGCACGGCGAAGCAGGCTTTGGGGATTCGAGAAGATCTCAAGCAGCGGGCCGCACAGTTCGGAGGGGTCGCGGAAGCACTCCCAGTCGCACTGCCGGCAGGCATCGTCCTCACGGCCGGGTGTGCGCTGCGACAGATCCAGGTTCCACAAATGCCCCAAGTGGTCGTTGCCGCGGTACCCGCACGGGTAGGTGCCGCCATCGGCGGCGTTGACAAAGAAGAAATCGACCCCGCCGCGGCACCCGTAGGTCGGCGCACCCGCGCGGCCAGGCCCATACTGACGGGCCAGGGCATCCACGGCGGACAGGGGTGAGAAGATGCGCAGCTCGGCCCGAAAACGGCGGATCGCGACGGCCAGGGCCCTGAACAGCAGCTGTTTTTCGGGCGCTGAGAAGCGCACGATGTCCGCTACGGTGGTCGCCGCGTAAACGGCGCTGAGGCCCTGTTTGCACTCCGGCGCTTCGATGCTCATGGGATAGCAGGTGTTGGCCATGGTGAAACCCAGGTCCAGAGCCCGCCGGTAAAAGCGCTCGAAGGCCTGCCGGTAACGGCTGTAAAACGAGGCCAAGTAAGCGCTTTCGGAACCGAAAGCGGCCGGTCGCAGCCGGCGGGTCAAATGGCCGCCCACGTTGCGGTTGATCCCCAGGTTCACCGCCGGGTAAATGCCGGCGCGATGAAAGATGGGCAGAGCCTTTTCGATCCCGGCCACCACCCCGGGAAATCCGCGCATTTCCTCATGACATTCATCCACGGCCGAATCGAGGCTGATCCAGAAGTTGCGCAGCCGGGTTTCGGCAAGCCGTTCGACGAGCCGGGCGACCCGGGACTCAAAGCCGTGTTTCTGAGGGTTGGCAAACATGAAGCCATTGGTGCCGGTGCGGACAAACGGGATGCCGGCTGCTGTGGCATGGCGGATCAGGGTCGTCAGCCGGTCGACGGCCAGCAGCGGCTCGCCGCCGGTAAAAGAGATCGCCTGAACCCCTCGGGCTGCAGCCGCATCGATCATTTTTTTGATGCAGTCCGTATCCAAAGTGGATCGGGCAAAAGCAGCACTGACGCGCATGCCGCACTGGGGACAGCGCGCATTGCACCGGTCGGTAATCTGAATGACCACCTGACCGGGAATACGGTTGTGCAGGACAGATTTGAGAAGACCCTTCACGGGATCGCACACCTTGATTTGAGGATTGGAGCCGATTCACGCAGCCACCCACTCTAGCCTGGCCTTTGTTATCATTGTGTTAGGCCATGGTTTGTTTTTGGTTTGTGCACAGACGACCGGTCGACCTTAAGGCCTAACCTTTTCTAACGCATCGATAACACGCCCCTAATGCCCATGTTCTAAAGGTTGTTCGCTGGATGACCGCCATGGGCATCCAGCGGAACATCACGGCGGCCCCCGGTCGAACCCAAAGAAAGCTTCAAATGGTATGGCAACGTCAGCCGAACGGACAGACGCACACCAACAGCGGGCGGATTACCGCCAGACGGGGCCGTCAACGGTGAACCTGTTCAAGCTGATTCACGTACTGGGCATCGACGCCACCAGCGCGGACGGTCTGGCCCGCAGCCTGCCGTTCATCCCGCCGGACACAACAGCCGGTGCCGAAAACGAGTATCAGACGGCGGTGGAGGGCCAACCGCACCAGGTGGACCTGGCCTGCGAAATTGAAAATTCCAGTTTTTTCCGCAACCTGAAAAAACGGGCCCGGCGCGGTGACGCACCGCATGCGCACATGGTGTCGCTGGAACGGTTTCTGGCCGAAAAGGACGATCAGGTGTGGGAAAACAGTTGGGTCCGACTGCCCATAGCGGCGCTCAGCCCCTACGCCCGGACCGTGCTCGAAGCGGACCTGCGGGCCGACAAATGCCGCAGCGACAGCCCCCGTCGCAGTGATGCGTGCCGGTTTTGGGTCGATGTGGATGGCCGCGAATGCCTGCGCATTCCCATCAGCTACCTGCTCAAGCTCTCTCTGGCCGATGCCGTCGGCCGGGATTCCGTGCACACCACCATCTTCGACACCGCCCGCTCGACCATGGCCCATTTTCTATCCGACAACACCTCCCCGGAAACCTTCTCCTTTCACCCGGTTGCCATGGACCGGCGCTCGGAACTGGGGCAGGAACTGGCCCGGGAAACAGCATTTCGTTTTTTGCTCTCGCAACTGCTGATCCAATACGCCAATCGGCAATTCGGCCTGGCGGCGAGCGGCCAGCGCGCGACACTTTACTTCGCACCGCACCCACCGGTGCGGCTCAAGCAGCTCAACAACCTGATCCCCGACAGTTTCTATCGCCATCTGTTCATGAGTCCCTGCCTTTCGGGATGGAACGATGGCGAGGCCAAGCATCGCTATATGCACCTGTGCCACAAGGTGCTCTCCCGCAGCCAGCTCAATGCGGTCATCAAACTCCGTGAAGCCGGCATCGTCGCCAACAACCTGGTGGTGCTGCCCAACACCTCCACCATCAGCCTGGCCAACAACGGCACCCACATCACGCTGGGCAGCCGGTTGCTGACCGGTCTGATGAAGACGCCCGGTTCCGGTTTCGGCCCCATCGAGGAGAAGCACTGCAGCGACCTGGCGATCAAAATTGCGGAACACTTTCTGCCCCTGTTCGTCGGAACTTATTCGGCGGCGCCCTACCGGATCGATTTCATGGAGTTTCATCCGGAGCGTGTGTTGGGATTCCTGCCCCACGAACTGGACTTCACCCACCTGAGGATGCTGTGGCGCCGGTGGAAAAAAAAGGCCCGCTTGAAGTTTATGGGCCGCAGCCTGACCCCTTTCGGACCGGAATGGCTGGATCGGGGCCTGGCGCGGTTTTTGGGGCTCAAAGGCGATTATGTCCCGGATTCCAGGCTGATCGATTATCTGGTGGCCCTGATGGCGACCGATGAGAGCCCCGCACTGGACGGTTGTCAGGGAAACGAAGCCCGTTTGAAAGCCGACCTGAGCGACATGGGGGTGTTCGACCCATGCATGCCCCTTTACCTGCTCTACCGGGCCCGATCTTTCGAAACCATGGGGTTTACCGGTTTTGAGGGACGCCACTACAGCCTTTTCGAAAGCCTGACCGGGGACATGGGGCGTGCCGCCAATCTTCAGATGCTGATCACGGCCCTGGCCTACAAGTACATCGTTACCGGACAGCTGACCCACGCCGACATCCCCGACCACCCGGTTGTCGAGAGCGAACGCCGGCAGATCTTTTTCGGGGCCGCGGTCGGCATTCCCACTTTCTATGCCGCCCACGCACCCTGAACGCGTTCGATCAGCAATCCATCGCATCTACCAGCGCTTCATCTAATAAAATTCTAACATGCCGCTAATGCAATGGAAACCCGCATTCGACAGAGTTGGCCGTCGAAGGAACCGTCAGTGCAATACTTCTATTAACGGAGCAAGCCATAATGCTTTCAAATGGAACCGGATCAAGCGCCACAGAGCGCGATGAGTGGGTGGACGGGAATTGGCTCTCGAAGGAGCTGGTTGAGCGATCCAACCGCAACGGCAAACGCTTCATTCAGTGCATCTGTCCAAAGTGCACGACCTACCACAACATCTACATGTTGTGGAGCGGCCGGGGCAAGCCGCGCAAATATTGCGCCAATTGCCGGCCCCTGGTTTCCGGGTACGACGCGGTCGCCTTGTACGAAGCCACTATTTGTGCACCCGGGCATTCCAAGAAAAAGGGCCCGCGCTACGAAAGCGAATGACCCAATCACCATGCCGTAGTCAATGACCTGCAGCCCCCGGTCGACCGATTCAGGATCCTGGAACCCTATCCGCGGTACCGGATTCGTCGATCAGCGTGGACGCGTCGGACGAGTCGACCAGCCCCAGATGCTGCGCCAGGGTGTACAGCCGACGCGCCAGGCGAACGGTGGCCTGATCGATCATGCGCCCCTGTACGGCCACGGCCCCGCGGCCCTGCGTCCGGGCGGCCAGGTCGGCCCTCAGCACCATGGCGGCGCGTTCGATCTCTTCGGGAGTCGGTGAAAAAACCTGGTTGATGGTGTCGATCTGGTCCGGGTGGATGGCCCACTTGCCGTCGCAACCGATCGCACCGGCCATGGTTGCGCTGCGGCGCAATCCGGCGGCATCCTTGAAATTGCCGTATGGGGCGTCGATGGCCAGCAGTCCATTGGCTTTGGCGGCCATGACCATGCGGCTGACGGCAAAGTGCCAGCGGTGACCGGGGTAGAGTTCGGCCTCCTGCTCGCCGTGGCCGGATATGGACACCAGGCGGGCGCCCACGGAAGCGGAGAAGTCGGCGATCCCGAAAACCAGGGTCTTTAGCCGCTTGCTGGCGCCGGCGACCGCCTCGGCCGCGGCCAGGCCCTGGGCGCTTTCGATGGAGGCCTCGATGCCGATGGCGGCACGGCCAAACTGCATGGCCTGCTCGATGCCGTCCAGCATGCGGTCGACAAAGTGGATGTCCCCGGGATGGTTGACCTTGGGCACCACCACGGCCTCGAGCACCCCGCCGGCACCCTCGGCGATCTCCAGCAGATCGCGGTAGGCAAAGGCGGAATCCAGCGCGTTGATGCGCACGGTCACACTGTGGTGCCGCCAGTCGACGGCCTTAAGGGACTTCAGCACCTGTCGGCGGGCGGCCTCCTTGGCATCGATGGGCACACTGTCTTCAAGGTCCAGCATGATCACGTCGGCGGCGCTTCGGGCGGCCTTGACGTGCATCTTCTCGATATGACCGGGAACCGACAGGATCGAACGACGCGGTTTCATGGGGCGCTTGATTCCATCTCTTGGGATTTACGATGACGGCCGGTGCCGTTTGGCAACCCTTCAGACAACGCCTACCATAAATCGGCCAATTGGTCTACCGTCGCCTTGTCCGGCGGTTCAGAACATCAACGCATTTCAATAACGCAACGGCGCCGACCAGCAGGATCAGGCCGGCGATCGGGTAGTGCAGGTCGATACCAAACATGAACCGCCTCCGTACGACAGGTGCGCTGCAATGGCAGTAGCGGGGATGGATGGATTGCCGTTGGCTTCAAACGCTCCGCAAAAACGTGGACGTTGGACAATCCGTTATTGACAAACCGATGCTCCCATTGAAATGTTAGCTGACGATTAGGCCGCGGCCGCTTCCCAGGTTTCAGACGTGGTGTCAGCAAGCTCAAAAAATATCATAACGCATATAAATAATTATAGATTAATCCTTTTGGGACCGACCCCTGCTGAAAAATGGCCGGGGCCTAACCAAATTCTAACAATTGAACGATATGCACGTCATCGTTGCTGCAATCGCTAGCATCGGGATCCCTTCCGGTTCGTATTGGGGTGATCCATGTTTACCGTCAAGGAGATGGAACCCTCATGTTATCAAAGAGATGCAATATCGATGAGTTTGTCGAAGCGGTAAAGGGCAAAAAGACGTGGGACGCGCTGATCCTTGCCCTTGAGGAGGCCGACCAGGCGGACCGCATGATCCAGCGCAGCCGTCGCGGTGCCGAAGCGGCACCTTGTTGCGACCGGCAATATGCACGTCAACTGAAGCAACTGATCAATTATTTCCGGTACGCGGTGAAACCCCGGCGTCCGCAGAGCAAGGTCTACCAACTGTACCAGAACCATTGGGGGCAAGCCGCGCAAGGGGCGTCGGACCCGCACCTGACGGCATCGTTGTGAGGCCTGTTCGTCGGGGGTTCATCCGTCGGTGCCTTGATCCGCGGATACCGTGAACGGCATAATATTCCCATTTGAACCCTCACCCCCCAACCCTTTCCCACAGGGATGGGACGGTAACGGAAATCGCCATCGATGACCGCTCAGCGTATACGCCAAGAACCATGTCAACCGGAGGGCTGTCCCGGCCATGGCCTTATTCAGTAGCCGCTTCGCGGCGATCGACATCGGCTCCAATGCGGTCCGCCTCCTGCTGATGGAGGTCTTCGAAACCGACATCGGACCTTATTTCAGGAAGATTTCACTGATCCGCATGCCGATCCGGCTGGGCAAGGATGCCTTTATCCGGGGCGACATTTCCAGCGACAACATTGAGCGTTTGGTCGAAACCATCCAGGGCTTCAAACACCTGGTGCGCGCCTACCGGCCGGCGGACTTCCGCGCCTGCGCCACATCGGCCATGCGCGAATCCAGCAACGGGGTCAAAATTCAAAAACGCATCCGCACGGAAACCGGCGTGGACGTGGAGATCATCAACGGCAAACAGGAGGCCAAGATTATTTTTGCCAACAAGCCCTGGAACCATCTGTCCGGCAACGGGGCCTGGCTGTATGTCGATGTCGGCGGCGGCAGCACCGAGATCACCATTTTTTCCAACGGGACCATCCACTCGCACTCTTTCAATATCGGAACGATCCGCATAATCGAGGGCCTGGTCAAACCGTCCCAGTGGAAGGATATGCGCGCCTGGATCAAAAAGCACACCTTTCAATTCTCGCGCATCAGTGCTATTGGTAGCGGCGGCAACATCAACAAGATCATCAAGCTCGCCAAGCACTCGGACGGCCGCTCGATCACCTTGAGCAAGATGAAAAAGGTCAAGGCATGCCTGAAGTCCTACTCGCGCGATGACCGCATCATCAAACTCGGCCTCAAGCCCGACCGCGCCGACGTGATTGTGCCGGCCTTGAAGATCTATGCCTCGGTCATGAAATGGGGCGGTATCCGGCGCATCGGCGTGCCCCAGATCGGTCTGGCGGACGGCTTGGTTCGCATGATGTACCGGCAGCAGAAGCAGTGCCCGCCGTCCACCTGACACCGGCCCGCGGCGCCCCCGCATCTGATCCAATGGTGATGGGCTGTAATTCGTCGCACTGTCAAGGCATCCATTCGACGCTCTGAAACGCCAAACTGCCGGCGCGGCGCCGGAAAGGACATCCATGCAAGGGCAGACCTACCAGATCACCGACACGGCCGACATCGATGCCGTGGCATCCCGACTGGGCCGCACCTTCGAATCGCTCGACGTCACCGAAACCAGCAAGACCTTCGAGGTCTACGATTCCTTTGACTGGCGGTTGTATCAAAAGGGATGGCAATTGATCCGCCGGGACCAGCAATACCTGATCACTCGCTGCGCCGATGGCCAGATGGTGGCCGTGGCCGACGTGGACTCGTCCAAACCCAGGGCCTTTCACTGGGATTTTCCCGTGTCCGCGTTTTCCATGTGCCTCGAACCGGTATTGGAGATGCGCGCCCTGCTGCCGATGGCAGTGGTCACCCAGCAATCCACCCTGCTCAACGTACGCAACACCGACGCCAAAACGGTCGCCCGGCTGGCAATCGACCGTTTCGGAATTCAGGCCGGCGACCTACCGGTCATGCGCTGCCGCCTGCTGCCGGTCAGGGGATATGACAAGGAGGTCGGCCAGGTCACGGCGCTGCTCGAGGAGATGGGACTGGCGCCCGCCCAGGGATCGCCGGTGATGGCAATTCTTGAAAAAAGCGGCATCACGCCCGGAGGATACTCGTCAAAAATCGACGTCTCCCTGGCGCCGGACCTGCCCGCCGCAGCGGCGGTACGCCGCATCATGGAAAGCCTGGTGGCCACGATGCAGGTCAACCTGCCGGGTGTTCACGAGGACATCGACAGCGAATTTCTGCATGACTTCCGGGTGGCGGTACGCCGTGCCCGCTCATTGCTGGGCCAGACCCAAGGCGTTTTGGCGTCCGAAACCACCGCGACCCTTCAGCAGCAATTGAAAGCCATCGGCGCCATGACCGGAAATGTGCGTGACCTGGACGTCTACCTGCTGAAAAAAACGGCCTACGGCGACCTGGTGCCCGACGTTCTCAAGCCGGGCGTTCTGCAGCTGTTCCGAACCTTGCAGCGCAAGCGGCGCTACGCCAAGGACCGCATGATCCAGGCCATGGCCGGCGACGACTTCACGGCCGCCATGCAGGCCCTGCAGGCCTTCGTTCAATCCGAACCGCCCGATCGCACTGCCGGCGTCGGCGCCAGCCAGCCCATCGCTGAAGTCGCCAAGGCGGCCATTTACAAGCGCTACCGACGGGTCGTCAAAAGGGGTCGCCGGATCGAGGCGGCCACGCCGGACGAAAAACTCCACGCGCTGCGCATCGACTGCAAGAAGCTGCGCTACCTGCTGGAGTTTTTCGCATCCCTGTTTCCCAAAGACCGCATGAAAGGCCTCATCAAGCAGCTCAAGCGGCTTCAGGAAAACCTGGGCGACTTCAACGACCTGTCCGTTCAGCAGCATTTTCTGATAGCGCACCTGGCAACCCTAAGGCCGCAGAGCGCGCAGGCAATCCTGGCGTCGGCGGCCATCGGCGGTCTGGTCTCACGGCTCTATGCATCGCATTCAAGGGTTCGTGAGCAGTTCATGGATGTCTTCGGCCGGTTCGATTCCCCGGAAAACCGCAAGCAGTTCAAGACGCTGTTTGCGTAACAGGTGCCTATCGTGAAAACAATCGCACTTTACAGTATCAAAGGCGGGGTCGGCAAAACCGCTGCGTGCGTGAACCTGGCCTACCTGGCCGCCGCGGACCGTGCGGCGACACTGCTGTGCGATCTCGACCCCCAGGGGTCGTCCACCTTCTACTTTCGAATCCGGCCCAAGTCCCAGTACAACAGCCGCAAATTTCTCAAGGGGGGCAAACGCATCGACAAGGCGATCCGGGGAACCGACTACGCCGGCCTGGACCTGCTGCCCGCGGACCTGTCCTATCGCAACCTGGACATCATGCTCAACGAAGCCGCACACTCGCGCCGCCGTCTCAAGCGGCTGCTGGCCCGGTTCGAAGATGAGTACGACTATGTTTTCCTGGACTGCCCGCCCAATATCACCCTGGTCAGCGAAAATGTGTTCACGGCCGCCGACCTGATCCTGGTTCCGATGATTCCCACGACCTTGTCCCTGCTCACCTACGAGAAGTTGACGCGCTTCTTCGACGAAACCGGTCTGGAAAAACGCAAGCTGCGTCCATTTTTGTCCATGGTCGAATCCCGCAAACGCATGCACCGCGAAACGATCCGAAAGATCGGGCTGGCCGGCTTGAACCCGCTGGTCACCGCGATTCCGTACAGTGCCGAGGTGGAAAAAATGGGCCTTTACCGGGCCCCGTTAACCCAGCATCGCCCCAATTCGGTCGGGGCGCAGGCCTTCGTGGGGCTCTGGCAGGAAATCAAGACGCAACTTCTGGGAGAAACGGCCGATGGGCATTGAAATCGAGCGCAAGTTCCTGGTCAGGCGATTGCCGACCGACCTGGATCCTCACGGCGGGGCCGCCATCCGCCAGGGCTACCTGATTGCCACCGAAACCGGCATGGAACTGCGGATCAGGCAGAAAAAAGAGGACTTCTACCAGACCGTCAAGCTGGGCAGCGGACTGGCACGCACCGAGATCGAAATCGAACTGACACGGGGCCAGTTCCAGAAGCTGTGGCCGTTCACCGCAGGCCGCCGCGTGGTCAAAACCCGGTTCACCCTGCCGGTCGGCGCGCACACGGCCGAGCTGGACTGTTTTGAAGGCAGTCTGAACGGGCTGACCCTGGTGGAGGTGGAATTCGACAGCCTGGCGGCCAGCGCAGCGTTCGATCCGCCAGAGTGGTTCGGTCGCGAGGTCACCGAGGACAAGCGCTACAAGAACCAGCACCTGGCAGTCCACGGGATCCCGACGTCTGGATCGTCCTGAGGCGTTTACTTCTTCTTTTTCTTGGCGTGCTTCTTTTTCCCGCCCTCTTTTTTCACCTTGGCGGTTTTGCCCTTGGCTTTCTCTGATTTTCTCTCTTCTTCTCCTTCTTCTTCTCCCGCTTCTCTTTCTTTGCTTTCTTGGCCTTCTTCGATTTCTTGGCTTGCTGGGAATCTTCGAGCTCAGGCAGCCGCGTTTTCGCGGCGGTTTCCGGCATCGCCGGGGAAGCAGCGGCATGGTCCGCCGTGCCGCCTGCGGCATCCGCCAACAGCGCCTGGGCCTGGGCGATGACCTGCCGCGCACGCCAATGGCCAAAGCCAGGAAAACCGGCAAGCTGTTCGACCGTAAGCAGCCGCCAGCGCCTCGATCGTGGTAATGCCGGCCGCGGCCAGATGCTCGGCCGTAGCCGGACCGACGCCCTTGACCTGTAACAGGGGGTTGTGCATCAGATGCTCCTTTCCGGGATGGTGTGTGTGCGGCTGCCGACGCCGCCGGCACTGCCGTATCGCCGACCCGACAGCCATCGATGAAAGGTCGGATAGTTGCCCATCAGTCCGGCTGAACCAGCTTCTCCGGCTTGCACAAGGTACCCTTGAGCCGGGAGGAGCGCAGGCACTTTCCACAGACAAACTTCGACTTGGACAAAAGGTCGTAGAGCCCGTCCGGATTGCGCTTGACATCCTCATTGCCCCATTTGCACAAGGATTTTTTCTTCAGTTTTTTATCCATGCCATTCTCCTTTCCGACGGCCGGCCAGTCCGTGCAGACGGGGTTGCCCCCTTCTCTGGGCCATCGGCCGCGGTGGTACTGTGCCGGTTATCGATTCGTGCAGGCGATCGATCTGCGCAAACTAACCACGCCTACCACGTCTATCAAGGCGCCGCCGGCGACGATGACTTGTTTTTGGGAAAATCGAAGGCGCTGAAAGCGATGTGATCGCGATGGATCTGCTTCCAGGCCGGGACATTGAAGCGCAGTTCCACGATGCCGGCGGTGGGGATGTTCTCGATGAGATGCGGATAGAACTGGTTGGCCAATTCCGTCAAGGTAGGGTTGTGACCCACCACCATCACCGTGTTCCAGTCCTCTTTGAAACCGCGAACGATATCCAGGATCTCGTTGGACGTGGCACTGTAAAGCACCGGGTGTTTGTGGACCGTCTTGCCCGGCAGTCCCAGGGTCTCGGCCAAGGACACGGCCGTCTCCATGGCCCGAAGGGCGTCGGAGCTGACGATGGCATCCGGACGGACGCCCCGTTTTTTCAGGCGCCGGGCCATTTCCGGGGCGGCCTTTTGACCGCGTTTGTTCAAGGGCCGCTGGTGGTCGACTCAAAAGGGATCGGCCCAACTGGATTTGGCGTGGCGAACGATAAACAGGGTTTTCATTTTTTGGTTCGGCCCTTTTTTTTCTTTTTCGAGGGCCGGTCCTGGCCCATGGCGGAACCACGACCGGAGAGGCTGGGGTTGGTCATGAAAAACTGGTGGGCATTGAAGGGTTCCGGTCCGGGGACGCAGCGCCGGTAGGAGCCGTCCGGCTGCAGCATCCAGCTCTGCTCGTTGTCCTTGAGATTGGCCACCATGATCTGGTCGAGGACCTGCTGGTGAACGGTCGGGTTGTCGATGGCCACCAGCGCTTCGATCCGGCGGTCGATGTTGCGGGGCATCCAATCGGCCGAGGAGATGTATACCTTGGCATGGGGGGACGGCAGATCGTGACCATTCCCGAAACAGGCGATCCGGGAGTGCTCCAGGTAGCGGCCCACAATGGATTTGACCTCGATATTATCCGACAGTCCGGGCACCTGCGGCCGCAGGTTGCAGATCCCCCGCGCCACAATTTTTATGTTTACGCCGGCCTGGGACGCCCGGTAGAGCGCATCGATGATTTCCGGGTCGACCAGGGCATTGACCTTGACCCAGATGCCGGCCGGTCGGCCGGCCATGGCGTGCGCCGATCTCGTCCTCGATGCGCGCCAGCAGGAAGGCACGCAGATACAGGGGCGAGATGACCACCTTTTTCAGGTTGGACGGTTTGGCGTAGCCGGTCATGTAGTTGAAGATCTGCAGCACGTCGTCACAGATCTGCGGGTCGCAGGTAAAGTAGGACAGATCCGTGTAGATCTTGGCCGTCACCGGGTGGTAGTTGCCGGTTCCCAGGTGGGCGTAGGATTTGAGCTTCTTGCCTTCCCGCCGCACCACGAGAGAGAGCTTGGCGTGGGTTTTGTACTCCATGAATCCGAAGACCACCTGGGCGCCACTGCGCTCCAGTTTACGGGCGATGCCGATGTTGGCCTCCTCGTCGAAGCGGGCCTTGAGCTCCACCATGGCCGTCACGCTCTTGCCGGCCTCGGCGGCCTCCACCAGGGCCTGAACGATAGGCGAGTCCTCACTGGTCCGGTAGAGGGTCTGGCGGATGGCGACCACGTGTTTGTCCTTGCTGGCCTGGCGCAGAAACTGGACCACCACGTCAAAGCTCTCATAGGGATGGTGCACCAGGATGTCCTTGACACGGATAGCCGCCAGGCAGTCTCCCCCGTAGTCGCGGATGCGCTCGGGGAAACGCGCCTCGTACGTGGGGAAAAGCAGGTCCGGGCGATCCTCGATCACCAGTTCGCTGATATCCGACAAGCCGATCATGCCCTCGAAGCTGAAGACATCATTTTTGGGGATGTCCAATTGGGCCTGGATGAAGTAGAGCAAATCGTCCGGGATGGCGCTGTCCACCGTCAGGCGCACGACACTGCCCCGCCGACGGCGTTTGAGGGCGCTCTCAAAGGTCAGCACCAGGTCCTCGGCCTCCTCGTCGATCTCCATCTCGCTGTCACGGATCACCCGGAATATCCCGCTGGAGAGCAAAGTGAACGACGGAAACAGCAGGTCGAGAAACATCAAGACCACTTTTTCCAGGGCAATGAACCGGATGGAATCACCCGGCAGCCGGATGAAGCGATCCAACTGGGCCGGCAGGATGACCAGGGCCACCAGGTTTTCGCCCTCCATGTCGCCGCTAAGGTTGAGGACCAGCCCGAAGCCCAGGTTGGGAATGAAGGGGAACGGGTGGGCCGGGTCCACGGCAATGGGGCTCAAGATCGGGTAGATGTTCTGGTGGAACAGCTCGCCCAGCCACTTGCGGTCGGCGCCGGAGAGCGCCTCGGGTTCGACCAGCTGAATACCCTCTTGTTTCATTTCGATCAAAAGCTGCTGGAAGCAGGCGTGCTCGTCGGCGGCCAGTTCGGCCACCTTGGCCGAGATCGCATCCAGTTGCTGGGCCGGCGTCAGCCTGTCCGGGTTGACGCCCCTGACCCGCGACGCCACCTGCCCTTTGAGTCCGGCCACGCGAACCATGTAAAACTCGTCCAGGTTGCTGGCGGAGATGGAGAGAAACCGCAGCCGCTCGAGCAGCGGGTGGGACCGATTCATGGCCTCTTCGTAGACCCGCCGGTTGAACTCCAGCCAGGAGAGCTCGCGGTTGATGAACCGGCCGGGCTTGTCGGCGGCCGCGTCGGCGCCGATCTCCAGAAGCTGCCCCGTTGCCGGCAATGATGATGCAGTCTCACTCATTGTCTCACGCATATGCTTGGTCTTGGTTGTGCCCATGGAGGCCAGTGCATCGACCCATGCCGGCAGGACGCCTACCGGTCAACATACAAGTACGGTAAGAATTACACAAGTATTGTTAGAATTGTGTTGGCATCAAGTAAGCGCTTAAAAGAAGAAATTAAATATGGTACTGGCGATTTCATGATGCTGTCAAGCCACCATCGATACGCACGGAACGCCATCGGCAAGTTTATCGTCGTGGCACTTTGTTCATGGGCGCTGAGTGCCGTCCCCAGCCTCACCATGGCCTCCCCGGCAGACGAAACCTACCATTACCGCGAGGTGACCGGAGAGACGATCAAAGAGGCGTCCTGGCAACTTGTCAAGGGCGACACCTGTGTTCTCACTTATTCGACCCCCACCGCCCGGCACATCACCACCACCCGTCCGGATTACGATACGATTCGCTGGCAGCTGACCGACGATGACGAACAGACCGACCTTTGGGCCGAACGACGGGGCGATATTATCGCCGTGCGCGGCCGCTTCAGGGGACAACCGGTTGACAAACGGCTCACGATCGACGACGCACCTTGGTACCAGGCCACATCCTTGTGCCTGCGCGGCCTGGTGGCCGGCAATGGTTCCGAGCGGACGTTCTGGACCATCCGGTTGGGTACGCTGACCGCCCACAAGATCCGCGCCGTCAAGCAGGAGAGGTCACCCATGAACACCACAGGCGGCCCTGAACGGCTGCTGCGGATTCGGTTGACGCTTCCCGGAATCATGGCGCCGTTCTGGAAAAGCGACTGCTGGTTTGAGTTGCCCGACGGCGTCTTTTACCGCTTCGAAGGCCCCAGCGGACCGCCGGGCACGCCCACCACCGTCATCACCCGAATCAGCAAATAGGGCCACGGCATCAGCCGGCATGACCTTTTGGCTGGGGAAACGCCCCAATCGCCAGGGGGTGCCTTTTTTTTAAACGCCCCTAACACAAATCTGACGTCCCGCTAACACTTCCTTATAAATCGACATCTACACTACCAGAATTTCCGACGCAACTGGCGTCCCGCCCTGAAAAGCTGGCGGCGCTGGTTGCGTCCAACCGCTTTACGTTAACGACAACGCAGCAAGGAGAGGAGCACCCATGAAGCTGAGGAAACGACTGGTACGGATGACCGTGGCCGGGATGGCGGCAATGCTGATCCTGGGATTGACCGCAACCCTGCAAGCCCAGGAGCTGACCGTTTACACGGCCTTGGAAGACGACGAAATTCCACGCTATCTGGCCCTGTTCGAAAAATCGCACCCGGACATCGAGGTCAAGATCGTACGCGACTCGACCGGGATCGTCACCGCCAAACTCCTGGCCGAAAAGGACAACCCGCAGGCCGACCTGGTCTGGGGTACCGCGGCCACCAGCCTGATACTTTTCGACCAGGCCGGCATGGTGGAACCTTATGCCCCCAAAGGATTGGACAAGGTGATCACCAAAATGCGCGACGCCAACGACCCGCCCCACTGGGTGGGCATCAAGGCCTGGATGACCGGCTTTTGCGTCAACACCATCGAAGCCGACCAACTCGAGCTGCCCTACCCGGAATCCATGGCCGACCTAACCAAGCCGATCTACAAGGGCATGTTGATCATGCCCAATCCGGCCTCATCCGGCACCGGCTTTCTGACGGTCTCGGCCGTGTTGCAGACCATGGGCGAAGAGAAAGGGTGGCAGTACCTGACCGACCTGCACGAGAACATCTTGTATTACACCCACTCCGGGTCGAAACCCTGCAAGCTGGCCGGCACGGGTGAGGTTCCCATCGGCATCTCTTTCGGCTACCGCGGAATCATCCAGAAGCAAAAGGGCGAGCCGATTCACACGGTCTTCCCCCAAGAGGGTTCCGGATGGGATCTGGAGGCCAACTGTCTGATCAAGAAAGCCGACATCAAACCGGCCGCTAAAACCTTTCTGGACTGGGCCATCAGCGATGAAGTCATGCAGGAGTATGCCAAGGTCTATCCGATAACGAGCATTCCGACCGGCGCCTCCATCCCCGAAGGCTTTCCCGAGGATCCCAAAGCCCAGCTCATCGAAAACGACTTCAACTGGGCCGCCGAAAACCGCACGCGCATTTTAGCGGAGTGGACCAGACGCTTCGATGTCAAAAGCGAAGCCAAGTAGGGTTGGCCATGCCCCATTCGACCGGCCCGGTGCACCGGCGGCGGCGCCACCTGGCGCACAGGACCGGAATCCGTGTTTGTCAATAAATGAGGAATTTTGAGGGTGAATACAATGGGCAACACCACAAAAACCCACGAGCATTATCTGCAGGTCTGCAATGTGACCAAACGCTTCGGGCAGTTCACCGCACTCAAGGACGTCAATTTTTCCGCCAAGGCGGGTGAATTCCTCTCGATCCTGGGACCCAGCGGGTGCGGCAAGACCACCATCTTGCGCATTGTCGCCGGTCTGGAAACCCAGACCGAGGGCAAGGTGGTCGTCGAGGGACGCAACGTCTCCAGCCTGCCGGTGTCAAAACGCAACGTCGGCATCGTTTTTCAGTCCTATGCCCTCTTTCCGAACCTGTCGGCAGCCGACAATGTGGCCTACGGCCTGAGAAACAAATCCATCTCCAAAAAAGAGATCCGAAAACGGGTTTCCGATCTGCTACACCTGGTTGGCCTGGACGGCATGGCGCACAAATACCCGGGAAAGCTGTCCGGCGGTCAGCAGCAGCGCGTGGCTCTGGCACGGGCCATGGCCCTGTCTCCAGACTTGCTGCTCCTGGACGAACCGTTGTCCGCCCTGGATGCTAAAGTCCGCGTCATGCTGCGCACCGAGATCCGGCAACTGCAGCAGCGTCTGGGCGTCACCACGATCATGGTAACCCACGACCAGGAAGAAGCCCTGACCATGGCCGACCGCATTCTGGTCATGAACCAAGGGGTTTTGGCCCAAAATGGAACACCCAATGAAATATACGACCGCCCGGCATCTCCCTTTGTGGCTTCGTTCATTGGATCGATGAATTTCATTGAGGAGATGACCAAATCGACTGACAATCTGTTCCGTAAAGGCGATCTGCGGCTCAAAGCCAGCGCCTCCAGCCACGTGGCCAACGGGAGCCAGGCCACGGTGGCCATTCGGCCCGAAGACGTGGTCATCGGCGGCAACGGGGGAGCGCCGACCAACCAGTTGAAAGCCGCTGTCAGTCACATGGAATACAGAGGTGCCTTGTACCGGATGCTGCTGGATCTACCGGTTGAGGGTTCCACGACCATGGGTCTCAAAGTAGATGTCCCCATTCAAAAGATACGGCGTTTTAGCCTGCAGAAAGGCATGTCGGTCAACATCGAATTTCCGGAAGACCGCCTGCTCGTCTATCCGCGGGCGCAAGCATGACCGCCACAACCGCAGGCCGCCTGCCCGCTCTGGGTCGACACGAACTGGCCAGGGCCTTCGACAGTGAGCGCTGGCTGCGTCGCATCCTGATCCTGCTGATCGCCGTTTGGCTGGTCGTCATGGTCATCCTGCCGCTGATGCAGCTTTTGTCCAAAAGCCTGGTCAATCAGGAGGGGGACTTCGTCGGCCTGGCCAATTACATCTATTATTTTCAAACCCCGGCACTGTCCAACTCCCTGGGCAACAGCATCTTCGTTTCGGTGACCACCACCGTGATTTCAATATTCCTGGCCTTCTGGTTCGCTTATGGGCTGACACGCACCAGCATTCCGGCCAAGCGGGTTTTCAGGGGGCTTTCGCTGATGCCCCTGTTCGCCCCCACGCTGCTCAACGGCATCGCCCTCGTTTACCTGTTCGGGCGCAAGGGATTGATCACACGCGGATTTTTCGGCACCTTTCCGGGCCTGGACATCGGCCTTTACGGCCCAGTCGGCATTATCATTTCCGAGGTATTGTTCACTTTTCCCCAGGCCGTTCTAATCCTTTCCATCGCCCTGCGCATGACCGATTCGCGGCTGTATGAAGCCTCGGATTCCATGGGTGCATCAGGCCTTCGCAAGTTTTTCACGATCACACTGCCGGGCATCAAGTACGGCCTGATCAGCGCCGTTTTCGTCTGTTTCATCCTTGCCTTCACCGACTTCGGCGCCCCCAAGGTGGTCGGCGGCAACTACAACATCCTGGCCACGGACATTTACAAACAGGTCATCGGCCAGCAGAACTTCGTCATGGGTGCCGTGGTCAGCGTCGTACTGCTGGTCCCCACGGTCGTGGCGTTCATCGCCGACCGAATCGTCCAGCGCAAACAGGTGGCCATAATCGCAGCCAAGTCCGTCCCTTTGGCGCCCAAACCGCATCCCCTGAGAGACGGTTTGTTCCTATGCTACTGCAGCCTCATCGCCTTGTTGATCATCGGGTTTTACCTGACGGCCCTGTTCGCATCGCTGGTCAAGGTGTGGCCCTACGACCTGAGCCTGGGGTTCTGGCACTACGATTTTTCACGAATGGGCGGCGGCGGCTATGCGGCCTTTTTCAACAGCATCCGCATGAGCTTTTACTCGGCCATCGCGGGTACCGTGATCACCTTCACCAGCGCCTACCTGATCGAGAAAAGCCGCGGGATGACCGGTCTGCGCCAAACGACCTATTTCCTCTCGATTCTTCCGCTGGCCCTGCCGGGATTGGTCATCGGCCTCTCCTATATCTTTTTTTTCAACGCCACCGGATGGCAGGTTTTGGGCATCACCATACCCAACCCGCTCAATTTCCTTTACGCCACCATGGCGATTCTGGTGCTGAGCAACGTCGTGCATTTTTACACGGTCAGCTTCATGACGGCCACCACGGCCCTCAAACAATTGGACAAGGCGTTCGAAACGGTCTCCGAGTCCCTGGGCGTGCCCTTTTATCGAACCTTTTTCAGGGTGACGGTGCCGGTCTGCCTGCCGGCGGTGTTCGAAATCGCCATGTACTACTTCGTCAACTCCATGGCCACCGTGTCGGCAGTCATCTTCCTGTACTCGGCCGACCTGCCGATCGCATCGGTGGCCGTGGCCAACATGGACGACGCCGGCGACATCGCACCGGCCTGCGCCATGGCGATGCTGATCGTGGCGACCAACATCGGCGTGCGGTTCCTATACGAAATCCTGACCAAGGGGATCCGAAGAAAAACCCAGGCCTGGACGGGTCGGTAAAGGCAGCCCGGACCATCTCATTCAACCCATTTTTCAAGGTACTCACATGACCGGATTCATTCCCCGTATCCCCTATACCGATCCGTTACAGGCGGTCGTTCTCGATTGGGCCGGAACGGTCGTCGACTACGGCTGTATGGGACCTGCTGCCGTTTTCACCCGCTTGTTTCAAGAGGTCGGCATCACCGTTACCGACCTGGATGCCCGCCAGTTCATGGGTCTGGAAAAACAGGCCCACATCCGCGCCATGCTGCATCTGCCGGAAGTAGCGGCGCGATGGCACCGCAAGCACGGTCGGCCGGTCGAGGAGAGAGACGTTGCCGCACTCTATGCCCTGACCGAACCCATGATGGTCGCCGCCATCCGCGACCATGCCGACCTGATCGACGGCCTGCTGCCCTTTGTGGACGCCATGCGCCGGCGCAGCATCAAAATCGGCTCGTGCACCGGTTATACCGCACCCATGATGGCCACCCTGGCGCCCCTGGCAGCCCAGAACGGCTATACACCGGATTGCGTGGTCTGCTCGTCCGATGTCCCCGCCGGTCGGCCTTTTCCCTGGATGTGCTACCAGAATGCCATCCAGCTTCAGGTTTTTCCTTTCGAAGCCATGGTCAAAATCGGCGATACCATCAGCGATATCGAAGAGGGCCGCAATGCCGGCATGTGGACCGTCGGCCTGACCCAGTCGGGCAACGAACTGGGCCTTTCCCGAGAACAGGCCGAGGCCCTGGCTCCCCACGATCTGGCGAAGCGTCTGGCAGCCATCGAGAAGCGCTACCGCAACGCCGGCGCCCACTACGTGGTCAAGGGCATCTGGGAGTGCATCGATGTCGTCAAGGCGATCAACCAGCGCCTGGCCGACGGACAGCACCCCCTTCACGACGCTTGAACCGAATCACACCGAAATCGCATGGACAAAACCGATCTGACATCTGAGTTGAGCGAAGGCGACAGCAACCGGTCCCGCCATCGGCGGCGCTGGCAATCCGAACACATCGATGCCGAAACGCAGGCGTGGCTGGCAAGGGATCAAGCGGTGTTCATTCACCAGAGCCTTTCGACGCCCTGCCTGAATGTACTCGAAGCGGGCCGTGGGGCCACCTTGACCGATCTGGCAGGCCGCTCGATATTGGATTTTCACGGCAACAGCGCCCATCAGGTCGGTTATGACCATCCCACCGTCGTGGCGGCGGTGATACGGCAGTTGAACCGCCTGCCCTTCTCGCCACGGCGCTATACCAATCGTCCGGCAATCGAACTGGCCGAAACCCTGGCCGCCATCACCCCCGATCCCCTGGGCAAGGTTCTGCTGGCCCCCGGCGGCACCAGTGCGGTGGGCATGGCACTCAAGCTGGCGCGCACGGCCACAGGCCGGTTCAAGACCATCTCCATGTGGGACGCCTTCCACGGGGCCTCGCTGGACGCCATTTCCATCGGCGGCGAAGCACTCTTCCGAAAAGGAATCGGCCCCCTGCTGACCGGCTGTGAACATGTGCCGCCGGCCGATCCCTACCGCTGCCTGTGGGACGAAAAAGGCCGCTGCGACACCTGCGGACTCAAGTGCGCCCGCTACATCGAGTACGTCATGGAAAAAGAGGGCGACGTGGCCGCCGTGATCGCCGAGCCGATCCGTTGCACGGCGGTCAACCCGCCGCCGCCCGGCTACTGGCGGCAGGTGCGCGAGGCCTGCGACCGTCACGGCGCCCTTCTGATTTTCGATGAAACCGCCGTTTGCCTGGGGCGCACGGGCCGCATGTTCGCCTGCGAGCACGACGGGGTGGTACCGGACATTCTCATATTGGGCAAGGGGCTGGGCGGCGGCATCTTCCCCCTGGCGGCTATCGTCGCTCGCGTCGATCTGGACGTGGCCCCGGAAAAGGCGTTGGGCCACTACACCCACGAAAAAAACCCCGTGGCCTGCGCCGCGGCCCTGGCCACAATCGATGTCATCCGCTCGCAAGGCCTGGTGACGCGATCGGCCGAATTGGGTCGCCGGGCAATGGATCGGCTTGCGATGCTGCAGGACACCCAGCCCCTAATCGGCGACGTGCGCGGGCGCGGCCTGCTCTTCGGGCTGGACCTGGTAGTGGATCGGCACACCAAAACAGCCGCGGTCGAACAGGCCGATCATATCCTCTATGCCTGCCTCGAACAGGGACTCAGCTTCAAGATCTCCCACGGCAGTTTTTTGACCCTGACGCCACCGTTGACCATCCAGGAACCCGAAATGGACCGCGCCATCGACATTCTCGAGAACGCCTTGGCGCGCTTACCATAAGGACCGTCAATGATAGACACCACCCACATGCCCGACAACCCCTACCTACTGCTGACCCCGGGCCCATTGAGCACGACCAAAACGGTAAAAGCAGTCATGCACCGCGACTGGTGCACCTGGGACGATGAATACAATGCCGTCGTCCAGCAAATTCGCCACCGCCTGGTAGAGCTGGCGACCGGCGCGGACGGCTACACCAGCGTGCTGATGCAGGGCAGCGGCACCTTCAGCGTGGAGGCCACCATCGTCACGGCGGTGCCCCCCGGCGGCAAACTGCTGGTACTGGCCAACGGCGCCTACGGCCGTCGCATGGCCGAAATCGCCCGCCGCTGCGGCATCGTCCACGACATTCATGACAGCGGTGAACTGGCAGCGCCCGACCTCGAGCGTCTGAAAGCCGCCTTGAACCGGGATACCGCCATCACCCACGTGGCCGTGGTGCACTGCGAGACCACCACCGGCATGCTCAACCCGGTGGAACGCATCGGCGCCGTCGTCGCGGCCAGCGGTCGGGTCTATATTGTCGACGCCATGAGCAGTTTCGGCGGCATTCCCATGGATGTGGCCCAAATCGGGGCCGACTATCTGATCAGCAGCGCCAACAAGTGCATTCAAGGCGTGCCGGGCTTCGGGTTTGTCATCGCCAGAGCGGCCATGTTGGCGCAAACACGCGGGTCGGCCCGCTCTTTGAGCCTGGACCTGCATGACCAGTGGCGCACCATGGAAGATCATCATGGCAAGTGGCGCTTCACCTCGCCCACCCATGTGGTGCGGGCGTTTTCCCAGGCCCTGAAGGAGTTGGAAGCCGAAGGGGGGATTGCGGCCCGGTATGCCCGCTACCGCGAGAACCACCGCATCCTGACAGCCGGCATGGTCGATCTGGGCTTCGAACCGCTGCTGGAGCCGCATTTGCAATCGACCATCATTACGGCCTTTTTGAGCCCCACGCAAGCCGGCTGGAATTTCCAACGGTTTTACGATCGCTTGAAAGCGCGGGGGTTCGTGATCTATCCGGGTAAAGTGACCGACCGCGACACGTTCCGGATCGGCAACATCGGGGACATTCACCCGGCCGATGTGCATCACCTCCTGGGTGCGATCAGCGACACGATGGTGTCCGACCCGCCCGTTTAGGCCCATTGCGGTGTGCTTGATTGCAATGTGGCACCCCCCTTCAGGAGTTGACGGACTCGATGATCTCTTTCGCCGCCGCCGTCACCAAAAGGGTGTCGATGCCAACGGCGATCAGCGTGTAGCCGCTTTGAACAAATGGCTGCACGGCCTCGGCGGTGGCCCCGAAGATTCCCAGGGGAATGCCGGCTCGCATGGCCTGCTGCCGTACTGTCGATATGGCCCGCTGAACGTCGGGATCGGCCACCTGCCCTAGTTTGCCCATGCTTGCCGACAGATCGTACGGCCCGACAAACAGGCAATCGATGCCGGGCACCGCGACGATTTCGGCGATGTTGGCCACGGCATCGATGTGTTCGATCTGAACGACCGTCACGACCTCGTCATTGGCCGAATGAACGTAGTCGGCAAACCCGGCCCCATACCCGTGGGCCCTGGCGATGCCGACGCTCCTGATGCCCTGGGGGGGATACTTGCAATGGGCAACGGCCTGGCGGGCATGCTCGGCGGTGAGCACCTGCGGCACGACGATGCCGGCAGCGCCGATGTCGAGCGCTTTTTTGATCCAGACGGCATCGCTGGCGGGGACGCGAACCAGACAGGGAAAACCGGCCTCGGCGGTTTGCAGGAGAAGCTGTGCGTCGCGGATGCTCAGGGCGCTGTGTTCGAGGTCCACGAAGAGCCAGTCGAAACCCGCCCGGCAGAAAATCTCCATCATCTCGGTCGAGGCCAGGGTGACGATGGTGCCGACGAGCAGGTCGCCGGCCGTCAAGCGCTGCTTGAAAGATGCTGTCATGGGCTGTTCCGGTGTGCGCTGCAGACGATCCTACGGTTTGGGCGGATACTGCCAGCCAGGCACCACTTTTTGGACGGTAATGTCGTTGAACACCGTTGTTTCACCCCCGTTGGTGGCTGCAAAGGCCTCGGCCTCGGACCGTGAGTCGAACGGCAGGGCTTCGTATCCCATGGGCCCGAACACCTTTTTCGAGCCGAGCACATAAAACGCCGTGCGGCCGCTGATCCACATGCCCGAAGTCCGATCGACCACCCAGATGAGCAGCGGGTCCATGGCTGCATCCCCATAGGCGTCCGGCTTGCCCAGAAAGGCGAACAGGCACTGGGTCGAACAGAAATGGATCGTCTGCCCGCCGGTCGTTTTGATCTGGCACTTGCCCAAGGGATAGCGCTGGGGCACCATGGCGCAGACCGGGCAGCTGTCGTTCTCGCCGGGCTCGACGATCTTGCCCTTTGCCAGCCGGCGCGCGTTGATCGCCTGGTTCTCTTTGGCCACAGCCGCCTGCGCGCTTCGCAGCGCCTTGGGGTAATCGACCACCTCACCGCCACAATCGCGGGCGAATGCCTCGGCCTCGGCGCGATCGGCAAAAACGATCTTGGAGGTGGGGCTCATGGTTCCGGCGGCGGCGGACCCCATCACGATGGCCGCCTGGCCGGCGGCAACGGTGCGTTCGGGCTGATGGTAGACGGCCAGCATGACATGCGCCGGTTCCTGGCCGGATTTGACGACCCAGTCGGCCAAACAGTGGAAAGAGCACACCTGCGACACATGATCAACGCTATCGAAGGTGATCCAGGTCCGGGCCCACATGGGACGGACCATGCCGCAAACCGGGCATTGTCCCGCGTAGCGGTTGTCCGGCGGCATGAAGGGGTGTTGAACGTTGCAATCGGTTGCCTGAGACCGGTGGGGGACAAACGCCAGCGCAACCGGGATTGCGGTCAAAAATTTCATGAAACGACGTCGATTGATTGATTTCATCGAATTCTCCATACCCCAGAAGAATCAAACAGCGGCTGTGTGCCAGGCCGGGACGGCCCACAGCATCCAATTTGCTTGTCGCCTGACAGGGTCGGTGCTAATGTCAATCACCGGCCAAGATCAGCCTGACCGATGTGCGCCTTTCGTGCCGCACCTTGTGGTCGTCCGGAGGATAGCACGTAAACACGGTTGTGGCCAGCTGGCATACGTCGATTGGCCGCCCAAGGATGCCCTTAACAGACAATGACGCCGATCGCCCGTTTTCCCAGGTCACAGAAAAAACAGATCCGCTATGTCCTGACCGACATCGACGACACCCTGACCCTCCGGGGGCGGCTACCCGCAATGGTTTTCGCCGCCATGGAAGCGCTTCGGCGCCGCGGCCTCCGCGTCGTGCCGATCACCGGGCGGCCGGCGGGCTGGTGCGACCACATCGCCCGAATGTGGCCGGTGGACGGGGTGGTCGGCGAAAATGGCGCACTTTACTTTTGCTACAGCGACCGCCGGCGCAAGATGACGCGACGCTACTGGAAGCCGGCCGCCGAGCGGCATGCCGACCGTGCCAAGCTGACCGAAATCGAAAAGCGTGTCCTGGCCGAGGTTTCAGGCTGCGCCGTGGCCGCCGATCAGGCCTTCCGGGAGGCGGACCTGGCCATCGATTTTTGTGAAGACGTGCCGGCGCTGCCCATGGCATCGGTACAGGCAATCAAGTCGGTTTTCGAAGCCGCCGGAGCCACGGCCAAGATCAGCTCCATCCATGTCAACGGTTGGTTCGGCAGCTACGACAAGCTCTCCATGACCCGCCTGCTCTTCAAGGAACAATTCAAAGCGGATTTGGATGCGATCCGGAACCAGGTGGTCTTTTGCGGCGACTCGCCCAACGATGCACCCATGTTCGCCTATTTCACCCACTCGGTGGGCGTCGCCAACGTGAAAGCCTTCGAAAAGCAGCTCGACGCCTTGCCGGCCTGGGTGACCCGCAACGAGGGTGGATTCGGTTTCGCGGAAACCGCGGCGGTCCTTCTGGACCGATGATGGGTGAGACATTGTCATGTGAGAAGCGAACCGGATCGTGACCGCCAGGCATATTGCCACCATGTCAATCAGATCTTACGCGCCGGGCAGGCGCCTCATCACAGACGCTCGCGAAGACGCCTATAACCGGCCTTCAATTCCTTGGCTGCCAATCCCAGCGCAGCACCAGTGCCTTTGGCCGTTTTCCCGGCTTCATCGGCAAGAGGCTTGTATTTTTTCAGAAACGATTTCCAGTCATTTTCCAACTTCTCCATTTGATCAGCGGCGTCCGCTTTGCCCAAATGGGCCTTTAGTTTGATTTCGTCGCGAAGTTGTTCGATCTCGGCTTTGATTTGATCCAATTTGTCTTTCATGTGCGATGTCCTCCTTTGATGTGTTCCCATGAAAACGGGCTGATCGGGATCGATCGACTTGCACCGGCGTATCCCCGCCTCGCATCCAACCGATCGCTTTGCCTGTCATCTACGCCTTTGAATAACAACGGTTTATTTTAGTACCAGAAACCCTTCTTTGCAATGCCATCGGGCGGCTATTTTCAAGGCGCAATCGATGACTTTACGCAGGTGACCTTTTCTGCTAATTAACATAGTGCAATGAGAGGCGATTCTATGAAACTGGTTGAGTTCGTGATTCGAGAGGTTGCCATCCCATTCCGAGTCCAATTCAAGCATGCCCTGGCCGCACGCACGCAAACGAGTTCAGTCCTGCTCGAAATCATTACCGATACGGATATCCGTGGATACGGTGAAGGCACGCCGCGTGAGTATGTAACCGGAGAGTCCGTTGATGCAACCATAGCTGCGCTTCAGCTAATTGCCGGTAAAATGCGAAACTTGGAACTGAAGCCATCTGACAATGTGATCGATACGATCGTATCGCTGCAGCACGATTTCAGTAATATACTTGACAGAAACCCAAGCGCCAAATGTGCAATGGAGTTGGCACTGCTCGATGCATTCGGAAAAATGGTATCACGACCCGTGGTCGATTTTTTTGGTGAAACCATTACGCCTGAATTTTGTTTCAGCGGCGTCATTTCAGAAGGGACAACAACGGCTGTTTTAAAATTTGCACATCAAATAAAAGCCGCAAAAATTAAGCAGGTAAAAGTCAAAGCGAGTCAGGATTATCAATCGGACCTTGAAAAGATCGAATCGATCAAGTCCATTCTGGGCGATGACACGCAGCTGCGCATTGATGCCAATGGCGCCTGGGGCTTCGAGGAAACCGTTGAGATGATAGAACGCTATTGCGACAAGGGCGTTTGTGTGTTTGAACAGCCCATGCCCGCCAGTGCCAAAGATAAATACCCGCTTTTGGTTCAAAAACTCGATGATCGTGTAAAAATCATCTTGGATGAAAGTGTCTGCACCTTGGAAGATGCGCTCTGGTTTATTGAAAATGGTGGTGCCGGCGGGTTTAACCTCAAGATATCGAAGCATGGGGGGATCATCAATACCGTCTCGATCCATCGTCTGGCCTCCGACAATGGATTGATCGATCAGCTCGGCTGCCATGTTGGGGAGACCTCCATTTTAGCGGCCGCTGGCATTGTTTTTGCTGCAATATCAGACAATTTGTTTGCCTACGAAGGTGCATATGGCAGCTTTTTGCTGGAACATGACATCGTAAGGCATCCGCTTCAGTTTGGCCTGTACGGAAAGTATCACATCAGGGACTTGAGCGACAAACCGGGCTTGGGCATCAAGATCGATCCGACCATGCTCGATGCGCACAACCTCCAAACTCACCACCATTCAATTTAAAGGTTTGGTTGCGTCAATTTATTAACGCACCGTCAACTAAATGACGGTATTGGACACCGGTGCCCATCCAGAAACGAGCCATGAACGGATGGGCACAACCACAGGCATACACAACATTACCCGGTTGTTGGCAATGAGCGAAGCTGTCCTGAAATGGTTCGATCCAGCGCTGAAATCGAGGCTCCCATGGAAATCAAAAATTCATCCGTTGCAGTCGCCGGCCAATCGGAAAACAAAACGCCTTACCCTGAGATCGCAGTTGACGAGCACGTGCGCTTCAACTGGCCCTTGTCAACTGACATCGATTCCATCGGTTTCAAACCGGGCCGTAAGATCTCCAGGGATTTTCTGGTCAATCGGTTGAATTTCGTCAATTTTCAGGAAGGCCAGATCCAGGTCCTGCTTGCGCACCGCCAGTTTCATCAAGGCCTGTTCGTCCCGGCCTTTCCGCAGCCATGTTCGGGTTTAGAGCTCTCCTGCCTGTGGGCAGAAGCACCCGATGAGCCCGTTCTGCTTGAAACCCACGAGTTGAAATACATCCTGGTTCCACGCGGGGAAAAGTTCATCCAATCCATCCCCGAGGTAATCGCGCTCAACCCTAAAGGCTGCTGCCTGAAACTGCCAGGCCTCAGTCGTGAATTCAGCCGTCGCCGCGTCGAAAGGCAGCCGTGCCACGGCATATCCGTGCATTTGGTTCAAAAAGGGAACGCTTTTTCAGGAACCCTGCTGGATTTTTCAGCCTCATCGTTCCGGGTCGAGCTAACGCCTGGCGCCACCACGGGCGATGACTGGGTTGACACCAACCAGCCGGTAAACGTGCTCTTCCACTCCGGCCGTCAGACACTTTTTTCCGGGGAGTGTCGGGTCATGCGCACAACGGCGGGACGTATTTCACGCAGCCTGGTGCTGGAAGCCATAGAAAATGAAGCCCGACGATACCAAAGGGCCGAATTCCGCAGCCTGCGGCAAAAACTGTGCCCTTCACCGAACATCATTTTCCGCCATCCCCTCACCCAGAAGCACCTGGACCTGAAGGTGGTCGACCTTTCCGGTTCGGGTTTTTCCGTCGAAGAGGAAGAACGCTCGGCCAGTCTGTGCCCGGGGTTGGTTTTGCCAGATGCCGAACTGCACTTTGCAGGCATCTTCAAAATGACCTGCACCGCCCAGGTCGTCTTTCGCCGGGTCGTCGATGTAGCCCCTCCAAACAGCCGCGTGCGCTGCGGGCTGGCACTGGTCGATGTAGCGGCCAAAGATCACGTGAAGCTGCTGAGCATACTTCATCAAGCAAGAGACAAAAACAGTTACCTGTGCAACGATCTGGACATGGAGGCGCTGTGGGATTTTCTTTTTGAGACCGGTTTCATCTATCCTGGGAAATACGCTCGAATCGCACAAAGAAAGGATGAGATCAAAAAAACCTACGCCAACCTGTACACCAAGAGCCCGGACATCGCGCGCCACTTCGTCTACCAGGACAATGGCCGGATCCTGGGCCACATGGCCATGATCCGCTTCTGGGAAAATGCCTGGCTCATTCACCACCACGCCGCTCGAAAATCGGTCATGAACCGGGCCGGATTGATCGTCCTGGACCAGATCGGCCGCTTCGTCCATGACACCTTTCGGGTCCGCGGCATGCACATGGATTACCTGGCTTGCTATTACCGCCCCCAGAACCGGTTTCCGCGCCGCCTGTTCGGCGGGTTGGCCAACCACATCGACGACCCCAAAGGCTGTTCACAGGATCTGTTTGCGTTTGTAACCCGGCCGGAAACCGGCCAGACGGCCCAGTCAAACTTACGGGGATGGGAACTTTCCAAAGCCGAATCGACGGACGTGGACAGATTGGCCGGGCATTATGAAAAGCTGTCCGGAGGGCTCATGTTGAAAGCCTTCGATTTGGAATCTTCCAGCTGGCGGGAAGAGAAACTGTGCGCCGAATTTCAAAGCAACGGTTTCAGGCGCGAACGACATCTGTTTGCACTGCGTAAAAATGGCCGCCTTAAGGCCATCCTGCTGGTCAACATCTCGGATATCGGACTCAATCTGTCCGACCTGACCCATTGCATCAACGCCTTCGTCCTAAACCCTGATGGCCTGCCGCCACAAGTCCTGCTGGCCTCGCTGCATCGGGCCGAAGAAGCTGTCGGCCAATCCAGGCTCCCTGCGCTCATTTTCCCCATGTCCTATGTGGAAAAGCATTCGATTGCATATGAAAAAGCGTATTGCCTGTGGGTTTTTCAACCGCACACGCAGGGCCAGGCTTACTCCAAGTATCTCAATTACCTTCTGAAGAAAGCCTAAAAAGCACCGCTTTTCTCAAGGGGAACGATCCGCCGGCCGAGCCCCGGACTCGACACAGAAAAACCGAATTGGTCGCCCGGAGATCTCTTCCAGCCAAAGCGTGTCACTGCCAAGGGCGAGGACGAAGGGGCGGCAGCGATGTTTCAGGTCCGATTCAGTTCGGTTTTAATGGCGCAAGCCAGGTTGTGAACGGTGTAGGGTTTTTTGAGATAGCCGCCCACGCCCATGAGCTGGGCCATTTTGACGCGCTCGGTTTCCGCGTACCCGCTGGTGATAATGGCTTTTTGGTGGGGGTGCAACTTCTTCACCCGGCGATAGGTCTCGAGGCCGTCGATACCGGGGGCCATGATCATGTCCAGGATCAGAAGGTCCGCACGTTGGTGTTCCAACAGTGCAACCGCTCGTTCACCGCTTTCAGCGGACCTGACGACATACCCGAGCTGTTCGATGATCTTGGTTGCGATCTGGCGCTGCTCCTTGGAGTCGTCGACCACGAGCAGCGTTTCACCGGCTCCCTTGTAATCATCCAGGGAATTCGGCGGCGCCTGTGACAACGACGCTTGGCGCGTGGCCGGCAGCCAGACGGTGATGTCGGTCCCTTTGCCTTCGGTGCTCTGAACGTCGATGTATCCGTGATGATCCTCCACCGTCCCCCAGACCACCGCCATGCCCAGGCCGGTTCCGCTGCGTCCCATTTTCTTTTTGGTGAAAAACGGTTCGAAAATCCGTTGCAGGTCTTCAGTCGGAATACCAACGCCCGAATCCGAAACCGTCAATACGGTATAATCACCTTCCGGCACTTTCTTGCCCCGGGAGTTCCGGTCCAGATAGCGGTTGTCCGTGGTGATGGTGATCTTGCCACCATCGGAGATCGCCTCGGCCGAATTGGAAACCAGATTCATGATGGTTTTCGAAAGATGGATGGAAGACCCCATGATGTTCAGCAGCTCGGGATCCAAGCGGGTTTCCACATCGATCAGGGGGTGGAAAGATTTCAAGCGTTGGTATTCCGGGCTGGCAAGATATTGCTCGATGAGGTCGTTCAGGTTCAAAATGTCGTTGGTGTGTACCCCCCGGCGGGCCAGTGTGAGCAAGTCCTCGACGATGGCGGCAGCCTTCTTGCCAGACTCCCGGATGACCTCGATCGGCTGGCGGATAGGACTGTTCGCGGGCATGTCCAGCAGCAGCAGGTCCGGGTAACTCACGACGCCCGAAAGGACATTGTTGAGGTCGTGGGCCACGCCGCCGGCCAGTGTTCCCAGGGCCTCCATCTTTTTGGAACGCGCCAGGCTCTCCTGAAGGGCCTGCTTTTCCTTCTCGGCCCTACGACGCGCGGAGATGTCGTGGGCCATCCCCAGCATCCCGATGGGGTGCCCATCCTCGCCCAGTAAAAAAGAGGCCGTCACCTCGGCCCATACCGGCGAGCCGCTCTTGCGACGCAGCTCGAGCTCCAGGACACAGGATCGGTTAAAAGAGCCGGACTGACGGCCCAGATCACACTGAAGGCTGAATTCGTCAAAGGCCCGGTTGAGCGATGCCGGTGTCACCACGTCTTCGAATTTTAATCTCTGGTACTCGCTGGGCGTCCACCCCTGCAAGCGCTCAATGGACGGGCTGACATAGGTTGTCCTAAAATCCATGTCCATCATCCAGATCACGTCATGGATGTTTTCAGCCAGCAGGCGGTATTGCTGTTCACTCTGGTGAAGAGCTTTTTCGGATTCGATGCGGACACGGATCTGTTCTTTCAGTTTTTCGCGCACCCGCAGCAGGTGCGCCCGCTCATCTTTGAGCGCCTGGGTTGCCGCGGCCGTTTTCTGATTCAGGGTCTGCAATCCATTAACCAGTACGGCGACCGAAATAGCGGCACCCGCGTTTAAAAAAAGAAAATTGGCCCAGGCGGTGAAGGCCCGCAGCGTGCTGCCCGATTCGGACGGACCGCTCGCATATCCGGGAAACAGGAACCACCACAACAGAACCAGGGCAACCGCATTGAAACAAGTTGCGATCAGAGCCGCCCGAAGCCCCAGCAGCACCCCCGCGAGCACGGCAAAACAGAACAGCCAGCTCACTCCGCCGCTCAGGAAACCGGCCTGGCTGATCACCGCAACGCCGACAACGAAAATGATCAGCAGGACGCCTGCAGCCTTTTGGGGCAGATCGATGCCACGGTGCATCAACAAGGTGGTGTTGGCAAGTACGGCGCCGACATCGACAACGACAAGCAGCCAGAGCCCTTCGCTCAAGGCCATGTAAAGCGCCGGCAGCAGGGCAATGATGGACAAAAAGGTCCCGGTCGCCAGCACCGAAAAAACAATTCGTTCACGCCAGAACGCCAAGCCATCCACGGTAGGGTCTTGGTGCTGGAAAGGGGATTGCTTCCAGAGCACGCCAACCACCAGCGCAGTCCACTTTTCAATGCTCGAGCGTAATCTCAGTACCATGTGGGGCATGCTAGCAGGCTTGTTGGGGTGAACACGGGAAAATCTCTGAAAAGCTATGATTATAGGGCGTTATCGGCATGGTCGTCCACCGGCTAAAGTTGTTTTATCAAACCCTTGAGATCAAATCAAATCGGTGATGGGCCTGCGGCATGGATGGGCCCGGCCCGACCGGTGCGCTGCCCGCGGCAGTTCAAGGACGCTTTTTAGGACGCGCTTGGCGGATGGCGCCTGAGCGGGCACCCCAATGGATCCAGCATGGAAGCCCTGAAACCGGGTGGTAGCGCTTATGCCAGCGGAAATAAATCCACCGCCTTGCTTGTCTTTGCGCCGGTCTTCGGCGTTGCCCCAAATGTCACGGTTTCCAATACGCTTTCATTTGTCGCGCCTTGAAGATCGGCACACATCCGGCGCAATTCTGGCGGATTTATATATTTACGCTGGCCTATTTTTCGCGCTCCACCAGCCCCTTGACGAACCAGCGCTGCATGAAGAGCACCACCAGGATGGGCGGCAGCATCACCAGCAGGGAGCCGGCCATGGCCACGTTCCAGTAGGGGACATCATCCACCTGGGGAATCAGATGCTTGAGGCCGATGACCGCAGTGGTCATGTCCGGGTTAGTGGTGATCAACAGCGGCCACAGATACTGGTTCCAGCCGTAGACGAACTCGATCACCACCAGGGCGGCGATGTTGGTCATCGACAGGGGCAGCAGGATGCGGCGGAAGAACATCATGGCCGAGGCGCCATCCAGCTTGGCGGCTTCGCACAGCTCCTCGGGGATGGTGAGAAAAAACTGCCGGAAGAGAAAGGTGCAGGTGGCCGACGCCACCAGCGGCAGGATCAGGCCGGTGTAGCTGTCCAGAAGGCTCCACTCCAGGGCGATTTCGAAGTCGTTGCCCAGCCACCACTGCATCAGGCCGTTGACGTGCAGGGTGTCGACCAGCCACTGCAGCGGCCCGAACAGGTTGGCGGCGATCTCGTAGGTGGGCAGGATGCGCACCTCAACCGGCAGCATCAGGGTGCAGAAAACGGCGGCAAAGGCGACTTTGCGGAAGCGGTAGTCGAAGTAGACGATCGAAAAGGCACCCAGCATGGAGACGCAGATCTTGCCGATGGTGATGCCCGAGGCCATGATGAACGAGTTCATCAGCTGCCGCCCCAGGTTGCCTTTTTCCCAAGCGGTGTTGATGTTGACCCAGAACTGGTCGCCGGGGGTCAGCGGCATGGGCACCTGGGAGACCGCTTCCAGGGGCAGCGTCGCCGCGACGAAGGTGTAGAAAATGGGAAATCCCACGATGCAGATGCCCAGCATCAGAAAACCGTAGGTCAGGGCATCGAGTATGGGGGTGCGTTCAACCATGGCGGCGTCACAGGCTATACTGCACTTTGCGCTCCACGAAGCGGAATTGGAGCACGGTGATGGAGACGATCAGGATCATCAGCACCACCGACTGAGCCGCCGAAGATCCCAGATTCAAGCCAATGAAGCCGTCCTGGTAAACCTTGTAGACCAAGGTGGTGGTGGCACCGCCCGGGCCGCCCTGGGTGACCGTGTGAATCACGCCGAAGGTCTCGAAAAACGCGTAGATGACATTCATGACCATCAGGAAGAAGAGCGTCGGGCTGAGCAGCGGGAACGTAATCGTCCAGAAGCGCCGGAACGGTCCGGCTCCGTCCATGGCGGCGGCCTCGATCAACGAATGGGGGATGGCCTGCAACCCGGCCATGAAGAAGACAAAATTATAGCTCACCTGCTTCCAGGAACTGGCCATCACGACCATGACGAAGGCGTCGGTGCCGGAAAGCACCGGGTTCCAGTCCATGCCCAGGCGGTAGTTGAGGAAGTGGGCCAGCACCCCGAACGACGGATGCAGCAAAAAGAGCCACAGGATGCCCGAAATGGCCGGCGCCACGGCATAGGGCCAGATCAGCATGGTGCGGATCAGGGCCCTGGCGCGCAGTGCCCGATTGGCCAGCGACGCCAGGAACAGGCCGAAAACGATGCTGGTGGCCGCCGTGGCCAGGCTGAAGCTGATGGTGATGCCGATCGATTTCAGGTAGAGCGGGTCGCTAAAGATGGCGATAAAATTGTCGAACCAGACAAAACGGCTGCGCTGACCAAAGGGATCGCTGAGCATCATGGACTGGAGCAGCCCCTGAACGGCCGGCCAGTAGAAAAAGGTCAAGGTGACCAGGATCTGAGGCGTGATCAGCAGATAGGCCAGGGTTTTAGATGTAAAATGGGACCGTTTGATCATGGGGTCGTCGACGGCAGTGGGTGGCCGGTTGAACCTGCCAAATGGCGGCGCATCATCAGAACAGATCCGTAACCGATGCGCCTTCAGCGGTGGTGGATTCAGGCTGAGGCCCGGGCCGGTCGCCGGGACGCGGTCCGGGCCTCGATGCAGCGTCGGTACAAGGGTGTTACTTGTAGGTTTTCTCGAATTCCCGCAACTTCTCGTTGCTGCGCGACACGGCGGCGTCCATGGCCTCCTGCGGGCTCTTGGAGCCGTTCCAGATCAGCTCCATCTCTTCGTTGATGATGTTCCGGATCTGGACGAAGTATCCCAATCGCAGTCCCCGGGAATTTTTGGTCGGTTGGCGCCGGGTCATCTGCTTGATCCCCACCTCCTGGTAGGGATGATCTTCAAAATACCCTTTTTCCTGCAGGGTTTCATAGGCCGTGATGGTGATCGGCAGATAGCCGGTTTCCATGTGCCACAGCACCTGCATGTCGTTCTGGGCCAGAAAATCCAGGAAGGCGGCCACGCCCTTGTAGTCTTTCTTGGGGTGCTCCTTCATGATCCAGAGCGAAGCGCCGCCGATGATGCTGTTCTGGGGCGCCTGCATGTCCGGCTCCACCGGCAGCGGGGCCAGGTCCCAGCCAAACTGGGCGTTTTGCTTGACATTGCCGATGCCGCTGATCGACTCCATCATGATGGCCGCGTCTCCGCCGACAAACGCCGCCTGCGGACCCTGGTATTTCTGCCCCTCATAGGAGAAGCGGCCGTCGGCCATCCAGGACTTGAGACGCCCCAGGTGGTTGACCACCTGGGGGTTGTTGATCAGCAGCTCGGTGTCCAGGCCTTCATATCCGTTGGCCCGAGTCGCAAACGGCAGGTCATGGATGGCACTGTAATTTTCGACCTGGATCCACGACTGCCACGAGGTAACCATGCCCTTCTTGGCGCCGGCCGCCACCAGTTTCCCCGTAATCTCACCGACCTGGTCCCAGGTCAGCGGCTCGCTCCGGGAGGGCAGGTCGATGCCCGCTTTCTTGAACAGGTCGATATTGTAGTACATGACCGGCGTCGAGGAGTTGAAGGGCATGGAGAGCAGGTTGTTGTTTTCGTCGACATAGTAGGAGAGCACCGGCTGCAGATAGCTGTCCCAGTCGACCTGGTAGCCCTGGTCGGCCATGAGCTGGTAGACCGGGTAGATCGCCCCGGAGAGCATCATGGTCAAGGTGCCGACCTCAAAGGCCTGCAGGATGTGAGGGTGCTTCTTGGCCCGGTAGGCCGCCACACCGGCGTTGACGGTTTCGTCGTAATCGCCCTTGTTGGTCTCCACCACCACATAGTCGCTCTGGGATGCATTGAAAGCATCCACGATTTTTTTCAGGGTCTCTCCCCGCGCGCCGCGCATGGCGTGCCACCAGTGAATCTCGATCGGTTCCGCATAGGCCTGCCCCACGCCAAATACCGCAAGGCCCACCAAGGCCACCACCATCATGATTTTTCTTCTCATGGCTGCACACTCCTCCCAATTGTAGTGTAACGATCTGGAAATAAATGGAAACAGAAAGTTGCCCCCCCGACCTGTGTTTCAGCGTAGTGGGTTCACGCCCATCAGTCAAGGAATTATTCAGGCCGCCCAAGACCGCCATGGACCGCACGCATGGACCTCTGACAAACCGGACTCGTCCGCAAAAGAGTGCTTGACTTGCAGCCGGAAAGCGTGGTCATTTTCTACAACCTCAAACACCTGACACTGCAGGCAATCCATGGCACAGGTCACCCTGAAGGAGATCGTCAAGAAATTCGGCAAGTCGGAAGTGGTCCACGGCATCAGTCTCGACATTGCCGACCAGGAGTTCGTGGTACTGGTAGGGCCTTCGGGCTGCGGAAAATCAACCGTGCTGCGCATGGTGGCCGGGCTGGAGAAGATCAGCGCCGGTTCGGTCAGCATCGGCGAGCGCATCGTCAACGACGTGGCTCCCAAGGACCGGGACGTTGCCATGGTGTTCCAGAACTACGCCCTGTATCCGCACATGAACGTCTTCGACAACATGAGCTTCGGGCTCAAGTTGAGCAAAACCCCCAAAGCCGAGATTCTCGAACGGGTCAATGCGGCCGCCGCCATCTTGGGTATCGAAGAGTTGCTGCACCGCAAGCCGCACCAGCTCTCGGGCGGCCAGCGGCAGCGGGTTGCCATGGGGCGGGCCATCGTGCGCAAGCCCGCCGTCTTTCTCTTCGACGAACCGCTGTCCAACCTGG
This sequence comes from uncultured delta proteobacterium, assembly GCA_963785365.1. Classification (GTDB taxonomy): domain Bacteria; phylum Desulfobacterota; class Desulfobacteria; order Desulfobacterales; family Desulfosarcinaceae; genus Desulfosarcina. The sequence continues at coordinate 209,876 of CAWAUZ010000013.1, read as the reverse complement.
ACGCCAAACTGAGGACCCAGATGCGTACGGAAATCAAGCGCCTGCACCAGAAAGTGCAATCGACGGTGATTTACGTGACGCATGACCAGGTCGAAGCCATGACCCTGGCGGACCGCATCGTGGTGATGCGCAACGGTGACATCGAGCAGGTGGGCCGCCCCCTGGAGTTGTTTCAGCATCCGGCCAACACGTTCGTGGCCGGCTTCATCGGCAGCCCGCCCATGAACCTGGTGCCGGCCCGCGTCGTCAGCATCGATGACATGCTAATGGTTCGACTCGGCGACCGGCTCGACCTTCCCCTTCCCCCAAAGGCGGGGGTGACGGTAGCAGCGGAGACGGACGTGATCATGGGGCTGCGCACCGAAGACTTCAGCATCGACAACGGCGACTATCCTGACGACTGGAAAGTGACCGGCACGGTGGACGTCGTCGAACCCTTGGGCGGCGAAACCCACATGCACATGGATTTTAAAGGCGTCATGTTCATCGCCAAGTCCGAGGGACACCGGGTGTTTCGGGCCGGAGAGCAGCTGCGCATGACCATGAACCTGAACCACCTGCACCTGTTCGATGCCCAGACAACCCGCGCCATTTACTAGCCGACAACTCACCGAATGCTAAAATTCTGCTAACAATGCCGCCCTATGCTGACCGGGTCGACAACCCCGATAGGGTGCAACCACCATGGCCTTGCAGGAACACTCGTCCGGATGCCCGGCATGCGGCTCCACGGCATTTTACCGCTACGGGCGGGCGGTCAACGGCAAGAAGCGGCGCATCTGCCTGATATGCGGTCGCCAGTATGTGGTCGGAAGCGCAAGGGGTGCTCCGGCGGACAAACCGTCGTGCCCGGTGTGCGGTCAGCCCATGCACCGTTACATGCGCAGTGCGCAGGTGATCCGCTACCGGTGCAGCAACTATCCGGCCTGTAAAAATTATCTGAAAGTCAACCGCGATGAAACGGCCGGCGTCAACCGATCCTGATCGAACCGCCCGGGGCTTTCCGTCGGGCGGATCATATTGTCAGGTGGCGCTGGATCCAGGCATTCACATTGGCCCACAGCACCTTGGCCGCAAAGGCCACGGGGATTTCCTGTGGCCGGACGCTGGATTGGTCCGGGCTGAAGCGAATTTCCGGCGACGGTTGCCAACTCCCGCCATCGGTGGCAACGGCTTCGACCGTGGCGGCAAGCACACCCCCGGAAGCAGGCAGATCGGAACCCTTGACGAAGCGCGTGCCGCCCGTAGCGGAAAAAACCCGTTCGCCCGCTTCCGGAAGGGCACAGCAGCGGATCCGATAGCGCCGACCGTCCCCCGCGGTCTCTTCCCAGTGAAACAGTATCCCGTCACCATACGGCAGGGCCAAAAGCCCGTCCGGCGGCAGGGGCCTGTCGGCCGTGTTGACGGGAGCCGGCGATTGGCGCAGCCCGATGGTCACCGGCCGGTTTGCAAAGGCGATCAGGTCCCGCTTCACGCCTTCCGGGATGGCATCACCGTCAAAAAAGGAGACCATCAACTCGAAGCGCTCGCCATAACCGTTGTAGGTCGGGCCGGCGCTGCGCAACTGCGGGGCCGACAACAAGACGGCATCGTACCCTTGCCGGTTGCCCCAGGTCGGCGGCACGACCTGGTGGCCGTCATAAGTGCCGAAGGGATTGGCGCGGATGGAAAATTGGTTGGTCGCCGGCAAGTGCGTCAGCCTGAACGGGCAAAAGGCGAAGTTGGCATTGACCTCGGGATTCATGGCAACTGCCATCCCCCGCCCTCCGCCCGTCACGGCGGCATATTCGGGGGTGACGTGGTTGTTAATGCTGGCGACGTTCAAATTTTCAGGCGCGTGACGGTGGTAGTCCACGGCATAGGCGTCTTCCTTGCCCAGATAGTTGCGCTTGTGAATCAAAAAGGGCTGCGCCGTGGTGGCGCGCGCCGCGAAGCGCAGTTCCAGCGGTGCGACGGCTTCCCAACCCGCATCGATTTTACGGGCCAGCATCGGTTTGTCGGCCTGAAGGGTGTGGCGGCGATACGTATCCGGATAGCGCACCTCTCCTTCGACAAACAGATATGGCACACCGCGCAGCAGGCGCAGACGGTAATCCACCCACCCCGGCCTACGGGTCGTTCCTGGCGGCCCTTGCCAGGGACCGTGAATGCGAACGGCGGCAACGCCGCCGGTACCGGTCTGCTCGGGGGTAACCGTCAAGCGTTCGGGGCTGTTGCGCCGGCCCTCGTATAGGATGTAAGGCGAGAGGCTGCGGGCATCCAACTGATCGAGGCCATTTTGCACAAGGCGGGTAACATGACCCTGGTCATTGAATCGCACCTCGATGAATTCGTTCTTGAGAACGCGCGGCCCGGCCATCAGGCGCCCATCCGCCGTCTCCGGTGCGGCCTTTCGGCGGCAGAGAAAATAGATCCCGTCGGGCATGTCGTGCCCCATAAAAACCCGCAGCGTCACGGTCGCAAGGCCTCGCTCGGGATGGTCAACCCGTTTCACCATCATAGCGGGAATGATTCGCCCGCCGGCATCGGCCAGGAAATAAGCGCCGCTGCCGGACATTTCATGCGGCAGGGTGAGCGCAAAGCTGCGGTCCGCGCCGGCATCGCTGTCCAGGTATAAAAAGGGTTCGACCACGCATCCCGCACCGGCAGGCAGATCGGGGGGCGTCGCCCTTGCCAGTACGGATTCGACGTGGGCGGCCAGTCGGGCGCGCATACCTTCGGTGTACCCATCCAGACGTTCCAGCAAGGCCGCCATGGCCGCCTCACGCTGCCGGGCCAGAAACGGTGCGGCCAGTCCGAAGTTGGTGGTGGACAGGGCCCGCATGCGGGTTTCAAAGGCAGCTCGTTGCATCTTTTGGAATTCGTGAGGAATTGGATCGACGCCCAAGGCCGTGAAGACCGCAGCGGCGGTCTGATCCGCACGACGGTTTTTGACGATCCGCGTCCAGTAGTCCGACGCGTAGGCCTTTTCGGCCCATGAGTGGTATCCGTTAAAGCTGCCATCGGCGGTGTCCTGGCCGAAGTGCACCGATCCTTGCGGCGGATGATCGGCCAGGTAGTCACTCAGGTTGCTGAAGGCGACGAAATCCAGATCGGCCACAGACTCGACCAGTTGTTCGATCCCACCGGTGTTGGGCAGCCAATCGAGATGCCAGGGCAGATCCGCGCCGGTCCAGAATTCGGCATCCGCATCGAAGTTGATGAAGATCAGGACGTCCCGGTCGATCCGGCCCTCGTTCTGGAGTTGGTGGAGCTGTTCGGCCCAGTCGCGCAAGCTGACGTGTTCCACCAGGTCGCCGGCATGGTAGGTGGGCACAATGCCAATCCGTTCGCCGGTTCGAAGATTGTGGTATTGTACCGGGTTGTGGGCTTCGGCAGGAGACAATTCACGTGCAAAGACCCGGAAGGCGTCGAAAGGGGTGGCGCTGTAGTAAAGGGATACATACTCGATGCCAAATTGCCGGTAGCGTTCGAAATGACCCGGCGTGGTCATCATCTCCTGGGGGCGGACCACCGGGGTGAGACGACCAAAGAGGTCCTGCACTCCGCTGCCGGCGGCGTTGGAGATACCCTGCTGGATGGATGCCATGAACTCCTCGTGATTCATGGCGGACGCCATGCCGTTGTTGAACGACATCAGGATCACATCGTCGCCATTTTCCCTGACACGCCGCTGTACGCTGTCGATGATGTCCGGCGCGTGCACGGGCAGGATCTCTTCGAGCGAGAAGAGATTGTCGAAATCCCACACCGCTCGCACCGGTATGCCCCGGCGGTTGAATCGATCCAGCACGCTGATGGTGTGCCGGATCACGCGAATGTCCTGGCCGAAGCCGTTCTCGTCGTTGGTGTCGCCGCGAAAAGAGTGATAAAGGTTGACGTGGAAGCCGAAGGCGATGTGGACTTTGTGGGGCGATCCGGCGGCCGAGGAGGAATGTTGAAACGCCCTGGGCAGGCCCAGCACGACCATCCCGAGCAGGAGCAGTAGCAGTATGCGGTGTATGGGCAAAAATAGGCGCTGTTTTGGCATGGTGGTTATTCAACATCGTATCTGTTTCGATCTATAATGCTAACAATTCGCTAACGATTTGCTAATTGTATGCTAACAATCCACCCGTCCATAATCAATGTCAAAGACCGGAAGGGTTAGGTATTTAATGGAAAAAGTTCAAAGCGCCCCATGACGGCGACCATCCGCTACCGTGTCATCGCCAATCCAGCGGCCGGGAACCTGCCCGCGGATAGGCGCCGGGCCCTGTTGAAGCAGGCGGCCGACGTTCTGCAAGCCACGGTGCACGGGTTGGACACCACCAGCGCCGCCGAGCTGGCGCAATGCGCCCGGGAGCAGTCCGAACGGTGCGACGTCCTGGCGGTTGCCGGTGGCGACGGGACCATGTCGCTCGTGATCAATGCCGTCGACCTGTCGGCAACCGCCCTGGCCTTTCTGCCATGCGGCACCGGCAATGCCCTCACCCACGCGCTGCGCTACCGGGGCAGCCTGCCGGCCATTGCCGGCCGGATCCGCGCCGGGGCGCTTCACCGATGCGATCTCATCGACTGTGACGGCCGCAAAAAAGCGTTCATGGCGTCGCTGGGGATCGACGGCACCATGATCGGGCTTTACGAGAAGTATCGCTCACAGGGGCATCGGGGCCTCAAGGCCCATCTGCTGGCCGGGTTCAGGGCATTTTTAAGGGAGTATCGACCGACCGGGGCCTGGATTGGGGTGGACGGAAAGATTCACCGCGCCAGGCGGCTGGTCAGCCTCATGGTGGTCAAACAGCCTTTTTTCGGCATGGGGCTAAAGGTGGTTCCGGGCGCGTGCTGGAATGACGCCAAACTGCACGCAATGATGATCGAAGCCGGCCTGCCGGGCGCCGTGACGGGGCTGGTCACCGGATTCACCATCGGGAATCGGGTGGGCGTCTACCGTTGCGGAGAGCGTTTGCGGGTGAGGCTTGAGGCGCCCTTGACGATTCAGGTCGACGGTGACCTGGGCTGGACGAGCGACCACTTTGCGTTTCGAGTTCTGCCCGGTGTTCTGCACTTGAAGTGCTGACGGCGTCGAAAAAAACGCGACATCCGTCTTTCCTCTCGGACTCGTGCCGGCCTGAACCCGTCATCCCGGCCCTCGAGGGCCCCTTTCGAACGGCGGCGGCGCGGGGCCTGCCGGGACCGGGAAGCGAAGGTCACAAAACAGGTAGTGCGTGGATCCCGGATGCACGGACAAGGTCCCCAGCGATGCGCGCCGCCCCTCCCCCTGGCAGGCGTTCAACACCACCTGGTACGCGCCGGCAGGCACAAACAGCCGGGTCATGTAGATGCGGCCCGGCAGCGTCCGCCAACTTCTCGTATCCGCCCGTTCCAACAGGAGCACATTGGACAAGTTCAACATGGCTGCGATGGTGCGTTGGCTGTCGCGGTCCTCGCTCGAACGGGAGATCCCGTGGATGACCGCCTGCTTGGACACGGCTCGGGCCAGGGCCCAGGTCAGGATGCGCCCCATGCGGTCGTCCAGGTTCTTGACGGCGATGCGGTTAATGTCCTCCACCAGTTCCAGGTCGCCTTGAAACCTGCGCGCAGGGCCATTCAGGTGCAGACTGTGCTGATCACATCCAGGCGGCGACACCGCCATACGGGGGAAAGCGACCCCCACCGGTCCCTCGGGGGTGGGAATCAGCAGCATATTCTGAACCTTTCGGGGCGCGTACCCGGCCAAGGCAATGACAACCACCTTGCCCGCCTCCGCACGGCTGCCGAAGGCAGACGTCGGCGCGCCCGCGTCGATCGCAACCAGTCCGGCCACATCGTCCGTACGGCCCACGGCCGAGGCCACCCGCAGCAGATCTTCCGCCAGGATGGCCGGCAGGCCGGTGCCGTAGGCACGGTAGTCCGAGGCATAGACCCGGGCGGCCCGGCGGTAGTCGATGAAGGCCCCGTCCTGATCACCGTCCGCTTCGCGCACAATGCCGCTCAGGTAGCGGGCGAAGGCATCCTCCCGGTAGACATTTTTTTCCTCGTATTTGGCGTTGACCAAGGTGAGCAGCGAGTCGAGCCGGCGCACTTCGACCAGCGCCTCCTCAGGCTCTCCGGCCGTGAGGTAGCCGATGGCCGACATCAAATGGATCATCACCCTTTCGAAATCCTCACCGGCGTAGGCCAGAACCGAATCGTTGGCGACCAAAGAGAGGGCGTGGCGGGTGACGCTTGCGGTCCACAGGCGCTCGGCCAGGTCTTCGGCATCGCGGAAGTGCTGCTGGGCGGCTTCGACATCACCGCACTGCAGGTAGACCATGGCCGCATCCAGCAGGTAGAGCAGCTGCGCGTTGTCGCCGTAGGCGGATCGGCTGTCGTCGATCAGGGCGGTGGCCGCCGGGCAGTCACCTTTGGAAAGATGCGCGTCGAGCCGGGAATACACCGTGCTGCCGGCGCAGCCGTACAGGATCGATGCCGCCACCACGATCGTCAACAATGCGGGCATGGGCGTTTAGAAGCCGAAACGGCTGCGCTTGACCATTTTCTTGATCTTTTTCTCGCCGATCCAGGCCTTGCGATGACGCTCGATATCGATCAGCTCCAGGTTGACCTGGTAGTACTTGACCTCCTTGCCCTCGAGACGGTCCGAGATGGTGTTGATGCTGCCCTGGAGCATCAAGTCGGCGCCGGTTTCGCGCATGTCCGCCTTGGCGGTGGCTTCGGAGGCATGGGCGGCCTGGTCGTCGCGCTCGGCGCGAAGCTCCCCGCGTTCGCCACCGGCTGCCACCAATTGTACGTTGCCGGAGTTGACCAGGGCCCGCTCCAGATCCTTGACAAAGGTCTGGGTGTTGATGTGCTCATCGCTGCGGTTGCGCACCGACCCCACGATCACGACCGGATCCCGGCCCGTGGCGGCCTGGAATTCGTCGATCCAGGGCCGGGCCAGCGCATCGGCGATCATCTCCTCGGACACCAGTCGCGAATCGGTATCGTTCCAGCGGCCGCTCAGATCGACGGTCTCATCGACATCCATGCGGTCCACCGTCACCGAGGCGCAGCCGACCAGCAGCCAGCCGACCAGCATCAAGACCAACAACCCACGGCAACACATGGCGTTGCACATTTCTCACCTCCCTTGGATGTAAGGCCGCTTGGTTCAGCAATCGTTGATGGCATCCACCAGCTGCCGCAAGCGCCCGAAATCGCGCTTGTTGAAATCGACCACCAGCCGGGGCAAATGGGCCAATTCCGTCTCGCTGCACTCCGCATCGAGGGGGCCGCACAGGACCATGTCCCCCCCGGGCACCAGGATATCCGCAAATTCGAGCTTCAGCCGGTCCACCTGGGCCTGCTCCAGACCGGAGGCCATGCGGATGACCATCTGTTCGTCCACGTAGCGCAGGCTTTGGTAGCGCGAATAAAAGTGGCAGATCCGCGCCACCGCATCATCGGTCCGGTTGATCATTTCAATCAGTCGGAAGTCGTTGCGGGAGATATACCCGCGTTCAGCCAGCCCATCTTCTAAAAAGCGAAACAAGCGCTCCCAGTAGGTACCACCGGGCTCGTCCATGAGGATCAGCGGCAAGGGGTAGCGCTTGCCGGTCTGCAGCAGGGTGATGGACTCCATAGCCTCGTCCATGGTACCGAACCCCCCGGGAAACAGGACCACCGCGTCGGCCTCCTTTAAGAAAGCGACCTTGCGGTTGAAAAAATATTTGTAGGTGATGCTGCGCGGGTTGCCGATGAGGACGGGGTTGGCTTTCTGCTCGAAGGGCAGCCTGATGTTGACCCCGAAGCTGTGGTCGGAACCGGCGCCTTCGTTGGCGGCCTGCATGATGCCGGGCCCGCCGCCGGTGATCACCATGAAACCGGCCTGGGCCAGTTGTTTACCCAACTGAGTGGCCAACCGGTAAAGGGGTGCGTCGGGCTTGATGCGGGCCGATCCGAACACGGTCACCTTGCGCGTTTTGCGATAGGGCCCGAACACCTTGGCCGTAAAGCGCATCTCTTTCATGGAGGTGTTCATCAGCTTGAGATCCATACGGCCATGGTTCTCCTGCCCGGCCTTGAGGCCCGCCAGAATGATTTCGCGCACGATGTCCGGATGGGTGATGCCGCCTACTCGTTGCATCAACTGGTCGATGGTGTCATCCACCGGCCCGTTGGTACGGGTGAAGTGCAAATCCAGCGGTTTCGATGTTCCCTTGGTCCCATTGTCCAACATGTAAGTGTTTCCTTCCAAAGGTGATTTACCCAAAATTGGTTAGTTTAACCGTTTTTTTTGGTTTCGCAAGCGAATCGGCCCATTTTAGCACGGCCCTTTGGCATTTCAAATCGGCGCAAAGGTGGTTATACTCAAATGAATGATGGTGTACGCGGTCAACGCGGACCGCACCACGCGGCGCACAGGCCAACGGGAAAGGAGCCACACCATGCAACTGTCCGAATTCGAGGTTTCAGGCAATCTGATGACCCTGGTGGTCCGCTCGGAAATCGGGGCCGCACGCTTCAAGGCCATCTGCAGCGACCTGGACCGGGTCACCGCCGCCATGGGGAAGGTTCGCCTGGTGCTGGTGATGCGGCACTATCCGTCGTTTAACAGCGCCGAGGATTTTTACGACGATTTGCGTTTTTTGCGGCTTTACGACCACGCCATCGACAAAGTGGCCGTGGTTTGCGACCGCTTCTGGAAGGACACCTGGGTGGGAATCTTCAGCCTGTTCAGCGGCATCCGCATGGATTTTTTTGAAATGAACCAGCTGAATGCGGTTACCGAGTGGATACAGAAACCATGAACGTCGAACATCGACGCACCGTCGACCGATGGTCAACAGCGCCCTTTGCCATCGGTCAAACCGACCGAATCGGGCGATCTCGCCAAGCCAGGGCAAGCGTTCGATGTTCGAAGCTCAAGGGGCGTCTCTCAATCCCGCAAGCCGTAGTGAAACATCTCGTAGTGGGTCTTGCCGCCCAGCAGGCCGTCGATCTTTGCCTGGATCGCCTGACGATCCTTGCTCAGCAGCCAGGCCTCCCAGTCGGCCGGCGACTCCCAGGTGCTGATGACCAGAAAGACGTCGGGCCGGTCGTTGCTTTTCATGGTTTCCCCGGAAATATAGCCGGGCTGGGCCGTTGCCAGGGACCGCATCTCCTTGAACAGGTGGAGCATCTCGCGCCCCTTGTTGCCGGGAACCGTCCGCGTGATCAACACTTTTACGCTCATATGGCCCTCCTTTGCTGGTGTTGTGACGTTGACCGCTATCAAACAGACTGATTCGATGTTAACATCACTGCAGCGCATTTGCCACAAGGAATTGCGGCGGCGAACAGCGCGTGGGGGTGCGACCCAAAACGCAGCGATGGTCCCTATTGCTCCAGATTTACCACCACCCGCCCCTTCTGCCGCCCATTGAGAATCAGATCGATGTTTTCGCTTAGCCCCTCCATGGAAATTTCCTTGCACAGGTCGTGCAGGCCGTCGACCTTCCAGGCGCCCGCCAGATTTTCCCAGACCTTGAGACGCACGTCCATGGGGCAGTTCTGGGAGTCGATGCCGATCAGGCGGACCCCGCGCAGAATGAACGGAAAGACGGTCAAGGGCAGGTCGGGCGAGGCCACGTTGCCGCAGCAGGTGACGGTTCCCCAGGGGAGTGTGGCCTTGACGGCGCTGGCCAGGATCTCACCGCCGACGGTGTCGAGCACACCGGCCCACTGTGATTTGAGCAGCGGGCGGCCGCTGGTGTCGGCAGCCTCGGCCCGGGCGATGATCTGGGAAGCGCCAAGCCCTTTCAAATAGGCCGCTTCGGATGTTTTGCCAGTCACGGCCGCCACCGTGTAACCCAGCTTGGCCAGGATGGCCACGGCCAGGCTGCCCACGCCGCCGGTGGCGCCGGTCACCAGGATGGGGCCGTCCCGGGGCGTGACCCGCTCGGTCAGAAACAGGATGCCCATACCGGCCGTAAACCCGGCCGTGCCGTAAATCATGCTCTCCTTGAAGGTCAGGCCGTCGGGAAGGTTCACCACCCACTCGGCCGGAACGCGCACGTACCGGCCGAATCCGCCGGATGTATTCATGCCCAGGTCGTAACCGGTAACCAGTACGGCATCCCCCGGGTTGAACCCATCCACCGCGCTGTCGGCCACGGTTCCGGCGGCGTCGATGCCCGGGGTGTGCGGATATTTGCGGGTGACGCCCTTGTTGCCGGAGGCCGACAAAGCGTCCTTGTAATTCAGGGATGAGTACTTCACCTGAATGAGGATATCGCCGTCGGGAAGATCGGCGACGGTCCGGTTCTTGATTTGCCGGAGGTAGGTGTTGTCCCCGCCGGCCTCGACTACCATTGCCTTGAACGTTTCAGATACCATAGATTTAGGTTCCTTTTCAGATTCGCGGACGGGTCAGCCAGCGCCGCACCCGTCGATCAGTTGCAGCCTGGCCCAGTCGGTCTGCCAGCAATCGACCATGCGATCGAACAGACCGCGGATGCGCTGCACCAACCGGCCGTCGGACTGGATGTCGCCCAACTGGCCTTCAATGGCCGCGATCACCTGCCGGTCGAGTTTGACAGCCTCCCACAGGCTGGCATACATTTGCCAGTCGGGCGCCGTTTCACCAGCGTAGGCCCGGCGCACCAGCTGCAGATAGGCCCACAATCCATGCGCTGATTCATCATTGGGCGTCGGTGGCGGGGTGAGCAGCCGCAGCCGTGATTTCAGATCAATGCGCCCGGCATCATAGCGGTCCTGGACCACCTTGACGGCGGCGAGGCGAACCCAGCGGTCGTGCCCGTCCAGCACTTCCAGCCCGTCCAGCAGCTGATCGTGAAGGGTGCGTTGAATGCGGTCGCAGACACAGTGAATGTGCCAGCCCAGGCTGAAGGCATCCGACGGAAACGCCGGGTCGAGAATCTGGTCCGCATGGGTTCGTTCACGATCCAGGCCGGTCAACCAGCGGCTGTCCGGGTAGAGGGTGCCGTTGAGGTAGGCGCCCCAGCCGCTGACATCCAGGTCGGCGGCGACCGTTTCGGCAAATCGAATGTGCGTGGCGGGCAGCGCCATCTGGCATGGCCTCCGGCAAGCGGTTGGACAAGATGATTTCCTGACGGGCGGATCGTGTCTTAAATTTACCGGACTGAAGCCGAGTTGGCAAGCCATTACCAAACAAGATTCACCCGGACCACCGTTTAGGGTCAGGACCCCACCCGAAGCGATGCCATCGACCGACAACCCTTGGTGTGCGAATCGAAATAAGGTATAACCGCAACGTTGGCCCCGGTCACCTGGCTGTGGGCAAATCAGGCCAGATGGCCGTTTAGGGTGGCCAAGGCAACACCCCAAAAGGAAATCAGCGTCAACATGATCAAATCCAAAGCCCTCGAGGTCAATATCGCCAGCACCGCCGTGGTTGTCACCATCGATGAACGCTATGAGTGCATCCAGGCGGTCATGTCACGCTACTACGGCCTGATGGAAGGCGTGGACACCTTCCTGCGGGAGTTGAGCCACCCTTACCGCAACTGGCAGTTCATCGTATCGGAAGCGCGCGGGTATGCCCTGGACTACTTTCACCTCTTTCAGTCCCACCCGCGCGGTGTGGAAGCGGTCGAGGCCATGGTGGGCATCTTCACCGAGGCCATCGCGGCGCAGGTCGAGGAGAGCGTACGCACCGATGCGGTCGACAATCTGCTGCTCTACCTGCAGCATGTCATCGGCAATTCCCGCGACCGGCTGCCTGAATTTCTGCCGATGCTGACCATGGCCTTCAGGCGGATTCACGACTACCCGGACGACCGCTTCTTTCTCTTCGTCAAAAGCTTTTACCCGCTCAAACGGATTATCCGGCTGCTCGGGGAGCGCGGCCAGGACAGCATCAAGGATTACGCGGTCCTCAACCGCCTGCTGATTCGCATGTACCGGGCCACCTATGGATTCTGGCACAGCGTCAACGACCCCTGGGACAGCTTTCGCACGGCGGCGGGGCGGATCCGCGGTCCCGAGCGCGTCAGGGCCTGCTTTGTCAGCATTTCGCACGGTCACTTGCGCACCCTGGAAAACCAGCTGGACAAGATCGAAAACCTGCCCGTGACCAGTGCCCAGTCGGTATTCGAGCAGTTGCTGACACTCACGGCATTCCACAACATCGTCGAGCACTACCGCAAGATGCCCGAGACCCTGCTGGAGGTCGGGACCGAGAGCGGCCATGGCAACCAGTGGAAAGTCATTTTTCTCTTTCACATCATGGGCATTTCCGGCCTGAACCTGATCCACGAAGAGGTGCTGCGGGACATCAACCGTACCGTGGCCTGGTTGATAAAGAATGAGAACTACCGCCATGTGGGCGACCTGATCGAAAAGACCTTTTCAACCCTGAAAACCCAGGTCGAACAGTTTCCCGCCACCACACTGACCTGCGTGCTCAACATGGGACAGGCGGTTTACCAGACCGACGAAATCGATCTGGTCAATTTTTTTATCGACCGGGTCGTGCACCTGGGGTTTCAGGCGCCCATGCTGACCGGCGTCAACGACAACTGGCAGATTCAGGTCAACTCGGCGCATCTGCAGAACATCCGCACCTGGATGGAATTGATCGAGTGCAAGCCCAGCTGGTCGTCGCGACTGCTCTCCAGCCTGATCGTCTACCTGTCGCTCAACGGCATTTTCATCAAGGACACGGACCTGTTTCCCAGGGACATCACCCGCCTTCTCAACAGCAACATCCGACCGGTCTTCAATCTCGCCAAGCAGCTGACGCGCCTCTTTCCGGCCTACTTCAACGATATCGGTGCGGAAGGGCAGCTGCGGGACATCTCCACCCGCCTGGATGAAATCACCCACCGGCGCGACGTTCTGATCCACTTTTTACGCAAGCAAAGCCATGTGGAAAGCTCCAATCGCATCATCCGCTTCATCGAAGCCACCTTGAAATTCTGGGAATCCCGCGACAAAACCCCGTTGGCACCGTTCGTGCCCCCCAACATCTACGAACAGATCGAGACCCACGGCACCTACATCGACGGTGTCAACGCCCTGTTCACCCACCTGCGGCAGCACGGCATCGCCCTGCCCGACGACCTGCTCATCAAAAGTAATGCACAGATCCGGACCCTGCTGGCCGGGGCGGAGGAGGTCGGGGCGACCGACATGGAGCGGGTGGCCCTGATCACGGCCTTTTACAAGCTGCTCTACCACAAGTACCAACTGGACCACAAATCGCTTCGCCACCATGTCTCGCACCTGGAAAAAGGCACCTTTGCCGACCTTGAAGAACTGCAGGCCGCTTTGGACGAGCCCGACCTGAACAAACGGCTTTTTTTGCTGATGAACTACCTGGAGCAGCTCAAGGAGGTGATTCTAGCGGACGAAACCTTCGAGATTCGCGCCGACATTTACAAAAAACGCCACATCACCATCGACATCCCGTCCATGTACGGCAGCTATCACGAGCGCAAATTCGACGCCCTGGGGCTCACCTTTCGGATCGAGTCCCTGGTCAATGTCCTATTTGAAGAGCTGGTGGACCAGATCGACTTGAAGTTGATTACCCGAAGCACCTTCAACGAGATTTATGCCCGGCTGGCGCTGTTCGACAAGGCCCTGCGCCTGGACGGGCTCTGTTCGGAGGAACTGGAAGGGCAATTGGACCTGCTGGCCCATGCCCTGGAAGTGCGCGGATTCACCCTGACCCAGTACCTGGACATCTTCAGGGGGTTTGCCGTGGCGGTGAAAAACATCATCAACGACTACATCAACAACGTCCACGGACAAAACCTGACCCGCATTCTGCTTCAGATGCCGGCCGACCTTATCCTGAACAAGTACCTCCCCAAAGAAAACAAGGTGGATGTCGAGCGGGTCAACCATCGCGTCAGCGAAATATTCTTCCGCGACCGCATCGCCACCTCTTTGGGCCTTCAGCAGCTGGACCTTTTTTTGACCCGGATCCTCAACACCCTCTTTCAGCAGTCCAGCATGCTGCCCAAGGAGAAGCTTCACCTGCTGCTCAACTACGATCCCCAGCGCATCATCACCGGCCTGGACGACGTCAACAACCGGGCCATCGGCATCATCTACATGGGCAACAAGGGCCTGAACATGCTCAAACTCAATAACCTGGGGCTGCCGATCCCGCCGGGATTCATCATCACCACCGAGGCCTTTCGCTGCCGCGACCTGATCAATGGCTTCGACCCCGTCAAAAAAAATTTCCGGGAGCAGGTTCAGCGGCACATCGCCGATTTGGAAACGCTCACCGGCAAGCGCTTCGGGGATCCGGCCAACCCACTGCTGCTCTCGGTGCGCTCCGGTGCGTCCATTTCCCAGCCGGGCATGATGGAGACCTTTTTGGATGTGGGCATCAACGAAGAGATCGCCACCGGCATGACCCGCAACCTGAAAAACCCGTGGTTTGCATGGGACAGCTACCGACGCTTCCTGCAGTGCTACGGGACGGCCCTGGGCCTGGCGCGGGACGACTTCGATGCCATTATCGCCGATTTCAAAACGCGGCTGGGCATCTCGTTGAAGCGCGGATTCACCGGCGAGCAGATGAAAATGGTGGCGCTGGCCTACAAAGCGCGAATCGAGGAAGAAGGGGTCGAGATCCTCGACGACCCCCTGGACCAGCTGTTTATGACAATCGACGCCGTCTTCACCTCCTGGGATTCCCCCCGGGCCAAGACCTACCGCAAAATCATGGGCATCTCCGACGACTGGGGAACGGCCGTCACGGTTCAGGAAATGGTCTTCGGCAACATCTCTCCCCAGGCGGGCACCGGCGTCTTCTTCACCCACAATCCCCGCTGGTCCGGCGACACCCTGAGTCTCTGGGGAGACTTCACGCTGCAAAACCAGGGTGAAGACGTGGTTGCCGGCCTGGTCAGGACCCTGCCCATATCGGTCAAGCAGCAGGAGATCGAAATGCGCGACACGGACATCACCCTGGAAACCCACTACCCGGCCATCTATGGCGCCCTGTGCGACTGGGCGCACTTTTTGGTCTTCAAAAAGGGCTGGAGCCCCCAGGAGATGGAGTTCACCTTCGACGGCGAAAAGGCCGACAACCTATACCTGCTGCAGACCCGGGACATGGCCATCCGCGAACGCCAGGCAGCCCGCAATTTCGACATCGACATCGATCCGGGGGACCAGTACCTGGGCCACGGCATCGGCGTTGCCGGCGGTGCCATGAGCGGCCGGGCCGTTTTCACAATCGCCGAAATCGAACAATGGCGCCAAAAGGAACCGCAGACCCACCTGATCCTGATCCGCGGCGACACCGTCCCCGACGACATCGAAGAGATGTATGCCAGTGACGGCGTGCTCACCGCTCGCGGCGGTCTGACCAGCCACGCCTCGGTGGTGGCGCATCGGCTGGGCAAAACCTGCGTTGTGGGCTGCGGGACCCTGGTGTGCAATGAGAAGCAGAAAACGGCCATTTTCAACAAGGTGGTGATCCGCTCGGGCGACCACATTAGCATTGACGGTCGGGAAGGTTCGGTTTATCAAGGGAAGATGAGAATCCAAGAGACTTGAGATCCCGTTAACAAGTCAACCCCATGCGAGGAGAAAAGATGAATGAAGGGCGTATGAAGGTCGGCATCAATGGATTCGGCCGCATCGGCAAGCTCACGGCGTGGCATCATGTGGGGCGCAAATACTTCACGGAAATCGTTGTCAACATCGGCCGTCAGGCCGGTACGAGCCTGGCGGATGTGGCCCACTATCTGGAGCGCGACTCGACCTACGGTGCCCTGCACACCTTTCTGCACGGATGTCGGGCCGAACCGGTCATCGCCGATCTCGACGAAAAGGCCGGCACGATGGTGGTTGACGGCCTCACGGTGCGCTTTTTGAGAAGTGCGCGGGCACCCCAGTCGATCGACTGGAAGGCGCACGACGTGCGCCTGGTGGTAGACACCACCGGCCAGTTCCTGGACCCGACCCTGCCCGCCGATCATTCCAGCGGATCGGCCAGGGGGCATCTGGAAGCCGGTGCCGAGAAACTGGTGCTCTCGGCCCCCTTCAAAATCAAAGAAGAGGGCGCCGCCATGCCCCTAGACGCCGTTACGACGGTGATGGGCATCAATGCCAGCGACTACGACCCCCGCCGGCATCGGATCGTCTCCAATGCCTCGTGCACCACCACCTGCCTGGCCCACATGATCAAGCCCCTGATCAACGCCCTCGGGGCCGGCCGGATCCTGTCGGCGTCCATGGCCACCGTGCATGCCGCCACCGGTTCCCAGCAGGTCCTGGACCGCTTGCCCAAGAGCGGTAAAACCGACCTGAGAAAGAACCGCTCGATTCTGAACAACATCATTCTCACCTCTACCGGCGCGGCCAAGGCCCTCAGGCTGGTCATTCCCGAAATGGAGCACATCGGGTTCATTGCCGAGTCGGTCCGGGTACCGGTCAGTTCCGGATCGCTGATTATCCTGGTGTTGAGTATCCAGGAGAGCCCTTCCGAAAAACCCATCCACCGCGAGGTCATCAACAGCGTTTACGAACAGGCCGCCCGGCTGGACCAAAACGGCTACCTCAAATTTTCACGCAAGCAGAACGTGTCCGGCGACATTCTCGGCAATCCCCGGGCCGCCGCGGTGATCGAAGGCGACGAAACCCACACCCGCACGGCGGACCTGAGACTCGATCTGGCCAGCATCCCCGGCTTTTCGCGCGAGGTACTCGATCGCCTCGAGGATACCGTGGTGCGCGCGCCGGTGACCCAGGCAGTCATTTACGGCTGGTACGACAACGAAATGGGCAGCTACGTCAATATGCTCGGCGATCGGACCGTCAGCATCGCTGAACACATGTGATGGGGCGGATTATATGCAGCCCGATCCTGATGTTGACGATCCTTGTCGCGGGCTGCACTACCGTGCAGCTGCAGCGCTTCCAGGATCGGGCGGACAAGGGCGACCAGGCCTGGATCGCCGCCCAGCCGGTCACCTGCCAAACCGCTTCGGATGCATGTGCCCGGCTTCACCTGATCAAGGGGCAGGCCTGTCTTCATCTGGCCCGGGCCAATATGGACAGCGCACCCGTCGCCAATTATGCCTGCGCCGCCGATGCGTTCAGCGCAGCTTTGGCGCTGCGGCCCTCCTGGCCGGATGATGCCAGCCATCAACGGGCCCAAGAACGTCTGTGCGACACCCTGGCAAATCTCCAGGCTATGCAGTCCGGTACCGCGGCCGACCAGACCCTGATCCGCCTGGCGGACGCGGCCATCGAACTCTTCCGCCTGGCGCCTCACAGCATCCCGGCCGTGTATTACCTGGCCGATGCCCGGCTGCGTCAGATTCAGCCCCTGCTGGGCGACCTGGACGCCGCCGGCCGCATTCCCGTCTGCAAGCGGCTGAAACGCACCCTCAACCACGTCCTGTCCATGATGGCAAGCGCCGCAAGTGCCCCCTCGGCGCAGTGGGACCGCTTTGCCGCCAGATACCAGCGGCTCTCCTTTGACCTGGGGGTCGCCATCAGCGCCGCCGACTGCCGGTAGGCGTGAACCGCCGGCCGGCCCTGCTGGAGCTGTTTTTGGGGGCCGGGCCCCTGTCGGCCTGACGATCAGGGTCCCGACGCATCCACGCCGGTCGGCGATAAGCTGCACCATCCGCAACGCAAACTTTCGTAAAGGGCGATGCCCGCTGCCGTGGAAAGATTGAGCGAGCGAATCGCATCGCTGATGGGAATCCGGTAGCGGGCCCGGGGATAGCGGGCCAGGACCGCATCGGGAAGCCCAGCCCCCTCGGAACCGAAAACCAGAAACAGGCGCCGGGGGACGGGCATGTTCCAGAAGACCCGCGAGCCGGCTTTGGTGAACAGGGCCACCTCTGCTTCCATCGGGCGCATCGCCTGGACGAAGGCCTCGAAACGCTCCCAGATCAAAAGGGGCACCTGGTCCCAATAATCCAGGCCGGCCCGCTTGACCTGGCGGCTGCCCAGCGAAAACCCCAGCGGACGGATCAGGTGCAACCGGGCACCGGCACCCAGGCAGGTGCGGCCGATATTTCCGGTGTTCCAGTGAATCTGGGGCGCCACCAGCACCACGTGACGTTCCAGGCCTGCATTTGAAAATGGGACCGCGTCAGCCATGTTTCGTTCACGCCTATTTGACATACCCCCACTCCCGGAGGCGCTGATAAGCATACTGGGCCTGCTCTCCCTGCTGAACCTGCTTGAGGAAGGCAAGGTAGGCCTGGGCGGCCGGTTCACGCTTCTGCATGCCCTCCAGGGCCAGCCCCCGGAAGAAAACCGTGTTGGGGTTACCGGGCAGAAGCGTCTCGTATTGGGAAAAGTCCTCGTAGGCCGCCTCGTATTGCTGGGTGCGAAGGTTGGCGACGCCGCTGACATGGTAAGCCTGGGCTTCCCCGGGGTAGACCTGTTTGGCCTGAGCGGCGTACCGGCCGGCTTCGGCCGCCTTTTTTTGGATCAGCTGGCACTTGGCCATAAGCAGCAGCCCCGTGTAATCGTCGGGCACCAGCTTGAGGGCCTGCTTGAACATTGCCTGGGCCTGGTCGAACTGCTCGGTGGCCAAGGCCTTCTGGCCTGCCTGCATCTTTTCGACCGCTGGCTTGATCTTGCGTAATCCGGCGGTGTGGTCCATGTATCGTTCCCGGTAGAGCGGCTGCCCCTTGTATTGCCGGAAATCGGTGTCGGCCTGGTTGACCGATTTCTGGTGCCGCTCCGACGACATGGGATGGGTGGCAAAGAGCAGGTCGGTGATGCCGGGCTGGTGCTGATCCATATTGTTGAGCATGTCCATGAGCCCGACCATCCCCTGGGGACCGTATCCACCCTGGGTCATGTACTGCATGCCGAGGCTGTCGGCCTGGCGCTCGTTGTCACGGCTGTAGGTCGCCAACAGGGCGCCCGAGCCCAGCATCCCCAACTGCCCGGCCAGGCTGCCCAGGCCACTGCCCATGGTGGCACTGGTCAGGATCGCCAGCCCGCCCACGGCCATGTTGGCGGCCTGGGCCTTGGACATGCTCGCCGCGGTGTGGCGGGCATTGACGTGGGCCAGTTCATGCCCCAACAACGCGGCCAGCTCGGCTTCGCTTTCCAGGTCCAGCAGGATGCCGCGGGTACAGGCGATGGTGCCGCCGGGAAAGGCATAGGCATTCACATAGATGGCGTTCACACAGTGGAAGCGGTAGGGCATGTGGACGCGGTGGGTGTGGGGGACCAGCTGCTGGCCGGTGGTCTGTATATAGCGTTCCAGATCCCGGTCCTGGAGGTCGCCGTAATCAGCGGAGATCTGATGGGGCGACTGCTGCTTGTCGATGGCGATCTCCTGATCCTCGCTCATCAGCATGAATTGGGATTTACCCGTCACCGGGTTGGTGGCGCAGCCCATGGCCAGGCTGGCCGCCGTCGTGGCCGTCATGAAAAGAAACTGGCGACGGCTCAGGCCGTTTATGGCCCTTTTTTTCGAAGTACGCATATCCACCTCTTTGGTTCTCACCTGGATCTCTGGCCGCAGTAGGGACAGTATTGGTATGCGGCATCGAACGTTTTGTTACAGGCCACGCACACCGTCTCGGGCGATGCCGACGCCGCGCCCTGAAAGGCCGGCGAAGAATCGTCCACAGGCTGTCGGCAGTGCTCGCAAAACAAAAACGGCACGCCCTGTTTGACCCGGATGACGGGCAGGAAAAACAGGCTCAGGTAGTGATCGACGCGGGTATTGTAGGCCTGTGCCAATCCGCAGACGGGGCAGCGTCGGGGGGGAGCGTCGACACGTCTGGTTTTAGGCTGTACCCCGGCGATCAGAAACACGGCGTCCTTCCAGTGGGCCTGCGCCCGTTTGTAGTCCGGTGAAAGACCAGCGCAATGGCCTGGCAAACGCCCGCAGCCGGCCCAAGGGTATTGCAACAGCGAACGGTATTGTATAAGAAAAGGCACCTGAGTCAATACTGAAAAAGAATCGCAGGAGCCGCCCATGATCATCGATTTCCACGTGCACACCTTCCCCGCCGAAATTCGGGATCACCGAGATCGGTTTTTCAAAGCGGAACCGGAGTTCGAGCTGCTTTACACCTCGCCCAAATCCAACCTGGTGTCGGCGGCGCAGATCGTCGACATGATGGATGAGCAGGCGGTGGACATGTCGGTCGTCTTCGGCTTTCCCTGGCGCACGCCCGACACCTGCCGGCGCAACAACGACTATGTCCTGGAAGCGGTGGCCAGATTCCCGGACCGCCTGCGGGGCCTGTGCTGCGTTGACAGCCTCAACCCCGATGCGGCCGAAGAGGTCCAGCGATGTTTAAACGCCGGTCTGAACGGGGTCGGCGAGCTGGCGTTTTATGGCTGCGGCATCGACGGCGAATGCCAGTTGAGCCTGGATCCGATCATGGACATGTGCCGACAGTGGGATGTGCCGGTACTGCTGCACACCAATGAGGAGGTGGGGCACCGTTACCCGGGCAAGACGCCCAACACCATGATCCAGGTCTACGAAACCGTGGCCCGCTTTCCGGACAACACCATCGTCCTGGCCCACTGGGGCGGCGGTATTTTTTTCTACCACCTGTTGAAAAAAGCGGTCCGGGAAACCTTGAAAAACGTTTACTATGATACGGCTGCATCCCCGTTTTTGTACGACAGCCGCATATACCGATATGCCAAAGAGCTGGTGGGCATGGACAAGGTGCTGCTGGGTACCGATTACCCGCTGCTCAAGCCGGCGCGCTACCTGGAAGAAATGGCCGACGCCGGCCTCGACCAGGCCGACACAAAACTGGTGTGCGGCCAAAATGCCGCACGGCTGCTGAAATTGTAGTGGTACCGTGAGCGGCAAGGATCTTCGAATGTCAACCCTCACCCCTCTTTCTCCCACAGGGAGAGAGCGTTGGGCCCTTGTGATCAATGGCCGTTCAACGTATATACCGACGGGAAGGGTTTGTTGAGGAGCGTCGTGCGATGAACAAATTCCAGGCAATGGCGCAGATCATGGCGGTTTTGAACGAAGATGGCCGCTTGAAGCCGGGAACCCGGGAATTCAGGATCGCCCGGCAAATCATATCCAGCAAAATCGATCGGCTGGGACCGGAAGGGGCGCTGGTTCAAATCAAGGATGTCCGGGCTTACCTGCTCTACCAGATCGAGACGATGGTGATCTGACATCCCGAAGAACGGGCACCTTCGTTGCTGGCGACAACGCTGTTTTTTTTACTAGTGACCTCTTTTTTGGTTTTCGATAGCGGTAACTTTCGGGCCGAGCGGTCATTGTTTGGACAGGCGCGACGGCTCTTTCTGCGCTTGGGCCAGATGGTCCAGGACCTTTTTCAGATAACTCCCCTTGGCCTTGAGCAGCTTGGCGCCCCGGGTAATTTTACACAGGCTGATTTTGTGGTCGGCGGCGATCTTGCGCTGGGTCTTGCCCGCATACAGGTCCTTGAGCAGCTGCCAGCGCAGGGTCAAGGTACTGATCTCCTTGGGTGTAAAGATCTCTTGAAACAGCACCTCCATCTCCCGGCGATCAGTCGTGCGGGTGAAAATATCGATCAGTTCTTCGGTCACGCGGTTCATCGCAATTGTCCGGTTCGGCGGCCAGATGCCGCTTCCAAAAGATAAAAAGCGCTTGATTTTGCCCGGGACCGTCGATAGGAAGGGGGCGTCCCGAATTGTTTCTACGCACCGAAACATAATCAATGATGCGCGCAAATGAAAGGAAAAACTTCATGAAAAAGTGCTGCTGCATGCCGATCCTACTGCTCGCCGCGTCTGTCCTGATCACGTTCACCGCACCGGTCGCGGCGACCGACCGAATTCTGATCGGCATCTCCAAAATTGTGGCCCACCCGGCTCTCGATGCGATCGAGAAAGGCGTTCAGGAAGCGGTCACCGCCGCGTACCCCGAAGCCCGATTTGACCTGCAGAACGCCAACGGCGAGATCTCCACGGCCTCGTCCATAGCCCAGAAGTTCAAATCCGAGGACGTCACCCTGGCGGTGGGTATCGCCACGCCCACAGCCCAGGCACTGGTCAACGCCATCACCGATCGCCCGGTCATTTTCAGCGCCGTAACCGATCCCGAGGGTGCCGGCCTGGTTGCATCCACCGCCAAAGGCGAGCCGAACGTGACCGGGATTTCCGACATGACGCCGGTAAAGGCCCAGATCGAACTGCTCAACCGCATCACCCCCATCAAGACCCTGGGGCATGTCTACACCAGCAGCGAGGCCAATGCCGTCAGCCTGGCCGAAATCGCCCGTCAGGTGTGTGCCGAGATGGGCATCGAATTCGTCGAAACCACCGTGTCCAATTCGGCCGAGGTCAAGCAGGCCGTGCAAACCATTGCGGGCCGGGTGGACGGCATCTACATCTCCAACGACAACACCGTGGTTTCCGCCCTGGCGGCCGTGGCCGGCGTGGCCGAAAAACACCAGATTCCGGTGATGTCCGCCGACCCCAGCAGCGCCGAGGCCACACCGGTACTGGCGGCATGGGGATTTGATTACTACAAGATGGGCCAGGCCACCGGCCGGCTGGTGGTGCGCATTCTCAAGGGCGAAAAACCCGGCAGCATCCCCACCATCTACATGACCGACGCCAGCGACGTGGATCTGCTGATCAACCTGGATGTCGCCGAGAAACTGGGCCTGACCTTCCCCCAGGATATCCTCGACAGCGCCAACGCCGTGGTTGAAAACGGCCGCTTGACCCGCCAATAACCGCCCGTAGCGACTGAAAAGAGCCGCCTGACATGCTTGAAGGCATCTTTGTCGAGGGATTGATCTACGCCATCATGGCGCTGGGAGTGTTTTTCACTTTCCGCATCCTGGATTTTCCCGATCTGACCGTGGACGGCAGCTTTCCCATGGGCGCCGTGATCATGGCCACCACGCTGACCGGCGGCCTGAACCCGCTGGCGGGGCTGCTGCTGGCCTTTGCAGGCGGCGTGTCGGCCGGCTTTGTCACCGCAGCCATCCACAACCGCCTCAAGGTCCCGCACCTGCTGGCCGGGATCCTGACCATGACCATGCTCTACTCGGTCAACATCCGCATCCTGGGCAACCGCGCCAATCTGCCACTGCTGCGGGTGGACACCATCATCACCCGCGTGGCCGACGTCTCGCATGGCCTGATCCCCGCCGATTGGGCCACGCTGGCATTCTTCGTAATGGTCGTGGCGGCAATCAAAATCGGCCTGGATCTTTTTTTTCACACGGATATGGGCCTGGTCTTCGGAGCCCTGGGCAACAACGAGCAGATGGTCAAGGTTCAGGGTGTCAACCCGGCGACCCTCAAGCTGATCGGCGTGGGCCTGTCCAACGGTCTGGTGGCGTTGTCGGGTGCCTTCGCGGCCCAGTATCAGGGGTTTGCGGACGTGAACCTGGGCCAGGGCATCGTGGTGTCCGGACTGGCGTCAGTGATGCTGGGCGAGTTTATCATCAAGTCCAACCGCATCGGCCTGTTGACCCTGCGGGTGATTCTGGGGGCCATCCTCTTCAAGGCCATCATGTATCTGGGCCGCTTTTACGGCTATTACATCAACATGACCCCCAATGACCTGAAGCTTATTGCCGGGATCCTGATCATCGCCGCGCTGGCCGTGACCAACTACCGCCGCATCCGCGGCAGGGGAAAGACTGCGGCATGATCCGCCTCGAGAATATCGAATGCACATTTCACGCGGGGTCGCCCAATGCCAAGACAGTCATCCGGGACCTGAACCTGACCGTTGCCACCGGCGAGTTCATCACCATCATCGGCAGCAACGGCGCCGGCAAAACAACCCTGTTCAACCTGATCTCCGGCAACCTGATGCCGACCGCCGGCCAGGTGCTCATCAAGGGAACAGATGTGACCGACCACCCGGAATACAAGCGCGCTCGCTACCTGGGACGCATTTTCCAGGACCCGCTGGCGGGCACCGCCTCCAACATGACCCTCGAGGACAACATGATGATCACCGCCAAAAAAGGATTCAAGTGGCCGGTGATCAGCCTCGACCGCCAACGGCGGAAATATTTCAGGAACCAGCTGGAGATCCTTGAAATGGGGTTGGAGTCGCGCATGAAGGAGAACGTCAGCACCCTGTCGGGCGGTCAGCGGCAGGCCTTGACCTTGTTGATGATGGTGCTCTCGAATCCCGACATCGTGCTGCTGGACGAACACACCGCGGCCTTGGACCCGCACAACGCCGCCATTGTGATGGACCTGACCACCCGATTCATCGACGAACGCCGCCTGACCACGTTGATGATCACCCACAACATGAACCACGCCATTGCTTACGGCAGCCGCCTGCTCATGATGGATGCCGGCGAGGTCATCATCGACGTCTCCGGAGCGGAAAAGCGCGCCCTTACGGTACCCAGATTGCTAAAGATGTTTTCCCAAATCCGTCGCCGGGACTTCGAAAACGACGAGGTGCTGCTGGCGGTGGGAGATGACGGCACAAAGATGCAAGGCGACGACCGTGGACCGCCGGACGGCGGCCCGGGCTGAGCCGGCCTGCACGCCGACGGTGTCGGTCAGCGCTGCCTGAAATAGGAAATGCCGGTAAAGGCAAAAGCGAACAGACCGATCAACAGCAGCAACGTGACCGGCATCTGAGGGTCGCTGGCGCCGAGATGATCTGCGTTCTCACCAGCCACCCCGGCCAGTCCCGGATCACCGGTCGGGCGGACGTCACGGTTGGCGATGCGCGTTACGGCAGCGGCATCACGTGAAAATTGAAGCCAATACTCACCATCGCCGTCGCTGCCGGGAAAGACATCGGGTTGCTGGATGACGACCAGTAGTGCAAGCAACCCGGTCAGCACTAAAAATGCCACTTTCATCATCGCTCCTTTGAAGCGGGCCGGAAAACCGTCGTTGTCCATCGGCCGACCGACGCTCTCTTGGGGGATCCCTGCCTGTTACCGATCACACTAAAACAACACTGTCGGAATATCATCACCTGGAAACTCATCATTTTGTCATGCTGCCAATTCAAGACCAGTTCAAGATGCCGTCATCATGGAATATATCGGCCGATGGGCCGGCAACCATAAGCGAGGGCGCAAAAATCCGCCTGCCCGTACAATGCGCTCAGCGCGGGTATCACGGCGAGGGACAATAGCGTGAGGATCTACCGGGAAGCCTTGTCGATATCGATGATCTGTTGATTCAGATAGGTTTTGGTCTCGTAGCGGGCGACTCGCATCAGCTTTTTGGTGATCGTACCGACCTTGGCGACCTGGTCGACAATTTTATTGAGCAGCGGGGCGTAAGGGGCGTCTTCAGGGCTTTCCATCAGGATCAGTTCGGCGTAACCGGTGATCGCCATCAGGGGTTGATTCATGTCATGACAAACGGCACCGGCAAGCGCTAAAGCCCCTTGCAGGCGCGCATTCTGGTGTGCGGCCGCCTCGGCCTCCTTGAGCACCGTCAGGTCGCGCACCACGCAGACGATGCCCATCGGGGCATGGTCCGCCTTTCTCAGCAACGCGATGTGAATCATGCTGGGGAAAAGATCACCGTTCTTGCGCTTGCCCGTATACTCGAAAGCGGTCTTGCCGCCTTTGGCGAGCGTTTCGCGCACGTGCAGCGTAAAGGCTTCATAATGGTCATGATCCATGTGCAGGATTTCGGTGCTTTGGTCTTTCAACTCCGCGGCCGTGTAGCCGAAGATTCGCTGGGCCGCCAGGTTGCTGTCCACGATCCGACCGCTGGGCTTGGCAATGAATACGGCATCTTCCAGTGCGTTGAACATTTCGGTGAGCCAGATGGTGCTTTCTTGAAGCGCCGCCTCGGCCTGCTGTTGCCGGGTAACGTCATCCAGAAGAATGACGCAGCCACTGAACTTGTCGCTGACATCGAGCATGCGCTTGATTTTGATCGACAGATGGCGCTGGCCCGCCGCGGTCCGCACCACCTTGGTAATCGTGGATGCTTCCAGCTGGCCGGCCACGCATTGCTGGATGACACCGGCGATCCAGGCGGGCGGCTTATCGCTGTGTGCGCTGCCGTAGTAGGCCGTACCGGGTGTCGAAGCACCATCGAAAAGGGTTGTCCAGGCGTGATTGGCGGTGACGATGCCACCGTGGCTGTCCAGCACCGCCACCGGAGACTGAAGGCTTTCGAATATGGTCAGATACCGGTTCTTCTCGTTGGTCATGTCGCGGTTGGCACGCTGCAGGTCGGCGATCCGATCGTTTTGTTCCGGTGTCTGCCATGAGGAGACGAACCCGATTTCGATACGATCGAAGCATCGGTCCAGGATGCGGGAAAAGGTGCCTTCGCGCACCCGATCCGGGGCGGTTTCCACGATCAGATCCTGATAGCCCTGGCGGTAGTATTTCATCAGGCCCAGGAACATCCCCAATGGTACGCCTCTTTGGCGGTGGAGGCCGGCTTCGTGGATGCCGAAGCGGGTCATGGGGTCGGCGGCGCAATCTTCCCCCGGCAACAGTTCCAGATCAGGCAAGTCCATTTTCAGCGCCGCGACGATCGAGGCGGAAAGCCCAACCACGGACTGCCGCCATGCTTCACGCAGGGTCGAGGTATAGCGGGTGTATCCCTGCCGCTTGGCATAGGCCAGGATGCGGTCGATCAGCCAATCTTCATTTTCGGCGATAATCGACTCAAGGGTGGTTGCATCGGTGTGGGACACTTTGAGCATGTCGAATTCAGGTCGCGGATGACCGTGGGTAAAAAGGGTGGTTGCCCGGCCGCAAGGCAGCGTTTGCGCGCCGTCCGACCTTGTGGGCCGTAGCCGGCGCGGCGTCAGATGGTCGGCGTCGGAATGACCGGCCGCAAGGCATCAGACCGCGCTTCCGGCAGCGTCGAGGGTCCGCAGGGCGACCTGCAGCTGGTCCGGTTTGCCTTTCAGCCGGCGTTCGAGAACGGCGGCGACATCGGCCAAGGTACAGTAAAGGCCACCGTGATCGAAGAGACCGTTGCGGGCACAGGCGAGCGTAAACCCCAGCATGATCAGGTTCGCGGAGCGGGCGTCGCCGCTCTCGGAAGCCATTCGGTCGGCATCGAAGCAGCACTGTTGAAATCCGGCCGGCATTTCAAGGGGTGTGGGGGTGTTGACGGTTGCCCAGGCGCCTGGTTGCAGGTATCCGTGATGCTGAACCAGGTTTTCCGCTTTGAGGGCAATCAGCCCATCGGCCCGACCGGGATTGATCAGCGGGCTCGCGAAGGTCCCCACCTTGAGATGCGAGATCACCGTGCCGCCCCGCTGGGCCATGCCGTGAGTTTCGGAAGTGAAGACCGGAAGGCCCTTGACGATGGCCGCTTCGGCCAGCAATCGGGTGATGAACAAGACCCCCTGCCCGCCGACGCCGCTGATGACAACCTGGCTCTGATTAGTTTTCATGGGCGTTTGCTTTTTTTACGATCGCCCCTTTGGGGCAGACATGCAGACAAACCCCGCAGCCGCTGCAGGCCAGCGGGTTTACGGCGGTGTGCTGGGCGTCGTCCACCGCAACCAGCGCCGGGCACTCGAAATGCTGCAGGCAAAAGCCGCAGCCATCGCAGTCATCGGTTACCATCACCTCGACTGGATCGCCGGGGGCGCCCCGGCGCGCCAAGTCGAGCAGACAGGGGTGGCGGGCAATCACCACCGCCGGACCCTCCTTGCGGCTGTAGGCCACCGCCGATTTGACCAGTGCCGTGAAGGCGTCGACCTCATAGGGATCGCCAACCTCTATAAACCTGACGCCGCAGCCTTTTACCACCTCGTCTATCTCCACCACCACCAGCGGTTCTCCCGCCGCGCCCCTGCCCGTGGCCGGCGTGGGCTGGCTACCGGTCATGGCCGTGGTGTGGTTGTCCAGAATCACCAGGACAAAGCGGACGTTCTGGGCCACCGCGTCGATCAGGGCCGGCACACCGGCGTGAAAGAAGGTGGAGTCGCCGATGGTGGCCACGATGTCGGGTCGCTTGGCCTCGCCGCGGTAGGCCTGATAAAAACCGGCCGCCTGACTGATGGCCGCACCCATGCAGAGAACGGTGTCGACCGCCTTGAGGTTCAACCCCAGGGTGTAGCAGCCGATGTCGCTGGTGTAGATACCCCGCGGCGCGGCTTTTTTAATGGCAAAGAAGCTGGCCCGGTGCGGGCAGCCCGCACACAGGGTCGGGCGGCGTCCCGGTACCTGGGGCAAGGCGACGATGCGGGTCGGCACCTGGGCAAAATCGGCCAGCAGCCCCGCGATGGTTTCGGGCAGCAGTTCACCCACCCGTGGCACCACGCCGTTCAGCCTGCCTCGGACACGCTGCCGCGCGGCCAGCTGCATCTCGATGATGCCGGTGGTCTCTTCCACGATCAGCAGCTCGTCATGGCTATCGGTCACCAAGCGGATGAAATCGGTGTGCAGGGGAAACGGTTGCAGCACCTGGTAAAAGGGCAGCCGGTCCCACAAACCGAGGTCGCGCAAGGCCTCGGCAGTGTAAGCGGCGGCCACGCCGCTGGCAACCACGGCCCGGCGGCCTGTGGCGTGCGGATTGTTCCGGATGGGAGCGCTGTCGGGATACGCGGCGATCCGGGCCAGTTTTTCTTCGAGTGCGAGATGGAGCTGGTAGCGGAATTTGGGGGTGGCCGCCCAGCGTGCAGGGTCCTTTTTGAAATCCGCCCTGCCGGTCATGGATTCGATGGGGCCGGGCCGTACATCCTGGCGCGAGTGGCACACCCGCGTGGTGGGGCGCAGCATCACCGGGGTGTTGAATGCTTCTGACAGGTTGTAGGCCAGCGTCACCAGCTGGTGGCACTGGCGGGGCGAGTCCGGGTCCAAGACGGGGATTTTGGCCATCATGGCCATCATGCGGCTGTCCTGTTCCGTCTGGGAAGAGTGCGGGCCGGGGTCGTCGGCGCTGATCACCACGAACCCACCGGCCGTTCCCATGTAGGCCGCGCTCATCAACGGGTCGGAGGCGACGTTGAGCCCCACCTGCTTCATGCTGACGGCCGTTCGCAATCCGGCCATACTACCGGCGTAAGCGATTTCAAAGGCCACTTTTTCATTGACGGCCCACTGGGTGTGCATGCTCAGGTGGTGCCGATTCTGGTACATGGCCACCGCCGACAGAATCTCCGAGGAGGGGGTACCCGGATAGGCCGTGGCCATGCGGCAGCCGTTCTCGATCAATCCGCGGGCAATCGCCTCGTTGCCCATCATCAACTCTTTTTGTCCCGCCTGTTTCATATGGCATTGAACCTTTGTGGGCGCCGCGCTTCACTGTTCGCGGTGTGGTTTTCGCCTTCACTGTCACGCGATTTGCAGTTTTACACGTTAAGGGACCATTTGTCGAGAGGCGCGGACACGACAGCCCGGGTTGCCACCAGTTGACCGGTTCATCGGCAAGCGGCACCGGGCCGCCATCGCCCAAGAGAACAACGCCCTGACGCTGACCCATGGCCTTGCCCGGTGGCCGCGCCGATCCGCTCTTGACCTGCGACCGCGACTGACATAGGCTAAACCATTTTTTCAGCCGAACCATCTGCGGAGGGTGCGTGGCCGGTTTTCAGGACTTGTTGCAATTCGTGTTCGCAGGCATCACCAGCGGTGCGGTCTATGCGCTTATCGCACTGGGGTTTTGCGTGGTGCACAACACCATCGGCATCGTAAACTTCGTTCAGGTGGATTTCGTATCTCTGGGCGGCATGTTCATGTTCAGCGGTCTGTTCTGGGTCGGTCTGCCCATGGTGGTCGCCCTGCCCGGCGCGGTCGCCGCCGTAACGGTCGTGGGCGTCGTCGTGGAGCGCATCGGCATCCGGCCGTCACGCTCGCAGCACCACTTGGTATTGATCTTTCTGACCATCGGCATCTCCATCATCCTGCGCGGGGTCATGAAGCTGGTGTGGGGCAAAAACCGCATGGCCGTTCCGCCGCTGTTCGACGATACGCCCTTGCGCGTCGCCGGGGCCACCATCCTGCCCCAGGCCGTGGCCATCCTGGTCATCACGGCCCTTGCCATCGGCCTGCTGCTGCTTTTCTTTCATGGCACCCGTCTGGGGCTGGCCATGCGGGCCGTCGCCTCCAATCAAGCCGCCGCCGAGGTAGTCGGGATTCCGGTGGGACGCGTCAAAGCCGCCAGTTTTGCGCTGGCCGGCGGACTGGGTGGGCTGGCCGGCGTCCTGGTGACCCCCATTACCACCTTGAGCTACGATGTGGGGGTCCTGCTGGGGCTGAAAGGGTTCGCCGCGGCGATTCTAGGCGGCTTCGGCTCGTTTCCCGGGGCCGTACTGGGGGGGGTGATCCTGGGGCTGCTCGAATCCCTCTCGGCGGGATACTGGAGCAGTGCCTACAAGGATGTGGCCGCATTCGTGGTTTTGCTGCTGGTCCTGTTTGTGAGGCCGAAGGGACTGTTGGGAAAATGACGGCATTCATCCGGGGCCCAGCCCCCTCACCCGGTCCATCTTTCAAGGGGACTGGGGACTCAGTTTAGCTGTTGCACGAGAAATCCCAGTATGATGACGGCCAAAGACAGTTTGCTCTATTTTATCTACCTGCATCGCACCGGTCTGACCGTTGCCGTGTTGTCGGTGATGCTGCTGGTCTGGCCCGTGATCGAAAGCAACCCTTACAATCTCGGCCTATCCAACCTGATCGCCATCTATGTCATGGTCGTGCTGGGCCTGAACCTGTTCATCGGCTATGCCGGGCAGATCAGCCTGGGCCACGCCGCCTTTTTTGCCATCGGGGCCTACGGATCAGCCATCGGCACCACCACCCTGGGCGGACCGGCCTGGCCGGTCATGGTTGCGGTGGCGCTGGCGACGGCGCTGATCGCCCTGGCGGTAGGGCTGCCGGCCCTCAAGTTGAGCGGGCACTATCTGGCCATGGCGACCCTGGGGTTCAATATCGTGGTCTACACCATTGTGGTGCAATGGGATGCCGTCACCGGCGGGCCCAGCGGTTTCGCCGGCATTCCCTACCTGACCATCGGTCCGGTGGTGTTCGACAACGAAATTCGATTCCACTATCTGGTGTGGACCTTTGCCGTAATCGCCCTGCTGCTTTGTCTCAACCTGGTTCGAAGCGGCGTGGGCCGCGGACTGGCAGCCCTGGCCGAGGATGAAGCCGCTGCCTCGGCGTTGGGGGTGGACACCCGCCGCGCCAAGGTCAAGGTATTTATTCTTTCCGCCGTGCTGGCCTCTGTGGCCGGCAGCCTGTTTGCCCACTGCTATGCCTTCGTCAGTCCCGACTCGTTCGACATCTTCGTCTCCGTAGATTTTGTGATCATGGTGGTGGTGGGCGGCATGGGCTCCATCTGGGGCACTTTGTTCGGAACGGCCCTGATCACGCTGCTGCCCGAGTGGATCGAAGCCCTGGAACGGTTCAAGGACGTTGCCCATGGATTGATCCTGGTGCTGATTCTGCTGTTCTTGCCCCAGGGCCTGGTCACGGGCATCGTCGACGCGGTGCGCACGCGCATGGCCAAAGGCTTTTATCATGCTTGAACTAACGGGTGTCGGCAAGTGGTTCGGGGGCCTGCCGGCCCTGCAGGATGTTTCATTCAGGGTTCCGGCGGGAGGGGTCACGGCCCTGATCGGCCCCAACGGGGCCGGCAAGTCCACCCTGATCAACTGCATCAGCGGCGTGGACCACGCCGGGCAGGGCGCTATCCTCATGGACGGTCAGCCGATCCAGGCCCTGCCGGCCCATGAGATCGCCGCCCTGGGCATCGCGCGCACCTTTCAGAACCTGAAACTGTTCACCCGGCTCTCCGTGCTGGACAATGTACTGACCGGCCTGACGGTTGCGGCCGAGCGATCGTTTGCCTTTTCCATGCTGCGCCTGCCGGCCCTGCGCCACCAGGAGCGCCGGCTGCGCCTGCGTGCCCTGCGCGCCATGGACGACTTCGGCCTGGCCCCCAAGGCGCAGTGGCCGGCCGCGGCCCTTGCCTATGGCGAGAAAAAACGGGTCGAGATGGCGCGCGCCTTCGTAAGCGATCCCCGGCTGGTGATGCTTGACGAACCCGTGGCCGGGCTGAACACGGCCGAAACGGCCGCCATCGCCCGGCACATCCGCCGGCAGCGCATCGCCGGCCACACCATATTGCTGGTGGAGCACGACATGGAACTGGTCATGAACGTGGCCGATCAGGTGGTGGTCCTGGACAGCGGCCGCTGCATCGCTTGCGGCACACCGCAGGAGATACGCCGCAATCCCCTGGTCCTCGAGGCCTACCTGGGTCGCATGGCGGCGACGGCTTGACATGGCGACCCTGACGCCCGCACCGCTGCTGGCCATCCAAGATCTGACAGCCCATTACGGACCGGCCCAGGCCCTGTTCGGCGTAGACCTGACCATCGCCGCCGGCGAGACCGTCGCTTTGGTCGGGGCCAACGGTGCCGGCAAGAGCACGCTTTTGAAATGCATCATGGGCCTGATGTCCACCTCCGGCGGACAGATTCTTCTGGACGGCCAGGTGGCCACCGGCAGCTCACCGGCCAAAATGGTCCGCAGCGGGTTGACCCTGACGCCCGAGGGTCGGGAGGTCTTTCCCCACCTGACCGTGGCGGAAAACCTCGAACTGGGCGCCGCCGCCCTAAAAGCGAGCCGCCGGGAGGTCCAGCAACGCATGCAGGCCGTGTACGCGCGCTTCGATCGACTGGCCGAGCGCCACGACCAGGCTGCCGGCACCTTGTCCGGCGGCGAGCAGCAGATGCTGGCCATGGGGCGCGCCCTCATGGCCAAGCCGCGCCTGCTGCTGCTCGACGAGCCCAGCCTGGGGCTGGCCCCTTTGGTCACCGATGAAATTTTTGCCATCATTCATCAATTGTCGCGCAGCGGCGTGACCATTTTACTGGTCGAGCAGAATGCCGCGCGGGCGCTCTCGGCGTCCCACAAAGCCTTTCTGATCGCCGGCGGGCGCATTGTCGAGCAGGGACGGAGCAAGGACCTGCTCGTCGACCCCAAGCTGCGGACCGCCTTTCTGGGGGCCGCCAGCGCAAAAAACCCCGAAGCCAGCCGGCTGGGTGCCGCCGGCCTGACCAACATCCGATTGGAGAAGCCCGACATGCACCGACAAACCTTCATGCCCGATTTTCACGATCATGCCTCCCTGGCAGCACACCAGCTCGGCGGGCTGCAGTGGACGGTTCGACACGCTTTCGAAGGCAGCGGCTTTTACCGCCAACGCCTGGAGGCCGCCGGCATTGAGCCCGCGGCCATCCGCAGCCTGGACGATCTCAAGCGCTTGCCGTTCACCACCGCCGAGGACCTGCGCGACGGCTATCCCTTTCCGCTGCGCGCGGTGCCCTTCGAGCAGATCGTGCGCATCCATGCCAGCTCGGGCACCACCGGCAAGCGCAAGATCATCGGCTACACCCAAAAGGACCTGGACGACTGGGTTCACTTTTTCGCGCGCTGCTACGAAATGGCCGGCGTGACCCCCCTGGACCGCGTTCAGATCGCCGTGGGCTACGGCATCTGGACGGCCGGCATGGGGTTTCAGCTGGGCTGCGAGAAAGCGGGCGCCATGGCCGTTCCCGTGGGGCCGGGCAACATCGACATGCACCTTCAGTTCATGCAGGACGTCGGTTCGACGGTGTTTTGCAGCACCGCCTCAATGGCCCTGCTCATGGCCGAGGAGATCCACCGCCGCGGCATCGCCGACAAGATCAGCATCAAAAAGATCATCTACGGATCCGAACGCAGTTCGCGCTCCATGCGCCGCAAGATCTCCGAGCTGTTCGGCGGCGCCGAGCTGTTCGACATCACCGGCCTGACCGAACTCTACGGACCGGGCACGGGCATCGAATGCCCCGATCACGACTGCATCCACTACTGGGGCGACTATTACCTCATGGAAGTGGTCGATCCGGAAACCCTGGCACCCCTGCCGGACGGCGAGTGGGGGGAGATGGTGGTCACCACCTTGAGCAAGGAGGCGGCCCCACTGATCCGCTATCGCACCCGCGACATCACCCGCATCATTCCTGGCGCCTGCACCTGCGGATCGATCCTGCCGCGCCACTCGCGCATCAAGGGGCGCAGCGACGACACGATCAAGTTCCGGGGGGTCAACATTTACCCGTCGACCATCGACACGATCCTGTCGGCCATACCCGGCCTGGGATCCGAGTACCAGATTCACCTGACCCGCGACGATCGCACCGGCAAGGATTACCATGACCTTGAAGATCGAACGCGGCGAGACCGTGGAAGCCGGGCGGACCGCGGAACTGATCCACGAAATCGGCTATCAGATCAAAAAGCAGCTGCTGGTCTCCGTCGACGTGGAGATGATGGACTACTGCGTGCTGCCGCGCACCCAGCGCAAGAGCCAGCGGGTGTTCGATACCCGGATTATGGACGAAATCGTTTAACGCGGATCGTCTGTAAACGGCATCTTGGAATCCATATCTGCGTTCTCGGGTTTTTGGAATCCTCGACGTAGCGCTGCTACGCCTCCGGTTCCAAAAACCCTGCGGCCTTGATCTGAATCCCAAGCTACCATTTACAGACGACCCGAAAACCGGTCGATGGATCCACCGATAACAACAACTTTAAACACAACAAAGGAGAAGAAGATGAGAAGCGTAAAAAGAGCAGTTGCATTGACCGCGGTGCTGGCACTGCTGGTTTGGGGAAACAGCGTCTGTGCAGAGGAAACCGTGAAAATCGGGGCATTTTTCGACCTGTCCGGCCCGGCGGCGTTCATCGGCACCCCCACCAAGCTGGTGGCCGACATGGTGGTGGACAAGATCAACAAGGAGGGCGGCATCAACGGCAAACCGATCGAGCTGATCGTGGGCGACACCGAGGGCGATCCGGCCAAGGCGGTCAACATCGCCAAGAAGTTCATCTACAAGGACAAGGTGGCCGCCATCATCGGCCCCACGCGCACCGGCACGGGCATGGCGGTAAAGGCGATCGTCCACGAGGGGCGGGTACCGGCCTTCATGACCGTGGGCGGCGATCCGGTGATTATGGGGGGCGATAAACTGGGTCCCTTCGACTGGGTCTTCAAGTCACCCCAGCGCTCCTCGGTGGCCGTCAAGCGCCTCTATGGGTACCTGCAGGAGAAGGGATTGACCAAAATCGCCCTGCTGACCGCATCGGACGGCTTCGGCAAGGACGGCGCCACCTGGCTGGCCAAATTGGCACCCGATTTCGGTCTCGAAATCGTGGCCAACGAATCTTTCGGCCCCAAGGATACAGACATGACCGCCCAGTTGACCAACGCCAAGAACGCCGCCCCCCAGGCGCTGGTGGTCTGGACCATCGGACCGGCCGGATCGATTGTATCCAAAAACAAGGCCCAGTTGGGCATCGACCTGCCCCTGTTTCAGTGCCACGGCCTGCCCGATCCCAAGTACATCGAACTGGCCGGCAAGGCCTCCGAGGGCGACCGCATGCCGGCCACCAAGTTGATGGTCGCCGACGCCCTGGACGACAGCGACCCGCAGAAGCCGGTCATCCAGGAGTTCATCCGGCTCTATACCCAGGAGTACGGCTTCGACAAGCAGTTCCCCATCAACACCCATTCCGGGTACGCCTGGGACGCCATCATGATGGTGGCCGACGCCATGAAAAAATCCGGGACCCAGGCAGAGGACCTGCGCGCGGCGATCGAGCAGACCAACGGCTACGTGGGTGTTTCCGGGGTATACAACCTCACCCCCGAGGATCACAACGGCCTGGATGTGGACTCCATGGTGATCGTTCAGGTCAAGGACGGCAAGTTCATCATGGCCGAATAGAGAAGGCGTGTCCCCCCGTCACCCGTCAAGCCACACCCAGTGACATTTCAGACCGGGCAACGTCACGTTGCCCGGTTTTTTTTGTGGGTGCGCCATAACTTGCCGGCTATCGTTTCATGTATTAGTATACGTTGATACAATAGTGTATCGTTAGCACTGATAAAGAGACATGCCGGGACCTGAATGTGGTTCACTTTGGGCTTTGAAAGCTATGAAAGATAGACTCGAAAATCTACAACCACCTGTTAACTCAAAAAATAACGATGCTTCTCGGTGAGGTCCGAATGGCACTACATTGTGGCATGGTTCTGGCTAAAGGGTAAGGAAAATGGCATCGACGGCGCCGGCTAAAAGGCCCTGGCACACATGCCGCTCACGCAAACGCATGGGGAGAGCCGACATGATGAATCTGGAAGAGATCAAACGCAACCGGGATCTGGTCAATTCGATCGACTGGGAAATGACGCCCGAAGAGGCGGTGCGCCTCTACCTGGAATGGGGCAACAACTGGGCTCGCGGTAATTTCGTGATCCGCTCGAAAGACGATGTGTCGCACTATTTCGTAGTCAACACCTGGAAAGACGAACCGGTCATCTATTTCATCCGCCGCAACAGTGATGAGGCGGTGGAACTGGCCAAAATCAAAATGCCCACGGAGCTGAAAAAACGCTTCATGCATTCACAGGGCCTCCACAAAGGCGTCTGGGCCCTCGAAGATGACGTCAAAACCTGGCTGAAGGACAGGTTGAACGTGAATTAGCTGTACCACCAGCTGCCGGCAGCAATCCTTAGAAGCGGCAACAAAATAATTGACCGTGTGGTTGGAACCCTCCCCCAACCCCAGACCGGTGTTTTTCAGCTGCGCCTTGAAAAACACCGGTTTTTTTTGGAACCGTGATAACAGCCCCTACTCGAAGGCCCGCCCCGGCTTCACCCCCAATGGCTTGAGAATCTTTACCAGCGGGCAGAACCCGGTAAAGCTGGACTGCAGGA
This sequence comes from uncultured delta proteobacterium, assembly GCA_963785365.1. Classification (GTDB taxonomy): domain Bacteria; phylum Desulfobacterota; class Desulfobacteria; order Desulfobacterales; family Desulfosarcinaceae; genus Desulfosarcina. Next base: position 173,260 of record CAWAUZ010000013.1, on the reverse strand, counting down.
GGTTGGCACCCACAAAAGCGGTCAACCACAGCCAGTAGGGGCTGTGAAGGCGCGACAAGGCCAGGGAGACCAGTATCATGGTCCCGGCCACGGCCAGTACGATGCGGTCGATGGTCATGCGATACCTCCTTTGTGCAGGTAAACCCAAGGATAGGCAAAGAAACACACCAGGCATAAAAAATCAATGGCATATCAATTGCTTTTTTAGTATGTTCGTGGATGCTGGCGTTCGAGGGAACAAGCCGGCTTTCCGCATCGACAACACCCAATACCCGTATTCCGGTTTCATCGATTATTATTTTACCCATCAAGGAGGTCACATGAATTTCAATTCCTTCGAAGAGATCCTCGATTTCGCCATCGAACGGGAAAAACAGGCGGTCGCCTTTTACCAGAAGCTGGTCGATCGGGAGACGTTTCCGGCGTCCAAGCAGACCCTGGCCGAATTTGTGGAGGAAGAGCGCAAGCATCAGGTGCTCTTAGAGGAATTCAAAGAAGGCAACCGGACCTTGATCGAGTACGATTACGAGTGGATCCCGGATATCAAGCGCAGCGACTACATTGTCGACATGCAGTACGAACCGGGCATGGATTTCGCCGAGATCCTGCGCCTGGCCATGAAGCGCGAGGAGAAAGCCCTGCGGCTCTACAATGCCCTGGCGACCAAGACCGACAATGCCGACTGCATCAAGCTGTTCAAGATGCTGGCCCAAGAGGAGGCCAAGCACAAGCAGACCTTCGAGACCCTGTACGATGACCACATGGCTCGTCTGGGAGACTGAGCGTCTCGTCGCTCACGGCCTGACGGCGCGGCCACATTGGTCCGGCGCGCAACCATCAGGGACCGCAGGCCGATGATGCCAGGATGCGGCCCGCTCACCCTGCCCCACTTGCCAACGATCGAGGAATAAACGATGCTCCCGCAATTCAAGAATATTCTCTATGCCACGGATCTGTCCGACAACGCCCGCTTCGCATACCGTTACGCCGCCAGCCTGGCCCAGCAATACGGCGCCCGGATCACCATCTTGCATGTGATGGAGAACCTCAGCGCGGAAGCCTACCTGCAGATTCACGGGTACGTGGGTGAGCAGAAGTGGAAGCAACTCGAGGCCGACCACCAGGCCAACTTCATTTCGCGCATCCAGGGGCGCCTGAGCAGCTTTTGCGAAGAGATCAGCGGCGACCTGGATGCCTGCACCTTCCAGGTGGACAAGATCCTGGTCAAAGAGGGGGTTGCCGCCGAGGAGATTTTACACCAGGCCGAACTCAACGATGCCGACGTCATCGTTATGGGCACCCGGGGATACGGCATGTTCAAGGACGCCCTCATGGGTGGTACGGCCCGCAGGGTGGTGCGCCACAGCACCATTCCGGTCATGGTGATCCGCTTGCCGGAGGAAGCGTGACCGGGCGCGGTCACGATCGCGGCCCGTCTGCCGGACAGATCGGGTCCGCCCCAATACAGACAAACCACGCATCCTTGAACGGATGGGCTCGGTCTAATGGTGCCATCGGGTGCGCTGGTTCTGTCTCTTGACGATCCCTTCGATCTGCTGCCAGTCTTCCGGGTCAATGTCGCTGATCAGTCTGCGGGTCTTCAGATACCTTCGGATGCCGACCACCAACCACGCCACGGCAACGGCCAGAAGAACGGCGCCGCCGATCGCATAGGCACGGTGGTCGAAAAACTTGATCAGGCCGGCCCCGCCGATGGCCGCGCCCAGCGAACCGCGAAAATAGGCCAGCAGGGTTCGCTCGTTGGCCAAGACGGTGCGCGCCAGGGCCAGCTGGTTGGCTGGATGTAATTCTGTCGTCAACGTCGGACTCCTATTCAAAAGCCACCATTCACCGCCTTCAATTGAACACCTTGCCGGTGAACCGTCCCATGATGCCACTGATGGCCTTAAGTCTTTTCTGGGGTACCAGAAACACCTGTTTCGGCCACTTTTCGGCTTCAGAACTCGCACACTGGCATTGAAAAATACAACTTTTTTAAAACTTTTGGGGGATGACGCCGGCCACCTGAAAGATTTATAAGGGCGTAAACAACCTGTTCTGCCAACTGTGGGAGGAGTTATGAATCGGTTGAAGTTGCTCACCATCTTGGTTTGCGTTGCGCTTCCGCTGCCGGCGTTTGCACAGAAAGCCAAGACCATCGACGAATTGGTCGAGATGTTCGACGCATCGCGCTGCGCGCAATGCCATGACGTGATCTATGCGCAGTGGGAAAAGTCGTCAACATCCGCGACACCAGCATACAGCCCTATCAGACGAAGACCGAATCCATCGAATTCGTTCTTCCCAAAGGCGTCCGGTCGGCTGACATCACCGTTGATCTCAGTTACTATCTCGGCATCCCCGACCAGCGCTATGAGGTCCACCAAATTACCCGGCGGGTCAATCTGGACCAGTAGATTCTGCTGATACATCCAGTGTCATTCAGGCCGTAAAAGACGGCCTGAAAATCAAACATCGGTTGGGAAAAACCAATCAAAAGGAGAAAAAGATCATGAAGACAATTTCAATTTTCAGCATTGCTATCTGTGTGACGCTCCTATTTGCGCTTTCAGCCGGGGCTCAGGAGAGCCTGATAGAGACGGTGGCCAACGGCTGCCAGGCCGAAATCGAGACCTACTGCAAAGATGTCATCCCCGGCGAGGGGCGCGTGCTGGCCTGTCTATACGCTCGCAGCGATAAATTGTCCGGCAAATGCGAATATGCCCTCTATGATGCCGCCTCTCAACTGGAACGGGCCGTGGCCGCACTGTCATACGTAATCAACGAGTGTGCCGACGATTTGGATCAGTTCTGCCAGAATGTCGCTGCCGGCGAGGGGCGCCTGCTGGAATGCCTTGATAAGAACGACGCCAAGGTCAGCTCACGCTGCAAGCAAGCGATAGAAGAGGTCGGATTGAAGTAGTCGTTTTCGATCAATGGCGCTTGAATATTAGGATGGTACCGGCGGTCTTGTCTTTGATACCGTTTTGGCTTTCGAGGGCACGACCGCCGGGATCGACAAACCGGGATGGCGGGAAGACGCTGGGCTGGCCGAACACAGTGCTTGGGGTTTTGGATGAGCGTTAAATCTGCGATTCGATCGGCATGATCCGCATGAACGAAATACCAACGCGTTTCCAGAAACCAGTGTAAGGCTCATGTTCGAAAGTCTGTTTTTCGCCGTTAACGAAGCCATGCCACAGGAGTCGTTCGGAGCCATTTTGCATTTTTTCCAGTTCCAGTCGAAACGCGACCTTTTCGATATGGCGATCAAAACCGTCGGCGATATGAGCTGCGATGGGGAGTGACTTGAAGACCACGCCGATTTCCGTGTTTTGTACGACGGAACGAGGGTCCAGGTTGAGCGAGCCAATAAATGTCGTTTCCCGATCGAGCACGAAACATTTGGCATGCAGGCTGGACTTGGACCGGCCAAGCCCCCCTTCTTTGATCGCTTTACGCTCCTCCTTGCCCAGGTTGCGGTTCAGTTCGTACAACGCTACCCCCATGCGCAGCAGGGATTTGCGATAGCGGGCGTAGCCGGCGTGGACGATGCCCACATCGGTCGAGGCCAGGGAGTTGGTCAGGATCTTTACCTGCACGCCCCTGTCACGCAGCTGTTTAAAAAAGGCCACCCCGGTTTTGCCGGGCACGAAATAGGGTGAGAAAATGATCAGTTCCCGCCGGACGCCGGCCATGTAGGGCGCCAGCTGCTCGGAAAGGTGGTATTGGGTTTCCGTGGTGTCGTGGGTGAGTTTTTCGGGATCATCGGCAACAACCGTTCCGACGCCCCAATGATAGACTATTTGATCCTGCCGGATGCGGTTGGCTATATCCGAATCGCGAAGGTGCTGCAGGTATTCGGAGTCGGCCTGCCGGGCGATGAAATCGTCAAATTCCTGTTTGCGCCGGGCGCTTTCCTGAGGCGTTGGCGGGTTTTCCACCAGCGTCGAGATGGGATAGCTCAACGCATTGTTCCAGTACTGGTCGAAAGATGCGGAGACCTGACCGGCGACCGGCCCGACAGCCAGTACATCGAGGTCGACGAAGGCCAACTCCGGATCGGCTTCAAAGTACTCATCACCGATATTGCGCCCCCCGAGGATGGTGGCCTGGTTGTCGACCGTGAAGGACTTGTTGTGCGCCCGACGCGTCTGTTTGCCGAATCCAGTGACGTACTGCAGGGTCCGACCGGTGTTGCGGGCAAAGGGGTTGAAAATGCGCACCTCGATGTTGGGATGGCGGTCCAGTGCTGCCGCACCGAAGTCACGGCCCTGCTGGTCGATGTCGTCAACCAGCAGGCGCACGCGGACCCCGCGTTCGGCGGCCTTGTAAAGCTGATCGACGAACAGGCTGCCGACAACGTCATTGTGGATCATGTAATACTGGGTGTCGATGCTCCGTTCGGCCAGCTGGGCGAGCAGCACCCGCGCCACGAAAGCATCCAGGCCGTTGCCCAACAGTAAATAACCTGATTCTCCGGGATGCATTTGCATCTCCGCCTGCACGTGCCTGCCGATATGGGTGTCCTGCGTGTCCTGATAGGCCGTCGACGGCTCCCGCTGGGCATTTTCGGGGAGGCTGGCGCAGCCGCCGGCGACGAGCAGCAGCAAGGCCATAAAGACTTGGATGGTGTTGGTCTTTTTCAATTCGTTGCTCCCTTGTGGTGCTTTGATGGCTGGGGCTTTGTGACTGAACCGAAGACACCCGCAATATCCCGCTATTGCGGCAATCCGTCAGTCGGGAAGAGTCCGGATTGACCGGCGGCATCCTGCACCGCTGCGTACTGGTGGGACCAATTCACCCAGAACAGACTCTTCCAAATGTATCCGCATTTTCTTATGATTACAACATCTCATTACCTCTGGAATGAAGGCAGCTGGAAAGGCCGGCAGATTGTTTCTCCTGAGTGGATCGATGAATCACCCAACCCGTGTTCCTCCTAAAAGAATACAACGGTAGTGAACCTTGAACGGCCCGTCAAATTGTTACCTAAACTGAGCGATTCACTTTTCTCGCATCAAGTCGATTGGTTACGACCACGGTAGCGTCCCATCGGTTGTTGTTCTCAAAAGGTGAAACCCATTGGGTTTGCCGATCTCACCACATCTTCGGCGTTAGATGTCGTCACGCATAGTTCACTGATATAGCGCGACGACATCGGCCTTGAATATGCGGCAAGCTCGACAATCGCTCAGTTTAGGTGTGGCGAAAGGCGTTTCATCTTTTCAGGGTTGCATCACCATCCGTATTCAAATATAAAAATCAGGGTAAAAATTCTATAATATCGAATAGCTTCAAGACAATCCCGGCAGCGGACAGCGATGCCCATTTCCATCTTACGGACCAAACTGCACCGGCCACCGATCGACGGGGCGCATCTCCACCGCCGACATCTGCTGGACAAGCTTAGCCAAGCCCGGTATCGACCGCTGACCCTGGTCTCTGCGCCGGCCGGCTACGGCAAGAGTACCTTGGTCAGTTGCTGGCTGGAGGCCTGCGATGTTCCCAGCACATGGGTGTCCCTGGATGAGAATGACAACGATCTCGGGATCTTCCTGTCTTATTTTATCTCCGCGATCCAACGCATCTTCCCCGCCGCCTGCGGTGAAACCCGATCCTGATTGAAAAATACAACTTTTAATACAACTTTCGGGGGATGAATCGACCGCCCGTTTCGGCTACGGTAGTGTATCATTCATTAACAGCGGCATCGTCGGAATCAATTGTATAAAAACAATCTCGTCAAAACGAATGAACGCAAAATACGGGAAGTCCTGCTCTGATCATCGATCATCTGAAGTGACCATACAGCATGACCAATTCCCATGGGATGCACCCACGATATCGTCAATACGGTAAACGGCAGGCGAACCGGAACCGTCGCGGTGCTTGTTGCGATGGTGGCGTTGACGCTTGCTGCATCAGCGGCGCCGGCATTGACGTGTTCTTGGGGTGTCGGCTTCTATTACGATGCCGTGAGTTCCTACCTGAAGGAGTCGCTCGAGTCCACCCTGGCCGTCCGGAATGAAAAAGGATGGGAGCTTTTCTGCAGCTTTTTCGTGACATTCTGGCTTACCGTAGGTGCTGACCGACAGCTCATCGATCCCAGCCTGGCGGATTAAATGGGCGTCTTTTCCGGTCTGGCCTGAAAACGCCGTCTCTTCAAAACTTTAAAGGAGAACGTGATGAAGGCGATCAAAATGGAATCCAGGGAACACTCTCGAAAAGAAACAACCACCTACTCCCGCCGGGGCATCCTGAAGGGATCTGCCGCGCTTCTTGCAGGGGGAATCGCAGGGTGCGTGGGCAGCGCATATACCGCACCCAAACCCCAAGCCGATCCGGCGCCGCCTCTGCCCTGGAAGTGGACCCAGCTCGATCCAAACGAAGCCGGCAGACGGACCTATACAAACGATTTAAATAACAAAGGCTGAGGCAACGGCACGTGGCTGGGGGTCTGGGACAGCAGGTGGACCGTTCCCTGCTAGGTGGACATCGGGACCGGGAATCGGAATAACCGGTCGATTTTAACACACCACACCGCGATATCTTGACCGCCCCGAAAGGTATGCACGAGGCTCTCCAAGCGATATGGCCGCCTGTAAATACAACTAATTTTACAACTTTCGGGTGATGACACCTCTCGACGGCAGGGGCTATGGTGGTTTTTTGATCTTCAACCAAAATGTGACGGGTAACACCGGGAAGCGAGGGAGGCATCATGGCAATCGAATGGTTTGGGGAAAACATCAGATTTGAACAACCGGCCACCTATCGGATTCGCGTGACGGGCCACATCGACGACAGCCTGTCGGGTCAGCTGGGCGGAATGGTCATTACCCGTGCGTTCACAGGGGACAGCCGCCCCATCACCATCCTGGTCGGCCATGTGAGCGATCAGGCGGCCCTGTCCGGTGTACTCAACGAACTCTACGAGCTGCATCTGCCGCTGCTGACGGTAGAATCTTTAGCGCCGTAAATGACGACATCCGAAGCCGGCAGCAAGCGTTGCGCAGCAGCGGCCGCTTTCTATTTTTTACGTCTATCAGCAGAAAAATGAAATTTCTGGAAGGAGCGCAATCATGCGAATGGCCATCGTTGTAGTGACACTCGTGACGGTCTCGGCATTTTTCACGGAATTTGGATTGGGGCAGGACTTGATTGTTTTCCCGGCCAAGGGCCAGAGCCAGGAGCAGACAGAAAAAGACAAGTCCGAGTGCTACGGCTGGGCCAAACAGCAGACCGGTTTCGATCCCATGCAACCTCAGCCATCGGCCCAGGCGGCCCCTGCTCAAAACCAGGGCCCTCAAGGTGAGCGAATCAGAGGAGCGGCGCGAGGCGCGGCAGTAGGTGCCGTGGTGGGCGAAATCGCCAACGATGACGCCGGCCAAGGCGCCGCTGCAGGTGCCGCCGCGGGGGTGATGGCCGGTGGAATGAGAAAACGGGATCAAGCGCGACAACAGGCCCAAGCCCAGGAGCAACAGGTGCAGCAGCAGGACGCCGCCATGGCGCAGAAGCAGGGTGATTACAACCGTGCCTTTTCTGCCTGTATGGAAGGCAAGGGATACACGGTCAAATGAAGGAGACGCAACGATGAGACGTTTTTCCATGAGAATGCGGATGCTGGCCGGTGCGGCCCTATTTCTGATCGGCGGATGCACGGCGACCACGCCCCGATGGCCGGCCATCAGCGAATCGCCGACCGATGTTCATCTCCAGGGTCGCTGGGTGTGGGCGGAATTGATGGCCGACAATGTCGACATTGAGAAGCGCTTCTACGGGGACGTTTTCGGATGGCAATACGAAGCTCACGGAACCGGCAAGGATGCCTACACCCTCATCCGTGTGGACGGACGGCCCATCGCCGGGATCGTTCCCTACGCCAAACCCGTCGATGCCGATCGGTCCGCAAGATGGCTGGCGTTCATGTCCGTTCCCGACCTGGACCGCGCCGCCGGCCAGGCAACCGCTTCCGGCGGGAAGGTGCTGGTGCCACCGAAAAACCTTGCCGGGCGCGGTGCGGTTGCCGTGCTGCAGGACCGCGAGGGCGCGATCTTCGGCGTGATCCATGCAGCCGGTGGCGATCCGCCCGATGTCCTGCCACCCTACAATGCCTGGTTCTGGATCGAACTTTGGGCCAAGGATGGTTCGCTGATGGCGGATTTCTATCGTCCCATCGGCGCCTACACGATCGAGCGGCAGGAGGATAGCGGAGACCGGCCTGAAATACGTCTGGTGGCCGGTGGGTACCCTCGGGCCGCGGTGCTCGAACTTGAGCGCAAGGACCTGCCCTCCACGTGGCTTCCCTATATCCGCGTGGCGGATTTGCGGCAGACCCTGGCACGCATCGAGCAGGCCGGCGGCAAGGTTGTGGTACCCCCGAGCCCGACAATTCGGAATGGAACGGTAGCCGTTTTTCTGGATCCTTTGGGTGCCGCGCTGGCCATTGCGCAATGGACGGATGAAAACGACACGGAGGAGAAGCCATGAAGCGATATGGTCACAAACATAGGCCGATGGGTCTGCTGCTGGCGGTGATGGCCCTGCTGGCAACCGGTTGCGCCTTGGACAGTACCTACGACTACCAGGAAAACCAGGTCGTGGGCGGTGTTTACTACGGCGGCTACGGCACGGCCTATTATGACCGCGATGTCATCGTGGCCCCGCCTTCCCAGCCGCTGCGCGCATCGCAACTGCCTGCACGGCCGGTTCCCAGACCGGCGCCCAGAAGAAGGTAGGCATGATTCGGCTGATTCATTGGTGAATGGTTTGGTTTTCTTTTAGTGATCTTGGAGAGAAGATGTGAAGGTAACCGGAACCATAGCCCTTTGGCTATTGCTGATCCCCATGATCACCTGGGGCACCCTGGCGATCTCTTTCTCCTATCTGCCAAGCGCCTTGCGGTTTACAGGTGCCGGGCTTTTCCTGGCGGCCGCCATCGCCGTGCTGCTGTTGCTTCGTCCAAGGCGAAAAGGGGTAATGGCCTTTTTGGGCCTGTTTGCCGTGGTCCTGATCGGGTGGTTGTCCATGCAGCCGTCCAACGATCGCAACTGGCAACCGGACGTGGCGGTGTTGCCTTACGCCACCGCCGATGGGGATGCGATCACGACACACAACGTCCGCAACTGTGATTACCGAACGGAGACGGACTACACCATTGACTATTATGACAAGACCTACGACCTGGCAGGACTTCGGAGCTTCGATCTTTTCCTGAGCGATTGGGGGCTTAGCACCATTGTGCATACGCTGGTCAGCTTCGGTTTCGATGATGGCAGCTACCTGTGCGTCTCCATAGAAACCCGCAAGGAAGTCGGTGAAGCGTACTCCAGCCTCAAGGGCTTTTTCAGGCAGTACGAACTCATCTACGTGGTGGGGGACGAGCGCGATCTGATCCGCTCGAGGACCAACTATCGTGAGGGGGACGGAGAGACCGTTTACCTGTATCGGCTCCAGGGCGCATCCCTGGATGTCGCCAGGCAGGTTTTCCTGGATTACATCGGCTACATCAATCGCCTGAGGGAAAGGCCCGGGCGGCGGATCAGGACCCTGCTTTTTCCAGGATAATCCGGCAAGGCCACCCCATCATGGATTCGCCATCATGAGCCTGATGCAAAAAGAGACTTACGCCGTGAAACGTCATTGCCAAACCTTGAAAATTGAACCGACCTTTGCCGGCAATACGTGTTGGTATTCGCTGTTATCTTTCGCGTTACTTGTGATTTTCCTATCCGGTTGCGCCACACCCGTCGGAACCCGGGCGGTGGGCGTCCGGCAGACCGATGAACAAATTAATCTGAATTCAATCAAGGAGGACGCTTACAGTGATGCCTCGGCACTCGTGCTGCGTCGTTTTTTTCTTGAGGAAAGGTTCACTGAAGATCCCGACGCGACCATCGAGATCCTGCATGACAAGGCCAGTGAAGACGACCGTCGCGATATACTCTACACACTCTCCGAATTGACCTATCTGATCGCCGACAAGGAATATATGGGAAGATCTATGTTCTTCCCTTCGTTTTCGAGAAACAGAACTATGGATTCGCACTACCGGATGAAAGTCCACACCTATAAATGTTAAATCAAGCACTGTTGTCTGTCCGCGATACGCCGGAGTGGAAACTGGAAATTGTCAAATCCCTTGGGCAATGATGACCCGGTATCGCGGTTCCACGTTAATACATAGGGTCAAGCGACTATGAAAAGATTACTATTTATAGTATCGATTTTCGTTCTGGCCTCGATAACGTGAAAATCGTTTCGACAGGTTCGTTGGACGAACTGCTTACCAACCTGAAGGAAAGCCGATCTGATGCGATCGTGTATGATGCCCCGCCCTTGGTGTACGCCGCCAAGCTGGATCCGACCATAAAAGTGGTGGGAAATATGTTTGCCGAGCAACGCTATGGGATCGTTTTCCCCAACACCGGCGGAGAAGCGTTAAAGGAGCTGTTTGATATCGGAATCATGATACAGCGGCAAAACGGCGAGTATCAGAAAATATATGATAAATGGTTTTGACCGGGTTGAAGAAACGAAGGCCTTTCATGGAATCAAAACATTTGCTTGCTCTGATCATCTGCACAGCGCTCTGTCTGTTATCCGTGGGTGAAGGTCTTTCGCAAGAGGTGAACGGGTCACTCATCGGCCATGTTTTTTATGGTATGATGAATATTGCCGACAATGAACCGGACCCTGAAGCGGATGATTTCGACGTCGCCATTTTTGGAGCTGACGCACAAAAGCCCCTCGGCGGCGGAACAGTCACGTATGGCTTCGAAACAGGCGCCCTCTTCAGCATAGACAGCGATGTTCGCCATTTCAGCGCATCTTCCGGAATCGGCGGCGGCACCGCTGCCGTCTCGGTGGAGGTGAACTCATTTTTGATCGACTACTTTGCCGGAGGATTTCTTGCCTTTGAACCGGCAAGATGGCTGCACCTGAATGTGGGTGCCGGTCCCTTGCTCATCTGGTCGCAGTGGGAGACCGAACCTGAAGCATCGACAGCCGACGATGTCGACCATCAATCGGATTCCGGTTTTGGGGTGGGTGTCTATGCGCGCGCGGGATTAGACCTCTTTGTTACTGAATACGATAGCTTTGGCTTCACTGAAGAAGGCAACGGGAGACGATAGAAATGAGATTCAATTTACCAAAACAGGCGTTTAAAAAGAGTGTCTGGCTGCTGTGCATGGCGGCTGCGCTGACGGCATGCAAGGAAAAGGTTGAAATTGTCGAAGATATCCGGCCGATCAAGACGATGACCGTCAGGGAGCAGGCGACCGGGCAGACGCTCCAATTATCCGGGCTGGCCGCGGCGGTCGATTCCTCCGGCCTCAGTTTTCAGGTGGGCGGGCAGGTGGCGTCCGTGGAAGTCGACATCGGCGATCGGGTGAAAAAAGGGCAGGTTCTGGCTGTTCTGGACCCGGAGCCCTATCAACTGGAGGCGGATGCCATCAAGGCCGAGCTGGTCAAGGCCAGGGACCAGGAAGCCGAATCCAAGTCGCAGTTCGAGCGCCAAAGGCGGATTTACGAGCAGGGGGCGGGGGTAAAAAGCCGCCTGGACGTCGCCGAGTACAATTACAAAGCCGCCGGCAGCGCTGTGGATTATCAGGTGGCCAGACTGAATTCGGCCAACCGCAATCTACGCAAAACCAAGCTGCTTTCTCCTTACGACGGTACCATCGCCTGGCGGTCGGTGCAGCCCAATGAAGAGGTGGCGGTCGGGCAGAAGATATTCGAAATCAATGCCACCGGGAATATGGAAGTCCAGTTGGCCGTTCCGGAGACCACCGTCGACCGCCTTCAAATCGATGATGCGGTGACGGTCACCTTTCCCACACTGCCCGGTGAGTCCACCCAGGGCCGCATTTCCGACATTGGTTCCGCCGCGGTCGAAGCCAACGCCTTCCCGGTCAAAGTGGCGCTGCTGGACCCCAACGAAAAAGTAAAGCCCGGCATGACCGCAGAAGCCAGTTTTACCGTAACGGACGAAATGCGGGAATCCGGTTACCCGATTCCACTCCAGGCCATCCTGCCTGCCCCGGAAGCCAATCAGGGGGTTGCCTTTGTCTATGACCCCCAGACATCGACGGTTAAAAGGACAACGATCCGTTTCCGCGGCGCAGAACAGAAAAAACCCATCGTGATCGAGGGCCTTGCGGCCGGAGACATCATTGCCGTGGCCGGGGTCAGTTTTTTAGCAGACGGCATGAAAGTCAAATTGATGCAGCATTAGGGGAACAGATAATGACTGGAATCACCGCATTTGCACTAAATAATTCCCGGACCGTCGTCATGACGATTCTGTTGGTGGCTGTCGGGGGTGTCGCTGCATTCATGGGCCTTCCGAAACTGGAAGACCCCTTCATCACGATTCGTGAAGCGGTGGTGTCGGCCAGCTATCCCGGCATGCCGGTCATGGAAGTCGAACGCCTGATCACCCGGCCCATCGAAGAAAAAATCCGCAGCATGGGCGAAGTCGACAAGATCAAGAATTCCACATCCAAATACGGTGAATCCCTGATCCATGTCGTCATCAGCGATGAAGTGCCCGCCGAACAGCTCTCGGCGACCTGGAAGCTTCTGCGCAACCGGATGGAAGATGTCAAACCCGAACTGCCGGAGGGCACCATCGGACCGATGGTCAACGATACCTTCGGTGATACCTCGGTGGCCACCATCGCCCTGTGGAGCGATGGATTCGACATGGCGGAAATGCATGAAACCGCCCGTCAAATCCGGGAGCGCCTCAACCTGATAGAGGGAACCCAGAAGATCGATCTCACCGGTGTGCAGGATGAGCGCATCTATCTGGAGGTGTCCAACGCCAAGATGGTGCAGCTGGGCATCGACCCCGTCGATATCGGGAAAAAACTTCAGAATCAGAACATCCTTCTGCCCGGGGGCCGGATAGACATCAACGATGTGGAGATCATCGTTGAAACCCAGGGACGCTTCGCGTCCATTGAGGAGATCGGGGCGGTTCTCATCCCGATCCCCGCAACCCAGGCCTCGATTCCGCTGCGTGACATCGCCACCATCCGAAAAACGTATGTGGAGCCGATCGACAACCCGGCCTATTTCAACGGGCACCCGGCCATTGTATTGAGCGTTTTTATCATCAAAGGCGTCGATGCCGTCGAGTACGGTTCGCGGCTGACGCAGGCCGTCAAGGCTATCGAGCAGTCTCTGCCATGGGGTTACGTGCTCGAATTCGCCACCTACCAGCCGGATCTGATCAAAAAATCCGTCAGCGGCATGGTGATCAACGTGATCGAAAGCATCGTCATCGTCCTGGTGGTGGTCATGCTGCTGCTTGGCCTACGAACCGGTTTGATCGTGGGCTCGTTCATCCCCCTGGTCATGCTCTTCGGCCTGTTGATGATGTATGCGCTGGGGATCGATCTGGAACGGATGTCGCTGGCCACGATGATCATCGCCTTGGGCATGTTCGTGGACAACGCCATCGTGGTTTCCGATGACATCAAAGTGAATCTGGAAACGGGGATGGGGCGCAAGGAAGCCGTCTTAAAAAGCGGCAGCACCCTTTCGGTACCCCTGCTCACCAGCACGCTGACCACGGTTTTCGCATTCGGACCGATTCTGCTGCAAATCGGCATGGCCGGTGATTATACCGCCTCGCTGGGTTCGGTGATGATTATTCTGCTCATGGGCTCGTGGTTCTTCTCCATGTTTTCATCCACCAGCCTGTGTTACTGGTTCTTAAAAACACCCCCGACCAGCAGCAGTGATCAACCGTCGGGAAGTGATCCGTACCAGGGAAAATTCTATCGGCTGTATCGTCGGATCCTGGGGTTTTCCCTGCGATATCGGACCCTGGTGCTGGCCTTGACGGGCGGCGTATTTGCCACCGCCATCTACGCAGCCACTTTCATTCCACAGGCCTTTTTCCCCAGTGGAGACCGAAACCAGTACCTGATCTACCTCGACCTTCCCGCCGGCACGCACATCGAGGAGACCGACAGGACCGTCAGAAAACTCAGCGCCTGGCTGCAGGATAAAAAGGAAAACCCGGAAATTACCGGAACCATCGCCTATGTAGGCAACGGCGGGCCGCGCTTTTTCCTGTCGCTGGCGCCGCTGGACCCCGACCCCTTCGTCGGGTTTTTGATCGTCAACACCGAGACCAACAAACAGGTGGCCGAGCTTGTCCGGCGCACCGACCAGTATCTGCAGAATCACTTCCCCAATGTCCGCGGCCGGGTCAAATCCATGTGGCTTGGCGGAAGCGAATCCGGCCTGTTCGAACTCCGGCTCAGCGGGCCCGATATCCATGTGCTGATGGATCAGGCCGAGCAGTTGATGGCCGCACTGCGCGACATCCCCGGCAGTATTCAGATCAAACAGGACTGGAACAACCGGGTGTTCACCGCCAGGGCCAATGTCGATCAGGCCCGGGCCCTGCGCGCCGGGGTGACCTCCAAGGATGTGGCCACCACCCTGGGCTTCTTTATCGACGGTACGACAACCACCAATTTCCACCAGGGCAATGCTCAGATTCCCATTGTCGGGCGCGGGGTCAAGGCGGAACGGGATTCTCCCGACAGCCTGCGCACATTGGGCATCCGTGCCGCAACGGGCGGCAGCGTACCGCTCAGCCAGGTGGCCGATGTGGTCGCCGTCGGCGAACTGAACCGCATCGTGCGCTACAACCAGGAGCGCACCATCACCGTCAGCGCCAAAAACCAGGTGCTGAAGGCTTCCGAAATCTTTGCCGTCCTCAAGCCCACGCTGGATGCCATGGCATTCCCCAAAAATCACTACTGGCGCGTCGGCGCCGAACTCGAGGATTCCGCCACGGCCCAGCGGAACCTGGCGAAGTGGCTGTTGCCGTGTTTCGGCGGCATTGTCTTCCTCCTGGTATGGCAGTTCAACTCCATCCGGCGGGCCGCCATCATCATCCTGACCATACCGCTGGTCATCGTCGGGTCCGTGGTCGGCCTGCTGACGATGCAGGCCGATTTCGGTTTTATGGTCATCCTTGGGCTGCTGGCCCTGGCCGGGTCCATCGTGAACAACGGCATCGTGATGATCGATAAAATCGAGGAGAACCGGCGCGACGGGCAGGCTCCCTATGATGCAGTGGTCAATTCGGCCGTCAGCCGATTCAGGCCGATCCTGCTGTCGGTGTCGACCACCATGCTGGGCTTTTTGCCGTTGATCATCAACCGTGATCCGTTGTTTTACGGCATGGCATCGGTCATGTTCTTCGGCCTGGGCATCGGCAGTCTATTCACGCTGAACTATGTGCCGGTGCTTTACAGCCTCTTTTTCAGGGTCAGACCGCCGACGGACGCAGTGCCCGGCTGAGCCCGAGAGCAGACGCGCCGCGATACTCACAACCCATATTGAATCGGCAACGATGTAAGCGGGAGATATCTATGGATACAGGCAAAGGCGATGGGGTAAGCGATCGGAAACGGACGGGGGGCCTCGCCAAATGGTTCAATCCATTCAGGGCTGTCAACAGGCTGTTGAAAAACAAGCATCCTGCCCTCGGTCAAGGACGCAGCCGAAAGGACAACCGCAGTCGTAGCGGCGCTACAGCGAGGATTGGCCAGAGGCGAGGACACCGGATCACGGTATTGGGCGCCGTTTTACGGCAGCCTGCCGGGCTGTCCCTGGTTACCATGGCGCTGATCATGAGCGGCTGCACCATGGTCGGACCGGATTTTGTCAAGCCGGAAGCGCCGCTGCAGGATGCGTGGACGGAAATCGAGGCCCCTGGCCTGAGTGCCGGTCAAACCGATTACAGCCAATGGTGGTTGGTGTTTGACGATCCCGTACTCGACAATTTAGTCGAAAGCGCCTACCGGCAAAACCTATCCTTGCAGATCGCCGGCATCCGAATTTATGAGGCACGCGCGCAACTGGGCATCGCGGTCGGCAACTTGTACCCTCAGCAGCAATCGGCCTCTGGAAATCTGACAAACAACAAACTCAGCACCATAAGTGGCACCCCCTATTACGATGATCAGTTCAATGTGCTGAGCCTCGGGTTCGATGCGGCGTGGGAGCTGGACATCTGGGGCAAGTTTCGCCGTTCGGTGCAGTCCGGAGCCGCCAACCTGGAGGCGACCGTCGCCAGCTATGACAACGTTCTCGTATCGCTGACAGCCGAAGTCGCACGCACGTACATCGTGATCCGTACGCTGGAGAAACGGTCGAAGATCGCCGAGGAAAATGTGAGGCTGCAGGAGCAATCCCTGCGGATCGCCGACGTCCGGTTCAAAGAGGGCGCCGTTTCGGAGCTGGATGTGACCCAGGCCAGGATGTTGTTGGCCGATACACAAGCCCTGGTTCCCCAACTGGCATCCGGGCAGCGTCAAGCTAGGAACGCGCTGGCCATCCTGCTGGGTGTGCTGCCGGGTGAATTGAACGCGATGCTGAGTGGACCGCCTGAGATTCCGGTGGCCGCCGAGACGGTCACTGTCGACATCCCCAACAACCTTCTCAGGCGTCGGCCCGACATCCGGCTGACGGAGTTGCGCATCGCCGCCCAAAGTCCTCAGATCGGGATTGCCAAAGCAGACCTGTACCCTCATTTTACCCTGTTCGGGACGATCGGATGGCGTTCATCGGACGCAATGTCGGTTTCCGGAGAGAATTCGCTGGGTGATATCTTCAGCCAAAAGAGTCTGTTCTGGAGCGCCGGGCCGGGTTTCAGCTGGGATATTCTCAATTACGGACGCATCCGAAACCGTGTACGGGTAGAAGATGCACGCCTTCAACAGCTTATGGTCACATACAAAAATACGGTGTTAAACGCCCAGCGGGAAGTCGAGGACGCCATGGTGGCGTATACGCAAACCAAGGAAGAGGAAGCGTTTCTGAAAGAGAGCGTCACTGCGGCAGAAAAATCGGTAAAGATATCTTCGCTGCAATACAAGGAGGGGCTCGTTGACTACCAGCGGGTGTTGGATTCCCAACGTTTCCTGGCCACCCAGGCCGATCGCCTGACCGAAGTCAGCGGCCAGGTGGGCACGAATCTGGTGGCCACCTACAAGGCGCTGGGAGGTGGGTGGCAGATCAGGGAAGGTGAAAACGTCCTTTCACCGGAAAACCGAAACGCCATGATTGAGCGCACCAGTTGGGGCGATTTGCTTGGTCCCAATGCGGTCGAACGGCCTGCTGCCGATAAGGATCACCGGGATTGGCAATGGCCGGACTGGTAGTTAGGCCAGCGGAAATAAGGAGAACACCTTGTCAGAGAAACGATTTGGAAGAAATCTGCAATTCGAGAAACCGGCCACCAACCGGATTCGCGTGACCGGCCACATCGACGAACGTCTCTCGGGCCAGTTGGGCGGAATGGTCATTATCCGTGCCTTCACCGTGGACAGCCGCCCAATCACCATCCTGGTCGGATCGCCAACAGGGGGATAAGCATGCACACCCGGCCTTTGGTTTTGATCTGGCTGTGTTTGATGTTATTATCGCCGCTGTTTCGCTCGGCAACGGCAACAGCCGATACCAGCCCGAATCGCATCGCCCTGGCCATCAGCGGCGGGGCCAGCATGGGTGCCTATGAGGCCGGCCTGATCTGGGGTCTGGTGGCGGTACTGCGCCAGCTGGACACGGCCGAGAAAGGCGCTTTGATCGGGGAGCCGCGGCCCATCGACATCGCCAGCATCGCCGGAACATCGGCCGGCGGCATCAACACCGTGCTGGCCGCGCTGTCCTGGTCGGTGAACCCGGAAAGCGACGGGGGGTTTGCCAATAGCGTCGACGACAACATCTTTCGCGATATCTGGCTGACCCCTGACGTAAACCGTCTATTGCCCGCCGAAGCGGATTCACCGCTGTTCCTGCCCGATGATGCCCTGCTCTCCCGACGGGACCTCGTGGCGGTAGCCCTTGAACTGTCCGAGAAGTGGCGCCAGCCGGGAAGTTTTCGTCCCGGGCTGCACTTGCCCTTGGGGGTCACGGTGACCCGGGTCAAGCCCGACACCATGGTCGTCAGCAGCGTAGCCGTGAGCAATCAGCGTTTTTACATTCCTTTCGAAATGCGCACCCAGGCGGATGGCAGTGCCGGTTTCGCGTTCGATCCTGAGGACTACCCCTCCCTGAACGACCCGGCCATGATCCTGATGCCCTGGCCGGCCGATGGGATGCCGCTGTCGATCTCCGACCGGCAGGTCGTGGATGCACTGTTGACCACCAGCGCCTTTCCGGGCGGTTTCGGACGCAAGCGCCTGCGGTATTGCCGGCAGGAAATGCTCCAATCCGATGAGGAGCGGGAAGGACAACCGGCAATGGAAACCGCCGGAGACGATGAGTGGGTCTGCCCGGAGGGGTACGTATTGGCGGAGGCCGAATTCGCCGACGGCGGCCTGTTCGACAACCTGCCCATCGGTCTGGCCCGGCGGCTGGCCGAAGACAGCCTGCATCATCAGCAAACCCCCCTGCCCGTCAAGTACATCTATCTCGATCCCAACCGCGAGCGCTATACGATCGACGCTCCGGAAAATCGGCGGGCCTGCGAGGGGGAAACACCGCCGGAAGCCTGCCATGAGATGACTTTCAATCTGGAATCGGAGACGGAGGTACTGGGCGGTGCCATCGGTACGGCACGCACATACGAACTCTACCGGGAATTGACCGGCGACAACTGGCGTCTGAACATTTCCCAGCTGAGCCGGGATCTGGCAGACCGGATCAATGCCTTGGCCTCCGATCTGAACTGCGACCGCCACCTGCCCTATTTCGATCAGCCCCTGAGGTGCAGCGACCGGCTGCGCCATGTCGCGCGGCTGCTCGAGCTCAACCAGACCTATCGCGTCGCGCCCATTCAAGAGACCTTCTCCACCCAGGCCTTGCTTCAGGCGGGCATCGCCACCTCATGCACCCCCGCCTCCTCGGCGGTGAGCCAGGAGTTCGACGCCCAATGCCGGATCGATGCCAAAAGGCTGCGCAAAGCGCTGGCCGATGCGCTCGTCGAACTCTCCGCCGCCATCCTACCCGAGGAGGAAACCCTGGCCGCGGACATCCGCCGGTCGGCCCTTTCGGCGGACTGGGACCGGTCGATACACGTGACCAGCCGGGGCGGCCCCATCACCGGGCTGCTCCTCGACGCCTTCGGAGCTTTTCTTGACTACAAATTCCGTGAATTCGACTACTATGTCGGCGTGTATGACGCGATCGTCCTGTTCACCGGAAATCAGTGCCAGGGCAATTTCCCCACCCCTGACCAGCAATACCAACGGCTGGCCTGCCGCGATCGGTTGAGCGAAAAACTCTATCATCTTCTGGGGGTGGCCGACGATCCCAAGAGCCGGTATACCTTCGCCTTGATGGCCAGGCGAGAATTCGGCCCAAACGGAGGACTGCGCTTCGCCTACGATCCCATGCCGCCAGAAGCCCCCGACATCCGCATCATCTTCGAAGGTCTCGACCAGACCCTTCTGGCGGCCAACCGGGGCAAACTCCCTGCCGAGGAAGTACCGTCGACGGAGAAGGTCTTCTTCGCCTACCTGAAAGCCGAGGGATTTGTTCCCACACAGCCGCCGGGGGGCGGCACGCCGCTGTTGGCCTTGATCATGGACGACCCGGATCACTGGACCGCCGAGCTAGTCAACCGGGCGACCGACCGCCTGGTCTACTTGGAGAAACAGGCCGATGCCATTTACGAGGCCCGCGAACCGGATCCTGCAAAACGCGATCAGGCCCAAGTAACCCTCATGGGGGCCAGCGCCCTAACACTGCGCACCGCCACCTACAAATATCCCCGGTTCACGTTCGCCCCGTCCACGGCGCCCGAATCCTGGTTCTGGCGCAACTTGATCCCTTATGAAGTGGCCCTTGATTTCATTGAGGGGGATACCCAGCTTTTCTGGCAGCCGACCTGGCACATCAAACCGGTCAATATCGGCCTGCGCCTGGGGTTGGGGTTCACCGGTGGTCTGATCAGCTCCAGCGCCGATGAAAACCGCGGCAATTACGGCGTTCTCGGACTGGATCTGACGCGCGTCGACAAGACAGGCATTTTTTCAGGCTGGGGTGTCACACCGGCCGTCTACCATGCGTGGCAGGATCCGCAAGAAGCCGATCAGACCACCTTCGGATTGGACATGCATGTCAACTTTTTTAACAACCGGTTGCGCATCAGTCTGGGGGCCCGGGATATCATCCAAGAGGCGAACGACACCCTCTTTCTGACGATCGGTATTGCCGATCTGCCCGGCCTGATCTACTGGTTGAGCCGCTGATCCATGCTTCCTTTATCGGACGGTGTCGTACTGTTCGGCAAAAAATGAGGCCGGCGGCCCGTTCATTGGCTCTACCCGGTGACCGGATACGCTTATTTTTCATTTAAGCTCGACGGTTACCTTTTCAATCGTCCCCTCAAAGGCAAATGGCCGCCGGTGGTCGTAGTTCAGTGACACGGGCGATCCCAGGTCCACACCGACATCGAAGGTTTCGGTGGCGGTGAAGGCCGCCGGTACCGTACGCTTCAGTTCCGCCGTGGCGACCGGCTTACCGTCCACGCTCAGTGTGACCGTACCCGCCTGGCCCGGCCCCTTGATATCCGTGTCCACCTCGATGATGTGTTTTCCGGACACCACCGCAGCGGTGCTTTTGGCCAGGTACTGCTCGATAATCATCATGTTGTATTCGTAAACAAGGTGACCCTCGTCCATGTAAACGGTCAGGCCGCCGCCGGCGCCGCCCACCGCGTATAGGACACCGCTGGCATTTTCGTCAACATCGGCTTCGATGGTGACCCGGTTGCTCTGCCGGCCCACCCCGGGTGCGGTAAACTCCGGCATCCGCCGGGTATTCTGGCTGAATGTCCAGCTGGTGTAGTGCGTCTTGACCCGGTCTTGCGGGTGCAGCCGCAGCCAGTTGCCGGCACCGATGGGAAACGCTTTGTTTTCCTCAGCCAGTTTCAGAAAGTCCTTCTTCAGTTTTTCGAGCTTGCCGGGGTGTTGGGCTGCCAAATCCGTGGCCTGGGAGAAGTCATTGCTCAGGTCATAGAGTTCCCATTCATCCGTGGTCGAATCCCAGCCGGCCACCCGCTTGACGGAGCCGGGGGTGTCCCACGGGATGAACGGGCCGAAGGCGGCTGCCATCCAGCCATCGCGGTAGATGGCGCGGGAGCCGTTGTTGTCGAAGAACTGGGTCTGCTTGCGCGATGCGGCGGCCGGATCGTCGAAGGTGTAGGCCAGGCTGACACCGTCCATGGGCATCTGGTGGTTGCCGTTGACCACCTCGGGATGGGGAATCTCGAGCAGCTCGTAGATCGTGGGGGCGATGTCGACCACGTGGTGGAACTGGGACCGCATGCGCGGGTCGGGTTTGATCCGCCTGGGCCAGGAGACCACCATCGGGTTGCGCGTGCCGCCGAAGTAGGCCCCCAGGAGCTTGGTGCCCTTGAATGGCGTACCGCCGGCCCAGGCCCAGCCGGCGTGGTACATGTTGTCGGTTTTGGGCGTACCGAGCGCCGCGATGCCGCCGATGCGCTCGAGTGCTGCCAGCTGCTGATCGACGGTGTTGGGGATATTGTTCTGGGCCAGCAGTTCGCTGACCGTACCATGCTGCCCTTCGGCACTGGATCCATTGTCGCCGAAGATGTAGAAGATGAGCGTGTTCTCTTTCAGGCCGCGCCGTTCCAGTCCGTCAACCAGGCGGCCGACCTGTTGGTCGGTGTGCTCCACGAAACCGGCAAACAGCTCCATCAAGCGCCGCTGGAAGGCGTGCTGGCTTTCGGGGATGGCGTCCCAGGATTCCAGGCTGGCATCCCGCTCGGTCAACTTGGTACCGGCCGGAATGATGCCCATCTCGAGTTGCCGCTGGTAGACCCGCCGGCGATAGGCGTCCCAGCCGTCATCGAACTTGCCCTTGTACTTGTCGGCCCACTCGGCAAAGATGTGATGGGGGCCATGCACACCGCCCGGCACCCAGTACATGAAAAAGGGCTTGTCCGGCGAAAAGGCCTGATGGTCGTCCAGCCAGGCCAGGGCCTTGTCGGCCAGGTCCTCGGTCAGGTGGTACTTTTGGTCGTGGGGCGGTTCGATGTGGTTGTAATTTTCAGTCAGGCGCGGCTCCCACTGGGAAGTCTCGCCACCCAAAAAGCCGTAGAAGTACTCGAAGCCGTAGCCGTTGGGCCAGCGCTCCTTGGGCCCCATGGCCGTGATCTCGACGGCCGGGGTGTTGTGCCACTTGCCGAAGGCGGAGGTGTGGTAGCCGTACGCCTTGAGCACCTCGGCGACGGTCGCCGCGGTCTTGGGAATCACCCCTGTGTAGCCGTCGAAGGCCACGGCGCGCTCGGCGATGGTTCCCGACCCGACCCGCGTGTGGTTGCGGCCGGTCAACAGGGCCGCACGGGTCGGTGAGCAGATCGAGGTGGTGTGGAAGGCGTTGTAGCGGATGCCCTCTTCGGCCAGCCGGGAGAGCGTGGGCGTGTGGACCTCGCCGCCGAAAGTGTCGGCAATGCCGAAGCCCACATCGTCGAGCATGACGATCAGGATGTTGGGGGCTTCTTGCGGCAGGCGCTGCGGCGTTTCGGGCCAACGCATGATGGCGTCTTGCAGCCGGGGTTTGGCCACGCCCGCCATGGGGGTGGGCGGAAAGGGCAGGACCGAGCCGTCATCGGGAGCCGCCGCTGACGGGCCGGCCATCAGCAGCAGGGCCGAACCGATCAGAACACCCCAAAAGCAAAGTAAACCCATAAATGATAATTTTCTACGAAAAATCGAAGCGGTTGCAGATTCCATCATGCGATCCTCCTGCTGTAATGCGGGAACAGGAACTTCAGGGTGCAGTTTATGGTCCACCGGGGCGCCACATCGTCGTCAGCGAAGTTGTACTCGCAGGCACCGGAGATCTGCACCGGCAGGCGGCCGAACTTGACCCGCTTGACACCCAGCGGCAGGGCGTTCCAGGCTCCCTTTTCCCAATCGTAGGTGGCGTTCATTTCGATGTGCCGATCGACCAATGGTCCGGCAGGGAGTAACTGGCGATCGGCTGCAGGATGCTGACGTCGACATCCTCGCGCTCGTCGTCTCCGGCAAAGGAGAAGAGCTTCTGGTTGAAAGCGCCCCAGAGCAGTTTGTTGCTGCGCGCCGCAAACCCGATGGTCGGACCGATGGCCCACTTCTTTTGGTCGTTATTTATCTGCCGCAAAGACCTGCTTCCAGTCGTCCGTCATATTCACCACCGTCCAGCCGCGCTTCGGCGCATCCTCGAGCGCCTCGACCAGCCGGCCGCTGCTTTGCGGATGGGCGTCGTAGGCATACTCGCGCTCGGCGTCGGTGTGGTGCACGATCAGGCCGAAGCTCGGGCGCGGGTTGGCGATGGTGGTGTACTCAAGCATCTCCTTGTCACCGTCGCTGTTGCCGAAAGCGGCGATGGGCCGACGTCCGATGGCCTGCTGGATGCCCACCGGTTTGCCCGCCTTGTCGTTGACGAAGACGTGGTCCAGGGTTTTGACCAGCACCGGTTTACCGTCGCGCATCTCGAATCTGGTCTGACCGTGGGAGCCGATCACCTGCTCGGGCGGGATCCCGTAGACGCGCTCACTCCACACGCGCATGAAATCGGCGCCGCCGCCGGAGACGATAAAGGTCTTGAAGCCGTTTTGGCGCAAATAGGCCAGAAGCTCCTGCATCGGCTGATAGGTCAGCTTGTCATAGGGTTGCTCGAAGCGCGGGTGCTTGTCCTTGGTCATCCAATGCTTGACCTGGGCGTCGAATTCGTCGACGGTCATCCCGGCGTGGGTCAGTCCCAGGACGTGCAAGAGCCCTTTGTGGTTGTCGGCCAGGATCGTCTTGAAGTCGCCCGCGAGGATGGCCTTGACGAAAGGATCGTCCTGCCACTCCGGATGGCTGGGGGCACGCTCCTTCAGGCTGTAGATCGCAAATGCGATCTGGAACGGCATCGGATTTTCTGGCCAGAGCGTGCCGTCGTTGTCGAAGACCGCGATGCGTTCGGGCTCGGGCACGAAATCGGGCGAACCCGGCGTGGTGACCTTTTCAACAAAAGCGACGATGGCCTGCTTGGGGGCGGTGTCGCTCCAGGAAGGCAGCGGATCGGCGCCGGTGGCGGCCATGGCGGCCAACGCGCCGGCAGGCAATATCGATGACGAAAGCAACATAAAAATCACTAATCCGTTTACGCATGGTCTCATCGTAGATCCTCCGATATCAAAACTTGGTTAGCACCTTGAAGAAGATCGTATCCCCTTCGAGGCGGTTCCGGTTGTCAAACTCGTGCAACCATTTCAGCTCGGCAATCAGGTCCTGCCCGGCAATCTTGGCAGCGTATGAGAGCACCGGCCCGATGCCGTGCGCCCTGGCCTTGAAGCCGCCGAGATTGGCGCCGTCACACCATCCATAAAGGAAGCCATGGATCCGGGCATATAGTGGCCGGACCCGCCTTCCTCGGCATGGAGGATCGGGGCCATCAGACGTAACGCTATGCATACCATCACCATTAGAGCCAACCGGACCAATGGGGGCCTCCTCGTATACCGGTGTTGCGAATTCGACGTTACTGCTTCAGCCCAATGTCCTTGGGTGGATATTTCTTGAAGGTCGCCGCGTGCGCCTTGGCTTCGGCGCCCATCGAAGCCAGCCAGGCATTCAGGCGATGGCCGACGGGCATCTGTTCCTTCGGATCGATGTAGAGGTTGAACAGCCAGGGAGCCAGGCCCACTTTTTCGGCGCTGGCGTAGTCGATGCCCATGAAGGTGCTCTGCTCGCGGGTGATTTCGAAGTGAACCTTGTACTCGCGCATGCGCATGGCCGCCAGGTGGGTCTGCACCCAGATGTAGATCTGCTCGCGTTTGCTGCGGCCATCGTCGGCCAGCAGAAAAGCGGTCTGGTCGATGCCGTCGATGTAGCGGTCGGTCGGAATCCTGTCGTCGGCCCCGGCAAGGTGGACCGAGGTATTGAACAGGTCCATCAGGTCGAACAGCTCGGCACTCTCACGCGGCTGGATCATGCCTTTCCAGTAGGCGATGCCGGGTACGCGCACGCCGCCCTCCCAGGCCGAGGCCTTGCCGCCGCGAAAGGGCGTGTAGCCCGAATCGGGCCAGCTGTCCATCTGCGGGCCGTTGTCGGAAGTGAAAAAGACGAAGGTGTTCTGCGCTACCCCGGCTTTTTCTACCGCGGCCATGATTCTGCCCACCAGGGCATCGACCTCGACGACATTGTCTTTAAAGGGGTATTTACTGGCGCTCCTGCCCCTGAATTCCTTGCTGGGGTGGTTGTCGGCGTGCACGCGCATGAAGTTGTGGGCGATGAAAAAGGGCTTGCCGCCCCTGGCCAAGGTCTCGATCCGGTCGATGGTGAATTCGGCCAGGATCTGATCGGCCTCGGCGAACTGCTCGATGCTGGTGGTTGCCGCAACGACTTTTTCTTCCTCGCCTTTGCGGCCATAAACCATATCGATCTTGCCGCTGACTTCCTGAAACCGGGCCAACTTTTCGGCATCGTAGACCAGATCGGGGTAGCGGCGCCCGTCGACCTGCTGGGTCAACTCCTTCTGCGAGGCATAATAGCCCTGGAACTCGTCGAAGCCGACCTCGAACGGGCGCATGCCCGGCAGTTCGCCGGTGTGCCACTTGCCGGTCAGCACGGTGTGATAGCCGGCATCGGAGAGGACCCGGCCGATGCTGACCTCGCCCTCCCAGGGATTCCTGGAGATCGTGTCGCCGGCCAGGATCGGACGAATCAGGCCGGTGCGCACCGGCAGACGCCCGGTCATCATGGCCGAGCGGGTGGGGGTGCAGGTGGGCTGCGAATAGGTCGCGGTCAGGGCCAGGCCTTCCCTGGCTAGGGTGTCGATGTGCGGTGTCGCGGCGCCGATGTGTGCCCCCCCGCCCCACGGGCCGCCCAGATCGCCGAAACCCATGTCGTCGACCACCAGCCAGAGGATGTTGGGCCGCTGGCCCGTTTTTTGATGCAAGGCAGACAGCTTGGCCTCGGCAGCCGTTTCCTGATCCGGGCGGGGGATGGCGGGCTGCAGGTTCTCCTGGGTTGAGACGGCCCGGCTCAGCGCCGATCCCCCGGCCCGAGCGTCGGCCGGATGAAGGGCCGAACAGAAAAGGGCAACCGCCAGGCCGCACAGGATTATCGATAACCGATCGGTGCTCATCTGGCATGCTCCTTCTATTTTGCGTTGGTCACGCCATTCGATCCGACGCCATGGCCGAAGCGTTTAAGGCGTTCCGGCGGGCATTTGGATTTTCTCCATCACCCGATCCAGGCTGAAGCTGGCCGCTTCCTGGCGCGGCGGGAATTCCTGAAAGGTCGCCAGGAATTGGCCGACGTAGGTCTGGGCCGGCACCAGCAGGAAAGCGCGGTCGAGCAGCCAGTCGTAGTAGGTGTTGGAGGTGATCTCGGCCCGCTCGTAGGGATCGCGCCGCAGGTTGAAGATCAGCGGTACGCGCAGGGGCACGAAGGGCTCCATCCAGACCCGGAAGGTACCCTGGGCCTTTTGCTCCATGAAAATCATCTTCCAGTCCGCATAGCGCAGGGCCGTCAGGTCGCCGTCGTCAGAGAAGTAGAAGATCTCCTTGCGCGGGCTCTCCTGGGTCTGGCCGGTCAGCAGCGGCAGGACGTCGTAGCCGTCCAGGTGCACCTTGTACTTGCGCCCGATGGCCTTGACGCCGCCCTTTTTGAGTTTGTCCTTGATGTCGGGTTCGCCGGCAGCCGCCAGAAAGGTCGGCAGCCAGTCCATGTGGTGCACAATCTCGTTGTTGACCGTGTCGGCTGTTATCTTTCCCGGCCAGCGCACCATGGCCGGCACGCGCCAGCCGCCCTCCCAGTTGGTGTTCTTCTCACCGCGGAAAGGCGTGGCAGCCGCATCCGGCCAGGTGTTGTAGTGCGGGCCGTTGTCCGTGGAGTAGAACAAGATGGTGTTGTCAGCGATGCCCAGCTCGTCAAGCAGCTCGAGGAATTTGCCCACGTGCATGTCGTGCTCCACCATGCCGTCGCTGTACTCGTCCTGGCCGGAAATGCCGCGGTGTTCGGCCTTGACGTGGGTCCGAAAGTGCATGCGGGTGCCGTTCCACCACACGAACCAGGGCTTGCCGGCCTTGTGCTGCTCGCGGATGAAAGCCAGGGCCCGGTCGGAGGTTTCGTCGTCGACCGTCTCCATGCGTTTTTTGGTCAGCGGGCCGGTGTCTTCGATTTTCTGGGTTCCATCGGGGTTGGCCCAGGAGTGGATCACGCCCCGCGGGCCGAATTTTTTGCGGAATTCGGGGTTCTGGGGGTAATCTTCGTTCTCAGGCTCCTCCTCGGCGTTCAAATGGTAGAGGTTGCCAAAAAATTCGTCGAAGCCGTGGTTGGTCGGCAAATGCTCGTCCTTGTCGCCGAGGTGGTTCTTGCCGAACTGGCCGGTGGCATACCCTTGGGCCTTGAGCAGGCCGGCAATGGTCGGGTCTTCGGTGCGCATGCCCAGATCGGCGCCCGGCAGCCCCACCTTGGAGAGCCCGGAGCGAAAGACGCTCTGGCCCATGATGAACGAGGCGCGCCCGGCGGTGCAGGACTGCTCGCCGTAGTAGTCGGTGAAGATCATGCCCTCTTGGGCGATGCGGTCGATATTGGGCGTCCGGTAGCCCATCAGCCCCTTGGTGTAGGCGCTGATATTGGACTGGCCGATGTCGTCGCCCCAGACCACCAGAATGTTGGGCTGCGGAGCTGCCGCCCAGGCTGTCCCGGCCAATAGAAAGGTCATCAGCATGCATCGCATGCCGAAAAACAGGGGGTTTCGTTTCATGATGAGTTCCTTTCCTTTAAATGGTTGATGATGTAAATGGTTGATGATGACGGCAGATCTGGAAAACCCCAAATCAGTCGCTTTTGGAAAATGCCAACACGATAATATTCTCGCCGTGCGTCAATCGTCTTCGACATAGTTACCGCAGCCCTCGAAAAGGGTGTAATCGGCATCCGTCGAACGTTTGACATCGACCCTCACGCGATACGGAAAGTGTTCTCCAGACATGCTGTCCACGCATTCGCCCCGCAGGGCCGTCGCGATCAGCGTACCGGCTTCGGTCTGGGCAAAATAGCGGGTCACATCGGCATCCTGGGCCCTGGAGGCCTCGCCCGGTGGGGTGTTCATCTCGGAGAGGTCGGTCAGCGACGTAAAGCGCATCCCCTTGTCAAAGTCGATCTCTAAAGACCAAAAGGGCTCGTTGCCAATGGCATAAAAACCGACTCCACGAGCCCGTTTTTCTTGCATGCGGGTCACCGTTCCGGGCTCTGCCATGGGCTGGGTGGGTTCGGCTTGACGCGACAACATGTAGTGTGCGCTCAACTCACCGGTAATGGGTGCGCCATGGATGTCCAGCATCTGCAGCCCTTGGGGATGAGCCTCGAAATATCGCATCCCCGACTCGCTTTTATCGAGAATCACACTCGCGCCGTCGATGGCGTAAGTGCCCGTCTTGACAAACGGCTGGTCGGAGCGGTCTAAGTATAGGGAGGACTCGCTGTAGGTGCCGTCGCCCCGCAGTACCAGATCGTACTCGATGCCGGGGCAGTCGGCGCAGGGCAGTCGGCCATGGTATCGGCCCTGGACCGAGGCGGGGGTCAATGCCGGTTCATGCCCTTTATTGGGCGCGGCCCGGCAACCGATCAGGGAGCAGACAAGCATGAACAAAGTTACACCGGCAATAAAAGACGATCGGTGCTTTCTCATATTGAATCTCCCGACTGAGCGTTTTGTCGTCCCGCCGCTGTCGTTTCCATCCAGTAAAGAGGGCTTTTTGATCGAGACAGAAACGTGTGTAAAATTTTAGAAAGTACAAAAACACTTCTGATTGGACAAAATTGGCATTTGAGGAGATGCAAACATCAGATGTGCAACCGATGGAGAACGCCGAATTGCCGTGAAACAACGTTAAAATAATACCAATCTTGGGAAATGTAAACCGGAGAATATGCACTCTTTCAGGATCGACGGGGGCTGACGGCCGCCATCGCACCAAGCGCCCCAAGCCCTTCATCATTCCAACAGATCATACCGGCAGGCCATATCGACGCTTCAACCCAATCCGGTTTTCCAGCAAAAGTGCCATGTAATCAGCTTCCAGCCGGATCATTTCGCGATCATGTTTGCGCAACCACTCGCTGAGCCAGGCAAAACGGATGGCCAGCATCATGTCCGGCAGGGCCGCCCAACTCTCCTCGGAAAAAATGTCCGCCCCTTTGAGCCGATCGATCAGCCGAAGCACGAAAGGACCGCTCAGGCTCTGCGGGTCTTCCATCCCCAAACATCCCAGCAGATTGGCCAGGTCGTAGATTTCTGGCTTGATTCCGCAAAATTCCCAGTCGATGACCGCCCGGATGGATCGTTTGCCCCAGACGATGTTGATGGGGTGAAGGTCCCCGTGGCAAAAACGGGTCGGGAGCCGGTCATGCACGGGAACGAGATGCTGGTTCAGGTGGTCCATGAACGGACGATAGTGTTGGGCCGTTTTCGCATCTTGTTGCCAAAGTACCGTGAACAGATCACGGATATAAACGCAGATTGAAAAGACCGGTGTGTTGAAACATAGAGGCGTCTGGGAGCAAATGGCCTGGAACTGCATAAGAAATTCCGCAACGGTCTCTCCCCGCCAGCCGTCCATGGCGTAGGCCGGCCGATCCAAAACCACGCCGCCCACATAAGGACACAGCTGCCACAGGCCGTGGTCGACCAGGGTTAGACACTCACCGTCGACATCCGGCCGATAGGGCGCGATCTGCCCCAATCCACGATCGAACAGCTCCTGAAGGGTTTGGGCGATACGGCGCTTGCGGGCGTACCATCGCGAGGGGATCTTCTCTATCACGAACCGCCGGCCGTCATCGGCTGCCGCGACACTGCGCCAGCTGCAGCGCTCCGGGCTGCCGGCCAGAGGGATCCCAGGCAGCAGGCGCACCAGGGCGAGCTGGTACCGCCGGGAGAGCGCCGTCAATAGATTCGGGTTGTTCACTTAGTGGTCGTGGGCATAAATGTGGTGACGCACCGAGATAGCCGATGCGTCCGGACCGCAAGGCGCAAGGAGCGAGCATACCCTTTCGTCTGGGAGTGACGAGCAACGCAGACGGACCGGGCGCATCGGCCGTCGAATGCCATCGTATTTATGCGGCCCCTTAGTCCGGGCGGCAGGTGTCCGGATCGACCCGGCAAGTGGTTTCGCGGGTTTTTTCGGCCAGGCGCAACTGGCGCCGCGCCTGGGCCTGGCGATTGCGCCGCCGGTCTTCATCGGTCTCCAGAACCAGGGGCGGCACCGGGCGGGGGCGAAACTGCTCGTCCAGGGCCACGAAGGTGAGGTAGGCCGAGGCGGTGTGCCGGATCTCGCCGGTGCGCAGGTCCTCGGTCTCCACGCGCACCCCCACCTCCATGGAGGTCGTGCCCACCAGGTTCAAGCTGGCCTTGAGGCTGAGCAAATTGCCGATGAAGGCCGGGTTGTGAAAATCGAGGCGGTCTATGGAGGCGGTGACCACGTTGCAGCGGGTGTGCCGCAAGGCCACCACGCCGGCGGCATCGTCGATGTGCTTCATGACCACACCCCCGTGGACGATCGCGGCCGGGTTGGCATCCTGGGGCAGCATCATGTGAGACATGGTCACGCGACTATAAGCCACGGTCTTAGGCGACAGCGGCACGTTTGTTCCGGCGCAGGCACCCACTACTTTTTCCAGTAGGGGTTGATAATGTCTTCAAAAATGGCCAGGGCGGCCTCGGACCCGTAACCGGCCGCGGTGACGATCTGCTTGAAGCCGCCGGCCACGTCCCCGGCCACGTAAATGCCCGGGATGTTGGTACGGAACTCCTTGTGTTTGATGTACCCGTCCTCGGTGAGTTCCAGGCCCACCTTGGCCGCCAGGTCCACAGCCGGATCGTAGCCAATCGCCAAAAAGACGCCGTCGGCCGGTTGGGTTCCCGTCTGTCCGGTGGCGTTGTTGAACAGGACCACTTCCGAAACCCGACTTTCGCCGCGGACCTCCTTGACCTCGGTGTTGAACAGGATCGGGATCTTGTTGTCGATC
The DNA here is from genome assembly GCA_963785365.1 of uncultured delta proteobacterium. Lineage (GTDB taxonomy): Bacteria > Desulfobacterota > Desulfobacteria > Desulfobacterales > Desulfosarcinaceae > Desulfosarcina. The sequence goes on along the minus strand of CAWAUZ010000013.1, from coordinate 142,244 downwards.
AGCTGTTTGACCAGCACATCCTGGGCCTTGAGGCGATCCCGGCGGTGAATCAGGGTGACGGCCACACCCATGTTGTGCAGGTGCAACGCTTCGGTCGCGGCGCTGTTTCCGCCGCCGACCATAAAGACCTTCTTGCCCTTGAACAAGGGGCCGTCGCAGGTGGCGCAGTAACTCACCCCGCGGCCGGAAAAGCGTTGCTCACCCGGCACCCCCAGGTGGCGGTGCGATGCGCCGGTGGCCAGGAGCACGGCCTGGGTCTTGAACTTGCGGCGCGAGGTCTGGACCACGTGCGGGTCGCCGGGGATGATGTCCACGACCGCTTCGCCGGGGAAGATCTGCACGTATTCGAGTGCATGGGTGACCATGATGTCCACCAGGGTCTTCCCGCCGACCTCCTTCATGCCAGGGTAGTTCTCAACCACCGGTGTCAGGGCCACCTGCCCCCCCAGGACCCCTTTTTCCACCACCACCGACTTGAGGCCGCTGCGGGCCGCGTAAATGCCCGCCGTGAGACCTGCCGGGCCGCCGCCGACGATGACCAGTTGGCACTCCACCTCGGCCGCATCGCTTTCGGGGATGAAGATGGTCTGCTGCTCCATCTTGTCGATGGAGGCCATGAAGAGCTCTTCGGTCTGGGCCCCCAGGGCGGTTAGCACGTCGTTGGCAAAGGTCTGGGGCACCGAGTGGGCGCCGTACTGGTCGGCCAGGTCGGCATTGGCCTGGATATCGATGATCTCGAGCGAGATCGTGTCGGGCCTGGCCACGGCCGCCTTTAGGGCATTTAAGGCCTGTTGAGGGCAATAGGGACAGGACGCACTCACAAAGACCTTGACATGGCGCGGCTGATCGATCTTTTTCAGCACCCCCATCGAGGCTTCGTTGAGGTCGCTCTTGCCGGTGCCGATACGCAGCAGCACTTCCAGAAATATGCGTCCTTCCTCGCCCAGGGGGGCGCCCAGCCAGCGAACCTGATAACGGTCCGGGTCGAAAACGAGGGTGGGCGAGTGATCGATACCCAGCTCCTGGGCCATCTTGTGGTTCAGATCGAATTCGCGCAGGACGATCTTGTCGGTCAACTGCCGGAAAAACCGCAGGGCCTGCCGGGCGGCATCGTTGAACACCTCGTTTTTGCCGGCCTGGGTAAAAAGGTAGATGGGGACCTCGTGTTCGAGGCCACTGAGAATTCGCGACAGCTCCATCTGGACCTGTTGCATCTGCGCTGCATCGATCTCGTTTGCCTGGTTCATGGACTGTGACTCCTCGAAGCCTGCTCAGTTATCGGATCAAGGGCACCGCTGCCGGATGCATGGGTGTCAGTCTCTGAACACCAGCTTGCCTCCGTAGAATCCGGCGATGCCGGCCGCACCCAGCATAATAAGGTTGATCATGAAAAAGGCAACCCGGGAAGACTGGGGCGTGGTGATCACCTCGGGATTGACCAGCAGCCAGATGAACATGAACCAGGAAGCGACCGAAACGACGATGCCGCAGGCGATCTTGACGATAAAGACCTGGGTGATGGCGCCGTTGAAGCGGTTCTGCCAGTCCACCCATCCGGAAAACAGCACCAGGGGCATGGCCAGGGCCACGACCCCCATGTTGTAAGTGGCCGCGGTGGTCATGCCCTTGATATTGAAAATGGCCGACAAAATGATGAACCCGATGGCCACGGGCAACAGGCCGTTGGGGATATGAACGGTGATCGGGTGCCCGTGGAGCTTGGTCATCACATCGAACAAGCGGCGATAGCGTGAATCCTTGAACGGCGATGGCGGCGCGGTCGCCACCGCGGCCGGCTCGGCGGCCGCAGGCGCGTCGGCTTCCGGCTGGGTATCTGATGGGGCTGCCGGAGTCGGCTCCGGTGCCGCGGTTTCAGGCTCCGAGACGTCGATGAAAGCGCTTTTGGGGGCCCCGCAGACCGGGCATTTGGCAGGTGGTTCCTCGCCGACGTGAATGTATCCGCAGACCTTGCATTTCCATTTTTTCATATTGGGTGCCGTTCCTCTTCTGTAGATTGGTATCCGTTTGCAGACAGGCAGTTGTCAGCGTTCGTTCATGGGCACGAACGCACATTCATCGGGACCGCAGTAGTCACCGACATAGTCGGACTCGGGTCGGTACAACGTGGGTTTGGCGGCGGCGCCGCCGAACTGTTCTTCAATCACGTGGGCCGTCCATCCGGCGATGCGGGAGATGGCAAAAATGGGTGTGAACAGGTCCACGGCAATGCCCATGTAGTAGTAAAGGGAGGCACTGTAAAAATCGACATTGACGAAGATCTCCTTGCCCTTCCGCTCTTTGAAGGCGGTCTTGCCTTTTTGCTCAAGGGCCCTGGACAGATCGTACCAACGGGTGTCGCCGGCACGCGCTCCCAACTTTTGCGACATGGGGGCGATGATTTTTGCGCGGGGATCGTCGACCTGGTATACGGCATGTCCCAGGCCCATGATCACGCCGCCGGTGTCCAGGATGTTGTCGACATAAGCGTCCACATTGTCGACATCGCCGATCTCCAGCAGCATCTGCATCACCCGTGTGTTGGCACCGCCGTGCAGGGGCCCGGACAGCGACCCGACGCCGGCAGCCACGGCAGCATAGATGTGCGCTTTGGTCGAGGCCACTTCCCGGGCGGCAAAGGTGGAGGCGTTGAAGGAGTGTTCGGCGTGCAGAACCAGGCAGGCGTCGAAGAATCCGGCCAGTTCGTCATCGGGCGCCTCGCCGTTGAGCATGTAAAGGAAGTTGGCGGCCTGGCTCAAGGCGGGGTCGGGAGCGATGGGCTCCTTGCCGTTGCGGATTCGATCCCAGGCCGCTACGATGGTGGCGAATTTGGCGATCAGGCGGACGGCCATTTGGGTCGTGCTGTCGATATGCCATTCGCGGATCTCAGGGTCGTATGCGGCCATCATGGCCACCGTAGCCTGCAGCACGTCCATGGGCAGGGCATCTGTGGGCATGGCTTTCATGGCATTGAGGATTTTATCGGGGACCTCGCGCTGCTCGGCGATCTGCCGCCTGAAATCCGTCAACTCGGCTTCAGTGGGCAGCCGTTCGAACAAGAGCAGGTAGACCACCTCTTCGAAGCACACCTTGCCGGCCAAGTCCCTGGCCCGGTAGCCCCGGTAGACCAGCTTGCCCTCGGCGCCGTTGACATCGCTGATTTTCGTAGTGGCAATGGTAACGCCTCTCAATCCTGTGTTGCGAATCGGTTCACACGCTTCCATAGTGCACCTCGTTGTTGTGGCGAAAAAAAATTAATGACTTGGGATTGCAGACTGGATGTTCCGTTGAGGCTACTCAATCAACATGCCCGGAAACGAAACCGCATGGCGGTGGTGGGCCGCTTCCCGGTATGATGCGCTGTCAGCCCGATTGGAGGGTTTTAGCAGACCCCAGTTAGCCGACCGCTTGGCCGCGACTGTCCTGTTTGGCGCATTGCGGGCACAACCCGGTGAACTCCAGGTTGTGACCGATGATGTCAAATACGGTGGTACCGTAAAGATCGTCTTCCAGTTGATTGAGTGGTGCGATAGGTGCATCGTCGACGCGATTGCAGCCGACGCAGCGGATATGATAGTGCTTTTTGGGCACGCCGTCATAGCGTTTCGTGGCACCCGAGAGCTCCAGCCGCTGGATTTCACCCAGTTCGCATAGGACTTCGAGATTGCGGTAGACCGTACCCAGGCTGATCCGCGGCAGCTGTTTGCGAACCCGCTCATAGATTTCATCGGCGGCCGGATGATTGTTGACCCTGCGGATCTCTTCCAGGATCACCCGCCGCTGTCGTGTCATGCGCAGCTTCTTCTCGAATTCCAAACCAAACATCTCCTCAATGGAAAGGTTCCTTATTTCCTAAAATGAATCCGGGCATATGTCAAGAGGCAGCACCGGTCGGCGGCAGGACCCTACCGGCCCTGCGGAATCGGAATCCCGGCTTGCAGATCCGGTGAAAACATGGCACTATACGGCCCTTTTCACACGCTGTTCAGACAATCAAGGTTGGCGCATGAAAGCCATACATCTGAAAAAAGGGTTTACCTTGCCGATTGCCGGCGCCCCTGCGCGGCGATTGCAGCCGTTGGACACGCCGCGGCGTGTCGGCATGGCGCCCGAACACATCCCCTTCGTTAAACCCCGGCTGCTGGTGGCAAAAGACGACGCGGTGGCGATCGGAACGCCGCTTTTCGAAGACAAGCGCGACACGCGCATTCGTTTTGTCTCTCCTGGCGGGGGTCGGGTGGCGCGCATCGTTTTTGGCCCCCGGCGAATCATTCGCCAGATCCTCATCGCCTTGGACGACGATGAGCGCGTCGAACCCATCGACGTGCCGTCGCCAGATCGCATCCCAACCGTGCAACGCCGGGACCTGGTGGAGATCCTGCTGGCCGGCGGCATGTGGCCGTTTCTCAGGTCGCTGCCCTTCATGGACATCGCCGAGCCAGATGCGATTCCGCCGGCCATCATTGTCCGACTGGGTGACGACGAACCCTTCGCACCCCTGCCGTCGATCTATCTTGACGGCCAGGTGGAGGCGTTCAGGGCCGGCATCGAGGTGCTCAAACGTCTCTGCGACCATGTCATGGTCAACCTGACCGGCAGCCCGGCCCTGCCCGCATCCCTGCCGGACCGCCTGATCAGCCAACGCTTTACAGGCAATTATCCGTCAGGCCACCCGGGCGTGCAGCTCTACCGGACCAAGCGCGAACCAGCCCAAAACCGCACCTGGTTCATCGATGGGCAGGAAGTGGTCCTGCTGGGCCAATTTATCGCCAGCGGCCGCCATCCGGTTGGACGGATCGTCTCGGTCGGCGGAAGCCGGGCACCTTTTCCCGGACACCTGGCCACCCGGGCCGGCGTCCCCTTGCGGAACCTTTTCGATAACCTTGCCGCCGAAAATGGATCCCCACGGCATATTGTGGGCGGCGTCTTCACCGGATACACCGCCAGTGCTGACAGCACCATGGGCTTTTATCAGAACGCCTTGAACCTGATCGATGACGGCGACCAGGAGGAGCTCTTGGGCTTCATCCGCCCGGGCTACCACAAACCCAGCCACTCCACAGCGTTTCTGTCCGCTTTCAGGCGCAGGCCCTTTCCCATGGATGGGGGCCAGCACGGCGAGGTGCGCGCCTGTGTCAACTGCGGCTACTGCGCCCAGGTCTGTCCGGTGGATATCCTGCCCCAGTTCACCATGAAGTGCCTGGTGGCCGATGAGATCGAAGAGGCGCTGGCCCACGGGCTGTTGGATTGTGTCGAGTGCGGGCTGTGCACCTATGTGTGCCCATCCAAAATCCAGCTGCGCGAGCGGCTCAAGGCCGCCAAGGCCCAGTACTACAAAGAAATCGCCTGATTGCGTAATACCAATCAATGTCAAAGGCCAAGGTCACCATGAATCCTCTCAAGCGTCTGTTCAACACAACCCGGCCCTACTTCGATTCCGGCGGACCACTGCAAAGACTACACCCCCTGTTCGATGCCATCGAGACAGTCGCGTTTACACCTGCCCTGACCACCGCGGCGGATGCCCACGTGCGCGACAGCCTGGACCTGAAGCGTTTCATGACCTTCGTGATCATCGCCCTGATGCCGCCTTTTTTTTACGGCATATACAACACCGGGTATCAAACCGGTCTGGCATCGGGACTGGATCTGGCCTTCGTCCCGGTGATGATGCGCGGTGCCTGGGTGGTGCTGCCCATGCTGATGGTTTCCTACGCCGTGGGCCTGTTCTGGGAAATCCTGTTCGCTTCGGTGCGCCATCACAAGATCAGCGAAGGGTTTCTGGTCACCGGCCTGCTCTTCCCCATGACCCTGCCACCCACCACCCCGCTCTGGCAGGTGGCGGTCGGCATCTCCTTCGGCGTGGTGATCGGCAAGGAGATATTCGGGGGTACCGGCCGCAACATTCTCAACCCGGCCCTGACGGGCCGGGCGTTCCTGTTTTTCGCCTACCCGGCCAACATGTCCGGGGACCGGGTATGGACCCTGGTTCAGCAAGGTGCCCAGTCGACCGTGGACGCGGTGACGGCGGCCACCCCGCTGGCACTCATGCCGCTGGCGACCGCCAACGACAGCGCAACTCAAATCCTCAACGATGCCGGCTACACCTTTCAGCGCCTGTTCGTCGGTAACCTGCCCGGCAGCATCGGCGAAACATCGGCCCTAATGTGCCTGGTGGGGGCCATCTTCCTCGTGCTGACCGGGGTGGGCAACTACCGCAACATGGTCGGCGGCGTCATCGGCGTCCTGGCCGTGGCCTATCCGGGCTACCTGATCCATATCTACTCGGGCGGCAGCGCCGCCACGATGTTTTCGGTGCACCCCACCTGGCACCTGGTGATGGGAAGCTTCGCCTTCGGCATCGTTTACATGGCCACGGACCCGGTTTCCGGTCCGGGCCTGAACCTCAGCCGGTGGATCTACGGATTTCTCATCGGCGCTTTGACGGTCATGATCCGCGTCTTCAATCCGGCCTATCCGGAAGGGGTGATGCTGGCGATCCTGTTCATGAATATCTTCGCGCCGCTGATCGACCACTTCGTAATCAAGATCCGGCTGAGAAAAAGGGTTCCCAATGTCTGATTCCACCGCCAGTCAGGTCAAATCGGTTGCCTTTACCGCCGCCGTCGCCCTGGTGTGCAGCCTGCTGTTGACCGGCGCCGCCACCGGCCTGAAAGACCGCAAGCTGCGCAACGTGGCGGTCGACCGGCAAAAAAACATTTTAAAATCGGTGGGACTGATCGACCCCGAGCAAGCCCTCACGGTCGCGCAGATCGAGCAGCGCTACCGGGAAAACATCCGCTGCACCGCCGTGGATGGTACCGGCACCATCGTCGGCAGCGCCGAAGACCCGGACACCATGCCGGTGTGCTTTTTCGTCAAGGACGGCCAACCGGCCGCCTACATCCTGCCGGTGGCGTCGCGCGGTTTGTGGGGCAAAATCCACGGCTACATGGCCATCGAAAATGACGGGCAGACCGTGGCGGGCTTTTCCGTTTACAGCCACAACGAAACGCCGGGCCTGGGCGGCGAGATCGAAAAACCCTGGTTCCAGGAAAATTTCGTCGGCAAGAAAATTGTGGACAGCAGCGGTGACTTCGCGCCCGTGGCCATCGCCAAGGGCAAGGTGGCCGAGGCGATCCCCGAAGACCGGCAGGCCAACTATGTGGACGGCATCTCCGGCGCCACCCTCACCGGCAAGTATCTCACCGGCGGCCTGCAAGCGTTGCTGATGCAGTACGAGGAGCTGTCACAGCGGTTCAGGGAAGGCCAGGTCAACCTGCCGCCCGACAGCGGGGCTGAGCGACCAGATCCAAGGGGCCCGCATGCGGCGGCACAATAGTATGATGGCCGGGATACCGACACGGCATCTTCAACTGGAAAAAGGTGTTTAACGACCATGAACATCGCCCAATCACCGACATTCAAGGCCTTTTCGGAACCGGTGGCAAAGAACAACCCGGTCTTTATCCAGAGCCTGGGCATCTGCTCAGCCCTAGCCGTCACAGTGCAACTGAACACTGCCGTGGTCATGGCTCTGGCCATGACCTTCGTCACCGCCTTTTCCAGCCTGACGATCTCGGCCATGCGCAACGTCATTCCACGCAACGTGCGCATGATTGTCGAGCTGTCCGTGATCGCCTCGCTGGTGATCCTGGCCGACGAGGTGCTGAGGGCCTTTTTCTACGACATCAGCAAGCAGCTCTCCGTGTTCGTGGGCCTGATCATCACCAACTGCATCGTCATGGGGCGGGCCGAAACCTACGCGCTGGGCAATCCACCCATCAAGTCGTTCATGGATGGGCTGGGCAACGGTGCCGGTTACGGACTGGTGCTGGTCACCGTGGCCTTTATCCGTGAGCTGCTGGGGGCCGGCAAGGTCTTCGGGTTTGCCGTGGTGCCGCAGTTTTTCTACGACCACGGATATATGAACATGGGCTTCATGCAGCTGGCGCCGGCCGCGTTCATCATTATCGGGTTGCTGGTGTGGCTGCAAAAGAGTCTGATGAAACAATAGGTTTTGAACTACAAACGGCATCTTTTGGCCCAGGCCGGCGTTCTCGCTCGGCTGAAATCCTCGACGTAGCGCTGCTACGCCTCCGGTTTCAACCTCCCTGCGGCCTTGGCCTGAACCAAAATATACCATTTGTGGACGAACGCTGATTCGGTACCAAGGTGCCACAAAACAGGGTGGGCGGCCACATACGGCCGGGGGATGACAAATATGGAAAACCTGATCGGCTTGTTTCTCAATTCGGTTTTCGTGGGCAACATCCTGCTCTCCTATTTTTTGGGGATGTGCTCCTTCGTGGCCGTGTCCAAAAACATGGACACCGCCATCGGCCTCGGCTTCGCGGTGGTATTCGTGCTCTCGATCACGGCTCCGGTCAACTGGCTGGTATTCCAGTACCTGCTCTCACCCGGCGCCCTGCGCTGGGCCGGCCTGGAGGGCATCGACCTGAGTTTTTTGAAGTTCATCACCTTCATCGCCGTCATCGCCGCCATCGTTCAGATTGTCGAGATGGTGATCGACCGCTATTCCCCGGTGCTCTACACGGCCCTGGGCGTGTTTTTGCCGCTGATCGCGGTCAACTGCGCCATCCTGGGAACTTCGCTGTTCATGGTGGAGCGCGAATACAGCTTCATCGAAACGGTGGTTTTCGGCTTCGGTTCGGGGGTGGGCTGGCTCATGGCCATCGTCTCAATGGCCGCCATTCGCATCAAGCTGCGCTACGCCGACGTCCCCCAGGGGCTGGACGGCTTTGGCATCATTATGATCGTAACGGGCCTGATGGCCATGGGATTCATGCTCTTTTCGGGCATTACCCTCTAATAAACGTTGTTGAACGACCGGCGGCGGTGGGGGACCGTTCAGCAACGGAACGTTTCAGGCAACGGCCGATGAGGAGAATACGTTGATCTACCTGGTAAGCACCACGGTCTTTTTGGCGGTGATCATGATCCTGGTGGGCTTGCTGCTTTTTGTCGAAGGCAAGGTGGTTCAAAAGGGAACCAACCGGGTCATTATCAATGACGACGAAGACAAAAGCATCGCGGCGCCTTCCGGCAAACCCTTGCTGTCGGCCCTATCGGCCAACGGTATTTTCATCCCCTCGGGCTGCGGCGGCGGTGGTGCCTGCGGCATGTGCAAATGCAAGGTGGAGGAAGGGTCACGGGGGCCGCTGCCGACCGAACTGGCCCACCTGTCTCGCCAGGAGCGCAAGAGCAATATTCGTCTGGCCTGCCAGATGAAAGTCAAAGACGATCTGCGGATCCGGATTCCCGACGAGATCCTTTCGGTCAAAAAATACACCGCCACAGTCGTCTCCAACGACAACGTGGCCACCTTCATCAAAGACCTGATCCTGGAACTGGACGATGACGAGCAGTTGAAATTCACCGCCGGGGCCTATATTCAGATCGACATTCCCGAGTACGAAATCCCCTTCGACCTTTTCCGGGTCCGGGTGGCCGAGCGCTATCGTCCCGACTGGGATCGATTCAACCTGTGGGGTTTGCGCGGCAAAAACCTGGCGCCCGTTTTCCGGGCCTATTCGCTGGCCAACCCGCCCTCGGAACCGACGCGCCTGCGCTTTACCATCCGCATCGCCACGCCGCCGCCCGGCGCCACGGATCTGCCGCCGGGAACCGGGTCCACCTATATCTTCAACCTCCAGCCGGGAGACAAGGTCACCTTGAGCGGTCCTTTCGGTGAATTCGCAGTTAAAGGAGCGTCGCAGGGCGAGATGTGTTTCGTGGGAGGTGGGGCCGGCATGGCACCGCTGCGCAGCCAGATCCTGGATCAATTGCTGCGGTTGCAGACCAAGCGAACCATCTCTTTCTGGTACGGGGCCCGATCCAAACTGGAGCTGTTTTTCGACGAGGAGTTCCGGGAACTGGCCGACAAGCACCCTAACTTTTCCTATCACGTGGCGCTTTCCAACCCCATGCCCGAGGACAACTGGGATGGCATGACCGGCTACATTCACCAGCAGCTGCACGACCGTTACCTGGCCACACACGCGGACCCCACCGAAATCGAGTACTATCTTTGCGGGCCGCCCATGATGGTCAATGCCGTGGAAAAAATGCTCGACGACCTGGGCGTGGAACCGGAGATGGTCGCTTACGATAAATTTTCATAAAAAGATCCGCTCCACGGCGGGATCTTTGCTAAGGGAACATCTTTTCGGGGGGGCGGCGCTCCGGTACGTATTCCCGGTCAATCTTGCCTTCGTTCCACGCCATAGAGACGTAAAGGTTGCAGTAGCACGAACCGAACTCGGCCACATCGGGCTCCCGGTAGTCGCAAGGACAGATGATGTCGCGGTCGGCCTCCCGGTCCCCGGACGCCAGCCGGCACGGGCAGACCATGTAACCGTATCGATCCTTGTTGACCAGCAGGGCCTCCAGCAGCTCCATGACCCGTTCGTGATCGTTGCTGAAGTAATACCCCTTGGGTTCCTGAACCTTTTTCAGCTTCGCATGCAGTTGCGTGGCATCCATCAGAGCCCCAGCGCCTCCTTAATTTTTTCTTCCTTGTAGCCGACGATGACGTTGTCCCCGATCACCACGGTGGGAAACGAACATCGCGGGTTGAATTTTTTGACGTCTGCTAAAATAGCTTTGCGTTCATCCCCATCCAGCAGGTCCACATCCACGAAATCGTACTTGATGGTGCACTCGTCGAGCAACTTTTTGGTGGATTTGCAATGACTGCAGGTACTCAGGGAGAATATTTTAACTGGCTTTTCTTCAGACATGGTCGAGTCCTTTCCATAGGATAAAGGGTCGACGGCGATGGTGCCATGACGACCCAATCGGCAATACCGGACGAGAATGCTTACATTAAAGGTCCTTTTGAACAGGGTCAAGGGGAATCCCGGAAATTTGTGTTTCCTTTTTGCATCATTTTTATCAAAAAAGAACAAACAGCGCTTGACAGCGCTGACGGAATTGAATATCTAATCAGTAATGGTTACTATTAACGGCATGGTTGCCAACAAGCCTCACAGAATACTCATGCCCGCTTGAGTACGCCGATCGACAGCTGCATGAACGACTTCGAGCCCATTTCATCTGGTGAATGTACAACAAATCTTTCCACGAAGGAGGGAACATGGCCGAGAACAAAACCGTAGCACCTAAAAAAGAGATCGAGATCAAGGACATTTCCACCTGTGAGGCGACCCAGCAGATGCTGGCCAAAGCGCGCCGAGACGGCGTCGAAACCCAATTCGACAGGGCCGCCAATATGAAAGCCTGCCCCATTGGGGCCGATTCCGCCTGCTGCAAGCACTGCTTTATGGGACCCTGTCGGCTCAATGCCAAAGATCCCTATGGCAAAGTCGGGGTCTGCGGGGCCAACATCGACACCATTCAGGCCCGGAACTTTGGCCGCATGGTCGCCACCGGCACCGCCTGCCACAATGACCACGGCATGGCCATGCTGGATCTTTTCCGCGACGTGGTTCAGGGCAAGAACACGGACTACAAAATCAAGGACGAGATCAAATTGAATTCGCTCGCCCAGGAGGTCGGTATCGAGACCGAAGGGCGCAGCACCAAGGAGATCGCCCTGGATTTGTACAACGAACTGGAAAAGACCTACACCCAGGTCGAAGGCGAGATTCCGTTCGCCAAGCGCGTGCCTCAGAAAACCCTGGAAACCTGGCGCAAGCACAATATCGTCCCGCGCGGTGCCATGCGCGAAATCATGGAAATGATGAGCCGCACCCACATCGGCATGGATCAGGATTACACCAACATCATCCAACAGATCAGCAGAACCGCACTGGTCGATGGCTGGGGTGGGTCCATGGTCGCCACCGAGATCAGCGACATCCTTTTCGGCACCCCCTCACCGGTCAGTGTGGAGGTCAACATGGGGGTCCTGAAAGAGGATCATGTCAACATCATCGTGCATGGCCACGAACCCAACCTGTTCGAATCCATGCTGGCCTCGGTCAACTCGGCCGCCCTGATCGAATCGGCCAAGCAAGCCGGTGCCAAGGGCATCAACCTGGCAGGCATGTGCTGCTCTGGAGCGGAAGTGATGTCGCGCCATGGGGTACCCCATGCCGGCAACTTTTCATCGACCGAGCCGATCCTGGTAACCGGCGCGGTAGATGCCATGGCTGTCGACGTTCAATGTATCCAGCAGGCACTGGTGAACGTGGCCGAATGCTATGGCACGCCGCTGATCACGACCAACCCGCGCTGTCACCTTGAAGGTGCCACCCATATCGAATTCGATGAACACAATCCCATGGCGTGCACCGACGAGATCGTGATCAAAGCCATCAGCCGCTTCAAGGGACGCAAGTTGCCGGTCGAGATTCCCAAGAAGGTGGGTGTCGGCGTGCACGGCTTCTCCCACGAGTATATCAACTACATGTTGGGCGGCTCTTTCCGGGCGTCCTACACCCCGCTCAACGAAAACATCATCAACGGGCGCATCCGCGGCGTGGCCGGGGTGGTGGGCTGCACCAATCCGCGTGTGAAGCAGGACTATGTGCATGTGGAACTGGTCAAGGAGCTGATCAAAAACGACGTACTGGTGGTTCAAACGGGCTGTTCGCAGATCGCCCTGGCCAAGGCCGGCCTGACATCACCGGAAGCCGCCGCCCTGGCTGGTCCGGGGCTGTCGGAAGTGTGCGAAACCGTGGGGATGCCGCCCGTACTGGGCCTGGGCTCCTGTGTGGACAACACCCGCATCCTGATCGCCTGTGCCGAAATGGTCAAAACCGGCGGGCTGGGCGACAGCATCGCCGATCTGCCCGTGGCCGGTGCGGCGCCCGAATACATGAGTGAAAAAGCCATTGCCATCGGACAGTACTTCGTGGCCTCCGGTGTCTACACCGTTTTCGGCGTCACTTTTCCGGTGACCAAGGGCACCAAATTCGAAAAGCTGCTCTTCGAAGGCCTGGAGGAGATGGGTATGGGCAAATGGGGCTTCAACCCGGATCCCCACGAGATGGCCAAGATGATGATCGCCCACATCGACAAGAAGCGTAAGCAGCTGGGTATCGACAAGGCCAGAGAGCGTGTCCTGATGGATATGTCCGACCGCCGGGGTATTGAAGCCGCCTAACCCTCTGCATTGATAATCGATCAACCAAGGGGCTCGATTTCGAGCCCCTTTTCTTATATTTTGGCCGCGCCATGTGCCACCGGCATCTCAACCAGCGGCCGCGCCCTCCTGCGCGTCATCGAAAACAGTGCTTGACAGAACCTCAAAATTTAATTAGCGAATAGGAATCATTCCTAATAGGATACCGTCGGTGGCTATGGTACAGCGTGATCTGGTCCAGACATTTTCAAGCATCGCCGACACCACTTTTAATAAGGAGGAACCCAAAAATGGTAGAAAAAGTAGAAAAAGGACCCAAACTGGCTGACCCGATTGAATCTTCGATCGATCTTGCAACCCAGGAGATGATCGTCCGCGCCCAATTACTGGGTGTCGAAACGGTGTTCGATCGGGCGGTAAAGATGAAACCGTGCGCCATCGGCATCCAGGGCATCTGCTGTAAAAACTGCGCCATGGGCCCCTGCCGCCTGCCCCTGCCCAAGGGCGGCATCGAGGGTGAAGACACCCGCAAAGGCCTGTGCGGTGCCACGGCCAACACCATTGCCGCGCGCAACTTTGCCCGCATGGTGGCCGCCGGCGCCGCCGCCCACTCCGACCACGGCCGCTGTGTGGCCGAAGTCTTCCTGAGCGCCGCCAGGAAGGAGACCCACGATTACCAGATCAAAGATGTCACCAAACTGCTGGCCATCGCCCCCCATCTGGATGTGGCCACCACCGTGGAGGTGGACGGCGAGGTCAAACAACGGGATATCGACGAAATCGCCGTTGAATTTGGTACAAAGGCGCTGAATGAGTGGGGCAAGGCCGAAGGCGAACTGACCTATGCCAAACGGGCGCCGAAACCGCTGTATGAAAAATGGAAAAAGAACGGCGTTATTCCCCGCAACATCGACCGCGAAATCGTCGAGATCATGCACCGCACCCACATGGGCGTGGACCAGGACTACAAAAACCTGGTTAAACAGTGCACCCGGGCCTCCCTGGCCGACGGCTGGGGCGGCTCCATGCTGGCCACCGACCAGCAGGATGTGCTTTTCGGCACACCCTCACCCCTGCAGAGCGAGGCCAACATCGGGATCATGAAGGAAGATCATGTGAACGTGATCGTTCACGGCCATGAGCCGGTGCTTTCCGAAATGATCGTGGCCGCTTCGCAGACCAAGGAGATGCTGGACTATGCCAAGGAAAAAGGCGCCAAGGGCATTCAGCTGGGCGGCATCTGCTGTACCGCCAATGAGATTCTGCAGCGCCACGGCGTGCCGCCGGCAGGCAATTTTCTGCAGCAGGAGCTGGTCATCGTCACCGGCGCCTGCGATGCCATGGTGGTCGACGTCCAGTGTATCTTCCAGAACCTGGCCAATGTGGCCAAGTGTTTCCACACCAAATTGATTACCACCCACCCCATCGCCAAGATGGAGCAGGACAACGTCATTCACATCGAGTTTGACGAGCACCATGCCATGGACGATGCCAAGCGCATTCTCAAGCTGGCCATCGACAACTTCCAGAATCGCGGAACCGAGGTGGTCATTCCCAGGCACAAGGCCACCCAGATCGCCGGTTTCGGCGTCGAGTCGATTCAATACCACCTGGGCGGCACCTTCCGCGGCGACTACTACACCTTGAACGACAACATCATCAACGGCAGAATCAGGGGCGGTGCCGGCGTCGTGGGCTGCAACAACGCCCGGTCTCAGCACAACAACGAATGCATTACCTTGATCAAGGAACTGATCAAAAATGACGTCATTGTCCTGACCACCGGCTGCAACGCCATTGCCTGTGCTACGGCGGGCCTGCTGACGCCGGAGACGGCAGCGGTTTACTGCGGCCCGGGCCTGGCGGAAGTGTGCGAGACGGTGGGCATCCCGCCGGTACTGCACCTGGGCTCCTGCGTGGACAACAGCCGCATTCTCCTGGCCCTGACGGAGATGGTCAAGGCCGGCGGCCTGGGCAACGATATCTGCGACCTGCCGGCGGCCGGAAGCGCACCGGAGTGGATGAGCGAGAAAGCCATCTCGATCGGTCACTATTTTGTCTCCTCGGGCGTTTATACGGTCTTCGGCGGTATCCTGCAGACCACCGGCGCACCGGTGTTCCAGAACTATCTCTTCAAAGAGATGGAAAAGATCTACGGCGGCATGTGGGACATGTACACCGATCCCATCAAGCATGCCCATGCCATTATCGCCCACATCGACAAAAAGCGCAAAGCCCTGGGCATCGACAAGGCCAGGGAACGCGTCCTGATGGACATGGCCGACCGCCAGGCACTGGAAGGGTAATTTTTTTCAACCAGATCCTCAACGATAAAGGGGCTCGATCGCGAGCCCCTTTATCGGTCCGATCCGACCGACTCTCGGTTTATGGGCGGGTACGGTCAGTCAACACCTGCGGATGGTCGCCGAGAAACCGGTAGAGCGTGGCCCGGCCGACGCCCAGCACCTTGGCGGCGCGGGACTTGTTCCCGCCGGTTTTGACAAGGGCCGCCTTGACCATCTCGGCATCCAGCTTGCGCACCGGCCCCCGTTTGGGCTTTTCGAAAACCACATCCTTGAGTTCCAGCGGCAGGTCGTCCGGCCGAATGACTTTGCCCTTGCAGCGCACGATGGCGAACTGGACCGCGTTTTGAAGTTCACGGACATTGCCCGGCCAGGCATAGTCCATGAGCATGTTCAGGGCCTCCTGATCAATGCGGACCGGCCGCTGCCCCTTGACCATGGGCGCCTTTGACAGAAAGTGATCGACCAGCAGCGGGATATCGGATTTACGCTCCCGGATGGGCGGGATGTGAATTGGAATGACGTTCAGGCGGTAGAACAGGTCCTCCCTGAAGGTGCCTTTCTTGACCTCTTTTTTGAGATCCTTGTTGGTAGCGCTGACCACGCGCACATTCACGGCCACGGTCTTTTCACCACCGACTTTTTCGAACCTGCCCGCCTGAAGAAAACGCAGCAGTTTGACCTGCAGCAGCTTGGGAAGCTCGGCAATCTCGTCCAGGAAGATGGTGCCCTTGTGAGCCAACTCGAAGCGCCCTTTTTTGTCCCGGATCGCGCCGGAAAAGGCGCCTTTCATGTGACCGAACAGTTCACTCTCGATCAGGCCTTCGGGCAGGGCGCCGCAATTGATGGGAACGAAGGCGTTGCCGGCCCGCAGACTTTCGGCATGAATGGCATTGGCAACCAGCTCCTTGCCGGTGCCGGTCTCACCGGAAATGTGGACCGGGTAGTCGTATCCGGAAACATCCTTGATCTGTCGAAACACTTCCACCATTTTGTCGTCGCAGCCGATGATCTTGGAAAAGCCCGTCATCTCCTTGGCTTTGACGCGCAGCTCGAATAGATCCGTGACGTCCCTGAAGGTGGCCAGCACGCCGAATCGGCGCTCGTTTTCGTCACGCATCATGGTGGCCGTCATTTCCAGGCGGCGCGGCTCCCCTTCTCGGGTGACGATGTTGACGGGGTATTCGGCCGTGTCGACGAAAAGCGGTTGATTGCCACAGAAGCTGCAGCGACTGCCGCAAAAAGGCCCCCCCAGCGCTTCGTGGCAATCCTTGCCGATGACATCTTCCCGGCGGAACCCGGTAATCTCCTCGGCCTTGCGGTTGAAATAAAATATCCGCCGGTTGAGGTCGTGGGCAATGATACCATCTTTGACATTGTCCAGAATCCGTTCCAGGTTTTGCCGGTTGGCTAAGATGATGTCGATGGTCGGGGCGCTCATGGTCGCTCTGGATTCAGTCCGGGAAATCGGCATGTCAGTCGTTAAACGGCGCAACCCCGTTGGTTCGGGCCACCTTGGACAAGAGAGGCCACGATAGCACCAACAATGCAAATGTTCAACCAGATTGGGAACTCTCGGGTGGGCCCGCAACGTTGTAACTGCTGAAATTAAAAGCGAAGCGACCGGTCGGACAGCCTCTTTTCGAAACGGTTACGGGCCAAAGGCATCCATGTCGGCATCGCTGAGCAGTTGGGCGAATCGCTGACCATGCGTGCTGTGCGTTTTGTAAAAAGATATGAAATCACCGAGCATGCGCAGCACCGTCTGGGCGTCGTGGACACCGGGAAGCTCCCGGGCCAGGCGGGGGTGACGGCCGAGCTTGCCGCCGATCAGAACACGGTAGCCTTTTTCCTTCAGGGACAGCGATCCAGTCGGGCAGGCGGCAATGCAGGCGCCGCAGTGGACACAACGCTGCGCATCGATGCCATCGATGTCGCCGTTGGCGGACAGCGCCACGGCCGCCTCCTTGCACACCGCGGCGCAGGCCCCACAGGCGCTGCAGGGAACATCACTGATCACGGGCGTCGCCGCAGCGATAATGCCCACATCCTTGATCTGGGGTTGGGAGCAGGCGTTGGGACAATCGGCGATGCTGATCCGAAATTCGTGGTGAAACTTCAGATCGCCCTTCACACGCGCTTTCAGGAAATTGAGAAGGTCGGCGTCAGCCATGAGTCGCTCGATCCGTTCCACCAGGTCCTCGCTGGCCGCGGTCCGGTGGGGACATCTGCCGCCGCCGAAACAGGCCTCCACCTGGTAGCCCCTGATTTCGTCCCCCATGCGCTTTAGATAGCGGGTCTGGGTAGCCTTCACGTCAGACAGGGTCACGGTTGTTTTACCGCTCTCGGCGGCCTCTTTTTCCACCCGGGTGCGGACCTTTTTACGAACGAAGAAAGGCACCTTCTTCACGGCTGCGTCGGCTTCATGGGTCCACTGCATCATGATCTCTCCTTTTGACATCGCGATGGTTAGGCCGGCGGAAATAATTAAATCCGCTTTTGTCGAACACCATTTTCTGTTTAAATGGCGCCTCGGCAATAAAGTTGAAATCGATTTGCTTGTCACGACCGCGATATGTTGTTAGCTTAGGCGTCGCACGGCCACTGAAAAGGAGTTGTTTTTGAAAAACGCGAACCCACTGTGGAAATTCTTCTGTTCGGTCAAGTTGACCGTCTTTCTGCTGCTCTCTTTGGCGCTGACATCCGTGATCGGCACCGTCATCCCCCAGAACGAAAACCCGGATGCCTATCTGCACGCCTACGGGGCCTTCCGGTACCAATTGCTCAGTGCACTGGGCGTTTTCGACATGTACCACTCCTGGTGGTTCCAGGGCCTTTTGATCCTGCTGACCGTCAACATCGTGGTGTGTTCGATCGACCGGCTCAGCAGCAATTGGAAGCTGATATTCAACCGCCACCCGAGCGTCCGCCCGGAACGGTTCAACAATCGCGCCGACGCCCGCACCTTCACCGACAAACGCAGTGCCGAAGATCTGGTTGCGGTCTATGAGCCGATCATGGCGCATCAGTTCGGACATTTTCAGGTCATCCACTCGGATGGCGGGACGGTCGTTTATGGAGAAAAGGGGCGCCTTTCCCGCCTGGGCGTCTACATCGTCCACCTGAGCGTCATTCTACTGCTCATCGGCGGCCTGGTGGGATCTTTTTTCGGATTCGAGGGCTATGTCAACATCGCCGAAGGCGAAACCACCGACACGATCCGCATCCGCAACACCGGGCAGTTGCATCGCCTGGACTTCCAGATCCGCTGCGACGACTTCAGCATGGAAGTCTATGACAGCGGTACCCCGAAAGAGTACCGATCCGCCCTGTCGATCATCGACGGCGGCGAAACGGTCAAACAAAAAGACATTATCGTCAACGACCCACTGCGCTACCGCGGCATCAATATCTTCCAGTCCAGCTATGGAAAACTGCCGCCCGAACAGATGCCGACGGTCCAGGCACCACCGGCTGCCAGCGGACCGGCGGACAGCTACACCCTCAATTTCACCAGCAGCAGCTCCGGGATGAACTACGCGGTGACCGCCACCGTGGGCGAGCCCGTGGAGATCCCCGAGGGGCTGGGCAAATTTGTCCTCATGGCCTATGAAGCCGACGCCACCTTCCGTGGTATGGCCGTGGGGGCGGCCTTGAAAGGCATTCTGACGCCTGCCGGCGGCGAACCGACGGAAGTGCTGCTGCCCCTCAAGTTCGCCAATTTTGACAAAATGCGCGGTGGGAATGTTTTCATCACCGTGGCCGATCAGCCGCAGGAGCCGTTTACGCCCGCGGCGCCTACCGAAGAGCGCTACTACACCGGCCTGCAGGTGACTCGTGACCCAGGTGTGTGGCTGGTCTACAGCGGGTTTATACTGATGATTACCGGCTGTTTCGTTACCTTCTACCTGTCCCACCAGCAGGTGTGCATCGTCATCGACCAGCTGCGCAACAACAGCCGGGTGACCCTTGCCGGCGTGGCCAACCGCAACAAACTGGCCATGAAAAACACTGTCGAAAAGATCCACAAGGCCCTGACGGCAACCTCGCCCCAGGCCTGACCCATCGTTCTGACGCAAAACGCAAAAGGAGTTCAATATTTCCCATGAGCAGTTCACTGCTACTCTCCGTTGCCACCTTTGTTTATGGCCTGGCCGCTTTTTTCTACATGGCGGCCCTGATTTTCCAAAAGCCCAGGCTGGCCCTGCCGGCGCGCTGGACCATCGTGGCGGCCGTCGCGGTGACCACGGTCGGCATTTTGCTGCGCTGGGTGGAGTCCTACCAGATGGGCATCGGTCACGCCCCGCTGTCGAACCTTTACGAATCTTTGGTCTTCTTCGCCTGGACGGCCGGGGTCATCTACCTTTATGTGGAGTACAAGTACAAGAATGCACTGATTGGCGCGTTCGTTACGCCCATCGCTTTTCTGGCCATGGCCTACGCGTCCCTGTCGCCCAACATCAGCGATCGCATTCAGCCCCTCGTACCGGCCCTGAAAAGCAACTGGCTCATTGCCCATGTGGTAACCTGCTTTTTCGGCTACGCGGCCTTTGCCATCGCCTTCGGCATGAGCATCATGTACCTGGTCAAGGTGCGGCACCCGGATCGGCAGGACGGCATCGTCGCCCACATTCCCCCGCTGGAGGTCCTGGATGAACTGACCCACCGGATGGTCTTGTTCGGTTTTCTGTTTCTGACCGTGGGCATCATCACCGGCTCGGTGTGGGCCAATTCGGCCTGGGGAAGCTACTGGTCCTGGGACCCCAAGGAGACTTGGTCGCTGATCACCTGGTTTGTCTACGCCACCTTGCTGCATGCCCGCCTGATGCGCGGCTGGCAGGGAAGCCAAATCGCCTACCTGTCCATCCTGGGGTTTGCGGCGGTGTTGTTCACCTACTTCGGTGTCAACCTGCTGCCGGGGCTGCACAGTTACGGGAAAGTGTAGGATGTACAACGCAATGCAAGTGAAAGGCGTTAGGGTATGGCCACAAAGATGGACGAATTGGACAGAACGATCCTGAACCGGATTCAAAGCCAATTTCCATTGACGCCGCGGCCGTACGCCGCGATCGCGCAAGAGGTGGGCGCTACGGAGGAAGCGGTACTGGCACGCGTCATCCGGCTGAAAAAAAGCGGGATCATCCGACGTATTGGTGGGAACTTCGTACCCGGCAAGGTGGGTTTCGTCAGCACACTGTGCACGGCCGAGGTACCCGAGGAGAAGCTGGACCTGTTCGCTCGCACCGTCAACGCCTTTCCAGGCGTGACGCACAACTACGTACGGGAGAGTGCCTTTAACGTTTGGTTTACCTTTATCGCCCCATCCATGGGCGTGGTTCGCGAAAATTTGGCCCGGATATCGGAACTGACCGGCGTCGAGACGATCCTCAACCTGCCGGCTACCCATGTCTTCAAGATCAAGGCCAAATTCGATCTGTAAGCTTCGTCGCCTATGAATTGACCTGCATGTGTTGGGTGATCTTCTTGGCCAGATCCGCGACCTGATAGGGCTTCTGGATAGTGGATACCCGATCGAGGCCCTCGAATTGACCGGCCACCTGGTCGACGGCCAGCCCGCTGGCAATGATGACCGGCAAATCCGGCCGCAGTTCCCGCAACCGCAGAAAAGTCGTTTTGCCGTCCATGCCGGGCATGGTCAGGTCCAGCACCGCACAGCCGATGCGTTGGCCATATTGCCCGAACCGCGCCAGGGCATCCTCACCGTTCAGGGCGGTAATGACGTCGTACCCCAACCGCTGAAGAATGGCCCTTCCGACCTCCAGCACCATCTCTTCGTCGTCGACCAGGAGTACCGTGTTGACCATCGGTGAATTACCGTCTGCAACCGTATTCATTAGCGTGTCCGAATTCATGTGGTAAAGGGTCACCCGTGTTGGATGTTCAGTGGGTCCGCCGTATTTCACATTAGCCGATTCTTTCGTAAAATTATGCTAATAACTTATTAATCCAATATGTTCAATCTCAAATTGATTATTGGCGAGCCACATGGCCGTTTGGAAGGGGCGACCATTGTCGACCAACCGGCGGCCATGTCCCAAACAAAGGGGGTCCAACATGGTTGATCATCAAACATACGATGTGGTGATTGTGGGCAGCGGCCCGGCCGGCCTGCAGGCCGCCATCCATGCATCGCGCAAAAAATTTCGGTCCTGGTGCTGGGCAAGGAGCACAAAAGCAGTCTGTTCCGTGCGCATGTCGAGAACATGTGCTGTCTGCTCAACGCCACGGGCCAGACGATGCTGGAGACGGGACGGCGCCAGGCCGAAAATTTCGGCAGCCGCTTTCTCGATGCGGATATCCTCAAGATCGTCCAGGATAAAGCGGCGTTCGAACTGGAGACCGAAACAAGCACGCGGATCCGCTGTAGGGCGCTCATCCTGGCCACCGGCAGTGCCCGCAACACCCTCAAAGTAAAAGGTGAAAAAGAGATGATCGGTAAAGGGGCAATCCACCGGAGCGCCGCGGTCAAGGCCATTTCCGGCGATGATCAGGTTCAACGCGTGGTATTGAACGATGGCCGCACCATCTCTGCCACCGGGGTCTTTATCGAGCTGGGGGCCAAGGGGCTCATGGAACTGGCCACCGCCCTTGGCGTGGCGCTGGATGACGAGATGCGCTTCGTTCGAACCGACAAGGGCCAGCGCACCAGCGTACCGGGTATTTTCGCCGCCGGGGATATTTGCGGCCCGCCCTGGCAGGTGGCCAAGGCCGTGGGCGAGGGGTGCGTGGCCGGCATCAACGCCGCCGATTATGTCAAAAAAACTCAGGTCAGGTCGTAGGGAATCCGACCGTTCAACCGGATCCGTCTGAGATCGATGTGGACATCGTAGACCAGCATCTCAACCCCATGTTGAACCGCCTGGCGCAGCTTTCTGCCGTAGTCGGGATCGACCTCATCGGCCGGGGCGAACCTGTCGGCATCCATGCGCTGAATTAAAAAGAACATGACGGCCCGAAAGCCGGCGGCAGCCAACCGCTGCAATTCGGTCAGGTGCTTTTGCCCCCGGACGGTCACGGCATCGGGGAAGCGGGCCACCCCGTGGGTCACCAAGGTGCAGTTCTTGACTTCCACATAACAGGGGCGACGGTCCGGCGACGTCAGCTGGATGTCGATGCGGGAGTGGCGACCTACGCGCACCTCCGGCTTCAGATGGGTGTATCCGGCCAGTTCGGTCACCTCTCCGGATGCGATGGCATGGGCCGCAAGCCGGTTGGGCACCTGCGTGTTGACGCCCACCAGAGACGTCGGCATGCGGATCAGCTCCCAGGTGTAGTTGAGTTTGCGCTTGGGATTGTCATGATAGGAGAGAAACACGGGTCGGCCGGGCTGGCAGCAGGCCGTCATGCTGCCCGAATTGGGGCAGTGCGCGGTCACGATCTCGCCGCTGGCCAGACGGACTTCCGCCAGAAAGCGCTTGTATCGCCGGATCAGGGTGCCCGGAATCAGTTCCATCCAGGCGATGGCCCCTTTGTTCAGTTCGCTTCCAGTCGCTGGCATCTTACGCCTTTCGAGAAAAACGCCGGGAGAAACGCTATCTCCCGGCGATTCGTCGGCCCACGGTTAATCGGTTCCGATTGGCACCCGGCCCCAAAGGCACGGATTTCAGGCGCCATGCCGCTGTACGGACAAATCGGCCTACTGGCGACAGCCGGCATGCCTTTTACCATGAGGGCCGCCTCCCCGACCTTCCATGAAAAAGCCCCGGCCGGCATCGGGATCGATTTTTCGCATGGACAGGATGTGCGCCAGGCGCTTTTGATCCAGATCGCCCGCGAGTTGGGAGATCTCTTTTTGAAGGGCCGCGGCAGCTTCCGGGTCCGGATCGCTTTTGGCGACTTCGGCCTTCAAGGCCATCTGTTTGGCGTAAAGGTCCTGACGTTCGGCCTGGGTGGCCGCCATGAAGGCCTGCCGTTCAGCCGCGAGCTGCTCACGCTGCTCCGCCGTCAGGTCTGAACCACCGGCACCCTGGCCGTACCCGCAACCGCGCTGGTAATGGCCGCAACCACCGCAGCCCCGGCTGCCGTCGCCATACCCCTGGCCTTTTTCGGCCCAGGCGGTCGCGCCTGAGGCGATGAGCGCCACCGCGACCAGTCCGGCCATCGTGTTGCGAATCTTGCTGGTTTTCATGACAAACTCCTTTCGTGGCGTGTATGGTTTTGATTGTTGTCGATCGCAAACCGGTTTGCATCGTTCGACAGTGTATCGTGTGAGCAAGTCGAATGCCAATTTCGTTTGCCTTTGATTGAAAAAAGGCTTAACTGGCTCAATAAAAGATAAAATTTGGCATTTACAGCATCTGTGCCCGCACGGGGCGGTGCTGCTCCCGCGCCACCGGGTGGTTCAAAAGTATCCAGGCCGGATGCCTTGACCGGTTCAAAACTTACCGGTTGGCCGGGATCAGCGATGCGTGGCATCCAACCCGGACGGGTGCGGGGGCCGTTTTCACTGCGAACCGAAATGATGGCCGGTTTTTTGTATTCAACAATAGACATGATTGCCGACAAACACAAACTCCGCAACTACCTTACGGGCCTGCGGCCGTGGATTGCCCTGGGCGTCGTGGCCGTGCTCCTGCCCGTTGTGACCGTAATGACCATGGCCGACATCCACCGCCAGAAACGGCAGGGCATCGAGGCGATGATGCAAAAAGGCGCCGCCCTGATCCGGTCCTTCGAAGCCGGTACCCGCATGGGTATGCGCGGGGGGCACGGCCCTGGATTCAAGCTGCAGCGGCTGCTGGTCGAAACGGCCGCCCAGCCAGACATCGCCCGCCTGTTCGTGGTCCGCACGGACGGCATGGTCGTCGCCCACAGCGACCCGTCCCATGTCGGCAACGCCTATGAAACCGATCTGGACCTCGAGGCGGTTTATAGGGCCGGCCGCTTGAATTGGCATCGCACCGATCCCATGGCCGGTGAAGCTGCCTTCGAAATCTACGGCCGGTTCGCCCCCATGGCCCGGCACCGGCATCAGCCGATGCACAACCCGGAAGTGACGCCAACACCCAACCGAATGCACGCCACAACGCCTCCCCCCATGGTCATTTTTTTAGGCTTTCACACCGATGCCATGGATGCCGCCCGGGCCGCCGGTGTCCGACACACCCTGACCATGGCCGTGGTACTGCTGCTGCTGGGCAGCGCCGGTGTACTGATCCTTTTTCTGGCCCAGAACTATCGCACGACGCGCTCCACCCTGGTCCGCACCCAAGCCTTTTCAGACACCCTGGTGGCCCGCATCCCCATCGGGCTGATTGCCCTGGATCGCGGCGGGGCGGTGACCGCCTTGAATGCCGCCGCGGAAGCCATGCTGGGCCGCGCTGCCGCCGACCTGATCGACCGACCTGCCCGTGGGACGCTGCCGGACGAGTTGACGACGGTACTGGCCGACGACGCCGACACGGCCGACCGGGAGATCCGCTGCCCGCTTGCCGACGGCCGTTTGGTTCCCGTGGAGCTGTTCGCGGCCAGACTGAGGGACGCAAACGGCCAGCACTTCGGCCAGGTGATCCTGTTCAAGGATCTCACCGAAATCCGCACCCTGCACCGCGAGGTGGAAGAGAACCGGCGGCTGGCGTCGGTGGGCCGTCTGGCAGCCGGGATAGCCCACGAGATCCGCAACCCCTTGAGTTCGATCAAGGGGTTCGCGACCTATTTCAAGGAGAAATACCAAGCCTGCGACAAGGATCGCGAAATCGCCACCATCTTGATCCAGGAGGTGGAGCGCCTCGACCGCGTGGTCGGTCAGCTACTGGCGTTTGCACGGCCGCTGCACCTGCATCGGCAAGCGACGGCCCTGCGGCCGCTCGTCCAGGATCTGTTTAAACTGATCGAGCGCCGGTGCCGGGAAGACGGCGTCCAGCTGATCCTGGAGATGGCCGACCCCGAGCTTTACGCGGTCATTGACGCCGACAAGATGCGTCAAGTATTGTTGAATCTTTTGCTCAACGCCCTGGACGCCCTGCCGGCGGAAGGAGCGGTGACGGTGCAGGCATGCGCGGACGGCCATGGCGGCATTCACCTGGGAATCGTCGACACCGGCCGGGGCATCGACCCCGGCGACCAGGCGCACATTTTCGAACCCTACTTTTCCACTAAAACGAGCGGCACCGGCCTGGGCCTGGCCATCGTTCACAACATCGTTGCGGCTCACCGGGGATCGATCGAGGTGCACAGCCGCCCCGGCCAGGGAACCGCCGTTCGCATAAACCTGCCAGCCGCACAGGAGGTTTGATGGCCGATCGATACCGTTTACTGGTCGTGGATGACGACAGCGCCCACCGTATGATGCTGCGTACCTTGTTGAGCGGTTGGGGATACAACCTCATGGAGGCCGACGACGGTGAAACGGCCGTGGCCGCCGTCCGGTCCGGGCCCGTCGACCTGATTCTGATGGACATCCGCATGGTGCGCCTCTCCGGCATCGCGGCCCTGGAACAAATCAAAACGATCAACCCGGCCATCCCGATCGTGTTGATGACAGCCTACGCCTCCGTCGAAATGGCCGTGGCGGCACTGAAAAAGGGCGCCTACGACTACCTGACCAAACCCTTGGACTTCGACAAGCTGCGCTTGACCCTCAAGCGCGCCCTGGAACACATTCGCCTGCAGACCGAAAACCGCCAGCTCAAGCAGCAGTTGGACGGGAAGCAAGGCGCACCCGAGATCATTGGCAGCAGCCCGGCCATGGTGCGGCTGTTGGAGACCGTCTCCCAGGTGGCCGCCTCCGAAGCGACCGTGATGGTGACCGGTGAGTCGGGAACGGGCAAGGAACTGGTGGCGGCGGCCATTCATTACCACAGCCCGCGACGTGCCGGCCCGTTCGTCAAGGTCAACTGCGCCGCCATCACCGACACCCTGCTGGAATCGGAACTGTTCGGCCATGAAAAAGGGGCCTTTACCGGCGCGGATCGTCGTAAAGAGGGCCGCTTCGTGCAAGCCGACGGTGGCAGCCTCTTTCTGGACGAAGTCGGCGAAATGTCCACGACCATGCAGGTCAAGCTGTTGCGCGTGCTCCAGGAGCGCGAACTGATCAGGGTGGGCGGAGAGCAGGTGGTCAGCGTGGACGTGCGGCTGATCGTGGCCACCAACCGTGACCTGGCCCAGATGGTCGACGAGGGCGCCTTCAGACAAGACCTTTACTACCGCTTGAACGTGATCGAATTGAAGAGTCCGCCTTTGAGCGCACGCCGCGAAGACATCCCCCTGCTGGCTGCGCATTTTTTGGCCCACTTCGCCAAGAAAAACCGTAAACCGGTGGTTCGGTTCTCCCCCCGGGCCATGGATCACCTGATCCGCCACCCCTGGCCGGGAAACGTGCGTCAATTGATGAACGCCATCGAGCGGGCGGTCGTACTGGCTCAAGCCGACTGTCTGGACGCAGCCGACTTCGCCGCGCCGCCGGCGGATTCGCCCGAAGCGGACAACCGGTGCTCACCGTACGCAGTCCCGAGGGATGTGCCGCTGGAACGGATCGAACAAGCGGCGATCGCCAACACACTGGCCTCGGCGGGCGGCAACAAGAGCGAGGCAGCCCGTCGATTGGGCATCTCCCGAAAGACCCTGCGTGAAAAAATCAAAAAGTATCATCTGGCGCCGTAGCGGCACGACCAGCCCTATCCCTTCTGTCCCTTTGTTCGAAAATCTGATATAGGTCGGGCCATGATCGCACCTGTGGACAACGACGTGGAAGATCGCGTGGCAGCGCCCGGATCGATCAACCGCCCCGCCGACCTGCTCGAGCCCATCGTCGCAGCGCTCAAGCAGGGCGGTCGCGTGGACGAAGCGGTGCTGGCCTACATCGAAACCGCCCTGTTCCCGGCCGAACCCGAAGCCCTGACCGCTTTGCTGCTCGACGAAACCGACTGTGCCCGCGACAGCCTGCTGGACTTGATGTTTTATCCGGATACGGCGATTCAACTCGAAATGGAACCCCTGCTGGAAGCGGCCCGGTGCACCACAGCGGACGAGCGCCAGTTGAACGCCCGCCTGATCGAACGGGAAATCCGGGCGCCGATCGGCATGCCCGGCGGTCGGACGCTGGTCCGCATTGCCGTGCCCGATGTAACCAAATCCCAGTACCTGACGCGCCTGAACGTCACCTGGCAGATCGACCCCCAGGTGGCGGCCGCCCTCGAGGCGGGCGCCCCGGCAGCCCACGCACGGATCTGCAAGGTGCGCCTGCGCAATGCCCGCATCCGCATCACGCCGGACAAGCGTCGCCTTCTGGTGCGCTTTTTCGAGTGCATGGACCCCGATACCGAGGGCCTGGCCTGCCTGAACCTGGTCCTGGCACTGCTGCCGACCGCAGATGGTGAGCGTGACGGCTACGACATGCTGGCCAGGCAGAAGCAGGCCCTTTTCCGAAGTCTCCAGCAGCGCGACCGTTTCGAATCCCGGCTGCGGCGGTCCAACATGGAAACCCTCATGCTTCAGGGCGTTCGCACCCCCCACCTCTCACGCCGGACGGCGATCGAGCAGATGCGCCGGATCGACTTGATCTGTTATCGCCTATATGGAAAGACGGAGGTCATCGCCGCCCCGGTGGAAGAGACGATTCGAGACCTTGCCGACCTGGCTCCGCCCGCCGATACGCGCAACGCGCTGTGGCGCTGATATTTACAAACCGGTCCAAATGGGATAGGCAGGCCTGCGATGCAAATCGGAAACCGTTGTCCCCACAGGCACCGGCCCGGCCAACCGACAAATGAAGCGAAAGGCAAACGCAATGCCGTGCCCAACACAACCCATCAGACGACGCCATATCGGTCGCGTCGGGCTGGCGAGCCTGGTGCTGGTGATCTTGTTCATCGGCCAGCGGCCAGTACCGGCGTCGGAAACAGGCCCCACGGTCGATGCCATAGTGGCCGGCATCGAGAAGCGCTACAATGTCCCGGGGTTCAGCGCGAAATTCGATCAGGAATCCATTCTCAAGGCCATGGCCGTAACCGATACGGCATCCGGCGTGGTCATGGTGCGGCAGCCGGGCCGCATGCGCTGGGAGTACCAGGTGCCGGATCCTCAGACCATCATCACCGATGGCGATGACCTGTGGGTCTATCGCCCTCGTGAAAACCAGGTCCTGGTGGGCAAGGCGCCGGCCCTTTTCGGCGGGGGCAAAGGGGCCGGATTCTTGTCTAATATCCAGACGATTCGCGACAATTTCGTAATCACCACCGAACCGATCGAAGATCCCGGCCGATACCGCCTCAAACTGGTGCCGAAGCGTTCGTCGGCCGACCTGATGGCGATCGAACTGGAGATCGACAAGGCAACCTTCGAACTGGTCCGGATCATCACCTTCAACGTTTATGGGGACGAAACGCGAATCGACCTGAAAAACGTCGATTTCGGCGATCTGCCGCCGGAAGCGCTGTTTCGTTTCGACGTGCCGGCCGGGGCCGATGTGGTGCAGATGAATCCGTGACCCAACAGGTGCCCGGATCGCCCGGCCGGGAAACCCATGCCCCTGAAAGGACCCCTGATGCAAGACCAAATCAGACGGCTGCTCAAGCAAAGAAATGCCATCCTGCTGGCCCACAACTACCAGCCGCCCGAGATTCAGCGCCTGGCGGACCTGTGCGGCGATTCATTGGAGTTGAGTATCCGTGCCGCGGATACCACCGCACAGGTGATTGTCTTCTGCGGCGTCCATTTCATGGCCGAAACCGCTTCGATTCTCTCGCCGGACAAGACGGTCCTGCTGCCGCGTGCCGACGCCGGTTGTCCCATGGCCGACATGATCACGCCCCGGGCGTTGGCGGACCATCTGAAAACATTGCCGCCGATGCCGGTGGTGACTTACGTGAACTCGTCGGCCGCCGTCAAAGCCTTGTCCACCATCTGCTGCACATCGGCCAACGCTGTCGAGGTGGTCAACAGTCTGGTCGAAGATGAACTGCTCATGACGCCGGATCGCAACCTAGCCCGCAACACGTCACGGCGCACCAACAAGAAGATCCACATCTGGGACGGGTGCTGCCCCTTCCACGACCGCTTGACGGTGGCCGACATCGCGGCCGCCCGAGCAGCCCACCCGCAGGCCCTTTTCATGGCCCACCCCGAATGTCGGCCCGAGGTGGTCGAGCTGGCCGATGCGGCCTTGAGCACCTCGGGGATGATCCGCTTCGCAGCCGCGTCGGATGCGACCGAATTCATCGTGGGCACTGAGGTGGGGCTGCTTCATCCGCTGGCACAGCAGGTCCCCGGCAAGACCTTCTATCCGGCCTCGCCGCGCATGTTGTGCCCGGACATGAAAAAGATCACGCCCCTGGATGTATTGAGGTGCCTGGAGAACCTGTCCGGTGAGGTCAAGGTTCCCGAAGCGATCCGCGCGCCGGCCCTGTCGGCGGTGACCCGGATGATTGAATTGGCCCGGTAGGCCGGTTGGTGTGGCCGCCTAAGTTGTTGACCACCTGATCGGGAAGGTCGGAAAGGACGTCCTCCTTCTTGCGGCGGATCACCAGCGTCTGCAGCCGTTCGTGAAGCTGCGTCAGGTTGCGGTAACCGACAATCTTGTCCTTATTTTTTCGCGTGCCAGCATGAAGTGGCCGGCAGCGTTTTTCTGTTTCTTGAAGAAATCCCCAAGATGGATCAGGTGTTTGCAGGTGCCGAGCCGATTGGTCAGGTAGTGGGCCAGCTGCAGTGGCCGGATCGTGCAGCGTCACCGTGTACTGCCGGCCCAGGTCGGTCTCCACCAGATGTTCGCCCTTGATCATCTCGCCCGGGATAACGGTGAAGGTCTCCTTGCGCGCCCGCAGGTGACGATCCGCCACAGCAAGTTCACGGATCTCCTCGGGTCTGAGCCATTCGTCTTTTTGGGTGCTCGGCTGCTTCGGCGGGTTCAGCCGCTTTCCATCGATCCATGATCGCGGCGGCGTCCAGCAGGGCGGCCACGACATGCTTGCAACCCGGAGTTGAATTGATTGCGTGTCAAGTCCGGCGGTGAAGAATATGGGTTTGATTAAAAAAGGGGAGTGCCGACCCGGTGCCGCGGCATTCCCCTTTTTTTATGTTTTCGATTTTGCTTGTTTACATACGCTAACCTCCCGCCGGCTATCACTATGGCCGGTAGCCCGGAGATGTCGTGATGCAAACCTGGTCCAGCATGAACCCATCCTCGCGCATATAAACCTCGACGGTATGTCTGCCGGGGCTGGATACGTTGAAGTACGCGCGTTTGCCTGTATTCATTGTTCCAGACCACTGCCAGCCGTCGCTTACCGGTACGGTGATGGTTTGACTGGTAGATATGGCCCGGCGATCAATGCCCACATGGGCGGTGTTATCGCTGCCCAAGCAGTGGCCTCGCAGCCAGACATAGTGGGGGCCGGTTCTCACAAAGTTCACATCGAACTGCAGGTATGGGCTTTTGCTGACATATCCACTGGCAATGCGGGCTCCTGAATCGGGCACCGCTTCCATGGCGGCGACGCCGCCCTGATTGGCTGTTGCCCAGCTGTGGCCGCTGCCGTCTACATTGCCATTGTGTTTTTCCGCCTGGAGAATCACCAGTCCGTTGGCACCACCGTCCTGCCGGAACACCGTGCCGGATGAAGCCGTGTTGGCGCCACCGCTGGAGGTGTTGCTGCTGGATGTACTGCTGCTGGATTTACTGGTGCCGGATGCGCCGCCGCTGGTGGCGACATCCCCCGAGGGTGTGTAGCTGGATGATGTGCTGACCAGGATCTTATCGACGATGCACCCATCCTCACGCATGTAAACTTCCAACGTATGGGCTCCAGCCCGGCTCACGTTGACGCGCGCCCGACCACTGCCGCTGCTTGCGGACCAAGTGAGACCGTTGCTGACCTGAAGGCCGATTTTTTCAGCGGTGGCAACCGCGTTGCCATCCAGCCCCACATGCAGGGTGTTGCCCTTGCTCACGCCTCTTCCCCTGATCCAGATATAATGCGTCCCGGTTCTGGTAAAGCTTACATTGAAACGCATGAAGGGGCTTTTTGAAACATAGCCGCTGGCCACGTTAGCACCGGCGTCGGGGGTGGTTTTCATGGCCTTCGTGCCGCTATGGGTAACGGCTACCCAACTGCGCCCTCCACGGCTGACCTTGGTGTTGTAGCTTTCGGCCTCGATGACCACGGCGCCGGCAGAAACCGTTGTGGAACCGCTGGTGGCGCCGCTGGTTGACGTCTCAGAACTTCCCGATGATGCGCCGCCCGAGCTGGGGGGTGACGATGTCGAAGGTGTGGACCTAAAGGCGACTTCATTGGAATTGGCGCTTACGAGCTTATTTTTGTAGGCCCGAACAACGAAATAGTATTGTGTGTTCTCTTTTAGATTTTTTATGGTGGCAGTGGAATAGGAGCCGGTCCAAACCGGTTTTCCATAGTTGTATGACTGACTTTGGGTCCGCTGATATACCCGATAACCTGTTGGTTTAGGGTTGTTGGGGTCCCAAGTTAGTTTCACCGAGGCAGAAAATGCCCATGCGGGTATTATCAAGATAATGATTGCGAAAAACAGGAAAAGTAAGGTGCTGGTGTGAGAAGTTGCAGACCATCTTGTCATACAATCAGCCTCCGTGTTGTGGTTTGTTGACAACCGGCAGATCCACGGAGGATGTAACCGCTTGCCCTTGGTAGCCCTCCTGCCATCTCTTTCCAGACGAGCAAAGATTTAGACGAGTAGCTTTGCGTCCCATCCTTTCGAATGGTTGGCCTTTATCGGGTCATTTGGATATTGTCACGATACTAAGCAAAATAGACGCCAATAAATTTTCAAAGTGTTCATAATTTAACTTAACAATACTGTAATAACAATTAAAATAAAATTATAGCACTCTTTTTGAGCACGGACCGATTCTCCGATTTTTGATTTTTGAGGGCAGGAATAGAAATTCCACCATCATCTGCAAGTTCGAAATTTTCACTTGTCGAGCGTATGGTATTCGAGCATCGTCGAAATGGGACCCCGTGTGATCGCAGATCTGGATATTTTCTTGAGGTTGATGGCAGGTTGAATGACGGCACACGGCCGTCGGCCGACGCGTCGCACCCGCGTATCGCCCCATCGCACAAAAAACCGGCCCTCACCAAGTGGTGCGGCCGGTCTTTGGAATTTCAGGTTGGTAGGAATCGCCGACTACATGGCATCCACCATGTCATCGGGAATGTCGGCGTTGGTGTAGACCTTTTGCACGTCGTCGCAGTCATCCATGGCTTCCATCAGCTTGAGCATGCGTTCGGCATCCTTGCCCTCCAGGGCGCTCATGTTCTGGGGCAGCATGGTCACCTCGGCGTCGCTGAAGGGAATCTTGGCGTCCTCGAGGGCCCCTTTGACGGCATCGAAGTCTTCTGGTGCGGTGATCACCTCGAAACTGCCGTCCTCCTCGCGGACATCTTCCGCACCGGCCTCCAAAGCGATCTCCATGAGGGTTTCCTCATTTACGTCGCGCTTGTCCACATTGAAGTAGCCCTTTTTGTCGAACATCCAGGCCACGCAGCCGTTCTCACCCATATTGCCGCCGTATTTATTGAATATGTGGCGGATGTCGGCCACGGCACGGTTTTTGTTGTCCGTCAGCGACTCGACCAGGATGGCTGCCCCACCCGGGCCGTAGCCCTCATATGAGCTCTCTTCGTAGCTGACCCCCTCCAGTTCGCCGGTGCCCTTTTTGATGGCCCGCTCGATGTTGTCCTTGGGCATGTTCTCGGTTTTGGCCGCAGCAACGGCGCTGCGCAGGCGCGGGTTGGCATCGATATCGCCGCCGCCGAACCTCGCGGCGACGGTGATCTCCTTGATCAGTTTGGTGAAGATCTTTCCCCGCCTGATATCCTGGGCACCTTTACGGTGTTTAATGGTTGACCATTTACTGTGTCCTGACATGCATGCCTCCCGTTGGTCTTTGTAGATAAGCCGACCGCGCGCCGTCAAACGGCTCGACGGTCGGGTGATCAGGATGGTACCGCTTCCTTTTTACCCAGCCCGATCACGAACACCTCGCGGCTGGCCTTGCGAGTGCTGTGCGGTCGAAATGCCGTCTGTCGTTCAAATCGGATCTTGACGTTGTCGGAAAAGGCCTTGTAATCCGGCCCCTGGAAAATTTTACAAACAAAATGACCGCCATCCACCAGGGTTTGCTCGGCAACCGCCAGGGCCGCCTCGCAAAGGCCGATGGATCGGGCCTCATCCACATGACGATTGCCGGTAGTGGCCGGCGCCATGTCACTGAGCACCACGTCGAAGCGGGTTTGCCCCAGCATGGCCAGGTGACTCTGGGCATCGGCCACATCTGCCGTGATTACGGTGACGTGGCTCGGCAGGGCAATGGTCACCGGCGTCAGATCAATGCCCACCAAATGTCCCTCGGGACCCACGGTCTGGGCGGCGAACTGCAGCCAGGATCCTGGTGCGCATCCCAGGTCCAGAATCCGCGCGCCCGGTTTGAGAACGCGGTATTTCTGGTGTATCTCCTGGAGCTTGTAGGCTGACCGGGCCGCGAACTTATCGTGTTGAGCCCGACGGGTGTAATGATCGGCCCAGGGATTGCGCTTTCGTTTGGTTGAGGTCATATCTTTTCAACCGTATCATGTCAATTTAATTCAATTAGTTGAAGATTTTTCAGCAGCAGTTTCATGGGGCGGTGGGAATTCGATCCGCCCTCAGAACAGAATTTCGACCGCATCGCTGACGGTGCGCACGCCGGCCACGGTGATGCCCTCGGGAGAACGCAGCCGTTTCAGGCTTCCCGCAGGAGCCACAATGCGGCTGAATCCCATCTTGCGGGCCTCGGCAATGCGGGTCTCCACATTGCCCACCGCGCGCACCTCCCCGGCCAGGCCAACCTCGCCGAGCACCAGGGTGTCCTTGCGGATGGGGCGGTCCAGGAAGCTGGAGGCAATCGCCGACACGATGCCCATGTCCACGGCCGGCTCCATGATCTTGACCCCGCCGGCCACGTTCATGAAGATGTCGTGGCCCATCAGGTGCATACCCAGTTGTTTTTCCATGACCGCCACCAGCAGGGCCACCCGGTTCTGGTCGAGGCCCAGGATGGTGCGACGCGGTGTACCGAAACTGGTGCTGGAAGCCAGGGCCTGCAGCTCCACCAGTATGGGGCGGGTACCCTCCATGCTGGCGGTGACCACGGAACCGGGCGCGTTTTCCGGGCGTTCGGACAGAAACACGGCCGAGGGATTGGCGACCTGGCGCAGTCCCTGCGGCTGCATTTCGAAGACCCCGATCTCGTTGGTGGAGCCGAAGCGGTTCTTCACCGCCCGCAGGATTCGGAAAATATGGTTGCGGTCGCCCTCGAAGTAAAGCACCGTGTCGACCATGTGCTCCAGCAGACGGGGACCGGCGATGGCGCCCTCCTTGGTCACATGCCCCACCAAAAAGGTGGGGATGCCGGTGCGCTTGGCCATGAGCATCAACCGCATGGTGGATTCGCGCACCTGGCTCACGCTGCCCGGCGCCGAGGTGATCTCGGGGCTGAACATGGTCTGGATGGAGTCGGTCACCAGCACATCGGGTTGTTCGCTTTCCACCATGGACATGACGGCCTCGATGTCGATTTCGGACACCACCAGCAGATTGGGAGATCCGGCCTGCAGCCGGCGGCTGCGCAAACGCAGCTGGCGGACCGACTCTTCGCCGGAAACATACAGGACCTTGTGACCGGCGGTGGCGATGCCGTGCAGGGCCTGCAGCATCAAGGTCGACTTGCCGATGCCCGGATCGCCGCCGATCAGCACCAGGGTGCCGGCCACCAGCCCTCCGCCCAGTACCCGGTCGAACTCCTTAATCCCGGTGGACAATCGCTGGTCTTCCGTGATTTCCACCGCGTCGATGGGCACCGGACGGTTGTCGCTGCCGGCGATGGTCCTGCCGCCGGAAGCAGCCGCCCGCCGCATTTCCTCGGCAAAGGTGTCCCAACCGCCGCACTCGGTGCAGCGGCCCATCCACTTGGCCGATGCGTATCCGCACGACTGGCAGATGAAACGGGTTTTGGGGGGTTTGGCTGGCATGGAATCCGCCGTTCGCTAATGGGTTTCGTGCATCAACCGCCCGCATGGCTGAGGATGCCGGCCGCCACGGGAAACCGCTTGGCGATAGATTGATGCACGTGTCGCTCAAGGTCAATCGAATTCGTCACTGCCGGGGCGGCGGCTGACCCAGCCGACGATCGACTACCACGTCCGCTCCCGCCTGGCAACTCAGGACGGACAATGGGGCGGGCGGCCGGTGACCTGTGGCCGGAGCCGTGGCAAGGGGCAATTTCGATGGTTTCCGCCCTGCAATCAGGTAGCAAGTAGAATCAATACTGGATCATGATCGCCTTGATATGGTATGTCCTATCCACCTGCCCGACGGTTTAACCGGCGTCGTCAACGATCGCGGCAACGCGGCGGATGACCCCACAACGACAGGAGATATGTGGTAATGGGATTCGATGCACGGCAGTTTGAATATATTCTCTGTAGAAATGTTGTCATGGCCGCCGTTTTGGTATTGACGATTACGACGGGTTGCTGTGCCAGCGCCGCCGGCGAGCCGGAACCCTATGCAACCCTCCAGGAGCGGCTCATCGCCGACGGCTTCGACAGCGCACGCATCCAGGCCCTTTTCGCCAGCCCCGATGTCGCCTTCGAAGAGAGCGGGGTCAGCGCTTACTTCATGCACAACGAAGCTACCTTGAATTACGAACAGTTCGCCCGTCCGCAGCCGATCGCATCGGCCCGGGCGTACATGCAGACTCACAGTGAAGCACTGGATGCGGCCCAGGCAACTTACGGGGTGGACAAGGAAGTGATCACCGCCATCATTCTGGTGGAAACCAAGCTGGGCACGTACACCGGCAACAAGTCGGTAATCAACACGCTGAGCACGCTGGCGGCCATGTCCGAAGCGGCCCCGCGCCAGACCATCTGGGACAATCTACCCAACGACGACCGCCGCATGTCCCGTGAAAAATTTGAAAAAAAGGCCGATCAGAAAGCGAGTTGGGCTTACAAGGAATTGAAGGCTTTTTTGACCTATACTGAAAAGGAGGGGGTCGACCCCACGCGCATCAAGGGGTCGTACGCCGGTGCCATGGGCATCTCCCAGTTCATGCCCAGCAACATCGCCCCTTACGCCAAAGACGGCAACGCCGACGGCCAGATAGACCTGTTCGTCCACGCGGACGCTATATTCAGCGTGGCCAGCTACCTGAAGCACTACGGGTGGAAGCCCGGCATCTCCCGCGAAAAGGCATTCAAGGTCGTCTACCACTACAACCACAGCAAGTACTACGTCAATACGATCCTCGACATTGCGGACAAACTGAAAGGCTGACAGCGCATGAGCACCGGAATGTTCGTGGTTCTCACCGGCATCACGTTCTTTTTGATGACCTGCATGGCGCTGGTGGACATCGCCCGCAAGGACTTCGGTTCCATCCAGGCCAAGGGACTGTGGGCGCTCATCGTGGCCCTGGTCCCGTTCGTGGGAGTCTCGATCTACATCCTGTTCGGCCGTACACAGGGTAAACCACCGGCGGCCGACACCCCGGCCGACTGACGCATGGGTGGTGGTTGCAACCGCCGCCACTCCCAGCCGTCAACCGACGAATGTCGGCGGCTTTCCAATGGTCTTGCCAGAAATTGAAGTTGACAACCCGTTATCTTTTCTATATTCAAACCCCTACTTTTTCAAACGGTCCCATCGTCTAGTGGTTTAGGACGCCGGCCTCTCACGCCGGTAACGCGGGTTCGAATCCCGCTGGGATCACCAGTAATTAAATCAGGCACTTACAAGCGATTGTGGGTGCCTTAATTATTTGAAGCTTTTGAATTTCCCACCGCATTTCCCACCTACAGCCCGATTACTGATGCTTTGGCTTTTCTAACAATTTCCTGCCCACCGGCCCTTTTTTACGCGTAAAAGGCGTTATTAAAGTTTTAGAGGCCGACCCAACCGGTTTCTGTTTTCAATGGGCGAAAAACCGACCAACACTGGAGGCCTAAAGCGTCCTTGTGGTCATTTACCAGTATAGTTGATAAATATCTGACGATCGTTTAAGATCGTATCAAACAGATTCAAATGTCAACGGATCTCATGATACCCCACAGCAAATGCCCATTCTGTGCTAGCGACAACCTCCGAAGGGACTCCGGCAAGATGAAGTGCCTTGATTGCCTTGCCGAATACGAAATTGACGACAGGTCCGAATGTATCTATGCCAATACTGACGACCTGCGACTGCCGCTGAAGGGGAGCGTTTGTCCACATTGCGGATTATTGCAAGGCATGGACACCGACAAGTGCCGTTTGTGCGGGACACCGATCAATTGCGAACAGTGATGACTATTGCCTTAAGCGACTTATGAGGCGATTGCTGAATGTCCCACATATAACCAACCTCTTACAAAATAAATGATCTCCCTAATTCCAAGGGGCGAGACGGACGAATGATCCGCCATCGATTCAAGACAGGCTCCCGGATTCGCTCCGGGGCCGTTTTGACAAATGGTGTCATGCAAGATAATCTCAATAAATCACGACTCACTTCATGTCATCAATAATTAGGAGAAACAAAATGAGGCTATCTTCAATTTATATTCTTGTTGCACTGTTGGTTGGGTTACCGATTATGGCTGATGCCGCGTCGATAATGAACAGGGACAGCGAAGTTCATCAAATCAAGGGGCGCAAGGCCGGTAAAAATTGGGTTTATATTGATATCAATCCGAATGGAACGAAATATTTTAATTGTCGTCACGGGTGTGAACTGGTGCTGGTCAAAACGGGCTCTTCAGTTCAATTGGATACGGATGAAGACGTCGTCATAAGACATGGCGAATTGACTGTAAAATAGAATCTTTGAAAATTATCAAATCGGAATAATAGCTGTTCAGGATCAACCTGCGACACCTCCAACACATCACCACCAAGCCCATCAAACCATGAATCTGGAACTCACCAAACTCCCAGAAAACTCCACCTGATCCTTGGAATCCTCCTATACGCCCTATTCCCAGATCAAACCACAGCACCCTATAGCCAACTATCCCCAACTACTATCCTCCTCAAAAGCCTAAATAGGGAGTGAGTGAGTCGGTGCCGAAGGTAAGAGATGGCAATTCGCTCTTGGAGACCTTGTAATTATTTGTTATTAAATAGCTATTTTAAGATGACACCTTTTGGCCTTAAGTTAAAGTTTACGGTGTTTATGTTTTCGTACGCTTCATTTGCATTGCGGTTCTACGGTCTTTAGCAACCTCTTTGCTTTGTTCATCATCCCACACAAGACCCTCCTTATAATCATCGAATATGGTTTTCAGTTTAGCCT
This sequence comes from uncultured delta proteobacterium, assembly GCA_963785365.1. Classification (GTDB taxonomy): domain Bacteria; phylum Desulfobacterota; class Desulfobacteria; order Desulfobacterales; family Desulfosarcinaceae; genus Desulfosarcina. The sequence goes on along the minus strand of CAWAUZ010000013.1, from coordinate 103,561 downwards.
TTGCTTGATGTACTTGGAGGAGCATTGATTCCAACTCTTTCTGTGTAAGTTTGTCGAAGTCTGTGCTGATAGCTGGGACCATATCGGCGTTCAATCTCATAAGCTCTTCGTCGTCAGCTACTTTCTTATTCCACAATATTGATTCTGTTAATGCAATTTTCCTCCTACAGCCATTCTGAAGATCTCCGGCCAGTCTGGTTTTTCTACACGGGTAATAGTTACTTGGATATGATTGAAAAGAACAGTGCAGTTAAAGGAATAGAAACGCTCTACGTAAAAGGCCTTAACGATGCCCTGACTTTCTATCGGAACGATGAATGGATTTATAAATGTTCCAGTGGCAAATCATCAACCCAATTAACGGCTATTTTTAATAAGTGGTTACAGAAAAACCCAGAACAATGGTTGGATATAGGCGATTCCGGTACCCATAATATCCTCATACGGGAAGATCACGGTGCAACTGGAAGGCTGGTAGCGGGCATCGACCTTGAAGAAAAAATAACCATGCAGGGAAGGTACTTTCCCTTTGATGGAGCCAGTAAGTTTCGGATCGACAATCTTCACGCACCCTCAATGGAACACCTCAATGCAGATAACTGCAACATCGAAAATAATATCCAAACAGATCCGGTGCTTCTGCTTCAAAACCCCGCTCCCGCTACAACTAAAATTCTGATTTTGAAAAGCGGTTTTGCTTTATTTACCGGGGACGATGATTGCCGTCTGATAGACAGAAACACAACTTTTTTAGGCAGATAGCTCGGTACGTTTTAATAGCAGCTATAACCCGTTTCATAAATCGTGTTGTATGGACTGGCTATCACTAAAGACATTCTTTGCTATCAACGGAATTTTGATCAAAATAAACTCACAGCTCATTTGAGCGTATTTCAGAGGGGGTAAACCAATAGGCAGCATGGAAAGCCAACCTCTAAGCAGTTTGTGAGCTCTTGCAGATTCATATTCATAGCTATCAGCAATTTTAGAATACTTTTTTTTATCAACGGGAGTGCAGTTTTAAAGTCACCCTGTTCCAGTTTTACTATACAGTAGTATATATTATAGCTTAGGACCTCCCAGAGATTGCCAATCTTTTAAATTCTGATCTATTTATAATTCTTCCTAATCTTGAAAATAGTCCCAATTCCCGGTAGAATAGTAATGAATCGATTTAATAACATTTAGAAACAAAAGCTCTTTCAAGTCCTTTTTATCGATACTGTTTGCAGCATACGCCATAAGCTTATTGCTAATTTTAAATGATCAGTCAGAATCTGAAAAACCAAAGCACATCCTTTTTTTTCTGATCGATGTTGACCAGCCCCTTGACCGGTTCCAGCCATGAAATATCTGGCATCCGGAGAGACCGAAAACCGGAGAAAACCATGCTGACAAAAGGCAATTCCTACCAGAAGTTGTATGACTCGTTTTCATGGCAAGTGCCCAAGCACTATAATATCGGGGTGGACGTCTGCGATAAGCATGGGGCGAAAAAAAACCGAACGGCGCTGATCTACGAAATGGAAGATGGACGGGTACGGCTATACACCTTTGGCGAATTTATTAAACTGTCTAATCAATTCGCCAATGTACTGACGGCTGCCGGCATAGCCCGTGGCGATCGGGTAGCTATTCTATTGCCTCAGTGTCCAGAGACCGCCATCGCCCATATTGCAACTTACAAAATCGGCGGCATCGCTATTCCGTTGTTTACCTTGTTTGGCCCCGATGCCTTGAAATATCGGTTGGCCGATAGCGGAGCAAAATGTCTGGTAACGAATGAAACATGTTTGCCAAAGATAACCGAAATAGCACGGGAACTCCCCCTGTTAGAACATGTTTATATCATTGAAGGTCCCACCCGGAATGGCGTATCTAATTTCTGGGATGCCGTGGCTAAGGGTTCCCAGAACTTTACGCCCGTAAACACCCAGGCCGACGATCCGGCCCTGATTATCTATACCTCCGGAACGACTGGGCCACCTAAAGGCGCTCTTCATGCACATCGCACCCTGTTGGGGCATCTGCCAGGGGTGGAATTCCCCCATAACTTCTTCCCACAAAAGGGAGATATCTTCTGGACTCCTGCGGACTGGGCCTGGATTGGGGGATTGATCGACGTGCTTTTTCCCAGCTGGCACCATGGTATTCCAGTGGTGGCCTACAGGGCGAAAAAATTCGACCCCGAATTTGCCTTTCACCTCATGGCCAAGCATCACATCCGAAATACCTTTCTGCCGCCCACGGCATTAAAAATGATGCGTCAGGTTCCGGATGGGACACGAAACCGATACCCCTTTGCGCTACGCACCATTTCCAGCGCCGGCGAAACCTTGGGCGAAGAGCTGTTTGCCTGGGGCCAGTCCGCTTTGCAGGTCGAGATTAACGAATTCTATGGACAAACCGAATTCAATCTGATGGTGTCCAACTGCGCCGATCTAATGAATGTGCGGCCAGGCTCCATGGGACGGGCCGTTCCTGGATTCAGGGTTGAGATCGTAGACGATAGGGGGCAGATTCTACCCCCGGGCAGATCCGGCAACATTGCCGCTGCCCGGCCCAATCCGGTTATGTTTCTAAACTACTGGAACAATTCCGAAGCCACAAAAAATAAATTTATCGGCGACTGGTGTTTCACCGGAGACATCGGCATCAAGGATGAGGACGGATATCTCTGGTTTGTGGGGCGTGAAGATGACCTGATCACCAGTTCGGGATACCGAATCGGCCCTGGTGAAATTGAAGACTGCCTTATCCGCCATCCGTCTGTGGCTCTGGCCGCGGTGATCGGCAAACCCGATCCGGTGCGCACCGAAATCATCAAAGCCTTCATCGTCCTCAAAGAGCCCGATGCAGCCAGTAATATCCTAAAAAAGGAGATCCAGAACTTCGTTCGTCACAGGCTTGCCGCCCATGAATATCCGCGTGAAATTGAGTTCATCTCGGACCTACCCATGACCGCTACAGGTAAAATAATCCGCAAAGCTTTACGCGAACCTAAAACCCAATAAAGGAAACGCAATGACGACATTGCAGATCGGACCCCACGATAAGACCTACTATACCTATCACTCTTCCGGTTCGGAAACCGGCCGCACCTTTGTTTTTTTCAATGCCTTGACAGGTGATACCCAGAACTGGGAAGCTCTGATCGGACCAATGGTTAAAGAAGACAATTACCTTATCGTCTGCGATGCGTTCGATCTCGAAAACGAGGTGCCACGAACTGTCTAACCGGATGATAACGGAGGCTAATCTAAGTTCAGTGATTACAATGTCAATCGTACCCGAAAATTCCGTCGCCAACTCCGGTCTTCATCGGATAACAGAAGCGGCAGCAAGTGATTCAGGCGATGCCGCTAAAACGCACCCTACCGAAATCTGTTTTACCTTGCCGCACCTACAAGCACTAAATTGAAAAGAAGAATACAAGTACATTGGAGATTTACGTTATTGTTCTGTATACTTGGTCCATATTACGCATTTGATGTTTTTTCTTTTACTGTGCTACAAATAAATCATCTTCCAGTTTAAGAAACCTCTAACACCTCAAAGGAATACAACGATGACCAAGAAACCAGACCGCGATATTGAAAAAAGCTATTCCACCAAGCAGATGGTTGCAAAGCTCCGACGTTTAGCCGATTGCCTTGAGCAGGAAAAACCGTTTAAAATCCAAATAGCAGGTGAAAAGATAACCGTTCCCGCAAAGGCAATTTTTAATATTGAACATGAGCGTGAAGGTAAAGCCGAAGAGGTTGAATTTCAATTCAAATGGAATTTGGAATAGGTGATATCAAAGGATGATGCCTTGCAGGTTACTCATTAGAAAATGAATCTATCAACTCCACTCCATACAGCAGGTTTTTTGCTACACGTCCAACCATCTAAAAACAAACGATATATTCAGGTATGTCATTGTAATCTTGCTCAGATTGGATATTGTGTCGAGTTGCTTGAGATAGCAGTTGTGTTGCTGATTAAATTATGTTGCGATTTATTCTGATTCCCTTCTTTTGATTCCTCTATTTTATTCCTAAAATAATGAATTTTTTCCTTATAATTCTTATAATTATAACTATTGTGTTGACTTCCTTAATCGTTATTTGTAGCCTTGTAACAACACGATATAGAAGGATTGTAGTTCTCTTTTTCTTATCGTGAAAGGCCTCATAACAAGCACCTCAGCGAAAATGGAGAAGTAATTCCAATGGAGGGACTAACAAGAGGCATAAAATTCATTATTTTCGATTTTGCGGACCTTATGCGAAAACGTCGTCTATAGGCCGCACACACAGAGGTGCCCTTGGCGTCAATTTTTTATGTTGCGGACTTTGTAACAAATTTGCAACAATCCCCATAACACATTAGAATTAATGCCAATAAAAATTTCCATCGCCTTCCCCAAAAAACAAACTCATTTCAACAAGATAGGGTAGTTCGCAACATAATAGCAGCTATCAGGCATTTCGCTATTTGTGGTGTATGTCCTGGCTATCGAAAAAGAATTATCGATGGCTTATTCCATTTCAAATGAGGGTAATCCCATTAAGGTTAATGGCACCGTTCTCAAGACCTCGTTGACCCAGGATCGGGAAGAAACGTTGAGAGCGGCATTGTCCGGTGATTCGTAATGCATTCCGGGAAACATTGCATTCCATTGCCGCCGTCGTGATGGCGGCAGCACCCCGATAAATTTTTGATTTTCTGTTATTGAGATTAAAATTAAAACATATGATAAGGCTAATGGATGAGATCATTTACGGATAGTTCAGTGAGACAGAGGATACATCCAATGGCGACTGATGCAATCAAAGGGCACATAAAATGCGTAAAGCTGACGGGAAAAGATCTGACGACCGTCTGTTTGATCATTGCTTGCCTGTTAGCGGCGATGGGCTGCTCGGAGTTACCGGACAATACTGACCGGCTTCCGTCAACGGCCATCAGGGATGGTTACGACACCACCCTTGGCCGAAGCTTCGCCGATGAAATTGCATCTCATCCAAATCAATCGGGTGTCTTTCTGCTCGGCAACGGCCTGGATGCCTTCGTTGGTCGCGCCTTGCTGGCCAGCCTGGCCGAGCGCAGCATTGACGTGCAGTACTACATGTTTCACCAGGACACGGTCGGGCAGCTGCTCATCGACCAGCTGATCAAGGCAGCCGACCGGGGGGTGCGCGTGCGCATGCTCATCGACGACATTTACGGCAGCGAGGCCGACGATGTCTGGACGGCCATCGATGCCCACCCGAAAATGGAGGTACGCCTGTTCAACCCCTTTGTCCGCGACGCGTCTAAAAACCTGCAGTGGATCACCCGCTTCAAGGACGTCAACTACCGCATGCACAGCAAATCGTTCACGGTGGACAATCAGGTCACGATTGTGGGTGGCCGCAACATCGGCGATGAATACTTCGACGCCGACCCCAAGCTGGCGTTTGCCGATCTTGACCTGTTGGCCATCGGTCCGGTGGTAGCGGAGGTGTCCGAAGCGTTCGACCAATACTGGAACAGTGACTGGGCATATCCTGCCTCCACCTTGACGCAACCCGCGTCTTCCGAACAGCTGAATGATCTTCGAGTAGGCATGCATGCGTTTGCCCGACAGAAGGCCGCGGCCGTCTATATCGAAGCCCTGAAAAACTCGAATCTGGCCATCGCCCTGCGGGAAGGGCGCACCCAATTCAACTGGGCCAAGGCCGAGGTGATGCATGACGCCTCAGAGAAGAAAATCCGCGATGAAAACTGGCAGGCGGAGCTGCTCATATCCCAACTGTGGCCCTATATGCAAAAGGCGACCGAGGAGTTGATCATCGTGTCCCCTTATTTCGTGCCCGGGGAAAACGGCGCCAATGCACTGTGCGAACTCAGCCAGAAAGGGATCCGGGTGCGCATCTTGACCAATTCCTTGGCCTCCAATGACGTTGCTGCCGTGCATGCCGGATACGCCAAATACCGCAAACAGCTGCTCGAGGCCGGGGTGATACTCTATGAACTGGACGAGGAGGTCAAAAAGTCTGTCAAGAAAAAGTTTACCTGGCTGCCCGGGCTGAGCAAATCGAGCCTGCACGCCAAGACCATGGTTATCGACGGTAAGACCATGTTCGTGGGATCCATGAACCTGGACCAACGCTCCCTGCACATCAACAACGAGATCGGCATCCTCTTTCTCAACCCGGAGATCGCCGGGAGCAGCGCCGAGGCATTTGACCAGAACATCATGAGTGTGGCCTTCCGGCTAAAGCTTCACGACGACGATTCCATCCGCTGGTATTTGAAAAAAGACGATGGCGAAATCATCTACGACAAAGAACCTTATGTCAGCTTTTGGAAGAAACTGGGCGTGTGGTTCATCGGGCGATTGCCGGTGGAATCCCTGTTGTAAAAAAAGCTGATGAATATCGTTGACGCTCGCTGGGAGAGGCTTCGATACAATGTGAAACAGCTGGGGGAGACCTGTAAATCGGGGAACGCGGCGCTGTGCGTTTTGGTGCGCAAGGCCACCCCGGACAAGGTGCTCGACGCACTATCTCCGTTCAGTGGAACCGTCCTGAAGACCTCGTTGTCCCAGGAAAAAGAAGATCAACTGCAAAAAGCCTTATCCGCCATATAGGGGTGCCACCGGTACTCGCCGACAGCTGGTAGTCCGAACCGACAACTGTCGAGAATGACGATGCCTCAGATTGGATAGCCCATCCTGACGAAAAAGAAGGGAATGCGGTAGATGGTCAAAAAGGGGACAAGGATCGTTTGGATGGTATTTTTAGCGGCCTGGACCGGTATTGCTTTGGCCGATGACGGTCTGCGTTCAGCCAGTAGCGAGGAGCAAAACGTAACTGAGCATGTCGCCGTCTGGTATGTCACCATCAGAAATAGTGAAACCCAACGATCCGCCGGAGATATCTATGGCGGATTGCGGGGGAAACAGTGCATGGGTATCGGTTCCATGACGTTCACCCGGATCCCAGCGCTTGGGGATATCGCGGATGCGGCACCCTTCTATATCCCCGATGCGCGCATACAGCTGAACCATGTCAACGAATTCAAACCAACCCAATTTTGGGAGAAGATCGACGCCTTCGCGAACGAACATGACGGCAAGATCATCTTTTATGTCCACGGATACAATGTGGGGTTTGAAAAAAGCTGTCGCCAGGCAGCCATTATGCAGCGATCGTTACATCCACAGCATCGATTGCTGCTTTTCAGTTGGCCGGCCGATGGCAACTTGTTATCCTACACCCGCGACGAGGCCGATTTGGTGTGGAGCGTGCCGCAACTTGCAGATATGCTTCAAAAGTTGGCGCAGTATGTTGGGCCTGAAAGGCTGGATGTCGTGGCCCACAGCCTCGGTACCCGCGGTGTCGTTTTGGCCCTGTCACGGATGGCCTGCAGGGCCTCGATTGGTCCGCTGATTAATGAATTGGTCCTGGTTGCCGCGGACATTGACAGAGACCATTTCCTTGACGCCTGGCCAAGGATACGGCCGCTGGTCAGACACACCACACTTTATGCATCCGAGAACGATAGGGCGTTGCGTGCATCCCATGAAGCCCATGGATACCCGCGACTCGGAGAGGCAGGCGAACATCTCTCGGTATTGGCAGGAATAGAAACGATCGATGTATCAACCGCCGGCATGCGTCGATTCTCAGGACACATCTATCATCTCTACCATCCTGCGATTGCTGCGGATATACAGATGCTGCTGAATACGGGCAAAGCGGCCGATGAACGGGTCAATCTAAGGCGCGTCACGCGTGAAAGTGGTCCTTATTGGCGATTGGATCCAAAAGATCAATAACCGAAGTTCCAATCGCAAACCAAGACGCGAAGCAATGTAAGGTTATGATTGAACCGAAGGTTCAGAGGCTGAACTCATCTCGACCAAGCGATTGGACGTCACCCATTCGTCCCACGGCAACTCTGTCCATCGGCGATCAGGAGTTCAAAAGCCGGCTGAGCGTCGACCAAGAGGCAGCGTTGACTATCCCCGATGGAACCGCTGCGACCCATCCGGAAGGACGACCGCCATGTATGTGAACTTGGCCCTTTTGGCCGCATTTGTCTTGATTTACAGCCTCACCAGCCAAGGACTTGAGCGCACGCCGATCAGCGGGGCGGTGGTGTTCACCGCTTTGGGGCTGGCATTTGGGCCGATGGGGGCGGGCCTTTTGAACCTGAACGTCAACGCTGAGGGCATGAAGCTGATTGCCGAACTTACCCTGGCCGTGGTCCTGTTCACGGACGCTGCCAAGGTGAATTTCAGAGTCCTTAAAAAGTTCGTTGCCTTGCCCATGCGGTTGTTGCTGCTTGGCCTGCCGTTGACGATCCTACTTGGTTTTGGGCTGGGCGTCTGGGTGCTCGACGGGCTGACCCTGCTGGAAACCGCCATTCTGGCCACCATGCTGGCGCCCACAGATGCGGCATTGGGTGAGGCTGTTGTCGCGGATGAAGCGGTCCCAAGACGCATGCGCGAAAGCCTAAACGTGGAAAGTGGGCTGAACGACGGTATTTGCGTCCCGATTCTGTTCGTCTTTATCGCCCTTGCCACCGGAGAGGCCGTCCAGGCACAGCCGCTACTGTTAGCACTCAAACTCGTGGCCTCGGAGATCGGTATCGGGGTGGTTGCCGGCCTCGGTTTGACCGTGCTGGGCACCAGCTTGCTCAAGATCGCTGACAACCGTCACTGGATGACTGCGGATTGGCGCCAACTGCCAGTGGTGGCAATAGCGATTGTCTGTTTTTCCGTGGCCCAGATATGTGGCGGCAGCGGATTCATCGCCGCATTCACCGGCGGGCTGCTTTCCGGTTGGATGGAAGGCCGGCATAAAAATTCCCGCCTACTCTCCGCCGAGGCCGCCGGTGACATCCTCTCTTTGATTACCTGGGTAATCTTCGGTGCCGGTGTAATCGGCCAGTCCATCGGAGCGTTTCGATGGCAGGACCTGATGTATGCGGTGCTCAGCTTGACCGTTATCCGCATGGTGCCCGTGTTTATCGCGCTCTCCGATACGGGGTTGCGTACCGACGAAAAACTGTTCATGGGGTGGTTCGGCCCTCGCGGGCTGGCCAGTATCGTATTTACCGTGATCGTTATCAATGAGCACTTACCCGGCGGCGAATCGATCACCATGACGGTCATTTGCACGGTGATACTGAGTGTTATCGCCCACGGCGTCAGTGCCAATCCACTAGTCACGAGACTGGCTGACAGACTCGAAAGGACTCGGACCGGATCATGAAATCCTCTTCTTTCAAACGCGCCACGTTGTTCTCAGTTTTACTTCTGATGACGGGTTGCGCGGCGGTGGGGCCTGATTTCAAAACCGCTGATGCGCCGGTATCCGAGAACTTTATCCAACGCGACACGGCGGCGATAACAAAGGATGATCCGGATACGTTCGCCTGGTGGCAATTGTTTGAAGATCCGATACTGAACCAGCTGATCGAGATGGCCTATGCACAGAACCTGTCTCTACAAATTGCCGGTCTGCGGGTTCTGGAGGCAAGAGCACAATTGGGAATCGCAGCGGGGAACTGGTATCCCCAGTCGCAGGAAATCAACGGCGATTTTACCTGGGTGAATCAACCCTCGCCCGCCGAAAATTTCAGATCCTACACGGCCGGCTTCGATGTCGCCTGGGAGATGGATTTTTGGGGCAAATTCAGACGCGGCATCGAGTCGGCCCAGGCCAATCTGTTGGCCAGCGTGGCCAGCTATGACGATTTTTTGGTCACCCTGACAGCCGAAGTGGCCAGGTCTTATATGCTGATCCGCACGCTTGAAGAACGCATTCGCATTGCGCAGGAAAATGTCGACCTGCAGATGCGATCGGTACAGATGGTTGAGGCCCGTTTCCAGTTCGGGGCCGTCACCGAGTTGGATGTACAACAAGCCCGAACCCTCCTGTACAGTACCCACGCCCTGATTCCGCGCTTTCAGCTAAGCCTAAATCAGACCCGGCATGCCATAGCCATTTTACTGGGAATGCCACCTGAAGCGTTGGGCAGCATGTTGGAAGGACCCACCAATCTTCCTGTACCGCCGGCAACCATCGCCACCGGTATGCCTGCTGACCTGTTGCGTCGACGGCCGGACGTTCGCCAGGCCGAACTGCAAGCGGCCGCGCTTGGCGCCCAAATCGGTGTGGCCCAAGCAGAACTGTATCCCAGTTTTTCGTTGTTCGGCACCTTAGGGTGGTCGGCCACGGACATTGCCGACGCCAGCTTGGGCGATCCCGGTTTCGGGGCCGGTTTCGGTCCCGCTTTCCGATGGCCCATTTTCAATTATGGCCGTATACGCAACCGCGTCCGGGTAGCGGATGCACGCTTTGAGCAAGCCTTGATCACTTATCAGAATGCCGTGCTCAATGCCGCGCGTGAGGTGGAGGATGCCATGACCGGCTTTTATCGCTCCAAACAGTTGGCGGAACTGTTGTCCAAAAGCGTAGACGCCGCTAAGCGATCCACCCAAATCGCCATGCTTCAATACAAGGAAGGTCTGGCCAATTACACGCGGGTCCTCGACTCGACCCGTTCTCTAACCGCTCAGCAGGACCAGTTCATCCAGGCCAGGGGAGACACCCTCATCAACATGGTTGCGATCTATAAAGCCCTTGGCGGTGGATGGCAGCTGAGCAAAGGCGATGCCTTCGTCCCGTTTATGGTTCAGGAACGCATGAAGCAGCGCACGAAATGGGGGGATCTGATCGAGATATCCCACGGTGAACAATTGCAGGTCCTTCCGGATGATACCCCCATTCGACGACCGGACTGGTAACCTGCCTTTTAAAGGACTGTTTGTATGACAAAAAAATCAGACGCGACCAAGCGGCCGCCAGCCCATAAAAAGACACCTGCCTCGGAACCAAACGACCCACCGGCTAAAACAGACGGCAGTATGGCGCCGGAAGCCGCGGAACCGGTCAAAAAAAAGATGGACCCTGTCCGCAAGCTGATCCTAATCGTCTTGCCGATATGCACGTTTGTGTTCATCTGGCATGTTCTCTCGGATCGGTATGTACCATCCACCGGGCAGGCCCAGATTCACGCCTATATTGTACCCATCGCACCCCAGGTGTCCGGGATCGTCACTGAGGTCATGGTGTCCAATAACGTGGTGGTTTCGAAAGGGCAGTCACTGCTGCAAATCGATCGCAGCCAATACGAGCTGGCCGTCGCCAACGCCGAAGCAGCGCTCGAACAAGCCGGTCAATCCGCCGGCGCCGACACGGCCGCCGTGGCGGCCGCCCAGGCATCGCTGGTCAATGCCCGGGCTAAATTGAGGCAGGCCAGAGAGAATTACGAACTGGTCAAAAGTGTCTATGACAAGGATCCGGGGGCGGTTTCCAAATTCGAGCTGACCAACCGCAAAACGTTCGTTGATGTGGCTGACAGCCGAGTATCGGCCGCCGAGGCGGATCTGGCCAGGGCTCAGGAACAGCTCGGCAAAACTGGGGAAGAGAACACCAAAATCAGATCAGCCTTGGCCGCCCTCGAGCGGGCCAAATTGGATCTGAAACGCACCACGGTCCGTTCGCCCGGCGTTGGCGGAATTACCGATCTTCGCATCGATGACGGTCAATATGCCAGTCCCGGGCAAGCGCTAATGACCTATGTATCCAGCACGGACGTATGGATTCGGGCCGACATTCGCGAAAACGGGATCGAACACATCGACGCGGGAGATCCGGTGGAGATACTTCTGGATGCGGCACCCGGGCGGGTCTATCAGGGGAAAGTGGCCAGTATCGGTTGGGGGATCAGTGCCGATTCCAGCGGTGCCCTGGGGACCTTGCCGACGGCGGCGCCCATCGGTGGCTGGCTGAGCGACGCCAAACGGTTCCCGGTCATCATCAAATTCGGCGACGACCAGACCAGAGGCTTCCGGCGCCCGGGGGGACGGGCCACCGTGACCATTTATACCGGTGATCATCCCATCCTGAATGCGCTGGGCCGCATGTGGATGCGTGTGTTGAGCGTGCTTTCCTATGCCTACTGAATCCGGCCCAACAAAATCAGGCGTCACGTGCAAACGCAACGGCTGGGAGTTGACCGATGTGCACACCCTTAGGTTGGCCATCGGTTCGACGCTGGCCGTGGTCATCGCATTCGGCGTTGCCTGGCCCGTGTCATTTCTCACTCCCGTTCTCGTGTGGAATTTTTTACGGTCCTCCAGTGCGGGCTTTTCGCTGGCGGCGGGGCTCGATGTCATTCGCTCGCTGGTCGTCGGGTGCCTGACCGGTGTGGTTTATAGCCTGACGCTGCTGCGATATCCGACACTATTCCTGTTGGTCATGTGGTTGCTGCTTTTTCTAATTTTTTACGCCAACACCGGCGGTATTTCCCCCAATCTCTTCCTTTGGATGATGGTCGGTGTGTTGGTCGTCCCCCTGCTCGGGCTGCAATCGCTCGGTTTATCGCTGCCGATCGTGGGTTATCTCATGGCGGGCGGTATCACCGCCGTTGTACTGACCTGGCTGGCGCAGGTGTTGATTCCAGATTCATTGGCATCCCACCAAGCCTCCAGCCCGGTCGGTCAGCCGGCACCAATCCAGGCTAAAATGTCCAGCCCACGTCGGGTGCGGTCCGCCTGCTTGAGTACCGTGGTCGTGGGCCCGCTCGTAACCCTCGTCTACACGTTTAATCTGACGGACGAATTGCTGATGATGGTGTTTGTGGCGATGATGGCCCAAGCGGCCAGTTCAGCCGCCGGCGCCAAAGCCAGTGCCGCAATGCTCATCGGTAATGTCCTGGGAGGGGTGGCTGCCATTGTCTTCTATTTCTTGCTTCTGGCCGCCCCCACATACGGTTTTCTCATCGTGCTCACCTTCTTGGGGAGCCTGGTCTTCGCCCGAGCCAATTTCTCTTCGGGTAAGATGGCACCGTTTTACGGCATGGCGTTTTCCAACCTTCTTTTGTTGATCGGCCAAAGCACGGCACCGGGAGGCGATACGGCCGGCCTGAAATTTGTTGTCCGGGTCGTTCAGGTTCTTCTCGCTGCGGTTTACCTGATCCTGGCGTTCAAAATGGCAGAGCGGTTTCAGAAAAAGCCTTCCCGTGATGGAGAAGCAGCAGTTAGTCAGCCTGTCGTTTCAGGCCCGACACCATGAGCAGCAAGTGGGAGCATCCAACTATATAGGGACCTGTCCAAATAAGATGATGTATTGTTATCATCTCAACCCTGAAGGTGGTCTAAATCCTGGTGATCACGGAGTGGAATTTGTGGATATCTTTTAATTGCAATGCATTGGAGAGCGCCCAGTGAATCTGCGCCCATTTTTCGCCTATAATTCCAGGTTGAACGTCAACTTTTCTCCTTCATGTTGTACATACACCTGATTGCACTATCAAATCCCCTATTAATGTATCTTTGCAATCCATCCATATTCGGCTGCAGCATACATCTTGTTTCAATCAATGTTTTTCCAGACAGAGTACTCAACTGGCGTAGTTGATCTAAGCAGGTTTTTTCAATTCATTACTGGAAACGACCTGAGTCTTACATTCAGCACCCCAAGAAACGATTTCCAGGCTAATTTATCTCCCGATTAATGCCCGGGTCAGCGACCAGACCCACCGTCTTCGACCTGAATCAAAAGGTCTGGACATTTCAAACGGTGACTGATACACTACACTGCCCATAAAGCTGATCAACTTATTCAAGCGAGGGCAGATGAAGCCATTAAACACCGACCAGATCACCATCACCCATGCCAGGCATTTGCCAATTGTCAAGCACTACGCCCGCAAGATTGGCCTGGTCGAGACCATCGACCGGTTGGTCGACACCCAGATGGAGTTGAGTCCCGGCATCATGGTGCTGGCCATGGTGCTCGACACCTTGTCAGGCAGAACGCCGTTGTACCGGCTGACCGAGTTCTTCGAAGAAAAGGACGCCGAACTGCTGCTGGGTACCGCTGTGGGAACCGAACGCTTTTGCGATTACAACCTGGGGCGGTCCATGGATAAGATCTTCGAGACCGGGACCCACAAGATATTTTCTCGACTCGCCCAAACCGCTTTGACCGTTTTTGGCGTCGACCCGCGGCGGCTGAACTTCGACACCACCTCCGTGAGCGTCTTCGGCGATTACGATCTGGTCGACCCGCCTTTTGACATCACCTACGGCTACAGCAAAGACAAGCGCCCGGACCTCAAACAGTTTCTGGTACCGTGCCATCGTCGTGCATTCCAGCGCCCACGACAAGCGACGCCACAAACGCATCGACCGCCTGCTGAAACAGGAGCGCAAACAACTTGAAGCCGATTGCAAACAGGCCACGGCAGCGCCCTATTATTGCCGTGCGGACGCCCGGGCGGCGGGCGAAAAGCTGATCCGAAAATCCGAGGGCAGTTATCACCGGCTCGAGATCGATGTCCAAAAAGAGCCCAAATACGGCCGCGGCAGGCCAGCGGCCGGCAAACCCAGGCCGGTACAGCGCTACGAATACCGATTGACCGCGACCCTTTCGGAGGCAGCGGACAAAGTGGGCCCGTTGCGGGAGGACGCCGGCTGTTTCGTTCTGCTGACCAACCTTTTGGACCAGCAAGAAGAGTGGCCAGCCCAGGAACTGCTTTCCCTTTACAAAAGCCAGATCGGCATCGAGAAGAACTTCAGCTTCCTGAAGGACCCGGCCATCGTCAACAGCATCTTCCTCAAAAAGGCCGAACGGATCGAAGTGCTGGGCCTGGTCCTGCTGATATCCCTGTTGATCTGGCGCTTAATGGAACGCTCCATGCGCCAGTATGTCGAAACCAACGACTGCACGCTGCCGGGCTGGGTGCGTCGGCAGACCAAAAAACCGACCGCGTTTATGATGACGACCAAGTTTGCATCCGTGATGGTCGTCACGATTGGCCGACACCGGCAGCTGGCAAAACCGTTGAAGCCGTTTCAGCAGGCGTATTTGCAAGCCCTGGGCGCACCCGTCGAGGCATTCACGGTTCCATAGACGCCAGAAAAATGGGTAATTGTTCCTTGTCAGGGGTGCTGAATGTACGACCTGCAGTCCGAATATTGCTTATTTTGCTTTTCAGCCAATTTTCCCGTCCACCGGTCATGTTTTGAGCGTAAAAGGCGTTTTTCAGGGTTTAGGCCCCGAAACAACCGA
Organism: uncultured delta proteobacterium; assembly: GCA_963785365.1. Classification (GTDB taxonomy): domain Bacteria; phylum Desulfobacterota; class Desulfobacteria; order Desulfobacterales; family Desulfosarcinaceae; genus Desulfosarcina. The sequence continues at coordinate 88,439 of CAWAUZ010000013.1, read as the reverse complement.
TTTCTGATTTTTACTACGGCGATAACATTTGCATGTTTGATGCGGAAATCACTGGAATTGACATAGCGTTTGTTCGTGAACTTATCTTAATGCACCATAACCCACCTGAATTTATATCAATACAAAACTTAAAAGAGGTAATCACAACCTTAACGGCCTTCTGCCCGACAAAACATCTTGATTTTTATTGAAGGGAAGGTCGAATTCACATGGTAGCTAACACAACCTACAGAGGTGTCCGTTTTCGTGATATAGCCAGAACATACTTACCTGGCCATTCATAACGCCTAACTTGATGGTGTCTCATGTCAAAAAAAAATGGAAAAATGAAGTTGCTGGTGACCGGGGCATCGGGATTCATCGGCTATGAGGTGGCTCGCCAGTTGTCGGTCAATGGGTATCGTCCCAGGCTGATGATCCGCCAGGCGGGGGATGACTGCGAAATCTGTCATTTCGACGCGGATTTTGTTATAGCTGATTTGAGACAACCTGAAAGCCTCAAGGAAGCGGTCAAGGGCATTGACGGCATCCTGCACCTCGCGGCTCGGGCCACTTTCGAATCCTATGACACACTGAGACCCTCAATACTGGATGGTTCGCTGGCTTTGATGAAGACTGGAATCGAGGCTGGCATTCGCAGTTTCGTTTACAGCTCCAGTCTTTTGGTCTACCGTGGAAGTCCATCCGTCGTCACTGTCGATACCGAGGTCAACCCGGTTCTAGATTATGGCCGCATCAAAGTAGAAACCGAGAAACGACTTTCGGAGATCGCCAAGTCTGCAGGTATCGCTTTTGCCGCACTTCGATTGCCCCATGTTTATGGCCTTCGTGATCTATACTTCCGTCAGCTGCAGGCCGGCCGCCTGATCCTGCCAGGACTGGGCAAAAATCTTTACACACACCTTCACGTTGCAGATGCGGCCTCAGCTATGATTGCCTGTGCCGAGCAGGCCTACCAAGGCATCGCCCCGATTGGCGACCGCCTTCCGTCCTCATGGGCCACCTTCACAAATAAAGCCAGACAACACTACCCGAGCGCTCGCGTCTATTTGGTCCCCCAGTGGTTGGCTCTTCTCGCAACGATTTTGTTGATACCGTTTCGCAGGATTCGTCCTTACCCCGGATTGGAAACACCAGGAGCAGTGCGCACCTACAATTTCAATCTCGCTGTCGATCCCGACACGTTGTGGAAGGATCTTGGGATGGCGCCACAGTATCCGACGATCTTTGAAGGGATTCCTGCAGTTTTGAAATCCGGCAGGGAAACCGGGTACTTCATGAACTGAAGATCCACTGGAGCCGATCAACTCTGGGTCAATGACCGGTTATGGTAACGATCGCTGCCCATCAAACCATCACAGCTTGCACTCGACAGAACTTTGGGCTTTAAATGCTTCAGGGCCCTCTATCACGCGTTGGCCTGTCTTCTGGGCCACCTTTTTTAACATGCCTTCAAAAAGCCATTGATGTGTTGGAAACAGGGCATACCAATAGAGAATACCGAACAGCCCACGCGGAAGAAAACGCGCCACCATTTCAAGAGTGATTCGTCCCTCTCCTTGGGGTCGAATGTTGAATTCCAGTAGAGCATCCCCAGGTGTTTTCATCTCAGCTAGCAGAAGCATGCGATAGGGAGGTTCCAGAGTGATCACTCGCCAGAAATCGAGGCCATCACCCACTCGCAGGTCGATGGGGTCGCGCCGCCCTCTGCGCATACCCGGGCCGCCGACGGCCCGATCCAATAATCCGCGCAGCCGCCAAAGCGGCTGGGCGAAATACCAGCCATTGCGGCCTCCGATCTGTTTGAGCGTGTTCCAAACACTGTCTGGAGTGGCTTCGAGTACAATCCTGTGTGCGCCGTGCAGGATCGTACCGCCGGCGTAATCGGTATCGCCGCAGGTCACCCACTCCGGTGGCAAAGCCCCACCCCCGTCGAACCAGCAGGTATCCACTTTTTCCTGGCGGACCCGGTCGAGGGCGGTTCGAATGGTCTGGCGGCTGTCAATCAACTTTACCGGAACCATGGAGTGGATGCGCGAGTCCCTGCAAACCACTGGAATGCTGAGACCTTCGGCTAATGGCTGAGCTATGGAGGCAGGAATGGGCGTAACGAGATGAATCCACTTTGCGCTCAACCATGGCGTCAGAACCGGGATGGGGATGATCAGTCGTTTTCTGAGACCGGCCTCCTCGGCGTAGATCTGGATTAGGTCGCGGTAGGTTAACACCTCGGTTCCACCGATATCGAGTGTCTGGCCGACGGTCTCCGGAGCCTGTAGTACACCTTCCAAATAATCCAATACATTACGGATTGAAATGGGTTGGCAAGGGGTTTGGACCCAGCGCGGGGTAATCATGGCGGGCAGTCGATCAACCAAATAGCGCAGCATCTCGAAGGAGGCACTACCGGCCCCTAAAATCATGGCGGCACGCAGGTTGGTAACTGGCACGGACGAGCCCATCAGTATTTTTTCCACCTCATGCCGCGATTTGAGATGCTTACTGAGCGACTCGTGATCCGCTTCCCCTAGTCCGCCCAGGTAGATGATGCGCGTCAGATTGTTTCGCTGGGCTGAGGTCACCATGTTTTGGGCCGCCGTGCGATCGGCCTGCGCAAATTTGCCCTTGGCCGCATTCATGGAGTGAATCAGATAATAGGCGGCATCGCATCCTTTGGCGGCGTGAATGAACGCGCTTTGATCCAGTGCGTCCCCAGGCACAACGTCCATCTTAGGATGGCGTCCCCAGGGTCGGCACAGCAGGCGCTCTGGAGACCGCGCCATGGCCCGAACCTTGTAGCCGGCATTGAGCAGGCGCGGTATCAACCGCCCGCCCACATAGCCCGTGCCGCCTGTAACCAAAATGGGTTTGTCGGTCATTGTGTGATGCCCCCTTATGTGTGCTTGGGCAGTTTCAAGATTACGGATTCAGATAGGCTTGTTGCCCAAGGCAGAGTTGGTCATATTTACGCAGTCAGTGTCGGAACCGGGCAGGACATTGTTTAGGGCACCAGCGCTCACTATCGATCGATAATTTCAGGCAATTCTTGTTTTTTCCGGTAAAAGGCTTTCTTGAGGTAACCAAGTATTGCCATAGCCTTAATGCCGTCCTTTTGCAAGTGACTGGGAGAACGGTTCGATCCCCTTTCAATTGCGGCCAACGCGTCAGCTTCGTTTAATCCGCCGGAATCAGCTGTGCTATCTATGGGTTTGCGCCCACGTTGCCATCAGCAGCCAAATCCCGGCGGTTCTTTTGCCAGATCGGTCCAATATCACGCACCTAATACTCCGGACAGCGCAGATGGCAGCCCGACACCGCCATTTTGAATTTCCCTGGCAATGCCCAGCCGTAGTCGGTTTGATCCAGCTTCATGGCTATTTTCAGTACAGCCTGCTTGCCAAATTTGCAATGAGTGTCTCCCGGACAGGTTCAAAGGTTGCACAAGCGCAAACCGATCGCGGCGCCCTTTTCGAGATTAAGTGCATCCCAGGTGCTGTTGAACACAACATGGGATTGACCGTATTCAACAAAATATCGTTGTGTTGTCAAACAATCTATTACCAGAATCTCCTCAGTTTATTGTTTAGAAACTCATTGTATTACAGCTTAACCTACCCGGTACACACGCAATCACCTTGCATCCCCATCCAAGATATGCTATTTTTTTATTACCTACCTGGGCTACCAATATTGATATTTGACCACTCAGCTTGATGACGATCGACAGTTTTGTGAATTAAGATCGATTTTAGGATACCAATCATATTGTAGACGGTTGCAAGGTTTGCGTTCATGGCAGGTATGCAGAAAGTTCAAGTTGAAATGACTTAGTCTAAATATATCTGAAATTGTTAGAGATGCTGAATCTATATGACAAAAATTTTGTTCAGCGAACCAGAAAACCAACCCAAAAAAGAAAGGACTGATCATGAAAGTGCAAGACTACTGTAAAGCAATGAAGGCTGAAGTTACGGCATGGAAAGAGAAACTTGAAGCGATGAAGAAGACGGCGGACGGATTTGGGTCCGAGCAAAAGGAAAAAGTTCTCCCGCTGATCGGGCAGCTCGAGCAGGATGTCGTGACCGCGCAAATGAGGGTAGAACAGCTCGATAAAGAGTGTCCTTCGGACTGGTCACCGATAAAGAACGAACTTGACGAGCTTTTCGGAACGGTTGGTAGCAAAATCAACCATCAGTTCCAGGAAGTGTCTTCCCGAGAAACGTTGTGGTAGAAGCGAGCCGGCGGGAGGGTGCCGCGGTTGCACCCCGCCCGCAAGCTTGGAAATATGGCAATAACCCTCATTGCGAGGGCAGAGGCTCGAAACTGAGTGCCCATTTGATTGGCCGCCGACAATAAGAGAACTTGATAATTTTTGGGTCACTATCGCGTTGACCTCTCGTCTATTAGAAGTCTTTCAATTTATGATCTTCGCGTCTGCATACTCCTACAGATTCGGTAAGGAGGCAGTAGCTTTACGTTGCACAATTAAGAGTCACCCTCATTTTTTTATAGCTGCTGCGGTGATCGTGAATAGGCGATTCAGCCAGTCTTTCTCCGCCTGTGGTTGAAAGGCGTCTACCAATGGAATCAAGAAGCACCTTGGCTCTTTCAAGTATCAACGGATTTCATGATGCTCCACAGCAAATGCCCATTCTGCGCGAGCGGCAACCTCCGGAATGAATCCGGTAAGATGAAGTGTCTCGATTGCCTCGGCGAATACGAAATCGACGACAGTTCCGAATGTATCTTTGCCAATACTGATTATCTGAGGCTGCCGCTGAAGGGCACTGTGTGCCCACATTGCGGCCTATTGCAGAGCATGGACACCAAGAAGTGCCGTCTTTGCGGAACACCGATCAGATGCGATCAGCGATAACCGACACCTTCAAAAAGATAGCAAACATAAATGCAGTTACCTATCCCCGATTAGGCAACATTCATCCTTCGGTTGCTTGAATCGTCGCCAGATTGAAGGCACTGGCTCTGGGTCCAACAAACTGAGAAAAGAATTTAATCTCCTGAATCGACAATATTTAGCTGACCCGCGTAGCGTCCGATCACATCGCCCTCAAAGCACGCTTCCAGTTCCTCCTCGCTGACGTTCTTGACATTCTTCAACTCGTTTAATGGACAGATAAATTCGTTTCCGGCCATGTCCTTCACTTTGACGAACACATCATCTTTTTTTTCCTTGTTCATCGGGCTGTCTCCTTTCTAAAATGAAATTTACGCATGCGCTATCAAGATCATCTCATTGGCCATCTATAACATGCAACAACCACAAAGCCGACTATTTTTACCTTTACGGTTTGCATCTTCTGTTTACGTGTTGTTGCACGGCTGATACGGTGGTAAGGGAATCGCCAAGCGCGAACCGGTCATAATTTCAACGGTTCATCAACCACACTAAGCACGGAGGTAATGCAATGAAAGATGGGAAAGATATCTTTGACATTTTCGAAAGAGACGAAAACTATCGATACATTATGAAGCGACTGCTGGAAGCTTCCATGGAAGAGTCTTACAACTCGATCCTCATATCGGAAGCGGGGCCAGGTTATCCAATCGTCTATGCCAACCCGGCATTTACCCTAATGACCGGCTACGAACCAGAAGAAGTCATCGGAAAATCGCCATCGATCTTACAAGGACCCAAAACCGACCAAGAGGTCATTGATAGGCTAAAAATGGACATTACCCATGGCAGGGTCTTTCATGGACGCGCCATCAACTATCGCAAGGATGGATCGGAATTTATGATGCAATGGAAAATTGCTCCCATTCACAACCAAAAAAACGAGACGACACACTACTTGGCTATCCAGCAAGCTGTAATTGAATGGGCGTCTTAAAGGGACCGCAACCCCAGAAAAGCGGCACCACCCTCCGGTTGATCCTCGGTGATCAGCTGAACACCCGGCACAGCTGGCTTCGGCAGGTCCGTGAAGACATCCTTTACACCCTGATGGAAGTCCAACAGGAGACGGACGCCATCAGGCTGCACATTCAAAAAGTGGCCGGCTTTTTCAGCGCCATGCGCCATTTCGCTGACGACCTTGCCCGCAAGGGGCACCGGGTGGCCTACCTGAGCCTGGACGATCCGCACAACGAGCAGTCCTTCGATGACAATCTGATGCGCTTGATCCGCGAACACCGCATCACGCGATTCGAATATATGCAGCCGGACGATTACCGCCTTGACGGCCAGATGGCCCGGTTGTCCTCGCGTCTATCCATTCCTTCAGCCGTGGTGGACACAGAGCATTTTTTGACAGCGCGCAACGATCTGGCGGAGTATTTCCAGGGCAAGAAGCGATACCTAATGGAGTCATTCTACCGTCGGATGCGCAGGCACCATGATATTCTCATGGACGACGGCAGGCCCGTTGGCGGCAAATGGAATTACGATCAAAACAATCGCCAACGATACGACGGCAAGGTGCCACTGCCCGAGATCTGCGCTTTTGACAACGATGTCTCCGATATCGTCGCAATGATCGATCGCTGCCACATACCCACCTTCGGCCGGATCGACCCCAAACGGCTGATCTGGCCGGTAAACCGCAAACAGGCCCAGCGCCAGCTGCAGGCGTTCGTCGATCAGCGACTGCCTCATTTCGGTACCTACCAGGACGCCATGGCGGCTGAAAACGGGTTCCTCTTCCATTCCCTGCTCTCTTTTGCGCTCAACACCAAGATGCTCCACCCCATGGAGGTGATTCAGGCGGCCATTGACCGGTCCCGTTCGATTTCCGGTGAAGCGGTGGGAATCGAACAACTGGAAGGGTTTGTTCGGCAGATTCTCGGCTGGCGTGAATATCTGCGCGGCATCTACTGGGCCCACATGCCTGCATACGCATCCACGAACCATTTCGGCCACACCAACCGCCTGCCCGAGTTTTACTGGACAGCCGAAACCCGCATGAATTGCCTGCGCACCGCGATCTCTCAATCTCTCGAGCATGGCTATGCCCACCACATCCAGCGGCTCATGATTACGGGCAATTTCGCCCTGCTGGCAGGCGTCCATCCAGACGAGGTCGACCAATGGTACCTGGGCATCTACATCGATGCGGTCCATTGGGTGGAGATCGTCAATACAAGGGGTATGAGCCAGTATGCCGATGGGGGGCTGGTAGCCACCAAGCCCTACGTCTCCTCGGCCAACTATATTCACAAAATGAGCGATTACTGCGAAGCCTGTCATTACCAATGGCGAAAACCCTTAGGGGATAGGGCCTGCCCCTTCAACAGCTTCTACTGGGCCTTTATTCATCGCCATCGGCGGTCGCTTGCCGGCAATCCCCGTGTCGCGATGATGGTTCGGACCTGGAATCGGATGCAGCCGAGTAAGCGGGACGACTTGTTGGCCCAGGCCGAACAATACCGGGCCGCGATTAACGAGCTCTGACCTGAAAAATTCTCGAACGGCGGCAAAGCTTCAGGTGTGTCCGCCGGACCTTTGGGGAATCGACCATGGATCTGAACATGCGTGCAATCGGCGAACAGGAGGTTCAGCTGTGGGATCATTCGCGGGCGCCGCTGGGCGACTTCTGGCGTGAGAGGCCATTGGTGCTGGTTTTTTTGAGGCATTACGGCTGACCGTTTTGCCGCGAGCAGGTGGCGCAGTTGCGCCGCCAAAAAGATGCCTTTGACCGCCTGGGTGCCGCAGTGATGCTGGTTGGGTTGGGCAGTGTCGAGCAGACGGCCGCATTTAAAGAACGGTTCGACGTCCCTTTTCCCATGATTGCCGACCCGGATAAAGGGCTTTTCGAGGCCTTTCGTCTCAAACAGGCCTCCGCGGGGGCGCTGCTCTCTGCCAAAATGGTATTCCGGGGGATTGCCGCCATGGCCAAGGGCTACGGTGTCGGCGTTCCCGCAGGTGACGTACGACAGCTCCCAGGGGTTTTCATCATTGACACCGACGGCCGTATCCTGTTCAGCCACCATGCCTCCGGACCGGCCGATCATCCCCGGCCCGAAACGTTGCTGGCAGCCCTGCCTGCCGATGCCACCGCCTGAGACTGCCTCCTTTTCGTGCTCCGGTTTCCGGAAACGGGCAATGCCCGGTTGAGGCTGCCGAGGTCCGCCACGATGTCTCCGGTCGCGATTTTCTTTTTCAGACCAAGCGCTGCCAGTTCAGGTCGCTTTGATGGACCCGGATGGTCCCCTTGGGCTCGAAGAATCGTGCGACGGCATCCTCCGGGAATGCGATCACATCAACGGGTGCCAGCCGACGCACACCGCGGGCCTGTCGGTGGACGCGGGCCGTCATGGATGACAGCGAAGAGCCCCAGACGGCGAATGCGAAATGGGTTCGCGGAAAGCGGTGAATTACCCACCGGAGCTTTTGATTGCCGACACGGCCGGCCTCTGCCCAGAAGAGGGGCGCGTCATCGCCCGGAGCCACCAAATCGGGCTTGTACCTGAACCCGATCGAAACTTCTACCTGCAACTGAGCGTATTCCGGCAGATACAGCGCCCACAGGAGGGCCTTCATGACGACATGGCGATGGTGTTCGACGGGTTTTTTAACGAACACCTGTTTTTTTTCGCCAGCACGAAACGTAAATTTTCCGCCAAGAAGCAGTTCGCTTTCCATGTCCCTTTTCCCTAGCCGGTTGTCACCGCGGGCAGCTCAACCACCATCCCACGACGATCCCAAACAACGCATCAAAATCTCGCGCGATTGCGTCGTGGACGCCCTTTCCCTGGGAATCTTTTCGGTAAGATAGCGCCAATATCGGCGCGGCAGCTGCCGGCGGTGCAACGCAGGATTGTTGCGGGATCGGATGGTAGCGGCGTCGTAGTACCGCCGCCACAGCACCTGGCAGAGGTGTTCCTGTTCAACGGCTTCCTGCTCGAAAGCGGCAAGGACCTTGCTATCTAGACGGATCTCTCTCGTCGTCCGCCGATTGAATCCGAGACCGTATTTCCTGGCTGTATCGTAAATCAACCAGTCCTGATCGGCGTAGCGGATTTCGAAGTGGCGCCGGATCAGCGGCAGCACGTCATAGCGGGGAGCGATCAGCGCCAGGTAGGATTCGTCGGCAATCTGCTGGAAGCGAATGAATCCCTTAATGCGATTGGCCTCGCGGCGAACCTTCTGGCTGAGCTGGTCAATACGGATGCCCACCGACAGATCGACTGCCGGGGTGAGGACAAGACGTCCGGGAATGGCCTCGACAATGCGCTTCAAAATCAGCGTTTCCACGTCGCATTCTTCCGAGAGATGGGCCTGGAACAGCCGTTGTCGCTGCCGGGCACCCAGATGCTTTTTCAGGCCGGTCCACACACGGTCGGCAATCGCAGGGTCGGTGCCGATTCGCATGCAGTCGTCGAACAAACCCCGCTGACCATTGACGGCCGATACGATCGCATCGGGCATCCGGGAAGTCGCGTAAACCCGAAAGACGGCCGTCAACAGCCCCTCAAAACTGCCGTCGGTTTCAAATAACGTCCGGCGGGACGGCGCTGTTGCGCTCTGCAGGTCTTCGGGGGAGCCAAGCGTTCGGTTACGGTACGGCCGGCTCAGCGGTGCGCTTCCCGTCCACTGGATGGTTTCCATTCCGTCGCAGCGTATGAAGGGCTGAGCGCGGGAGATAACAGCGCCCAGCTGTTTGAGGTGTTCGAATCGAAGACGTCCTTTTTTGCGCAAGGCAACGATTCGATTGGCTGTTTTAAGGCCGATGCCCGGTACCCGCAGGATCATCTCCCGATCGGCGGTGTTGATGTCCACCGGAAACCACTCCGGGTGCCGGCAGGCAAAGGCCTGTTTGGGATCGACCTCCAGGTCCAGCCAGGGCGATGAGTGGCTGATCACCTCGTCCATCGAATAGCCATACAACCGTATCAGCCAATCGGCCTGATAGAGACGATTCTCGCGTTTCAGAGGCGGTTGATCCACATCTGGCAGACAAGCGCTTGGTGGGCAAACCGGGACAAAGGCCGAATAATAGACCCGCTGGAGAGACTGTTGTCGGTAAAGCCGATCTGCCAGGGCCAGCACCTCGAAATCGGACTCCGGACTGGCACCGACGATCAGCTGGGTGCTCTGGCCGGCGGGCGCAAAGGCGGGCACGTGGCGCAGCCGCTTGCGGTCTTCGCGGGTCTCGGCGATGGTTTCACGAATGACGTCCATGGGGGTCAGCACGGCGGCAAAGGTTTTCTCCCCGGTCAGCCGTTTTAGACTGGTTTCGGTGGGCAACTCGATATTGACACTCAAGCGGTCGGCATGCCGTCCGGCCGCTTGAACCAGGCGGCGACTCGCAAAGGGAACGCACTTGAGATGAATATATCCGTTGAACCCCTGCCTGCGCAGCATCTGTGCACATCGAACCAGGTGTTCCATGGTGTCGTCCGGGCTGCGCATGACCCCTGAACTCAAAAAGAGCCCTTCGATGTAATTGCGACGGTAGAAGTCGATGGTCAGGTCGACGATTTCGTTGGGGCTGAACGCAGCGCGCGGAATGTCGTTGCTGCTGCGGTTGATGCAATAGGCGCAGTCGTAAATACACCGGTTGGTGTATAAGATCTTCAATAAGGAAACGCAGCGGCCGTCTTCGGTGTAGCTGTGGCAGATGCCCGAAGGGGAGGCATTTCCCAGGCTCCCTTTGTGATTCCTGCGGCGGCTGCCGCTGGAGGAACAGGACGCATCGTATTTGGCTGCATCGGCCAAAATGGTCAGTTTGTCTTCAATCAACATGCTGCGCCCCCCGTGATCTCAAAACGAAATAATCAAACGCTGATCAAAATAAAGGTTCCTGCCGGCTGCCATGGCAGCTCCGGCCTTTTTGGGGGCAATCGCGTCTACCCGTAATCGGCCCTGCTAAACGGGCTGGCCGCGCAGATGGCCATGGACGGCATCGGCGGCCCGCCGACCGGACAGCAGCGCCCATTGAATGCCCGGCAGGCTGCCGTGCTCCCCGCAGACAAAGACCCCCGACCGGTTGCGGTTTACCGGGCAGACGGGGTTTGCCGTGGGCGGCGTCTGGTCCGGCAGGGCATGGAGAATCCGATAGGTCTTAAGATGCCGCCAGCGGTGGACCTCGTCGCCGAACCAATCGGCCAGCTGGTCCTGAACGCGTTGAACCAGCACGGCATCGCCCTCGTCCGGGTTGCCGAGAACGACCACGGAGGCAAGGGATTTGCCGGCCGGCGCATAGGCCGATGATACCCGGCTGGGGAAGGCGATGTTATTGATCGGGCCCGTGCCATCCCCATTGATCAACAGATAAGGGGTTTGCCACGGGGCCTCATCGCATGAAAAATAAATACAGACCTCGGAGACGGATGCCCGGACCGGGGCCTCACCCAGCAGCCTGGCAGCCTCGGGCCCTTCGGTGGCGATAATCACGGCCCTGGCCGGCATGGTGCGGCCGTCATCCAGGGAAACGTCTCCTTTGTGAATTCGATGCACGCGCACGCCTGTTTGCACCCATTGCGATGGTAGGCCGGCGACCAACTGCCGGGGAATCGCTTCCATGCCCAGCGCCGGGAGGGCCGCCTCACCAGTTGCAAACATGCGCAGGACGTATAGTAGCACCCGGCTCGAGGCCCGGATGTGCGGATCCAGGCAGACCCCGCCGAAAAAGGGAACGAAAAATCGGTCGATCATTGCCGCTGAAAAGCCCTCTGCCTTCAAAAACGTCATGGCCGTTGATTCCGGTTGCCGACAATGATCACCGGGTTTTCAGTAGGTGTCATGGCAACCTCCGATATTCGTTTTGCATGTCCGTGGGTGGTGAACTATAATGTAAGGCATGCCAAGGCACACCGAGCGGCCTCACCGCCAATGGTTGTCGATGGACGGGTTCATCCAACTTCCATGGTCATCCTAATCGTGGTCTTCGGCAAGCGTAAAGAAAAATAATGGGACGGCCGATGCCTTTTAATTTTCAGTTGCATGACCCTTATGCCGTGTTTCGTTCCAGTACCACGCCTGCCGGCCTTTACGCCCGAAAGAAGTGGCTGGGCGAGTCGTCGACGCCGCAGTGGAAAGAAGATTTTGCCGCTGCGGTGGCCGCATTGGTCCGGGGACAATCCGCGGACGGTCTGTGGCGGAAATCAGCAATCGAAACCATCCATCGCCTGTTTGGACTGCATCTTACCGTGCGCAGCCCGGATCCGTGCATCGACAAGGGTTTGGATGCATTGCTGTGCATCGCCTCGGCAGCGCTGGCGGAAGCGCAACCCGATTGCGTAGTCGCAGAGCGGCTGCTCGGCCTTCCCTTCGCCCCGGGATCGCGTGCGGCGATCCTTATCCCGGCCACGTTGTTTTTAGGTACAATTTTTGGCCGATCTGCCGCTCCGGACATCATGGCGTTGTACGATCGCGCCGTCCAGGTCGTGGATCACGGAATCGACCACCGGGAAAGAACTTCCTGGCGGCACAATCTCCTGCGCGCCTTGGTGGTTCATCCCCAGTATGCCGACCTCCCGGCGACCCGACGCATCGTCGCCTGGCTGGCCGACCACCAGACCCGGCAGGGTGACTGGGGGGTCGATATTCCCTTTTATCAGGCCCTCAACGCGCTCGCCCACCTGGAAACCTTGGCAGCCGACCGACAAACCAAGCGCGCTATCGACCATCTGTGCGCGACGCAGCATGCCGATGGTTCATGGGGCGCATCGCAGCGATTGTGGTGCACTTTTCTGGCCGTTCACGCAATGCGCAACAAGGGCATGGTTTAGGGTTGCCGGGTCCGACATGGGAAAATCGGTCCCATCGGCGGGGCCCCCGTTACCGGAATGTCGGACCGGCGTCGCTCGACCCGAATGATGTCGCTTTTGGGCTGACGCGCCTAGCCCACGCCCGCCACTTCCGGCAGGATTACAGAACCAACCGATTTGAACGAAGGAGTTTGCCGGCATGCAGCTGAACTGGATCGAACGTTTGTTTATTCTCAGTCCCATTCGCGCCTTGTTGCAGCGTCACTGGGAAGCCCGGCAGTTGCTGGCCATGGGGGGGGCACTGACGGGCGCCCACGTATTGGAAACCGGCTGCGGGCCCGGTTTTGGCATCGATCCGCTTTACCGTCGGTTCAAGGCGGCCAGGGTCGATGCCTTCGATCTCGATCAGAAGATGATTGCGCTTGTTCGCAAGCGACAACGGACCGGCGGTCGCACGACCCGGCTGTGGGTGGGCAACCTCCGGCACATTCCGGTGGCCGACGCGTCCTACGACGCGGTTGTCAATTTCGGGGCGATCCACCACGTGGTGCGGTGGCGCCAGGCGCTGGCCGAAATTTATCGGGTCCTGAAACCCGAAGGCGCGTTTTACTGCGAAGAAATTCTCAGACACTACATTACTCACCCGCTTCTGGGCAGGCTCATGGATCATCCCCAGGAGGATCGCTTCGATACCCCACAATTCATCTTTGCGCTGAAGCAAAACGGGTTTCGCATTCGTGCCCACCGGCAGTTGGCAAATCTGTACCTCTGGGTTGTGGCGACCAAGCCCCACGCTGCAGACGCGACCGCCCCGTGATCTCTTCCCGAACCGCGGCTCCCGATTGAGCGTGTCGCCACTCAGCACGCATTTGGATGCCGGCGATGCTCGTGCTCGCGTTTGTCCGGAACGAAAAGCCCCTCGCTGCCCCGGAGGCGGCCGCAGGGCAAATTCAGACAGCGGGTGTTCCCCGGTTGCCTCTTCAAATCGCGGGCCATGCGTTCGTACTTGGTCGAGGTCAGCCTGAAATGCCTTTTTCTGACGAGCTCTTCGAGATACAGTAAAAGATGTAAAAGGGGTCGCCCCCCGAATCAACCCATCGACAGGGGTGCAGCAGAAAGGAGCAACCGGCAAAATGGAGATACCGTATCGTCCCACCCCGCGTTTCCTGATCTTGGTCGGTGCCTGTATGATCCTCTTGGGTTGCAGCACCATCGATATTTTCCCGGAGGAACGGCGACAGGAACTTGCTTCCACAGCGGATACCGTCACGCTGGAAGAAATACAAATGCAGGTGCTTCGGCAGATCGACCCGTCGGGATCGTATATCTCCGGTAAGGTGCTGCGGGTTGTGGGCGCAGACATCTGGAACAAACCGCTTTTGCGCTGGCTGACCCCTCTGGATGAAAACAGGCAAATATTTCAGGCTGAGCTGAATATTTACCACCATGGCATTGCATTTACCTTCCTAAATGGCAGCAAAAAGGGGCGGGTCATCGGTTTTGATGGGCGCAGCTACTTTATAGCGGACGGTCAGATCATCTACAAGGAGCGAACATCGGCGGCTTTGTACCTCGGCCCTTTGCAGAGTTATCTCGAATGGCACCAGACGCTGATCAGAAATCCCACATTGGAATTTGCCGGTGTTGAGTTCATCGACGGGACCAAACATTGGGTATTGTATGCAACCAAGGGCGAAAAGCAGCACCTTGCCGAGTTCGATCAGTTCCTCATCTATGTCAACGGGGAGACCAAGCAGGTCGCATTCGTGGAATTTACATTGCGTGAACTGATGAAGTCTTACAAAGGGGTCGTTCACTACCGGGACTATCGCACTGTCCAGGGTGCGCGCATGCCTCACTGGGTGGGTATCGCTGGCACCATCGTAGCACCGGATTATGATCATTACTTGGAGATTGACCAGTTTATCTTTTCAGTGAGTACACAAAGGAAGGAAGACACACCATGCGAACGCGAATTGCCGTTTGCACTTGTGCGGTGGCGATAATACTGGTCACCGCGTGTCCCCTATCGGAAGCGGCAGACCGCAACAAATTGGGCTCTGGTGATCCGAAGGCGCCTTCGCCAAAAACGTCCGGGATCCAGAAAACCGCCGTTTTCCAGACCGCCCAAGCAATCCCGCTGGAGGAAGCGTCAGATCGTGCGGAAGGCACCCGCGCCGAACTCAATACGCTCCTCCCTGCTGAGGCTTCCCGCCAGATGCTCAAACGCATCGGCTCCGAGCTCGATCATGCGCTCCCAGAGGTCACGTCGCGTTTGGCGAAAACCCGTGAGGTGCTCGCCGGTTGGCCCTCCGTCCGCACCCTGCAGATGCTTGAGGCCGAACTCAGCGAGATGCGGAAACTTCTACGCCAATGGGATGAGGAGCTCGACAAGCAGTTCACCGGACTAAGCGTAGTTTTCCAGCGGCTCGACACAATCGCGGCGGTCTGGGATGCGACAGCCGCCGAGGTCTCCCGTCAAGAGGGCCCAGCCACGTCGACGGTGGCTCGCAACGCGACCGTGCTCGGTGAGATCGATCAGGCGCGCTCGGCGGTCGTCAAGTGGCGCAACCAGATCCTGGCCGTGCGCGACCGGATGGTGGATCCGAGCAGCGCTCTCGCGAACAGCCTCGTGCACGTGCAAAGCACGACCGAGACCCGGCTCCGGAGGATTTTCCAGGCCGACCGGCCGCCGCTATGGCGTCCACAGGTGCGCGCGTCGCTCCGCAAGGAGTGGAAGGCGGGCGGACCACAGCAATTTTTGCAATGGCTGCAACAGAGCCGGCAATATTTACGCGAGCAAGGGCACATGTTCATCTTCCAGCTCGCCCTGTTTGTAGCCCTCGGCCTGGGTCTGCGTGCGCTCCGCAACCGCGCCCGACCGGGGGCGGAGGACGACTACAACCTATTCCAAAACGCTTGAATAATAGATCATATACAAAAATATATACTCAGAACAACTGAACGCACCTGCAGACCACAATAACTTGGTGTGCAACGGAGGCGTAAATCACTTACGGGCAAACGAGTTCAATCCCGCCCGGAAAATGGTCGGGTCATCCCGGTAGCTACCCAGACAGTGGGCTGGAGAGATCCACCTGCTGAAGCTCTGGGGACAGATGTAAGCCGCAAGGGCTGCAGCAACCTGGCAGGCCGAAACGCGAGCGAACCCTGAGAAGGCCCCGAAAGGAAAGTTGTGGATACATACCTACATTGATCTCAGTGAGGGTGGGGCAAGAATGGGTCTGATTTGCTATTGCAGCTGTAGATGCTTTCTTATATAATCAAAACAATTCCAATCCATGCAATTTTGATTCTTCAACTTTTAAAGAGGTTTTTATGAAACGCAAACATAGTCTTTTAGTGTTGGCCTTGATCGTATTGGTTATATTTTTCGTAGGTTGCTGTGGCGGTGGCAAGGAAACTAAAGTTGTGACTGAATCAACAAAGACCACCACAACCGGTCAAGAATTACAGGACCTCAAGAAAGCCCTAGACGAGGGGGCCATCAGCGAAAAGGAATATGAAGAGACCAAAAAAAATATTCTTAAGGAGTAATGGTTTTAATAATTATTGGATCAATTATTTTTCGTCTCACCTATTGGTCTTTGTAATTTGGCGCCTCATTGAAACACGAACCCTCACAAGGTACTGTGCCGGAATTTTTGTTTTTGGGCTTATTTTGTGCGTGACAAATGCCAGCTATGGTTTGGAGACGCATGAAATGAAAGCCCCGCAAAATGGACTTGCAAAGACTGATAAGGCCAAACCTGTTAATGATCTGTTCTCACCTCTCCAACATGTACTGTTGGGAAGCGTGCGGTTCTTTCAGGAATGGGTCTCTCCAATTGATGGTTCACGCTGCAACTTTTCCCCTACGTGTTCTCGATACGGCTATGAAGCAGTGCGCAATCACGGCTCCTTTCTCGGGATAATGATAACTGCCGACCGCCTTATGCGTTGCAGTTATCTAACCGAGAATTCGCCACCCTACAACCGCTTGCCCAACGGAAAAATGCACGATCCGGTCGCGAATAACCTGTTACCACTTCCATGAATAGTCTGTATCCATCCTCGCTTATTATGTTGTCATTATTGCTATCATTCCAAGCCCCGGTCTCCGCTGAGACGGATGCGATTCTCTTGACCGAAGACCTTCAGATGGTCCTGGGCGATTCATTTTTTGCCCAAGGTGACTATTATCGAGCTATCACTGAATACAAAAAGCTGACTATTATTTTCCCGAATTCGAATCGTTTGCCTGAGGTTCTCTACAAAATTGGCATGGCCTATTACCGCGGAAAAGATTATGAGTCTGCTGCAACAAGTTTTGCTAAAGTTCGCAAAACATATGCCGCAAGCCATTTTAACGATGCCGCCTTTTATGAAGGGCTGAGCTACAGAAAGCTTGGCAGGTATGATGCCGCAGCGCTGGCATTTGAACGGTCGCGATTATTTGACGAAAAACATCCGGCTGCTTCCAATGCTCAATTGGGTCTCTCTCTAAACGCACTTGACCAAGATGATTTTTCAGGCTGCCGGTCTGAACTCGAAGCTTTTCTAGTCAACTATCCAGGAGACGAACGTGTTCATGCTGTGCAGGAAGGGCTCATATTGCTCGATGAATACGAGGCCGTGCCACTGAAGTCGCCACCATTGGCAGGGATCCTATCGGCGGTCCTACCTGGCAGCGGTCAAGTATATGCAGGAAGATACAAGGATGGGGCAATGGCTTTTTTAGTAAACGCGCTTTTTATTACCGGGACAATTGTTGCATTAGATAACGAGAATTATGCAGTTGCGGGAATTGTCGGGGGGGTTGGTCTGCCTTTTTATTTTGGCAATATATATGGTGCGGTAAATAGTGCAAAAAAATGGAACTTGTCTCTTTCAAAAGATATGAGCAACAAACTGTCAATATCTCTGGATTTTGTCTATTAATATCGTTCCATTTAACAAAAGAATATCAAATATTCCACTTTGAATGCTCAATGAAAAGACATTCCTGCTCATTTTATCGAGAACTCTAATCGGTAATTCAATACTGAGATCGCCTCGTTCTTATTCAGTTCAATGGATCGCTGGCGAGCAATTTGTCAACCAAGACGGCAGCCTCAGGCTTCATTGGTGTAAACCCCTTTTCATGATTTCAAGCACCGGCCGCCTTAAATGCCGCACTGACAATGGTCTGAGCCTCGCGCTGAATGCTTTGCAGGTGCGCCTTGCCTTTGAAACTTTCCGTATAAATTTTATAGATCGCTTCGGTGCCGGATGGTCGGGCGGCGAACCACCCGTTTTCGGTGACAACCTTTAACCCTCCCAAGGGGGCCTGGTTGCCCGGTGCCCGTGTATGTTTGGCAATGATCGGCTCTCCAGAAAGCTTCTTGGCGGTGATCGTTTCGGCTGAAAGTTGCTTTAAGACCTCTTTTTGCTCAGCGGTTGCCGGGGCATCGATGCGCTCATACACACAAGAACCAAATTGTTCCTCCAGTGACTGGTATATCTCACCCGGATCCCTGCCGGTTTTGGCCATGATTTCAGCGGCCAGAAGATCCATGATAATTCCGTCCTTGTCCGTGGTCCACACCGAGCCATTCCGGCGCAAGAAAGACGCCCCGGCACTTTCTTCGCCGCCAAAACCAGTTTCGCCGTTCTTTAATCCATCCACGAACCATTTAAAGCCTACGGGCACCTCAGACAGCTTTTTACCCAGATGCGCCGCCACCCGGTCGATCATCGAGGTGGACACCAGTGTTTTGCCTACGGCGGCCGATGGCCCCCAGGCGGGCCTGTTTTGAAAAAGGTACCATATGGCCACGGCCAGAAAATGATTCGGATTGAGCAGTCCGGCGCTTTTGGTGACGATTCCGTGGCGATCACCATCCGTATCGTTGCCGAAGGCGATGTCGAACTTGTCCTTGAGTTTGATGAGTCCCTGCATGGCAAAGGGTGAAGAACAATCCATGCGGATTTTACCGTCTTTGTCCAGGGTCATAAACGCAAAGGTAGGGTCCACCTCCGGGTTGACGATGTCAAGGGAAAGCCCGTAGCGCTCGGCAATGGGCGCCCAGTAATGTACCGCGGCCCCTCCCATGGGATCCACACCGAGCTTGAGCCCCGATGTGGCGATCATCTCCATGTCGACCACGTTGGCAAGGTCGGCCACATAGGGGCTAATGTAGTCATATTCGTGGGTCGTTGGAGCGTGGAGCGCTTTTTCAAAAGGCATTCGTTTGACGTGATCAAGCTCATTGTCAAGTATTTCGTTGGCTCTTTCGGCAATGCGTTGGGTGATGTCATCGCCCGCCGGCCCGCCATGGGGGGGATTGTATTTGAATCCGCCGTCTTCAGGCGGATTGTGCGAGGGAGTGATGACCACGCCGTCAGCCAGGCCTTGTCGTCTGCTTTGATTAGTGGTCAAAATGGCATGCGAGATGACTGGTGTGGGTGTATAGCCCAACCCTTTGGGGATCATGACGGTCACATCGGCAGCCGCAAAAACCTCGAGTGCGCTGGCCAGGGCCGGTTCGGACAGGGCATGGGTATCCATGCCCATGAAAAGGGGTCCGTTGATATGTTGGGATCTCCTATATTCACAAAGTGCCTGGCTGATGGCCAGAATGTGATCCTGGTTGAAGCTGTTTTTCAGTGACGAACCCCGGTGACCCGAGGTTCCGAAAGAGACTCGCTGGGTCGGCTCGGAAACGTCCGGTTGATGGGTGTAGTAGGATGAAACGAGCCGTGGAATGTTGGCCAGCATAGATTTCGGTGCAACTTTCCCGGCGAGTGGGTGAATTTTCATGTTGGATCGCTCCTGTATACGTCGTTGTTCATTAAACTGATTGAGTGGCCAATAATTATTCCTTTTTCCCCAATGCCTGGTTGTATACGGCGAGATATTTTTCAGCCGACTTTTCCCAGGAAAAATCCTGACCCATGGCCGCGATCATCATCTGTTTCCACTTGTCCGGATGCTTGCGATAGACCTCGATGGCACGCTGGGCGGCATCAAAAAAGTAATGCGCAGTGAAGTCAAAAAAGGTAAATCCGTTGTATCCGTCTTCGATGGTATCGGCCAGGCCGCCAGTCAGCCGGACAATGGGCAGGGTGCCGTATTTTAAGCTGTAGATTTGATTCAGCCCACAGGGTTCGAACAGTGACGGCATGAGGAAGATATCAGCGCCAGCCTCGATCCGATGGGCCAATTCGTTATTAAAGCCGATATAAATGCCCATCCGGTCGGGGTAGCTGCGCCTTAGCCATTCGAAAAAATCATGGTAACGCCGTTCTCCCGAGCCAAGCACAATCATTTGCGTATCCAGGTTTAGAATCTTCTCGGCGCATTCGGTGACCAGATCGATCCCTTTTTGCTCCACAAAACGCGTGGTCATGCCGATTAAGGGAGCATCGTCCATGTCCGGCAGACTATATTCTTCGCGCAATTTGGATTTGATCCGGCGTTTGCCCGACAAATCATCAGCTGAGTAGTGAATGCCGTAAGTGTAAGGATCGGTGTCCGGACTCCACTGCTGGTAATCCACACCATTGAGAATGCCGTAAAGGTCTTCTTTGCGGGCCTGCAACGTGTCCTGTAGGCCGAAACCGAAGTCGGTAGTCTGGATTTCTCGCGCATAGGTTTCGCTGACCGTGGTGACAGCGTCCGCCAAATGAATCGCACTTTTGGTCAGGTTGATCTGGCCATGGAATTCAAAATCATAGGTGTAGTAGCTGCGGGGCAGGGATAGAATCGGCCAGTGGTCTTCCGGGAATCGGCCCTGATATGAAACATTGTGGATGGTGTATATAAGTTTCGGGACCGGATTGAAAAATGGATCCTTGCGGTAGGCCGCATATGTCGCCTTGAGCATCGCCGGCAGGGCGGCGGTCTGCCAGTCATTGCAATGGATCACATCGGGTGCGAAGTCGATGGCCTTGCAGCACTCCAGGGCCGCCTTGCAAAAAAACACAAACCGCTCCAGATTGTCGGGGTAGTCGACGTCGCCCAGCCCGTAAAACTCCTCACGATTGAAATATGCGTCGTTCTCGATGAAATAGATAGGCACGGAATCATTTTCAGCCCGCCATAACACGGCGCCTTGAAGGCCGTTATGCATTTGGACGGTAAACTGCGTTTCACGCTCCAGGGCAAGATATTGTCCCGCTATACTGAGATATTTGGGCATGATTGTGAGAATGTCGTGGCCCAGTGCTTTTAACGCCTTGGGCAGTGCCTGACCGACATCAGCAAGGCCGCCGGTTTTGGCAAAAGGGGTGATTTCCGATGTGATATATAATATTCTCATTTCATCAACCTATCCAGTAGCGCTGATCCGTGAACAACAAATCGTAAGTACCAAATCAAAAAAATAACAAACTACAACCCAAGCTGAGCGATTGTCGAGCTTGCCGCATATTCAAGGCAGAGGTCGCCGCGCTATAGTGGACTATGCGCGGCGATATCTAACGCCGAAGATGTGGTGAGATCGGCAACCCGATAGGTTTCACCTTTTGAGAAACCCAATCGACCGAAACCCACTTAGATCGAGTCCTTTCGAGCATTTCCGAAAAAGGTGAATCGCTCAGCTTGGGTACAAATCTAATTGGTAATAGCCGGCTACTTGGCCCTGATGCCGGGCTTTACGGCCTGTCTATCGAAATTGCCCCTTCCCGATATGCATCGTGCAACGCCGTCAGTTCTTCGATGCGGCCCTGAATTTTTCGGCCTATATCGGTATCTTTGATGCAAACCCGGTAATGCTGATTCTCGATGATCTCAGTGGTGCAGTCAATATCGTGGATGACCATGTCGGCAGAAGGGTTCGCCTCACGTCGTTGGTGTGTGGACAGCAGCAGTCCCCATGAATTGTAAACCAATGTGTAGCCGGCGATGCCCGTCTTTTTCTGGTAGGCTCGGGAAAATCCGCCGTCGATGACGATCAGTTTCCCGCCGGCCTTCAATGGACGTTCCTTTTTCTTGACGATCACCGGCACATGTCCGTTAATAACGTGCCCGCCATCCGGGTTCAGACCAAATGCCTCTAAGATTTGCCGGACCGTCGCTTCATCGTCCCGCAAGGTATAGTATATGTTGCGTGGCTCTTTGTGGATGGATTGGTCTTCAATAAAATAGTGTTCGAAAGTGGCCATCTTTTCCTTGCCAAAAAGAGGCGAGCTAGGCCCGCACCACAAGTACCACATGGCGTCCAAACCTTCCTGTTTTTTCGTGGGGTGGTCGCTGGTAAAAAAACCCTGCCGGGCCAGGCGGTGCATTTTCTCCATCAGCGCCTTTCCGGCGTATTCCGTATGGTTGAGTCGCAATGATTTATAGGAACCGTCGTCATTCATGGGGATGCAGCCGTGGTAAAGCAGATTCCCATTGTAGGTTTTATAGATGCTGCCCTCGGCAAAGAGATAGCGTGCATGCCGCTGTAATTTTTCACTGTTTAAAAATGCCAATTTCAATCGTGAGACCACATGTTGTTCAGAAGGGGTTAAGGCATAAGGATCCTGGGGTGCAACCGTTGGAAATCCGCTGTCAAGCAGAGGATAGATACGCTCGTCTATCCGAACGGTTCCCTGATCGAAGTCAATTTTATCCAGGAGTAAACGATCCTCAAGGGCGTATTCTGGCCGGCGCCTGGTGATCTGGGCTTCAAGCTTGAATTGGATGATGGTGATCGCTTTGTGCATTTGAGCCATCAGCCTGCGCTCACCCGCCGAATCATCCGGCTGATTGAACACCTGCGGCATGAACCGGATACAGGGGTCCTTTCCGTAGGTGTCGATCGCAAAGGAGGCCAGAGGCATAAGGCTTACCGCATATCCGTTTTCCAACGTCTCCATATTGCCATGACGCAAGGAAATCCGGACAACATTGGCAATGCAGGCATCACTACCGCCTGCCGCTCCCATCCACAAGATATCGTGATTGCCCCATTGAATGTCGACGCTGTGATAGGCCATCAAGCGATCCACGATGAGATGTGCCCTGGGACCGCGATCGTATATATCGCCCACAACATGGAGATGATCGATGGCCAAACACTGGATGGCTTGAGTTATGACGACAATCAAGGCCTTGGCGTGGCCGGTGGTGATGATCGTCTCAATCAAGCCTTGATAGTAATCGCACTTATCCGCCAATTGTTCCTGTTCGTAGAGCAGTTCTTCAACCAGGGCTTCAAATCGGCCTTCGATCAACCGCCGGACCTTTGCACGCGGATATTTCGATGAAACCGAGCGCAATACACGGATCAGTCGCAACAAGGTGTCTCGATACCACTGCCGTTGCTCGCCAGGAACGGGCAGCATAACCCCCAGCATCGTTTCAGGCGTGTAAATCAGGGCACCTAAATTCACTTTTTCTGCATCGGACAAGGTGTCGCCAAAAATTTCGGCGATCCTGCGCTTGATCGCGCCGGAGGCATGGCTGACCACCCTGCAGAAGGCGTCGAACTCACCGTGAATATCCGAGATAAAATGCTCGGTGCCCTTAGGTAGGTTAAGCTGGGCCTGCAGGTTGATAATGGCCTCGGCAACCGTCTCCGGTGACGGGTACGCCTTTGCCAGGTGGTTCAGGTAGCGAGTGTAATCCGTATCTGGGGGCATGGGTTGCGCTTTCTCCATGGGCGAGAATAGTATTCAGGAGCCAGGGTTCAGAATCCAGAATAAGTAAATCGTTTTCGGTTCAAATAAATTTAGGCCAGCGGAAATAAATCCACCGCTTTACTTGTCTTTGCGCCGGTCTTCGGCGTTGCCCCAAATGTCCCGTATTCCAATACGCTTTCATTTGTGGCGCCTTGAAGATCGGCACACATCCGGCGCAATTCTGGCGGATTTAATTATTTCCGCTGGCCTTAAATCACCGCATCATCGGGAATTAGCGCGTCCTTGGGGATCACCACCAAGCCGTCCCGGGCGACCCAGTTGTCCGTTTCGCTGTCAGGGCGGTCGGGTAGATGGCGGATGTGCACGTTGCGACCGATGCGGGCATTTTTATCGATGATGGCACATTCGATGACGGCTGCCTTGACCGATGCCGATGTCGGGTCTGCCGAGCCGTTTGTTTTCGGCGCGATTTGCCTCGGTTTCATAGTAATCCGCGCCCATGACAATCGAAGAACGAATCTTTGCATTTGGGCCGATCAGGCTGCGCAGGCCGATGACGGCGTCACGAATGTCTGCTTGGTTCACCCGACAACCGTCCGCCAGCAGGGTGTGGTCGAGTTGGGATCCATGCACTTCGGAGGCCGGCAAAAAGCGGGCACGGCTGTAGATCGGCCGCCCGGGAATGTAAAAATCGAACCGCCGTTCCGGCTGCGCCATTTCCAGATTGACTTCATAAAACGCACGGATGGTACCGATATCCGCCCAATAGCCGTCGTAAACATAGCCCATCACGCGGTAATCGGCCAGGGCATTGGGGATGATGTGTTTGCCAAAATCGTGGCCTTCGGCATTGAGCGCTTCAAACAGCAGGTCGGTGCGAAAGACATAAATGCCCATGGAGGCCAGATAGGGTTTATCCGGGTCGGGAATGCTTTCCAGACCTGCCAGCGCCGCAGCAGTTTCGGGCTTTTCGGTGAAGGACTCGATCTGCCCGTCGTGGCTGCGCTTGAGGATGCCCAAGGCAGGGGCCATATCGGCCGTAACCGGCTGCACCGCCATGGTGATGTCGGCCCCGGTCTCCACGTGATATTCGACAAAGGCACGATAGTCCATGTTGTAGAGGTGATCGCCGGCCAGAATCAGGACGTATTCCGTGCGCGCGGCCTCGATCTCCATCAGCTGCTGCCGCACCGCGTCGGCCGTGCCCTGGTACCATCCGGTACTGCTGAGGCGTCTGTTCGGCGGCCAGAATCTGCACCCAGCCATTGGTGAACATGTCCCGCGCGTAGGTGCGCTGGATGTGGCGGTGCAGCGAGACCGAGTTGTATTGGGTCAGGATGGCGATCTTATCGATGCCGGCATGCAGGCAGTTGCTGATGGGAATATCGATCAGGCGATATTTTCCCGCCAAGGGCACGGCCGGTTTGGCCCGCAACTTGGTTAAGGGATACAGCCGCGATCCTTGTCCACCACCCATGATCAACCCTAAAACCTTTTTCATTTTCATGCTTGGGTAACCTCCTTTTGCCTGTGCCAATGGTGACCCTTATGATGCAGCAGCCATAGTGGATGTTCGGAAAACTATGCTCGATCCGCGCTGCCAAGTACGTTGATATTTTTATGTTTGACCATTTTTACGAGTTCGTCCCGTGCCGGCCCCAGATATTTGCGGGGATCGAATTCAGCCGGTTTTTCGGCGAAAACCTGGCGGATCATCGCTGTCATGGCCAGGCGGCCGTCACTGTCGATGTTGATCTTGCACACCGCCGAGCGTGCCGCCCGGCGCAGCTGTTCTGCCGGTATACCCACCGCACTTTCCAATTTGCCCCCGTATCGGTTGATCAGGGCCACATGTTCGGGCGTTACCGAAGATGCACCATGCAGTACGATGGGATAGCCCGGAAGGCGCTTTTCGATTGCTTCCAATATATCGAAGCGCAGAGAAGGGACTTCTTCGCCGGGTTTGAGTTTGAACTTA
Organism: uncultured delta proteobacterium; assembly: GCA_963785365.1. Taxonomy (GTDB): domain Bacteria; phylum Desulfobacterota; class Desulfobacteria; order Desulfobacterales; family Desulfosarcinaceae; genus Desulfosarcina. The sequence continues at coordinate 63,181 of CAWAUZ010000013.1, read as the reverse complement.
TAGGCGCCATGGGAGGTACCGATGGAAATGGCCAGGCTGTCTACACCGGTTTTGCCTACAAATTCTTCGACCTCCTCGGGTTTGGTGTAGTGGGAAACCGTGGATGAGACTTCGTCTTCGACACCGGCCAAAACCCCCAGTTCGCCTTCGACGGTCACATCTCTTGCGTGGGCGTATTCGACCACCGTTTTGGTGAGCCGGACATTCTCATCGAAGCTGTGGTGCGAACCATCGAGCATGACCGAAGAAAAGCCGCTGTCGATGCATGCCTTGGCCAGCTCGAAACTGATCGCCATGGTCCAGGTGCAGGGCAATGGGAATCGCGCTGCCCATTTTTCCGGCCATGGCGACCGCGCCCTTGACCATGTGGGGCAAAAGGGACGGGTCGGCGTATTTGCGGGCACTGCCGGAGACCTGTAGGATCACCGGCGATTTCGATTCCACGCAACCGATCACAATGGCCTGAAGCTGTTCCATGTTGTTAAAATTGTAGGCCGGTACGGCGTAACCGTCCGCCATGGCCTTTTTGAACATCTCGCGGGTGTTGACCAATCCAAGATTTTGTATGAGGTCGGGTCGTCCATCATTTTTCCTCCCATTTTACAGGCTCGCGGATGGAGCTGTGTAAGAATTGAACCCTCCCCGCGGCAAGCCGCGGGAATCTTCACTGGATTAAAATCGATTTATAGTTCGCTCGCTAACCCCGCCGCAAACGGCGAGGAATGCGCTCGCTAGCGCGGTTCACACTTCAGACAATGAAACCTGGGTCAACAACTCGTTGACCTGGGCCAGGGATCCCACCGAGGTGCCGTTTTGGCTGGCGGTTGCCGCACCGCAGGCAATCCCCCGACACAGCGCATCGGGCATGCTGTGGCCCTGGCTCAATCCCCACACCAGACCCGCCACCATGGAATCGCCGGCGCCAATGGGGTTGCGTTCGACAATTTCGGGGCTGGCCGCCAACCAAGCTCCTTTACCTTCGACCAGCAACGCACCCTGCTTGCCCAAAGAGATAATCACATTATCCGGGCCCATGGCCTGGATAGCGGCACCGACCGCGGCGATTTCAGCGGGAGTATTGATGGGCAGCCCGGTCAGCTCCTGTGCTTCGGCGGCATTGGGTTTGACGAGGAATGGTTTTGCCGCACAGCTTTGGCGCAGGGCCTCGTCGCTGGTATCCAAAAACACGCGCGCACCGGACGACTGAAGGATGGTAATTATCTCGGCATAAAAGGCTGGCGGCACACCGGGAGGTAAACTGCCGGCCAGCACCCACCAATCATCCGGTCGCGCCAGGTCGCGTACCTTTTGTATCAGTTTGGCAAGGTCGGTTTCCGAAACCGTCGGACCCGGTTCATTGACCTTCACGTGATGGGCATGGTCGGCGCTGACAATACTTACATTGGTACGCGTTTCTCCCCCGATCCACACAAAATCGGTTTCAATACCCAGCGACCGTAAGGTATCGTCAAGCAGTTCGCCGCTTTTGCCCGCCGCAAAGCCCAAGGCGACGCTGGACGTGCCAAGCGATTGAAGCATCCGGGCGACATTGAAGCCTTTGCCACCACAGTCCACGCGCCACTCGCTGGCCCGTAAAACCGTATCGAAGACGATCTTATCAACCGCCAACTCGCGGTCGACGGCAGGATTCAACGTCAGTGTATATATCATGCGGATTCCTCCATACATGCTTCAAATAATGCTTTTTCAGCGTCAACCGTCCAGGTATTGCCCGCTCCCAGTTTTTTAGACACTTCAGGAAACTTCTCAGCCAACTCATCCAGCCCCATCAGGGGTAAGTCTTCCAGTTGGGGAAAAATTAAAATTTTGCCTGGATAACGCGCATCCATCATCGCTTCGATACCCGATTTAGCAGCCTTCATCCCCCCAATGGCTGCGACGCAAACCGCTGGCGCAATATTACCTTGAATCGCATTTTCCATCACCGTCGTCTGATCTTCAATGGTCAGACCCGAGGTGCCGGTGTATTGAGCATTCTCCAAATAAACTAGAACTGAAGTCTACCGGTGCCAACGTTCCATTGGGTACGCCTGCAAACAGAACCAACATGCCATCCGGTTTCATAAAGCTTGCCGACTCAGCCATGATGGTTGCATTCGGTACGCAGACCACGACATCATCAGCACCTTTCCCTTGACTCTGGGCGTTGACAAATTCCGGCAACGTATCTTTGTGTTCCATTGGGTTAAAGGTCAGCAACCTGCAATTATTGGCTTCAGTCAGCGGAGCGAATCGCTGCTTGATTTCAGACAGCCGCTGATCATTAATATCGGTCACAATAACGGTGTTAGGGCCGTCTTTCTTTTCAATGGCTCGCTGCACATGCATTTGTCCCATGGGCCCACCGGCACCCACAAAAACAGCTAAACCGCCAGCGCGCAGATCACAACGATTGCGAGCGTGACCGTATGAATCAGAAATGTCTTCACCTTTATTGCCTACGAAGGCAACGTAGTCGTAATGCAATCGTCCCACGTCAGCATCTACCAGCCCATCCAGCGGCTTTTTGCCCACCATGTTCATGGTGCCGCGTCTGGCCACATATTTCGCAATTTCGGTGACTTCGCTTGCAGAACGCGGGTCCAGTACGACGACGTCATCAAAGCCTGCACCACCGGTATATTCATCAACCAGACTTTTTAAATCGGAAATGGTTACGTCATCACGAATGACCACCGTCTTGCATTTGCTTTCCGCAAGAGATCGGATGGATTCCGGTACATTCGTCAGTATTACCGTTTTCGGTGCTTCCAGCCCTCTCGAGAAGCGATAAGCGGTCTTGTCGCCTTTCTGACCGACAATCCACATGATGCCATCTTCTTTGGGTTCCAGACGCCGACGCTGTGTATAGGATGCCCAAACGCAGCCCCAGGGTTCCAGCAAGGCCGCTTCAACAAAGCCAAGCTGATTGGAAACCTTAAGCAGACAAGATCCGGTATCCGTCTCTAATACTTCCGGGCCGATCAGATGATACTGTATCAAGCCACCAGGTACGGTGTAACCATAGGCGGTGCTTTTGCCATTTTGATAGATATCCGGCTGCATGGCATAGCGTTCGCCCACGGTAAAATTGCGCTTTAACCTTTTGCCGACTTTAATTACGGTTAAAGACGCTTCATGCCCCAGTCGTGTGGGTTCTTTTTTCAAATCCCGATTATAAAGTTTTGGGTGTTTGCCGCCCTGGGTAATTAATTTGACATCTGAAAAGCAAAGACTGACCGCATCGACTCGAACCAGAAGCTGATCATCGTTTGGCTCAGGAATTTCAAAGCGTTCTGGCTGGCCGTCTTTGCCGATGTTTTCTATACCGGCACCGTAAAAGTTCCAGGTTTGTGTCGTCTCAGGGAGGCTTTGGGCAAGCTGCTGATATTTTTCGTATTGATTCATCATTTCTCTCCTTCTGGGACAATAAACTTCGTTAAATGGTTGATGTTACAACAGATCGTCGTTAGTTTTATACAACTCCATAACGGCTTCTGAACTTTCCAGTTGTAACGCTTTTTTTGCTTTCTCTTGTAATTTACTATAGCTCACTGCGCGGATAATATTTTTCACCGCCCCCACATTGGCTGGGCTGACTGACAGTTCAGTCACACCCAACCCGACCAGCAGTGTCGCGAGACTAGGATTCGCAGCCGCATTACCGCACACACCAACCCACTTACCATGAGCCTGTGCGGCTTTAACCGTCACCTCAACCATTTTCACCAATGCAGGATGGTAACTGTCAGCTTCAGAGCAAAGATCAGGATGCAGGCGATCGATGGCCAAGGTGTACTGCGTTAAGTCATTTGAACCGATGGAGAAGAAATCCACTTCTTTGGCCAAATGCTCCGCAACCATCACTGCGGATGGTACCTCAATCATAATACCAAGGGGCAACTGAGGCGCGTTTAACTGCAAGCGAACACGCTCGGCAATATCCCGCGCTTTTCTCCACTCCGACATTCTACCGATCATGGGAAACATGATGTGCAGCCCGGTCGAGCCGGTTGTCTCTTTCTGCCAGATCGCCGTTTGGTAAATGGCCTCCAGTTGGCGTTTGAATATGTCTTCATATTTAAACGACAGACGAATCCCTCGCATACCCAAAAATGGGTTATCTTCATGAGGCATATGCAGCCAGGACACCGGCTTGTCTCCGCCAATATCCACCGTACGCACGACCAACTGACGACTGCCAAGTTCTTTGATGATGGCTTTTAAGGCATCGCATTGCTTTTCAATGGGTGGTTCTGCTGCTGAAGACTCAAAAAGAAACTCTGTCCTCAACAACCCCACACCTTCGCCACCATCGTCTAAAACAAGTTTCGCGTCTTCCGGTTTGGCGATATTGCATACGACATCGATGTGCCGACCATCCAGCGTTTCAGCGGCCTTATGTTTTTGTGCATCTTCTGCTGTGCGGATCTGTTCCCACTGCGCAATCCATTTCATCCCCATTTTTCTGCGTTGCTTCATCCGGATCAACGTAAACGGACGATGCCTGTGGATCGACAATAATCAATTCACCGTCCTCAATGTTCGCAAGCGCCCCCTCACCCAGGCCAACCACTGCCGGAATTCCCAGGGCTCGGGCAAGGATCGCCATATGACTGTTGGGTCCGCCAAGCTCTGTACAGATGCCGCGAACCTTCAGACCATACAATCCGGCTGTTTGAGAAGGCGTTAGATCTTTGGCCATTAAAATGAAATCAGTTTGCGGATAATCAACTGCTGAAACAGCGGGCACCATCAACGCCACTACCCGATCACGGACATCAATGAGGTCTGCAATCCTTGCCCTCAGGCGCTCGTTGTCAACTGTTTTTAGTGACCCAACCTGCTTTTCAATCGCTTGATGAAAAGACCAGGCGGCAGTCTTACCATTTACAATGAACTTTTCACTGTCGGTTAACACCAGTTCATCCTGCAGCAATTGCTTCTGAGCATGCAAAATGGCGGCTTCATTTGGCGCCCTGCTTTGCAGGTTGGCTTTCAGTTTATCCAGTTGCCGGGCGGCCTCGGTCAGGGCAGTGCTAAAAAGTTTGGCTTCCGCTTTGGGATCTTGTGCCTCCTCCTCATATCTCATCTTTCCCGCCTGCAATCGAAATGCAGGTGCCATCGTAATACCCGGTGATGCGGCGGAACCTTTTAATGTTAAACGACACTGAACATCGGGCAGAGCTGATAAAACGGTCAGCGGATTATAAGACGCATTCGCCTGTTCCTCCTCATTGTCCAGCCCCTGACGAATCATTGCAGCCAGAACTTGAACGGCCTGTTCTGCCTCAGGCCCTTGCGCGGAAATTGTCAGAACATCGCCTTGATTGGCGCCCATTGACAAAAGTGATGCCATGGATTTAGCATTTGCTGTCCGCTGATCGTTTCGAATGCGGATATCCGTTCCTGAAAATTTTACAGCCTGTTCTGAAATCAAGCTGGCGGGGCGGGCATGCATACCCTGGGCATCAACAACCTGTGCCTGTGCGACAACTGAATAATCTTCCTGTTGTACCGGTGCAGTCTGCTCCTTTGCGTTGAGCGCATCCAAAATATCGTTTTTATTGGTTGTGGTTGCCAGTTTTTCGGCGACTGCCTCATCCATGACCACATTGGTCAGCCGCTGAAGCAGGCTCAAATGATCCTTGCCTTTTGCGGCAATACCGACGATCAAGCGAGCCACGTCTCCCTTGGCATTCCAGACGACACCTTGCGGTGCCTGCACAATAAAAACACCGGTTTGAATAACCTGCTCTTTTGCTTCATTGACACCGTGTGGGATAGCTGCGCCATTAATCAGATAGGTGCTGACTTTTTCTTCACGCGCAGTGAGTGCATCCAAATAGTCTCCACGGACGAGACCCAGAGAGGACAAGTTTTCAGAAATCAGTTCGAGTACCTCATCTTTCGTCGTTACTTGAGCGTTTAATAAAATCTGTTGTGGACTGACCGTTAACGGTTCTTCTGCGGCAGCTTGGTTATTTTGCTTTGCTGGTGCCTGAACAACCTCCTCAGGTATTTCAGGTTTCTGGTGATCTTGGCTACCAGGTCATCATAGAAGCTTGCGTCCATGAAGTTATCGATGCTGAAATGCTGTGCACTTGGCAATTTAGACCGAGCGCGATCAGTCAATTCATTTTGGGTAATGACGATGTCCGCATCTTTCAGATCATTGATGGCTGCGTTGGTAACCTCAATAGTTAAGCCAGCATCTTTAACTTTGCCACGCAATACCGTTGCTCCCATGGCTGAAGATCCCATGCCGGCATCGCAAGCCACAACAATTGATCGAACACTTCCTGCCGCGATGGGGACCGCCTGACCTTTTGCTGCGGCCTTACTTGAGGCAACAGCAGCTTTGGCGGCTTCCAGGTCATCACTTTCCGAAGCGTCCCTGCGAATGATTACCGATCCAATTAGAAACGAAGTGACGGCGGAAACCGCAATGGAACTTAAGGTTAAGACAATACCCATTCCTTTTGTGGACATCAGGGTCAACGCAAACACAGAACCCGGAGATGGCGGACCAACCAGGGCATTACCGGTGACCATGTTAAAACCAACACCCACCATACCGCCGGCGATCACAGCAATCACCAATCTTGGCTTCATTAAAATATAGGGGAAATAAATCTCATGGATACCACCAAAAAAGTGAATGATAGCCGCGCCGTAGGCTGACTTTTGTGCCGTACCTTTACCCGCCACCATATAAGCCAGGAGAACCCCCAGACCAGGACCTGGATTGGTTTCAATCAAATAATAAATGGAAGCGCCGACCTTAGCTGACTGTTCTGCGCCCAAAGGTGTGAAAACACCATGGTTAATGGCATTGTTTAAAAACAGAATTTTTGCGGGTTCGACAATGATTGACACAAGCGGCAATAGAGACATGTTCACAATCCAGCCCACACCCGACGCCAGTGCCTTGGTAAGTGAAGAAACGAGCGGGCCAATTATTGCGTAGGCAATCAAGGCTACCACCATGGAGATAATGCCGAGAGAGAAATTGTTGACCAGCATTTCAAACCCGGGTTTGATTTTACCGTGAACCCTCTGGTCAAATTTCGTTATTGCCAGACCCCCTAGTGGACCGGCAATCATGGCACCCAGGAACATCGGAATATCACTACCGACAATGACCCCCATCGTCGTAACGGTTCCTGCTACAGCACCACGGTCTCCGCCGACCATCTTACCACCGGTATAACCAATCAAAAGCGGCAACAAGTACGTAATCATGGGACCAACCAGTGACGCTAATTTTTCATTAGGCAACCAACCGGATGGTATAAACAGCGCAGTAATCAACCCCCAAGCGATAAATGCACCAATGTTTGGCATTACCATACCACTTAAGAACCTTCCAAATGACTGGACGCCTACTTTCAAAGTATTACCGGACATAAACAAACCTCCCTAGTTACATTGTTTTTGAATGGAAAATATAAAGCAATCATCCACATTGATTGTAATCGTTTACAGTTTTATGTAATCGTTTTCAGTATTGATGTCAAGAAAAAAATAATTATTTTTTTGGTGTGATTGTAATTTGATAATATTATATATTTATTTTTAGTATGTATATGAATTTTCTTGTAGTCGCTAACTGCCGACTATATTTCTGTAACGCCTAACAGATCATATTGGTTAAATCTGAATTCACAACCACAACACCCCAAAAAACTATAATCACCATTTACCACCGGGGATAAGATCAAAGACATCTGTAACTATAATTTATACATATTAATATAGTAATGTTATAAAGTTTCCATAGCAATGGATGCCGTACAAACCTGAACAAACCGGCAGGCCAAAATATCTATCTTGACAAATTTAATGATAACGTTTACATACATTAACTGTAGAGGGCAAATAGAACTGGAATCTGGACTTAAATTGTACAAGGAGCGCAAAAGAAAATGGTAAGCATTAAAGATGTAGCCATAGCAGCCGGCGTATCAACGGCAACTGTGTCACGCGTGCTCGCCGATAAACCCTATGTGCGTGGGGAAGTTCGGGATCATGTGCTGGCAGTGGTCAAAGAGTTGAATTATAGGCCGAATCGTGTCGCCCGCAGTCTGCGCGCTCAAAAATCAAATATCCTCGGATTGATCGTCTCCGACATTCAAAACCCTTTTTTCACCCTGATCAGCCGTGCGGTCGAAGACGCGGCCTACGCGCAAGGGATGAGTATCTTTCTTTGCAACACCGATGAAGATCCGGGCAAAGAGGCCATGTACCTGAAACTGATGCGGGATGAACGGGTTTCGGGTATAATTCTATCGCCAACCCAAAAAACCAGCAATAATTTTATCGAGATCACCAACTCTCATTTGCCCGTCGTGGTGATCGACCGTCGTGTCCATAATGTCGACATCGACAGTGTCCTGATCGATAATGTCCAATCCGCGTATAAAATAATCGATCATTTGATCGGCCATGGCTATCAGCGCATCGGAGCGACTGTTTGGCGTCGGCAGTACCACCGGACAGGAACGGCGTGAAGGATATTTTAAAGCACTTGGCAGACCATGGCCTCAAGCCATCGGCTAAACTGGCTTTTTTCGTAGAAGCAAGAGAAGCAAAAGGCTACACGGCCACACGGGAACTATTGAAATTGCCGCAACCACCGGATGCCATATTCACCAGCAATGGACTTCTATCGGCCGGTGCGTTGAGGGCTTTGCGTGAAAGCGCGCTAAAGATGCCGGAAGAGATTGCTTTTGCGACTTTCGATGAAACGCCTTGGTCTACTATAGTTGATCCACCGCTCACGGTTATCGAACAGCCTACTTATGACATCGGGCGCACGGCCGTCGAATTGTTGGTTAAACGAATTCAAGACCCCACTCGCTCAACTCGAGAAGTTACCCTGAAAAGTAAATTAATTGTCCGTCAGTCTTGTGGCTGTAAAAGATGAGAAGTAATACGGCTCAAGCACCGCTCAGGCAAGGTTAGGATTATATCGTGAAACTTAAACTACTGCTTATTTTCAAAAAAGAAGCTGAAAACAAATGACATTAAGATGGTAACAAAACGGACCATTGTAAACAAATCCCACCAATGATGATTTTAAATATTATTCTATTATCTAAATTTTAAAATCCCATGCAAAATGAATCCAATTTATTTTTTTGTATTCTTTCACTTATTTTTCCTTGACCAAACTTTTGGCAGGTATCATGCTTAATCATTAACCATCGCTTATCAACAACGCTGACCTCTCCTCAACTTACCGTGCATGCACAAATTGGAACAAAGCAGGTAATCAAGCGCCTGCATACTGCCCCATATGTTGAAAACCCATAATACGAAGGAGGAACACATGCTTGTAGGAATTCTAAAAGAGATCAAGGCAGAGGAAAACCGTGTATCCATGACCCCGGCAGGGGTGGAGGTCATGATCGCCAATGGCCATACGGTGCTGGTGGAAAAGGATGCCGGCATCGGCAGTGGCTTTGATGATGCGATGTACATCAACGCCGGGGCCGAAATGGTGGATACGCCCAAAGAGATTTTCGGTCGTGCAGACATGGTGATGCACGTCAAGGAACCGCTTCCATCGGAATACGAACTGATCCGGGAAGGACAGATCGTTTTCACCTATCTACACCTGGCCGCAGCCGAAGAATTGACCCACGCACTGATCAAAAGCAAATCGATATCCATTGCCTATGAAACCATTCAAAAGCCCGACGGCTCGCTGCCCCTGCTGACGCCCATGAGCGAAGTGGCCGGACGCATGGCCATCCAACAGGGCGCCAAGTATCTGGAGATGGCCCAGGGCGGCCACGGCGTGCTGCTGGGCGGTGTGCCCGGCGTCGATCCGGGCAACGTGGTCGTTATCGGCGGGGGTATCGTGGGCGTCAACGCGGCCAAGATGGCCTGCGGCCTGGGCGCCAAGGTGTATATCCTCGACATGAATCTGGACCGGTTGCGCTACCTGAGCGACGTGATGCCGGCCAACTGCTTTAACTTGTTCTCCAGCCCGGCCACGCTGCGGGAACTCATCAAGACTGCCGATGTGGTCGTGGGTGCCGTGCTGATCCCCGGGGCCAAGGCGCCCAAACTGATTACCCGCGACATGCTCAAAACCATGAAGCCGGGCTCTGTCTTGGTGGATGTGGCCATCGATCAGGGCGGCTGTTTCGAAACCTCCAAGGCCACCACCCACGGCGATCCCATTTATGTGGTTGACGGCGTGGTCCACTACTGCGTGGCCAACATGCCCGGGGCCGTTCCGCGCACGTCCACCATGGCCCTGACCAATGCCACCCTGCCCTACGCCCTGGAAATCGCCAACAAGGGCTGGAAAATGGCCATGCAGGAGAGCAACGAAATCAAGCTGGGCGCCAACGTGATTGACGGCAAGGTGACTTATAAAGCCGTGGCCGAAGCCTTTGGTCTGGAATACACGACTATTGACAGCCTGCTGTAGACGTCTATTGGGAACAGCTGAGTCGTAGCGCATGATACTCCTTCGTCGGGTATCATGCGTATCCTTCTGAAGACGTATGCGCAGGTATTTCGATTCACAGCTGCAATATTAATTTGAAGGAGGAATCGTCAATGTCACCGATTAAAAAGTGTTTTCTGGCAATAGCAGTTATGAGCGTCCTCATCGGATCGGTATGCGCCGCTGCCGATGTGAAGATTGGATTTCTGGCCGGATTCACCGGCCCGCTTAAAAGCCTGGCGCCGGGAATGTACAAAGGAGCCAAACTCGCGGCCAAGCATGTGAATGATCAGGGCGGCATTTTAGAAGGTCAACCAATGATCATGCCCAGCGGCGATTCGACCTGCTCGGATGTCACCGCTGCGGTGGATGCCGCCGCCCACCTCGTTGAGGATGAAAATGTCTTGGCCATTGTCGGACCGCTCTGCTCGGGTGCGGCGATTGCCATCTATAAAAATGTGACCATCCCCGCGGGAATCACGGTGGTGTCGCCGTCAGCAACCTCGCCTGCGATCACATCGCTCGATGACGGGGATCTCGTGTTTCGCACATCGCCTTCCGATGTCTACCAGGGCAGCATCATGGCACGCTTGTTACTCTCCAAGGGGATCAAGCATATCGTCATTACCTACGTCGACAATGATTGGGGGAAGGGCATTTCCGCTGAACTGTCCAGTGCTTTCGAGGCCGCAGGCGGAAAGGTGGCCGGGAATATGGCCCACGAAGAGGGAAAAACGGACTACAATGATGTGATCCGATCACTGGCAGCCTCGGGCGTGGACACGTTGGTTGTGCTGGCATATGCCAACGGATCCGGTCAGACCGTGCTGCGCCAGGCAGTGGAAAGCGGTGCTTTCGAGCAGTTTGTCGGGGGAGACGGGATGGCAAGCAATACCCTTATCGCAGCCATAGGAAGCGACAAACTCAGGGGAATGATTGTGACCAAGCCGGGTGCCCCGGATAGCACGGGAGCGAGAGTTTTCAACAAATATGCCTGGGGCAATAATCTGAATCCGGCGGGGGCGTTTGTCGGGCAGTCCTATGACGCCACTTTTCTGCTTGCGTTGGCCATCGAAAAACACGGCAGCACGGCGCGTGCCGGGCTTGCCCAGGCATTGCGGGACGTGGCGGCCCCTCCCGGGGAAGTCATACTGCCGGGTGAGTGGGCCAAAGCAAAAGCATTGATCAAGGCGGGTAAAGCCATCAACTATGAAGGCGCCACCGGCAGTCACGATTTTGATGCCGCCGGTGATGTGTCCGGAGTAATTATTGAAATGGGCGTAAATGTGAGGGAAGGCTCATTGATTGAATTTGGCCAGATAAAATAAGCGCAGAAAAGATCGTCTAAACCGCCATCACATCTCATTTATGCAAAGGAGGTCCAATGACGGATACAATATTGATAGGCATTGACGGTAGTAAAGCCGGCGAACATGCGGTAACTTTTGCAGTCTCCCAAGCCAAGTCAGCCAATACGCATCTGGTTTTAGGATATGTGGTTGAATGGTCACCGTATACCTTTAACACCCCCGAAGAAAACGAAAAGCGTCATTTGCGCCGCCAAGAAGAGATCAAAACTGCCCAGGAGAGAGTGCTGGATCCGATACTGCAGTCCCTCCAAAGCCAAGGCGTCAAGGCGCTGGGCGTTGTCCGCCATGGCCAAGTGGCGGATGTTTTGCTCCAGATCGCCGAAGAGCAGCGTGCCGAACAGATCGTCGTCGGCAGGATCGGCCATTCAGGGATCAAATCTTTGCTTTTTGGAAGTGTGGCCACAAAACTGGTTCAGCTTGCCAACATCCCGGTAACCATCGTCCCCTAGCACCGACTTGATGGGCCTAAGCCATCGTGAGCCAGTGCACATGATCGTGTGAGAAATCATAAAAATTCGCGGTACGAGGTTGTTTTTCAGAAAAACCGCCCTGGCTTTCTGTAAAACTCAACCCGCATACTGAAAAGGGAGTCCTAATTATGAAATATAAAGCCATTTCGATTTGGGTAACGATGTTTACCCTGTTCGCGCCGGTGGCAGCCTTTTCCCAGGACACCGGGGGGGGAATCGATCAAAAGGTCAATGAAATTTTCAACACCGTGTTCGGGCCCTTCGTTTCATTTATTTTCTACTCCGTATCGATCAACGGCGTCAGCTTTCCACTGATCGTCGCTTGGCTGATCCTGTGTGCATTCATTTTGACGGTATACATGGGGTTTGTCCAGTTCACCGGCATCCGGCATTCTATCGACCTGCTTCGCGGTGTCTATTCAAATCCTGAAGACGCCGGTGAAGTGTCGCACTTTCAAGCGCTGGCCACCGCCTTGTCCGGCACGGTGGGGCTGGGAAATATCGCCGGCGTTGCCGTTGCGGTCAGTTTGGGAGGACCCGGCGCCACCTTTTGGATGATCGTGGCCGGACTTGCCGGTATGGCCTCGAAGTTTACCGAATGCACACTGGGCGTTAAATATCGTGAAACGTTCCCCGACGGACATGTTTCCGGCGGCCCCATGTATTATCTGAGCAAGGGGTTGGCGGAAAAAGGAAAGCCGGGCCTTGGCAAAGTGCTGGCCGTATTGTTCGCCATCATGTGTATTTTGGGATCTTTTGGCGGCGGTAATATGTTTCAGGGAAACCAGGCCCACCAAATCATTGCCAACACCTTCGGGATATTTGCCGATACCGGCTGGCTGTTTGGGATTATCCTGGCCATTATCGTCGGTGCGGTTATTATCGGCGGCATCAAATCCATTGCCAAGGTAACCGAAAAAATCGTGCCCTTGATGGCCATCTTGTATGTGGGCACCGCCCTGGTGATCCTGGCAGCGAACTTCACCAAAATACCGACCGCATTTGGCCTCGTCATTCAAGGCGCATTTGCGCCCGAAGCCATTGGCGGCGGGATCGTCGGTGTTCTGATTCAGGGCCTGAAGCGTGCGGCGTTTTCCAATGAAGCCGGCATCGGCTCGGCAGCGATCGCCCACTCCGCCGTTAAAACCAACGAACCCCTCACCGAAGGCTATGTGGCCCTGCTGGAACCGTTTATCGATACGGTGGTAATCTGTACCATGACGGCCCTTGTCATCGTTATTACCGGCGCCTACGCCGACTCAGGCGGAATGACCGGTGTGGCCTTAACCTCGGCCGCGTTCCAGTCCGTGTTTCCCTGGTTTGGTGTCGTACTCGCCGTTGCCGTGCTCTTGTTCGCTTTCTCCACGATGATCTCCTGGTCTTACTATGGCTTGAAATGCTGGACCTATTTGTTCGGGGAAAGCCAGGTTTCGGAATTGGCTTTTAAATTGATCTTCTGTGTGTTTGTCGTTATCGGGTGCAGCATGAGTTTAGGCCCGGTGATTGATTTTTCAGATGCGGCGATTTTTGCCATGTCCCTTGGCAATGTCCTCGGCTTGTATCTGTTGATGGGAACCGTAAAAAAGGATCTCAAGGACTATCAGGCGCGCATTAAATCAGGAGAGATCAAACGCTATAAGTAGCCGGATTTTTGTTTATATACAAATACCGCCGCGGGGTTAATCAAGGAGACAAGCATGCCCACCACCGATAACCACACCCATTCAGATTCGCCGGTTTCTTTTGAAGATACATCCATTGCCTTTCAGCATAAATCGGACCGGGAGCTATTCCTGGCTTATCTAATATTTGGATTAACCAAAAGCCCCTTTTTAGTTAAATTCCTTTCCCAGGCGGCAAAATTGACCCTCTCAATGGGTCTGCCGGTAAAACCGTTAATCAAGGCCACGGTATTCAAGCAATTTTGTGGGGGTGAGAAGAAAGCAGAATACGCAAAGGTAATCGCCAAGCTGGGCCGGTCACTTATCGGCACGATTTTAGACTATTCTGTCGAAGGGGCCCAAGACGAGGCCGGCTTTGAAGATACCAAGCAAGAGTTGTTAAATATTATTGCCCAATCCAAATCAAACCCAAATATTCCCTGCACCTGCATGAAAATGACTGCCATCGGATCACTCGAATTACTTGAAAAGATCACCGCCAAGGATCGGCTTTCAAAAGATGAGCAGCGCGAATGGATCAAGCTAAAACACCGTCTCGATGTTATCTGTAAAGCAGCCTACCAAGCCGACAAACCCATCTATATCGATGCAGAAGAAAGCTGGATTCAGACAGCCATAGACCAGCTGGCTGAAGCAATGATGGCGACCTACAACAAAAATAAAGCCATCGTTTTTACCACCCTACAATTGTACCGCTGGGATCGTATTGATTATTTTTTAGGTTTAATCGAACAGGCCCGATCCGGATCTTATAAATTGGGCATAAAAATCGTGCGGGGCGCCTACCTTGAAAAAGAACGCGAAAGAGCCCGCCGCTTGGGGTACAAATCCCCTATTAACGACACGAAATCGGAAACGGACAGAGAGTATAATACGGCCCTGGAGCTATTTATCAAAAATATCGATGGAGTAGAAATTTGTGTGGGAACCCACAATGAATACAGCTGCCAAGTGCTGGTTGAATATATGGCTGAAAACAAACTGGCCAACAACCACCCGCACATCTATTTTTCCCAGCTTTACGGCATGAGCGACAACATCAGCTTTAACCTTGCCCATGCCGGATATAACGTCAGTAAATACCTGCCCTTTGGGCCGGTAGAATCGACGTTGCCCTATTTGGCCAGACGAGCGGAAGAAAACACTGCCATTGCCGGTCAGATGAGTAAAGAGCTAGAAACCATCGCTAAGGAATTCAAACGCAGAAAATCTGATCATTGAGATAGAGAATGGATCCATGCCGCGTTGCTTACGTCTTTTTGAGTCGGCGGGAATCCGTCCGGCGGCCACCTCAACTGGCCGGCACGATCCCTTGGGTAATATGGGCGTAGGCACTGTGGTTATGAATGGATTCGAAGTTTTCGGCGCTGACCGAAAACCAGGTGATGTTGTCGTCGGCGATGAGTCGTTCGGAGACGTCCCGGACCACGTCCTCAACAAATTTTGGATTGGAAAAGCCCCGTTCGGTCACATTCTTTTCATCAACCCGTTTCAGCACCGAAAAGACATCGCAGGAGGCGCAGGATTCGACCAGTTCGATCATGTCCTCCAGCCAGATGAACCTTTTAAATCGGGTTTCAAGCTGGACGCTGCCGCGCTGATTGTGGGCGCCCTGGTCGGAAATCTCTTTGGAGCAGGGGCAGACCGAGGTGATGGGCACGTTGACTTCGGAAACCAGGTCGATTTCATTGCGCGAATTGCTGGATCCAATGATCCGGCAATTGTAATCCATCAGGCCCGGGGCGTTGCTTACCGGTGCCTGCTTTTCAATGAAATAGGGAAAGCTCACTTCGATGTGGGCCGACGCAGCGTCCAGATTCTTTTTCATGGCCTCCAGCAACACGGAAAATTTATTCAGCGAGATCTCCGGTTTCAGCAAATGCAGCATTTCAACGAACCGGCTCATGTGGGTGCCCTTGTACTCCTGGGGCAGGTCCACATACATGTTGATGGATGCAATGGTACTCTGGGAGCCATCGCGGCGGTCTTTGACGCGGATGGGGTAACGCAGGTTCTTGATACCGACTTTATCGATCGGGATGTTGCGGTGGTCGCGCTCGTTTTGTACGTCTTTCATAGTCTGCCTATTTCAACAGGTACTCCACCTTCACATGACTCATGGCGCGGTAGATATTGCCCTTGATTTTGCGGTTGGTTCGGTAAAGCCCTTCCAGCATGGCTTTGATCTCCGACCGTTTGGTGAACCCGGCCGAGGGGCACCGATTGGTGTACTGGGGCAACTGCTGTTCCTTGGCAAAGCGCCGAATCGCTTTTGTATCGACCATCGCCAGCGGACGGATCACGCTGAATCGACCGTCGAACAATTCCTGTCGCGGAACCATGGTGCTGGTCTCACCGGCATAACAGATATTTAAAAAAAGGGTCTCGATGATATCGTCTTTATTATGCCCCAACGCCAGCTTGGCACATCCCAAGCCATCGGCAATCTCAAACAGCCGTTTGCGCCTCAGCCGGGCACACAGAAAACATGGATTTTCCCGATTGGCTGCACTGTGGGCGACAATGCCGTGGTCCGTTTGATCGACGACAAGGGTGAATCCCAATTGCCGGCAGGTATCGGCCAAGGCGTCGCCAAAACCACCTGCAAAACCGGGATCCACATAAATGGGAAACAGGTCGTAGTGCACTGTCACCCGCTTGCGGCGCTCGGCAAGGGCCCACAGCAAGGTCAGGCTGTCCTTG
Source organism: uncultured delta proteobacterium (assembly GCA_963785365.1). Classification (GTDB taxonomy): domain Bacteria; phylum Desulfobacterota; class Desulfobacteria; order Desulfobacterales; family Desulfosarcinaceae; genus Desulfosarcina. The sequence goes on along the minus strand of CAWAUZ010000013.1, from coordinate 46,491 downwards.
CCGCCGGACACCCCCACCGCGATGCGGTCGCCGTCTTGGATCATGCCGTAGCGGTGGATCGCCTTGCCAACCAGGCTGTTCAGCGCTTTGTATGTGTAGCTTTGACGGGGCAACGTGAACGCTTCTGGATCGACTGCCTATTGCTCGGCATCGGTTTTGTGGATAACCTTGCCGGCGGCAATTTCCCTCAGGGCGACCACAATATCCTCGTTCTTCGGAGAACTGACCAGGTATTCGGAGCCTTCGCGAATCTGCCGTACCCGCGCGGCAGCCATATGAACCAGCTTGAAACGGTTCGGTACTTTTTCCAGGCAATCTTCAATAGTAATTCGTGCCACAATATTCCTCCCGTTTACAATATTTCCACCAGTTCGTAGACCCTTTTGCCGGCCGGTGCGTTGAGCACGATCTCTTCGCCGGGCTTTTTTCCAATAATGGCTTTTCCCAGTGGTGAAGTGACCGAAATGCGGCCTTTTTCAATGTTGGATTCTTCGGGGCCCACCAGCTGGTATTCGACATCCTCACCGGTTTCCGCATTTTCAAGCACCACCGTGCAGGCGAAGACAGCCCGATCCTTAGGCAGGTTGTCCACGTCGATGATTTCTGCATTGCCCAGTTTGTATCCCAGTTCGCTGAGCCGGCCTTCAATAAAGGCTTGGCGTTCTTTGGCGGCATCGTATTCGGCATTCTCACTGAGATCACCATGCGATCGCGCCTCTTCAATGGCCCGGATGACCCGCGGCCGCTCGGTGGATTTGAGGTATTCCAGCTCTTTTTTCAGCTTCTGATACCCGCGTCTGGTTATGGGTATTCTTTCCAATGGGCGACTCCTAAACGATTCTCGGTTTCAGTTTTTGTCCCGGCACAGGCTTTGGGATAATTCCTTTGGCAAGCCCGAAGGAGGAAGCCGTCTGGGGTAAACGACAACCGATAAGGCAGTCCAAATTAACTATCTTAACGCCGCTAGCAGAAAAACAGATCCCCACGGCACAAGCCATTGGGGAATCAGGTGGTTCCAGATTCAAGTTACAGCAACGGTTTAACGGGCTCGTTTTCCTCTAAAACATTACCTTTTCCAGGCCGGGCATGCATCCGCGGCCCTACCATTTTGCCAGAACGCTGCTGCCGGCATGGACCTTCTCGCCCACTTTGACGCGAATGTCGGTCTCGGTCGGCAGATAGATGTCCACGCGTGAACCAAAACATATCATGCCAAAACGCTGTCCCCGATTCAGGGTATCGCCGGGTTGTACGGCACAGATGATCCGACGGGCCACCAGCCCGGCGATCTGAACGAATCCCACCTGCTTTCCCGTCCCGCTTTCCAGCAGCAAGGCGTTGTGTTCATTGTCCTGCGACGCCTTGTCCAGGTTGGCCGAAAAAAATTTCCCCGGGTGATAGGCCACCTGCCGGATGGTTCCCTCGTGGGGTACCCGGTTCACGTGGACATTGAAAACGGACATAAAAACGCTGATCCGCATGCAGGCCCCTTCAAAGTAAGGCGTCTGATTCAGCGGTTCAACCTTGATCACTTTACCGTCGGCCGGTGAAACGATAAGCCCTTCACCGGTCGGAACCAGTCGGTCCGGATCCCTGAAAAAATAGCAGATGAATCCGGTAACGCAAAGTCCCAGGACAGCCAGAAAGCCAACACCTAGCAGTGCAAAAACAGCTGTGGCAAAAGCGGATGCGAAGATGAAAGGATATCCGGCCTTTGCCACTGGAAATGCAGTTTGACTGGGCGGATCGGACCAGTTCAATTGTGTCATTTCATACTCCCCGGCGACAATACCTGCCGGCTATAGGCTTTTTCCAACCCTTTAAACGACTATTTATATCCAATGCTTGCATCCGTGTCAATAGTTACCCGTCCTCTGAATCTGGGCGTCGGACTTGCGGATATATTCCGGAATCAGGGCATCAAGGGGATCAACATCCTGCCGGTTGAATCGTGCCCGGGCCAGCATGCCCACCGAGGCAGCCCGGATCACATGCTGGGTCGCATCGGCGAACCGGATGCGCGAACAGCGGGCTTCAAACACATCCCGGTAGAGCAAGGCGCCGGAGCCTATGAGGATGGCATCCTCAGGCAGCGTGGCCGCTACCGCTTCAGGTGCACCCAGTGCCACCGGCGATGTCGGTTCAGGCGCCCCTCTGCCACCGCGGTATTGGGCGTGGTAGACCTCTCCCCGCCGCGCATCGATCATGGCCACTACGGTGCACTCCATGAGGGAAAATGGAAAGGCCAGGGCCGTCAGGCTGCTGACGCCCACCACCTGCGCCTGGGTGGCTGCGGCAAACCCTTTTACGGTACTGATGCCGATTCGCAAGCCGGTAAAGGTTCCCGGCCCTCGGGTAACGGCCATGCCGCCGATATCCTTGGGCTCACATCTGCACCCGTTGAGAATTCTGTGGATGATCGACAACAGGTGGCGGGAATGGGTCTTGCCCGCCGTATAAACCTCTTCGGCAAGCAACCGGTCACCCTTGAACAGGGCCACACTGCAGCTGGTGGTGGATGTATCGACGGCAAGGAGGTTCATGAGCGGCGTTTGCCGGCAGGCTTTCTTTTGGCCTTGGGGCCTTTTTTAACCTTTACGGGCTCCAGAGCGATATTCAGCACCTCGTCCATATTCCGGACCGGAACAAATTTAAGCTTGCGCTTGACATTCTTGGGGATCTCCACCAGGTCTTTTTGATTTTTCTCTGGAATAATTACCGTATTTATACCGGCGCGCAGGGCTCCTAAAGCCTTTTCCTTCAATCCCCCGATGGGCAGTACCCGCCCCCGCAGGGTGATCTCTCCGGTCATGGCCACATCCTTGTTGACCGGCCGTTCGGTCAAGGCCGAAATCAGCGCCGTGGCCATGGCGATACCCGCGGATGGCCCGTCTTTTGGTATGGCGCCGGCCGGTACATGGATATGGATGTCGCGATTGTCGAAAACTTCATCCTTTACCTTAAACAGGTCGACATTGGCCCTGGCGTAGCTCAATGCCGCCCGGGCCGACTCCTGCATCACCTCGCCCAACTGGCCGGTCAAAATCATCTCCCCCTTGCCGTTGATCAACGAGGCTTCCACATACAGCACCTCGCCGCCGACCTGGGTCCATGCCAGGCCGGTAGACAGCCCCACCTGGCTGTGCTCCTTGTCCATCTCCGGATAATATTTGGGCGGTCCCAGGTATTTTTCCAGGGAAAGGCGGGTGATCTGAAACGGACCTTTCTCTCCTTCGGCCAGTCGTCGGGCCACTTTGCGGCAAAGGGTCCCCAGCTCACGTTCGAGGTTACGCAAACCCGCCTCGGACGTGTACTCACTGATGACCTGGACGACGGCTGCATCACTGAAGCTGATCTGCCGGGGCTTTATGCCGTTTTCCTTGACCTGCCTGGGTAGCAGATGGGTTTTGGCGATGGCTTTCTTTTCGTCCTCGGTATAGCCAGACAGGTGGATCACTTCCATACGGTCCAATAACGCAGACGGGATGGTGTCCGAGATATTGGCCGTCAGGATGAACATGACTTTGGACAAATCAAAGCTGAGGTTGAGGTAGTGATCGCTGAATTCAGAATTCTGCTCGGGGTCCAATGCTTCAAGGAGTGCCGAAGAGGGGTCGCCCCGAAAGTCAGCTCCCAACTTGTCGATTTCGTCCATCATGAACACCGGGTTGTTGGAACCCGCCTGTTTCAAGCCCTGGATGATTCGTCCGGGCAGCGCGCCGATGTAGGTACGGCGGTGACCGCGGATCTCCGCTTCGTCCCGTATCCCCCCCAACGAAATGCGAACGAACTTGCGTTTCATGGCATTGGCGATGGCCCGACCCAGGGATGTTTTTCCCACACCCGGGGGGCCCACGAAACACAGAATGGGGCCTTTGGTCTGGGGGTTGAGCTTACGAACACTCATGTACTCCAGAATGCGGTCCTTGATCCTGTCCAGGCCATAGTGATCCCGATCCAGCACCGATTTTGCCTTTTTAATGTCGATGAGATCGGTCGTGGATTTGCTCCAAGGCAGTTCCACCATCCAGTCCAGATAAGTCCGGACCACCGACGATTCTGCCGAATCGGGGTGCATCTGTTCCAGCCGGCGAAGCTGTTTGTCGGCTTCTGCCTTGGCCTCTTGGCTCATCCGCGCACGCTTGATTTTGTTTTTATACTCTTCGATTTCCTGGGACGCGCTCGTCCAGTTCACCCAGTTCCTTGTGGATGGCCCGGACTTGCTCCCGCAGGAAATAGTCTTTCTGGCTCTTGGAGATTTCGTCCTTCACTTCGGATTGGATCTTGGCCTGCATGGAAGACAATTCCACCTCATGAAACAGCAGGTCGTTGACCTTTTTAAGGCGTTGGAAGGGATCGATGATCTCGATGATGGCCTGGGCTTCGTCAATTTTCAAGCGCAGATTGGAAGCCACCAGGTCGGCCAGCCGGCCGGGATCTTCAATACTGGTGAGAATAGACCCCACCTCATTGGTGTACTCGCCCCGCAAGGTGAGAATCCGCTCCGAATATTCCCGAACGTTGCGCATCAGCGCTTCCGTTTCCAGATCGACCGCTGAAGATTCAGGCTCATCGATGAGGTCGATTTTCACACGAAACACGGATCGCTTGCGCACATATTTGGCAATTCTGGCCTTGGCGATACCTTGGACCAAGGCCTTGACGCGGCCGTCCGGCAGTTTGAGCATTCTCAGAATCCGGCTAACCGTTCCGATCTTGTAAATCTCTTCGGGTTTGGGCTTTTCGATGCTCGGGTCGACCTGCGTAGCCACAAACAGGTAGCGGTCTTTGGCAATCGACTCTTCAATGGCATTAACCGACTTTTCACGCCCCACAAACAATGGCAGCAGCATATCCGTAAAGATCACCACATCCCGCACCGGCATCATGGGAAGGGTCGTTGGAATAACTGCATCCGGATCGTCTTCTTCAATTATACTGATCAGATCGTCCTTATCTGTTTCGCCCATCATGACTCCTGGAGGTAAAATGCCCAATTATATACATGGCCCGCCTTTAGGCTTTAAAAAAAAATAATTTGCAAGGCTGGCGCGAGGAAGCCGAAAATGTATACGGCGACGGCCGATAGCACCGTTCAAAATAATTTTCTTAACGCCTATAAAAGGACCTTGTTGCTAAATGTTTCTTATAATAAGCCTTAATTTTTCTTTGACAATGGGTGGCCGATTCTTTTAAAAAGCTTTGAAATAAAGCATCGGACGGCGTTCATGGGTGGAAGCGATGGTTCCTTGCCAACAGGCCCTAATTAAGGCGCACATTGCCCGCTTTAAGGGCCCCGGAAATAAAATGGACTGACATGACGACAACCTTGGCCATCAACACAATCGCTTTTATCTTCGGCGCCTGCATCGGCAGTTTTTTAAACGTCTGCATCTACCGCATACCGGCCGCCATGTCCATCGTGCATCCGGGTTCGAGCTGCCCTGGCTGCAAAACGATGATTCCCTTTTACGACAACATCCCTATCCTCAGCTATCTGGTGCTCATGGGAAAATGCCGCAACTGCAAGGCCCCCATTGCCATTCGTTACCCGTTGGTGGAACTATTGGGCGGGATGTTCGCCCTGGCCTGCAGCATGTCATTCGGCCCCACGCTGCATGGGCTGGTCGCCTTCGCTTTCATGGCAACCTTAATCGTGGTAACCTTTATCGATCTGGACCACCGGATCATTCCGGACACGATTTCACTGCCGGGCATCCCTATCTTTTTCATTGCCGCCCTTGCCGTTCCCACCGTCACCTGGCGCGCCAGCCTTTTAGGCATTGCGGCGGGCGGCGGAAGTCTCTTCGCCGTGGCCTGGGTTTATCACTTGATAACCGGTCGGGAGGGCATGGGCGGTGGAGATATCAAGCTGCTGGCCATGATCGGCGCCATGATCGGTTGGCAAGGAATTCTGTTCACCCTGTTCGCCGCCTCGGCCATCGGCACCCTGGCCGGGGGGCTGGCCATGATCCGATCCGGCAAAGGCATGCGCCTGGCCATTCCCTTCGGCCCCTTTCTGGCCATGGGCGCGATCATCTACCTGTTTTTCGGCGATGCCCTCATATTCTGGTACTTGAATATGCTCAGGTAGAGGGGACAAAGCAAGAAAGCCCGAGAGCTGTGCCCTTTTCCATCTTCCTACCTCAGTCCGTCATCTCAAACCTCACGATAGTGCCCCTCTATAAATGGTAGATTGCGGCTCAGATCAAGGCCGCAGCACTATTGAAACCGCAGGCGTAGCAACGCTAGGTCGAGGATTTTAATCGTGCGAGAACATAGCGTTGAATCACAAGATGCCGTTTATGGTGGGACACTACTGGATGGAGAGCAAGTACGTGCGCAGGTTCTGCTTCTTACCTTTGATGCCGAGCCGATCACGAATGGCGTAGCGATACCCTTCGACCGTACGGGTGGATATGCCCAGCAGGCGGGCGATCTCCCTGGCCTTCTTGCCCTGTTTGACCATGGCGGCCACCTTGATCTCGGTAGGGGTGAATCCCAGGTAGTCGTAAGAAAGTTTGCGACTCAGCGGCGAAATGATCTCGTTCAGGTTGGATGCCAAAATTTCAAGATAGGCTTTTTGTTTGGCGTCCAGCCCACTGCGCTTCATCTTGATCAAATAAGGCCGAATCAAGGATTTAACGTTGTACAGCACTTTGTCCTCCAGGGCCTTGCGATCTTCGTCACGTTTTTTTAGCAGCACCTTGAGGGCCGTGTTCACTTCGGCCAGGTTATCGGTGCGGGTCTCCAGTTCACGGCCCTTGGCCGCCAAGGCTTCATTGCTTCTCATATGGTCAGTGATATCGAACATGATGCCATTGACGTGGCCGCCCTGCGACCCGTCGACACCATTGGCAATGACATGTATCCAGCGCCACTGGGCAAGGACGGAATGAAAAATCTTGAATCGATGATTGAACTTTAAGCGATGGAAACCCCTGACGAAGGTATAACGCAGGGCCTTGCGGTCATCGGGGTGAACCTGAAACCATTGATTCAACTGCTGCGGCTGCTGGATGCCGGCGATATTTTTTGCCGAAGGGCTGATAAAGGTCACCGTCAGGTTTCTAGGGCGGTCCGGGTTCACGCGCAGCCGGAAGACGGCAAAGTCCGAGGTTGTCTCCATGAGCAACGGTTGGGCGGCACGGACCTCTTCCAAATCTTTGCGGATCTTCTGCTCGCGGGTGATATCCCGGCCGCAGCCAACGGTACCGATTATATTTCCCGATTCATCCAAAAGCGGCGCCTTGTGAACGTCCAGCAGCAGATACTGCCCGCGAACCAGTCCGTCTTCCACAAACCGCATGGCCTTTTGCTTGGCGATTACGATCTCGTCTGAATTTTCGCATCCTTCACCGAAGGTGTGGCGCTGGCCGTTGGCCCGCTCTCGATCGGCAAAATAGACCTCATTTTTACCCACCACCGCCTCTGGTCGCTTGCACATGAGCAGGCGGTCGCATAGGGCACGATTGGCGAAGAGGTAACGGTGGTTCATGTCCTTGGCCCAGATCATATCCGGCGCATTATCGGCAATGCACCGAACCCGCTTGGCCAGCGCATCAAAATCCTGCTGTCGCTCTGCCGCCAACCGGGTAAGCTGTCGGTTTTCCTCAGCCAGGGTTCGGATCTGCTTCAACAGTTCTTCTGGACTGATTGTCTCGCCTGCTGCCATGTCATCCCCGGCCTGCTGGATCGTGCCCATCGATAGATCGTTAGGTTGCTCAATGTCTGTTGCGCTCGAATTTTTATGGTCAACATACGCCTTTTACCTATTGCGCCAAAAAACGATCGCATTGATGAGCGGACACGGGATCGCGTGTTACCGCCGTCGCCCGTCAGGCGATGCCGATATATTGAAAATTCATTTTGGACTGAAACTTCTCCACCCGTTTGAAGATCTCCTTCAGCATGGTCTGTTCGATGTGGGTCAGTTTTTTTGGATTGATATAATTGTCCGGTTTTGTATTGTCGTCCATAACCGCGGTGATCTGCCGCACAAACCGCAGCTGCATGAGAAAACTGTAAGCTTTTTCCAACTCTTCATACTCCTGTAGGGAAAGGACCTTCGTGATCCTGAGCTGGTCGAGCCGCTCCAGCGTATTGGTTTCGTCGATGTTGTTTTTCAGTGCATACACCCGGGCAAAATCAACAATGGGGGTCATAGCGCTTTTAATATCGAAGGCGTTGCGATGCCGTCCTTTGGACTCGACGACAAAACTCCGAAAGAAGCCAAGGGGCGGCTTGAAATTGAGGGCATTTTCGGTCATGTGGCGAAAAAACCCGGACCACCCCTCCAGGGAGGCAAAGAGATGCTTGCGCAATTCGACAATCAGCGATTCTTCACCGAACCCACGCCGGAAGTCAAAAAAAATACTGGCCTGCAAGAGGTCCTCGGCTTCGGCAGCGTGGATCCAATCGCTGAAGTAAGTCTTCCACTGGGAAATGGGCTGGCACCATAGTGGATTTTTTGCCATGACATCACCGGTGCAAAAGTCATAGCCCACACGGTCTAGCAACGTGCAGGCGATGTCACCAACCTTTAGAAAATACTTCCTCACCGCATCAGCGGCGGCCAGTTTCGGATCCTGATAAACGATGGCATTGTCCTGATCGGTTTTCAGGGTCTGTTCCTGGCGGCCCTCGCTGCCCAAAATCATGAATACGAAAGGCACCGGGGGCGGTCCCATCTCATCCAGCGTCATGGACATGAGCTTGTTTAAAATCGCATCGGACACCGTGGTGATAAAGCGGGTCACATTTTTGGCCGTGGCGCCGCTGTGGATTAAGACTGCGCACCAATTCGGGTAATTGCCGATGCTTTTCGATGATCGTATCCAGATCGGTCGCGATCTGAATCTCGCGCAGCAGGAACAGCGGTGATTGTCCCTGATAGGCTAAAATATCCTTGCTGGACAGCATACCAATTACCTTTTCGTCTGCATCCCTGATGCCCACATGCTGGAAATCCTCCTCCATCATGGTCATCATGGCCTCGAACACCAGCGCATTTTCCGATATCGTTCGCAGCGGTGCAGACATGATGCCGCCCACCGGTTTGTCGATGGGATACCCGCGGGCAATCACCTTGCGGGCAAAATCTCTTTCGGTGACGATGCCCACCTGTTCCGGATCCTTCGAACGGATGAACGCATAGCTGCTCTTCCGGCGTACCATGGTATCGGCGGCATCCCTGATGGAGTCGTCAGCATCGCAGAAGACCGGATTGCGTGAATAGATCTGGGACAAGGGCTGATTGAAAAACTGCAGGCTGTCGGCTTGAGGGTGAAGAGTTTTGGCAATGATCGCGGCATAGGATCGGCTGAGCATCCGTTTTCCGAAGGTATCGGAAAAAAAGTCGGAAAAGGCGCTGTATTTCTCGCAAAGTTCGAAAAACACATGGCTGGGCAGCACACAAAATGTAGCGTTTTCGATCACCTCCATGGTGCGTACGGCCAGCCCGTCATTTAAGAGCATGGAGATACCGCCGTATAGATCGCCTTCGGACAGCAAATCCCGCATCTTCTTGGCGCCGTTTTCTTCATAATACCGCTCCGCCGCGCCTTTTTGAAGCAGGTACAAATAGCCGACGCGTGTCTTGCCCTGAACAAAAGGGACGGTTCCTCGCGGGTAGGCAATGCGTGAGAGGTCCTGGGCGGTACGATCGATCTCTTCTTCGGGCAGAAAGGTGAAGGGAACGATATCGGACAAAAAGAGACGCGCCTGGACGGCCCAGGTAATGGCATCTATGGATTTATCAAAGATATTATTGCTGAAATTGGCCAGAAAATATTCATAAAAGGCCTTGTTTTTAGTACACATCTCCATGATAACGGTGTCCGGTATGGAGATGGCGTGCAAATCGGTATCCACCTTGGTCGTCCTCAGGGATATTCCGGCGTTCAACATCACCGAAATCCCTCCGAAGACCTCCCCTTGCTTGATGTATCCGCTCAATTCCGGTTCCCCTTGATCGTCCTGGTAGAGGGAAAGCTGACCTCGCATGATCACCAGCACATTCTCGATGCGAGTCTTTCCCTGAATGGAAACCGAATGGCCTCTTGGAAGATGGATAAGCTCGGCCTTGGACACAACCAGATCGAGTTCTTCTTTGGTGAGAAATGAGAAATGAGGCATGCTGGAAAGAAAACGGAAAATGCCTGCTTTCATATCATCATCCTTTTGTAAAAAGTGGGGCACCCTGCCGAAAAAATGAAACGATCGACTCCCTGACTTCGATCGCGGGCCGTCGATTGCGAAGATTAAACCATCAACAGCAGGTAATGTCAACTTCCGGATGGATGTGATATCATTGTATTCAGGTAGGTTATACAGCTCGTGAGTCGGCGGCGGCAAGCCAGGGACAGGATGTTATCAGGGGGACCAACGGCATCGCCGCTGGTTCCTATGGGTTGGACGGCTATCATGCCTCCCCCGATTAATCAATACCGGTCAGTTTACAATAAATGAGCCATTTTTTGGGCGATGGCCCTCAACGCGTCTGCGACCGGTGAGTCTTTGTGCTGCTGTTGATAGGAAACGCCGGCGTCCCCGCATTCAACCATTTTCTGGTCGAAGGGAATTTTTCCAAGGAAAGGAATGCCCGTGGCGGCAGCGGTTTTTTCCCCACCGCCGGAGCCGAAAAGATCGATGGCCGCCTGGCAGTGGGGGCAGGCGAACCCACTCATGTTTTCAATCAGCCCGAAAATTTCCATCTTGACAACTTTGCAGAAATTGATCGATTTTCTGACGTCTGCCAAAGACACTTCCTGGGGGGTGGTAACAATGATGGCCTTGGCATCGGCAATGGTCTGGGCCACGGTCAGCGGCTCATCGCCGGTTCCCGGAGGGGCATCGATGAGAAGAAAATCCAGCGTCTCCCCATTCCACATCTCCGATAAACTGCTGTATGGCAGAGTATTTGACCGGGCCGCGCCAGATGATGGCATCATCTTTGGTTGGCGTCAGCGACTCGATAGAGACGGCTCCCAGGTTCTTGGAATAGCGCATGGGGTTGAGTTTACGGTTGGGACCCAGGTCAAGCATTCCGGAAAGCCCAGCATTCTAGGTACATCCGGGCCATGAAGGTCAACATCCATGATTCCCACCTGATGGCCCAGATCGGCCAGTGCCAGCGAAAGATTCACCGAGGTGCTGGTTTTTCCGACACCTCCCTTGCCGCTCATGATGATGAATTTATGCTTGATTCGGCCCAGCGTATCATTCACCTCGGCGTCTCTTTGCGGCCTGTGGGTTTGCCTGCTGGCTCGCTGTTTCCATGCTGCTTTGAATTTCTACCATCGTTTCATCTCCAAATCAGGCCAGTCGCCAACAGTTCAGCACCGGCATCACGGATGCAGCTTTGGAAGCGGCACACCGAAAGCGTTGCCGAACCGATCCGACCGTTCACTCATTCAGAAATCGGTGGAAGTCGTCCTGCCCGCATGCGGGGCAGCCTTCCGGCCGTCCGGTACCCAGTGGTTCATCCCACTGATTGTTGGCATTTCCGGCATGAGAACTGGCGCTTTTCTTCGACCATTTTATAGTTACCGCCATCGACTTTGATGGCTTTTCCGTTAATCAGCGCATCGGCTACTGTCTGCCTCGCTTTGTGGAGGATTCGACCGAAAGTCGCCCTTGAAACCCCCATGCATTGCCCGGAATCCTCGTGGGACAACCCATCCAGATCGGCAAGCCGGAGCGCTTCCCGTTCATCCACAGTAATGCACACCTCGGAAAGGTCAACCATAGGGATGCCCCTGGGTTTGAAAATAGCTGATTTTGGGATTGAATGCCACGAGTCGGTCTTTTCTGGGTCTTCCCATGAGCCCTCCAATAAAGCATATGCTCGATTATGAGCTGTTAATCTTTCCACCTTCCATTGTCAAGCCAATTATTTCTTGCCGTGACCCGAAATGCCCCTATTCGTAAACACGATGGCATTCGATTGCCGATTCATCCCGGATCGCTACGGTGCTCGGCGCGCCACTAGCTTAGGCCATTGGCCACTTCTCGCGCCTGGCCATCCGAGCCGCCTCGACAATCTCGGTGCGTCACCGCATTTACGAATAGGAGCACTGAGGGCTGGAGGCGATCGGCAATGTCAAAGCCGTCTTACTATCCGGGACGCTTCGGCCCTGCGTTAGAATCAGGGGTTTCCGGTGCTTCTATCTTTGGGTTGACCAGGGTGAAGTAGTCACGGGAATCTTTGCACGAAAAGCCAGTAGATCCCCACGATCGAAAACAACACGACGATAACGCAGAGCAACGTGGACATTTTATTGTGGGGTGTCACCAGCAGAAAAAATAAATTATTGATTACAATAAAAGAACTCCCCACCACCACCAGTGCCCTGGCCCATTTTTTTATTAAACAAAGCAGAACACATAAACAAATACTGACAATCACCATTTTCTTGACGTCGTTATCAGAACCCGCTACCGCCGCCTTACCCCAGAAAAGCGAATAGATAAATATCGGATGGCAGACCCAGGCCACGACCAACATGGCAACGCTTTTTTTAAAACTGGCCGGAGATGCGCTGAAGCGGGTAAAATAATCATTCATGGAACACTCTGTTTCTCCATCGGATTAACATCGATCGGGCAACACCGTTCACCCGTTTTTCAGTTGCCCGACTACCTCACCTTGAGTGTCTGCCCCACATGAATCACCGCCCCTTCAGATAAATTGTTGATGGATTTCAGCTTTTCCACCGACAGTTTATAGCGCTGACTGATACTGAAAAGGGTATCGCCGGCGACCACGGTGTGGGTTTTTGCCGCCGCCGCCTTTTTGACCGGCGGCAGGCTGGCCGGAGCAGCCGTCGTTACGGACTTCTTTTCCAGTTTGCTGACCTTTAGCAGGGTTTGGTTGGTCTTCTTTTGCAGCGCATCCAGGCTCATGGCCAAGTGGTCCATTCTCAAGGACATGGAGGCTTCAGATCGATCGAAGCGGGTTTTGAACTTCTCAAATGCCTTGGCCTGCTCCCAGATGTGGGTAACTTTTTCATCCATTCCATCGTACTTTACCAACCGCTGCTCCAGCTGTTCGATTTTCTTTTCCAAGTCTTTGATCCGCGCCATATCGGCAGGTTCGATGATGTTTGAAAATAGCAGCATCAGCATCAGTACGACACCGACAATAACGGCAATACCAAGCCCCCAGTACAAATAACGCACCGGATTGCCGGACAAAATGGCAGTCTTTTTCAAGCCTATTTTTTTAAAGGATGAATAGCCGTCATTTTCGTAGTAGGGATCGCTTTTCTCGGGATCTGCACCTTCGCCACCGTCAGTGTCTTTCCATTTCATAGCCGTGCCTCCACAGCGTCCGTTGATCTATTTATTGCGGCCCTCAATAAATGCCCAATGAATTTACCTCTCTATAAACCAAAAGGGCGATTGACATCAACCCCCATTGCGCTGTTTTTAACAGCAACAAAAGCCTGGATCCCCTCATGACGGACAGCCGAGGCCCTGAGGCCAACGTGTCAGGCGTCTGTGTTCGTATTGACCCCACCCCACTTTTAAACTATTGTTCCTCCATCTTATCCCTTTAAGCTGCAGGAAACGGCCATGGCTGACCACACACACGACTTTATCGAAAAATTCGAGGGCTTTATCGGGTTCGGCCTCAACCGGGAATCCGACATGGACACGGTGATCTATTATCTTCAGAAATTTTCTGACGATCAATTGATGGAACTGCTTAGAAAACGGCTTGCCGACGAAGAGCGCCAGGCTATTTTTGATTTGCTCTCGGGCCTTTTGCGCAAGCACCTTTCGGAGCCGGAATATCACCGCTATTTTTTAAAAGACAACCACTGACGCGATGGAGACGCCATGCTCACCGAACAGGCAACTGAAACGCTACGCCGATGTATTGCTGTGGGGGCTTAAAACCGCGCGCAGCAAGCCCTTTAAAAAAGGTGATGTCGTCCTGGTACGATTTAACCTGGATGCTGTTCGTCTGGCGGAAATCCTCGAATGCCGGCTGCTGGAAATGGGCATGAATCCGGTCCGCCGCATGAACCCCACCCCCGACATGGAGAAAAATTTTTTTCATCTGGCCAACCGCCGGCAATTGGTCTTCGAAGCGCCCGGAGAAACCGAGCTCTACCGTAATCTCAATGGTTCCATCTTCCTGCATGCCCCGGCCTCCATTACCCATTTAAGCGCCATCGATCCGCAGAAAATCAGCCGATTCACGCTTGCTAAGAAATTCCTACGGGATATCCTTGAAGAACGTGAACAGGCCGGACTATTCGGCTGGACGCTGTGCATGCTTCCCACCGCCGAATTGGCCCACCACGCCGGGTTGGCAGCAGAAGACTACGCCAAACAGATCGTAAAGGCCTGTTATTTAAACCGCCGGGATCCGGTGGATCAATGGAAAACGGTTTTTAAAAATGCCGGCGGCAATTAAACGCTGGCTGAACGGCATGGCGGTGAAACACTACCATATCGAGTCAGCCAATATCGACCTGAAGATCACCCCGGGAGAGCAACGACAAATGGATCGGCATTTCAGGGCACAATATCCCCAGCTTTGAGCTGTTTATCTCACCGGACTGGCGGGGAACCAACGGTGTGTATTATGCCGATCAACCCTCATACCGAAACGGAAATCTAGTCAAGGGGGTGCAGCTGATTTTTAAAAAAGGGGTGGCTGTCGGCATTAACGCTGATATCCGGCGTCGACTTTGTAAGCAAACAGCTCAAGATGGATCGCGGGGCGTCCCGTCTCGGCGAATTCTCTCTGACCGACAAGCGGTTTTCAAAAATCAACCAGTTTATGGCCAATACCCTGTTCGATGAAAATTTCGGCGGCAGCTGGGGAAACTGTCATGTGGCCTTGGGTGCCAGCTATGCCGACACCTATAGTGGTGATGTGAAGTCGCTGACCAAAGAGAAAAAGACGCACCTGGGATTCAATGATTCGGCGCTTCACTGGGATCTGGTCAACACGGAAAAAAAGCGGGTCGTGGCGCATCTTGCCGACGGCAAGCCGGATAACCATCTATGAAAACGGATGTTTTAAATATTAACCTTTAGACCTTGTACTTGCCGAAATCCTCGGGAGAGAGTTTTTCGAGGTATTCGGCCCACTTTTTTCCCTCTTCGCTGTCGTCCACCACTTCACCGGTCGCCGTTCCTGCACGCGACTTTTCCATGACCTGCTCATCCACGAAGATGGGCGCATGGAAACGCAAGGCCAGCGCAATGGCATCGCTGGGGCGGGCATCCATGGTAAATGAACGCTCCTCAGACGCAAAATGGATCTCCGCATAAAATGTGTTGTCCTTCAGGTCGCAAATCTCGATCCGGTTGATCTGGACATTGAGCACCTGGGTCAGATTCTTGAACAGATCATGGGTCATGGGCCGATCAAACTGAATATCCTGAAGGGCCGAGGCGATGGAGGTGGCCTCCAGCAGCCCGATCCAGATGGGAAGGGTCTTATCCCCTTCTTCGGTTTTTAAAAGAATGATGGGGGTATTTGACGCCGGATCCATGGCCAGCCCCGCAATATTTACCTTATGCAGCAATGGTCGTCTCTCCTTTTCCCGGTGTGGCACGCATCGGTCCGTGAATCAGTTGCCCCCACAGAGAGTGGGCATATGCACCTTCTATCATGATATCCGCAAATGACCCTGTCAACAGTTCTTTCTTTTCCAAAAGGTCGTCGGGAACGTCAAAATGGATGATGTGATTGGATGAAGTACGCCCGGTCCAACGGATCTGTGAGCACCCGCATCAGTGACGTCGGATCCGATGCCCCGACTGGGACCTTCCACCAGAACCTGCCGGGTCTGCCCAACCAACGCCTGATGCTTTTCGCGCGATATTGTCCCCTGAAGATCCAGCAATACCTGCAGGCGTTCTTTTTTCACTGCGTCGGCAATCTTTTCGGAAAAAGCGGCGGCCGGCGCATTGGGCCGATCCGAGTACATGAAGGCAAACAGGCCGTCGTAGCGGACGCTTTCGATCAGGTCCAGGGTCGCCTGAAATTGCCGCTCGGTTTCACCGGGAAACCCCACGATGAAATCGGAGGTAATGGCGATGTCGGGGCAGGCGTCCCTGAGCCGCGCCACCTTCTCCAGGTAGGTCTCTCGCGGTGTATTTGCGATTCATGCGTTTAAGAATCCGGTCTCACCCGGACTGCACCGGCAGGTGAATGTGGTGGCAAAGCTTTTCCAGACGACCGAATGCTCGAATCAGATCCTCGGAAAGATCCTTGGGGTGGGAGGTGGTGAAACGAATCCGCCCCAGGCCCTGGATGTCGTCCACCCGGCCCAGCAGTTCGGCAAAGTCGCACAGCCCTTCCTTTTGTCCGTAGCTGTTGACATTTTGGCCCAGCAGGGTCACTTCGCGGACGCCCTGGCTCGACCGGCATCCGGATCTCTTCGACGATGCGGTCCGGATGGCGGCTGGTCTCCCGGCCGCGCACATGGGGCACCACACAATAGGTGCAGTAGTTGTCGCACCCCCGCATAATGGTGATAAAGCGGACAGCTGCCCCTCGGTCAACGGGCCGAGCCACCGGGCCAGTCAAATTCGATCGCCTCCGACAGCTCGCACGTCCACGATGCGGCACCGCGAGGCTTCGATGCGCCGGACCATCTCCGGCAGGCGGAAAATGGCATGGGTCCCGAACACCAGGTCCACATGGGGCATGCGTTTGAGTATCGCCTCGCCTTCCTGCTGGGCCACGCAGCCCCCGACCGCCGACGATCAGCGCCGGGTTGGCGCTTTAATCTTGGCCAGGCGCCCCAGAAAACTGAAGGCTTTCTGCTCGGCTTTTTCCCGGATGGTGCAGGTGTTGACGATGATCATGTCCGCCGAGTCGATGGTGTCGGTTCCGGTATATCCCAGTGGTGCCAGCACGCCGGCAATCTGATTGGCATCGTATACGTTCATCTGACAACCGATGGTGCTGATATGCAGCAATTTTGACTTCATCTAAATAGGGGTCCCTTCTCTTCAACTGCCATCGATCCATGGCCGGCGGGAGGCAGCCTGTTGGCATCAACGATAGTGCCGTCTGATGACACAATGTCCACCGGAATCATTTCAAATTCGCCGGCAAAACTGCGGATGATGCCGTCCACCATCGCTTGACAATTCGGGGCGATAGTGATCTGCACGATAGCCTGCTGGGGGTCCAGGGTGGACATGACGGCCACATTGTCATAGGCCTCAAGAATAAATTTAACGAAGCTGATCTGGCAACGATCCACCCGATAGCAGCGTCGGATCATTGCCAATGTCATCATATTTTCCGTTTAGGTGTAGGCATTGGGCATTTACATCCTTCCAATGGCGACGTTTCGCACTTGTTCCAACAACCGTAATAAGATATGCCCCATCCATGAAAAAACAATGGCAGCTCCTTAATCCAGATCCGGAAATCGTTAGCCGCCTGTCCCATCAACTTAAAATCAACCCTTTGATCGCCAAACTTCTGGTCATTCGCGGTCTTCAATCCCAGGCCCAGGCCACCCGATTTTTAAAGCCGTCGTTGCGCCGGTTGACCCCGCCCTTAGAAATGGCCGGTATGGACGACGCTGTCCAGCGTGTCCAGCGGGCGTTGACAGACGAAGAAAAAATCCTCGTATACGGTGATTATGACGCCGACGGCATCACCGCCACCGCGTTGCTGGTCGCTTTTCTCAGACGCTGTGCCGCACGGGTCAGCTATTACATCCCCCATCGGATTAGCGATGGTTACGGCATGGGTCTTGATTTTATCAGAGACCGGGCCCTGCCGGCCGACGTTGGTCTGATCATTACCGCGGACTGCGGCTCGGGCAGCAGTGAGGCCGTAACCCTGGCCCGGCAGGCCGGCATCCACACCATTGTGACCGATCATCATCCGGTTGCCCACCTGCCCAAGGATGCCGTCGCCGTAATCAACCCCGCAGGGCCAGATGGCCAGGCGAATCTTGCCCATCTGGCCGGCGTGGGCGTGGCTTTTTACCTGGTTATCGCCCTGCGCGCCCATCTGAGAAAAATAGGGTTCTGGAAAACCCGCCGCGAGCCGAACCTGAAACGGCTGTGCGATCTGGTGGCACTGGGCACCGTCGCCGATGTCGCTCCACTGATCGAAGAAAACCGGGCACTGACTGCCGCCGGCCTGCAGCGGATCAATCAAGGTGCACGGCCGGGATTAGCCGCATTGATGCGCATGAGCGGATTCAAGGACACACCGGTGGATGCGGAAGCCATCGCGTTCAAGCTGGCGCCCCGGCTCAATGCCGCCGGCCGTCTGGTACACGCCCGTATGGCCTGCGAATTGCTGCTCACCGACAACAGGCCCAAAGCCGACCGCCTGGCCAGCACCCTTTGCCGACTCAACCGCCGACGCCAAACCATGGAACGCGACCTGCTCAAATCGATTTTAGGCCGGTTGGCGCAAGCTCCCGAACGATTGAATCAACCGGTCCTGGTGATGGATGGCAACCGCTGGCACGAAGGGATTATAGGTATCGTGGCTGCCCGCCTCACCCGACAGTTCAATCGGCCGGCTGTGGTCATCAGCACCAAAAACGGCATGAGCAAGGGATCGGGTCGCAGCATCGACGGCATAGATCTGTCAGTGGCCCTGAAGCAATGCGAGGATCTCTTGGATCGTTTCGGCGGACATCCCCTGGCCGCAGGACTATCCCTGCGCGCCTCCAATATCGCGGCATTCAGAACCCGTCTGGAATCCGTTATCGGTCAGATGGCTGCTGGTCAGCGGACTGAACCGATACTGTCAATCGATGCCCACGTTCCGCTGGACACGGTCACACCGGAACTGATGAACAACCTGGACCGCCTCGGGCCATTTGGCCAGGGCAATCCTTACCCGCTGTTCATGGACACCGAGGTTTGGGTACGCGCATGCAAAACCGTCGGCGGCTGTCACCGCCAGATGGTCTTGGAAAGCGGGTCCGGCGACGGCAGGAAACACCCGGCCATTCAGTTCAACGTCACCGGTGACTCCTTGCGGGTTGACCGGTTCAAGCAAATCGCCTATCGCCCGCAGTGGAATTACTGGAACGGGAGGAAAAACCTTCAACTCATGGTCGAAGATACCGACCCGGGATCCTGAAGGCTTTTTTAGCTCAATTGGAAACCGATGCAAGCCTTTGTCCGCAAACCCTTTGCATGGATTATTAAATCGACATTTTACTTTTTTCTCTTGCAATGGCCTAGACATCTTTTTTATAAGGAATCAGTCAGAAAACGTGTGACGAATCCATCATTGACAGGTGACCAACCATGGCCAAAGTTTTCAGACCCAGCAACCGTGAATCCAGCATTCTTTCTAGAATAGAGTCCTCCAAAGAACATGCTCGACGGGTTGCCATCAACATGGTGAGGGACGATCCGACCCGCTTCGCCAACCCCATTGCCATGAAACTGGTGGAAGAACACTTGGTGGAGACCACCAATAAAAACGATTTGGAAGAACAGATCACCAAGTGCCTGGAAACCCTTTCCCACGCCGATGAGTTTGATGTGGACTACCAGATTGCCCCATTTCGGAATCTGGTCCAACAGCCCAACGTGGTCAGCCTCTACCTCACCGCCTTCGTTATTGAAAAGTTGATCAACCATAAATCCGTGATCGATGTCTTTGGATCGGATGCGGACATTTACCTGTGTATCCATCAACAGGTCGCCAAACTCCTGCCCTGAGCCGTTCCATGGGCCAACGTTTCCTTCCGCGACTGGTCAACAGCCCCTTTGACGATCCGGCCCTGTTCATCCCTTTTCGCCACGAAAACCGGGCCCTGCTCTTCGATCTGGGCGATATCGCCGCCCTGAGCGCCCGCGACATCCTCAAAATCACCCATATTTTCGTGACCCACACCCATATGGATCACTTTGTGGGATTCGACCGTGTGCTGCGCCTCATGCTGGGACGAGACAAGCAACTTGGCCTGTATGGACCCCAAGGTTTTTTGGCCAACCTGTCGGGCAAGCTGGCCGGCTACTGCTGGAACCTGGTTGGAAATTACAGAACCGCTTTACGCTGCATGCCACCGAGCTGCATCCTGATCGGGCCCTGTGCTGCAGCTACCCCTGTCGTAACGGCTTTTTAGCCCAATGGCAGCATTCGGGAGATCCCCTTCGACGGCGTTGCTCTGGACGAACCGGCCCTGAAGGTGCGGGCCGTCCATCTCGATCACGGCACACCCGTCCTGGCATTTGGTCTGGATGAACGGTTTCACATCCATATCGTTAAAGAGGCGCTGGACCGGCTGCAGGCAAAGCCGGGCCCCTGGTTGAACCGGTTCAAGACCCTGCTTTACGGCCATGCCGATCCTAACACGACGATCGATGTCCCGACCGCAGAATCTGAGGGAGCAACCTTAAGCCTGCCTTTGGGAAAATTGAAAACCGCCATCGCGCGGTTATCGCCGGGTTATCGTCTGGCGTACATCGCCGATGCAGCCGGCAGCCCGGAAAACATGCAGAAAATTGTGGCCCTTGCCGCTGGGGCGGACCATCTGTTTGTGGAAGCGGCATTTTCTCATATTCATCGGGAAATAGCCCTGCAAAAGCACCACCTCACAGCCCGTCAAGCCGGTGAACTCGCCCGGTCCTGCCAGGTGAAACAGTACAGCCTGTTTCACTATTCCCCGCGCTACTCGGACTGCCCGGAGATGCTTGCAGCCGAGGCGCAATGTGCCTTTGAAGGACCTGCGACATCGATGGACGCACAGGAGGTGCCCGGCGGCACCGGTGGAGCGAAAGTTTCCTGAATCCGGTAATAGGAATCCCGTCTTGCAGGGATAAAACCGGCCCGACGGATGATGGCGACCACATTGGCCATGGTGGCCTGTCGGTCGTGGCCGGCCTCTTTGTGGACATGTTCCTCCACCAGCACACCGCCAAAATCATCGGCACCGGCGAGAAGGCCCAGCTGCCCGGCAGAAATGTTTTCCGAAAACCAGGATGACTGAATGTGGGGGAAATTATCCAGCACCAGCCGGCTCACAGCGATGATCCGCACATATCTGGCGGGATGGGCGGGATGGTCGACCTGTTGGGCCAAAGCGGTTCGGCCCGGTTTGAAGGACCAGGGGATGAAGCTGGTAAATCCTGCGGTGAGATCCTGAAGTTCTCGCAACCGGAGGAGATGGTCGATGATGTCTTCATCGGTTTCCACATGGCCGAACATCATGGTGGCGGTGGTTTTGAATCCAAGGCGATGGGCCTTTTCGCAGACATCCAGCCACTGGTCGGTGGTGGCTTTTCGGGGGGCGATGATCTTGCGGACCGGTTCGCTGAGAATTTCTGCACCGCCGCCGGGAATGGTCCGGATACCGGCACCCCATAACGTCTGCAGCACCTCGGACACGGAACACGCTTCCCGGCCGGCCATGAAGACGATCTCGGCCGGACTGAAGGGATGGATGTGCACATGCGGACAGGCGCTGCGGATGGCCTGTATATAGTCCTGCCAGTCTTTTAAACCGACTTTTGGATTGTGGCCGCCCTGGAGCAACACCGTGGTCGCTCCTTTAGCGGCGGCGGCTTCCACTTTATGCGCCACCTCCTGCGGGCTGAGCAGATACGCATCCGTCTCGCCGGCCTTGCGGCAAAAGGCACAAAAAGCACAGCCGGTAACACAAACGTTGGTGTAGTTGGGATTGGTGTCCACCACGAAGGTGACCGTATCGTCCGGAAAGCGTCGAATCCGCTCCTGGTGGGCCAGGTTCATCAATTGCCCCAGGGGCAAATCGACGAGCAGATCCATGGCCTGATGTCGATCATAACGTTGTTTGTTGCCGGATGGCGCTGTCATCAATCTATCTACCCTAACCCGGATAAACCGGAAATAATCTAATACAAGCACAAATTTCAGAATTCAGATGCAGACTATCGCCTCATCTGGCGCTTTCGAAAAGCGGCTGTCTACCCCTCTTTTCGTATTCATTAAAAAACCGCCGTTGCCCCTGAAGATCGCTATCGTCCAGGCACCGCCGGATCGCACGAAAATAACACCGCACCAGATCGGGAGAAAGATTCAATCTGTCGGCCGCTTCGGCAACAGCCTGGGCCACGAGAAGGGACTCTTTTTCTTTGAACGCGTCGAGCCACCGGGCAATGGCCTTCCTTGCCGATTCAGGGGCGTCTTTTCTCACCACCCATCGGGCGAAGACAAAAGGCAGTCCATGAATTTCGAACCATGCTTGTGAAAGATCGGTCGTATAGGCAAATGCATCGTCTGGCCGCTTGGCCAGGCCTTTAATCAAGGCACGGTCGCCGATCAGCAGCTCCGCGTCCGCCTCCCGACCGTCGGGGACAAGCCGGGGCAGCCGATCGAAGCCAACGCGTCGACCCAGGAGCAGGTAGAGCAACCGAACGCTGGAAGCCGATTCGTTGGTAAGCCGCAAGGTTTTGGGCGCATGCATGGTTTCAAAGGGGTCGCGTGAGAAAAAAAGTACGCTCATGGCCGGCCCTTTAGCGGCGATGCCGAAACGACCCACCGTTTTCACCACCCCCTCCAGCCGAGCCAGCCCCCCTACCGGAACCGCCGCAGCAGCCACCTGGCCTGTCATCAAAGCCATGATGCTGGCTTGGGGAACCAGGGGGACGAAATGGCATCCCCGGGGCGGGCCCAATTGACGGTAGGGGGCCATGTTGGTATAGGGAATCATGGCTACCGGGAAACTCATAAAGGTGCTCCACAGGGTGAGAACTTACCATCCCGCTCCACGGCTGTGAATCCGCCCGTATTGATGGTTTCCACCATTTTTTCCCGGGCCAGTCCGACCGGTGTGGCGGCGCCGGCCAGGTGGGCGATCTTCTCTTGGCTGATGGTGCCGTCCATGTCGTCGGCACCCCAACTCAAACCGGCCGCTCCGGTTTCCAGACCGGTCATGGGCCAGTATGCTTTCAAATGGGAAACATTGTCCAACACCAACCGGGAAATAGCCAACACGCTTAGGGTTTCCAAGGGGGTGGGCCCTTTTTCGATGAACTTACCGGACCCCGGCTGAAAGGGCAGCGGGATGAAACAGGAAAATCCACCTGATCGATCCTGGGCCCGTCTTAGAATCAGCAGATGGTCGATGCGTTCGTCCCAGGTGTCGCCGAACCCGAACAGCATGGTAGCGTTGGTGGGGATGCCTTTGCTGTGGGCCAATTGGTGAATGCGCACCCAGTCGTCGGGACTGGTCTTGTTTTTCCAGTGTCGCCGGTAGAGACGGTCGGAGAAGATCTCTGCGCCGCCACCGGGCATGGCGTCCATACCGGCGGCCTTGAGCTGATCCAGCACCGTCGCTTCGGAAAGGCCCGCGGTGGTGGCAAAATAATCGATCTCCACCGCCGTAAAGGATTTGATGTGCAGGCCCGGATATCGGTTCCGCAAGGATCGGACCAGTTCCAAGTTCCGCTGAAAGGGCCAGATCTGGTTTAACCCGCCGACAATATGCACTTCCGTCGGCCTTAGCCGTTCCACCTGTTCGAAGATCTCCGCTTCTTCCAGCACGTAGGCATGGGAGGCCTTTTGGGAGGCCGCGTAGTTGCAAAAGGTGCAGCCGCTGCGGCAGATGTTCGTGGGGTTGATCTGCAGGTTGAATACGTAAGTGGCCTGCCGGCCAAACCGCTGTTGGCGATTGGCCAGTGCCGCCACGCCCAGCCGATGCAGGCGGTCCGGGGTGATGGCTTCAGCCAGGCTGTAAGACTCTTCCCGGGAAAGCCGTTCGCAGCGGGCGCCTTTTTCCAGCGCCCGCTCAAAGATCGAATCACCCATGGCAAATTGTTCCTATCGGCGTCCTTCCAAAAAAGGTTCGATCGTATCTGACAGGACGCCGGTCAGTAGAACGCCCCTGCTAAAGGCGTGAATTTCAGATTCAGCCATCGGACAGGCCAAGGGTCTGCCACATTCGATCCACCCTTTTCTCCACGTCCGGATCGAATTCAACCGGCTTGGGATATCCCGTTTTCCAGCGGGCGTCAATAGCGATGGGAAAATCAAAAATCAGCCGGTTGCCGGCAACCGTCCGGCCGGCGGGATAAAGATCCGCCAGGGGATCAAACCGGGTAAACCAGCCCCAGAGCACCAATGTCCGATCATTTAACGGGACATCCGCCGACACGATGATGTGAAACAGGTAGTCCCTGGCCGCCGCATGGCGGATGAGGGCCTGACGGACAGCTTCAATATCCCGGAGGGTGTCCTTCACCTGGACCATCAAAAATGCCGGTCCCAATGCCGCCGTGTCCTGCACATCCGGGTGCAGATCGCCGGGTTTGGGAACCTGTCGGGGTGCTTCCCCGCGCAGGGGTTTGCCGTCTTCGTCGGTGGCCAGGAGAATCAGTCGGCTGCCGGTATTCATGGCCGGCCCGGTGAAGTCCAGGGTGTCCTGGGCCGTGGGGGCGAGCAAATGAATACCGGTGGCCGCATCCAAATGCCGCCACAGGGCACTGCTCACCGCCGCCATATCACGCACATTCACCCGTCGGTCTACGGTGATCATCACCTTGGTCAAAGAGACCTGTCCCTCTCCCAGCATGCCCAAGGTGTGCTTGAGGGCCTCTTTGGGATAGCGTTCAGCCACCGACATCACCGCCAGGGAGTGAAAGCCCGTTTCCGGGTATGCCCACAGATCGGTGACCGCCGGTCGGATCATTTTAAGCAGCGGCAGGGTCATCTCCTGCAGGGCCTCGCCGATGAAAAAATCTTCCTGCACCGGCTTGCCCACCACCGTGGCCGGGTAGATGGCATCCTTGCGCGCCAGCATGCGCTGAACCCTGAACACCGGAAAATCGGCGGCATGGGAGTAATGGCCGAAGTGATCGCCGAACGGCCCTTCCCATCGCATGTCACCGGGGGTCACCGTGCCCTCCAGCACGAATTCGGCCCGGGCAGGCACCCGGTGGCCGGTGGTGTTGCGGTCGATCATGTCCATGGGCCGGTTCATCATGTAGGCGGCCAGCAGCCGTTCGTCAATACCTTCGGGCAGCGGTGCCACCGCCGCGGCGATCAATGCCGGCGGTCCGCCCAAAATCACGCTCACCGGCAGGGGCCGCTGCATGCCGGCCGCCTTGTGAAAGTGGAATCCACCGCCCTTTTCGATCTGCCAGTGCATGCCGGTGCTGCGGTCATCGAACCGCTGCAAGCGGTAGATGCCCAAATTGCCCGATCCGTCTTGCGGGTCGGTGGTGTGCACCAGCGGCAGGGTGAAAAAGGGACCGCCGTCATCGGGCCAGCAGGTGAGCACCGGCAGTCGATTGAGATCGGGGGTCAGGGAAACGGTTTCCAATATCGGCCCGTTCCTCACCCTGCGCATGCGTGCCGTGGATAGGGCCAGCAGATCACGGCGGGCCTTGACGATACCCTTGATACCCGGCGGCATCAGGGTTCTGGACAGCCGATACACCCGTTGGCCCAGTTCCGCCGGATCGCCGCCGAAGACCAAATCCGTGCGCCGGCGGGTACCGAAGAGGTTGGTGACGACGCGATAGGGGGAATCCACGACATTTTCGAAGAGCAGGGCCGGCCCCTCGGCAGCCATCACCCGGTGCTGGATGATGGTCATCTCCTGGTTGGGGTCGACAGGAACACGAATACGGGCCAGATCGCCGGTTGATTCCAAATGGGTGAGAAAAGCACGCAGATCGACGAAACTCAACGGATATCCTCCCAGGTGCGGGCCGAGGGTCGGCCCAACAGGGCAAGCACCCGGTCTACGAAAGCATCCAGCAAATCATCCATGGACACCTTGTTGGGATCAGTGCCGGCAAACATGAAAAAAGGCGGGCTCATGGGCATAATCACGGCACCAGCCGCAGCGATCCGCCGGGCGTTTTCAAGATCGATCAGGGTTAAAGGCGATTCCCGCAGGCATAGGATCAGCAAACGCCGCTCCTTGAGCTGGCAATGGGCCGCCCGGGTGATCAGGCTGTCACCCAGTCCGGCGGCAATCTGGGCCAGGGTGTGCGCCGAACAGGGCAGCACGACCATCCCAACGGCCGGGACCGACCCGGACGACAGGGGCGCGTATAGATCATCGGGTTTAAATACCCTTTGCGCATGGGCTTCAATGGACGCGATGCCGCCACATTCGGTGCCGGCGACGTCCCTGCCCCACCGGCTGGTCACCAAATCCACCGGCCAAGGGGATTTTTCCACCAACAGCCGGGCGCCGTGGATGCCCGACGCACCGGTGATTCCGACGATCAAATGGGGGGGAACAGTTTTAGCCATTTATCGCTCCGCTGGTTTGCCTGGCTCATGCAATCATGGGGGCCAGGGCGCCGGCCATGCCGGCGAGGGTGGAAATGGGGAAAAATCGCCTGTGCACAGGGATAGCCGGTACGTACATCAGTACAAAAAAGACAGCCGCCATGGCCAGCACCAGCCAGGCCATCAGGCCGCCACCGACCATCTGGACCACAACCACCAGTATACCCCAGGCCATCAGGTGAATACCTGCCGCCACCCGCAGGGCCCCGTCGGCACCCAGCCGGGCCGGTAAGCTGTGGATGTTGTTCTGCCGGTCACTGTCAATGTCCATGAGCGCATAGATGATATCCGCTCCGCTCAGCCAGCAGAAAACAAAACCGGAAAAAAGGATCACCGCGCCTGAGAACCGTGGCTGGCCGGCGGCAGCCACATAGGCCCCCAGTGGCGCCAGGGCCAGACAAAGGCCGATTCCGAAATGGCACAAGGGGGTGAACCGCTTGAGCAGCGAATAGCCCAACAAGGGAACGAGTGGAATTGGCGCCAGGATCAGACACCAGCCGCCCAAGGCCCAACAGGCCAACAGGTAAACCGCCATTCCGCTGAAGGCGATGGCCAGGGCCATGCTTAAGGTTATTTTGCCGGCCGGCAGCTCGCGACCGGCGGTACGCGGGTTCAACCGGTCGATGCGCCGATCGAACACCCGATTCATGGCCATGCCGAAAATGCGGGCACCCACAGCCGCAAAAACGATCAGCAGCATCACCATGATCGATGGAAAACGGTTCCCCGCACCCAGCCAGGCACCGGTGAAAATCAGTGGCAGGCTGAAGGCGGTATGCTCGATCTTGGTGAAATTCAAGATTGCGGGCAAGGTCGGTTGAGGAGTCATGTCTATTGGTCTGTCTTGTTGAGTGTCAGTTCAGCGACCAGGGCGTCGGCGATGCGCCTCGATACCCGATCGATACGGCGAGCCACATCCTGCCGCCCGGTTTCATCGGCGTTGTCACTGATGCCCTTGATGATACCACACGGGATACCGTATCGTTCAGCCACGCGCGCCACGGCAGCGCCCTCCATGTCTGCCATGTCACCCATAGCGGCCAACTGGTTGCGCCTAGTGCTGTCGAATACGGGTCGATCGCAAGTGACCAGACGGACCGGTTTCAGCCCCCTGAACCATCCGCTGTCGCAGGCCACGGTTTGTTCTGCCTGACCGAACCGGTCACAGTCGCCTTCAACGGCAGTGCTGATTCGAAGCAGGTCGCCCACAGGCCAGCGGTCGTCCGTGGTCAGCCGGCCGCAAAGGCCGGCGTTAACCAGCACGGACACCCGCTGAACCAGAACCAAGTGAGTCGCCGCCATGGCCGCTGCCACCTTCCCCATGCCGCTGACCACCGCGATAGAGGACCGGTGGCCTTGACCGCTGGTTTGGAACAGCAACCAGGGCTGGGTCCCCAGCGGTTCTGCTGACATGCGGGACAAAAACGGTTCGGCTTCACGCCGGGAGGCGTAGACAATGCCCACCATCAGATGGCACCGGCATCCCGGGCCATGGTTTCCAGCGTCTCGATGGCGCGCTGGCCCTGTTGGGTCAGATCCAGGCTGAAATCGTTGACGAAGGTATGGATATGGGCCTGGAGCACTGTGTCATCCATCTCTTGGGCATGCTGCCGAATGTAAGGCCAGGCTTCACCGGGGTTGGCCATGGCCCGCCGGATGCTTGCGTTTACCGCTGTGTCCATCTGTTCGATTAGCGGTTTCCCCAGGCTTATCCTGGCGGAGATCCCCCCCAAAGGAATGGGCAGTCCCGTCTTTTCTTCCCACCACGCCCCCAGATCCACCACCGGATTAAATCCAGCTGCTTGGAAAGTGAAGCGGCTCTCGTGGATAATCACCCCGCAGTCGGCCCGCCCCGCGGCCAATTCGTCGAAGATCCGATCGTAGGGAACAAAAATCCGTTGGTGGGCATCCGGGGCCCACAAACGGAATAAGAGGTGGGCGGTCGTCCATTGGCCGGGCAGCACCACTCGGCAGCGCTGGATGTCGGTTAGGTTCAGCGACTGTTTGGCGATGAGCACCGGCCCACAGCCAAAGCCCATGGCTGCGCCGTTGTGAAGCAGTCGATAACGGTCCTTAACCGCCATCCAAGCATAAAAGGAGAGCTTGGTGACATCCAGTATTCCGTCCATGGCCAGGCCGTTGAGGGTCTCCACATCGTTGAGCACCGGCTTGATCTTATGGCCGGCAACACCCACGGCACCTTTGGCAATGGCGTTGAACATGAAGGTATCGTTGGGGCAGGGTGAATAGCCGAATGTGAGTTCCTTGACCACGGGACCATCCTAGAAGCTTTAAAATAATTAATTTGGACTGCCTTATCGGCCGTTGCCCCGTCCCTAAGGCTTTTAACGATTGAAAAACGCGCCGATTGTATCGACCACATAGGCCTGCTGAGATTCGGTGAGTTCCGGATAGATGGGCAGTGCCAAGGTCTGATTGGCCGCCTGTTCGGCAGCAGGAAAATCGCCGGCTTGATGCCCAAGCGTTGCAAAGCATTCCTGCAGATGCATGGGAACCGGGTAGTAAACCTCGGTTCCGATGCCCTGTTCCCCGAGATACCCCCGAAGGTCGTCACGGCCGGCATCGACGCGAATCACGAACTGGTTGTAAATGTGCCGGTTCTCTTTTTCCACCGGCAAATGCACACGCTCGGTCAGCCCAGCCGATGCGAACCGCCTCCGGTAGCGCAGCGCGTTGTCCTGCCGCGCGGTCGTCCAGCCGTCCAGATAGTCCAGTTTGACAGCCACGATGGCCGCCTGCAGTGCGTCAAGGCGAAAGTTGCCACCCACCACCCGGTGATAATATTTGGGGTTGGAGCCATGAACCCGGAGGATTTTGAGCCGCTCGCCGGCCTGTGGATCGGCGGCCGTCACGATACCACCGTCACCGAAGGCCCCCAAGTTTTTGGACGGAAAAAAGGAAAAACACCCGTAATCTCCCATGCTGCCCGCCCGCCGTCCCTTGTATTCGGCACCGATGGCCTGGGCAGCATCTTCAATAACCACCCATCCGTGGGCCGCAGCCAGGGCCAGGATGGGGTCCATGTCAGCGCACTGGCCGTATAGGTGAACCGGAATAACGGCCTTGACCGTTTTTAATACCGCTGGTTTCATCGTGGCCACTGCAGCTTCGAGTTTGTCTGGAGAGAGGTTATAGGTTTCCGGGGCAATGTCCACAAAGACCGGTGTGGCCCCCACTCGGGCAATGGCGCCCACGGTGGCGAAGAAGGTATAAGGCGTTGAAATCACCCGATCTCCCGGTCCAACCCCCGCGGCCATCAGAGACAAGACCAAGGCGTCCGTACCCGAGGAAACCCCCACCGCATGGCCGATCTGGCAGTAGTCGGCAATCTTTTTTTCCAAGGCCTCCACCTGGGGGCCCAAGATAAAATACTGACTTTCATATACCTGTTGGGTGACTTCCAGAACCCTGTCTTTGATGGTCCGGTATTGGGCTTTAAGATCCAACAGCGGTACGTTCATGGTGTGAATCCTTTTATTTTCTGGAAAATTGGCGCCCGTTGTTGCGACGGCCGCTGAGATTGCCGTTTTTCATGGCGCCGGCGGCATCGCTGCAGCGGGTTTGGAGTGCGCTGTAGCCGAAAATGGCGTTGACTTCACGCGCCATGGCCTCGCAGTAGCGGATGCGCAACGCTTCACCCATGGAGACGACGGCTTCCGCCTGATCCTTGAGGCAGATGTGTACGTAGCCTTTACAGGGACCTGGATATCGTTTCAGCGTCCGGTGGGCCCGTGTCAGGGTTTCGCGGTCCGTGATCTCGGGATCCACCATCAGCCGCACCTCCACGGTCCAGGTCTCTTCAGCTTGGTCCATGGGAATGATGGCATCGGCAAGGATTTTCAATCCATTTTCCTCCACCTGAGCCGTACCTTGAACCAGCACGGCCTTATCCGACGTCAGCAGATCGGCGCAGCCCGCGTATATGGAAGGAAAGACCACCACTTCCACACTCCCGTTCAAATCCTCCACGGTGACGAACCCCATGAGTTCTTCCTTGCGGGTGCGGATCACTTTGGAAGCTGCTGATCGTGCCACCGATGCGGACGGCGGTCTTGTCGGCCACTTCACGAATACTCAAGGCATTGACATTGGTGAATTTTTCCAAGGTTTCGGTGTAGCGGTCCAGCGGGTGGCCGGTGACATAAAATCCCAGGGTCTCTTTTTCTTGTTGCAGTTTTTCACGATCGTCCCACTCGTCGAGGGACGGAATGGCCGGTTGGTTGATGACGATGTCTCCCCCGGCGCCGGTGTCGAACAGGCTCATCTGGGCGCTGTTCTTCTCCCGCTGGATACGCTGCCCCCAATCCAGCGCCTCCTCCAGCACCGCCATGAGGCGCGAACGGTAGATGCCGGTGGAATCCAGTGCCCCGCATCGAACCAGGCTTTCCAGCACGCGTTTGTTCACTTTGGTCAGGTCCACCCGCTGGCAGAAGTCGAAGATCGATGAGAACTGGCCGTTGGCTTCACGCTCCTCGATGATCGGTTCACGGCCGCTTCACCCACATTTTTGACCGCCGCCAGGCCGAAGCGGATGCGGCCGTCGACAGCGGTGAACACCGTACTGCTCTCGTTGATATCCGGCGGCAGCACTTCGATGCTGTGGGCCCGGCATTCGGCGATATACTTGACCACGCCGTCGATGGTAGTCCATTTCACTGGTGAGCAGGGCCGCCATAAACTCGACGGGAAATGGGCCTTGAGATAAGCGGTCTGATAGGCGATCAGCGCGTAGGCCGCACTGTGGGACTTGTTGAAGCCGTACCCGCCGAATTTTTCCATCAGGTCAAACAGTTCTGTTGCCTTGTCCCGGTCCATGCCGTTTTTCACCGCGCCGTTCGATGAAACGTCTCCCGGTGCTTGGCCATCAATCGCGGCAATCTTCTTGCCCATGGCCTTGCGCAGACTCGTCGGCTTCGGCCATGGAATAGCCGGCCAGCACACCGGCGATCTGCATCACCTGTTCCTGGTAGACGATCACCCCGTAGGTCTCCTTGAGGATCGGCTCCAGTGCAGGCACCGGGTAGATCACTTTTTTGCGGCCGTGTTTGCGGTCCACGTAATCGTCCACCATGCCGCTGTCCAGGGGCCCGGGCCGGTAAAGGGCCACCAGGGCGGTCAGATCGTCAAAGCATTCCGGCTTGAGGCGCACCAGCAGGTCCTTCATCCCGCTGCTTTCCAGCTGAAACACACCGGTGGTGTCGCCGGCCGCAAGCAGGCCGATAGGTTTTCTGATCGTCGAGAGCCAGATCTGGACAGATCCGGGGCGGTTTCTCCCTGGGCCGCGATGAGCTTGACGGTGTCGTCGATGACGGTCAGGTTGCGCAAGCCCAGAAAATCGAATTTCACCAGCCCGATCTCCTCCACCTGTTTCATATCGAACTGGGTGACCACCTCGCCCTTTTTTCCCTTGTACAGAGGCAGGTATTCCACCAGGGGCTTGTCGCCGATCACCACACCGGCGGCATGGGTGGACGCATGGCGCGGAAGCCCTTCCAGAACCCGGCAGATTTCGATCAGTTCGGCGATTCGCGGGTCTCGATGCCACCATCTCGGCCAACTTGGGTTCTTCCTTCAGGGCCTTGTCGAGGTCGATATTCAGAACGTCGGGCACCAGCTTGGCAATGGCGTCCACCTCGCCAGAGGAATGTCCAGGGCCCGGCCCACATCCCGGATCACCGCCCGGGTCTTCAGCTTGCCGAAGGTGATGATCTGGGCCACATAATCGCCGCCGCCATATCGTTCCACCACGTATTTGAAAACCTGTTCCCGGCCGTTGATACAAAAATCCACGTCGATGTCCGGCATGCTGTTGCGGGCCGGGTTCAGAAATCGCTCGAAAATCAGGCCGTGCTCGATGGGATCCAGATCGGTGATGCCAAGGAAAAGGCCACCAGGCTGCCGGCGGCCGATCCACGGCCGGGCCCCACCGGAATGCCGTTATCCTTGGCGTAGCGGATAAAGTCGGCCACGATCAGAAAATAGCCGGGAAATCCCATATCGATGATGATCTGAGTTCGTATTCCAAGCGTTCGCGGTAAACCGTTTCATCAAGGCCTGGGTTTTTTTTGCGCACGACCGCCATACGGCGTTCGATAGCCCTCACGCACCTCGGTGAAAAGCTCATCGGCCGTCTTCGCCGATTCGGCATCGAACTGAGGAAAATGATAGGTGTTGAAGTCAAATTCGACATGGCAGCGCTCGGCGATGTCCACCGTATTGTCCATGGCCCCGGGATAATCGGCGAAATAGCCGGTCATTTCCTCGGGGGATTTGAAATACAGCTGGTCGGTTTGAAACGAAGCGGTCGGTATCGTGCATCGGTCTTTGCCGGTCTGGACGCACAGCAGCACTTCGTGGGCCCGGACATCGTCCTGATTCAGGTAGTGGCAGTCATTGGTGGCCACCAGCGGAATGGACAAGTGTCGGCTCAGTTCCGACAGGCCTGGTTGACCTTTTCCTGGGCCATGCCGTTGTTCTGGACTTCCAGGAAAAAATTCTCCTCGCCGAAAATCTTCTGGTAGTACCGGGCCGCTTCCTCGGCCTTTTCCATGCGGTCGGCCTGAATATATCGGGGGATTTCTCCCTTGCAGGCAGGCGGACAGGGCGATGAGTCCCTCGGCTGTGCTGGCAGCACTGCTTGTCGATTCGGGGCTTGTAGTAAAATCCTTGCAACTGGCCGATGCTGGCCAGCTTGCACAGGTTGCGGTACCCCTCCTGGTTTTCGGCCAGCAGCACCAGGTGCCGGATTCCCTCTTTGTCCAGGGGGGTTTTGTCGGCAATGGACCGCGGGGCCACATAGCATTCACAGCCGATAATGGGTTTGATCCCGGCCGTGGTGGCCTTCTGATAAAAATCCAGCGCGCCGAACATGGTGCCGTGATCGGTGATGGCCACGGCATCCATGCCGAATTCCTTGACCCGCTTAAACAGGCGTCAAGCCGGATAGCGCCGTCCAGCAGGCTGTACTGGGTGTGAACATGCAGATGAACGAAATTGTCGATAGCTTGACGTCATGGCGTCATTAATTGTCCACCCGGTAGTTGGGGGCTTCCTTGGTGATGATCACGTCGTGGACATGGCTTTCACGCATGCCCGGCGGCACTGATTTTGATAAACCGGGCCTTTTCCCGCAGTTCTTCGATGGTTCGGCAGCCCACGTATCCCATGCCGGCCTTGAGGCCGCCGATCAGCTGGAAAATGTTGGCCGAAAGGGTTCCCCGATAGGGCACCCGGCCCACGATGCCTTCGGGCACCAGCTTGTCGTCGGTTTCCTCTTCGGTCTGATAATAGCGGTCCTTGCTGCCCTTTTTCATGGCTTCCATGGACCCCATGCCCCGATAGACCTTGTAGCTGCGGCCCTGGAAGAGGATCGTTTCCCCCGGACTCTCCTCGGTGCCGGCAAACAGGCCGCCGATCATGACGCGAATGGGCGCCGGCACCGATGGCCTTGGTGATATCGCCGGAAAATTTGATGCCGCCGTCGGCAATCAGGGGAACGCCGGTCTTTTCCGACACCGCACGGCAGTTCATGATGGCCGATAATCTGGGGCACACCGATACCGGCCACGATGCGGGTGGTGCAGATGGATCCCGGACCGATGCCGATCTTGACGCCATCCACACCGGCGTTGATCAGGTCCTCGGCGCCTTTGCCGGTGCCCACGTTGCCGGCGATCAGCTCGATGTCGGGAAAATCGCTCTTGAGGCGCTTGACCGCGTCGATGACGTTTCCCGAATGGCCGTGGGATGTGTCGATCACGATCACGTCGGCACCGGCCTTGAGCAGGGCTTCGGCCCGGTGCATCCATGTCCGGCCCGACCCCCACGGCCGCCCCGACCCGCAGCCGTCCCATGGCGTCTTTGCAGGCATTGGGGTATTTTTTGATTTTTTCGATGTCCTTGATGGTGATCATGCCGGTCAGCCGCCCGTTTTTGTCCACCACCAGCAGTTTTTCAATCCGGTGTTTGTGCAGCAGTCTTCTTGGACTCTTCCAGGGAGATGCCTTCACTGACAGTCACCAGGTTTTCGCTGGTCATCACTTCGCGACACCTTTTTGGTCATGTCGGTTTCAAATCGCAGGTCCCGGTTGGTGACGATGCCCACCAGTTGATCGCCCTTGGTCACCGGAACACCGGAAATCCGGTATTGTTCCATCAGCTTCAGCACCTCCTGAATGGGTTGATCCGGGTCGATGGTCACCGGATCCACGATCATGCCGCTTTCCGATTTTTTGACCTGGTCCACCTCCATGGCCTGGTGTTTCGATGCTCATGTTGCGGTGGATAAAGCCGATTCCCCCTTCACGGGCCATGGTGATGGCCGTCCGGGCTTCGGTCACCGTGTCCATGGCCGCACTGACAATGGGAATATTCAGGGTCAGTTTGCGGGTCAATCGCGTTCGGGTATCGACATCCTTGGGAAGAACATCAGAATAGCTCGGCACCAGCAGGACATCATCAAAGGAAAAAACTTCTTCTGCGATCAGGTTGGTCATGGGATCCTCCGCATTCATATGGAAATTTGGAAAACTAACAAATGAAGGGGGCTTTATCAATCTTTATTTGGCCGCTTGACACCCCCGGCAGGCCGTAATAGGTTATGGCGTTTCGCTTTATGGGAAGTGTGTCGACATCGAAGGCCAACGGCAATTGAACGCATTCATATCGACCATTGGGGCATCATCCCCTCTTTTTTAACGACAGGAGTCGCCGCACCGCCATGCTGTTTAACATCAATCCAGATAATCCCCAGCAACGGCTGATCAGTCGGGTCGCCGACATCCTGAAGGACGGGGGGCATCATTGCCTATCCGACCGATACGATCTACGGCATCGGTTGCGATATCATGAACAAGCGGGCCATCGAAAGGATCTATCAGCTCAAACAACGCAATAAAAACCAGCCTTTTAGCTTTATCTGCTCCGACCTGAAAAACATCAGCCATTATGCCAAAGTGTCCAACTATGCATACAAAACCATGCGACGCCTGCTCCCCGGTCCCTACACCTTCATTTTGACAGGATCCCAGCTGGTTCCCAAAATCATGCTCACCAAACGCAAAACCGCCGGCATCCGTGTTCCCGCCAACAACATCTGCCTCGACTTGGTGGAAGCCCTGGGCAATCCGATCATTTCCACCAGTGCCACCGCACCCGACGGTGAGGTTTTTCACGATTCCTCCCTGATCCACGATCACTTCGGGTCAAGACTGGATGCGGTGATCGACGGTGGTTTGGTGTCGGGTAGGCCCTCCAGCGTAGTCTCTCTGGAGCATGATGTACCTGAAATCATCCGTGAAGGTCTGGGGGATGTCAGCCTGTTCGACTAGCAGCCAAGACTTTTTTCAGCGTTTCTTGAATCCTTTGAGCAACAGACTGGCATCTCCCCGATCCATATCGTCCAGGGCAAAATGAAGGGCCATTTCGGCCAGGGCGGACTTGTTTTCAATCGGCACGCCGTCGAGCTTTAACTGGTGAAACTTACGGGTAAACCGGTCCAACAGGGTTTCTGAAAAATAAAACCCGACTTTTCTTTTGAGTACCGCCGCTTTAGGAACTGTGCGGCCGGTGGCCACGGAAACCGGATCCATAGGGTCTTCGTCAAAAAAGTCGGGAATGGTCTTGTTGTCTGATGCCGTCATCGATCAACCTTTCTGCCAGTTTTCGATAGTCTTGTGCACCCGATGCACTGTCGGCGAATTCAAAAATGCTCTGCCCGTTGACCGGTGCCTCGCTCAAGCGAACATTGTGGTAGATCGGCTGGCAGATTTGTTTACGGAAAAGGCGCCGGAGTCGTTGATAAATTTTATGGCTTTGACGGGTGCGGCGGTCGAACATGGTGGGCAGGATATATTTAAGCCGCAGAGATTGATTCAGCTGCTGGACGGAGACCAGATAGCCGAAGAAGGTTTTCAACCCCTCCAAAGCAGGTCCTTGGAGCGCCACCGGGCACAACACCTCCTTTACGGCCATAAGGATGTTTACGCTCAGAACGTCCCATCCGGGTGCGCAGTCGAATATCAGGTAATCCAGCCCGTTGTTTTTGGGCATCAAGCTCTGGCGCAATATGGCATGCCGTTGGTCACGAGGCTGCTCTCCCAACCAGTTTTTAAGCTCCACCAGCTTGATGCCCCCGGCCAGTACCCATAGATTCTTGCGTGCCGAGTGGAGGGCGTCCTTTTTCAAGATCGTCCTGCCGTTACCGTCGTGGCCGGTTATGAACTCATACAAACCATGGGGTGGCGTTACGCCGAGGAAGGTAGTGGTCTGTGCCTGGGTGTCGCAATCCACCAGCAACACCCGCTTGCCTGCAAGGGCCAGCCCGTGGGCCAAGTTGACCGCCGTGGTGGTCTTCCCCACCCCTCCTTTAGCCATGGCCACGGCAATGCTTCGCATACGTATTCCCTCGCGGATTACGGCCCAGCAGGCCAATATCGATATTCTGCATAAATGCCGGGATGAATGACGCTGGAAATCAAATCGGATACCGATGCAGACATCAGGTAGCGCAGCAGGCTAAGTTTTTCATCAGGGGCATATACCGGAATCACCTCACCGTCGATGCCGCCTAATTCACCGGCCCATTCAAGGGCGTCTGCGAAGTTGCCCAGGCGATCAACCAGTCCCCTCGCCTTGGCGTCCTCACCAGTGAAAATTCGTCCGTCGGCGGCGGCTTCCACCTGAGCGCGGTCCATTTTCCGGCCTTCGGTGATGGCTGTGACAAATTGTTGATGGATGCCACTGGTGATGGATTGCAGAATCTCGCGCTCGTCATCCCGCATGTCCCGGGTAGGCGAGCCGGTATCCTTATAGGGACCACTCTTGATAACCACCGGGACCATACCGATTTTGTCCAGCAGCTGGCGAAAGTTGGTGTACCCCATGATGACACCGATGCTGCCGGTGATGGTACCGGGGTTGGCCACGATGCCGTCAGCCGCGCTGGCCACATAATAGCCGCCGGAGGCGGCCACGGCACCCATGGACGCAACGACCTTTTTGGTCGCGGTAGTCTTTCGGATCTCGCGGTAAATCTCCTGAGACGGGCCGACGGCGCCACCGGGGGAATCGATGCGAACCACGATAGCCTTGATGTCTTCATCTTCCCGGAACCGGCGGATGTGCTCGATGGTGTCCCGCGCGTCGGCGATGGCCCCTTCTATCTCGACGACACCAACGCCCTCGCCGCCGAAATCGACAGGCTCCCTCCCCATCCATATCACCATAGTCATGCTGCCAAGGATGAGCACCGTAAAAATTGAAAAGGAGATCAACAGGAAAAAAAGGTAAGGATGGCGTCTGGTAAACATGGCAAGTTCCTAAAATAAAAAATGCCGGCGGGCCTGTCAAGCAAACCGCCGGCATTTATGGTCGAGTCAATGGGTCTATTCTTCGTCGCTGTTGAGCTTTTCCTGCAGGTTCTCGCGCAGGATTTCGCCAAAACTGGAGGTTGCCGGACCCATGTTGCTAACGTACTCGGTCAGCAGTTCCTGATCGTCTTCCATGTCGAGCCGCTTAATGGAGAGGCCGATTCGCCGTTCATCACTGTTGATGTTCATGACTTTGGCGGTCAGCATTTGTCCGACCTCGAATTGTCCCACCGGGGTTTTGATCTTCTCTTTGCTGATCTCGGAAACATGTACCAGCCCCTCGATGCCCTCTTCAAGCTCGACAAAAACGCCGAAATCCGTCACGTTGGTGACGGTACCGGTGATCTCCTTGCCCACCTCATAGCGCTCGGCGACCGTATCCCACGGATCGGCCTGCAGCTGTTTCACGCCCAATGAAAATCGCTCCTGCCCTTTGTCGATCTCCAGAACGATGGCCTGGATCAGGTCGCCCTTCTTGTATATTTCAGAGGGGTGCTTGATTCGTTTGGTCCAGGAAATATCGGAAATGTGGACCAGGCCGTCGATGCCCTCATCAATTCCGATGAACAAACCGAAATCGGTGATATTCTTTATTTTTCCTTCGATGGTGGTACCCACCGGATATTTATCGCTGATCACATCCCAGGGATTGGGTGCGGCCTGCTTCATACCCAGGGATATGCGCCGGTTTTCCGGTTTGATATCCAGTACAAGGGCATCCACGATTTCACCTACGGAGACCACCTTGGAGGGATGGCGGACCTTGCGTGTCCACGACATCTCAGATACATGGATCAGGCCTTCGATGCCTTCTTCCAATTCCACAAAGGCGCCGTAATCTGTCAGGCTCACCACTTTGCCGCTGATGCGCGAATCCACGGGATACTTTTCGATGGCGCTGGCCCATGGATCTTCAGTCAGCTGCTTCATTCCCAGAGATACACGTTCACGCTCCAGGTCCAGACTGAGAATCTTGACGTTGATTTCGTCGCCAACGGTGAACAACTCTGACGGGTGCTTAACCCGACCCCAGGAGATATCGGTAATGTGCAGCAGTCCGTCCACACCGCCCAGATCGACAAAAACGCCGTACTCGGTAAGGTTCTTGACGATTCCGCCAACCACTTTGCCTTCATGGATGGAGGCCAGGGTCTTGGCCCGTTTGGACTCACGTTCTTCTTCCAGCAGCACACGCCGGGAAAGCACGATATTACTGCGCTTGCGATTGTATTTCAGAATTTTAAAATCGAATTCCTTGCCGACCAATTCATCCAGGTTGCGAATGGGTCGAAGATCCGCCTGGGATCCGGGCAGAAATGCCTGAACACCGACATCCACGGAGAAGCCGCCCTTAACGCGGTTGGTGATGGTGCCGGTGATGGTATCGTCGGCTTCGTGTCGCTTCTTGATGTCGTCCCAGACTTTGACTTTCTCGGCTTTTTCCTTGGACAGAACGACCACTTCGTTCTCGTCGTCCCACCACTCCACCATCACCTCGACCGTATCGCCCACCTGTGCGGTAACTTCACCATCCACTTCGAACTCCCGGATGCGGATCTGGCCTTCGGATTTATACCCGATGTCCACCAGGACGTGGTCTTTGTCCACGGAAATAATTTTCCCGTTGACCACCTCTCCTTCGGCAAAGCGTTTGAAGCTCTCCTCATACAAGTCCATGAGTTCGGCCATGCTTTCGCCAGTGACGCTGTCTTTCTCGATCGGTTCTTCGGTTGATTCGTTGTCTAAAAAGTTGTCCATTGACTGATGATTACCCCCTTAGCCTCATTTATTTTACTGCAAATGCCAGCGCATGCAGTATAGCCCAAAGACAATACAGAAACGTAAGACCAAATGCAATACAAAAGTGATTATTAGCGCTGCGGCAAAAATTGATCGTATCGGACTGCTATTTTATAGATCCTTGTATAGACGCCATCATCAGGGCAACCACCTGTCGGGCGGTCATGGCCGTCGAATCGATGATGACCGCGTCACTGGCCGGCTTCAAGGGTGCAATATCCCGGCTGCTGTCGTTTTCATCCCGACGGCGGATATCCCGCTCGATCTGTTCGAGGGTCTGTTCACTTCGGCTGCCGTATTGCGCGCAGCGGCGCAGCGCCCGCTGCCGAACCGTGGCATCCAGAAAAAACTTGATGTCCGCCTCGGGAAACACCACCGTTCCCATGTCGCGGCCCTCGGCCACCAGCCCCCTGTCATGCCCCATTGCCCGCTGAACGTCCAAAAGCGCCTGTCTTACCGACGGGCGGGCCGACACTGCTGATGCCAGCATGGTGATCTCCGGCGAGCGGATCTGGTCGGTAATGTCCACCCCGTTCAGAACCAGACGGTCATCCGCAACGGTCAGCTGCATTGATCCACAGACATGGCCAAGGCCTTGATCGTCGTCCGCGGCGATGTCGGCCGCACGGACGGCCCAGGCGACGGCCCGGTACAAGGCCCCCGTATCCAGGTAGCGGTACCTCAGCTTCTGGGCCAGCATCTTACTGACTGTGGTTTTGCCGGCCCCGGCAGGTCCGTCGATGGTGATCAGCAGCAAGTGGTATAGTCGTCATTTCGCATTTCCCGTCAAAAGCCTTCCGATGGATCAGCTATTTGAAAAGGACCGATTCCAGCGCCCGCAGGAAACGCCGGTTTTCCTCTTCAAGCCCCACGTTGATACGGATATAGGTGGGGAACCCATAGGCGCGCATGGACCTGACGATCACACCTTTGCGCAGCAAGTTTTCAAACACGTTGTCCGCCGGCTGTTCCACATCGATGAGAAAGAAATTGGCCTCGGTCCTAAAATAAGTCAGGCCCAATCCGTCCAACGCGCGATACAGGTTGTCCAGTCCCCGATGAACCACCGCCATGGTCTGATCAAGAAACTCCCGGTCATCCAGGGCCGCCACAGCGGCCGCCTGGGCCATGGCATTGACGTTAAAGGGTTGCCGGACCCGGTTGAGCACCTCGGTCAGCACTGCCGGCATGAGGCCGTAACCCACCCGTAGCCCGGCCAGGCCGTATGCCTTGGAGAAAGTGCGCAGGGTCACCAGGGGTCGGTTCATGTCCGACGGCTGACCGGTTTTCAGGCATCCGGCATTTCTGGCAAACTCGATATAGGCCTCGTCTACGACCACCACCACATCGTCCGGCAACCGGGCCATGAAGGCATCGAAAGCCTTCTGGGTGACTACCGTACCGGTGGGGTTGTTGGGGTTGCAGACGAACACCAGCCGGGTAGCGGCGGTCACCCGTCTCGGCCATGGCCTCAAGATCCATGGCCAGTTCTTTCAGAGGCACGACGTCCACCGCAGCACCGGCGGCGGCGGCGCTGATGTCGTACATGAGAAATGAGGGGTGCGGTACGATCACCCGGTCACCGGGCCGGATCAGGGCCCGCATCAGCAGCGCAATGATGTCGTCCGAACCGTTTCCGATCACCACATTGGCAGGTGAAACACCGGTGAAGTCGGCAATTTTGCGGGTGAGCCGGTGACTGGCACCATCCGGATAGCGGTGAAGCGTGGGCAGCGATTGTCGGATGGCCGCCAACGCCTGTGGGGAAGGCCCTAAGGGGTTTTCGTTGGAAGCCAGCTTAATCGAATCGCTGATGCCGTATTCTCGTTCCAGGGCCTCCAGCGGTTTACCGGGGACATAGGGGTCGATGGCCTGGATGTAATCGGGAATCGTCAGTTTCATGATATACCGCCGATTAAAAAAACAGCCGGGCACTCAGCCCGGCCGTTGATGCATGCCTGTCACTTGCTGCAGAACCACCGCGGCAAGGCTGATCTATTTCCGGGCCGCCTGTTCACCGGCCGCCACAGCCTGCATGTTCAAAGGAATCAGTTTGGGCTTCTTGCTGAACTCCTCTTTGATACAATGCTTTAAGGTTTCCATGGGTACAATACCGCTGCGCGCCACGAAGGCGGAAAGGGCCACGATATTGGCGGCTTTGACCGTGCCCAGTTCTTTGGCGACGTCCACCACCGGTACGCGCAGTTCATCCACATCATCCCGGTTCGACCCAAAGGCGATCAGCGAACTATTGATGAAAATGATACCGCCCGTCTTGACTGTGGGGGCAAATTTCTCGAGCGAGGGCCCGTTCATGGCCACCAGGTGCAGCGGGTTCTTGATGATGGGCGAACCGATGGGACGATCGCTGATCACCACGGTGCAATAGGCCGTGCCGCCCCTCATTTCAGGCCCGTAGGAAGGCACCCACGCCACCTCGAAACCTTCCTCCATGGCGGCATGGGCAAGAACTTTACCGATTAACAATATGCCCTGTCCACCGAATCCGGCAAACATGATTTCGCTCTGCATTATGCCTCCTTCAGTCACGTCCGACGTTGCGGATCTGTGCGTCATGCCGGAACTTTATAGTCCCCCGGTTGGTAGTATGCCAGCAGGGTCTTTTCTGTCCAGGCCACGGCCTCCATCGGGGTCATGCCCCAGTTGGTGGGACAGGTGCTGACCACCTCGACAAGGCTAAAGCATTTATTCTCCAATTGATATTTAAACGCTTGTTTTATTGCCTTTTTCGCCTTTGTTATATATTTGGGTTTGATGACGGTCTGGCGGGTGATATAGGCCGGGGTCTGCAGGGCGGCCAGTAACTCGGCCACCTTGATGGGCATGCCCACCTCCTCTACTTTTCTGCCGAAGGGCGAGGTGGAGGTGCGCTGGTCCGGCATGGTGGTGGGGGCCATCTGGCCGCCGGTCATCCCGTAAATGGCGTTGTTGACGAATATGGTGGTGAACTTCTCGCCCCGGTTGGCCGCATGGATGATCTCGCCCATGCCGATGCTGGCCAGGTCTCCGTCCCCCTGGTAGGTGAACACCATCAGGTCGGGCCGCACCCGCTTGATACCCGTGGCCATGGCCGGCGCACGGCCGTGGGCCGCCTCCTGGAAATCAAAGTTGAAATAATTGTAGGCCAGTACGGCACAACCGACAGGGGCGATGCCCACCGTGCGTCCACGGATGCCCAGTTCGTCGATGGTCTCGGCCACCATTCGATGGATTACGCCGTGGGTGCATCCCGGGCAGTAGTGCGTGTGGGTATCGGAGAGGGCACTCTGGTTTCTTGAAGGTCTTTCCCATTTTACACTTGCTCCTTGCTTGTGGGCCTGAATTCCGTTGGTGATTACCGGTCGATCAGGCAATACGAGCCTTGACCACGTCGATGACCTCTTCGGGCGTGGGGATGTCGCCGCCGCATTTGCCGTACCAGCTGACCGGGACCCGGCCCTTGACGCAGCGCTCCACATCCTCCACCATCTGGCCCATGCTCATCTCGATGCTCAGCACGTGGGTGCACGACGGCATCCGTGCCGCATCTGCTACGGCTTTTTCAGGAAACGGAAAAAGCGTCTGGGGACGGATCATGCCCACCTCGACGCCTTCATCCTTCAACATGTCGATGGCTGTGCGGCAGACCCGGCTCATGGTACCATAGCTGACGATGAGCCCCTTGTACGTCGCCGTCGGTATTGTACGATTCAGACAACACCTCTTCGGCGCGCATGCGGTCATACTTGGCCTTTAGCGCCAGGTTGTTGGCGTTGAGCTCAACCGGGTCCAGAAACAGGGATTTGACCAGGTTGCGGGTATTGCGCTTGCGGTGATCCATGCCGTTGGACGCCCAGGCGTCCTTGTTGGACGGTTCGGATTTCAAATGGTCGGGGAATTCCACCGGCTCCATCATCTGCCCGATAAGGCCATCGCCCAGTATCATCACCGGATTGCGGTATTTTTCAGCCAGGGGAAAGGCTTTCATCACCATTTCAACCGCTTCCTGGACGCTGGCCGGTGCCATCACCAGCATACGGCAATCCCCATGACCGATGCCCTTGGTGGCCTGAAAATAATCCCCCTGGGAGGGCAATATGCCCCCCAGCCCCGGTCCGCCGCGCATGATGTTCACAAATACAGCCGGACACTGGGCCGCGGCGATATAGCTGATGGCTTCACTCATGAGACTGATACCCGGGCTGGATGAGGTGGTGAACACCCGGGCGCCGGCACCGGAAGCCCCGAAAAGCATATACCCCACGGCCACCTCACTCTCTCCCTGTAGAAAGACCCCGCCCACCTCCGGCATGCGACGGACCAGATATTCGGCCACTTCGGATTGCGGGGTGATGGGATAGGCAAAGTAATTCAGGCAACCGGCCCTGATGGCTGCTTCTCCGATGGCCTCGTTTCCCTTCATCAATACCTTTGGCATAGTATTCCTCCGTTAACCGCCTTCAGGCGTTCGGTTCTTCAGTTTCAGTAATGGTGATAGCCACATCCGGACACATGATGCAGCACATGGTGCAGTGGATGCAATCTTCCGGGCGCGCCTGAAAGGCAGGGAAGTAACCTTTCGTATTCACCTGGGGAGAAATTTCGAGGACATTTTTCGGACATACGGTGATGCACAGACCGCAGCCTTTGCAGCGGTCCTTTTCGATCGTGTGTTGATAGGCCATTGCCTGCTGCTCCTTATCGCGTGAAATTCCTGTTGCCTTGAAAGACCGACGATACCGCGCCGCTGGACGGTCCACATGCCGGGAATTGCACCCGGGCTGCATCCGGCGAGCCCGGGATCGCTGGTGGCCGATTGGGCCGTTTTACACCGCTGGACCCAAGGCTTCCGCCTGTTTCCAGGGCGGCACCAGCTGACGCTTCAGCGCCAACACCGGACATTGGATAGCCTTTTTGTCCAGTCGGGTCAACAGTGCTGCCGGCGTCGTGATAAACACCAGAGGCAGGTTGCCGGCCTCGGCCACCTGTCTGGAAAATTCGTAGCCCCTCAGAATATCCTGTTCAACGGTATCTTCCATGAAGTTGGCATTGCCGACGATACCGGTAATGGGCATTCTGGCCTTGGCCTCGATTTCC
Source organism: uncultured delta proteobacterium (assembly GCA_963785365.1). GTDB lineage: Bacteria > Desulfobacterota > Desulfobacteria > Desulfobacterales > Desulfosarcinaceae > Desulfosarcina. Next base: position 1,950 of record CAWAUZ010000013.1, on the reverse strand, counting down.
CTGCGGATCCTCAGACAACCGCTTACCGTATCGGTATAAGGGCGATTGGGATTGATCACCTGAAGGACCTGCAGGGACTTTCCCGTCAACGAATCGGCCAGCGCCGCCAAAACCGTTGCCCCCACATCGTCTCCGCCCACATCCAACAGGGTCAGGTCCGACGGGTTTCTCAGCATGCCGGACACCGCGGGGGTGAGGATAGGCAGGTCCGCCTGCATATACCGGTCAGGCGGCAGCACCACATCAATGCCCAAGCGGTTCAATGCGTGGCGCGCTTCACGCGTCCTGAAATAGGGATTCACCAGATCCAGGTCCGCCAGTCGAACCCCGGCACCTCGCGCCCTCATATGAACCGCAAGGTTAATGGCGACCTCGGTTTTTCCGCTGCCGTATGCACCGACAATGATGACGATACCGCTGAGTTCCAGTTGCACCGGACAATCGGTCCTTTGTTAATTGTTGAACAGTGCCGGCCGGCAAATGGCGCAAACGTACCAGAAGATGTCGGGAAGGTGCGGCCTGTTGTCGGAAGACCAAAAAGAAGAATACATATTTTCAAATTCGCAGTTGTGTCAAGGAATTTGCTGGTCTTTCCCACGCTTTGACCTTTCACCGGCCGATGCAGTGTGTTAGAGTCCAGCCAAGAATAAATGGGTCACATTATCGCCTCCCACAGGCAACGAATCACGATGAAGGGAAATTTTCAAATGCCCGTGGTAAAAACAGGTCTCGAGGTATTTTTAGACACGCCCCCACCATCGGTCAAGGGCCAGCGGCTGGGTCTCTTGTGCAATCCGGCATCGGTGGATCGGCGGCTGGTCCATGCGCGCCAACGGATTGACCGGACTTTTCCCGGTCAGCTCAAGGCACTTTATGCGCCCCAGCATGGCTTTTATGCGGAAAAGCAGGACAACATGATCGAATCCGCCGACCGGTTGGATCCGGCTACCGGCCTGCCGGTGTTTTCCCTGTATGGGGATACACGCGTTCCCACCCGCAGCATGATGGACCCCATCGACGTGATGCTGGTGGATCTTCAGGATGTGGGCACCCGGGTCTACACCTTTATCTATACCCTCTCCTACTGCATGGAAGCGGCACGGCAATATGGTAAAAAAATCATTGTCCTGGACCGCCCCAACCCCGTGGGCGGACTGCGGGTGGAAGGAAACCTGCTCGATCCCGACTGTTCATCATTTGTCGGCCGCTATCCCATCCCCATGCGCCATGGCCTGACCATCGGCGAACTGGCCCTCTTGTTCAACACCCATTTTGGGATCGGCTGCGACCTTGAGGTGGTTTCCATGCAAGGATGGAAAAGAGAGATGATCTTCAGCCAGACCGGCCTGCCCTGGGTGGCACCGTCACCCAATCTGCCGACACCAGCGTCGGCCATGGTTTACCCGGGCCAGGTGATCTGGGAAGGCACCAACATCTCCGAAGGCCGGGGAACCACCCAACCTTTCGAGCTGTTTGGCGCGCCGTTTATAGCGCCGATCACCTGATGAAAAAAATCGACGCAGACTTTTTCAAGCGGGGCAGTGCTCAGACCCGTTGAGTTTGAACCAACCGCCAATAAATGGGCAGGAGATCCGTGCAAGGGTTCCAAATCCATGTCACCGATCCGGCTGTCTATTCACCCTACGCCCTCTCACTTAGTCCTCTATCAGGCTATATTCCAGACCTACCCCGACCAGTTTGCGTACAAACAACCGCCCTATGAATACGAATATGAACGTTTGCCCATGGACTTGATTTTAGGGGATCGTAAGATCCGGTCTCAGATCGAAGCCGGCATGCCGATGGCTGATATCATTTAGGTCGGGAAGCCCGGGCTTGCCGACTACAAAACCATCAGCAAACAGATACAGATCTACGAATAAAAAAAGTGAGTGGGGAATGGTGAACCGAGAAAGCGGATTTCGGGGTTGCAGATAAAACAAAGCCCCG
>CAWAUZ010000012.1:0-169125 GCA_963785365.1 uncultured delta proteobacterium | reverse complement strand
GGGCGTTATGCGGCATCGGGGGGGTACAGTGGCGGCGGGCTGCGCGTTACCCTCGGCGGTCTGGATTTTAAATCCCGGCTTGGGGTTTCGGGTGGGTGGTCGACCGACTTCACTGTTCCGTCAGCCGGCACGGCGCGTTTATCCTTCAGATATCGGCTGGTTCATGCCGGTTCTTTTGAACCGGATGAGTGCGGGGAGGTATTGGTTGCGGTGGACGGCACCGTGGTCAGCGACGGGCCGCATGCCTACCTAGAGCGGTATTGCGGGGCCGGCGACGGGAATCTTGATCAGGACAGTGGCTGGCGTGAGGCGGCGATTGACCTGCCGCTTGCCTCGGGTGTGCACACGCTCACGGTTGGAGGCTATTTGAACAAGAAGACCGGCCCCATAGAGATCGTCAATATCTATTTCGACAACATCATTGTTCAGCATACCGAAGGGCCTGTATTTTTCACTGATGACTTTCGAGACGATGATGCCAATGGGTGGGTGATTGTCAATGATGCGGGCAAAAGCTCGACTTGGCAAGTGGTTGACGGCAAGTATGCCCAGATGAATAACCGGGTGGACAGTTGGCGGGGAAGCTACCATTTAGGGTCCTATGCCGTCTATGCCGGCGGCATGGCACTGACTGATTACCAGGCTCGGCTAAGCCTCAAATCACTTTCAGAATATGATGGGGTAAGGGACAGCCTCGGGGTGATGGTCAGATACCAGGACAAGAACAACTACATTCGATTCATCATGAGCAGAATGCAAGGCTTTCTGAGGTTGGAAAGCAGAGTGAACAGGACAGTTTAAAACCCTGCAACACAGCGGCAGGGGTATCGACCTCGGAAAGGAGTATAACGTTTCCATCAATGTCAGATGCGGCGAGAGGACCTGCGGCGACGGGGCGGACAATGACCGCGACGGGTCGGTGGATGAATTCAAAGTTTTGGTCTATCTCGATGGCGACCCCCTGTTTGGGGCCGAGGATGTCGGGCCGACCGGGGGGTCAATTGCTTTGTTCACCCAGAGCATGGCAGAATTTGACAATATCCGTATCACCAGGCCCTCTGCGGCGCCCCAGGTGGTGATTCAACAGCCGGTCGCCTACACCGTCCTGCCGGCGGACCCAACGCAGTCTCAGCATTCGCTGTTCGTCTCCGCGCTGACGTTCGACCTGCCCGATGCTTATGGCGTCAAATTCGCCATTGACGATGGTGCGCCGAACGAAATCATCGATTTCACCGGTTTGACTTCCGGCACCTTCACGAATGTACCCAAAGGAGATCGAAGGTTCGCTGCGGTTATCGTCGATCAAGACGGCGAGCCGTTAAGCGATGCGTCACTGGGCCAGGAGGACGTGAATGCCGGTGTCGGCGTGGGCGGAAGATTGCTGGTCGCCATTGGGGACAGCATTACCAACGGCGTAGGCGACCAGCGCCAGGACGACAATGACAGCGCCAATGGAAAAAACCTGAACCGCGGCTACCCGCCGATTCTCAACGACCTTCTCTATTAGTTCTTGGGGCGCTGACACGGCGGTGTTCATCGCTAATGAAGGCCTGGGCGGCACCACCACCAAAGAGGGGCGCGACAGGCTTGCAGAAACCATTGCGCGTTATCCGGATTCTCAAATCTGGTTGATTTTATTCGGAACGAACGATTCTGGGGGGACCATGCCGGTTCCTAGCGGGGTCAATTGCCGGGAACCCGACAGTTTTGATCCCACCCATCCCGATTACGATGCGGCCTGCCGCTCAACCTTCAAGGGCTACCTCCGTGATATGGTCCTGCGGCTTCAATCACGAAATAAAATTCCGGCATTGGCCCAGGTTCCCTATGTCAGGAATGCGCCTGCATCCAGGCTCAACCTGATTCTTGAATACAATCAGGTTGTCCGGGATCTTCATGCATTCCATCATTTGGTGATCGAACCGCCCGCATTCTACGATCATTTTATGGAGTCGGCCAATCACTATCTGTTTTTTGACAATGTTCATCCTAACGGCAGCGGATATCTGGACATGGCGCACATGTGGCACGACAATATCATGGGCAGCCCGTTGTTCGAATGAGTCGTCACCGACCACCCTTGGATTCGGAAATCAACCTGAAGGACGCCGTCATGATTCGAATTGTTTTCGTTTTGATTTCATTCACCGTCTTCATCACAGCGGGATCCGGCGCAGAGGCTTCCGAAGATGAACTCGCCGCTTTTGTGCAAACCTTTTTTATCTCCCTGAAGGCGGGGGATGTCGAAGCCATTCTGGACCGTTGCGCCGACCCCTTGTTGACACAGAAGCGGGATTTATTGCAAAACAACCGAGATTATCCTGAATTTTTAAGGCAGACCTATGAGCGCACGACCCTGGTTGTCAATAGAATCAATCAGGTCGACGATCTCGAAAGCGCGGCCGATGTTGAGTTCCACTTTCCTGAGGGCCCACCGCTTCTGGTCCGCTTTTATTTGAAGCAGCATGACGGCGTTTGGAAGATAGCATCCGAGGAGCCTCTTGCGGGGTCAGCAGATCAGTGAGCATCTGGTTTTTTCCTAATGGTCCCCAAACCGAGTGATTCGCCTTTCTCGAGGATGGTCGATTGTGAAAGTTATCAATTTGGGTGGTCGTGGTCCCGATATTCTAATAATTCAACTGGAATTCTTAAATAGAACAAATGTTATATTCAACGATTAAATTGGGTATTGTTTGCCCGATGGCAAATGAGCGAAAAACTGCTGAATCGTTTGTTTGTGATGTTTTGGAAAAATGCCGAAAATTTGATTTTAAATCTGTTAGTTTTTTCGTCATCTTGGATAATGCCAGCAAAGATGGAACTATTGACATCATGCGCAATTTATCGAAACAAGTCTATGAATTAAATGTTGTTTTTGCTCCGGAGAATCAATGCGTTGTTGATGCTTACATTCGTGGGTATCAGGAGGCGATAAATTCTGCATGTGATTGGATTTTAGAAATAGACGCTGGATACTCCCACCAACCATCTGATATTCCAAAATTTTTTAAAACGATGATACAAGATTACGATTGTGTGTTTGGAAGTCGATTTTGTCGGAACGGTAAAATGACAGACTGTGCGAAATCACGCTATATCACCAGCCTCGGTGGGACGATTATATCAAACCTTTTGTTAGGTACAAAGCTTTCGGACATGACCAGCGGTTTTGAGCTTTTTAAACGTGAAGTACTCCAAAATATTCTAGATAAGGGTATTTTGGCCAGAGGACCTTTTTTCCAAACAGAAATAAGAGCATATGCACATCAATTCAGAATTGCGGAAGTGCCAATACATTATAAAGAAGCAAGTCATAATATCAGCAGTGCTGATCTTCGTGATGCTTTTAGCAACCTTTGGCGCTTATTTTGTATTCGATTTTCCAAAGGTCTGATTAATCCAGGATAAAAGAGATGGTTTTGATTCAAGAAGAAAGATATCAATCGTAGTAACCTCCATTTCTAAACCCAATAGAGCGCTTCTTGCCTTAAGCGAAGGGTGTATCAAACATGGTTATCAATTTATAGTAATTGGCGATGTTGCAAGCCCACCTGATTTTAATATTCAAGGCTGCGATTATTATAGTATTGACCGTCAAATTCAAACCGGATTAAAGTTTGCCAAGCTATGCCCACAAAGGCACTATGCTCGGAAAAACCTCGGTTATCTTATTGGCAATTCAGAAAGGAACGAATGTCATTATAGAAACTGACGATGACAATATCCCGTATCCAACATTCTGGAATGAACGTAAACGTATACATGAAGTTCCAGTAGTGGGGGAAAAGGGGTGGTTAAATATATATTCCTACTTTTCTAGCACAAACATCTGGCCGCGTGGTTTTCCACTGAACAAGATTCATTTCACACCCCCTTCTTTTGAATCTTTGCCTGTTCAAAAAGTCGATTGTCCAATTCAACAAGGACTTGCAGACGAAAATCCTGATGTTGATGCAATTTACCGTTTGATTTTACCACTTCCCCAAATTTCAGAGACGACAGACAAATTGCCTTGAAAAGTGGGGTCTGGTGCCCATTTAACAGCCAAAATACAACATGGTGGGAAGAAACTTTTCCATTGCTATACCTTCCTGCATACAGTTCATTTAGAATGACAGATATATGGCGTAGTTTCGTGGCACAGCGTATTGCCTGGGAGAACAACTGGAGCGTACTGTTTCACAAGCCAACCATGTGGCAAAAACGTAACGAACACAATCTGATAAACGATTTTGCAGACGAGATTCCCGGTTACTTGCATAATGAAAAGATATGTAATGCATTGGAGGGGTTGTCCATTAAAAGCGGTATTGATAATTTGGGCTTAAATTTAACCATTTGCTATGAAAAGCTAGTAGAATTGGGAATGATAGATGAAAAAGAATTATCTTTGATCGACGCATGGCTCGATGATATGGAAAAAGCCTTCGCATTCGTGAACAGATATTCCATCATAAAGGTTTTAGTATTTTTACTCATTATAGTTTTAATTTCATTTTACATCTATGAACATCAAACCGGCAAGTATGTCTCCTGATCCAAGGAAAACATCGCAGCTTCGAGAATCCTTCTCTCCTTTCATCTGTTGAAAATTATCAAAAAACTTGGCCTCCTGTTTATCCGACGGCCTTGTGGGTGTTTGCTCATTTTGGGTTTCATTTTAACTATTTTAACCTTTTTTGCTTTTTCATACTCATTTTAATTTGGGTTTAATTTCGACGCTATCTGGAAAACATAAATCCTTTTTTCCCTATCTCTCTTCTTGCGGTTACCCACTCCATCTATATAAATATGCACCAGCCGGTTTCGGAGACGTTATTCATTCTTTTTGGTTTTGTGGTTATGATGCTGATCGCACCCTATCGAATCCGTCCTACGGTGTATGGTGTTTTTTTTCATGGGCTATTTTCGTCAATCGCCGTTCTTACGCGATTTTTCGGACTGTTCTGGTTGGTGCCGATCGCAATGGGGCATTTGTGGTTTTTGAATGTTGACCGACGACCTCGGAAAAGAAACAAACACCTGGCTGTATTTTTGAGTATTTTCTCCATAATTGTAGCGCCTTGGATTGTTTACTTGAAAATCAGCACGGGTTTTTTTTCTGGTTTTGACAGGACGTCCCCACGGGAGTTACCAGAACCCATCGCTCATTGGAATCAACTTACCGATTTTTTGACAATCGTTGTTCCTATTGAAACTTCCTGGTTGACTTTTTCTCATCTCACAGTTTCTCGAGTCATGATGTCGTGGAGCGTGACCTCCCGTTTAAAGGAATACATCATCTTTTTTTTTTTTTTCGTGTTAACAATTTGGATCGCCTTGGCCGTCCTCGAAACCGCACCGAAAACATATTATTCAATCAAGCCCCTTCCGTCAAACTGTTTTTCTCTCAACAGCGCTTCCTTTTAATTTGCAGCTTTTTACACTATATCGATTGTTGGTGTTTGGACATTGACAAATAACGACCCACTCTACACAAGGTTTATGTACCTTTCCTATGTATTCATTATATTGTCCATGTTTTCTCTTTATTCCTGGATTAAAAGTCAGTGGCCACGGGCTGGTACAACATACCTTTTTATTTGATGTTCCTGTTATTTGTAACCATGATTTCACATAAGATTCTTATTCAAATAGGAGTTAGATTTATTTTAACGCCTATCGTCTCTCATATAGAGAAAAATGCCAATACCGGTTTCCAACGGGTTGCTTGTTTTTGCTCCATTAGATTCTTGCTTGCCTGCTAGCCTACTAAACACAATATGAAGATTAAACCAATACTGAGCATTTCGTTTAAATATTTATTTTCATTCGGATTGATAGCCTGGATGATTGCCGATGGAATGCTGGATTTATCTACTCTTTTAATATTAGGTAAGCCCATATATTTCACAATATCCATCATTTCTTTGGTTCTTCTAACGATCGTTTTCAACAATTTTCGTTGGACCTTATTGCTGAAAATGAACGATTTTAATGTTACCTACAGGCAAACATTTCCGCTTACTTTGATTGGAATCTTCTTCAACTTTGCTTTGCCTAGTGGCGTAGGAGGAGATCTTGTTAAAGGCTACTATCTGCTTAAGGGTAGTGTCGGAAAAAAGACCATGGCAGCAACGACGTTGTTGATGGACCGCGTCATAGGGCTCTACGGGTTGGTGTTGCTGTCCACTGCCATTATTCTTTTTGATTACCCTACAATAAAAGGACGTACAGAATTGCACATATTGTCAATTTCGGTGGTCGGATTATTTTTGTTGATTACTTTATTTCTTGCGCTGGCTTTTTCAAAATCGGTAATTAATTTTCCTCTTACAAAAAGCACTTTTTGTCAGCTTTCCGGGTGGTTCTTTTCTATAAATCATCTATGAGGCCATTCACAACTACCGAAATAAACCGATGGCATTGATCCAGGCTTTGATGCTAGCTTTTTGTCTCAATTTTCTATCATTATTTTCTTCTGGTTTTTTGCCGAAATTTCCGAAGCACCCCACCTTCCTTTCTACGTTTATTATTCGTTGTCCCCATTGCTTGATAAGCACGGTATTGCCAATTACACCGGCAGGTGTCGGTGTCGGGCAGGTAGCCATATATCAATTGTACAAGTTGTACACCGGAATCGACAGTCAAATTGGACCCAATGCCTTTACGGCGTTTCAGGTCGTTCTGCTCTGTTGGGGCCTTTTCGGCGCCTATTTCTATGTGACCGGGAAAAAACATATCTAACAGAAGCAATGTTAACACAGTGAAGAATATTATTCAACCAATCTATTTCGATACGACAGTTGACGAATGCAGTAGAAAATATGACAGCCCAATAAAAATGGATATAATATATCCGATTTGTTCTTTTCGGTCTCTTTTCATATTGGCCGCATTAATTTACAATGAATTTCTTTTAGTATTTTTTGACTCTGATCCGCCAATCGATGTTGGAACCTTAACAAGAATAAGGCCGTCAGATCATATTTTTTATTACAGGTCTTGGATTAATTTTTATATCGGATTGTGTAATCAAAAGGATTGGGTGGCTTGATTCTATTACGAGAAAAGGTTTGGTCGTTAACTTACTCCTTGCGGTTCTCCCTGTGTACATTGATCATTTTAGAACTATCACTTCAACCTTTTGCTGAGACACCTAAAGAACTTACAACTATCTTTATGCGAGATAGCGAACTAGGATGGAAACTAAGGCCCGATTCTAAAGATAAGTGGGGCGGAGCCTCAATTACAATAAACAATAAGGGATTAAGAGGTCCTGAATTAAGCTATACCAAACAACCCGATGTCAAACGGATCCTTTTCCTTGGTGATTCGGTGACTTTCGGATATAAGCTTAAAAGTTATAAACAAACCTTTCCGCACCTCATCGAAAACTTATTGCGAAGCAAATCCGACTATGAGGTGGAAGCTATAAACAGTGGTGTCGGTGGATATTCTCCCTGGCAGGAGTATATTTATCTCACAACTGAAGGAATAAAATATGAACCCGATTTAATTGTCGTATCATTCGTTTTGAATGACGTCTCGGAGAAACTCGGATTGGTTATGTTTGGCGGAAAAGGTGAAGGATTGCAGCTCAAACATACGGTCTCAAGAAAATTTAATAAACTATTCGAAAAGAGCAGCATTGTGTATTTTTCGAGAAAGATCACCAAGCGAATAAGGTTTGGCAACGATATCCAGGAAGGTGCCATACAGAAGGAAACGGCGGATGTCAAGGATTTGGTCTATCATCCAGATCGTCCAGACGTTCAAAAAGCTTGGGAAACAACCCTTCAAAACCTTGGAAAGATATTCGATTATGCGAAAAATAGGCACATCCCAGTGATTTTGGTTTTATTTCCTTTTACATTTCAGTTTGACGATATAAATACGCTATCCGCCCCTCAAAAAATTGTGAACGAATATGCTAATCGGAACAACGTCCCAGTGGTTGATTTGCTTCCGGTATTGTTTGAGAAGATGGAAGAAAAAGGGACCAAACCGGATGATTTATTCTTGGACAAGGATCATTTGTCTCCTGTTGGAAGTCGGGTTGTTGCCGAAATATTAGCTGATTTTATTGAGCAGGAGAGTTTTATGACCGACCAGCCAGGAACAATAGATTAAGTTGACGGACCCTCAGGCTTCAAATAAGTTGCTTGAATTTTCTTTATCATACCTTGGGTGACGCCTAATCCTGAGCCAAGGTGTCAAGCCACCTCTCGGCCATGAGTTGATAGCCGGCGTCGTTGGGATGAAGAATGTCATTGTACACCTGCGCGGGACTGGTTAAAAATGCGCCGCGGTAAAAATTCGGTCCAAGAAGGGTTCGTCGTTTGGATCGCTACCGGCGATTTGACGCAGGATGGTGTTGTATTGCCCAATCAAGGCGTTTCCGGAGGCATCAAGGGTCCATTGGACATCGTCTTCATACCGGGGCATGAGCTCTGCCAACCAAACGGATTTCCTTGCTGGTTATCAATTTTTAAGACGGTGCCCTCGACGTTGGCTCTATATGTGGCAGGGGGAATCTGCCAAAAACCGGCGTCGTTGGTGCCGATCATCAGGAGGAACCCGTTGGCTCCAGGGTGGCGCTCGAGAATGGAATCGATTCTGAGGAGTAAATCCGAAGACCTTTCACTACCGATACCCTCGTTGAATACGATCTGTGGTTGCCCGGTGACATCCGTCAGAAGGTCCGCCAGTGGTGCCTGGAAACCTTGGATGGCAACAATGCGTCCATCGGCAGATTCATTGTTTGAACTGATCGCGTCCCCGAAGCCATTGGTGATGCTGTCCCCAACTGCGACATAATAACCACCACCGGTGCCGACAGTGGAATTGATGTCACTGTCAATTTCATTCCCATCAGGGTCTATTAACTTCACCATGATATCGTGTTCACCGGGGGGGACGCCGCTGAAATAGGCCACGTAGTAGCCGCCAAAGAATGTGGCAGTTTTTTCCTCACTGTCATTTAGGCTAAAACGGCTGAAGGTGACGCTGGCGCCGGGTGGCGCATTGAGCGCCACCGCCTTCACCGCCAACGTATCGCCATCGTCCTGGGTAAGGGCCACAGAGTATGCCAGTGGGCTGGAAATCACCACCGCTGGTTGGGGGGAGGCTTCGGTGATCATGACGTTGTCGAATTGGGCGCGATCCTGGCAATAGAGGGCGACCGTTCCTCCTGTAATCGGGTCGTCATCCACGATGGCAAACACCGGATCACCATCGATCCAGACCACGACCGCATCGCCCTGGACTTCGGCTGTCATGGTGAGGGCTTGATTTTCGACATAGCCGATGGCGTTGACCGCCAGGGTGGAAAAAATGCCGTTTTTCCGTTTTTCGAAACGGGTAAAGCCGAACCGGGCATTCATTGACACGCGGTAGTAGTTGTCTTGATCCAGATACCGGAACATGATGCCGATATCGTTGCCTTGTTTTGGGCCGGACAGGTTGGTGGTCGGCGTGATATCGGCGCTGAAACGATAATCCAACGGGATTTCATTCACTGACGGATCGTAAAGCAGGGCGTAAGTTCCCGTATGATAGGATTCATCGTATTCGTCAAAGTAGCCTTTCTGAAGCAGTTTTCCATTGTTCACCAACCAATCTGCATCTGGCGCGCCATTCTCCGGAGACCAGCGGGTTGTCCACAGGGCGCCGTCGTCAAAGCCGTCCGCGAATACGATGGCAACGGTATTGACCTGGACCGTATCGGAGGTCCGGGCGCCGTCATCGTCAGTGACCGTGTAGCTGAAGGCATAGGCCCCCGTTGTCGGGGCCGCATTAGTGGTGAACGTGGCGACGGAGTTGCCTGAGATGGAGTTGTCCACGCCGGTCAATTTCCAATCGTCACCATCTATTTGAGCCCACTGGTGGGCTGCGATGTCGCCGTCGTCCGTAGCCGTGCCATTAAGGGTGATCGTTATCGGGCCGGCGCCTGAGAAACCGATGGTCTGGTTAGGACCGGCATTTACGGAAGGTATGATGTTGACCGTAATGGTCACTTAATCTGAGCTTGTGGCGCCGTCGTCGTCCGTAACGGTTAACCGGAAAACCAGCGCCTCTCTTGTGTCTGGCTCCGGTGTGGTGAACGTGGCGATCGGGGATTGGGCACCGGACAGGGTAACCGGGGTGGCGCCGTTTGGGGTCTGTTCCCAGGAATACGAAACAATCTGACCATCCGCATCCGAACTGGACGACCCGTCGAGCACCACGGTTGAGAGTGCTGAGGCGATGCGATCTTGGCCGGCCCGGGCGACCGGAGAAGCGTTCGACGTGTCGCCGTCTCCCCCGCCACCGCTTCCACCGCCGCATCCGACAATAAGCACCATCAGCAGGGCGGCCCCAAAAGCCATTTTATGTCTAAGCAAACCATGAAGCTTCAATGAATTATCTCCGATACGATGGGGTGCCCGACCTGAACGATTCAAAATCAAATCATTTGGCTGATCAGGTCGACGCTGTTGGTGCGTATCAGCCGCAAATGTCGTCAAAGTAACCACAAAAGTTCGATTTGACAACCACGCCTGTTATTGGTTGCATTGGGATAAGACCCGTGGAACTAAACCAAACCTCCCGCATGGCGCTGGATCCGGTTTTCAAGGCGCGCAGCATGAAGCCTATTGCAATACGCGACATTGGGCATCACCCAAGACCGGTGCAAGGACGCGCAGGGCGGTGGATTCATTTCCATGGGACTGATCAAAGTGAACTGTAAAACAGGTGCCCTCAACACGCATCTCACAAGATCTCATTATTTTCTCTGAATTGATTTTCAGATAGCAAGCAAAAAACGGACCGTCAAGGCTGTTGTCGGATCGTTAAGAATTTCAATAAAAAACGGAGCATGCTGGCTGGACAAACACCTGCCAATCAGCAGCTCTTGGGAAATCGATTCTCCATGTCATGTGGAAAACGAAATTTTTTTTCACAGTTTCAACGATTGCCGATCACGCAGAAGGGAAATTGGGTTGGGAAGATGGTTGTTGACAGAAAAATCAATTTCGCGATATTCAATTTCCGCAGAACATGTGATACCATATTTATGAGAAATTAATGATATTTCATGTGATGCGCTTTTTGGGTGCCTGTTCTAATTTAATGGTACAGGATCGTCACACCAATGGGTCAGAACAATGCACATCGAAGAGTTTTCAAAGGAGCCAGCGTCTCGCCCTAATTCGGAGGGACGCTTTACTGGACCGTGAGCCATGAACGGTGGCAGCCGACGGGAAAACCCCGGGTGCTCATGTCGGCACACTATTTGCTTCTTGGTGTCTCTGCGTAGTGGCTGTGGACCGGATACCGGTCTTATGTTCGATGGGTTGTCAGCGTCGCTAGCACACTGGTTTGATATTACTTAACGTGTTTTCGTGAGAGGATGGCAAGCAATGAAAAGATCGAAAATATCGACTTCAATTCTGGCTCTGACACTTGTTACAGTCGGGTGTTTGTTCGTGCCTGCGGCGGGATTGGCTGAATGCCCGGATGACATCGTCGCCTACTGGAAGCTGGACGAAGCGTCCGGTCCGACGTATTCGGACTTTGTCGGCGGTAACGACGGCCAGGGCGATGCCAACCCCTTGGCGGTTGCCGACGGTAAGGTCAACGGTGCCCAAGAGTTCGCGTCGGGCCTGGGAATCAATGTGCCGCCGAACCGGGCGTTCAACTGGTCCGGCAGCGACAGCTTTTCCATTGAACTGTGGATGAAAACGGACCAAACGCCACCTGAAAACATCAACCGGGTCCTTATCGGCAGGGGGACGCCGGGGCTTGACGCTGGTGTGCTCTGGTATGTCGGGCTCAATGAGGGTGACGGCAAGCCCCTTTTTTACCTGAGGGAAGAGGATAACTCCAGGAGAAAGCTGACCGGAACGCAAACCGTCCTTTCCGACGGTGAGTGGCACCACATCGTGGCCATGTGGGACGCGACGACGAAGGAACAGAGCATTTACGTCGACGGCCTGCTTGAGCCGACCATCTCCGATAACGTTGGGGTGAGTATGACCCTCGGGTTTGCAACGCCTAAGGATTTGAACATCGGCCATGTCGACAACTCGTTTCGCTATGTTGGCGTGATCGACGAGATCGCCGTTTACGACCGGGTGCTGCTCGAGAGCGAAATTCAAGAACGCGCCGGATCGGACACCGATTATTGTGCGGGTGCTGCGGCGCCGGATACGGATGCCGCTTTCGCCCCCTTCCCGGACGACACGGTGGCCCTGTGGCCGCTGGATGAATCCGGCGGTTCGACCTATGTGGACGCATTTGCCGGCATCCAAGGGGAGGGCAATGCCAGCCCCACGGCGGTAGCCGACGGCAAGGTCAACGGCGCCCAGCAGTTCGGTTCCGGCCTGGGAATCGATGTGCCGGCGAGCAAGGCCTTTAACTGGGGGCCGAGCGACAGCTTTTCGATCGAATTGTGGATGATGACCGATGTGGTCCCGGAGGGTGGTGTCAATCAGGTGCTGGTCGGCAGGGGCACGCTCGCTTCGGGGGTGCTCTGGTGGCTCGGGCTAGATGCAGCCAGCGGCGGTGCGCCCGCCTTCTTCCTGAGGGAGGAGGACGGGTCCAGTAGAAAGGTGGTCGGGGTGACGCTGCTCCCCAATACGGGGTGGCGCCACCTGGTGGCGACATGGGACGGTGAAACCGGTCTGCAGGGCCTGTACGTCGACGGCGAGATCGAGTCGACCACGCCCACGAACGTTGGAAATATGACCCTCGGTTTTGCAACTTCGGCAAGTTTGAATTTCGCCAATGTCGCCGATCGGAATCGCTATGCCGGCATGATCGACGAACTGGCCATCTACGACCGGGTGCTGCCGCAAAGTGAAATTCAAGGACACGTCGCCGCCGGCAACAACGGAGAAGGCGTTCAGACGTTGCGGCCGGCCCCCACCGCCGATGCCGGTGCGGATCAAAGCGTGGTCGAAGGTGGAGACGTGACGCTGTCCGGCAGCGGCACACCGGGTGAGGGCTATGTCGGTGATGGTAGCGATATTGTGGCTTATCGATGGGAGCAGACAGACGGTGCCTCGGTGACGTTGACGGATGCGGACCTGGCCAGCGCCAGTTTCACCGCGCCGAGTGTCGACAGCGACGAAATCCTGACCTTTCAGCTGACGGTGACCGCAGCAGACGGCCAGGAATCCGAACCCGCCACGACGGCAGTAACCGTAACGGCTGAGGATGACCCCGTTGACCCCGTTGACGCCCGGTACGCCCCCTCCGGCCAGTGACGACGGCGGCGGTGGTGGCTGCTTCATCAACAGCATGTTTTAAGGCAACTATCTGCAACAAAAGTGCATGGGGCGGTGTGTTTTTCCCGCCCCATGTTTACGTTGGATCCTTCCTTTTATTATTAATCGAAACGTCTCCCGGTTTCCGGTTACGCAAAAGCCCTTGTTTAATGACCAATGAAAGGTGTTCAGGCCCGCGTTGAACCCAGTTGGGTTTTTTCCTTTGGCATTCAAGGAATTCCCGAATTAGCCGATGCTCATGCAAGGTAAGATTTGATTGATCGGCTAAAAAACGGTATGTAGCCGTTGTCGATGACCATCCTTGATTGCGCGCTGATGGGATGGTGACGGTTGCTGTTCCATGGCCAATTCACAGGGAGCGTGATGCGTGTCGTAACCGAGGAGGCGGAGCTTTATCTTAACCACGCCACCAAACATTTCGCATGACGGCAGACATGTTCATCACCGAGGCATCCACGATCACCCTGACAACCAATGAGGACTTCAATGAAAGCGGTAATTTTAGCGGGCGGATTTGGTACCCGGCTGTCCGAGGAAACCGGCGTCAGGCCCAAACCGATGGTGGAGATCGGCGGCCGGCCGATTCTGTGGCATATTATGAAAATATACGCTGCCCACGGGATAGAAGATTTCATCATCTGCCTGGGATACAAGGGGCACATGATCAAGGAATATTTTTCCAACTATACCTTGCATCGATCAGATGTAACCTTCGATCTGCGGAGCAACGATATGCAGATCCACCAAAATGGGACGGAGCCATGGAAAGTGACGCTCGTCGACACCGGAGAAGGTTCCATGACCGGTGGACGCTTGAAGCGTGTCGAAAAATATCTTGGCAACGAAACATTTTGCCTGACCTACGGAGACGGTGTTTCTGATTTGAACATCAGCAAGCTGATTGATTTCCACAAGCGCCAAAGAACGCTGGCCACCCTGACCGCGGTCAAGCCGCCGGGCCGATTCGGTGCATTCAAATTGAATGAGAACCAGATGCAGATCCAATCCTTCAAAGAAAAGCCGAAGGGCGACGGAGCGTGGATCAACGGCGGTTTTTTCGTTTTGGAACCCCAGGTGATGAACTACATCAAAGGCGATACAACCGTTTGGGAGCAGGAACCCTTGGAGCGGCTTGGCCCAAGACGGGATGCTGTCCGCATATCGGCACATGGGTTTTTGGCATCCCATGGATACCCTCAGGGACAAAACGACACTCGATCAGCTTTTTCAAAACGGGAAAGCGCCTTGGAAGGTGTGGTAGGCGTAACCTAGAAAATCTGCATCTTCCAGCAAATTGCAATAGATAGACAATGCCCTCGCGCCTACCACATTTCATCCCTAATCGAAGGAGTTCCTGTATGAAAATACTCATCACCGGCAATATGGGATATATTGGACCGATCGTCGTCAACCAATTGCGCAGTACCTACCCCGATGCGACCCTGGTGGGTCTCGATCTGGGATTTTTTGCCACCTGTCTGACCCGCAGCGCCACGTTGCCCGAGTGTCGAATCGACGTTCAATATTTCCAGGATATTCGGAATGTAACGGAAAACCAGCTGGACGGTGTAGACGCCATTGTCAATTTGGCGGCCATATCCAACGATCCGATGGGCAAAACATATGAAGATGTGACCCTTCAGGTCAATTATGAGGCAGGCATCGAGCTGGCCAAAAAAGCCAAAAGCAAGGGCGTGAAACGCTTTGTGTTTGCATCGAGCTGCAGCATGTACGGTTCGGCCGACGATGCACCCAAGACGGAAGATTCGCCTCTAAACCCGTTGACCGCATACGCACGGTCCAAAGTCTTCACCGAAAAGGCGTTAAACGATATCGCCGATGATAGTTTCGTCGTTACCTGCCTTCGGTTTTCCACGGCCTGTGGCATGAGCCCACGGTTGCGTTTGGACCTGGTATTGAACGATTTTGTCGCGGCCGCCGTCAGCTCGGGAGAAATAACGATTTTGAGTGACGGAACCCCCTGGCGGCCCCTTATCGATGTCAGGGACATGGCCCGGGCAATTGATTGGGCCATCGGGCGGGATGCGGCCACGGGGGGCAATTGCTTGTCCGTCAACGTGGGCAGCAATGATTGGAATTACCAGGTCAAGGATCTGGCCGAAGCCGTTGCGTCGGTGATCCCTGGACTTAAGGTCTCCATTAACAAGGATGCCATGCCCGATAAACGCTCCTACCGGGTCAGCTTCGACCTTTTCAAAAAACTGGCGCCCAATCACCAGCCGCAATTCACATTGACGGATGCCATTGAGGCCTTGCGGGATGGTTTGGTGGCCATGGACTTCAAGGATACACGGTTCAGAGAGTCATCGCTCATAAGGTTGAAAGTGCTCAACCAGTTGCTGGCCGACGGTCTTTTGGGTGCTGACCTCAGATGGAAATAGGCGCGTTTTTACCCTGCCATATCCCTTACAAAGCGTTGGTGCGAGGTATTTATGATCTTTGTGGAAACGAAATTGCCCGGGGCCTATGTGATTGATTTGGAAAAGCATCAGGATGAGCGTGGGTTTTTTGCGCGGACCTTCTGCCAAAAGGAGCTTGAGGCCCATGGGCTGGTTTCGAATGTCGCCCAGGCAAATACCTCTTTGAGTAAAACCCGGGGAACCCTGCGGGGCATGCATTACCAGAAGACACCTTTTGAAGAAACCAAATTGGTTCGCTGCACCCGGGGTGCATTGTACGATGTGATCATTGATCTGAGAGCGGATTCGCCAACATTCAAGCAGTGGATTGGTGTGGAGCTCACCGCCGACAACTATAGCATGCTTTTCGTTCCCCAGCAGTTTGCCCATGGCTTTATCACCTTGGCGGACAACACCGAAGCGACCTACCTGGTTTCGCAATTTTATTCACCCGGATCTGAGCTCGGTATTCGCTGGAACGATCCTCAATTCGGCATCCAATGGCCCATCGATGTGCAGGTGATTTCGGAAAAGGATGCGGGTTGGCCGGATTATCCCTCACCATGAAGAGCATGAAGGACATGAAGAATGATGGTTAAGTGAGTGGACGATTCTTTTCTTTCCGTGAACGTCAACCGTGCTCGTGAACGGCTTTTTTCTATTTCGTGTAAGTGTAAATTTAACGGGCACGAGCACGTGTACCAAGAGCGTATCCGGGTATTGTCGAGGCTGGTATAGCGCTGTGCGTCTTGAAATCAGGTATAGTAAACGTCTCCCGATTCCAGAAAGCAAAGCGAAAATAATTAATGATTTCCATGGGTGAATAAAATGATCATCGTTGATACCGAATTGAAGAAACGGGCCGCGCAGGGAAATCCTGTCCGCGTTGCCATGATCGGTGCCGGGTTCATGGGGCGCGGCATTGCCTTGCAGATGATCAATTACATCCAGGGGATGGAATTGGTCGCAATCGCCAATCGCCGAATCGAAGGCGCCAGGCAGGCCTATCTGGAGGCAGGCGTCGAAAACTGCCAGGCGGTCGAGTCCCCGGAGGAGATCGAAGCGTTGATTTCCAATGGAACGCCCGCCATCACCGAAAACGCAATGGCTGTCTGCCAGGCCGGATGGCATCGACGCCGTCATCGAAGTGACCGGTGCCATCGAATACAGTGCCCATTTGGTTCTGGAAGCCATACAAAACGGAAAGCATGTGGTGCTGATGAATGCCGAACTGGACGGCACCATCGGCCCGATTTTGAAAGTCTATGCCGACAAGGCCGGTGTCGTGATTACCAATGCCGATGGAGACCAGCCGGGCGTCACCATGAACTTATATCGGTTTGTAAAGGCCATCGGGGTCAAACCGGTCTTGTGCGGGAACATCAAGGGGCTTCACGATCCCTATCGCAATCCCACCACCCAGGAGGGCTTTGCCAAGCAGTGGGGGCAAAAGCCGAGTATGGTCACCAGTTTTGCCGACGGAACCAAGATTTCCTTCGAGCAGGCCATCGTCGCCAATGCCACCGGTATGAAGGTTGCCAAACGGGGCATGTTCGGCCCAACCGTTCCAGGCGGAACGCCGATTAAAGAGGCCGCCGATCGTTATCCGCTGGAAGCGCTATGGAAGGCCCGGGTATCGTGGACTATGTCGTCGGCGCCGAACCCGGCCCCGGTGTGTTTGTTCTGGGGACCCACGATCATCCCCGGCAGCAGCACTATCTCAACCTCTACAAACTGGGAACAGGTCCCCTGTATTGCTTTTACACACCCTATCACCTGTGCCACTTCGAGGTACCGTTGACGGCCGCCCGCGCGGTGCTTTTCAACGATGCGGCCATCACGCCGACTTACGGGCCCTGTGTGGACGTCGTAGCCACGGCCAAAATAGACCTGAAGGCCGGACAGGTGCTGGACGGCATGGGGCACTACATGACCTATGGACTTGCCGAGAACGCTGACGTCGTCAAATCAGAGCGGCTGCTGCCCATCGGTTTGGCGGAAGGATGCCGTTTGCTAAAAGACCTTCCCAAAGACCAGGTCCTCTCTTATCAGGATGTCGAGCTTCCCAAAGGTCGGCTTTGCGACCGGCTTCGGGAAGAGCAGGATCGATATTTTCAGTAAATACACGAGGACCTTTAGCATCGTTCACGGCATTATCACCCATGTCACCGGTTGCATGACGATTGACGTCGCTGAGAAACGAAGCACCAGAGTGCGTCGGGCTCATCCCAGCGGCCGGGACCGCCGAAAGAATATCGCCTCTTGCCCTGCAGCAAGGAGATTTTTCCGATCGGATTTGGTGAAATCGGCAAGAGCGATCGGCAGCGTCCCAAGGTGGCCGCTCACCATCTGCTGGAAAAGATGCGCCTGGCTGGCGCCAAGCGCGCCTATATCGTGCTTTCCAAAGGGAAGTGGGACATTCCAGCTTACTTTGGTAGTGGGGCCATGGCCGACATGGCCATCGCCTATCTTATGACCGAGCTGCCCTACGGCGTCCCGTTTACGGTGGACAGCGCCGTTCCCTTTTTGAGCGACAAACAGGTTCTGTTCGGTTTTCCCGACATCATTCTTCAGCCGGATGACGTCTACCTTCGTCTGCTGGATCAAATGCGAACGGGCCAGGCAGATCTTGTTCTCGGTCTTTTCCGGGCGGTCAACCCTCAGAAAATGGACATGGTCGTTTTGGACGACGACGACGCCATCTCTGGGATCGACATCAAACCCGCCCGAACCCATCTCCGCTGGACTTGGATCATCGCGGTGTGGAATGCCGCTTTTACCAGATACTTGCACGACTTTGTGGGCCGTGAGTACCAGCGCATTGCCACGGCCGCAGACGGGGAGAGCCGCAAGCAGTATCGGGAACGGTTTGTGGGTGACGTCATTCGAGAGGCGATCGGGTCCGATCTGAAGATTGACCATGTCAAGTTTCCCCAGGGCACTTACATCGATATCGGCTCGCCCGAAGACTTGAAAACCGCCGTTCGAACCCAGGCGCTTAAATGATACCAAAGCTGAGCGATTCACCTTTTTCGGAAATGTTCGAATGGACTCGATTTCAGGTTGTTATGATCGATTGGGATCCTCAAAAGGTGAAACCCATTGGGTTGCCGATCTCACCGCATCTTCGGCGTTAGATTCCGTCACGCATAGTTCTATAGCGCGACGGAATCTGCCTTGAATCTACGGCAAGCTCGACAATCGCTCAACTTGGGTGATAGTCGGGGTTGTCGGCAACGGTAAATCTGGATCCTAGATTACGCGGGAATGCCACGAAAGATGATTCCCTGCGATATCGTCACCATGGATTGCACAAAACAACTTCTATCGCCTTAACGGAACGTGACATCATGCCGAGTCAGTCTGACGGTTCTGCCAACAATCTGAAAGCGGGTTCGGAAACCATCACCATCATCGAACCCAAATCCGGATGGCAATTCATCAATTTTAAAGAATTGATCGAATACAAAGACCTGTTTTTATTTCTGGTGTGGCGGGATATCAAGGTTCTGTATGCCCAGACCATTTTGGGGTTTCTTTGGGCCATTATTCAGCCGTTGGTACAAATTGCTATTTTTACCGTCGTTTTTGGCAAGGTGGCCAGAATCGGCACGGATGGCATCCCCTATTTCCTGTTCTCCACCGTGGCGATCATCCCCTGGACCTTCATGTCGCAGGCCATGACGCAATCCAGCCAAAGTCTGGTAATGGGCCAGAACGTTTTGGGGAAAGTGTATTTTCCGCGCTTGATTTATCCGCTCACGGCCGTCTTTGCCAAATTGGTGGATTTTGCCATTTCGCTCATCATCGTCCTGTTTGCCCTGATTTTTTACCGGATCGTTCCGTCATGGAACCTGTTGCTGCTGCCCCTGTTTGTCCTGCACATGGTCTCTGTTGCCGCCGGTGTTGGGCTCTGGTTGTCGGCGATGGCCATCCGATATCGGGACGTCAAATACGCCATGACCTTCGTTACCCGGATTCTGATGTACACGGCGCCGATTGTATACTCCGCTTCGACCATACCGGATAAATGGCGCCTGATCTATTCCCTGAACCCGATTGTGGCGACGATTGAGGGCTTTCGGGCATGTCTGCTGGGCACGCCGATGCCCTGGAACTTTATCTGGCCAGGAATTATTACCGCTATCCTTTTGCTCGTCAGTGGAGCCTTCTATTTCAAACACATGGAAAAAGTGTTTGTCGATGTCATCTAACGATCCCGGTGCTAAGGCCATCGCTTTGTATGGACTTGTTCCAACCTGGTGTCATAGGATCTTGGCAATCACGAGGAAGACCGATTTTGGATAATCAAGTTGCAGTCAAAGTCGAAAATATAAGCAAACTTTATCGAATTGGAACCAAGGACGCGATCGAGGATAATCTTGCCCAAGACCATCTTCAATTTCCTTAAAAGTCCGCTGAAAAACTTTCGCAAATACCGATCGCTTTACCATTTTGACGATGTGGAGCTGGATGACCATCACCCGTCGGGCAGCACTGCCTCCGATATTCTATGGGCGGTCAAGGACGTCTCATTTGAGCTCAAAAAGGGTCGAGGTACTAGGGATCATCGGCCGAAATGGTGCCGGCAAGTCAACGCTTTTGAAAATACTGTGCCGAATAACCGATCCCACCCGCGGCTGCGCCAAAATCCGCGGAAGAATTTCGAGCCTACTGGAAGTTGGTACTGGGTTCCACCAAGAGTTGACAGGCAGAGAAAATGTTTATTTAAACGGCACTATCTTGGGCATGAGCAAAGCGGAGGTCGACAACAAATTCGATGAAATTGTCGCGTTTTCGGGTGTCGAAAAGTTTATCGATACTCCCGTGAAGCGCTACTCGAGCGGAATGAAGGTTCGGTTGGCGTTTTCGGTGGCCGCCCATCTGGAACCGGACATTCTGATCATCGACGAGGTGCTGGCGGTAGGTGATGCCGACTTTCAGAAAAAGTGCCTAACCAAGATGGAGGATGTCGGCGGGGAGGGCCGTACCGTTCTTTTCGTTTCCCACGACATGGCCGCAGTCATGCGGTTGTGCAGCCGGGTCATCCTGCTGGAAGACGGCCAGGTTGCCAAAGACGGACCCGCGGAGCAGATCGTGAGCCACTATCTGACTTCTGGATACGGGACCATGGCCTCCAGCCAATGGCCGGACCCGGAAAAGGCTCCCGG
This sequence comes from uncultured delta proteobacterium, assembly GCA_963785365.1. GTDB lineage: Bacteria > Desulfobacterota > Desulfobacteria > Desulfobacterales > Desulfosarcinaceae > Desulfosarcina. The sequence continues at coordinate 148,281 of CAWAUZ010000012.1, read as the reverse complement.
AGGCAATTATGCACGTTTGCGGGAGGTACGAATACAGACCGATGATGGTCGGATTTCAGACGCAATTGATATCAGGCATTCTTTTACGTTGGCGATGGAATATGACGTTCTTATCGACGGTGCGGTAATGATGCCTATTTTTGCCCTGAACAACGAAGAGGGACAACGCGTATTTACCAGCGTCGATTTAGATCCCACCTGGCGACAACGCCCACGCCCCATGGGGCGGTTTACCAGCACCGTTCGTATTCCCGGCAACTTGCTGTCCGAAGGCATGCTCTTCGTCAATTGTACCTTGGCTAAATTGAATCCCAATGAGATCCAATTCCGGGAGCGTGCGACAGTCGCCTTTCAAGTGTTCGACAGCATGGACGGCGACTCTGCCCGGGGCGATTGGCCCAGGAAGATCCCGGGGGTCGTCAGGCCGAAGTTGGAATGGACGACCCAGTTCGAGCCGGCCGCAAGCGATTTGCGTCCCCCGTATCGTGCTCCTGTTGCCGGTGTTTTCTCCTGACACTTGGTTACCAGCTCACGGTAATCGAAACCAGAAGGCGAATCAAATGGCATTATTGGAATTGGCGCCCGCCAGGCGACAAAGAATTTGGGGGTGGCCGGCGGTTGTTAATTTGACATTGGGCGGAACCGGTTCCGGTTTATATCTGCTGGGAGCCTTGCTCGCTTTTTTCAGCAGCCCATGGTCGCATGACAACCAATTCATCGCCTTCCCGCTGCTGGCGGCGGTGGTCGTCAGCCTGGGTTTCGTCACCCTCGCTCTGGAGGCGGGAAGGCCGCTGAGGGCCTATCGACTGTTCCGCCGACTGCCGGGCTCGTGGATGTCTGTGGAAAGCCTGGTCGGTGTACTTTTCATCTTTGCCGCCGTTGCCGATCTCTGGTTCCCCTTTTTGTTTCTGCGTGCATTGTCGGTGGCGGCAGCCCTGGTGCTTATTGTCAGTCAGGGAATGATGCTTTACAGGGCTGTGGGGGTGGACGCATGGCACCGTCGGCTGATTCCTTCTCTATTCGTGACTTCCGGCTTGATGAGTGCCTGTGGCTTGTTGTTGCTGAACGTGCGGCAAATCTCGGCGCTGGGTCGATTGCCGATCCTGTTTCTGGCGGCCCTGGTGATGTTGAACCTGGCTGCCTGGCTGTTCTACCTGTTCGGGAGGCTTGAACCCGATTCTAACCGGGGTTTCAAATTCCTGCGGCATCCGGCAATGCTGATGCTTGTCGTGGGGTTGGGACATGTCCTGCCGTTTCTTTACCTGGGCGTCGTTTTCCTCTCCGGCGATAACCAAGCCGGTAATCTGGTGGCTTCTTTTTTTCGGGTGGGATCCGGTCTGATGTTGCTGGCCGGCGGCATGTGCCAGAAAATCGGTATTGTCCTTGCCGCCGCCTATTTGCGACCGCTTTCCATCGATGCGGTATTCACGGATCGCGCTTCCACACCGGTGTCCTGAATGGCGAAGTTGAGCTCACCAACGGTGTCTATTGTCGTTCCCCTTTATAACAAGGGAAAATTTATCGAACGCGCCCTGTCGTCTGTCCTGGCCCAAACCGCTCCACCGGTGGAAATCATTGTGGTGGACGACGGCTCCAGCGATGACAGCGCCGAAAGGGTATCGCGGTTCAGCGATTCTAGAATCAAACTTGTCAGGCAAGAGAATTTAGGACCCGGTGCGGCACGCAATGCGGGGCTCTCTTTGGCAAGGGGAAAATATGTGGCGTTTTTAGATGCCGATGATGAATACCTGCCTTCGTTTCTTGAGGCTGGCGTCTCCTTGCTCGAGAAAAATGAAACTAATATTTCAATAGTTTATACAGGATTTTATTCCTGCCCCGGCATGCAGGTCCACCGTGTCGGTCATGAAAAAGAAGTTGGCGATGTAATTGCCGTATCGCCGGAAACGGCTTTGGCACTGGTGAAGCAGGTATGTCATCACTGGGTGTGTGCCACCATCATGAAGACGGATACCGTCAGGAAATGGGGGGGCTTTTTCGACAAGTTTAAATGCCTTTACCATGAAGATGTATATTTATCCATCAAGCTTGCATTCAACGAGAATATCGGCGTCATCTCTGCGCCCCATGTGATTTATCACACCGAAGCATCCGATCTGTACGGCGGCGGTTCCCTGCTGGAAGTATTGCCCCCAAGCCCTGTTTTGGAACGCCCCGAATCCCTTCTCGATGCATGCCCACCGCTGAAATTGCCGCTCCTGAAAAAATTTTTGGCGGACAAAGCGTTGTCACATGCATTGCGCTTGGCCAAGTTAGGGTGTGGACAGGAGGCCCAAAAACTGATCCAGCGCTTTGATCAGGCGGACTGCCTTACGGATCGGGACGCTTTTACAGGTCGTGTCTACGCGAACCTCGCACCGGTATTGCCTTCCGTCAGATGGGTTTGGAAAAAGATTGCGCCCAAAAACGCGGTTCGTGCCCATCCATAAATGGTCCTTTTGGACGATCCAAAGTTGAGTTAACGATATATGTTTATCGATTCGAGATCAATCGACGGTGCGAGTGTTGTCGACACGGACGTCTGTATCGTCGGCGCAGGCGTTGCGGGCCTGACCGTGGCGAGGGAATTTCGGCAAGCCAAGTTCAAAACCTGCATCATTGAAAGCGGTGGAGAAAAAGCGGACAAGGCCACCCAAGCCTTATACTGGGGTGAGAATATTGGAATCCCCTACTTTCCGCTGGACACAGCCAGGGCCCGTTTTTTAGGCGGGTCGAGCCACTACTGGGGGGTAAGATTGGTGGGAAACGGCCTGGGCGTGCGTTTACGGCCCTTGGACCCCATCGATTTCGAAACTCGGGAGTGGGTCCCCTACAGCGGGTGGCCATTCGACAAAGCACACCTGGACCCTTACTATGAGCGCGCCCAGACCGTCTGCCGGATCGGACCCTATAGTTACGACCCCAGGGCGTGGACCGACCCGGGAGATCCCGCAGCCCTTGCCATTTCATGGAGATAGGGTCGGAACGGTCATGTTCCAATTCGGGGCCCGCGATGTTTTTTTCAAGGAATATGCCGGTCAGGTCGGAAACGCAGACAACATTACCACCTTGCTGCATGGCAATGCCATCGAGATTGAAACCAACGAGACGGCCACCGAAGTCAAGCGGATCAACGTGGCCTGTCTCAACGGCAACCGATTTTCCGTTTCCGCAAAGATATTTATCCTGGCCATGGGCGGATTGGAGGTGCCGCGACTGCTCCTGTTGTCCAACAAGGTTCAGAAAAGCGGTCTGGGAAACGCCAACGATCTGGTCGGCCGTTTTTTCATGGAACATCCCCATCTGTGGCTAAGTGCCTATTTCCCGGCAACCGTCGATATTGCCAATTCCACCGGTCTGTACGATGTTTTCAAAAAAAACGGTACCAACGTAATGGGCAAGATCGCCATTAAGGAAAAAGCGCTCAGGGAGGAAAAACTGCTCAATTGGGTCGCCTCCATCAACCTGGATTACACGCTCAGCCACAATTATTATCTGGGTTACTACAAAGAAGGCGTTACCGCCGCAAGAATGCTAAAATATGCGTTAAAACAGCGCCGTGGGCTGTCTTCTGTGACACCGCACCTTGCAGGTGCCCTGGCCGGCATGGGTGACGCTTTCGGCTATATGTATCGGAAAATGAAAAACCATGCAAAAAGGGATTTCGACCGCGCCAAACACGTCACCGTTTACCGGTTGAACCCCATGGTTGAACAGGCCCCCAACCCGCAAAGTCGCGTTGTGTTGGGAGCCGAGAAAGACGTTCTGGGTCAACGCAGGATCAACTTGGACTGGCAGCTCACCCCCCTGGACACTTACACCATCACCCGGGCACAGGAACTTCTCGATGACGCCTTGCGCGGCGCCGGATTGGGGCATTTGCTGATTGAAACGAAGCGTGATGAGATACCGCGCGGTATTCATGGCGGCTGGCACCACATGGGCACCACCCGCATGCACCCTGATCCCAAACAGGGCGTTATCGATCCCGATTGCCGCATACACGGGATCGACAACCTCTATGTGGCCGGTGCGTCCGCCTTTCCGACCAGCGGTTATGCCAATCCGGTGTTGACTACCATTGCCCTGGTGTTGCGTCTGGCCGATCACATCCGCCATCGGATGGATGCATGATCGCTGTCGATTCCGGCCATCCGGACACAATCGGTTTTGGCGAACCGGCGCGTTTGAACGATTTAAATGGCCTTAAACCACAACATTGAGAGATTGACGTTATAAATATGACGCACTGGGTCATGCTGATCGATTTGAACTGTTGTATCGGTTGCAGAGCCTGCATTCTGGCCTGCAGCCAGGCAAATGGCGTTCCCGAAGGTATGTGGCGAAAGTTGTGTACCGTCGACGGTTCGCCTGCCCCCGCAAGAAAAAGATTGTTGGCGACGCGTGGCTGCATGCACTGTGAAAACCCGCCCTGCAACGATGTATGTCCCACCGGCGCGACCTATCAGCGGGAGGATGGGATCGTGGAGATTGACGATCAAAAGTGCGTCGGGTGCGGTTACTGCGTGTTGGCCTGTCCTTACGATGCGCGAACGATTTACCGGTACCATCACACTTTTGACGCTGATGCACCGTCGGACGTCGAGCGGGCCAATGCCATCGTCGCATCACGGGAAGGTGTTTGCACCAAATGCAATTTCTGCGCGAACAGAATCGAAGATGGCCTGAAACAAGGCCTCCAGCCCGGTGTCGATCCTGACGCCACGCCATGTTGCGTGGCAATGTGCAGCAGCGGGGCTTTGCATTTTGGAAATCTCGACGACCCCCACAGCACGGTGTCGCAGTTGCTGAAAAGCCGAAAAGCGTTTCGCCTTCACACCGGGGTTGAGACGGAGCCGTCCGTTTATTACTTGACGGATTGATCGTCAACTGCTGCGGTTGGGACTTAGCAAACAGCTATTTCCACCCCATCGTTGCCGTGTTGGAGGCACCGTGAAGCACACTATTGCCCATGAATACGATCCCCGATAACAATTCTATAAGATCGAAACTGAAAAGAAGATGGGTACGCTTTTGGATGCGGTTCGCCGGATTGGATGGATTTGGTCGAATGGCAACAAGACTGGCAACATGGTTTGCCTTGCCGCACAAATCGAGTACCTATCTGGCGTACCTCAATCCTGTGGGTTATATCGCACCGACAGCGACCATTCATCATTCTGATATACGGATAGGGGGCAATGTCTTGATTGGGGATCGCGTTATGATCTACCAGGCAAAAAACGGCGGCAGGATCAACATCGGAAAGAAGGTCACCATCCTCCGAGACGGGATTATTGAAACCGGTAATGGCGGCCATATCGAGATCGGAGATACCACGTGGATCCACCCAAGGTGTCAGATGAATGCCTATGTGGCGCCGATAGAGATAGGAAAAGGTGTTGATATTGCTCCAAATTGCGTTTTTTATTCCTACAGCCACGGAATTGAACACGGCCGTCCGATTCGTGATCAGCCATTGACCACCAAGGGCGGGATAAAAATAGAGGATGACGCATGGTTGGGGGTCGGCGTTACTGTTATGAGTGGGGTGCATATCGGAAAAGGGGCAGCGATCGGGGCCGGATCGCTGGTAACAACTAATATTCCGGAAGGTGCGGTAGCTGTAGGCAGGCCAGCCAGGGTAATCAAAATGCGCAGAGATGTTGTTAAGGCCAGCGGAAATAGATGGGAAAAAGATGACCACGGCTAAATTGACGGTATGTATGCCTGTGTATAATGGCAGCAAGTACATTTCGAAATCGATTGAATCGGTCCTCGCACAGACATACACAGACTTTCATCTACATATTCATGACAATTGCTCTATTGATGATACAGAGGATGTCGTCAGGCGATTCAAGGACTCCCGAATCAAATACTTCAGAAATGAAGTCAACCTTGGTTTGGTTGGAAATCACCAGCGGTGTATTGACGCTTGCGAAACCGAGTATCTGAACATCTGGCACGATGATGATATCATGACGCCAGAGAATTTAGAAAAGAAAGTAAATATACTTGATAATAACAGCAATGTTGGAATTGTGTTCTCCAACGTGGATTTCATTGACGAAGATGACAACCTGCACAATTTCACTTGGAATGAAGAATGCCGCAAGAGTTTTACGATAAGCGGAAAGGATTTGTTTGATCAGTATGTTCGAAGAATGCACATTGGTGCCTTTTTCTTTATCGGAGCCACCATAAGCCGAAAAAATGTTTTGTACCAAGCAGGTGGGTTCAATTTGCATGACCCACCATTGATCTGCGACAGTTCATTGTTCTTAAGAGTGCTTTTAATAACTGATGCAACGTGCATTGGGGAGCCATTGGTAAGATACCGCAGTTATCAGGATGGTGATTCCAGTAGCAAGTTCCATAGGATAAATTTCTTGATGGAACATTTCAATGTCGTTGATAGAACACTAAACGAACACAAAAATGAGATTCCAGACATCGAATCGCTTAAGAGAAGAAATTGTTAAAAATTTTTTATGCCAAGCGGCCCACAGAGGAATTGCTGCATGCGGGAGAGACGACTTCGAATCTGCTCGCGCGTATGTGACGTGGATTAAAAATTTTTCAAAACGTTCTGGGTGGAACAGTAAATTCGTGGGGCTAAAAATTAGATTGTTGCTTGGGCCCAAAGTAGCGAAAATATACCGCCCAATCAAGAAAAAGTTAGGAAGATCCCGGTAATAAATCGTACTTCTTCCAATTTTATTCCTTTGGCCTTTTAAATGTCTTGTTTTTAGAAATCCGCGAAACGGAATTAAAATTTCACAGATTTGCCTATCAAGTATAAATTGAATGGAAGGTTTCAATTGACAATGCGCTACCCCAAAGTATGCATCATCGTTCTTAACTGGAATGGGGTTAAAGATACACTTGAATGTCTTGCATCGATATTCACCCTGAATTATCCGAATTACGAGGCCATCATGGTTGACAACGGTTCAACGGACATGTCCGTTGAGAATCGTTCGAGACCGGTATCCTGGCTTGACAATTATTGAGAGTGATCAGAATCTGGGTTATACAGGTGGTAATAATCTCGGTATTCGATCTGCCATGAAACGAAAGGCTGACTATATATGGATTCTAAACAACGATACAATTTTAGAGCGAGATTGTTTGAGATACATGGTCGATGCGGCCGAAAGAGACCATCAAATCGGGCTTCTCAGTCCAGTTATTTTCTATAACCACCAACGGAATAGAATTCAGTTTTGTGGATCTTTTTTCAACACCAGCGGCAATAGTATATTGGCGGATCCATCAGATAGAAAAGAAGAAAGCGCCAATTTGGATGGGGCAGTTCTTGTACTGTATGGAACCGCACTGTTAGTAAAACGAAATGTTATCGAAAAAATCGGGTTCTTTGATGAAAATTTCTTTGCTTACTTCGAGGATCTTGACTACTCATTGAGAGCAAATAAGAATAGATTTCAGGGCGATAGTGGTTAACTCGGCAAAAATATACCACAAAGATGCTTCATCCACAGGTGGAACAGATTCACCCATAAAAACATACTATTATTATCGCAACCTGCTTTTCCTCTATAAGAAACACTTCAAGGGTGCTGCTCGTTTAAGACTGAAATACAAGTTAACCAGATTGTTTATCGGTGCTTCAATTTTATTAAAAACGAGGGGTAACCGGTTATCATCCGAGGCATGCCTTGATGGAATATGGGATGGTTTGACAGGTTCCGGAGGGCCCCGAAAACCAGAAAAAGGAATACCATCGACTTTAAAAAACTTGCTGTTTTGGGCCTACCCTTACGGGCAAAAAATAAGAAAGGTTTTATGCTAAAAGAGTTATTTGCATAAAAGAATGTTGTATTTGAAAGTGTGGTTCAACTTGAGCGTTGCCCATTTCTATTTTGTTGCTATATCGTGCGCAATCAAGCGTTAGGTCATCTACTGATACTAAAATGAAAAAAATGAAACAAATAAGATGGGGTATATTGGGTACCGGGACGGTTGCCAAAGAGTTTGCGAAGGGATTACGCGAATTACCCAACGCAACGCTGTTGGCAACCGGTTCACGTTCCAATACTACTGCCACTGATTTTGCAAATAAATTTAAGATTCCGCATGTATATAATTCTTATGAAGCACTAGTTCGTGATAATGATGTTGATGTTGTCTATATCGCTACCCCTCACGTCATGCACAAAGACAACTGTATACTTTGCCTTGAGGCGGGTAAGGCGGTTCTTTGCGAAAAACCATTTACAATTAACGCGAAGGAAGCAAGTACAGTTGTAAAATTAGCTCGACAGAAGCAATTGTTCTGTATGGAAGCGATGTGGATGCGCTTTTTTCCAGTAATGGAAAAGGTGCATTCTTTAATAAGAAGCGATGCGATCGGCAATATCCGCATGGTTGTTGCGTCAATGGGTTTTCTGACCCATTATGATCAGGACAGTCGTTTTTTCAATATGGAATTAGGTGGCGGTTCCTTGCTGGATTTAGGCATATACCCGCTGTCATTTATTTATCAAATATTAGGAAAGCCTGGTTCAATCGTCAGCTATGCCAATAAAGGAATCACCGGTGTCGATGAACAAGCAGCAGCCATTCTTGGTTTTGAAAAGGGCCAATTGGCTGTTCTCACAACGAGCTTTCGTACCAAATGTATCAATGATGCGACCATAATGGGCACGAAGGGCCAGATTCGTATCCATGCACCCTTCTTAAAACCAAGCCGCTTTAGCATCACCAATTATCCCTCCCCGAACTCGGTAAAAATCATAACCCCGGCAATCAATAGCAGCTTCCCGGCGATTTCGTTAATGCGGAAAGTCGTGAGGCGGTTGAATCCAGATTCATCGCTGGGTTCCAGTCGTGGCAAGGTCATTTCAATACCTTATGTGGGTAGCGGGCATCAGTATGAAGCTGAAGAGGTGGTTCGCTGTTTACAGATGGGAAAGCTTGAAAGTGATCTGATGCCTTTAGATGAAACCGTTGAAATTATGAGAATTATGGACAGTATTCGGGCCCAGTTGGATCTAAGATATCCTCATGAGAAAATAATTCAGCGTAGCAGACGATTGACATTGCCATGTCAAGCAGAGGACTAAACTGATGCGTATAGCTTTTGTTGGGTGTGGTTTTGTGGCTGATTATTACATCAAGACATTACCCTTGCATCCGGAAATCGAATTGGTAGGGGTCTATGATAACAACCCAAGCCGATTGGCCAACTTTTCAAAGTTCTATTCCGTAAATACATTTAGCTCATTCGATTCGTTGATAAATGATGATCGCGTTGAAATAGTGGTTAATTTGACAAACCCAGCGAGTCATTACGATATTTCTAAAGCCAGCTTAATGGCTGGTAAACATGTATACACGGAAAAACCACTCGCATTAAACCTTACGGATGCGAAGGAACTTGTGGAGTTGGCTCGGAAAAAGAATCTTTATATTTCATCAGCGCCATGCAGTCTTCTTGGCGAATCTGCACAAACAGCTTGGAAATTACTACGGGAAGGAAAAATAGGAAAGGTATATTTAGCTTATGCTGAGTTAGATGACGGTATGATCCATCAACTGAACCCCAAAAGTTGGAAAAGTGAATCGGGTACCGCTTGGCCATACAAGAATGAGTATGAGACGGGGTGCACGATGGAGCATGCTGCGTATTACCTCACCTGGTTAACCGCATTTTTTGGTCCCGCGAAAACTGTTACATCCTTTTCCGCCTGTCTCATACCAGATAAAACTGATGATGAGCACATAGAGAAAATGGCACCTGATTTTACTGTTGGATGCGTTGAGTTTGAATCCAATGTCGTGGCACGCATAACGTGCAGTATCGTGGCTGATCGTGATCGGAGTTTGACCATTGTTGGGGATAAAGGGACGCTATACGTCAAAGACGCTTGGAACTATCATTCGCCTGTTTTTTTTAACAAACGATTGAATAAGTCAAAGATAAAGATGAATCCTTGGATACGAAGAATTAAGGAACGGATTCCCTTCTTAACTTCAAAAGGCCACTATCCCAAAAAAGCTGCTTCCATTCTATTGAGCAATCCAGCTTCCGACCGACCACAGCAGAACCAGCTCAATATCATGGATTATGGCCGTGGTATCGCCGAGATGGCTGCCGCAATTGGCGAGGGGCGGCAGTGTCGTTTGTCGGCTGAACATGCACTGCATGTTACGGAACTAACGATAGCGCTACAATCCCCGCAAGAAATGGGCATACCATACAAAATGAAGTCTACCTATGAAAGTATTGAACCAATGCCTTGGGCCGAAGACAACTAAACCCGAATAGCGCATATAGTGGGTTTACCCTTAGAATTTTCAATCCTGTCACCCTTGACAACTCAAAAGCTCGAATCCTCAGCTTGAAATAAAGATGGTTATAAAAAGGTATTAAGTATGTTGTTCAACAAGGAAATACTTTTTTTGCACCCGGTAAAGACAGCAGGAATGTCATTAACTGCTTATTTCATTTCTCGATTAAAACCACCTATTTTTTATGTTGCGCAAAAAGATCACCACGGTATTTACCTGAATTGGAGTGAAGTCATTTGTCTATTGGGAAATCGACATGGAAACCTTCCTTATGCAAGAGACTATTTGCAGCAATTTGCCAACTTTTCCATTGACACCTTCAAAGTGATCATTTCAGTTATCCGCAATCCTTATGCGATTGAGTTTTCGAGATTTAACTATTTTGCTAAAGACATCGATTGGATTCATCCAAATGCAAAAGAAGTGCTTTTGGCCAAGCAAGGTGATTTCGAGGCGTTTGCCAAAGAAGCGCCTTACAGCTACAGTCGAGAAAGTGGCCTTACGGGTATCCAGCACTACTACGAGATAAACGGGGAAACCCCAAGGAATTTCTACCTTTTACGCTTTGAAAGCCTTGATGATGACCTAAAGCGTTTGTTTGCCGACAGCAAAATAAGAACAGACAGAATAAGAAGCATAAAACATATCCCCAAGCGAAGTTTAATCAAAAAACCGCTATCGGGTTTGATGGAAGCACTTTCACTTCTGCAGATATATAGGCCCTATCGTTTGCCGCAACTCAATCGGACAAGAAAAAAAAGCTCCCTGCATGATTTGCTTACACCCGAAGTGGAACAGGCAATATACAATAAATACAGATGGGTTTTTGACAAAGGGTACTATCAAAGGATGCGAATTTAGCGAAATTGAATATTTAAGGAGTCGGAAAGAGATAGATCAAACCATTGTCGACATTTTTCAAAATAGGGATGACAAAAGATAAAAGCTTCAATTAAAAAATATCGATATAATAAAACCGTCAGGAACACATGTAAAATTTTCATACAATAAAGTGAGAGTAGTTAAATGAAATCTGAGGTCGCCAAAATTATATATAAATTAAAAAAATTCAAGGATACTGTCAAAGAGGAAATCACAGCTAAAAAGATTCTGAAATTAAACAATCGTATATTGGTTGGTACTCACCATAAGACAGGCACGGTATGGATGGCCTCATTGTTCCAAGAGATATGCAAAGCATTCTCGCTAATATATTATACAGGAAACAAGAGAATTTGCCAGAAAGGTATGACATTTTTTTTCAAGACCACAGTCAGTTCGACTTGGAAAAAATAACTGATGACTATAAAGGCCTGCATTTAATACGGGACCCAAGAGACCTAATCATCTCAGGATGTTTATACCATCAGAAGTCGGATGAAAAATGGCTACATATTAAGCAGGAGAAATTCGCGGGAATGAGCTATCAACAAAAAATAAACAGTTTCGAATCATTGGATGATCGAATTCTGTTTGAAATGGAACATTCCGGAGCAAGAGGAATAAAGGAGATGATCAGCTGGAATTATAACAACCCCCTTTTTTTTGAGGCGAAATATGAGGATCTGATAATTGATGAAAATTTGATTTTATTCCATAATATTTTATCATTTTTGGGAATACCTGGTGGTCGTATACCAAAAAGCTTGGAGATAGCATATGGCAAAAGCCTTTTTTCAGGAAACTTCAAGAAGTCAATCCACATTCGGTCAGGAAAATCTAAACAATGGGAAAACCATTTTACTATGATACACAAGGAAAGATTTGTCGAAATATTCGGTGATGCCCTGATTTATCTTGGATATGAAAGCACAAATGACTGGGCAAAGTAATTGTGTTTCATTCGTTAATGAAACAGGATGCTTGAGAGAATTAAACCCAGTGTCCGAATGGACTACTTTCAGCCCTATGAAAAAATATCAATTAATTTTTGTGTGAGTCCTTAGTGCGGTGGTAGAGTGGTTTAAATGAATAATTAATGCAATCGTGCCATTGGCGATCTCATAGAACTTTAGTAGAAAATAGAAATATGGTTTTAGACCTACCGCCCGTGCCCGCGCTCATCATAAAAAGCAGGGGGGCGGGTGGACGTCGAGTGGGGCCTTCCGATACCAGAAAACAACAGCGATGGTGAAAAGCGATGCATAGCTGAACGTAACCCTAAAAAAGGACCATCGTAAATGTTTGTCGTCTGTGAGCCAGTAGCCATGGGTATGGAGCACGTTCCCTTTAACGCTGCTTTGTTGAAAACGATTAGCCTTGCATTCCCAAATGAAAGAATTCGTTTTTATGGGGAACAATCACATGCGCGATTTATCCAGGAGCAAATAGGGGATTCATTCAGTACTGGAATTGAATGGAATGACCTTATATTGCCAGAACGGAATGCTAAATTTTTCTCGCGTTTGTCCGCGGATTTCAAAATAGCAAAATCGATCCTTGACCAATTGAATAACGATCGCCAAAAAGATGTGCTCGTTATCACAGGCGTTTCTTCGATCCTCTGGGCACTCAAATATTATACACGAAAGGATTACAAAAACAAAAGGGTTCAGGTCGTACTACATGGGAATTTTTCAACGCTTGCACGTATCCCGCGCAGAGAAATCATCAACCCGCTTTATTACCTCGGCTCCTTGAAATTAGCATTAAAATTGCCAGGTTACCAAAGATTACAATACATCGTTTTGGAAGAATCTGTCAGAAAAAAAGTTACGAAAATTCTGCCCTTTTTAGATGAACATCTTTATGTCCTGGATCATCCTATACCGATTGATAAAAACCTGGAGAATGACGCGTTAGATTTAGACATAACAAAGGACCAGCCGATCGAGTTTGGGTATCTCGGTCGCGCAACCAAACAAAAAGGTTTTTTCAGATACCTTGACGCCGCTGCTGAAATAACGAATAAATTTCCAGGTCAAGCGAAGTTTCATTACATAGGTCGAGTTCCGGATAAAATAAGACAGCGCTGTAGATCAAAAATGGCATTTTTAACCGAGAACCCGGACAATAAACGGCTCAGCCGTTCAGAATATGTTGACCGGATAAAACGCATCCATTACGTGTGCCTATTTTATGATACCTATTATGATTATTGTGCTTCAGGGGTTTTAATGGATAGTATCGCATGGAAAAAACCGATTATTGCCAGTAAGATTGGGCTTTTTGAAAGTTTACAAAATGGGTTTGGAGACATTGGGCATTTGTGTCAACTAAATGAAATAAACAAAACAATCATCGACATTCTAAATAAAAGGGATAACAAAAGATACAAAATTCAAATGAAAAATCTAGGACATTTAAAAACTTCTAGAACACCTGATAAATTATCTATGAAATATTCAGAGCTTGTCAACTTTATACCATCTTAGAGTTTAATAACCTGAAAGAAATTCAGCTGATTTGATCATTCATTACCTTTTTTGATGATTTATGGGAAAGTTATAAGCGATGGATTCCCCCTATTTTTCTGTAGTTGTCCCAACTCACAATAGAGCCAATATTTTAAAGCGAGCTGTGGATAGTGTTCTTTGCCAAACTTTTGATAACTTTGAGCTAATAATTGTGGATGACCATTCTGAAGATAATACAGCAGATTATATAAATTCGATCTCTGATGACCGGGTAAAATATGTTTTAAACAATCGAACTCCCGGCGCCTGTGGTGCGCGCAACGAAGGAGTTTTTTTAGCAAAAGGCAAATGGATCGCATTCCTAGACGATGATGATGTTTGGCTCAGTAGAAAACTTGAATTTCAATACAATTTTATCGCGAATCTGGGACCAAAAGTTGGTCTTGTCAGTACGGATTATGTCATCATAAAAGATTATGGAAAAAAAGAACAAACAATACAAAACAGGTTGTCGGGGTGGGTCCAAGAAAAACTATTACATGGTGGATATTTTGGCTGTTTAAGCAGTAATTGCATCAAGTTCGATGTTCTTAATCAGATTAACGGATTTGATGAATCTTTTTTGTCAAATCAGGATTTAGATTTGTGGATACGCATTGCCGAAGTTGCTAAATTTGATTTTGTTCCTTTACCTTTAGTAGTAATGTTTCAAGAAAATAGAAAAGACAGAATCGGGAAAAACCCTGTTAAAAAACTTCAGGGAAATTTAAGGATTTATAAGAAATTTAAAGGTTTAATAGATATTAATCCATTTCTTAAACATAGATACAATAGTAAAATATTGACATACGCACTCATTCTTAAGCAAAAAGAAATCTTTTTTAAATGTTTTCCTTGGTTTCTATCCGGGGTAGTAGTGGATTCCAGTCAATTTGTTCATACGCTTCGAACTCTCTTGTTAAGTTTATATATTAATCGGAAAATTTTTATATGCTTTAGATTCTGAAAAATCCAACATGAGAATCCTTTAGTGAACTGATAATGAAGAAATCCTTATACTAAGTTACCAAAACTGATAGATATGCTCCCTAATTTTTTTATAATTGGTGCACAAAAATCTGGAACAACATCCTTGAACGACATATTAGCCCTGCATCCCGAAGTGTTTATGCCGGAAGATAAAGAGATTCCATATTTTTATAATGAGAAATTGTATTCTAAAGGATTAGAAAATTATAAATGGTATTTTCAGAAATGGAATGGCCAAAATTTGGTGGGTAATGCGCCGGTCAACCTTCTTTATCTTACCGAAATTACAGTTAAAAGATTGTATGAATACAACCACAAGCTAAAGTTAATTTGTTGCCTGAGGAATCCAATTGAAAGGGCATATTCTGCTTATTGGTACTTTCGCAGTAACTTGTGGGAAAATGCGGCCACATTTGAGGAGGCGCTCGAAAAAGAGGATTGGATTAAGCAAAATGGGACTGTTGAACAAAAGTGTAATCTTACATATCTTGAGCATGGTCTCTATCATCAACAACTAAAAGCCTTCTATGAATTTTTTTCGGAAGATCAAATTCTGGTTTTATTATTTGAAGAATTTAAAAAAAAACCTGATGAAATACATAGAAGAATTGCAGCCTTTTTAAATATAGAATATGATTATTTTCCTAAAGTAACAAAAAAAGCAACATTACCTCTTCATCAAGGATTGGTTTTGTCGACAGCTTGATCTATAAAAATAATAAAATCAAATCATTGTATGAAAAAGCCCTTTCAGCAAAGCTAAGATATAAGATTCGATATGCATTATTAAAATATGTTGCTGAATTTAAATAAAAAGCCTTTTGATAAACCGCCAATGAAATCGCAGACAAGAATAAAATTAAGAAATTTCTATGAGATCCCAAACAAAAAATTAGAGAAGTTTTTGGGACTTTCATTAAGAGATTGGAATTAGTTCAGTATAGCCAATAGTTTTCATAAGATAAACGATAAAGTGAGAATATTTAATTGTCGGCAAGGATGTAAATATGGCTTATATAGAAATAAAAACATTTTTAGCAGCGATACTCTACGATTGTTGATAATTGTTATAACCTATTCACTAAGAGAAAAAATTTTAATCAAACGAAATCAATAGATTTTTTATTTATAACAAGATTATAAAAAGCTGCATATTTTACAGACACTAAAGATATTTTCCTAATTAATTCATCCTCCTGCTTTTAACAAGAGGGATCGCAATAGAAGTCGAAAACTTCGAAAAAAAATTAAAAAACAGACATACATAGAGACAGGTCAGGCCTAAGAAACATAAAAATTGCTGAAATAGGTATTGGCAGAAAATGATCGTATTCGAAATCAGCTTCAATTCATCACCACTCTTAAGGACAACCTTGTCGCATTGAGAGGTCTTTCTCCATTTGCGGTATCCTATACACTTTGACAAGGGTGCAAAAATAACTTGATTTTTCCGAGGGCATTATGTGGATATGGAATAGGCCATTCATAAGGGTAAACCAATGATATCTGAGCAAAAAAAAGTATGCGAAGAAGTGTGTTTTCATGACCATATTGCTGAGAAGATAAAAATTAATAGGAAAGTTGCGCAAAAATATTATAATTATGACTCACCTGCATCATATGTAGCTAATAGGCTTCCCAGATTGAAGCGAAAGCTTTTAGCGACTTTAGGAGATCCAAAAAATAAAAGGGTCCTTGTTTATGGTTGTGGTAGTGACAGTGCTGCTGTATGGTTCAGTAAATTTGGGGCCATCGTTGATGTTATAGATATTTCGCCAAAATCTGTAGATAATCAGAACATTCTTTCGCGAACACTTGGTCTAGAAATGACCTGCCTTGTAATGGATGCAAATAGCTTAGATTTGCCTTCTAATGAGTATGATATTGTTTATGGAAATGCGATTTTACATCATTTAGACACTCCACGATGTTCTAGTGAGCTATCCAGAGTACTAAAAAATAATGGAAAAGCAGTATTTAGAGACGTTATTAAAGGCAATGTTTTTCTTCAATTCTTTCGAACTGCCACTCCATTTTGGAGAACTGACAATGAACATCCGCTAACAAAAAAAGATTTTTCAATATATTGTCAAAAATTCAAACACTTTCGAAGCGAACCATTTATACTTACAGGATTACCCATAATTTTTATAGTCAGAATTATGAATGACGTATTTCTAAATAAATTAAAAATTAAATATCGAATACCGTTGCCCGATTCGATGTTTGCATTATTTGATAAATTTGATGAAATACTATTTAATCATTTCCCAGCAATGAAAAAACAAGCCTGGCTGTGCCTAATAATATTTAGAAAAGCATAGTTCAGCGTGATAGTTTTTGATAAATAATAACACTATAGTAATAGCCTAAAAACAAACGCATCTCTACCTTTATTTTATAATTAAAAAAGCATAACTTATTTAAGTTTCATGATTATTCAATTTCGGTTGAAATTCAATTTACGATCGATAACAGGCAGCTATTTAAAATTGAATTAACTTACTTCTGTTCGTAATCACAAAATTATATTTCATCGAAAAGTTTCCGTAAAATTATTAAAAAGAGGATACTAGTGTTTCAATTTTAATTTTTGCTTATAATTAACAACTATGCTTTATTGCCATTCCTAAGCCATTGAGAATTTTGAAAAACAAGCTCCCTCCTTCATTATGAATTTTTGAACAAAATTTTCAGAAAATATGATAGCAAGTACAAAAATTTACCTAAAAAATAAGCCATAAGCAATATTCGATGGCCAAACTGCCTCATAGAGGCCTTATTTCATAGTGCTGTACTCTAAATCTGACTTCCAGGCCAACCCGCCCACCTAAATGGTGGCCAGTTTCAGGATTTTTAACCCACAAATAATAACGCCAAATAATTAGGAATTAATTCAGTTTGGTCAGACAATAGTAACTATTTAATAAATAAATTATATGACTTTTAAACATAAAACTAAACATAAAATTATTGATCGGTTTAAAATAATACTTAATTTTATATAATAAATAATCCTGAAAAAATTGGCATGTTTAAATATTTAACTTGAAGTACGACTGGATAATTTTAGCGTTATTTTTGGAATAAAAGTTTATTTTTTTCCAAGATAATGATAGAAATATAAATTTATGGATCAAGTAATAAAATCGAAAAGAATCCCGAATGCGATTGATAGTTATGCCTATTTCTTTTTTTTACTTTTTACTATTACCAAACCAATTTCATCAATTTTTTATAAAATCCCCTTCTTTTTAGATATCTATACAATCGGGTTTGGGTATCTCTTTTTAATTTTCACATCAATTTCAGTCCGCAGATTAGTCATCGGAAGAACAGATATTCTAATAATCATTTACTTGGCTTATTGTGCTCTCAGTTTTGCGTGGGGTAGTGAATTTAAAGAATTCGCAAAAACAACTATTTCAGTCGTATTTTTCTTTTTTGCAAAAGCCTATATTTTTGAAAAAAGCAAAATCGATTCTTTTTTTACGTTTCATACTCTTGGGTTTTTTTTCCCATTAATTATAAGTTTTATTTTTATCATACTTGGAATTAACATTGACCTTCAAGAATTCTATAGCGGTGTTCCAAGGCACTCTGGTGCTTTTTATGGTTCGCATAATTTAGCCTACCAAATGTTAATATTTACTTTTGTATTTTGTTTTATTATTTTTCTTTTTAATTCGGAAACACCATTTATCAAAAGCTATCCTTCCTTTGATAGCCTATATCTCTATATTGTCTTTATCAATCGCACACTAGGACAGCTTTTATAGGTTTTGTTGTTTTCTGGGCTGGGTTTTTGTATGGTGTTAATAAGAAATACTTTCGATTTTTCATTCTTATAATTTTAATATTGTCTGTTTTCTTCAGTTCGCAATTAACTAATATATTCCTTAAAAAGGAATATGACCCTGATATCAACGTTGCAACCTCTGGACGGATTGATCTTTGGGACAGATACTTTGATGAATTCCTTTTATCTTCAGTACCTAAGAAGATTTTAGGGCAGGGGATTGGATGGAAGCTACCAGGACCTGGTGCTCATAATGATTGGTTGAGGCTATTATTGCAAACTGGAATTGTGGGAATATTCTTGTATGGCTCAATAGTTATCAGTATAATGTACGATATATACTTATGCCCTCATCCCAAAATTAAATTCTATTTTGGTAGCATTCTAGGCACTTTGACAATTATGGGTTTAGGCAGTAACGTGGTTATGTCATTTTTAGAGGTTTCAATCTATCAATGGATTATATTGGGTTTTTTTTATAATTTAAAGGATGTTTCCTCAGAAGTATGAACAATAAATTAAAAAAAATAATAATTATTGGTCAGTTTCCTCCGCCTCAACACGGTTCCAATGTGATGGCAGAAATCACCTATAATTTCATATTAAGGCTAGGCTATGATGTGAATTTTATCGATAAAAAATTTTCCAAAAAAATAAGCGAAATCGGAAAAATAACACTAAATAAGCTAAAAAGATATCCATTTCTTGGAATTGACATATTAACTTCTTGTTTTAAAAATAAACCACAACTTTGTATTTACTTTTCTAGCGGTTGGAAAACCTGCTTTTTTACTTGATTCAATTTACCTGTATTTAATTAGGTTGTGCAACGTTCCATACGTTTTAAGGTTTGATGGAAAAGGATATTCTGCGCTTCAAAAAGAAAATCATTTTTGGAATAAACTTGTGAATTTTACTCTGTCTCACGCAGTTGGAGGGATTATTCTTGGAAACAGATTAAAAAGTGACGTTAATTCGAATATTGATGACAATAGATTGTTGCTTGTTCCTAATTGTGTCCCTGATCCGATAAATGTAGATTGTCATAAGAATAACTGTAATCTAAAAGTATTATTTTTGTCAAATTTGATTCCGTCAAAAGGAGTCATGGAATTCATAAAAGCATCTAAAATTGTTTTGAAATTTAAAGGCGATAAAATAAAATTTATATTAGCTGGATCCTTTAGTTCCAAGAGCTTCGAAAATGATGTTCTTTCTTATATTATTAAAAATAAACTTGTTGAATTTTTTATCCTCCCAGGGCAGGTCACTGGCAAAAATAAAGCAAAATTTTTCGTAGGCAGTGATATATTCGTTTTCCCAACCTATTATGATCGCGAAACATTTGCTATAGTTAATGTTGAGGCTATGAGCTATGGTCTCCCAGTAATTTCTTCTAACGAGGGGGCTATTGCTGAAATTGTCAAAGATGAAGTTAGCGGATTCATAGTTGATGCTAAGTCGCCACGAGAGATTGCTGGCAAAATACTTCAACTTGTAAACAATCCCCAGTTACGGGAAAATATGGGACAAAGAGGGTACGAACTTTACAAAGAAAAATATAGCTACACAGCTTATGAAAAGGCTCTCGAATCTGCTCTTTCCAAAATGTACTGTTTTCATTTAAATGAAATGAAAACGAAATAGCACTTAAAAAAATATTCGATTGACAATTACTTACATTTCGTACGGCTAAGAAGAATATTTTTTATTTTCTTATTGTTTTATATTCCGACCAATCATGTTGGATAAACCCAAGCTGAGCGATTGTCGAGCTTGCCGCATATTCAAGGCAGAGTGTCGCCGCGCTATAGTGGACTATGCGCGGCGATATCTAACGCCGAAGATGTGGTGAGATCTGCAACCCGATAGGTTTCACCTTTTGAGGAACCCAATCGACCGAAACCCACTTAGATCGAGTCCTTTCGAGCATTTCCAAAAAAGGTGAATCGCTCAGCTTGGGATAAAATTACCAACATTAATCTTGGAAAAATTTGGACACCGCATCAGTTGCTTTGATAAATGGTTGGTAAGTTCATGCAACGCATCGATCCCAGTTATAGAATCGTAAATTGTTTTCCTGGTTGAAAGGGCACTGAGGGCAATTGCTCATTTAATCCAAGATGAATTAAGCACAGGCAAGTACAAAAACCGCCTGATTAATATCGCAAAGATCAACTATTACAAGAAGTTTGTGCAAGAATCTAAACGGATTTTAGTGATTTGCGATAACTAAAACAATGTTTTGGCAATTCTATTACTAATTTGTAGGAAAGCCTCGGAATTAGGCAAGAAAGACAATATTACATATAATTGTATAGAATTCTGTTTCTTTTTTGCTTAAACTTTTCACATTAACGCCTTTTTAAGATCGCATTCATTTTAGTTGACATGGTTTTTATTAAGAAATAATTTTAGAGGACGATAACTAATACTGACATCATATTTAGATTCAGTTCAATTATTTTTATACTTATGGTTTTTCAAAAAGGATTAACGAAAAATTTGTTGATAAAATGCAGAAGTATGTTTTAATGTTTTTTAGGAAAATTTATAAAACGATCCGTAAGGTGACCCTTTAATTTTATCAAGTAGAAAAAATTTTAACGAGTATATTCAGCTTAGCATTCTTTAAAAATTTATAATTCAATGCTATGGTACAAATAAGTATAATATCATCACTGATGAATATACTTCTAATTTTAATGCATAGGAGTTTGATATGATTAAAGTAGTAAAAACCTTATGTTTATTTTTCAGTGTTTTCTTTTTACCTACCATATCTATCGCAGCCATCTCTTGTGACGCTCTCTCCGGAAATGGTTCAATTGATGAATCATCAACACTTAGCTCATGCTTGAATGCTGCTGCATTACATCGATCAAAAACCGTTGAACTTCCTGCCGGCGTATACCGTCTCCAAAATTTTGTCACTGTTCCGCCACATGTATCACTAGTTGGGCGACCTGGTGCAGAAATTAAAGGAACAATTCGTTTATCTAATTATAGTAAAGTAATGAATATTAAATTTCATACCGCCAGCAGATCTGTAATAATTGGAGATACTGGACTTGTAAAGGGAGCTGAAGTTAGAAATTGTGTTTTTGGGAATGGAAAATGGACATCTGTTGCGTTGCACTTTGCCCATGATTGTATCATTGATGGCAATACTTTCAACAGCATCTCAAAAACTACTTCAATGGGCGGAGGACGAGGGCTTTCAATCGCTGCTGGAAAAAGGAATAAAATCACAAATAACATAATTAATGGAGGAGAAACTTGCATTATATTTCTCAGAAGTCGTGAGTGGGGCGATGGTGCTGAAGCACATTTTGAAAATAACGAAATTGCCTATAATACTTGCAATCAGTTTGCTGAGGAAGGAATATCTCATGATTCAAATAGTCATCCAAAAGATGTAGCTTCGAGAGAATATGATACGGTAGCCGCAATTAATGGCAAAATAGTAACTTTGTCACATCCAAATTGGGCAGGAAAAAAAAATCGGTATATCGGATATGATATGATCGGTATGCCAGACGATGAAAATGTTTATGGAAATATAGGTCGAATTGTTGCCCAGGCTGACGGGAAATTTACCCTTGATAGATCAATTTCAGGATTGAAAGTTGGTCACTCAGTTGTTATCGGCCTAACATTCCAAAATAATTGGATACATCATAACACTATTAATTTTGGCAGTTGGGGAGCAATCCTTTTAGAGGGATTATCATTTAATAACGTTATTGAGGATAATAAGTTAATTGGTGATTACGTCTCAAATAAAGGAAAGCCAAGTATCTCGATCCGTCACCTGGGTAATTATGCAAAAGCTATGGATAGTGTTACTGGTACATATGCACGGAACCCATGTGCCTATAACATTATACGAAGAAATAAAGCGTACGCAATTTATGATCAATATATGCAAAAAAAATATGGTCCTGGTCAACCATATTATTTTGGGGGTAATAACGCAATCTATAACAACGAACTAAAACATGGCGTAGAATTATTCTATGTCAATTCTTTTGTTGAAAAAAACTCTGGAATCTTAAAGAAAAATCAATCAACTATATTGGGTTTCGATCCAACTGATTCCTACGATTCGGGATCTAATATTTCATTTGATAGTCCACTTGATATTTATCCGCCTAAAAATGTATTAGTAATCTCAATCGATTAACAATAAATTTTCCTAATTTTTGCGAAGCATAG
Organism: uncultured delta proteobacterium; assembly: GCA_963785365.1. Taxonomy (GTDB): domain Bacteria; phylum Desulfobacterota; class Desulfobacteria; order Desulfobacterales; family Desulfosarcinaceae; genus Desulfosarcina. The sequence continues at coordinate 125,565 of CAWAUZ010000012.1, read as the reverse complement.
GGTCCGATATTCTGTCCTTTGAGGCAGCAAAAATAGCCAGAGAATTTGGTGATACACCTGCCGCTTGTGTCGGCACAGTTTACTACGAATAGAACCTTTTTCTATTTCGAAAGAAATAACTTAAAATTTACAAATACAGTTACTTGAATTTCTGCCTGAAGCAGAGATAGAAATGAAAAAAATAACCTCAAACCATAAATATAAATTAGGCGTCATATGCGCTGCTGATTTTGCGAGTGAGGTTATTGGTGGTGCAGCAGGCTTTGTTTCCAATGTAATGAATGATTTTTCGGCAGATAAAGTTATCATTTTTGGCATAAGCGTTAGTCAAAACAGTCCTTGGGAGTATGTATCCCTAAATCAAAACGTTCAATTCGTTCCTATTTGTAAGTTAAAATTTCCTTCTAAAGTACCAATGCGGATCAAAGTTTTATTTCAATATCTTTATTTTCGAAGAAAGATTTTGAAACACGACATTGATCTGGTTTACATACATATGATTGAATGCTGCATACCATTTCTTATTTTTAAAAGGAAACCGGTTATTTATCATCAACATGGATCAGCCAATCCCGTTGGGTTATCCAGATTCAAGTATGCTCGAGCAAATATTTTTCAGAACATATTTGAATGGATTTTAAAATTTATTTACAAAAATGCTGATCGCATAATCGCTATTGATCGAATTTGTTACAAAAAAGCTGTAAATAGTGGGGCAAAAAAAACCACAATCCTCCTCAGAAATGCAATCAATGTAAAACAATACAAACCCGACTATACCACAAGGCAGCTGATTCGAAAAGAACATGGAATCTCTAATCAGAAGTGTATAATTCTATTTGTTGGTAGAATTGAACTGCCAAAAGGTGTCTTTAGGATTCTAAATTGTATAAATCAACTAAAATATACTGGGTTTGATTTTCAAATTTTTTTTGCAGGTGATGGTAGTTGCCTTACGAACGCAAGAAAATTCGTCGAACGAAATCACCTTGTTGATTGTGTAACATTTTTAGGTCATGTTGATCATCGAAAGCTTGTTTTTTTCTATAACATGGCAGATGTATTAGTTCTTCCCTCTGACACCGAAGGCATTCCCATGGTGGTTTTAGAATCCCTTTCATGCGGCACACCAGTCGTCGCCTCTCGTGTGGGAGGAATTCCAGATATCATTAAACATGGGATGAATGGTTTTTTAATAGATGACCTGTCTCCTGAAAATCTGGCCACTATGATTATCAAAGCTTTTAAGTTAAATCAAGACAGAAAGACTATTTCTGATTCAGTGCAACGATTTAGTACACGCAATTATATGATAAGATTTGACAATATGGTCAAAGACCTGCTGAGTTCCGTTTAGCTTGTGTCCACATTTTCAGAGTTCGAAATTGGCTGAATATTTTTCATCTGGTCCCTCCTTGAAGCTTGTAATCCTGGCTTTTACCATGAACTATTTGCCTAATTTTTAATAATCATTCCTTTTTCTATTGTTTTGAACAATTTAATACGTAATCTATACATCAGTATTGTAACTATAAATTAAGTGAGGTGTTCATGTCATCTCCAAAAACTCTTTTAATTACTGGCGGTACCGGTTCATTTGGAAACGCTGTTCTGCAGCGTTTTCTCGACAGCGACTTCGTACAGGAAATCCGTATTTTAAGCCGCGACGAGAAAAAGCAAGACGATATGCGGCGATTCTACAGCAATGCTAAGGTCAAATATTATATCGGCGATACCCGTAACAAACGCAGTGTAGATATGGCCATGTATGGCGTCGACTATGTATTCCAGGCTGCCGCATTAAAACAGGTACCGTCGTGTGAGTTTTTTCCCATCGAGGCTGTGCGGACCAATGTTTTTGGCTGCGAGAACGTTCTGGACAGCGCTCTTGAACATGGGGTTAAAAACGTGATTGTACTCAGCACAGACAAGGCGGTCTATCCCATCAATGCAATGGGAATGAGCAAGGCGCTGAGTGAAAAAGTGATGGTGTCAAAAAGTCGTAACCTAAACGGCCGTGATGTGATTTTTTGCGGTACGCGCTACGGCAACGTAATGGCTTCGCGCGGTTCGGTCATCCCGCTACTGGTGGAGCAGATAAAAACCGGCAGCGCGCTTACTATCACTGATCCCAGTATGACCCGTTTCATGATGACCCTGGAAGGCGCATTGGATTTGGTGCTGTACGCTTTTGAACACGGCCGCAATGGCGATATTTTTGTGCAGAAAGCACCGGCTGCCACCGTGGAAACCCTGGCTCTGGCCTTGCTTGACCTGTACAATGCCTCCAACCCCGTCAAGGTGATCGGCACCCGTCATGGCGAGAAAAAGTTTGAAACGTTGGTGACCCGCGAAGAGATGGCCAAGGCCGAAGACTGTGGCTACTATTACCGAATTCCCGCGGATACTCGAGATCTGAATTACGGAAAATTTTTCACTGAGGGCGTTGAAAAAGTTTCGCAGGTAAATGACTACACCTCCCATAATACCACTCGACTGGATACGGAGGGCATGAAGGAACTGTTGCTGCAACTTCCCATGATCCGCAAAGATGTCCTGGGAGAGGATATCGGGCCAGTCTATGAACCTTAGGTGTGTCTCACCCAGGCGTTCGAGGAATTCTTGTCAAATGCCCATATTTCAGAAATAATGGGAAAGTTGATTAATTATGATTGTGGCTGGCAATACCCACACCGACCAACGAGGACGGATTCGCTTCGTCAATGAATTTACCTTCGAAGGAGTAAAACGCTTCTATGTCATCACCCACCCTGACATCAATGTCGTCAGGGCCTGGCAAGGGCACAAACAAGAGACCAAATATTTTTTTGTGGCCAAGGGGTCATTTTTGGTCAACTGGATAAAAATCGACAACTGGAAGCAACCTTCTGCAGGACTTGAAATAGCGTCGATGGTTCTTAACGACCAAAAAAGTGAGATTCTTGTCATTCCGCCAGGGCATGCAAACGGTTTCAAGGCGCTAGAATCGGGCTCGACGTTAGTTGTGTTTTCGGATAAGACCGTGCAGGCATCAAAAAAAGACGATTTTAGGTTTCCGGCTGACTATTGGAAGCTGAAGAAGCCGTAAAAAAATGCGTCCCGAGGTGCATACAGAGAATAACCACTGTTTATTTTCTACCGTTGGGCATGAGTACTAAAAGTTCATGAAAAAATAAAACCAAACCAAGAACCGCAATAAGGCTCTTATAAAATAGTTTTTGACAATTACACACGGGCAGGACTATCGTTAGCAACATCCAATTGGGTAATATTATATTATTACATTTGGTTGTGTGTTTTTTGCCGTTGATCATGTGTGGCGGCCCACATGGCATGACAATTTGAAGGCTTTTTATAGATGAAGTGATTCATTAATAATTGAGGCACTGAATGAGATGGATATTTTAGGGATTTCTTGCTTTTACCATGATAGTGCCGCCTGCTTGGTCAGAGACGGAAAGATTCTTGCCGCTGCCCAAGAAGAGAGATTCACGCGGAAAAAGCACGACCCGAGATTCCCTATACATGCAATCAATTATTGTTTAAGGGAAGCAGGTATCAACATTCATAACCTGGATTACGTGGTGTATTATGATAAACCATTTTTGACATTTGAGCGACTTCTAATGAGCTACCTGACGGTGGCACCAAAGGGGCTTAAGTCTTGGTTGGAGGCCATGCCGTTGTGGCTTGGAAAGAAGCTCTACATTCCAAACGTAATAAAAAAGGAGACAGGTTACGCGGGTGACATACTGTTCACCGAGCACCATGAAGCCCACCAGTCCTCCGCCTTTTATCCGTCGCCATTCAATGAAGCCGCCATATTGACGGTTGATGGTGTCGGTGAGTGGGCCACAGCCAGCTATGGTACCGGCAGTGGAAAAGAACTTACCATTTTTAAGGAATTGCACTTTCCGGACTCCTTGGGGCTGCTTTATTCCGCATTTACCTATTTTACAGGTTTTAAAGTAAATTCGGGTGAATACAAATTGATGGGATTAGCCCCATATGGCACGCCGAAATACCAAGACATTATCCTTTCGGAATTGATAGATTTGAAGGAAGACGGTTCGCTGAGGATGAATCTTTCGTACTTCGATTTTTTAGGCGGCTTGAAGATGACCAACCGTCGTTTTGCAAAATTGTTCGGTGGTCCCCCACGCGAGCCGGAGACCGAAATCACCCAGCGGGAAATGGATATTGCTGCCAGTATTCAAACTGTGGCAGAAGAAGCCGTTCTCAGAATGGCAAATCACGTCTACAAAGAAACCAGGCAGAAATATCTTTGTCTTGCGGGAGGCGTGGCCCTTAATTGTGTCGCCAACGGCCGGATACTCCGAGAAACACAATTTGAAGACATCTGGATTCAACCTGCGGCAGGCGATGCCGGCGGCGCTTTGGGAGCAGCGCTTTCCGTTTGGCATCGTTACCTTGGTCGGGACCGGAAGAATGATACCGGATATGACACGCAATTTGGCTCATATCTGGGCCCATCTTTTTCTGCACAAACCGTAGAAAAATTTCTTGTTAAAAATAAATATCCGTATCATCAGCTTGACTCCGCCACAAGGGCCAGAACAATTGCCGAATTGATCTCGGAAGGAAAGATAATCGGACATATGTCAGGGCGTATGGAGTTTGGCCCACGGGCATTGGGCGCCAGAAGCATCATTGGCGATGCCAGACGTCAAGATACGCAGACAGTGATGAATCTAAAAATAAAGTATCGTGAATCTTTTAGACCTTTTGCACCCACCGTTTTAGAAGAGAAGGTTGCTGACTATTTCGAAATCGACAGGCCAAGTCCCTACATGCTATTGGTCGCTTCCGTTCGCAAGGAGAGGCGCCTGCCTCAACCTTCAAAGGACGGAATACCAATGATGGAACGACTCAAGGTGAAAAGAAGCGATATTCCCGCAATTACGCACCTTGATTATTCCGCCCGTCTTCAGACAGTGAATAAAAGAGACAAGCCGGATTATCACGCGATAATCACTGAATTCGAGAAACTTACCGGATGCGCGGTAATCGTGAACACCAGTTTTAATGTTCGTGGTGAGCCCATTATCTGTACGCCGAAGGATGCCTATAGATGTTTCATGAGAACCGAAATGGATGTATTGGTTATAGAAGATTTCATCATGCATAAGGCAGAGCAGCCCATCTGGCAAGAGGAAGGAGATTGGCGAAGTGAACTCGAACTCGACTGATATTAAGGAGATACGAAAGTTTGGATTGATCGCACTGTTTTTTTTCGGTTGCCTGTGTGCCTTGGGCATCTGGTTCAAAAAACCCCTTTCGGTATATCTTTTTGGAGTGCTTTCCACCTTAGGGCTCGGATTTATCTTATTTCCGCACCCATTAAGGCCTGTTTTTAAGGCATGGATCAAAATCGCTCATTTCTTTGGTCATAGTCATCACCACTTTTGTTCTTGTCTTAGCGTATTATCTCGTGATTACCCCAGCTGCATTCATCAAGCGCCTATTCGGAGGCACACCGCTTCCGATTAGACCTAATAAAAAAATATCATCCTACTGGGTAACCCGAGAACAAGCCGCTCAACCCAACGAGCAATTTTTAAAACGGTTTTAAACGGAGATAGATTGATGAGTCAAAACGTCATGATTGAATTTTGGCAATTTATCAGGGTTCGAAAACGGTATTGGTTGATTCCGATAGTATTGGTTCTTTTTCTCTTCAGCGCTTTAATCGTTTTCACCGAAAGCAGTGCTATCGCACCGTTTATCTATGCACTTTTTTAGAAAATTAGAAAATAGATTGTCTGCACAAATCGTTGCAGAAACAGAGTATTTCAACGTATGATTAAAATCGGCATCACTGGACAAAGCGGCTTTATCGGCACGCATCTTTATAACACCCTTGGACTATACCCGGAGCGGTTTGAACGGGTACCATTTGAAGATCAATATTTTCAAGACAACACCATACTGAACAGGTTCGTTTCCCAATGCGACGTCATTGTTCATCTGGCGGCAATGAATCGGCATAGCGATCCAAAAGTCATTTACGAAACCAACATACGCCTGGTAAAACAGTTAATCGCGCCTGCGAATCAACCCAATCCAGTCCCCATATCCTGTTTTCTTCCTCTACCCAGGAAGAACGGGACAACCCTTATGGGCGGTCAAAAAAAGAAGGGCGGAAACTGTTCGAAAGGTGGGCAACTAATAATCGATGCACTATTCAGCGGACTGATCATACCCAATGTGTACGGTCCTTTTGGGCACCCATATTACAATTCTGTGGTGGCGACCTTTTCTCACCAACTCACGCACAACGAAACACCTAAAATTGAAATTGATGGTGATCTAAAACTAATTTATGTGGGGGAATTGGCAAATCAAATTATCGATTGGATTGAAAGCGTTAGCAAAGAATATAAAAATGAAGCATTCATTAGCAGTTCATGCCGCCACACACTGCTGAATTGTCAGTATCACAGCTATTAAAAATTTTGGAAGGTTACAAAACCAGTTATTTTGAAACAGGGGAAATACCAGCTTTGGATACCGCTTTTAAAAGGAATCTTTTCAATACATTTTTTTGCTATATTGATCATGTTAATTTCTTTCCTTTCCATCTTAAACTTCATACCGATGAAAGGGGTAGTTTTGTTGAAACCGTTAAGATGAACAGTGGCGGACAAATATCTTTTTCGACCACTTTACCAGGAATCATCAGGGGTAATCATTTTCACACTCGCAAGGCCGAAAGATTTGCAGTAATTAAAGGTAAAGCCCGCATCGATATGCGTCGCATCGGGACCGATAATATTTTATCCTTCATCTGGACGGAAGCCGGCCCTCGTTTGTGGATATGCCCATCTGGTTTACCCACAACATCACCAACGTTGGCGATGAAGAGCTTTATACCATTTTCTGGATTAGTGAACATTTCAACCCGGACTGATCCAGATACTTTTTTTGAAAAAGTATGATTTCAGGATGATCGGAAGTGACTGGCTTCAAGTTTTAGAATCATCCAAATAAACTGGTATTGAATATGGCAAATAACAATCAAAATATAGACACTATATTAACGGATCACCTTGCCGCCGAACGCTGCGGACCATTCTTTACGCCGCCCGGACAGTGCTCCCAGTTCCAAGCTAAAGTAATGACCGTTGTCGGCACCCGCCCCGAAATCATTCGCCTTTCAAGGGTGATGGCTGCGCTTGATCGTTCTGAAGCCATTGAACACATCACTGTCCATACGGGGCAGAACTATGACTACGAATTAAATGAAATATTCTACGAAGATCTCGGTATTCGCAAACCCGACTATTTCCTCAACGCCGCTGGTGGAACCGCCACAGCCACAGTCGGTCACATCCTAATCAACATCGAGCCTATCCTGGAAAAAGTAAATCCCGATGCCTTCCTGATTTTGGGAGATACAAATTCATGCCTTTGCGCAATTCCTGCCAAAAAGCGGCACATCCCAATCTTTCACATGGAAGCTGGAAATCGCTGCTTTGATCAGCGGGTACCCGAGGAAACCAACCGTAAAATTGTGGATCATATTTCTGATATTAACTTAACTTACAGCGCTATCGCCCGTGAATATCTTTTACGCGAAGGACTGCAAGCCGACCGCATCATAAAAACGGGAAGTCCCATGTTTGAGGTGCTCAACTATTATCTGCCCAGATTAAATCAATCAGATGTGTTAAACCGGTTGAATCTTGAAAAAGATAAATTTTTTGTTGTTTCTGCCCATCGTGAGGAAAACATCAACAGTGAAAAAAACTTCAATGGCCTGATCATCTCATTGAACAAGATTGCTGAAAAGTATGGTTTCCCCGTTATTGTGACCACTCATCCTCGGACCCGAAAAATGATGGATTCAAAAAAGTTGAGGTAAATTCCCTGGTGCAATTTTTAAAACCACTTGGTTTCAGCGACTACAACGCGCTGCAAATGCATGCTTATGCTGTTCTTTCCGACAGTGGTACCATCAGCGAGGAATCTTCAATTTTAAATTTCAGAGCCCTGAATATCCGCGATGCGCACGAACGACCTGAAGCCATGGAGCAGGCATCGGTTATGATGGTTGGATTGAATCCTGAGCGAATTTTGCAAGGATTATCGCAACTGCAATATCAGAAATCAGGACCAACGCGGAACTTCATACCGGTACCCGATTACTCCATGCCAAATGTTTCAGAGAAAATGGTGCGAATAATTTTGAGTTATACCGATTATATAAAAAGAGTTGTGTGGAATGAATTATAAGATGCATACAATTTTGGGGAATTAATTTCCTTCTCTCAACTCTGGATGAATATTTTTATTTTTTAGAAAGAACACTTTCGGAAAAGGGTAAAATTGTACTTACCGGCATCAATCCATACAGTTTGAGTATTATAAAAAACAATCCGGTAATGCTCGATGCATTAAGGATTACCACAATTGCTAATGTCGATGGGATTTTATTGAAATATTCTCTCCAGTTATTAGGGTATGATGTTCCTGAGAGACTGGATACGCCGTCGGTCTTTTTAAACTTAATGGAGCTTTGTGTTAAAAAGGACTTCCACATTTTTCTTCTTGGTTCAAAGCCTGATGATTTACCATTAATTAAAGAAAAATTAGAAAATCAATTCCCAGGAATTAAAATTTCAGGATCTCATCATGGTTATTTTAATGAAGAAGATGAAGATATATTGTATATGAAATTAATAAGAGTAAGTCTGATGTGCTTATCATTGGGATGCCAAGTCCTAAAAAAGAAATCTTTATTTAAATCAATATGATAAAATAAGCTTTAAAATATCTCTGGGCGTAGGCGGGGTCTTCGATATTCTTGCCGGCAAGAAAAAACCAGCACCTTCGATCATTAAGAAAATGAACATTGAATGGCTTTATAGATTTATCCAAGAGCCGGACGCCTGTTTGCGAGGTATAAAGATATGTTCATCTATTATTCTTGGTTTATTTTTAAGCACAGGGATAATGTGAAAAAAGCATGAATCACATCACTTGAGTGCTATCGGTAAAAGAAATCTGCCAAAGCAATTATTTTGTACACGTTATCATCTTTAGGCCATGTTTGATGTTTATCAATTCAACTGAATTTGTTATATATCTGAATGGGAACAATCTTCGATCTTAGCCCTCACCCCAGCCCCGCCCTATCCCACAGGGAGAGGGCGTTGACGAAAGTCCCAATCAATGGCCGGTAGAAGTTTAAGTGGCACAAACAATGCGTTTTCTGAGGCCTGGTCGGCCGGCAAGGATGTCTTTGTTTTAGGGAAAGCGCATCTTGGATCGCCACCTACCAAGGCCCACAACTTACCCTGCGGTGGTTGAATGCTCTTTCTGACAACCCTGTTGATTTCCATAATCGTCACGATTGCATTGATGCCGTATGCCAGGGAACTCGCATGTCGCTTGCATTCCGTAGATAGGCCGGCGCAACGCAAGATTCATGACCGTATCATGCCCAAGTGCGGGGGCATGGCCATGATGATCGGGGCAATGGTTCCCATCTTGTTGTGGGCACCGATGATACCGTTTACCAAAGGGCTGTTGATCGGGACCCTGATTATCGTCTGCTTTGGCGTTGCCGATGACATCAAAGACCTAAAGCCATACCATAAACTGGTCGGCCAGTTGATGGGGGCAGTGGTTGCCATTTTCGTCGGCGGGGTTAAAATCAGCGATCTGGGCCATTTTTTACCAGCTGGCGTGCTGCTTTCAGATTGGGTGACTGTGCCGCTGACGGCCCTTGTCATTGTCGGTGTAACCAATGCGACCAATCTGTCCGATGGGCTCGATGGGTTGGCCGGTGGGATTGCCTTGCTGATCTTTCTGTGCATCGGTTATTTAGGTGTCAGTCAAAATGATTGGATTGTTACGATGGTGGCCATCGCCGTCGGGGGCGCTGTTCTCGGGTTCTTGAGATTCAACAGCCACCCGGCCCAATTGTTCATGGGGGATGCGGGCAGTCAGCTGCTTGGGTTTGTGGCCATACTGCTTTCCATTAAGCTGACGCAGGCGTCTGATCAACTGAGCGTGATATTGCCGCTGATCATCCTTGGGCTGCCGATATTGGATACGCTGACGGTCATGACCAAACGGCTGGTAAAAGGACGCTCACCATTTGCCGCTGATCGGACCCACTTCCACCACCAGTTGATCGCAATCGGGCTGTACCACACCGAGGCGGTGCTGACGATTTATATTGCCCAGTCATTGCTCATTTTGTTTGCGATCGTTTACCACCAGGCCAATGATTGGTACTTTTTAATCGGCTATGTGTGCTTTTCCCTTTCCGTGGTTGGTTCGTTCTACGTTTTTGAAAAAAGGAACTATCGCATCAATCGAGATAAGTTTCTCAACAAGATCAAGAAACGATTGCAACCCTTGAAGGATCGCGGGCAGGCGATTAAGATCGCATTCGGGGTCGTAAAATTCGGGGTGCCCGCGTTGCTGTTGTTCAACGCACTGTTTCCAACGCCCGGTGGTGAACGCTATATTTACTTTTCCGGTGGGTTTGTGATTGTTCTGGTGCTTGCCTGGCTGGTGAACAAAGCGTTCTTGGACAAGGTGGTAAAGATTGGTCTTTACCTGTTGACGCCTTTTATTATTTACTGGTGCGATCAGGGACTCTACGCTTATATGGGGACCGCATTCATTGTTGTGTACCATTTTTTGTACCTGATTCTCCTGGTGGCGGTTTTTCTGACAATGAAACTGACGCGGCGGGCGAATGGCTTTAAAAGCTCGACCTTGGATTTTTTGGTGATATTTGTAATTCTCTTGATACCCAACCTCCCTAACGGAGCCATAAAGAGCTACCATTTAGGGATGGTTGCCGTGAAAACGGTGATCTTATTTTACAGTTATGAGGTTTTAATGGGGGAGATGAGAAAGAAATCAGTGGGGTTGCCGGTCTCTGTTGCCATTATCATTGTTGGGGCAAAATACCTTTTTCTGGTTTGACGTGGTATGAATGGTTGGCGACATAAAGCAAGATGGCGTTTGATGGACATCAATAAACGCAAATTCAGTCACAATCGCTATTGTCAGAAATCGAAAATATTTGTTGATGGTTTTGAGGAGGAGATATGCGTAGGCACTGTTTAGTGATTACAATCGTGTCAATGATGGTTTTATCGACAGGAATTGGATGGTCCGCCGAACCATTTTATGTCGGACCCGGCGATCGTGATTGAGGTGTCCGTTTGGCGAGATGAAAATCTCAGTCGAGAGTTGATTGTGACGCCTGACGGCATTTTGTCCTTTCCGCTGATTGGCGATGTGAAGGTGGCCAACATGTCGGTAGCGGAGATCAGAAATATCATCACCAAGAGGCTGTCCGAATTTATTCCCGACGCGTCGGTGGCCGTGATCATCAAGGAGATCCACAGCCTGAAAGTGTACGTCATCGGACAGGTAAAGAATCCCGGAGCCTTTCCCATCAACCAGGAAACCCGCGTGATGCAGGTGCTTGCCATGGCCCAGGGGTTGACGCCCTTTGCCGCCGAACGGGATATTCACATTCTCCGGTATTCGGATAAAGGAACTGAAAAAATCGGATTTGACTACAAAGAGGTGCTCAAAGGCAACAACCTGGAACAAGATATCGTGCTCAAACGCGGCGATGTTATCATCGTACCCTAATCCCGATTGCGCTTGGCCGTCGTTGACAAGATCAACCGTTCACATTTCCCACGCTCTAAATCAACCGTGTCCGATCATGTAAGCCGCGGCCGGCCTTGGAGTTGCCTGCACATGCTGAGGTGTCGGCATACTGCCCGCAGCGAATTGTCTTAAAGGAAAGTTACATGTCCATCGAAATAGGTAAATTGGAACTCAAGGGAATCATTCGGCGCAGAAGGAAAATGGCCGCCATCTGTTTTGGGCTGATTTTTCTTGCCTGCATGGTGGTCGCCTTTGCGTTGCCGTCCATCTACACTTCCCAGACGATGATTGTTGTCGAGAACCAGGAAATCCCCGCCGAGTATGTCAAGTCGACCATTACGACCTACATCAGCGAACGCCTGCACCTTCTCACCGAAAAAATCATGAGCTACGCCAAATTGCGGGAGATCATCAAGGAGCACGACCTCTACCCGGAGATGTCGTCACCCGGAGAGATGGTCACACAGATGCGCGAAGATATCGAGCTGAAAACCATCGATGTGGCCCTGAAGGAGTCGGGAGGCAGGGAAAGAGCCACCATTGCCTTTACACTTGCCTTTGACCATAAAAGTGCCGAAAAAGCGAAGACCGTGGTGGACCTGCTGGCCAACTTCTATGTTCAGGAAGATCAGAAAACGCGCGAGCTCCAGGCCGGGACGACGACCGCCTTTCTTGAAAAAGAGCTGGAGTCACTGCGCGAGCAGGTACGCCTGAACGAGGAGAAGATAAGTCGTTTCAAGGCCGCCAATCTCAATCAGCTGCCCGGCTCCACCGCGATTTTCACCCAGACCATTTTCCGGTTGGAGCAGGATATAGACAGTATCGATACGCGCATTCGAACCATTCAAGAGAAGATCGTTTATCTGAAGAGCCAGATCGTCAACATCGATCCGATGGTTCCCATATTGACCGATGAAGGCAAGGTCTCCAGTAATCCCGCCAACCGGTTGAAATACTTGCGCCTTGCAGCTAATCCGGATGCAGGCCAACCTTTCCGAAAAGCATCCTGATGTCATCCGGATGAAGAGCGAAATCGCGCAGCTGGAGTCCCAAGTCGGAAGCGAGGACACAACCACTGAAAAGGCCAATCGACTGAAGATTTTGGAGGACCAGATTACGGCACTTAAGTCCAAGTATGGAGACAAGCATCCGGATCTGATCGGGCTTTCCAAGGAAGCCGATCTGCTCAAACAGCAAATTGTTTCGGCCCAGGCGAGTCCCACCACCGTGGAAGCACGTTCCGACAACCCGGAATACATGAACATCCGCGCCCAGATCATCACCGCCGAATCGGAGATCGAGGCGTTGCGTGCCGAAAGGATCAAACTGGTCGCAAAGCTGGATGAATACCAGCAGCGCCTCGAGCGGATGCCGTTCATCGACGAAGAGTACAATGCCCTGACCCTGGACTTTGCGAATACCAAGCAGAAATTCAATGAGGTGGCCAACAAGCTCCATTCGGCCAGGATCGCCCAGGAGATGGACATGTCGGAACAAGGGGCACGGTTTCGCATCGAAGCGCCAGGCAACTTGCCGGATAGACCGACCAAACCCAACCGCCTGCTGATCATTCTCATGGGCTTTGTCCTGGGGGTTGGCGGTGCGGTCGTTGTGGCCGCCCTGGCCGAAGGTCTGGATGTGTCCGTCAAGATGGCCGATGAATTGGAAAGCATCGCGGGTGTTCCGGTGCTCGCCGCCGTTTCCTTTGTGGATTCGCCTTCGCGAAAGCGGATGCGTCGGGTAAAACGGCTGACGTCTTTGGGTATCGCCGTAGTGGCGCTTGTGATTATTACTTTGACCATCAACTGGTTGTTTATTCCCATGGACGATTTGTGGGCTAAATTCGAGGACCGGCTGGTTGAGATTGGCGTGCCGATCGAAAAGGAGCACAAAAACATCTGATAATCGGTAAATCAATCCTTTGGCTGGTTCATTTACGTGCAGACGGCCTGAATTTTCACTCGCAATTGTTGGGAAAGGCTGCACCCTCGCCAGCGTCGAAGATAACACGACGTCGGAAATACAGACTTTTTGGGAAACGAATTATCCTTGACCCCTAAACGGATATCACAACATGGGAAAAATATTCAAAGCACTTGAAAAGGCGGAGAAACAATCTGGAATCAAACCGCGTGGCCGATCATGGACCGCCGATGCCTGACTTCGACGGCGGCCTCGCCGAAACAACGCCCTTAGCGTCATCGAAAGAAAAAACCGTTGCAGCCAAGCCGCGGAGAGTGCCAGCCGGTCCAGCAAACACCGGCCAGTTGACCGACCCGCATTCATCACCCCCTGCGCAGCCGTTGGTTGGCGAATTATCGGAACCGCGCCAGGCAAAACATCCGGAAAAGCGCCCCGAACCGCAGCCGGTGAGTCGCAGGCCGGTGGTGGCTCACGCCGCTTCCGAAGCGGTTCCAACTGCCGATGAAGAACACCAAACGAAGAGCGCACCGGTCGTCCTCGTCAAACCGGAAATACCCCAACCGCCATCCGCGGCCCAGGAGTTCTCCGTTCCCATGTCGGCCGTGGACGACAGGCCGAATCCTGCCGGAATTCAGCCAAACCGATCCCGGGACAAGGTCAAATTCAGATATTCCAGGACCAAGGTTCAGGTCAATGATCCTCAGAAACTGATCGACAACAACGTGCTGTCGGTGTTCGAGAGCTTTGAGACCACCAATCAGTTCAAGTTGTTGCGAACGCAGGTGTTGAGAAAGCTGAAGGCGTTGGGCGGCAACAGTATTCTGGTGACCAGCGCCAACCCTTACGAGGGCAAGACATTCACCAGCATCAATTTAGGGGTGAGCATCGCCAAGGAATTCGATCACACGGTGCTGATCATCGATGCGGACGTCCGGCGGCCCACCCGGCAACACACGGATTTTTCGACGTCCTTTTTCTCGCTGAAAGTTGACAAGGGACTCACCGATTATTTGGTAGGCAATGCCGATATCGAAGACATCCTCATCAATCCCGGGATCGAAAGGCTTACCCTGATACCGGGCGGTGCGCCGGTCGAAAACTCACCAGAACTGTTAAATTCCGCCAGGATGCAGACCATGATGCAGGAGATCAAAAGCCGCTATCCTGCTGATCGGTTGGTGATCATCGACGGTCCCGCAATCTTGCATTTCCCCGACGCCATGATTCTCAACCGCTATGTAGACGGGGTTCTGCCGGTCGTGGAGGCGGAAGGCACCTCTTCCGAGGACTTGAAAAAAATGATGCGGCATTTGAGTGAAGTCAACGTATTGGGCATCGTTCTCAATAAGAAACGCGAGTGACGCCGCTGTATTGCAGCTGGCACCTTTGTTTTATGTAGCCTGCAGATGGGGTTTGCGGGTGCCAAAAAGCGGGCGGATCACTTTATGTTTCATTGAAAATCCATGGACCGATTGCGTCCCCTGCGAGAAGAACCCGCCCCGCCATCACAAGATTGACACCCACCCACGTCTTCCTTTCTCCCCCTTTACCCACCACCACAAGGTTCATTGAACGATTGCCGCTCTCGAGTGTCAAAATAACGAACCGTTATCGTCGCGACGGCTCTGCTGGCGAACCTTGGGCCGGTTTGATCCGTGTTTTTAATCTCTCTGGAAAAGCTTAAGCCCCGAAAAAAAACAGCCGATTTATCAACAACAGAAAAAAAGATTCATTAACCTACCATTATCCATCGATTCCAATGGGGTTAGGAGAACAACTGTGATGGCTCTGATCAATAGAATGCGCGGTTTCGCTATTGCAACGGTCGGGATTTTGTGTTTCGTGCTCGTGGCGGTGGAAAATGGGTCTGCTGCGACCTTCCAGACGGTCAACGGCCAGGTAGTGATCGAAGCCGAAAACTTTACGCGTCTGGGCGGCACCATCGGGGGCACCTGGTACCTCAACAATGAAAAAACCGGTTATCTGGGATCGGGCTACATCCAATCCACCACGGATGATCCGCGTACCCTGGACTATTTGAGCAGTATCATCCGGGCGGAATACGACATCGATTTTAAACAGACGGGGACCTATTACCTGCATCTTCGAACCTACGCCACCGACCATGCCAACAACGGTTTTTTCGCGACCATGGACGGTCAGCGTTTCGACTACGGCCATCCGAATGCCTATTATATAACCGCCTTTTGGAAGAACCTGTGGTGGTGGTACAATGACGGCGGTGGGGCGGACGGGCGTGGCTATAAAGTCAGCTTCAACGTCACCAAGACCGGTGTCCAGACGTTGGCCCTCTATCGACGGGACAAGGGGACCCGCATCGATCGCATCTGGCTGACAAAGCACCAGAGTGTTCCGCAAGACACGGGCAGCTTGAATTTGACGCACCCGGCAACCTATCTGGTCGACGGCGCCCCGCTCCCTGCGCCCACATTCAATCCCGATGGCGGCGGTGGGCACCTGGGTGACACCGTGGAGGTGATTGTCAGTTGCGCGACGGAAGGTGCCATCATCTTGTACACAACGGATGGTACCGAGCCCTCCGAGGACAGCCCGGCAGTCTTTTCTGGAGATGCAGTCGTTGTGGCGGTTCCCGGTACCCTGAAGGCCAAAGTGTTGCTGGGGGCTGTGTCAAGTGAAACCATAACGTCGAGTTACACCTACGAGGAAACCACTGCCTATACCGTGAACATGTCCTTTGCGGGACGCGGCGTCGGGGAGCTGTCAAACGACGTTTCCGGGGTTGCCTGTTATGGAACCGGTGGTGATTCCTGCATTGGGACCTATGATGCTGATTCCGAAATTATTATCACCGCCAGTCCGGAACCCGGCTCGATCTTCAAGAATTGGGGAGGGGATTGTGTCGGTGCCGTCGGAAATGCCTGTACCCTTGTGATGGATCGGGACAAGACCGTTCAGGCCAATTTTGTCTTGCAAGGTCAGGCGAACCCGATTGGTGATATCGGCGTTGTGAGTTTAACCCCGGAAGAGCGTGATCTCTTGATGAACATAGAAGATGGAACAAGGCCATTTCCGGTTGAGACGTCAATTCGTGAGGTACTGTTTCAAAATAATACCGCCACGATAAATTATCGCGACGGAACTTCCCAAATGGTAACCGTTAAGGATGGTGAAAGATACACCGATGATTTCATCAACCTGGTTCTATTGGATGGGAATCCGGATGGAGCGGTATTCCAAAGCCTGCTCGATCTGCCATCGTTTGAGGCAACCGTGAATTCAGCCGGAGAATTGGCGCTGATTTACTATCCTGCCATTGTTCCCGTCCGCGGCAGTCACGGCGGTGGTATCCTGGCTGGAGATTTAGAACTCCTGAAACTGAAACCCGTCGGTCAGCCGTCGATACTTTTCAGGTATCGGGAGAATGTGGAAGATATATCCATGGATGGTGATTTTTGGGTCACCGCGCACCTTCAGGATAAGATCCTGTCTCCCGGCGAAACGATAGGCCCGGATCAATTGGTGGACCTATATCTGGTCGTTGAAGACAACGGCATGTATGATCTTGAAGACGACGATGGCGTAATCGTCGATCCGCTGGTTTTAGGGCGGATGTCATCCAGCGACACCTCAGCAACTGATTCCGGGGGCGGCGGCGGATGCTTTATCGGCACCTTGACAGACAGGCCCTTTTAAGTATCCGTGCCGATCGATATAGCCTTTCTCCTATAAAGTTTTCACACGTTGTGCGGGGCGGTAGCGCAAATCAGAGGGGATTCATGATGCTGGCTCAAAGATTTCGACAATCTATCATGTCCCATCCGGGCACCGCCAAGTTGTATGTGCTTCCGGACATGATTATCATCGGGGCTATGAAATGCGGGACGACGTCATTGTTTCGCTATCTTGCGGAACATCCGGATTTCTTCCCCCCGATGACCAAGGAAATCCATTTCTTTGATTCAAAATATGACCAGGGCCTCGATTGGTATCGCCGGCGGTTCCCCACCAAAATCAAAAGATTGACGTGCAGGTTAAGGGGGCGGCGGATCATTACCGGTGAAGCCAGCCCTTACTATATGTTCCATCCTCATGCCATGCGACGGATCGCTTCGATTCTGCCCACGGTGAAGCTGATCGTTCTTCTGAGAAATCCCGTTGATCGGGCCTACTCGCACTACCACTATGAAGTCAAGCATGGCCGCGAACAGTTGACGTTTGAGGAAGCGATTGATGCGGAACCCGGTCGCCTGGCGGGCGAATTGGACAAAATGCTACAAGATGAAGGCTATTTCAGTGTTCACTACGGCCGTCACGCCTATCTGCGTCGTGGCATCTATGTGGAACAGCTCAAGGCTTGCCGGGCTCTATTTCGAAAAAGAGCAGTTTTTGATTGTGGACAGCGCAAAAATGTTGGTTGACTTGCAGGGGGTCTATGGTGAGGTCTGTGCATTTCTGGGGTTGGCGCCACACCACATCAAAGATGCCGAAAACCCACAACCGTGGCGTTTATCAAGAGCCAATGCCAGCAGACCTTCGCAAGCGATTGATTGACTATTACGCGCCGCACAATCAGGAATTGTATGATTACCTCGGGATGCGGTTTGAGTGGGACCGATAGCCCCCATTTCCCATCAATTTTGACAGGCGATCCAAGTCGCATGGCAGCGCACAAGGGGCTGCTGCATATCACTAGGCAGTGTCAGGGCAGCAGGAACACTTTCAAGGAACGGTCCACGTTTCTTGGCCACAAAAAAATGCGGTCAGGTTAACAAACAAGCTCAATTCCGGTCTATGAGCTCTGCTGGTTAGCCTGGCCGCATTGGGTTTCACGGCTGTCGGCGTTGGATTGACTTACTTGCGGACGCTTTGGGCCGGACCACTGCCCGAAGGCTTGTAGCCAGCGGACGAAGTCATCAGCACCTTGTGCAGCCTTGAACCGTCTTCACGCATGTAGACTTCGACGGTCTGGGGGCCGGTTTTGGTCACCGTGATCGCCGCCCGGTTTGACCAAGTCCAGTTGCCGGTTACCGGCACCGCGACCGCGGTGCCGGACCTGCCGTTCAGCCCAACGTAGAAGGTGTTGTCCCCTCCCCGGCAGAAGGCTCTGAGGTAGATATAGTGCGTGCCGGTTTTCTGGAAATTGACGTTGAACCGCAAAAAGGGGCTTTTGGAGGTGTAGCCGCTGGCAATGCGGAGACCATTGTCGGGTTTGGATTCCATGGCGGTGGTGCCTAAGTGTTTGACCGCGGCCCAGTTGTGATTGCTGCGGCTGGTTTTGGCGTCATGGTTGTTGGCGTTCATCACCACCAGACCACTGGCATCGCTCTTCTGCTGGAAACCCTTGCCGGCGACAGCGGCACTGGTCGTGCTGCTGCTGCCGCTGTCGGAAGTGGCGGCTTCTGCGCCGGAAGGCGTGTAGCCGGCCTGCGTGGTCATCACGATGCGGCGTAAAATCGCCCCGTCTTCGCGCATGTAGACTTCGACGGTTTGCTGCCCCGTTCTGGTCACGTTGACCCTGGCCCGGGCGCCCCCCATGGTGGTGCTGGACCAGGCCCATCCCTTGGACAGTGGTACCTTGATGTTGGCGCTGGATGCCGACGCCTTGCCGTTCAGTCCGACGTGGAAGGTGTTGTCACTTCCCTGGCAGGATGCCCAGAGCCAGATGTAGTGCGTACCGGTTTTCTTGAAATTGACGTTAAACCGCAGCAAAGGGCTTTTGCTGGTGTAGCCGCTGGCGATGCGGGCGCGGGAGTCGGGTATCGCTTCCATGGCGTCGATGCCGAGGTGCCTGACCTCGGCCCAGTTGTGATTGCTGCGGCTGACCGTGGCACTGTAGTCAAAGGCGTCCATGGCCACCAGTCCGCTGGTGCTCTGCACGAACGCAGCTCCGTTTTTGGAAGTAGTGGTGGATGGTGATGAACTGGTCGGGGACGATGGGGTACTGTTCGTGGGCGCTGGTGCACTGGCCGTGGACGTTGATGTACTGCCGATGTTCAAGCTGCTCACCTTCGGCGACACGCTCACTTTTTTGGTCAGCCAGATGCGATCGACGCGTGAGCCCTTGTCCCGTCTGACGATGGCCAGCGTATGGAAACCGGGCTTGGTAATGTTGATGCTGACCTTGTAGCCACGCCCTTCCGCCCCGCCGCCGTCCGAGTACCACCACCACTTGCCCATCCACGGCGCGGCGATGTAATAGGCATGCGTGTGGCCGTAGTTGAAGTTCCGACCGTTCATGGTCGCGAAAAAACCGTTGTTGGCGTGGTTGGTGGCCAAGCTTCGAAGATGCAGGTGATAGGTCCCCGTCTCGGTGAAGTTGATGTCATATTCCACCCTCGCGTTACCGCTCGAGTACTTCAGGGTGCGCGGATCGCCCGAAGGAGCCAACATGAAGCCCGATCCTACGAAGCCTGGTTTGGCGGTGCTTTTGGTCCACTTGCCGCCCAGGCTGCCGCCCAGCCGCGTATAATTCTCGGCTTCGATCATCACCTGGCCGTTGGCCGTCTTGTAGGTTGCGGCGGATACGACGTCAACCGCCACGAGCGTGAAGCATAAAAGCGTGCCGACCGTTGCGATACCGACAGGGAGGTGTTTTCGCATCCGATTAAAAATAGTATTCACAGTTGTTTTTCTCCTCTTCTAGTTTGTGTCAAAAAAAACCACATCGCCACTGGCGATGGATTGACTCGGTCGCTGTCTACAGAGCAATGATCTTGCCATGTTTTCTGCAATCACCTTAAATTGATCTAAATAACCGAAAATATAAGTAGTATTAAGCGATCAAGTTGAGGTGAAAAGGGCTGGTCAGTGCGAGGGAAACGGCGACGAGAACAAAACCGTAACCGTCAAGTGCAGCAATCGTAACCACCTGCTTGTCGCAAGGGGCGGCCTTGCAAGCGCCTTACCGGTGGCTGGGGTGTGCCAGTTGTCGGTGTTGAACGATCCCGGGCTTTGTGGATGTTGCGCGTGATGATTTTACAAGGACGCAAGGCCTTGTTTCTGAACGGAGACTCGGGAAAAACGCACCTGAACGGTTCATTCATCCAGGACGGTCGTCCTGATGGAGACAAAGCGCCGCGAAGCTGTCGATCTTTAGTGCAAAAGTAAAAAAAAACCGGCAGCGTCGCGGTAACACTGCCGGTTTGATTCAGGGCTGACCTGCCTGGCTGATCAAGGGCAAGTCAATATCGGCCTCGTGTCATCATTTTGCATTTCGTCATAGTCAACCGTGACCTGGAGCTCGCCGGTTGCCGATTCAGCAAGGCCCGAATCATAGGTCAGGATATACTGATTGGTCAGCAAGAGCCTCGCCAACTGTTGATATACGGTCGACAGGTTGCTGGAGGTGGCTGATTGGAAAAGGCTGCCGCCGGTTTCATCTGCCAATTGTCCGAGACTATCCGTGTCGGCATTGGCGACGCTGACAGTGAATATCGGAACCCCGATGGATTGGGCCTTGCCGATGACATCCTCGATGGTGGCATCGGACAATGGCTGGCGCGTACCGTCATCGTCCTTTCCATCGGTCATCACCACGATCGCCTTTCTGTCGTTCATGCCATGGGTGCGGATCCTGTCCAGGGCCAGATCAATGGCATCGTAAAGTGCCGTTCCATAGCCCAGGTCTTGGGGGAAGGCCTCGATTGCGTTGACAAGCGAATCCGCGTCGTTCGTGAATTTTTGCATGATCCTGACTGTCGTGCCGAATTTGATGATTTCCGCCTCGTCTCCGGTTTCAAGACTTTCAGCGAAAGCTGTCGCCGCATTTTCCATGTCGGCTCTATATTTTCCCCCATCGATGTAGATGCTGCCGCTGTAGTCCATCAGCAAAGCGATGGACAAGGGTTCGTCGCCGGGATTTTCTGACAGGAAGCTGGAAGTTTTGATGGGTGCTGCGGCACCGTTTTCCAGGAGAGTGAAATCACCCGACGTTAGCCCGGAGACCGTAAAGCCGCCTTGATCGGTAACCGAAACGAACGCTCTAGCGTTTTCCCGTGGGCAGGCAATGATTTGATTAACCTTGACCGTGATTTTGTCGACTGTCTCGAAAGTGCCCGCCAATCCCATATCAAATCGCGGTGAGGTGGGATCGTTGGATGTAATTGTCATCGCCGCGGTAAACACTGCATTCGATTGGGGCGTAAAGTCAACTGTCACGGTACACTCACCGCCAGGATCAAGTATCGGATTGATTGCATTGCAAGGGGATGTGCCACCGGTTACATCCAAGCTGAAATTGACCGTGTCCGACAGGGTGATATCGGTTACCAGCAAGTCATCCGTACCATCATTTTTGATCGTGACCTCTAATGGTGGGACCAGGTTTCCATCTGTCACAATTCCAAAATCGAACTCTGCCGGCAAGACCTTCAAAACAGCTTCGCTGGTCGGGTTAGATGATGGGGTTGGGCTGTCGTCACTACCGCCGCAACCGATCAGCACGATAAAAACAATCGACATCGGTATACAAGCAAATCGGGCCATTGTGTTTTTGATATTCATTTCTTGATGTTACTCCTTGCCTGCTAAGTTAGGGTATAATTAGCTATTGTGCATATGCACAAAAAACATGCACGGGTATCCTATTATGAAATCCAAACCCAGCCACTGCGTATCTTAATCGGCCATTTCAACACCTAACTTAAGGCCTTGATATTGACAAGTATAAATTGTATGAAAACGCATGCACATCAAATCACGCAAAACGATGTCACGCCAAGGATCCAACGTCGTTCTGGCAATGCTAATTTGTTTTGTAATCAGTACGTTTCGGTAAAAAACAAACAAAGGATTGATGGCAATGATGAAAGCGCAAACGAGTAACGCTGATCAGCCACAAATGGTGCCGACATCGGAAAATTTTTGGTTTCGTGGCAACGATTTCTCCGAGAAGCGTTGGAAGAAATTCCTGCTATCCGATCCGTATATTGGTCCAATTGGAAATTTTGTGCTGATTTTTTTATCCATTTTTTTCCTTTCAACACTTGCACTTGCCGGAGAATGGCGTTTTGTTCCCAAAATAGGATTATACGCGGGTTATGATGATAATGTTTTTTTTAGCAGAGAGGATAAAATTTCATCTTCTGTTATAAACATACGAGCCTGCCTTTGAACTTGACTATACTACACCGCTGTCCTCGTTGCGCGCTGACGGCCAATTGGGCCATTTTGCAGTATCTGGAAGAAAGTGACTTAAACCGTGTGAATCAATATTATCGTCTTGGACGGTGATCATCGGTTTGCGCAGCGTTGGGATGTGCGTGGCGGTTTGGGTTACATTAACGACACTACCTTGAATACCTACCTTGAAGAGACAGGGCGTGTGATCGATCGATTTGAGCGGGAATATGCCTATGCGACGGCAGGAATATACTACGATATTACCACCGTCTCGTCGATCGATACCCAATATCGATACGAGACGGCAAGCTATGAAGCGGATATTTTCACCGATTTTGACCGGCACCGACTGAATGTGAGGTACCGGCATCGCCTGAAAAACCAACGAGACACACTCCTGGTTGGCCCTTCATTTTATTATCGTACCGATGACATCAATGACACCGACTATGTGTCACTCGATTTTGGATGGGATCGGGATTGGAGCGAGATAACTACGACCCAGGCGTTGATCGGCGCGCGATATACGACTGTTGAAAACAATCTTGGCGACGATCGAGATGTTTGGGGGGCTCGGGCTCTGTTCAATCTAGAGCATCAGGGAATTGTTTCTGTGGTCAATTTTAGATATTTTCATGATCTAAGAACCACAGCGGTTGGTACGGATGTCAACGTAGACAATTTTTTTCTGGGATACGATTATCGCCTTACCGAGCGTTTTGGTTTAGGAATAAATGGGCGTCTCATATTCAGCTATGATTTATTCCGAGATGAGGACGAGGTTCCAGGACACGCGATTTTATTCGATCGAACCTTTTCTGTGCTTACCAAATAACGCCAAAATTGAACACATCCTTGCGTTACCGATACCAGAATAGCTCGCAAGATGTTTTCGGCAATGATAATATAAGGGAGCGCAATTTGTTTTGGATACAATTTAATTATGTGTTCCCAATGACGCTGTAGTCCTAAGATTATTGCAACGCCCCATGATGTTGAGATATCACACCAACCCCACCTCAGAAAGCGGTTTTCCGCTCCAAAATGCGCCGGGGACCGAAGATCGACAGATCCAGGGCCGGTGCCGTGCCGGTTATCAATTCGCTCATGTAGCGGCCCACGGCCGGACCCTGCTGAAGGCCGTGCCCGGAAAAGCCGTTGGCCAGGTAAAACCCCCTCAGCTCGGGCCACTCACCCAAAATGGCGTTGCCATCCAGCCTGTTGACCGCATAGAGCCCGGCCCAGCCGCGGATCAGTTTCAGCCGCTCGAAGGCCGGCACGAATTCGGCCAACTCCAGCCACAGCACGTCCATGAACCGGTTCTGATCCCAGGTGAAATCGAAGCCCACCGGGTCGTCGTCCATGGATTTTCCCAGCAGCACCATGCCGCCAGTTTCCGTTCGAAAGTAGAGCCCTGAAGGCAAGATGGTCAGGGGCAGGGGACCCTCGGGCTTGACGGCCGTGTCCACGCAAAAACACTGCCGTTTGACCGGATTCACGGGCAGATCCACCCCGGCGGTGGCGGCCAGCTGCGTGCACCAGGCCCCGGTGCAGTTGACCACCACGGCAGATGAATAGGTCGTTCCGTCGGCCGTCTCGACCCCGGTGATCTGCCGATCGGCGACACCCAGTTCGGTCACATCCGCTTCGATGTAAACGGCTCCTTGGGCGCGGGCCTTGGCCTTATAGGCCATCAGCACGGCGTAGGCGTCGAAATGACCGTCCTGTGCGCCGAAGGTGCCGCCGGCGAAAGCTTCCGGGGCGTACAGGGGGTAATGGGCTGCAATCTGCTCAGGTGTCCACCACTGCACCGCGCAGCCCAATTCCTGCTGCATGACCATGGCCGCCTTGGCATTGGCCACGGCCGTCGGTTCATGTAGAAAGAGGTTGCCTTCGCGGTGATAGGCGATGCGGGGCTGCCTGCCGTCGACCGTCATCTCCTCCTCGAAGTGCTCGAGGACATCGAATGCATATCTGGAGATCTGGACATTCTGCTTGAGGCTGAACTGAATCCTGGCGTTGACCATGGACAAGGTGGTGGAGGCCCGGCTGTAGGTCAAGTCCCGTTCGATAACGGCCACATGCAATGTGGGGTCTTTGCGGGTCAGGTAATACGCGGTGCTGGATCCCATGATGCCACCCCCCACAATGATGACATCAAAATGTGTGCGGTTCTGCATGGTCTCGGGTTCTCCCCTCCGGCCGTTTGTTGATCGGGCCCGTGCGATCAGGCCTGTTTGTAATTGGGTCCGTCGCCGCCTTCGGGGCAGGTCCAGGTGACGTTGTGAAACGGATCCTTGATGTCGCAGGTCTTGCAGTGCAGGCAGTTGCTGAAATTGAGCTTGATCCCCTTGATCCCGCTGCCATCCGCCAGCGTGTCCATCTCGTAGACCTCGCCCGGACAAAAGCGCGTGCAGGGGCAGCCGTAGGTCGGATAGCACCTTTGCACACACACCTGCTGGTCGTGAATGTGCACATGGCAGGGCTGGTCTTCGCGGTGTTGGGTGCCGGACAGATATACGCCGGTGAGTTTGTCGACCATGGCTGCATCGTCCGTGACGGCGTGCTCGGCGTTGGCCGCCGGCGACGGGGAATCGGGTGGACCGGGCCTGAATGTGGCAGCGTCCTCCACCGCCGGCAGGCGGTCGACCAGGCCGTTGCCTTTGGAAACATATTGGGCGGCCAGATGAATCCACTTGAGGGGCCCTTTTTTGGCCAGGGCCTGGGCGAAGTTGCGGCCTTGGCGCAGCTCTTCACCGGCCCAGCTGTCCACCAGCCGTTGATGGTAGCCGTCGAGCCGGTGTCTGCCGGTATCGCCGCTTGCCAGCGCCTCCATGATGGTTTCGGCGGCCAGCATGCCGGACTTCATGGCCAGGTGGATGCCTTTGATGGCCGGGGTGCTGTGCATGGCGGCCCCATTGCCAGTGAACAGGGCGCCGTCAACGGCCAGTTGCGGCATGGTAAACCATCCCCCCGTGGACACGGCGCGGGCACCCTGCTCCACCACCCGGCCGTCTTGAATGATGCTGCGGATCATGGGGTGGCGTTTGAAGCGCAAAAAGGTTTCGTAAATGTCCAGGGCGGGGTCCTCGTAGCCCAGGGCCACCAGAAATCCCAGTGCGATGCGGTTTTCGGCCATTTCGTAGACGAACCCGCCGCCGGGGGTGTCCAGGTTCAGCGGGAAACCCATGGTGTGGATGTCGTTGAAGGGGCTGTCGATAAAAAAGTGATCCTCCGGCAGTTGGATGACCTCCTTGATGCCCGTTTCAAACACCTCGGGCAGCCGGCCCGACCGAACGGGCAGCTTGCCGGCCAGGGCCTTCATCAGGCTGCCGCGGGCGCCTTCACCAAGGACGGTGACCTTGGCCAGCAGGTCGATACCCGGCTCGAAATTGGGCTTGGGGTTGCCCTCCTTGTCCAACCCCTTGTCACCGGTGCGGACCCCTTTTACGGTGAGACCGTCCTCGGCCAGCAGGATCTGTTTGCCATCGAAGCCGGGAAACAGATTGATGCCCAGGGCATCGGCCTTGTTTCCCAACCACCGGCACACCTTTGACAGACTGACGATGGGAAACCCGGTGTTGTGCATTTGCCGGGGTACCAGGGGTACCTTGAAACCACGGCTTTGGGTCAAGAAAAAGAAGCCGTCGCCGCGAACGGTCCGCTCTACCGGAAAGCCCTGGGCCAGATAGTCGGGGTAGAGTTCGGCCATGGCCACCGGGTTCATCACCGCGCCGCTGATGGCGTGCGAGCCGATTGCGGCCCCCTTGTCGATCAGGGCCACCTCCAGAGCCTCGCCCTTATCGGCGGCCAACTGCATCAACCGGATGGCACCAGCCAGGTTGGCGGGCCCGCCGCCCACAAAAAGAACATCGAATTCAATGGATTCGTGTGTGGTCATGCAACTGTTCCCCCTTTGTTTCGATCCAATTGTCGGCAACTGCCAGCGCCATGCCTGCACGATATGCGCCCCAAAGCCTTCAGATAGCCCGAATCGCGATTTTTGACAAGGGGTCGTCCAGGGTCTTGTCTAATGCAATAATCCATGGTATTTGCATTGGCTAATCGTGATTCCCATAACTTATTTAGGTGAGTGGCATCCCGGTTCCGGCAGCCTTGATCCGAACACCGCCGGGATGATCCTGCAAGGAGGCGTTGAGCATGGCAAAGGGCAGCAACCAATCAGCGTGGATTCTGGTAGTCATCCTGGCGGTTTTTCTTCAGGTCGTCTTTGTTTTTGCGGATTGCAGGCAGACGGCTACGGGGACGGCCATCGATTTTTCCAAAGCGTTTTTTCTCCTGGATGCGGATATGGAACGATATCTGTGCAGCGAACTGACCGACGATGAGGAATCATCCGTCGCCGCCGCCCACATTCAGGCTGCCGTCGACAATGCTACCGCGCGTGGTTTTCCCCAAAGTATGGTCCGAGAGATGATCTACCATGTAAGGACCGAAACCCTGGCTCAGGAAGACGAATCGGCAACCATTCGCCTCGAGGGATTGCGACGTACCCAAATCAACCCGGTTTTTGCATTCGTGGCCAAACTGTTTCACCTGGGTGAGACGCGCGAATTCGACGAAACCCTCGAGTTGGTCAAGCAGGACGGCAAGTGGAAGGTGTGCGGCGCCCCCTTTGGCATGACGCTTTAACGCGGGCGCGTCCGCCCAGCTCCATTTCAGCCGACAACGCAGGAAATGACCGCATCCGAAACGATGTGGCCGCCCATTTTCGTTGCCCATTCGCCGCCGGTTTCACATCTTGACGTGAAACCGGCGTTTTTGTTGACATCGCCGCCCGTTCACGGTCTCTGCCGATGGAAACCGTCTACATCGAGATTCGAAACGCCGCCCGCCGGATCGTGGCCCGTCACCCCCGGCCGGATTTTTATGGGGACCATCCCGCCGAAGTACTGACGTCCCGGCAATTTTATCAGTCCAATGACGCCATACGCAAACTTCGCCAGGACATGGCCGTGTGCCTCGACGACGATTTCGGCCACGGCATGGGGCACGCCGAAAAAGTAGCGATCGATGCCGGCACCCTGGTCGTCATCGAAAGCCGGCTGTACGGCTACCGGGAGGAACGCGTGCGACGCAACCTGCTGTTGGCCCAATGCGCCGGGCTGCTGCACGACATCTGCCGCAAAGAGAAATTCCATGCCCAAAAAGGCGCCGAAACGGCCCGGGACATTCTGAGAACCTATCCGCTGATTCCCGATGAGATCGCACACGTCTGCACGGCGATCCGCAACCACGAGGCCTTTACCCGGCTGGAGCACCTGCCGGTTCAACTGACGCGCCTGATATCGGACTGCCTCTACGATGCCGACAAATTCCGCTGGGGTCCGGACAACTTCACCCACACGGTCTGGGACATGGTGGGCTTCTTGAACCCGCCCCTGGAAGCCTTTGTGGGCCACTATCCCAAAGGGATGGACCTGCTGCGCAAAATACGCGGGACCTTTCGCTCACGGACCGGCCGGCGCTATGGTCCCCAGTTCATCGATATCGGTATCGCCATCGGTGAAGCGCTCTACCAGGTCATTCTGACCGATTTCGTCGATCCGTCCTGATCGGCGCGTCGTATCCCGGTTGGATTCGGTTCGTGCGTGCTTATGTTTTTGCCGGTCTTATCTGTCAATCCTGCCAACCCCAAGGAGGTCTTATGTCCAAAGCCGTGATCATTCACACCACCGGGGACCCATCGGTCATGCGTTGGGAAGATTATGACCCCGGCCCGCCCCAGCCCCAAGAGGTGCGGCTAACCCAAAAAGCCGTGGGGTTGAACTACATCGACGTCTATCATCGCTCGGGCCTGTATCCGCTGCCCGGGTTGCCGGCGGTATTGGGTTTGGAAGGCGCCGGCGTCGTTGAATCGGTGGGCGCCGATGTTGCCGATGTCAAGCCCGGTGACCGGGTCGCCTATGCGGGCATTCCCCCGGGGGCCTATGCCCAGGCGCGCAACATTCCGGCCCATCGCCTGGTCCGGCTGCCGGAACCCATATCCACCCGACAGGCCGCCGGAATGATGCTGCGCGGTATGACCGCCCGATATCTGCTTTTCGGATGCTACCCGGTCAAGGCCGGCGACCGTATCCTGATTCACGCTGCCGCCGGCGGCGTGGGTAGCATTGTCTGCCAGTGGGCCTCGCATCTGGGAGCCGAAGTGATCGGCACCGTCGGATCGGCGCCCAAAGCCGAGGCGGCCAAACAAAACGGCTGTCACCACCC
Organism: uncultured delta proteobacterium; assembly: GCA_963785365.1. GTDB lineage: Bacteria > Desulfobacterota > Desulfobacteria > Desulfobacterales > Desulfosarcinaceae > Desulfosarcina. The sequence continues at coordinate 96,636 of CAWAUZ010000012.1, read as the reverse complement.
CATCTTGTATGGCGAAACCGATTTTGTGGAACAGGTGCGCGCGATCACCGGCGGGCGCGGTGTCGATGTTGTCTACGACGGCGTCGGCCGGGCCACCTTCTTCCAGTCCCTGGACTGCCTGAGGCCCATGGGGACGATGGTCTCCTTCGGCCAGGCATCGGGCGCCATCCCAGCGCTGGATATCAGCATTCTGTCGGCCAAGGGGTCGCTCTTTCTCACCCGTCCGAGCTTGATGACCTACACCGCCCGCCGGGAAGATCTGCTGGCCCATGCCGATGATCTGTTTGCGGTCGTCGCCTCAGGTGCGGTAAAGATCTCCATCGATCAGACCTATGCCCTGGTGGACGCGGCCCAGGCCCACCGGGATCTGGAGGCCAGGAAAACCACGGGAAGCACCATTTTGATCCCCTGAAACGAGAAGGGGCGTCAAATGACAACTCCCTAATTTCACAATTTTTATTCAGCCATTTATTGCTGGAAGTCTGTTGGCATTTGTGGTAGTCGATCAACGATTCAGCCTTCCAGCCAAGCCTGTGCCAAGCCTGAGGAATTATGAACAAAAACAAAATCATTGTTCTCGCCACCCGCAACAAGGGCAAGACGGTCGAGATTCGGGACCTGCTCGAGGCCTTTCCGGTCACGATCAAAAACCTGGATGACTTCGGTCCGATTCCCGAAGTGGTGGAAGACGGGAGCACGTTTGAGGAGAACGCCTACAAAAAGGCCAGTTTCACGGCCAGGGTGTTGGGGTTTCCGGCACTTTCCGATGACTCGGGTCTGGTCGTGGAGGCGCTCGGCGGAGCACCGGGTGTCCACAGCGCCCGCTATGCCGGCCCCGATGCCACCGACGCGCAGCGCAATCGCAAGCTGCTGGCGGCCATGGAACATCAATCCAACCGGAAGGCGACCTTTGCGTGCGTGATCTCCCTGGCGGTGCCCACCGGGCCGGCGTTGACCTACGAAGGCCGCTGTGACGGGGTCATCGCCCAGGTCCCGTCCGGAAGCAATGGGTTCGGCTATGATCCGGTGTTTTACTATCCGCCGCTGGACAAGACCTTCGCCCAGTTGCGCATTGCCGAAAAGAGCCAGGTCAGCCATCGCGGAAATGCGCTGCGGGAATTGCGAGAGGAGTTCGACAAGGTGCTCAAATGGATCGACCAGCACCTGCCGGAACCGGAGATCATTGGCTGCCAGAGTAATCGTGATGAACGGTGATCGCGTTGGGCCTTTTACGCGTCAGAGCTGAAGTGAACGGTTAACTTGTCCTGAGGGGGATATTGCATGTTGAAAAAGAATGAAGGGGTCGACATTGTCAAAGCGCTGGGCGGGGTTCAGAATGTCGAACAGGCACAAGCCCTGTTTGAGAAACGGCTGGACAAAGAGCATCTCACCCGCCTGCGAACGTTGAGCCACCGGGACATCCTGCTGAAAATCGCCAATGCCATCGCCATGTGCGATCCCGCCCGTGTCTACATCAACACCGGATCAGAGGCGGACCGTCAGTTTATCCGGCAGCTGGCCCTGAACAAGGGCGAAGAGGCCCTTTTGGCCATGGACGGGCACACCATTCACTTCGATCTCAAAGAGGAGCAGGGCCGCATTATCGACCGGACCTTCTACATCGCCAATCCCGACGAAAAGATCAGCAGCCTGGCCAACAAAATCGACCGAGACGATGCGCTGATTCAGGTTCGCGAAAAGATGGCCGGCATCATGAGCGGGGCGACCATGGTGGTCGGGCTCTACATGCGCGGGCCGGTGGGCGCGGCGGCCTCAAACCCGGCCCTGGAAATCACCAGTTCGGCCTATGTCGGCCACAGTGCCGAGATCCTCTACCGCAATGCCTTTGGGGATTTCGAAACGGAGGTCAGCCGCCTGGGGCATTTTTACACCAACATCCACAGCGAAGGTCTCAACCGGCCCCGCGACCTGCCCAATGCGCGGGTCTTCATGGACCGCAGCCATCGCACGACCTATTCGTTCAACTGCACCTATGCCGGCAACACCCTCCTGCTGAAAAAAGGCAATCATCGGTTTTCGGTGGACAAGGCGGTCTACGAAGGCCGTGGCAGGGAGCTGGCCGAGCACATGTTCATTACCGGTATCGCCGGTCCCGGCGGGCGGGTCACCTGGGTGGCCGGCGCGGCGCCGTCGGGCTGCGGCAAGACCACCACGGCCATGGCCGGAGATTACTTTGTGGGTGACGATCTGGCCCAGATGTGGATCGATGATGCCGGCAGCGTGCGCTCCATCAACCCGGAGTGCGGCATTTTCGGCATTGTCGAGGACGTGAATTGGGATGGCGATCCCATGCTGATGGACCGCTTGCGCAACCCCGGTTCCGAAGTGATCTGGTCCAACGTGCTGGTGGATGAAAACGGTGTGCCACACTGGGCGGGCAGCGGCGAAACGCAGCCCACCCGGGGGCGCAACTTTCAGGGCGCCTGGAAGCGCGGGTTGACGGACGACGCCGGCAAGGTCATCCCTATTTCGCATCCCAACGCGCGCTGCACCATCTCATCCACGGCCCTGGAGAATTACTCGGACAAAGCCGAAGATCCCAGCGGGGTCGAGACCCGCGTGATCACCTACAGCGGCCGGGACAGCGACACCATGCCGCCGGTCTGGGCGGCCAAGAACACCGACCACGGCGTCGTCATCGGCGCCTGCATCGTTTCGGCCGCCACCGCCACGGAAGTGGGCGCCAGCGGTGTCAAACGCGCGCCGTGGGCCAACGCCCCCTTTATTCCTGGTGCGCTGGGCGATTACATGAAGGCCCAGTTCGACTTTTTCGGCAACCCGGCCATTGCACAGGGCAAGCAGCCGGTCATGGCGGGATTGAACTATTTTCTCACCGATCAGGCCCGGGGTGGCAGTGCCAAGACCCTGTTGGGGGAAAAGCGAGACGTCAAAGTGTGGCTGGCGTGGTTGGAGCGTCGTGCGTACGGCGACGTGGCGGCCATCGAGACCCCCATCGGCTTCATCCCCCGCTACGAGGATTTAAAGGCCCTTTTCGAGACCCTGATTGACAAACCATATCCCCAAAAACTCTACGATCGCCAGTTTTCGCTCTATGTAGACAACATCCTGGCGCGCAACGACCTGCAAACCTCCGCCTACGGCAAAGAGGCCAATATCCCGCAGCGGCTCTTCGATGTGCTCCGGGAGCAGCGTGACGGTTTGATTGATCTGAAAACCAAATTCGGCGCCGTCGTTACTCCGGAGCAGTTGTTGAACGGATGAGATCGCCGTGGCGTCCGCCGGCAAGCGGTCGCTCGATCGGCATCGCCGCTGTGCGAAACCGAAACGGTCGATTGCCGTGGTTTCGCCCACGGGCTTGCGGTAGCGTGGTCCCTGGAAATCGGGCGCCGAGCAAGGCCGCTGTTGCCGGGCGGACAGGACCCCAGATGACCTGATGGGGGCGGCAGGCCGACTGCCGCCCCCACCGCTTACCGGATCCCCCATGAACCCTGCGCGACTCGTCGCCATCCTGATCAATCGCCGCATGCTGGTCGCGCTGACGATGGGGTTTTCCTGCGGCCTGCCGCTGCTGCTGACCCTGTCCGTGCTGCAGGCCTGGATGCAAGAGGCCGGCGTCGACTTGACCACCATCGGGCTCATGACCCTGGTGGGGTTGCCCTACACCCTGAAGTTTTTCTGGTCACCGCTTTTTGATCGCTACACCCTGCCGTTTCTGGGGCGGCGCCGGGGGTGGCTTCTGGTCGCGCAACTGGCGTTGATGGTCGCCCTGGTGGGCCTGGGATGCAGCGATCCGGTCCAGCGGCCCGAACTGCTGGCGCTGGCGGCCCTGACCGTCGCCTTTTTCAGTGCTTCCCAGGACATCGTGGTGGACGCCTACCGGCGTGAAGACCTGTCCGACCGTGAACTGGGGCTGGGGTCGTCGCTTTACATCAACGGCTATCGCATCGGCATGCTGTTGGCTTCGGGCGGCGGGCTGATCCTGGCCGACCACATGTCTTTTGCCATGGTCTATGTGATCATGGCCCTGTGCCTGCTGCCGGGTGTCGTCACCACCGTATTGACCCCCGAACCGTCGGTGACGCGATTTCCCAAGACCCTCAAGGCCGCCGTGGTCGACCCGCTGGTGGAGTATTTCAGTCGAACGGATGCCCTGTGGATCCTGGCATTCATTCTGATGTACAAGATTGGCGACACGATGGCCGCCGCCATGACCACGCCGTTTTACCTGGATATCGGCTTTTCCAAAACCCAGGTCGGCACCGTGGTCAAGCTGTTCGGGTTCTGGGCCACCGTCGGCGGCACGATTTTCGGGGGCCTGGTTCTGGTTCGTCTCGGTATCGTCCGTGGCCTGTGGCTGTTCGGTATCCTGCAGGCGCTCTCCACGGCCGGCTTTGCCATGCTGGCGGCCATTGGTCCCAGCGTCGCGGCCCTGTCGGCGGTCATCGCCTTCGAAAACCTGAGTGGCGGCATGGGGACCTCCGCCTATGCGGCCTATATGGCCAGTATCACCGACAAACGCTTTACGGCCACCCAATATGCCCTGCTGACCAGCCTCATGGGCGTGCCACGGGTGCTGGCGTCGGCGCCCACGGGTTATCTGGCCACCCACATGGGCTGGGAAGGCTTTTTCATTTTGTGTACCGTCATGGCCCTTCCCGGACTGCTTTTATTGTTGCGCATCGGCAGCCCCGGTCGCAAGCGCGGCTGAGGTGGCGCTGTGCCAGGCAGGGGCCGGATTTGGCCGCGGCGTTCGCATCCGTGCGGCGAGGTGCCTTGTTTTTCAACCATTGCTGGTTATGGTAGGTTTTCGGGTATTTTATCCAAGGTGAACTCAAAGCAGAACGACCGTCTCGTGACACCCACATCAACATCGATATCAACACACGCTGAGCGCCTGCGGCGGTTGACCGCCAGACGGCTGGATATCCTGGCGATGCCGCCCGATGAGGCCGTGGCCGCTATCCTCGAGCACCCCCAGCCGGCGGCCTTGGTGCACTCCTTTCCAGAAGAGGATCTCCATTTTCTGATCCACGATATCGGTTTCGATGAGGCGACGCCCCTGATTCGCCTGGCCTCCAACCGGCAGTGGGAATACATGCTGGACATGGAAACCTGGCATGGCGATCAACTGGATTATCCGTCGGTCACCACCTGGCTGCGTCTGTTGCTGGACTCGGATCCGCAGCGTCTGGTCCGGTGGTGCTTCGCGGAGCGGCTGGAGTTTTTGGAACTGTATCTGTTCAGGAATATCGAGCTGCGGGTGCGCGAGGATGACCAGGCCCCGTCCGATTTTGGAGACGGTTTCTTTTCGGATGACGATACCTTCTATGTCCGCATCGTCGATTACCCCGTGGCCACTCCTGCGGAAGAAGCCGCCCGGAAACAGCGCAATGACATGTTGTATCGGCTTTTAAGACGGCTTTCCGAATCCGATCATCCCCGCTACCAGGGCTTGTTGCTGGAATCGGTCGGCGTGCTTCCCGCCGAAGCCGAGGAGGAGCTGTTTCGGCTGCGCAATGTGCGCCTGGCTGAAAAGGGATTTCTGCCCTTTCACGAGGCAGTTGGCGTCTATCAGCCGCTTCGGCCCGCTGAGATGAGGACCCGGGGGACCAAGGTCGTTCGGCCCGCATCCCCGGATGATGCGCGCCTGCCGGTACCCCCGTTGGCCGCAGGCTTTCTTGATCAAGACAACCTCTTTGTGCGCGCATTGAAAGGCATCGACGCGCCTCACGTGCACCAGCAGCTTCAAGTTGAGCTGGCGGCGCTATGCAATCAGGTCATCTCGGCCGACCGCGAGATCGTCCGCGGCCGCGAACAGTTGCGGGCGGTTGTCACCAAAGTCAGCGGCTATCTCGCCATTGGCCTCGAGCGCTTGACCGACGCCGGCGCCAACCGGCGTGAACTCCGGGCATCGCTGTTGATCCGCCGCCACCTGCTGGCAGATATTTTCAGGACCGGTGCCGCCCTGGTCATGCAGCTCAAATGGCGGGCCGAACACTGGCGCCGCACCAGCTGGTGCCGGTCTCAAGGGGAGCACCTGACCTTCTGGGGCGAGTCCTGGCTGGGGCTGCTGGGCGGGCTGCTGCTCGATCGGCCCAAATTTTACGAGCCATCTTCCAGCGGCGCCCGCTATCGTGAATTCAAGACGCAGGCCGACGTAGTGGAAGCCGATCGGGCGTTGGGTCAATTGACGGCGCTGGATCATCTGCTCGCGCAAATGGCGCGTCCCATGCCAACCGTGGCCGAATTTTCGTTTCTGACTTATAAAAATCTGCTGCTGACCCTGTGGGCCCGCTCGATTTTGGAACTGCCGGCCACCGATGCGGGTGTGGCAGCCATTTCAATTCCACTGGCCGATTTCAAGAAATTTTACGCAGCCCTGTGGGCCACCCGGCGTGGCCGGCGCACCATCGCCGGCGCGCAAAAAACGGCCTTTTTAAACTGGGCGGCCCATGCATCGCGACAGGCGCCCGGGGACCTTTCCGATCGCCTGGGCAGCGTGTTCGAAGCCCTTTTCGATGAAATCGAATCCGAAATGGCGACCGTGAGCCCGACGGCGCTCGATCCACGCCATATTCACCTTTTTCTGTTGCACTGATGCCGCCAGGCCGCCGTGAGCACCGGCCTGGCGAGGCCCGCTGAGCGATGCAGTGGATCGGTGTGCTCTGCGCGACCGGTGCCGCGCTGTTCTGGTCGGCTGCCGTCATCATGTTCAAAAGAAGCGGTGAGGTCCTTTCGCCGACGGCCTTGAACCTGTTTAAAGGACTCGTCACATTGCTGCTGCTGGTCCCGACCCTCCTGCTGGCCGGTACGCCCCTTTTCCCTGATCGCCCCCTGCACGACTGGATGTTGTTTTCCATATCCGGCGTGCTTGGCATCTCTCTGGCGGACAATTTCTTTTTCATGGCACTCAAGCGGCTCGGCGCCGGGCTGTGGGCCGTGGTCGACTGTCTCTACCTGCCCTCCATCATTCTGCTGTCGGCGCTTTTTCTGAATGAATCCATTGGCCCGAAAGGATTGACCGGCGCAGCCCTGGTGATGGCGGCCATCGTCGCCGGATCCCACTCGGGGCTGCCGGTCGTCGAGTCCCGACGGGATGTTATGGCCGGCCTTTTCTGGGGTGCCCTGTCAGTGGCCCTGATGGCGGGCAGTATCGTGATGGTCAAACCGCTGCTGGCAACGACCAGCGTCCTGTGGGCGAGCTTCGTGAGACTGCTGGCCGGCGTGGTCGGTCTGCTGGTCATCACCTGGTTCCATCCGCAAAGAGGCACGATCCTGCAGGTGCTGGTGCCGTCACCGGTGTGGAAGATCGCCTTGCCGGCATCCATTGTCGGTAATTATCTGGCCATGCTGGCCTGGCTGGCCGGATTCAAATACACGCTGGTTTCCGTGGCGGCCATCCTCAATCAGCTGTCCACCATTTTCACTTTTATCCTGGCGGCGGTAATCCTCAAAGAGCCGGTGACGCCTGCGCGGTTGATCGCCATCGTGCTGGCTGTTGCCGGCGCTTTGCTGGCCACCGCATCGGTTTGAGGGCTGGGGTAACAAGGGTCTTACGGTTTGTCGGTGTGCTAAGCTTCGGAAGAACGCCTGGCATCGGGCGGGTGGTTTGGGTCGCTTTTTGGCGGGGAGATGACCTCAGATGACCGGGGGGCGCGACGGTCGTGGCCGTCACGACGATCTTTGCCGCTGCGCCGTTCGGGAATATGGACGGCGTATGCGAACTGACGTCGGTCCAGTCCCGAACGCCGTCCGCCGTTGTCATGAAGCGAGGGTTTATTCATCTGTTATAATGTTTCGCGCGCCTTGATTCCGACCAAAACACCTCGTTTCTGGACCAAGACCGCCTCTTGTCGGGAGGAAATGACCAGGAAATTGAGAAAGATTTAAGAAAGACGCATGCAAGAAACGCGCAATCACACTGGTTTTGGTTTGATTGAAAACTATTTTAAATGGTTATATAATTGCCGAGTACGGGCACGCCGAATGGTATGAAATAAATGAGCGTCTATGTGGGAAAAAAAATACTTTTTAGGAAAAAAGTTTCCTGTTTTTTCTCACCGCTGCCCCTGTCCGGAGTCGTGGTCAAAAAGGTATCCGACCGACCGCAAACTTTTAAAGTAAACCGGGTTTCGTGGGTCGGTCTCAAAATATTTCCGGAAACGGACGATAAAGTTGTCCACGGTGCGCGTGGCGGTTTTACGGGAATAGCCCCAGCCAATCTGCAGCAACTGTTCGCGGGAAAGCGCTTTGCCGCGGTTGGCGATGAACAGTTTCAGCAATTTGGTTTCCTGTTCAGTGAGCGTGATCTCCCCCATGCGGCAGCGTGCCGTATTGGTCTGAAAATCGATGCAATTAGCACCGAATCGATAGGTGTCGAACACGGGTGAGGCCGCGACACCGTTTTCTTGGCTCCAGCCCCCGCGCTTGAGCAGACGTTCAATGCGCAGCGAAAGCTCCTCCAGGTTGAACGGCTTGGCCAGATAGTCGTCGACGCCGTAGGCGAGCCCTTTGATGCGGTCATCCGGCGCGCCTTTGGCGGAGAGGATCAAGATGGGTAGCTTTTCGTCTTCCAGTCGAATGCGTTGGAGGATAGACAGGCCATCGATGCCCGGCAGCATGATGTCCAGAATGATCACATCCGGCCCGAACGCCTTCCACTGGGTCAGGCCGGCCACGCCGTCAGGGGCGAGGCTCACCTCGTAATCCTGCAGTTTCAGGTTCAGTTCAAGACCCTCGGCGATGTGGCGATCGTCTTCGATGATCAAAATTCGTTTTTTTCCTGCCGTCATGGGGTTTGCTCCAAAACCGGCAATGCCAGTGTGAATGTGGATCCGCGCCCGCGGCCGGCGCTTTCGGCTATCACCTTCCCCTTGTGCAGACGTGCGATGGTCTGGACCAGGTGCAGGCCAAGCCCGCTGCCCTTGGCCGTCATGTCGTCCGAGTGGCCGATCTGGTAAAACTTGCGGAAGATCTTCTTCATCTCCTTGCGGTCAAACCCGATGCCGTTGTCGCTGAAGTGGATGCGTGTCCAGCGTTTTGCGGGTTCGATGGCGATCTCCACTTGCGGTGTTTCCTTGGCTCTGTATTTCATGGCATTGGTGAGAATGTTCATCAGCAGCATGTCGAACAGCTGGCGGTTGATGCGATGATAGCGTGCGCCGACCGCTTTGTCATGGATGATGATCCGGCAATCTTTGAAAAGATGGGCATTTTCGTCCAGAAAGGCCTTCAGCGTCTCGATCAAGTCGCACACCACAAATTTACCCATGTAGTGTTTGCTTTCCAGCTTGGCCAGGTTTAGCATGCGATTGATGTTTTCGGTCAGGTGGTTGACATCGGTCAGCATGTACTGAATGTATTTCAATTGCTCCTCGCGGGAGAGGTTGTATTTCGAAAATGTCTGCAGGTACAGCTGAAGCGACGTGACCGGTGTCTTGAGTTCATGGGTGAAGTTGTTGATAAAGTTGTTTTGCATCCGGTACAGCTGCAGTGTCTTCTGGCTGAACACAAAAATAATGAATATGCCAAGCAATATGGTGCCGATGAGCAGGCTCAGCACCAGGATGACGACCCAGGTGTCGGCCGCGAACACCTGTTCCTGCTCCAGTTTGAAACGCTCCATGGCCGCGCGCAGGCCCGTGCTGACTTCAATGTACCAATAGATGTATAAAAAGAGCGATGCCACCAGGGCGGTGATGGAAAAAACAAACACCAAAATGGGATGAAAAAGCCACCTTAACTGGTTCATGACGGGCACAGTCACCTTTGTTCAGGACGTGGTGTCGAACTATACGTTTAGCGGTTTTTCAGGCACATTTCAATCCGTCGGACTCCCCAGGGCCGAAAATCCCCTTGACCCGGCCACGGCCCCATAATAGATTGTAGGTATCATCTCCAAATTGATGGACTACTACCTCACAATGACCGCCAGCAATTAGGCGGGCTTGCAATCGTTACCTTCGAAAAGTGTGTCTCTACGGGCCGCTCGTTGCAATGGGTGTCTGATTTCGGCGAGCGGGTGTATGATCAACCGGCAACCATAAAGGGGGGAATCCATGAGCGACAGTGTCTACAAGGTCATCGAACTGGTGGGCAGCAGCCCCAATTCCTGGGAAGAGGCGGCCAAAAATGCCGTCGAAACCGCCGCCAAGTCATTGAAAAATCTGCGGGTGGCGGAAATCACCAAGCTTGACATGAAAGTGGAGGGGGGCAAGGTGACCGCTTTTCGCTCCCGGGTGAATTTGTCTTTCAAATACACCAGCGAGTAGCCCGACCCTTATCAACCGCATCGGTTGGGCCCGGCCGGCCTTTTTGACCCGACCCGGCATCCACCAACGGTGCCCATGAAATGCAACGGGCGGGAGTGATCCCGCCCGTTGTCCTTAGTATGCCTGTGTTTTTCCCGTCTCAACCCATGGCCTCGGCCATCAGGTCGCCCACCACTTTTGAAAAGCGGGCCGGGTTGTCCAGTTTGCCGCCTTCGCTGACCACGGCCATGTCCATCAGCAGCTGGCTGTAGTCCTTGAGAAGGGGATTGTCACGATCGTTTTCATACAAGGTCTTGATCTTTTCTATAACGGGGTGGTCCATGTTCAGCTCCAGCACCCGTTTGACGACCGGTGCTTTCTGACCGGATGCTTTGAGCAGCTTTTCCATGTAGGCACTCATGTCATAGGTGTCTCCGGAGAGGCAGGCGACCGAATCCTTGAGCCGGGAGGAGGGTTTGACCTCCTTGATTTTGTCTTCCAGGTGGCCTTTGATAAAGCCGAAGAGGGCATTGTAAGCCTCTTTTTTGGCCTCATCCACCTTGTCCAGGTCCAGGTCGCCCTTCTCGGCGCTCTTCATGGGTTTGCCATCATACTCGGTCAGTGACTGCATCACCCATTCATCGACCGGGTCGGTCATCAGCAGCACCTCGTAATCCCTCTCTTTTAGTTTTTCCAGGTGAGGGCTGTTGAGCAGGGTGGATAGCTTGTCCCCAGTGATAAAGTAGATCTCCTTCTGGTCGGCCTTCATGTTCGTGACATACGCGTCGAGCGAAACCCATTTGTCTTCGGACTTGGTGGTTTTATAGCGCGCTAGAGGGGCGATCTTGTCTTTGCTGGCCGGATCCGTGTAGATGCCCTCTTTGAGGACGGCGCCGAACTCATCGTAAAACTGGCCGTATTTCTGCGCATCCATTTTTTCCAGCAGGTCGAAGAGCTTTTTGAGCAGGTTTTTGCGGATGTTCAGGACCAGCCGGTCCCGCTGCAGGATTTCGCGGCTCACATTTAGGTTCAGGTCGGATGCGTCCACAACGCCTTTGACGAAACGAAAATACTCGGGCATCAACTCCTTGCAGTCGTCCATGATAAAAACCCGTTTGGAATAGAGCTGCATGCCATGGCGGCGTTCGGGCGTAAACAGGTCAAAGGGGGCTTTGGAGGGGATGTACAGCAGGGCATCGTATTCGGTGGTGCCTTCGAACTTGAGATGGAGCCGCTCTAAGGGCGGGTTCCAGTCGTGGCTCAGATGCTTGTAGAACTCTTCGTAGTCTTCTTCGGTGACGTCGCTGGGACTGCGGGTCCAGATGGCCTTCATGGAGTTGAGCGTCTCTTCGCGCATTACTTTGCGGGTGGTGGCTCCGATGGGCTTGCCGTCTTTGTCCTTGATGATCTCTTCGTCGGGCAGCGGCTCGTCACGTTCGACATCCATGGTGATCGGGTAGTTCACGAAATCGGAGTGCTGCTTGACGATACCCCGGATCACCCACTGGTCGGTGAAATCCTTTTCATCCTTTTCCGGCTTCTTCAAGTCCAAGGTGATGGTGGTGCCCCTGGCGGCCATGTGCGTGTATTCGACGCTGTAGGAGCCGTCGCCGGTGGAGACCCATTTGACAGCCTGGTCCGCATCCAGGCCGGCTGCCCGGGTGACGAGGGTGATCTTTTCGGCCACCATGAAGGCGCTGTAAAAACCGACGCCGAACTGCCCGATCAGTTCCGGTATCAGGGTTTCCTGCTCCTTGGCATGTTCTAATGCTTCCATAAAGGCGGCGGTGCCGCTTTTGGCGATGGTGCCGATGTTCTCCAGGACTTCGTCGTAGGTCATGCCGATGCCGTTGTCAGAGATCTCGAAGGTCTGTGCAATGCCGTCCGGTTTTAGGTGAATCTTGAATTCGGCATCGTCACCGAGGATGTCCGGCTCGGTCTCGGCCCGGAAGCGCACCTTGTCGATGGCATCCGAGGCATTGGATATCAACTCGCGTAAAAAAATGTCCTTGTTGGAATACAGGGAGTTGATGATCAGGTTGAGAATCTGCTGCACTTCGGTTTTAAACTGGTGGGTTTCCATTTTTGCGTCCATGGTCGTTCCCGAATGCTCCTTAATCTTTTTTATCAATGGTTATAAACAGTTCGAATAGAATTTGTTGCTCTATAATGGGTTTGATTTGTGGTTTGTCAAGCCGATGGAAGATTGCAAGCCGGTGCGGCCGATCTCGGAAACTCGACCCGGGCGGATCCGGCACTCGGTCGGTGCTTTCCAGCTGCAAGCGTGGCTGAAATCAGGCGGTTCAATACTAAAAACTTTTTAAATTATATATATTTCAATATGTTGTGTTTTATTTCGACAAATGGTGAGGTGTGGGTTCAAGATCTTGAACTTTGGGGAAATCAAGATAATAAAATATAAATATCAATTAGTTAAGAATGAATAGGGCGATACCCGGTTTACGATCTTGAACTATTCTGGCTGGGCAAACCCGGTGGTCCGCTGCCGCGCAATGACGTGAATGAATATTTTGTAAAAATATATCTATCTAAAAATACATGATAATTACGATATTTTCGGTGCCCTTCGACTTGGGTCGATCTGTTTTGGCAAGCTGCTTGCTTTCGTAGATTGTCACCTAATAATTTTTCATCTGTTCTCCTCCTTAACGGTCAATCGGCCTCATCCCGATTGACCGTTTCCTTTTTCAGCAAGGCTCGAAATCAATTGCAAATCCACCACCGAAAGGGTAAAAATAGATCTGTTGCAACCGGGCGCCGGGCGGCGCCGACAGATCCCCCCTTTGGCCGGTTTCCATCTTACCGCGGTGCCAGATTGGCGGCCATCGTAGCCGGCTCATCGTGATGCGGGTCGCAATAACAGCAACCACGGTGCCAAACGATGCCTGTATGAACGAATCTATGAATGGGAGGTGCCAATGCCAGCTAAAAAGTGGGTTTTCGGTTTTGACGAACTGGATGACGTTAACGCGCAGGTGGGCGACGACTGGGATGCCGTACGCGGGCTGCTGGGCGGTAAGGGGGCCAACCTGGCGGACATGGTGCGCATCGGCCTGCCGGTTCCCCACGGGTTCACGGTGTCGACCGACGCCTGCAACGCCTATCTCGACTCGGGCGGCACCTTTCCCAACGGTATGTGGGACCAGGTGCTGGTGGCCCTCGAACGGGTAGAGTCGCCAACGGGCAAGCGCTTTGGCGGTCAAGACAACCCCTTGCTGGTCTCGTGCCGGTCCGGCGCCAAGTTTTCCATGCCGGGAATGATGGACACGGTGCTCAACATCGGCCTCAACCGCCAGACCGTAGCGGCCATGATCCGCCTGACCGATGATCCGCGGTTTGTTTACGATGCCTACCGGCGACTGATTCAGATGTTCGGCAGTGTCGTCATGGGTATCGACGACGAACCGTTCGAGGCGGTGATCGCCGATGCCCGCCGGGCTGCCGGTGTGGAGAGCGACACGGCGCTTTCCGCCCAAGATTGGGAGCAGGTGGCCGCCCGATTCAAGGCAATTTATCACCGGCACACCACCCATGATTTTCCGGAAGACCCTTTCAAACAGCTCAAGATGGCGACCGAGGCGGTCTTTAAAAGCTGGAATGGCAAACGCGCGGTCGATTATCGCAACGCCGCCGGCATCGCCCATGACCTGGGTACGGCCGTGAGCATCGTCACCATGGTGTTCGGCAACATGGGTGACGACTGCGCCACGGGCGTGGCCATGACCCGCAACGGCTCCACCGGGGAACGCCACCTGGAAGGGGACTATTTGACCAATGCCCAGGGTGAAGATGTGGTGGCCGGCATCCGTATGACCCGCGACCTCGACCGGCTCAAAGATGAGATGCCGACCCTGTATGCCGAGTTCGAACGCATCGCCCAGTTGTTGGAAACCCATTACCGCGACATGCAGGACCTGGAGTTCACCATCGAAAAGGGCAAGCTGTGGATGCTCCAGACGCGCGACGGGAAACGAACCGCCCAGGCGGCCGTGCGCATCGCCGTGGAGATGGCCGAAGAGGACCTCATCGATCGCCAGACCGCCGTGCTGCGGGTCAGCCCGGCTCAGGTGGATTTTTTCCTGCACCCCCAATTCGATCCCGGGGCCGTGGCTGCGGCAACTTTGGTGGCGCGCGGGCTGAATGTCTCTCCCGGTGCGGCCGTGGGGCAGGTGGCATTCGATGCCGACATGGCCGAATCCTGGGGTAAAAATGAAGACAAGGCCGTGATCATGGTGCGTCCGGAAACCAGGCCCGATGACGTGCACGGCATGCTGGCCGCCCAGGGCATCCTGACCAGCCGCGGGGGACGGACCAGCCATGCCGCCCTGGTGGCCCGCCAGTTCGGCAAGCCGGCCGTGGTGGGGGCATCGACGATCACGATCGATCTGCCCAACCGGCTGATGACCGTTGGCAACCAGACCATTCACGAGGGGGACTGGATCTCCATCGACGGCACCACCGGCGTGGTCTACGAAGGGCAGCTGAAGACCATGGTGCCGGACATCAAGGACCCCTGGCTGATCAAACTGCTGGGCTGGGCGGACAGCTTCAGGACCCTGGGGGTGTGGGCCAACGCCGACTATCCCCGGGACGCGCGCCGCGCGCTGGAGTACGGCGCCGAGGGCATCGGTCTGTGCCGATCCGAGCACATGTTTTTCGAGACCGACCGCCTGCCGCATTTTCGCAAGATGATCATGACCGATTTTCCCGTTGAGCGCCGCGAGGCCCTGGCCGCGCTGCTGCCGTACCAGCGCGAGGACTTCGCGGGGCTTTTCCGGGTCATGGCCGGCCGGCCGGTGATCATCCGCCTGATCGATCCGCCCCTGCACGAATTTTTGCCGGACTTGGTGGAACTGGTCTCCGAACTGGCTGACCTGAAGATCCGGCTCAAGCACGCTGCCGACATGAGCGCCATCGACCTTTTACTGGATGAAATCCGCCAGAAAGAGCAGCTTCGCAGGCGGGCCCAGAGCCTCCGGGAAGCCAACCCCATGCTGGGGCTGCGGGGTGTGCGCCTGGGCATCTACATCCCGGAGTTGACCACCATGCAGGTGCGGGCCATTTTCGAAGCGGCCTGCATGGTCATGAAAGAGGGCATCGAGGTGCACCCGGAAGTGATGATCCCGCTGACCAGTCACGTCAACGAACTAATCCGGCAACGGTCGGTCCTGGAAAGCGAAGCCAAGGCCGTCATGGCCGAACAGGATGTGGAGATCGCTTACCAGTTCGGCACCATGATCGAGCTGCCCCGCGCGGCCCTGACCGCCGACCAGATCGCCGAGCATGCCGAATTCTTTTCGTTCGGTACCAACGACCTGACGCAAACCACCTTCGGCATCTCTCGCGATGACGCCGAGACGGGGTTTCTGATCGAATACATGGAGTCCGGCATCCTGCCCGCCAATCCGTTTGCCACCTTGGACCGCGACGGCGTGGGGCAGCTCATCGAACTGGCGGTGACAAAGGGACGCTCGACCAAGCCGGATATGGAATGCGGCATTTGCGGCGAGCACGGCGGCGATCCCAAGTCCATCCACCTGTGTCACGCGCTGGGGCTCTCCTATGTCTCATGCTCCCCCTTCAGGGTGCCGATTGCCCGCCTGGCGTCCGCCCATGCGGCACTCACGCAGGGCACCTGAGGGTCTGGCCGGCCACCCATGAACGACTGATGTCAGGGCTCAAATGCCGTCGGGCATGACGGGAGGTGTGATGAACCGCATTTGTTTTGTGTTCGCGGTAGTTGCCTGTGTGTGTGGCGCCATGTCCGGAATGACCAGCGCGGTGCCGGCGGCGGATATCCCGGCCGCTTTGGAACCGTGGCGGGCATGGGTGCTGCACGACCACGCCGATGTGCGCTGCCCGGTTCATTTCGACAACGCCCAGCAGCGCCGCTGCTGGTGGCCGTCGCGGCTGGAATTGGATTTGAGCGGGCAGGGCGGCCTGTTCGAACAGACCGTAACCGTCTATGCCGCCACCTGGGTGACGCTCCCGGGCGACGGCAGCCACTGGCCCGAATCGGTCACCAGCGACGCAGCCGCCTTACCGGTGGTGCTGCAAAACGGTCGGCCCTGCGTCCGGATGGCACCCGGCGACTACCGGATCAAAGGGGCCTTCGTCTGGGATACCCTGCCGCAGATGATCCACATTCCCCCATCGGTGGGCATCGTGTCCCTGCAGGTCGACGGTCGCGAAGTGGACGGACCGGATCTGGATCTCAAGGGGCGGCTTCAGCTGGGCGGCAAGCAGCGTGAGCACGCCCGCGACGACGCCATGAAGATCACCCTGTTCCGGCTGATCGAAGACGACATCCCCATGCGGATCATCACCCGGGTCCTGCTGACCGTCTCCGGCGGATCCCGCGAGATCCGGATGGATGCCATCTTGCCCGAGGGCGGCACGCCCATGAAAATCGACAGCCCGTTGCCCACCCGCGTGGTCGCCGACAACGGCCTGCTGGTTCAGGCCAAGCCGGGAGAATGGGACCTGCGCGTGACCGTGCGCATGGATGGCCCGGTCAACGTCCTGGCCATGGGCGACGGTCGTTTCGGCGATGAAATCTGGTCTTTCAAGGCCTACCACCACCTGCGCATGGTCGACATTTCCGGTGCACCGGCCATCGCGCCGTCGCGCACCCGGATGCCCGATGCGTGGCAGCGTTTTCCGGCCTATCGGGTCGGCCCCGGCGGTTCCTTGACCCTGGCACAGACCCGCCGCGGGGATTCGGACCCGGCGCCGAACCAGCTCGATCTCAATCGGTCCTGGTGGCTTGATTTCGACGGCAAGGGCTACACGATCCACGATCGCATCACCGGGACCTTGAACCGGACCTGGCACATGGCCATGCGGGCACCCTTACAACTGGGGCGCATCGCCGTGGATGGCCAGGACCAATTGATCACCCGCCAGAAAGATCTGCCGGGGGTCCAACTGCGCCGGGGACATCTGTTCCTCGAGGCGGACAGCCGGATCGCACCGGCATCATCCACGCTGCCGGCCATCGGTTGGGATCACGATTTCGAGCAGGTGCGCGGCGTGCTGCACCTGCCCCCGGGGTGGGTGCTTTTTTCCGCGGGCGGCGTCGACGACCCCTCCGGGAGCTGGCTGCAGCGCTGGACCCTGTTGGATCTCTTCCTGACGCTGATCATCGCGATCGGTGCCTATAAAGTCCGCAACCGGGTGATCGGTTTGATCGCACTGCTGACCCTGGTGCTGACATTTCACGAGCCAGGGGCGCCGCGCTATGTGTGGCTGCATCTGCTGGCGGCGGCCGCCCTGCTCAAGTATCTTCCGGACAATCTGTTCAAACAGGCCGTCCGGCTGTGGTGGGCGGCAGCGGTAGTCGCCCTGCTCGTCACGGCCTTGCCCTTCATGGTGCAGCAGGTGCGCACCGCCGTTTATCCGCAACTGGCACATCCTGGCGCAAGGGCTCAACTGCAGACCGCCGTACCCGGCGTCCAGGACGCCCTGGAACCTGCCGCCAAATCGGCATCAAGGGGCAAGGCGCTGCTCCAAGAGTCGCCTGTCGCCCCGTTGACGGCGCCCACAGCGGGACTCCGGCCGGCACGCTTGTCGACGGATCCTGACGCACCGATCCAGACCGGCCCCGGCCTGCCCACCTGGCGATGGCGCTCCGTGCCGCTACAATGGAACGGGCCGGTAGACCGGTCCCAGCAGATGCGCCTCTGGCTGATTTCACCGACCCTGAACCTGATGCTCGGATTGATCCGCGTCGGACTGTTGTCTCTGCTGATCATCGCTTTTCTGGACCTGCGCAACTGGCGCCGCTACCTGCCGTTGACCAGCGCCGTCGCCCTCTTTGTGTTTTTGCCGGTGGTGCTGTTGCCGATCCAGCCGGTTGTGGCCCAAACCGCCGCCGATGCCTTTCCACCGCCGTCCATATTGGACGAGCTGCGGCAGCGTTTGCTCGAGCCGCCGCCCTGTCTGCCCCGTTGCGCCGATGTGAGCCGGCTGGAGTTGACCGCCACACCGGACCAGCTGCGCATGATCATGGTGGTGCATGCCCAGGTGGACGCCGCCATTCCCTTGCCGGCTGCCTTGGAGACCTGGCGGCCGAATGACATCACCGTAGACAACGAGCCGGCCAGCCAGCTCGCCCGGGACGAGCGCGGGACCCTCTGGATGGTTCTGTCCCAGGGCGTTCACCGGGTCAGGTTGACCGGTCCGACGGGGTCCGCCGACGAAATTCGCATCGGTTTTGCGATGGTTCCCCATCTGGCGACTTACGCAGGTGTTGGCTGGCGGGCCCAGGGCATTGAATCCGACGGTCGCATGGCCGCCAACATTGTCCTCAAGCGCCTGCCGGGCGACGGTGCGGCCCCCTTCGAGCGCTCGAAAATCGAACTGCCGGCCTTTTTTCAGGTGTCGCGGACCCTGCACCTGGGCTTGCAGTGGGAAGTGAGCACTCGCATCCGGCGGCTTACCGAGCCCGGTCAGCCGGTGCTGCTGAGCATTCCCTTGTTGACCGACGCGGCGGTGACCACGGCCGGCGTGCTTGTCGAAAATGGACATGCACAGGTTTCGCTGGGCCCGCAGGAGACGGAGGCCCGGTTTACTGCGGCCCTGCCCATTGGCCCAACGATCTCACTTACGGCTCCGCAAGGCGTTCCCTGGACGGAAACATGGACCCTGGATGCCGCATCCCTTTGGCAGTGCAGCGTATCGGGCCTGACGGTGGTGCATCATCAGGATGCCGGCCGCAACTGGCAGCCCCAATGGCGCCCGTGGCCGGGTGAGACGGTCACCATCGCGGTCAGCCGCCCCGAAGCCATCGTGGGCCGCACGACGACCATCGACCGCGTCCGGTTGGGGCTGACACCTGGCAACCGTATCTCGAGAGTCGACCTGACCTTTGACATCCGTGCCAGCCGGGGGGGGCATCATCAGCTTGAACTGCCTTCCGAAATCAATCTGCAGGCGGTGGCCGTCGACGGCAACCAGCTGCCCATCCGGCAGGACGGCAACCACATCCAGGTTCCCCTGAAGCCGGGCGCGCAGGCGGTACGCCTGCAGTGGCACCAGCTGACCGACTCCCTGGTGCGGATCCAATCCCCCCGGGTGGATGTGGGCGATGCGGCCGTTAACGTCGACGTCAACTTCCACATGCCGGACCAGCGCTGGATCCTGCTTGCCGGCGGCCCGCGGCTGGGCCCCGCCGTTCTCTTCTGGAGCTACGTGGTGGTGGTGATCATGGCGGCGCTGGCGCTCGGCCGAATCACCCTTACGCCGCTGCGCACGATTCACTGGCTGCTGCTGGGGCTTGGCCTGACCCAGGTGCCGGCACCGCTGGCCCTGCTGGCGGTCGGGTGGCTGCTGGCCCTGGGGTTGCGCTGCCGCTGGAGCTCCAGCAGCGCGTGGGCCTTCAACGGCGGTCAGCTGCTGTTGGCCGTCTGGACGGCGGCGGCCCTGGCTGTGCTTTACATGGTCATCGAGCAGGGGCTGCTGGGCATTCCCGACATGCAGATTGCCGGCAACCACTCCACGCGCTTGCAGCTGAACTGGACCCAGGATCGCATCGACGGCCTGATGCCGATCCCCTGGGTGCTGAGCCTGCCACATTGGGTGTACCGCCTGCTCATGCTCGGCTGGGCGCTATGGTTGGCCATCAGCCTGTTGTCGTGGCTGAGATGGGGCTGGGCTTGCTTTTCCAAAAAGCACCTCTGGAAACCCATGCCGTGGCGGTTGCGCGTCAGATCGGCCAAGGCCGGGCCGCCTTCCAACGCCGTGGACGGCGAAAAATCATCTTGACAGTCCGAACTGATTGCGGTAATGGTCTGACCATTCGGTCTGGTCGGTTGGGCAGGGCCGAACATAATCCTAACTATATCTTTTTCTGACATTTTTGCCTTGTTTTTCATCCAGGTTTGGTTATGCAGTGATGGACCAATTGTTTCGCGCCGCCAAACAGAATCGAATTTTCGAGGATGTGGTCGATCAAATTCAAGAGGCCATCATCCAGGGACACTTGAAGGTGGGTGACCGGCTTCCGGCCGAGCGTGAACTCAAAGCCATGCTCCAGACCAGCCGAAGCACCCTGCGTGAGGCCCTTCGGGTGCTGGAGCAAAAGGGGCTGATTGAGATCAAACTGGGCACGGGCGGCGGTGCCGTGGTCAAAGCGGTGTCGTCGGACCTGGTGGCGGAAAGTCTGGATCTGCTGATCCGCTCTCACAAGGTGTCGTTGCGCCATATTGCCGAATTTAGGGAGCGGGTGGAAGGCGACGTGGTCATCCTGGCCACGTCTCGTATGAACGCTGCGGACAAGGCGATGTTGAACCAACTGCTCGACAATGCCCGCCAGTGCGCCGCTCAGGATGTCGATGACGTGGCCGACTTTCTCAACGCGGATCAGCGCATTCACCTCTTTTTAGCCCAAATCACCGGCAATCCCATCTACATCTCGATCCTCAAAATCATGCATGATAACATTCGCCGTTATTTTGACGAGCTGCTTGTGATGGATGGTCAGGAGATGCAGGAGAACATCAAGGATCTCGAAGCGCTGGTGGCTGCCATGGAAAGCGGCGACGCCCAAGCGGCCGGTGCCATCGTCCGGGCTCATGTGCGGCGCTTTAGCAGCTATATGGAGATGCGTGAACAGGGGCAGCGGGCGTGACCGCCCATCGGCAGGCCGAAAATCGTGCTGCCGGCCGCTCCGCCACTGAAACTGACATTCAGGTGAACAACGGTTTGGTGTTATGGCGAATTTGGAATTAATTGACATTACGGTCAGATTCGGCGGCCTGGTGGCCCTATCAGAGTTGAGCTTTTCGCTGGACAGCGGTGAGATCGTCGGCCTGATCGGCCCCAACGGCGCCGGCAAAACGACGGTGTTCAACGTGCTTACCGGTGTCTACAAAGCCAGCAGCGGCGACGTGCGTTTCGGCGGCGAGAGCATCTTGGGCAAACGGCCGCATGAAATTTTCGAAATGGGTGTGGCGCGCACCTTCCAGAACATCCGGCTCTTCTCGGCCATGACGGCGGTTGAAAATGCCATGGTGGCGCGGCACTGCCGCTCCAAAAAAGGGGTGGTCGGGGCCATATTCCGTACGGGGTCCCAGCGTCGGGAGGAGCGGCGCATCCGGGACAGTGCCCTGGAAGCGCTCAAGTTCATGGGCGTGGCCGGTTATGCCGACACGGTGGCGTCGAATCTGCCCTATGGGTTGCAGCGACGCCTGGAGATCGCCCGCGCCCTGGCCTCGCAACCCAAGGTGATTTTGCTTGACGAGCCGGCCGCCGGCATGAACCCGTCGGAGAGTTCGGCCCTGATGAAGGATATTGCCCGGATATCGGAACTGGGAATCGATGTACTGCTGGTCGAGCACGACATGAAGGTGGTCATGGGGGTGTGCAACCGCATCGTGTGTGTAGACCATGGTGTCAAGATCGCCGAGGGAACGCCTGAAGAGATTCAGTCCAATTCCCAGGTGATCGAGGCCTATCTGGGCCAACCGGCAGCCGATGCATAATGGCCGGTTTGTGAAAGAACGAGTCCAACCGGAGACGGCTTTGTAGAAGATGGCGGCGATGGGTGCAGATGGTGCCCCAGGGCGTTTGACCCGAATGCCCCGTGCCGCCGCCTTGTCAAGGTTCGCGTCTCCGAACAAACATCAACAACAGGAGGATCGTGAAATGAGGAAGAAACTGTTCACCGCACTGGTACTTGGCCTGATGGTTGTTCCCTTCATCGTGGGAATGGCGACTGCTGAAACGTTGAAGATTGGCTCCATGAGCCCCTTGACCGGCCCCTATGCGTCCGACGGAACCGACATCAAAAACGGCGTGCTGACCGCCATCGAGGTGTTCGAGGAAGCCGGCGGCATACCCGGTTTCGACAAGATCGAACTGTTTCCCCAGGACACCGCCTGCGATCCCAAGCAGGCCGTGGCTGCTGCCAACAAGCTGATCAATCTGGGGGTGGTCGGTGTCATCGGCGCCTACTGCTCGTCTTCCACCATCCCCTCCTCGGAGGTGCTGGCCGAAGAAGACATTCCCATGCTGACCCCGGCATCCACCAACGAGCAGGTCACCGAACGCGGCCTGGAGTTCATGTTTCGCCTGTGCGGGCGTGACGACGACCAGGCGCCGGCCGCCGCCAAATTTTTGAAAGAGCATTTGGGGGCCAAAACCATCTTCATCATCGACGACAAAACCACCTATTCCCAGGGATTGGCCGACGGCGTGTCCAAAGCCGCCAAAGAGCTTGGCATGGAGGTGGTGGAGCACGATCACGTCAACCAGGGTGACAAGGATTTTTCCGCCGTGCTGACCAACGCCAAAGCCGCCAATGCCGATGTGCTCTACATGTCCCTGCAGGGATTCTCACCGGCCGCCTTGATGACGCTGCAGGCCAAACGCATCGGTCTGGAATCCCAGATTGTCACCCAGGATGCCGTGTTCCAGCCCAAATACATGGACGTGGCCAAGGATGCGGCGGAAGGCGTCTTTTTGACCTACGGGTTTACCGACACATCCACGCCCGAGTACAAGGCCTTCGAGGAACGCTACGTGCCCAAGTACGGCCCCATCGCCGCTTACGCCACCTACGCCTATGATGCGGCCACCGTGCTGCTCAACGCCGTCAAGGCCGCCGGTTCCACCGATCCGGCCAAGATCAAGGCCGAAATCATGAAAATGGATTTCGACGGCGTGGCCAAGCGCATCAAGTTCAACGAGAAGGGTGACTCCGGATCCTCCTACATCGCCTACAAAGTCGTAGACGGCAAGTTCGTGCCGTTCTGGTCTCCGGAACAGGGCCTGCTCCAATAGATTGCGGGTTTTTCCGCAGGCCGCATTTATGGCCCAGGCCGGCCTTCTGGCGCAGTTGAACACCGCTGGCTGCCGCCGCGTCAACCCGGCAGGGGGCCTGGCCTGAACAAGGTCTATCGTTTGCGAGTGGGCGCGGACACACCCGGGTGGCTGCCCTGCCCAGCGTTGTCAGGGCAGCCCATATACACCCTTGTGAAACACTTAACGAGTGTCCGTCCAGAAATGAGGAATTTTGGTTGAGATCAAGGCGCGTGAAATATTTTTCACGCAACACAGAGGTCGGCCAAAACAACCATTTATGGATGGGCACTAACGAATTGGTTGGTAATGGAATATTTCATCCAGCAACTGATTAACGGTATCACCCTGGGCGGGCTGTACGCCCTGATCGCGCTGGGATACACCATGGTGTATGGTGTCATCCAACTGATCAACTTCGCCCACGGTGAATTTTTCGCGGCCGGGGGTTATCTCGGTGTGATTCTGCTCAGCTACTTTACCGGCTTGGGCTTCATGGATACCCACCCGATTCTTTGCCTGGCGGTCGCTTTTGCCCTAACCATGGTGTATTGCGCCTTTCTGGCCATGGGCGTCGAGAAGGTCGCCTACAAACCCCTGCGGCGCCAATCACGCCTGGCCGCGCTGCTCTCGGCGCTGGGGATGTCGATCTTTCTGTCCAACGGGTTGATGCTGACCCAGGGCGTCTACGACAAGGCCTATCCCAGCGAACTGTTCCAGGGCGGGCTCAATTTCGGCATGATTACCGTCAGCTATCTGCAGATCATGATCGTGGGCATGACCATCGCCTTGCTGATCGGGCTCAACATCCTGGTTTTCAAAACCAAGATCGGTATGGCCATGCGCGCCACGGCGCAGGACAAGGTCATGAGCTCGCTGGTCTCCATCAGCAGCAACCGGATCATCTCCCTGACCTTTGCCATCGGCGCCGGGTTGGCTGGCGCCGCCGGCATTATGGTGGGCCTGTACTACGGTTCGGTGCGCTACGACATGGGGTTTTTACCGGGTATCAAGGCCTTTGCCGCCGCCGTGCTGGGCGGTATCGGAAGCATTACCGGTGCCATGCTGGGCGGCCTGATCATCGGCATGGTGGAAATTTTCGGTGCAGGCTACATCTCGGGTCAATACAAGGATGTGTTCGCCTTCATTATTCTGATCTCCGTGCTCTACTTTAAACCGACCGGCATCATGGGCGAGAATATCGATGATACAAGAGTTTAAAAGAGTCTGGAAACCCTACACCATCGGTCTGGTGTGGCTGCTGGGTCTGCTGTGGCCCCTGCTGGGCATCCATCCCGACGGCACGCTCTCTTTCGACAGGACATTTACGGTCTGGCTGTACATCGCTGCCGGAACGTTTTTTTGTCTGCTGCTTTACGTCATGAACCAGAGCGGCACGCTGGCCACTTTAGGCAGTCCCCTGGCCGGTGTCCGCGCGACCGTCCAACAGGCTTCGGGCAAAATTCCCGTCTGGGTCTGGTTGGTCGCCTTGCTGGTCTTTGCCATCGGCTACCCCCAATTCACCAACCGTTATGCCCAGGATGTGGCCACCAACGTGCTCATATACGTCTGCCTGGGACTGGGGCTCAATGTGGTGGTGGGGTTGGCCGGCATGTTGGACCTGGGCTACATCGCCTTTTACGGCGTCGGTGCCTACACCTACGCCCTGCTGAACCTGCACTTCGGCGCCTCCTTCTGGGTCAGCCTGCCCATCGCCGCGGCACTGGCCATGATTGCCGGCTGCATCATCGGTTACCCGACCCTGCGCATGCGTGGCGACTACCTGGCCATCGTCACTCTGGGATTCGGTGAAATCGTGCGCATTCTGCTCAACAACTGGATGAGCCTGACCAACGGTCCCAATGGGCTGCTGGGCATCGATGCGCCCAGCATCTGGATCCCCGTTTTCCAAGGTGGTTTGAGTTTCGAGACCTTCTACCTGAAGAAACTGCAATACCTCTACTACGTCGCATTGGCGCTGGCGATCGTCACCGTCATCGCGGTCCGGAACCTGAATTACTCGCGCATCGGCCGGGCCTGGGAATCCATCCGCGAAGATGAAACCGCTGCCGAACTGATGGGCGTCAACACCTTCCTGCTCAAGCTGCTGGCATACGCCATGGGCGCTATGTTCGCCGGCATGGCCGGTGCCTTTTTCTGCGCGCGCATGCGTTTTGTCAGTCCGGAAAGCTTCACCTTTCTCGAATCGGCCATGGTGCTGAGCATGGTGGTGCTGGGCGGCATGGGCTCCATCCCCGGCATCATTTTGGGCGCGGCCGCCCTGATCGTGCTGCCCGAGGTCTTCCGCGAATTCGAAACCTATCGCATGCTGGTTTTCGGCTTGTCTATGGTGGTGATGATGCTCTTCAGGCCCGCCGGCCTCATCCCGGCCAAACGCATGGGGACCCGGGGCGAGGAAAAGGAGGGGTAGATGGCCATTCAACCGATTCTAGAACTGAACAACGTCTACTCCAGCTATGGCTCCATCAAGGCCCTCAAGGGGATTTCACTCAAGGTCTTCCCGGGCGAGATCGTGGCCATCATCGGTGCCAACGGTGCCGGTAAATCGACCACGCTGATGACCACCTGCTGCGTGATTCCCATAGACAAAGGCGAGATATGGTACAACGGCAACCCGATTCACGGGACCGCCGCCGAACGGCTGCCGGTGGCCGGTTTGTGCCAGGTGCCGGAAGGGCGGCGCATCTTTCCACGCCTCAGTGTCAATGAGAACCTGACCATGGGCGCTTTTTTCCGCAAGGACGATGCTAAGATCGAGGCGGACCGGCGGCATGTCTACGACCTGTTTCCCATACTCAAGGACCGTCACAGGCAGCATGGTGGGACCCTGTCCGGCGGCGAACAGCAGATGCTGGCGATCGCACGGGCCCTGATGGGACGGCCCAAGGTGTTGTTGCTGGACGAACCCTCACTGGGGCTGGCGCCCAAGATTGTGCAACAGATCTTCGAAATCATCACCGAGGTCAACAAGGAAAACGGCACTACTATCCTGCTGGTGGAGCAGAACGCCAACTTGGCCCTGCAGACTGCATCACGGGGGTACGTTCTGGAAACCGGCAACATTACCCTGGAGGATGATGCCAAAAAGCTGCTGAACAATCCGGAGATCAGAAAGGCCTATCTCGGCGAATAACCCGTATCTGACCGCAAACAGATCTTTCGTGCCTCTTATTGACATTGAAAGACCCGCGCATTAAGATACAAGTATAAACAGTTCTTTAACAAATTGGGGGCGAAACGGCTTCGACGGGGATAAAGAAGCACCGACTGCATGCCGAGTTCCTGCCGTCTCGTAAAACTGGTGGGAAATAAATATAATCGCAGACGATTATAACTACGCCGTAGCTGCTTAAAGCTACCGTTCTACCGGGTTTTTTCCGCGGATCTGGATAGAGCGTCGACTAGTGGAATAGCCGCCGCTGAATGCCTGCTACAGCAGTGGCGAACTTATAGCAGGATAGCCTTTGCAGTACCCTTCCTGATGGAGACTGGCAGAGGCGATACTTAGATATCAGGATATGCATGTAGATGTCTGTGTGGAATGTTTTCGGACGCGGGTTCGACTCCCGCCGCCTCCACCATATATTACTCATAAAAACAGTTATATAAAGTTTTTCAACTCATTCGGTAAACTATTCATAAAAACCCAAATTGACGATTATATCAATTTGGGTTCTTATTTTAAGAAATGGATTATCGAATGCTTTCATGCGGCACCTCCTAAATCCATCAAATTCTGGTTTAGGCCCACTGGTTCCATAGCATTCTTGCTATGGATGACATCCGAATGGGATTTGCAGATGCAGCTGGATTAAATCGTGTGAGTTACCCACCTTGTTTTTGTGCGCCTTATTTTAGCAAGAAGTGCCAAGCTAAAATAACCGAGGTTGCTATTTTAGTCAACTCGCTTGACCCTTGCTCCGATTTTTGTTATTTTAGTTTTCGGCGTTATATTAAAATAACGAGAACTATTATTTTAGGACAGTTCCAGTCAATGAAACGAGAGCTCCAGGGACAATACGTTATGATTTCAACAGTGGGAGAGAAGGCCCGGGCCTTTATCCCTGACCCGCTGCCGCCGAACCCTTCCATCGAGTGGACGCCGGAGTTGCGTAGCAAGTTCGACCATGCGCTACTTGCGCTCGGCAGGTTGGACAGCATCTCGACCTTTTTACCAGACATTTCCCAATTTCTTTATATGTATGTTCGTAAAGAGGCCGTTCTTTCCTCTATGATCGAGGGGACGCAGTCGACGCTTTCCGATCTCTTGCTTTTTGAACTGGATATGGAGCCCGGTGTGCCGCTGAACGATGTGCGTGAGGTAAGCAATTATGTGGCTGCCCTATATTTCGGACTAAAGCGACTTGCCGATGGGTTTCCCTTGTCCCTCCGTCTGATCAAGGAAATGCATGCGGTGTTGCTTTCCAAAGGGCGGGGTTCCAACCAGACACCTGGTCAATTTCGCAGAACCCAGAATTGGATCGGAGGTACCCGACCCGGTAATGCTGCCTTTGTTCCACCGCCGGCTGAACAGGTGTTGGATTGTTTGGGTAAATTGGAGTTGTTTCTGCATGATCAACCGGAACCCACCCCTGCCTTGCTCAAGGCCGCATTGGCCCATGTGCAGTTTGAAACCATCCATCCGTTTTTAGATGGCAACGGTCGTTTAGGCCGCCTGTTAATCACACTGCTATTGTGCGAACAAAAAATGCTTCGAGAGCCGATGCTTTATCTTAGCTTATATTTTAAAACACATCGGCAATATTACTACGAGCTGCTCAATGAAATTCGTTTAAATGGAAACTGGGAAGCCTGGCTCGATTTCTTCGCTGAAGCGGTCATCGTCACTGCCACCCAGGCGGTGGACACCACCAGGCAACTTGTAGATCTTGCCAATGAAGACCGAGACAGCATCAGTGGACTTGGCCGGGCGGCAGCGTCATCCCTGAGGGTGCATCGAGCCCTGATGGGTCGCCCAATCACGGATTCTAAGTGGCTGGTCAAAAAAACAGGTATCTCGCCGGCCACGGTCAACAAATCCCTGGAACATCTGCAACGGTTAGGGATTGTCCGTGAACTGACCTTCCGCAAGCGCAATCGGGTTTTCAGTTACACAGGGTATCTGGAAATCATGAATCAAGGGACAGCGTTGCCCGACTGACTGGACAATAGGCGCCAGTAACTTTTATTTTGGAAGTAAAAGTATGGCTTTATGTATAGGTCGGTTGGGCGTGTGATAAAATCGCTCCACGTGAAGATATTTTGAAACCATTCAGAGTTTGTAGATGTTGGAATAATCATTGTTACGCGAACCATGCCAAACCATTTGGTTCGTTGGCCGTACCTGTAATATTGAATGACCCCGCTGAATATGGCGGGGTCTTTTTTGATTCGGTGGTATTAAAGGTTTTGAGGATCACAAAGATTCTCAGAACTGTGTGCGACCCTTCCACAACCGCCACAAACATGTTGCCCATTGGAAACCAGTTTTTTCCACGCTTCAAAATTATCCTTTAACAATCCATCTTCGTGTAGGGCACACAGATGTTTATCATGTCCTTCATGAGGCATTTCATTATTGCTCATATTTACCTCCAGAATACTATAATACGCTAATATTTATTAAATTTTAAAATCCATCATCTATATTGGTTTACTACAGAAACCTGTGAAAAGGTAGGTTGTTGATAGCAACTTGTCAAACACTTAAATTAAGATAGTTACCGCTGATACCATCAAAACCGGTCTATCTAATGATAGCATCCGCCTATCACCAAGCTGCCAACCGGCTCACATTGTTTATTTCACTTGAAGCCGTATGTTATAGCCATGGAAGTGGAAACAGCAACTAAACCAAAATAACAGACCTAAAGAGGTGTTACCATGGCCGAAGATAAAGTGCAGGACTACAGTGATGACAAGAACGAAGGACACGTTGATACCCGCGGGAAGAACTTTGAGTGCGACAATAAAGACGAGCACCTGGGATGTGATCCGGGGATTGATGTGGCGGGTTAACTGAAAGGACGGTGCCCTATGATAGGAACGACACTGACGATAATTGTACTTGCATACTTCATCAATCGATGCATCGCCGGTGCCAACTGCAGAATATGAGGGCACACTCAGCGGCAGAGCTTCGACAAATTTGGCAAAATGATTAGTCCACTGAATGAAGCGGGTGGAAGGGAAGAGCCTCTAACGGGGTTCTGCCTTTTTAAACAGGGCGGATTCAAAGTGTCATTCAATTAATTGCTTTTGGATCCCAAGCTGAGCGATTGTCGAGCTTGCCGCATATTCAAGGCAGATGTCGTTACGCTATAGTGAATTATGCGCGGCGATAGCTAATACCGAAGATGTGGTGAGATCGGCAAATCCAATGGGTTTCATCTTTTGAAACGATATTCAATGGTACCAAACCGATATCTTTCACAATCGACCTTCTCCGAGAAAGGTGAATCGCTCAGTTTGGGTGGATGAAACATAGAAAGAATCTGTTTAATTCAATGTTAGCAATCGAAATATATAAAAAGGAGAAACGTTATGGCTGAAAAAAAAAGAGAAACGGTTCTGGACTTCTTTAACACCGGCTATAATGAATATCACGTTGATTATCGCGAAAACGCGATAACAGAATCACACGACTTTGTTATTCATACCGGGACATCCAGAATATTTTTAAAAATTGGGCAGAAGCGTTGGGACGATTCTAACAGATCTTCTATTGTCAGTTTTTTAGAATCGAAGGAAAAACAAATTCGGAAAGTCGTTTTGGATAATCAGGACGCAATTCTGCGAATGAATTAATGAACAATCAGCCCAGATACCACCTAAATTCCCTCGGCCGGTACGTTATCGTAATGCTGGAGTTGAGGCCACTTTTCCCGCCTTTTTAGTTTGTCGTGCAGGTCAAAGGCCACTGCATCGTGCAGGCGGACGGATACCTGCAATTTTTTGGCTGAATTACACTTGATCAAGCTATATCAGAGAGCTCTTTCAATACCTAATACGTATTGGATACCCTGTTCTTCAGCCACCTGTTTAAACCCCAACGTTGCATAAAAAAATGCGAAAATTTTCGTTACCATAAGAAATTATAAAGAAAAAGCATGATTTAGTCCTGTTTTCAGGAACTCACCAAATGTGCAATCCAGGATGTAACGATAATTTTCTCATTTTTTCACCCTGCCTGGAAAACCGGAGGAAGCCAGATCCAGCGTTGCCAAGGGATCGTAGTAAAGCGCTACGACTTCACCCTTGGCGCCTTGGCTCTGACTCCCTCCGACTTTTGCAACGTTAGGGTAAAGTCAATCGGCCTTCCTTTGTAAGTGGCGGCGGAACTTTTTGAGATCACGAACACTTGTGAAGGACATCGCCCAGGTTGATACCGACACTGGTAACTGTGCACAAAAATGCTGCGATTATGTGAATTTATGACTATTCGCACCTTCCGGGCACCTCATGTTGGCATCAATCGCCTAACATTTGACATCATTCTTCGTTGGCATCCGATTTGCTTCATAATCATCCCCGTTGGCACAAGTGCTAAGCCCATACATTCAACAACAAACCACCACCCTGATGGATCTTCGATCTGACAACTCCCGGAGGAATCATGTACGGCAAAAATTCAACAAGATGGACGATTATCCTATTCGTGTTGTGGGTTTGGCACGGTCAGGCTGTGGCCGATACGCTGCCGGTGGTGCATCCGCCCGAAACCCCGCCCCAGGTGACCTTGCCGCCGGCCCATCCGTTAAGGGTATTGCGACAGGCGGCCGCCGTGTTCCAGGCGGCCGGCCTGGAAGGTGGTACTGCCGACCAGGTGGAGCTGGACCTCTTCGGCGACACGGTGTTGACCCCACTGCATCTACACACCGAAATCATTGGATTTCAGGGATATGCGTGGTATGGCCGGTTGCCGGGCATCCCCGATTCACACGTGTGCCTGGTAGCTGGCCAGAACCGGTTGTCCGGCGTGATCCGCACCCCCTCACGTACCTTTAAAATTCGCCCGTTAACCGACAGGTTGCACGTGGTGCGTGAGATCGATACGGCTTCCGATACACGCTATCTGGTCAACAGCGCGGTCGTGCAAACCAATGACGCGGCCTTGCAATCCACCGCGGATGTGCCGCTTGGTGATGAATACGAGGTGCTGAACCTGGTCAACGACGAGCGCATCGAGGCCGGACTGCACCCCCTGACATGGAACGATCAGCTGTTTAACGCCGCCCGGAGCCATAGCCTGAACATGGCCGTCGAGAACTATTTTTCACACACCAGTTTGGACGGCCGTTCGGCGGGAGATCGAATCTTTGATGCCGGATATGATTGGCAGACCTACGGTGAGAATATCGCTTACGGATATACAGACCCGGATGCGGTGATGACGGGCTGGATGAACAGTGACGGACACCGCGCCAATATCCTCAACGGCTCGTTTTGTGAACTGGGGGTCGGTATGGCCGAGCATGCCAACAGCGGCTACCGGCTTTACTGGACCCAGGATTTCGGCAAACAAATGGGTGCCGGTGACTGCACGGCAGCACCCGCCGACCAGGCACCGGTGGCGCAGTTCGTCGTCAGTCCGCTTTCCGGTGAGGCCCCGCTTCAAGTCTATCTGGATGCATCCGACGCCTATGATCCGGATGGTCGCTTGGTGGGTTACCAGTGGGACTTTGGAGACGGTACCAGCGGCAATGGCGTGCAGGTGCAGCATGACTATATGGCGGCTGGGAGCTATACGGTAAGATTGACGGTGGTCAATGATGCTGGAATGGTGGGCGCCCACACCGCCCCAGGCCTGATTACCGTCACTTCCCTGGTAGGCGGCGAATCCGGCCAAACGCCCGATAGTGAGCCCCCCGACACATCCGCCAGTGACAGCCCCCGTGCATCGGACAGCAACGGCGGAGGGGGGGGCGGCTGTTTCATCAGCAGCGCCGCTGGTTTTTGATTGAGCTCTCTATCTTGGCTGGCCGCGTCACAGCGCAGGCCCACAGCCGGTCCCGGTGTCTGGCTGCCAGCCACGCCCATTTAGCTTCGCACCTTCCCGGCATGTATCCGGCATCCGGATCGGTTTGATCGTCATCCACGCTTTGACGCTTGTCCTCACGGCCTGTCGTGTTTATGATGACCAGTTAGCATTGACCTGCAAAAACGGATACGCAACGCTGGTCCGCGACCCCTTGCGACGATTTGCGGACGGACGACAGGAAAGATAGATGTTCAACAAAAGCAGCAGTGACGGATATCGCTCGACCATAAAAGGCATTATGCAAAAGACACTGGTTTATGGAAAGCACACCTTAATGGTCGAACTGAGGCTCTCAAAGGGTACGCGATTGCCAACGCACAGGCATCCCAATGAACAGACCGGCTTTTTGGTATCCGGACGGACCCGACTGTTCATTGACGACGACGCATACGACTGCCACCCGGGAGACAGCTGGTGCATTCCCGGCAACGCTGCCCATGGCACCTTTGCCATAAGAGATTCTGTGATCGTCGAAGTGTTTTCGCCGGTGAGGGAGGATCTGCATCCCGAAACCGAATATGCGCCATTCATCCAATCATGGAACCGTTGACTGTGAATACCCGATACCGGGACGACCTCGATCCAGACTGTATATTCTGCCGATGGGTCAGACGGGGCCGCGCCCTGGAAACCTTCGGCACGATGGCGGCATTCGCCGATGGCTATCCGGTGACCGAAGGGCACCTGCTGATCGTTCCCCGGCGGCACATTTCCGACGGTTTTGCCATGACCGACCAGGAGTTCCTCGACAGCACGGCCCTGATCCGCAAGCTGTCCCGCCAGATCCAGAAAAACGACGCTTCGGTGAGTGGATTCAACATCGGGATGAACATCGGGGCAGCGGCCGGGCAGACCGTGTGGCATGCCCACATCCATCTGATCCCCCGGCGGCATGGAGACAGCGACAACCCCAAGGGCGGCATCCGCGGCGTGATCGACGGGAAGCGCTGTTACCCATGAGCAACCGGACGCCACGATCGTGACAGCCCGGGGTGCCCATGGGTGTCAACCAAACGAAATCAATCTTTCTTCTCCTGCTGTTTTTCCTCTTCGAGAACCACCTTGCGTCCGCAAAGATCGCACTTTCCTTCCTCGGTGATACAGGGCTGCTTGGGGGCGTCGCCGCCACAAATTCCACATTTCGGCATTCAGATCACCTCCTTTCCGTAGATATTCGCGTCCATCGGTAATTCACGCGGATGGCGCTTTGGTGTCCATCCAGAAGCGGCCCATCGGCCCGCATATGGACGAACCCCAGGCTACATCCGCATCAAATCGCCCAGCTTGCGGGCGATTTCCTGGCCCATCGCCGTGGCCTGCTCCCAGGTTTCGGTTTGGTCTTCCACGTTGCTGAACTTTTCGGGGGTCACCGCGGTGTCATCGCCGAATATCCAGGGCAGGGCGCTCATGGGGCAGGATTGGCCGTAGCCGCAGACCATGCATTCCGGGTTGCCGGTCACCTTCAGCTGGCCGAGCACATTCATGCCTTCCAGGTTCAAGGCGTGGGCGATCTGGCCGGCGGCTTCCTCGAGGCCGGGGGCGCCGCGTCCGATACCCGTGGCGACCACCACCGCCAGTTTGCCCTTGTTGAGGCCGTTTTGATGTCGCAGGGAAAACAGGCGTTCCAGAAATGCCTTGGTGAAACCATCGACCGACCCATAGGGGGCGTACCCCCCTACCACCACCGCGCCGGCGTGGCGGACTTTTTCGGCCAAGGCGGGGAAGTCGTCCTTGACCTTGCAGATGTTGTCCGCTTTGCAACCGAGACAGGCGATGCAGGGGCGCACATTGATCTTGCTGAGTTTGACGAATTCCGATTTGAGACCGCTGCTGTCGAGGACCTGCTGAATCAGGCGGTCGGTGTTGCTGTTTTTGATGGGGCTTCCTGAAATTCCAATGATCTGGGGCTGCATCGGCGTTGCTCCTTGCTGGTGAGATGGTAATTTGTCTGCACCATAGGCGCTGCAGCGATAAAAGTCTGTAGCAACTGCTACACCGGTGGAAATAAATGGCCGCCGGCGGCAAGGGCTGACAGGCCAACCGAAACGGGCCTCAAGCGGTTTTCAACTCGGGCAGGATCAGCAGTTTGTCTTCGAGGATGATCTTGCCGGCTTTTTTGAGCGCTTTCATGGCACGCGTGATGCTCACCCGGTGGGCGCCGGTCAAAAAGCTCAAGTCTTCGTGGGTCAGGGGAAACTGGATGACGACGCCCCGGGCGCCGACCGCGCCGTGCTCTTTGGCGACGCTGCCCAGGACGCGGTAGAGTCGGTCTTCGATGTTGGAAACCGCCAGGTTGCCGACGCGTTTGGTCAGCCAGTTGATCCGTTCGCTCAGGTTTTTGATGATCTGAAGGCCGACCTTGGGGTGCTGCAGAACCAGCCGTTCGAACTGGCTGCGGCTGAACCCGCAGGTCAAGGTCTCTTCGATGCACACCGCGCTGACCGGATAGCGGCCCTCTTCCGAAAACATGTTCTCCCCGACGAAATCTCCGGCCTTGCGAATGTCGAGTGTCAGCTCGGTGCCGTCTTCCAGAACCTTGGAGAGCTTGACGCGTCCGCCCTTGATCAGGAACATTTCGTCGGCCGGGTCCCCTTGTTGAAACAAGGATCGGCCCCGGGGCGATTTCTGCCGCAGCGCTTCACGGCTGAGCGCCTCGATTTCCGTCGCTGCGAGGTTTTTGAAGATCCACAGGTGGCCGATACAGGTCGGCGACAGGTCGATTTCCCCGTCGGCTATTTTTTCGCACAGGCAGGCCATGTTATCGGAATTCCTTGTGACAGGCCACTTTGGCGTCGAGCAAATCCTGGAAGCGGCCGTGCACGGCCTGCAGGTCTCCCTCCGCCATTGCCGATTGAAATTGTGCCAGATTGACCATGTAGGCCTCCATGGCCACCCGCCACTGACGATCCCCCAGGTCCGCCATGGCCTGCGATGACGATACGAAGTCGGCCGCGTCCGCCGGCCTGGGCAGTTGTCCGGCCTGGAGATCCATTTTGATCACTTTTTGTATCGCGCTGAGGCGCCGTTTTACCAGTTTGAATTCGTGCCGCTGCTGTTCGCCCATGGTCATGGCAGCCCTTTATTTAGCCATTCAAAGTAGTCCCGTAATTGTGAAAGTATCGCACATGGCACCGGCCCATGGCAAGCCACGTGGTCACAAATAGACCGGTGGCGTGGATTTGTTCTTGACCGCGCCCGATCGATTCGGGCAGATAAGGCCTCGGCGTCCTATCGGCGCTGATGGGAACGGGGATATGAATGCACGGGTATTTCAATAAAAAGGCTTTAGTAGACCTGACATCGAAACGCGTTGTCAGCCAATCCCTTGGTGATGAGATCCTGGCCCGGTTTGTCGGTGGCAGCGGACTGGCTGCCAGGATGCTGTACGATCACCTCGATCCCCATGCCGATCCGCTGGCGCCGCCACACCGGCTGTTTTTTTCAACCGGTCCCTTTACGGCCAGCCGCATTCCCTCCAGCGGCCGCCACGCGGTAGTGGCCCGAAGCCCGCTGACCGGAATTTTCGGAGAAAGCGATGTGGGGGGGCGTTTCGGAACGGCGTTGAAGCGCACCGGGTACGACCTGATCGAAATCTTCGGTCAGGCTGAGCAGCCGGTATATCTGCACCTGACCGAAACGCAGGCGCACCTCGTCGATGCGGTCCATCTTTGGGGCAAGGACGCCTATGCGACGGCCGAGATGCTCAAATCGGTCCATGGCAAAAAGGCCCACGTCGCCGCCATCGGTGTCGCCGGTGAAAATCGGGTGCCCATGGCCAGCGTCATGCACGACGGCCGTCACGGCCGCGCCGCCGGCCGCTGCGGACTGGGCTGCGTGATGGGTGCCAAACGACTCAAGGCCATCGTGGCCAGCGGAACCAAAGTGCCTGCCATAGCGGACCCGCAGGGCCTGGCGCGCGATATTCACGGCATGACCGCGCGCATCAAATCATCTTCCGCGTTTCTTCGGCAATTCGGTACGGCCGGCGGGTTGATGTGCCTGGAGGCGTCCGGCGACATGCCGGTCAAAAACTTCGGCCAGGGACATTTTGCAGGTGCTGAAAAGATCACCGGAGAGATGTTGGCGGAAACTTTTTTGTCCGGGCGCTTTGCCTGTGGGGCCTGTCCCATCGGCTGCGGCCGTGAAGTCGAGATCGAATCCGACCGCTACGGGCCGATCTCCGGTGCCGGTCCGGAATACGAGACCCTGGCCAGCCTGGGCGCCTACTGCCTGATCGACGACCTGGAAGCCATCTGCAAGGGCAATGAGCTGTGCAACCGTTACGGCCTAGACACCATCAGCGTGGGGGCGGCGGTTGCCTTTGCCATGGAGGCTTTCGAAAAAGGCCTCATCACCACCGCGGACACCGGCGGTGTCCGTCTAGCCTGGGGCGACGCCGACGCCATGCTGGAGATGGTGCGTCAGATCGGGCAAGCACGGGGATTGGGGTGTACCTTGGGGGCGGGTGTGAAAAAAGCGGCCGCACTGATCGGCGGCAACGCCCGGGATTTTGCGGTTCACGTCAAAGGCCTGGAATTTCCCGCACACGATCCCCGGGCCTATTTCAGCACGGCGATTTCCTATGCGACCTCGAACCGGGGCGCCTGCCACCTGGCCGGGCTGACCCACGGCCTGGAAAGCAGCCTGACCGTGCCCGACCTGGGCTTTGACGCACCCTTCGACCGCTTTTCCGAAGCCGGTAAAGGGGCTTTGACCGCCCGTATGCAGGACCTGATGGGCATGTTCGACAGCCTGAAGACCTGCAAATTCCTGCTATACTGCGGCATCACGCCCATCGATCTGGTCACCTGCCTGAACCGGGTCACCGGGCAGGAGATGACGCTCGACGCGTTCATGCAGAGCGGTGAGCGCATTTTTCAGCTCAAACGGATGATCAACCTCAAGCTGGGTGTCGGCCGCAGTGCCGACGATCTGCCCCGGCGGATCAAGACCGCCCTGAGGGCCGGCGGCACCCACGGCCATGTGCCGGATTTGCAGCGCATGCTGGACGACTATTACCGGGTGCGCGGCTGGGACGAACACGGGGCTCCGACGGCCGAAAAAGTGACCGCGCTGGGATTGGACGGATTGTGAGCGCATCGGTGACCAAAAGACAACACGAGGCAAGCCAATGAATACCCCAATCGACGTCCGCGCCATCCTGGGACGTCACATCCTGGCCGACGGTATGGCGATGATCATGGACCTGGCGCACTCCCACGGCTGCTGGATCGTGGACCGGCGCGACGGTGCCGAATACCTGGACTTGGGCAGTATGTACGCCTCCCAGGCCATCGGCTACAACCATCCCAAGATGGTCGAGTTCAGCGACTACCTGGGGCAGGTCGCCATCCAGAAACCGACCTGTTCGGACATGTACACCGAACCGATGGCGCGCTTCATGGAAGTTTTCGAACGCGTGGCCATTCCGGCCTATTTGCCGCACGCCTTTTTCATCGAAGGCGGCGCCCTGGCGGTCGAAAATGCCCTCAAGACCGCTTTTGACTGGAAGACACGGCTGAATATGGCCCATGGCAAGGCCGAGACCGCCGGCGACATGATCATCCATTTCAAGGAGGCCTTTCACGGACGCAGCGGCTACACGCTCTCGTTGACCAACACCTTCAACCCGGACAAAACACGCTACTTTCCCAAGTTCGACTGGCCGCGCATCGACAACCCCAAGCTGCATTTTCCGGTCGACCCGGCCGAGCGGCAGCGCGTGGCCGCTGTCGAGTCCCAGGCCCTGGGCCAAATCGCGCAGGCCATCGATCGACACGGGGACCGCATTGCCGGTCTGATCATCGAGCCCATTCAGAGCGAAGGGGGTGACAATCACTTCCGGCCGGCCTTCATGCGGGCCCTCAGAGATCTTTGCACCGACCACCAGATCCTTTTCATCCTGGACGAGGTGCAGACCGGAATCGGCCTTACCGGACGCTTCTGGGCCCACGAGCATGATGGCATCGAACCGGACATCCTCTGCTTCGGCAAGAAAACCCAGGTGTGCGGCATTTTGGCCGGACCGGTGATCGACCAGGTCGAGGATAATGTCTTCAAGCGCTCGAGCCGCATCTCCTCGACCTTCGGTGGCAATCTGGTGGACATGGTGCGCTGTCAGCGCATTCTCGAAATTATCGAATCGGACCGCCTGGTGGATGCCGCCGGGCATCAGGGAGCCTACCTTTTGTCCAAGCTCGGCGAATTGGCGGCGGATTTCCCCGGCCAGGTGGAAAATGTGCGGGGGCGGGGGCTGCTGTGTGCATTTGACCTGCCCGATGCGGATACCCGGCAGCGCTTGATTGCCAACTGCGCCGCGGCCGGACTGCTGGTGGTCGGCTGCGGGCCGCGAAGCATCCGCTTCCGGCCCCATCTGATCGTCAGCACAGCCGAGATTGACCACGGCCTGGACATCATGAGGGTCGTGCTGGAAGCATTGACGTGAACCGCAGAAAGGATTCAGGGCATGCCTGACATCGATGCCGAAACCCTGGAACGTCTGCTGCCGCCGCTGGTCGCCTTGCGCCATGCCATCCACCGCCATCCCGACCTGTCCGGCCAGGAGGCGCCCACGGCCCGCCGACTGCTCGACTATCTGGCGCCCCTGGATCCCGATCAGGTCATCGCGAAGATTGGTGGCTGCGGATTGGCGGTCGTGTTCGCCGGAAGCAGACCCGGTCCCACGACGGTGTTCACCAGTGAACTGGACGCCGTCCCCATCGGCGAACAGGGTCGCCAGCCCTACCGTTCCCGGGTGCCCGGCGTCGGGCACATGTGCGGGCACGATGGGCACATGGCCGCCGTGGCCGGTCTGGGCCCCCTGCTGGAACGACGGCGGCCGCTGCGCGGCCGCGTGGTGCTGCTGTTCCGGCCCCAGGAAGAAACCGGACGCGGTGCGCCGGCGGTCGTTTCCGATCCGCGCCTGATGGACCTGAAGCCGGATTATCTGTTCGGTTTTCACAACATGCCGGGATATCCTCTGGGCAGCCTCCTGTTTCGCCGGGGACAGTTTGCCTGGGCGGCCACGGACTACGTCGTCGAACTGGTCGGCAAATCATCCCATGGCGGCCAGCCGGGAGCGGGGCGCAGCCCTGCCGCGGCGCTGGCCACCATTGTCGCGCGGCTTGAAGATCTGGGGACCTGGTCAGGCCTGGACCCAACCTGCAATGCCAGCCAGGCCGCCTATGCTGTGCTGGGTGAATCCGATCACGGTACCACGCCCGGCGTCGCCCGTCTGCGGGCCACCTTGCGAAGCCAACGCGACGGGGATTTGAAGGCCTTGTGCCGACAGGTGACCAGAATGATCGCCGACATCGCCCGGTCGCACGGGTTGCAATGGACGGGCGCGCCTGAAAACTGGATACCGGACACCCACAGCGATCCCCAAGCCCTGGAGATGGTCCTGGAGGCTGCCCGGCAAGCAGGGCTGCCAGTGCAGGCTTTGGATCAGCCCCAGCGCTGGTCGGATGATTTCGGTGTCTTGACCAGACACCATCCGGGCGCGTTTTTCGGAGTCGGCAGCGGAAGCGCATGCGGACAGCTGCACGGTCCGGACTTCGATTTTCCCGACGCCGTTTTGGAACCGGTGCTGCGCCTGTACTGGGCCCTGGTCGTTCGAATCAACGGCGTCGTTGAAGGCATGCTACCCCACCGCAGACACCTCGACGTCGGTTGAATGGGTTCTGGATCCCTGGCTGGGAAAGGTGGGAATCGTGCAGGTGAGGCTGTTGGCGCTGCCGCCGGTTTCCAGGCCGTTCGCGTCCCAAACCGTCCAATCCCCCTGGAACAGGACGACGCAACCGGCCGCGATATGCGCGTCAAGGGTCACATCGATCTCCATGGCACCCTGGCGGCTTTCCACGCGGACCCGGTCGCCGGTTTGCAGGCCCCGCCGGGCCGCGTCATCCGCGTTCATCCAGATGGTTCGCTTGAGCAGCGTGCGGGCCCACTTCAGGTTTGAATTCTGAGAGTTGATCCGAAACCGGGCGTGCGGCGTGATCAGGGTAAGCGGGTACCGGCGGTCGGTTTCTCTATTGCGAACCGTTGGGATCGGTGCGGCGCCGTCCCTGGCAAAGGCCGTCGACCTGATGTCGATCTTTCCGGAAGGGGTGTTCAAGGGTGCGCGGTGCGGGTTTTCAACAAACGCGCGCAGCCCCACCCGGCGCCGATCGCGGCCCATGTATACGCCCGTGCGCTTGAAGTGGTCGATGTCGTCGATTTCCGAACGCGACATCAGCAACGCCAGCCACTGGTTGGCGCTGCGTCCCTGCGAGAACGCTTGCGCCAATCCCAGTCGATCGGCAAGTGCACCCAAAATGTCATAATCGTGGCGGGTGCCCTCGAGCGGTTCGATGGCCTGCGACGAGTAGAACAGGCAGTTGTCGGCGCCGATCATGACGTCCTCGCGTTCCAGGGAGGTGGTGGCCGGCAGGATTACATCGCTGAATCGGGCCGTCGGGGTCATGAACAGGTCATGGGTCACGACCAGGTCCACCGACAAAAAGGCGCGCCTGTTTTTGGTGATGTCGCTGCCCTGGTTGAGGAAGTTGGCCCCGACGCTGTAGATGGCCTTGATGTCGGCCGGGTAGCCGCCCTTTTGACCTTGCAGCACCATATCGGCCCAGCGGTAGACCGGAATGGTGGGCATTTGCGTCAGGTCCGGCACCGGTATGGCCGGGAACTCGGGGCCGGGCAGTTTACATGCGGCCCCGCCCGAGGATCCGCCGTCGACACCGATATTGCCCGTTGCAGCCTGCAGCGCGGTCGTGAAGCGGTAGTTCTCTTCGCCGCCGAGGACCCGCTGGATCGACAGCCCCGGCAGCAGGGCGGCCGGCTTGGCGGTACCATAACGCCGGGCCAGCTCGCAAATCGTCTCGGCGGGCACCCCGCAGATGCGCTCGGCCCATCGGGGGTTTTTGGGGCGGCCGTCCGTGGTCCCGGCGATGCTGTCGATCAGGGCGTCGAACCCGGAGGTGATTCGCGCCACGAAGGCGCGATCCAGCAGCCCTTCGGATTTGATCACGTACAACATGGCGGCCATCATGGCGCTGTCGGTGCCCGGCCGAATGGGGATCCACTGGTCTGCCAGCTTGGCGGCGGTGCGCGACCGCCGCGGATCGATGACGACCACCCGGGTGCCGTTGGTGCGGGCTTTGGTGATGATCGATTCCAGGCGGCTGCTGAACAGGCGGGCCGAACAGATGTTGGCGCCCCACAGCACAATGAGTTTGCTCTGGTCCAGTGTGTCCGGGTCTATCCCCACCCACGGGGTGCCGAACAGCCGCAGGGCCGTGTAGTCCGCCGCTGCACTCGAGTAGGAGTCGCAGCGATCGACAAACCCGCCGAAACAACTGAAAAAGCGCCGTGCCAGGCGCGAAGTGTTGTGAACCGCGGCCCGGCAGGAGCCGGAGCCGCTGTGCGGCAGAACCGACAGGCTGCCATATCTGTGTTTGAGGGTGTCGAGTCGCGCCGCCACCCAATCGAGTGCCGTGGACCAGGAGATGGCCTGAAAATCACCCGATCCCCGGGCGCCGGTTCGCAGCAACGGTGTCCGAATCCGGTCGGGGGCATAGGTGGTGTCGAGCAGGCGATAGCCCCTGAGGCACCCGCGGAAATGCCCGTCTCCAGTGGGGGCGTCGGTTATTTTGGCCACCCTGCCGTTGTGGACATGCGCGGTCAGAGGGCAGCCGCCGCCGCAATCGCGGTCGCAGGAAATGGGAAGGCGTTTGAATGCCATTGTAGCCCCCGCAGAATCTAATGCGCTTTGGCGTTCAATTCGTCAAACAGCGCCTGAAACTGCCTGGCGACCTTGTGG
The DNA here is from genome assembly GCA_963785365.1 of uncultured delta proteobacterium. Classification (GTDB taxonomy): domain Bacteria; phylum Desulfobacterota; class Desulfobacteria; order Desulfobacterales; family Desulfosarcinaceae; genus Desulfosarcina. Next base: position 54,707 of record CAWAUZ010000012.1, on the reverse strand, counting down.
TTGGGGTCCAGGGTGACCAGGGGGGTGGCCTGCTGGTGTGATTCGCGGATCTTGACCGAGTGCGAAAGACGGGTGTCGAGCAGCGGCAACCCTTCCGCGGTCATGGCCGACACCAGGGTGGCGGGCAGTTTGGCGCGCTGCTGGAAGTGGTTGACCACGATGCCCTCCACCTGCAGCTGCGGGTTGTGGTCCTGCTGGAGTTCGTGCACCCGCTCGAGGAGCCGGTAAAGGGCCCGGCGCGAAAAATCGTCGCAGTCAAAGGGGATCAGGCATCGGTCTGCGGCGATCAGGGCCGACAGGGTGTAGAAATTAAAGGCCGGCGGCGTGTCGATGTAAACGGCGTCGAAACCGTCCAGTTGATCGAGCAGGTCTTTGAGCTTGCGGATCTTGTAGCGCGACTCCAGCCGGGCCATCAGGTCGCCGAGCGCCTCATGGGAGGGCAGCAGGGCCAGATGGTCGACGGGGGTGGCACTCACATAACCGTCGGCCGATTTGGGCAATAAGGTAAAGCTGAGGGTTTCCTGGTAATAATCGGCCATTGTCACCTCAAGCGAATCGGCCTTGTCACCCAGCAGGTATTGGGTGGCATTGGCCTGAGGGTCCAGGTCGACCAGCAGGGTCTTCATACCGGCGACAGCGCTCAACGCCGCCAGGTTGCAGGCAATCGTCGATTTGCCGACACCCCCTTTTTGGTTGAAAATGACCCGTCGCATGTTGCATCCCTTTACGTGAATCGTTCACCTCAGATGAAAGAGCGGATTGCGAATCACGCTATGGAAAAATGGTGGGGTTGTCAATGGTCCATGCCGTGCTATGATCGTTTTCATGGCGGGAGGAGTCGGTTGTAGGCAAAAAACCGCACCAGTTTTCCATGAAAGGATGTCGCGGTGAAAAAAAGTAACGGTGCAAAACGCTCAACGTGCTTATCTTGGCTGAGTATAGTGTTGTGCTTGTGGTGTTGTTCTCCATCGGTGGAACCGCCGTTGCCGCATGACACGCAACCAAAGGAGCCGGCCATGCGCCTTGCCCATGCCACAGACACCGAACCCCGGGCCATCGTTCCCATCGACGCCGCGGCACCAGCCGTTTTCGAAAGCGCCTCCTTCGGCCTGGGGTGATTCTGGGGAATCGAATCCCGGTTCGGGATAATCGAAGGGGTGATCCGGACCCGAGTGGGCTACGCCGGTGGCATGTCAGCCAATCCGGACTACCACCATATCGGCGATCACACGGAAACGGTCCAGGTGGATTATGATCCGCGGCGGCTGACTTACCGCCAGCTGCTGGAAACTTTCTGGAACAGCCACGAACCCACCCAAAGATCATGGTCGCGGCAATATCGGCACGCCGTGTTCTTCCACGACGAGCGCCAGCGCCGACTGGCCATCGACGCCAAGGCGGCGGTGGAAAAACAGATCGGTCGCAGCGTTCAAACCGACGTTGCGCCATTGAATACGTTTACGATGGCCGAAAAGTACCATCAAAAGTACCTGCTCAAGCAACACCATGATCTGAGCCGTGAGATGGCGCGCATCTATCCCCGTCACCAGGACCTGGTCGGATCCACGGCCGCGGCACGGCTCAACGGCTACGCCGGGGGTTATGGCAGCCCTGAACAGCTGGCCCGTGAAATCGACCGCCTGGGGTTGGGGGGGGCGGGCCAGCGGGTATTGATCGACATGGTCAATCGCCGCGCGAACTACGATCGTCAGTAGTTCAGTGCCTATTCACGAGTGGCCATTACGGTAGCTTGGCCATCATTTGTGTGATATAAGCGCTGTTCACCCGCAATTCAGGCCCCTTGAGGAGGATTGACCCATGAACTGGTTGGCGATTGGATTGGTTGGCGCCGTTGTGTTCTCCCTGCACGCCTTGCAGCAGATTAAAATGACATTGAAAGACAAAGGGTATCAAGTGGACATGCTGACCGGGTGGCTGGAGGATTACCGGAAATTCAAGCAGCTGGCCACCGAGGAACCGGACGAGACGACACGCTACAAATACCAGCGCATCTTAAATGGCCTTTACCTGGCCCTGGCTGGCCTGGTCCTCATTCCGGTCCTGATGATAATGGGAAAATAGACGAGGCTGCCCATGACCCGAACGAATAGAGCGTCGATCCTGGTTGCCGCCGTTCTCATGTTTGCCGGCTGTGCCACCTTGCAATCGGATTTCGATCCACCCACCGTGACCGTCAGCAGTGTTCGGGCCCTGCCGTCGGAGGGATTGGCGCCGCGGTTCGAAATCGGCCTTCACATCGTCAACCCCAACCGGACACCGCTCGAACTTCACGGTATCGCCTACAGCTTGGTGCTCGACGGGCACAAGCTCATGACGGGTGTCGCCAAGGATCTGCCCACCATCGACGGTTACAGTGAAGGGGATGTGACGTTGATGGCCACGATCAGCTTGATGAGCGGTATCGGCCTTTTCAGGGACCTGGTGAACCGCCCGTCGGGCACCATCGCTTACCAGCTGGATGCCAAATTGGACCTGGGCGGTCTGAACCCCACCATGCGTGTAAAAGAGACGGGTGAGATCGATCTGAGCGGGCGGACCCCCTGACCGGCGGCCCGGCCCTTTTACCTGCCGATGATGCGGCGCCATACGATTACCACGCCGGCCAGCAGCACTCCCCACAGCAAACTGTTTGCCGCCGTCGGCACAAGGATCCACAACCCCGGAAACCAATGGCGCGGGTAAAGGGCCTGACTCAGGATCGGGAAATAGAGGTATCGGGTCACGGGGTGCAAAATTCCCAGCAGCAATTCCTTGAACGGATCGGGGATCGCGGCGTGGCCGACCGTCCGGGTCAACGGCAGGATCAGGATACTGGCCAAAAAGTGGCATCCGCCCAGCACAAGGGCCAGCGGCGCGTAGCGGGTTTTTTGCTTCATATCAACCTTTATGGGGTCGGGCGTCGGATATCGTCATCCCAGATATTTCCCACACACCGAACAATAAGCCAACCCCGGCCGCTTGTCATTATCCGGGTGTCAAAATGGCTGCCGTATCGACCGCACAGGCGTGCCCATCAACCAAAACATGGGTTGACAAAAGGGCCTCGACCTTCTCTATTTAACAAGATGGAGCCTTGGAAAAGCCAATTGGACAGACGACGGCCAATGCAATGAAATCAACTGCACGCACCCGGCCGGTAAGGGCGGAAACGTGGCTGTCGGTGGGCATCCTGGCCATTTTGGTGGCCGTGGCTGCCGGCCTTTTTCTGCAGCAGTACCAGATCAATCCCGGCGTGGCCGCCCTGCAGCCGGACAGCCGGCCGCAGACGTTGCCGCGCGAGGCCGGCCCATTGGTGCCGCTGGACACCGACGCATCGGGGATCGTGGCCTTTTCGGCGCCGGAGCACTTCGGGCCGGAGACGCTTTTCGAAAAGATCAACGGTCGGGCCGACCTGTACCTCGACGCCGGGTTCGTCGCCCTGGACACCCAGCGGTTTGCACCGGGTGCGAACGCCGATCAGTGGGCGGAACTGTTTGTTTACGACATGGCCACTTCGGAGAACGCCTTTTCCGTCTTCAGCCTGCAGCGCCGCGAGGGGGCCCGGGACGACGATGCGATCGCCAATGCCTACCGCACCGAAAACGCCCTGTTCATGGTCCATGGCGGCAATTATCTGGAGATCATCGGCACGGACGCCTCCGATGCGCTGCAACAGGTCATGGGCACGCTGGCCCAAAAGTTCATCGACAGCCAGGGCGGCACGGCGACGGCGCCGGTGCCCGGCCAGGACCTGTTGCCCGCACAGGGCCGTGAGCCCGACAGCCTGCGCTTGATGGCATCGAACGCCTTCGGGTTCGAAGGGATGGACCGCGTCTATACGGGTGACTACCAAATCGACGGGGTTGGGCTGACCGCTTTCGTTTCCGAGCGTCAGACGCCCGCCGAGGCGGCGGAACTGGCCGCCGACTATCGACAGGGGCTGTTGTCCTTTGGCGCTACGGTCGTCGACGCCTCCATGCCGGTCGACAATGCGACCGTCATGCGGGTTTTCGATACCTACGAGATCGTTTTCCACTACGGCCGATACCTGGCTGGCGTTCACGAAGCCGACGATGTGGACCGGGCCACAAAACTGGCCCAACAGCTTGCCGACCATCTGAAAACGGCTGCAGGGCCGTAGCGTTGTGGGCGCCATGACCCCGGACGGTGAAAAGCGCGGCACCATGCATGAACCAACCTACAACCGGCGGGAATTTCTGGGTCGCTGCAGCCGGGCGGGGCTTGCGCTTGCCGCCGCCGGCGGCATCGGTGTCGCCTTCCATGAGCAAGGGGCGCCTGATTTGTCGTCGGCATCCGGCCAGGCCACCGGGATTCGGGATTATTCGGTTGCCGACGGTCGCGGAAAAATCTGCATCGCGCGTGGGTCGGACCGGGCGGCCGCCGTGACAGGGGCGTTTGCCGCCCTGGGCGGCATGGCGGCCTTTGTCCGGCCCGGTGAGCGGGTGCTGATCAAGGCCAATGTGGCCTTCGCCTCGCCGCCGGCGCTCAACGCCACCTCGCATCCGGACCTGGTTGCCGCGGTCGTGCGGCTCTGCTTTGAGGCCGGCGCCGCCCGGGTGACCGTTACCGACAACCCCATCAACGATCCGGCCACCGCCTTCGCCTTGACCGGCATCGAGAACGCGGCCCGAAAGGCCGGTGCCGATGTGGTACTGCCCCGGGCCTCCCTGTTCGAGCCCGTAAGTGTCGCGGGCGCACGCTTGATCCGCGACTGGCCGGTTCTGATGCATCCGCTGGCCGAAGCGGACCGCCTCATCGGCCTGGCACCGGTCAAGGATCACCACCGCAGCGGTGCATCCATGACGTTAAAGAATTGGTATGGACTGCTGGGTGGGCGGCGCAATATTTTCCACCAGGATGTGCACACCCTCATTCAGGAACTGAGCATGATGATCCGGCCGACGGCGGTGGTCCTGGATGGTGTGCAGTCCATGATCAGCAACGGGCCCACCGGGGGCTCCCTGTCCGATCTCAAGCCCACCGGCACCTTGATCGTGAGCACTGATCCGGTCGCCGCCGATGCGGTGGGGGCCTCCTTGCTGGGCCGAACGCCAGACGAACTGCCGTTTATCGCCAAGGCCGAAGGCGTTGGGGCCGGTACGGCCGACTTCCGATCGCTGGACGTGACCGAGCTGCAGATCGGTTCGTGAAACTGTCGCTATGAAAATCACCATCACCCGCCGAATCAGCCAGGTCTTCTTTTTCCTGCTTTTCCTGTGGTTTTGCATCGTTGCCACATTGGGCGATCAGTGGTGGCAGCTTCGGGGGTGGCCGGTCAACTGGCTGATCCAGCTGGACCCGCTGGTGGGGTTGGGCAGCCTGCTGGCCACGGGCGTCCTTTATGCCGGCCTGCTGTGGGGCCTGTTGACGGTAATGCTGACCATCGTCCTGGGTCGCTTTTTCTGTGGGTGGATCTGTCCTTTCGGCGCGCTGCATCAGGTCGTGGGCTGGCTGGCCAACCGTCGCACGCCCGCCCTGGCCATGGCGGCCGCCAATCGCTATCGGCGGGCTCAGGGCGTCAAGTACGCGATCCTCTCCGTCCTGCTGGGCGCCGCTGCCGGTGATCTCATTGCCCGGTTGCTGCGGTTCTCGGTGGCCTCCTCGGCAGTGGCCGGCGCTATCGCCGCGGCCCTGCTGATGACTGGCATCGCCGCCCTGGTGGTGCGAAGACCCCTTTGGCGCAAATGGATCGTGGGCGTCGTGCTGGGCATCATCGCCTGGGTGACCGCAGGCCTGTTCACCGACGGCTCACGACTGCTGGCCGCCTCGCTCCAAACGGGCCTGCTGGACCCCATTGTGCTTTTTTACCGCTCGGTCAACCTGGCCCTGTTGCCCCTGGTGGACGGCCAATCCCTTGCGCTCTCCGGGCCCGGGCGGATCTACCCGGGCGTTTTGGCCATCGGGGCCCTCTTCTGGGCCGCGGTCTTGCTGAATCTTCTCATTCCGCGCTTTTACTGCCGGTTCATCTGTCCGCTGGGGGCGTTGTTCGGGCTGCTCGGACGGCACGCGCTCTACCGGGTGGGCCAGAAGGCTCACGGCTGTACGGCCTGCGGCGCCTGCGACCGCCACTGCGAAGGTGGTTGCGAACCATCCGGCGTCATCCGGACCGCGGAGTGCGTTTTGTGCATGAATTGCCTCTACAGCTGCCGGCATGGCGTCATGGGGTATCATCTGTACCCATCCGCCGCCGGCGAGATCGCCGCACCGGACGTGACCAAAAGAGCGTTCATGGTGGCGTTCGGTTCCGGTATACTGGCCGTTCCGCTGGCCCGACTGGCCGGTGGCACCGACGAGAACTGGCACCCGGCGGTCATTCGGCCGCCGGGTGCCCTGGCGGAGTCCGCCTTTCTCCAGCGCTGCATCAAGTGCGGCCAGTGCATGCGCGTCTGCCCCACCAACGTGATTCATCCGGCAGGACTCGTCGCCGGCCTGGAAGGGGTCTGGACGCCGGTGCTCAATTTCCGCGTTGGCACCAGCGGCTGCCAGCAGGGCTGTATCGCCTGCGGCAACCTGTGCCCCACCGCCGCCATCCGGCCCATATCCGTGGACGAGCGGCTGGGTGCCGGCACCTATGCAGACCGCGGTCCGATCCGTATTGGAACGGCCTTTGTGGATCGGGGGCGCTGCCTGCCGTGGGCCATGGATCGTCCCTGCATTGTCTGCCAGGAGAACTGCCCGGTCAGCCCCAAAGCCATCTTCACCCGCGCGGAATACCGACCGGTCCACCTGGCGGGGACCCTTCAGTTCCACAGCCTGACAGGCAACCAGGTCACCATCGCGGGTGCCCAACTGCCGGCGGACCGCTATGCCACCGGAGACTTTTTTCTGGTGGTGGGCGACCTTGCCGGCGGTCCGCCGGCCAGAATCGTGCAAACCGGACCGGACAGCATCACCGTGGCCGACATCCCGTTTGCGCAGACCGCCGCGCCCGGCGACCCCGTCACCGTGCTGGTGCACCTGCAGCTGCCCTTCGTGGATCCCTCCCGCTGCATCGGCTGCGGGGTGTGCGAGCACGAATGCCCGGTCAAGGGCCAACGGGCCATACGGGTCACAGCGGAAAACGAGACCCGAGATCGGCGTCATCGCCTGATTCTTTAGGGGAACGGTGCCGGTTGGACCCGGAAACCGAAAAAATGAACCCAAGGCAACCCTACAACCATTTTGAGGTGACATCATGCCAGACAACAAGCAGCCTGCCTTTTCCCGACGATCGTTTCTCAAAACCGCCGGCGCCGCCGGCCTGGGGTCGGCCCTTGCGCCATTCGGGGCCATACCCACGGCAAGTGCATCGACGCCGGCCGTCGATGCGTCCGCAGTGCCCACCCGGCCCTTCGGCAAGTCCGGCATGCAAGTGCCCATTCTCTCGTTGGGCGGCATGTTCGACATTCCGTCCAATCAGACCCTGCTCAAGCAGGCCATCCAATGGGGGGTGACCTACTGGGACACGGCGCATATCTACAGCGGCGGACGCAGCGAAGTCGGCATCGGCGCGTTTTTCAAGCGCTACCCCGAGCAGCGCGGCAAGATCTTTCTGGTCACCAAGTCCACGGCGCGTTCGGGTGGCGGCATGACCAGGGACCTGGAAACCTCCTTGAAACGCATGAACACCGATGTGATCGACCTGTTTTTCGTCCACTCCGTCAAGGACCCGGACACCATGGACAACGCCATGCGCGACTGGGCCGCCCACCAGAAGGCCGAGGGTCGAATCCGCCTGTTCGGCTTTTCGACCCATGCCAACATGGAAGCATGTCTGCAGGGCGCTGCCCGGCTGGACTGGATCGACGGCATCATGACGACCTACAACTTCCGGCTCATGCACGAAGCGAAAATGAAAGCGGCTGTGGATGCCTGTGTAGCCGCCGGCATCGGTCTGACCGCCATGAAGACCCAGGGCGGCGGCGCCGTCAGTACCACCGGGTCGCAGGAGCTGGAACTGGCGGGCCGATTCGTCCAGAAAGGGTTCACCGACAAGCAGGCCAAGCTCAAGGCCGTGTGGGAAAACCCGCAGGTCGCGGCCATCTGTTCGCAGATGCCGACCATGTCGATCCTGATGGCCAACGTCGCCGCCGCCGTGGACCGCACCGCCCTGAGCGGCGCCGACCGGCGGCACCTGGACCACTACGCCCACGACACCTACGCCCACTACTGCGCCGGATGTACGCAGATCTGCGAGCGCGCCGTTGCCGGCCGGGTTCCCGTGGGCGACGTCATGCGCTACCTCATGTATGCCCGCAGCTACACCAACGGGCATGACGCCCGGCAACGGTTTGCCGCTATTCCCCAGGCCGTCCGTGACCGGTTGACGCGCACCGACTACCGCGCGGCCGAAGCCGGATGCCCGCGGCAACTGCCCATCGCGCGCCTGATGGCCCAAGCCGCGCAGGAACTGGCCTGACGGCGCCCCGTTTTGCTGAGCCGCCCAGGCAGGCCTATGTGCCAGAAACAGCCGCCGCCAGAAAATGGATGCATCCATGCCAAAATTCAGTCAAGGGGTCATCATGAACTTCGAATGCATCATTTACGACAAGCAGGAAGGGGTTTCGGTTATCCGGCTCAATCGTCCCCAGGTGCTCAATGCCATGAACAAGCAGCTCTGGCTGGACCTGCAGGCCGCCCTGGACGACGCCCGGGCCGACGCCGGGGTCAAGGTCGTGGTCATCACCGGCCAAGGGCGTGCCTTTTCCACCGGGGCTGATCTCAAAGAGTCCAAGACCCGATCCATCGAAGACTACCGGGACTACCTGACGGCGCTTCAGGAAGCGTCGCGAGCCGTTATCCGGTTTGAAAAGCCCACCATCGCCGCTATCAACGGTTACGCCATCGGGTCCGGATACGAACTGGCCCTGGCGTGCGACATCCGCATTGCCGCCGATGACGCCAAGATCGGCAGCCCCGAGGCCAAGGTCAACTCGTCGGTCACCGGGGGCGCTTTCCGGCTGGTCCAGGATCTCATCGGCCCGGGCAAGGCCCGTGAACTGCTTTTCACGGGCGAGTACATCGACGGCGTCGAAGCCCAGCGCATCGGGCTGGTCAACCGCAGCGTGCCGTCGGCCCAGCTGATGGATGCGGTCATGGAGATGGCGGCCAAGATTTCGGCCAACGCCTCCTTTTCCCTGAAGATGATCAAAAAAGGGTTGAACATGGCGCGGGGAGAGGCCAGTATGGAAGCCCTTATGGAATTCGAGGTCGAAGCCTGCCTGGCCTGTGTCTCCACCAAGGAGCGCCAGGAATCGCTCACGCAATTTGAAGGCCGCAAAAAACAGTAGGCCGACTTGAACGCGAAGATGGCCGTCGTGTAAAAATCAAGCTGAAAAGGAGCGCATGATGGGGCTGGAACATCTTCTCAACGCTCGTTCGGTCGCCGTGATCGGCGCGTCCAAGGTACCCACCAAACGTGGCTACCAGACCATCCGCACGCTCCTGGACGAAGGCTACGAAGGTGCCATCTATCCGGTCAACCCCAAGGAGACGCGCATCATGGGATTGACCTGCTATCCCTCCGTTTCCGAAATCCCCGGAGCGGTGGATGTGGCCCTGGTGGCCACACCGGCCCGAACCGTACCGGCCATTCTCGAAGCGTGCGGCACGATCGGCGTCAAGGGTGCCGTCATTCTGGCCACCGGGTTCGGTGAAACCGGATCGACCGGCAAGGCCCTGGAAAACCAGGTGCTGGAGATGGCCAGCCGCAATCACATCCGCCTGATCGGCCCCAACACCTCCGGCATGATCAACCTCAAGGACAACCTCAATCTGGTGGGGCTCAAGGATTCGCCCAAGGGCGACATCGCCCTGTTGACCCAGAGCGGCAATATGGCCCTGACCTTGATCACCGAAGCAAAACTGCAAAGCCGCAAGGGCTTCACCTACTACGTCGGGGTGGGCAATGAGGCCGACATCCGATTTCACGAATATTTGGAATTCTTCTCCCAGGATGCGGATACGCGTGCCATTCTCATGTACGTGGAAGGGATGCGCGAGGGCCGCAAGTTTTTGCAGCAGGCCTACCGCACCACCGAAACCAAGCCGATCGTTCTGCTGAAAAGCGGGCGCTCCTCGACCGGCAAGAAATCTGCCGGCTCCCACACCGGCGCCCTGGCCGGCATGTCCGAGGTGGCCAAAGGGGCCTTCGAGCGGGCCGGCATCATCGTCATCGAAAACTCGGACGAACTCTTCCCGGCCGCCGAAGCACTCTCCAGTTTGCCGCCCATCAAGAACAACAGTATCGCCATTCTGGCCGACGGCGGCGGTCACGCCACCATTGCCGCCGACACCCTCACGGACCTGGGCGTTCAGATCCCGGAACTGGAGCCCAGGACCCAGGACAGGCTGCGGGGCATCCTGCCCGGCGGGGCCGCCGTGCGCAACCCCATCGACGTGGCCGGCGGCACCGATGACAATCCGGCCGTCTTTGCCGACTGCGCCAATATCATCCTGAGCGATCCCAGCGTGGGCGGTCTGCTGATCGTCGGCCTGTTCGGCGGCTATGGGATTCGATTCGCCGCCAGCCTGGCCATGATGGAAGAGGACGCGGCCCACCGCATGGGCAAGATGGTCAACAGTCGCAAAAAGGCCATCGTGGTTCACAGCCTCTACAATTCGGAAAAGCCCCACAGCCTGGATCTGCTGCGCTATTACGGCATCCCGGTATACGGCAGCCTGGATGTGGCCTGCAAGGCCATCGGGGTGCTGGCCGAGTATGGCCGCTATCTGAAGGGCTATCACGCCAAAACCAACTTCGTTTTGAATTATGGCGCCAAGGCCAAACCGGAGGGTGAGGCGATCATCGATCACGCCGTTGGGCAGGGCCGATCCGCCTTGCTGGAGATCGAGGCCAAGCAGCTGCTGAAACGGCACGGTGTGGCGGTGACCCAGGACGTGCTGGCCTCCTCCGCGGCTGCGGCCGCCGATGCGGCGGCGCGTCTGGGCGGCCAGGTCGCCCTGAAAATTGTGTCTCCGGACATCTCGCACAAGAGCGATGCCAAGGGCGTCCAGTTGGGCCTGTCCGGCAAGCTGCGGGTCAAAAACGCCTTTCGGGAAATCGTTGCCAACGCCAGGGCCTACCGGGCCGACGCCCGCATCGACGGCGTGCTGGTGGCCCCCATGGTGCCGCAGGGCATCGAGGTCATCATCGGCACCAAGATCGACGACCAGTTCGGCCCGGTGATCCTTTACGGATTGGGCGGCATCATGGTGGAGATCATCAAGGATGTTTCGTTTCGGGTACTGCCCATATCGCGCCGCTCGGCCCAGCATATGATCGCCGAGACCAAGTCGCACCCGATTTTAGACGGCGTGCGCGGCGGTCGGCCTTACGACAAGAAAGCCCTGGTCAACCTGCTGCTGACCTGCTCGGAAATCGTCGAGGCCTACCCCCGCATTCAGGAGATGGACCTCAATCCGGTGATTGTCCACCATGAGGGCCTGAGCGTCGTCGATGCCCGCATACTGCTGAAAGCGGGATCGGCAGCACCCACTGCGGGCCGCACCGCGTGAATCGCGTCTTTCTGGCCATCGTGCTGGCTGCCGTCATTTTTGCCGGCTTCCGGCAGGTCGCCCTCCCACCGGCCGCCCAGACCCCGGCACCCATGGAGAAACTCTCCACGGCCATGGTCGAATCGGCCACTGGGGCCGTGGATCTGGCCATCGGCCTGGTCGGCGTGATGACCCTTTTTCTGGGCCTCATGAAAGTGGCCGAGGCCGGGGGGATGCTCACCATCCTGGCCCGCTTGATCCGGCCGCTGATGGTGCGGCTATTTCCCGAGGTGCCGGCCGATCATCCGGCCATGGGCGCCATGATTCTCAATCTGTCGGCCAACGCCCTGGGCCTTGGCAACGCGGCCACGCCGTTCGGCATCCGGGCCATGCAGGAACTGGATGGCCTGAATGCGCACAAGGGCACGGCCACCAATGCCATGGCCCTGTTTCTGGCCATCAACACCTCCAGTGTCACCTTGCTGCCCACCGGTGTCATCGCCCTGCGGGCCGCGGCGGGCAGCGTCGATCCGGCCAGCATCCTGCCGACCACCCTGATGGCCACCATCGGCTCCACCACGGTGGCCATCCTGGCCACCAAGTGCTACCAGCGCCTGGCGCCCCTGGCCGCGGCAGACCCGGTCGCTGGTGAAGGCGGGCCGGCGGGTGCGAAAGATCAAACCGCTTCCCCGGAAGGCGAACAAGGTGCTTATCCACTGTGGGTGAGTGTGCTGGCCCTGGGTGCACTGGCAGCCTTGATTCCGCTTGCCGTGCTTTTCGGCACTCAATTTTCGGCCTGGATTCTGCCGGGCTTGATGGCGGGATTTCTGGTGTTCGGCGCCGTGCGGCGGGTGCGCATCTACGAGGTCTTCGTGGACGGCGCCAAGGAGGGCTTTCAGGTGGCTTTGCGCATCATTCCCTACCTGGTGGCCATTTTGGTGGCCGTGGGCATGCTGCGGGCCAGCGGCGCCCTGGACCTACTGGTGAATGCGTTGGCCCCGCTTACCGAATGGTTCGGGTTGCCGGCGGAAGCGTTGCCCATGGCCCTGATGCGGCCGCTGAGCGGGTCCGGCGCCTACGGTATCCTGGCCGCCATCATCAACGATCCGGCCATCGGGCCGGACAGCTACACGGGCCTCCTGGTCTCCACCCTGCAGGGCTCCACGGAGACCACCTTCTACGTCATGGCCGTCTATTTCGGCGCCGTGCAGGTGCGCCGCCTGCGGCACACCATGGCGGCGGCGCTGACGGCCGATGCGGCCGGGGTGGCCTTCGCTGTGCTGGCCTGCCGCTTGCTGTTGAAGTGACGGCTTGCCGAATCAATCTTGACGGGTTCGTAAAAAACCCGATATCGGCGTTACGCTTCATCCCTCGTCACTGCGGAGTACCATAAGTACGCCTCATTCCTCGGGATTCGCAAGCCTTGATCTCGGGCTTTTTACGAACCCGTCCGGAATGCGACTTTTTACGATTTCATCAATCTTGAAGGGGAACGGTTTCGCCATGGATCAGATCGCGGATGTCGTCGAATCGGTTGAACCACAGCTCATCGCTGTCCGCCGGGATCTTCACCGCATACCGGAAACGGGCTATAACGAAGCAAAAACCAGCGCCTACGTGGCCGACTATCTTCGTGGAGAGGGCCTGCAGGTGGCCACCGGCATCGCCGGCACCGGTGTGGTGGGGCTGCTTTCGACCGGACGCCCCGGCCCGACCCTGCTGATCCGGGCCGACATGGACGCCCTGCCGATCACCGAGGCGACCGGGCTGGACTTTGCTTCCGGGCATCCGGGCCTCATGCACGCCTGCGGCCACGACGGCCACATGGCCATGGCACTGGTCACCGCTACCTTGATGAACCGCCTGAAGGAGCGTTTCGGCGGCGGCATCAAATTTGTCTTTCAGCCGGCGGAGGAGGGCCCGGGCGGGGCCAAGCCCATGATTGCGGCAGGCGTCCTGGACAACCCCCGTGTGGACTACGCCCTGGGCTGCCACATCTGGCCCGACATCCCCGAAGGCACCATCGGTGTTCGTGCCGGCGCCATGATGGCGGCCATGTTCAGCTTCGAGATTACCATCAAGGGCCGGGGCGGCCACGGCGCCATGCCCCATCTGTGCACGGATGCCCTGGAAACCGGCTGCCAGGTGGTGGGCGCCTTGCAGCGCATCGTCAGCCGCCAGATGAATCCGCTCAGCCCCGCGGTGGTCAGCGTGGGACGCTTTCGGGCCGGCACGGCCTTCAACGTCATTCCCGAGACCGCCAGCCTGGCCGGTACGGCCCGGACCTTCGACAAGGCGATCTGGCAGCGCTGGCCGGAGATCATCGAACGGGTTGTCAAGGGGGTTTGCACCGCTACGGGCGCCGCCTACGAACTCTCCTTTGCGCAGGGTTATCCGCCCACGGTCAACGATGCGGGCATGGCCCGGCGGCTGACGCGCATCGCCGGCAGCATCGTCGGTCCCGAGCGCGTCGTTGTGCCGGACAAAACCATGGGGGGTGAGGACATGGCTTTTTTTCTCGAGCGGGTCCCGGGGTGCTTCTTCTGCCTGGGTGCCGGCAATGATGCCCATGCCGGCATCCACAATTCGCGGTTCGGCTTCAACGAGGCCATCCTGGCCGACGGGGTGGCCATGTACGTCCGGGCGGCGCTGGATCTGCTGGGCGGCTCCCCCTCGGCCGGCAAACAGCCGGTCGCCGGCTGACAGGCGAGTCGCGCGACCACGACGTTGTTTCGTTACTGTCGATCTTATGAGAGGATGAAGATGCCCCACAAACCCATCGCCGCCGGCAAGAGCAGTTTCGACCTGATCGACTTCGCCACCTTTCTCTCCACCGTGGACCTGGACGGTGAAATCGTCTTTCTCGACGTGGCCTGCGGGGTCGGCAACTATGCCATCGAGATCGCCCGGCAGATCACGGCCTCCGGTAAGGTTTACGCTTTCGACCTGTGGGAGCAGGGGATTGTCAAACTGAAACTCAAGGCCGGTTCGCTGGGTCTGAACAATATCCAGGCCGAGGTCTGTGACGTGAGTGAAAAAATTCCCCTTGGCGATCACGCCGTCGATGTCTGCCTGATGGCTACCGTGCTGCATGACCTGGTCGAAGACGGCACCCACCAGGGGGCCTTGGCCCAGATTGTGCGGGTGCTCAAGCCGGGTGGGCAATTGGCGGTGGTGGAGTTCAAGAAGATGCCTGGCCCGCCGGGGCCGCCGGAAAAGGTGCGCTTGGCGCCCGAAGAACTGGTTCAGCTTCTGGAACCGCTGGGCCTTCGCTGTCTTGACAACGTGGCACTGGGAGCGGTCGTTTACCTTGCGGTGTTCGAGCTGACTGCCTGAACGAAGGATACGAATGGGCCAGTCCGGCCTGAGATCAAAACCTTCCAAGAAATCTGATTCGAGCATGAGATGCCAATCACTGAAACCTGTAGCGGATCCCTATTCCAAGCCCGTTGGCTGCACTTTTTACCCCGCTGAACGTGCCGGCCGCACCGGAACGGTGGTGAATTATTCCCGCAACCAGATTCCACTCTGGATTGCCAGGCAGCGCAAAGGCGAACTCAAACGAGAGTGTTCCCAAGATTAGCGCTGATTTGTCGTGGAGCTTGATTTCGATTTCCGGTATGGCGGTGGCGTACGACAGGCCTGCCGCGGCAGCAAAACTCGTGTCCAGGTATCGGTCCCATGGAAAGGGCAGCCATCGGAAATAGCCGAGCAGACCGAATTCCCAGTTGTCTTGGTCTCCGAAGAATTTGTTGACCCGCCCCTCGAGTTCGAGGTCGAAGTAGTGGTGGTAGCTGTAGACGCGTCGCATCAATCCTAAGCCAACATGGTAGGCTTTTTCGAAGTCGAAGTCGTTGGTGACGATTTCGTCGAGTCTTGCATCGGTGAGTTTTCCGAGGTAAAGGGTCGCCGCCAAGTCGCTTTGCGCTTGCCCGCTGCCGGCGCAGGATAGCGCCACCAGGGTAACCGCCAGCAGGTAGCATTTAAACCGCATTAAGCGTCTTAGCGGTTTCATGAGCGTTGAATCAATGCGGGACAACATGGCGGTCAAAAACGTTCCGGAGCAAGGCAAAATCCATAGTCGATCGATTTGATTCCCGTCTCAGGCTTATCCTCCAATGGCCAGGATCGATCGATGCTGAATTGCTGGCCGGCTTTTTCCCCCGACCAATCACTGCAGGCAATCCTCCGCCAACACCTTTTCCAGGGCATCCGCCAGCGCATCGGCGTTCTCCCGCGAGAAGACGATCGGCGGTTTGAGTTTGAGCACGTTGTGCAGCGGACCGTCGGTGCTGATCAGAAAACCGTAGTCGCGCATGCGGTTGCAGATGTAGGCGGCCTGCGCGGCGGCGGGCGCCAGGGTGTCGTGATCGGTGACCAGCTCCACGCCCAGGTAGAGACCCAGGCCGCGCACATCCCCGATCAGGGCCGATGTTGCCTTCAGCGCCCGCAGTCGTTCGAGCAGATGGACACCCACTGTTCTGGCGTTTTCCTGCAGGCCTTCGGATTCGATCACATCCAGCACGGCCATGCCCACGGCGCAGGAGACGGGATTGCCGCCGTAAGTGTTGAAGTACTCCATGCCGTTGTGGAAGGCCTGGGCGATTTCCGGCGTGGTCACCACCGCGGCCACGGGATGGCCGTTGCCCATGGGCTTTCCCAGGGTGACGATGTCGGGCACCACCCCCTGGGTCTCGAAGGCCCAGAAATGGGTCCCGGCCCGGCCGAAGCCCACCTGAACCTCGTCGGCGATGCAGACCCCGCCGGCCCGGCGCACCTGCGCAAAGGCGTGCTCCAGGTAACCGTCGGGCAGCAGCACCTGACCGCCGCAGCCCAGCATGCTCTCGCAGATGAAGGCCGCCAGTCCGCGCTTTTTGGACCGAATGCGTTCGACGGCCGACTGCACATAGCCGGCGTAGGCCTGGCCCGATTCCGGGCCGGTGCCCTTGTGGGGCCCGCGGTAGCCGCAGGGCATGGTTACGGTCTGCACCCACTCGGGTGCCCCCCGGCCGCCGGGGCCGTCGTGTTTGTAGGGGCTGATGTCGATGAGCCCCTGGGTGTTGCCGTGGTAAGCGCCCTCTACGGTGATGATGTCGTGCTGCCCGGTAGCCGTGCGCGCCAACCGCAGGGCCAGTTCGTTGGCTTCGCTGCCGCTGCAGGTGAAAAAGCAGACCTTCAAGGGGTCGGGAAAGGTGGCCAGCAGGCGCTGGGCGTAATCCACGATGTGGTCGTGCAGGTAGCGCGTGTTGGTGTTGAGCACCTGCATCTGGCGCTGACCGGCGGCCACCACCGCCGGGTGACAGTGACCCACGTGACAGACGTTGTTGACGCCGTCCAGGTACCGCTGTCCCGTTTCCGTGTAGAGAAAGGCGCCCATGCCGCGCACGATTTTCAAGGGCCGGTCGTAGGAGACGCTCAGATTGCGGCCCAGATGCTGTTGGCGGATGGACAGAATCGCATTCGCGTCGCGGGCCTGTGCGGCCGGTCGTTCGATGGCGATGCCCAACACCACCGACGGGTCCGGGCAAAGGGCGGTCCAGACCCGCCGCTGGCTGGGCCGGGCCACGCCGGGAAAGTCACCCGTCATGCCGAGCATGTCGACGATCAGCTGCAGGTGCAGGTGCGGGGCCCAGCCGCCATTTTCCGCCGACACGCCGATCGTGCCGATCCGCTGCCCGGCGGCAATGGCCATGCCGGGTGAGAGGGCGTCCAGGGATTGGGTCGACAGATGCCCATAAAGGGTGAAGAAGGGCATGCCGCCGGCGGTTTCGTGGGCCACAATGACGGTCGGGCCGTAGTCCTGGCCAGCGGCGTTGTTTTGCAGGCTGTGCACGCGACCGGGCATGAAGGCATATACCGCTTCACCCGGCCGGGCGAACAGGTCCAGCCCCAGATGGACCGTGCGGTATTCCGGGGCGCTGTCCGTTTGAACCTTGAAGGCCTCCGAGGTGTAGATCAGCCGGGCCTCGTCGTATCGGCCGATGCCGATCGTGCGGCCGACATCTTCCAGCTTCCGGAAGATGAGGCGGGTCATGGCGTCGGCATCGTCCTTTTGTGGGCCGGCCCCCAGCAGGGGTGTGCTCACGCTCAGATCGACGACCGGTAAACCGCCGTCCGGCTGCAGTCCATCCATCACCGGGGCGGATGCAGTCTGCTGGGCCTTGAGCCAATCGACAATCTGATGGCTTCGGGGCAGCGGGTCCAGCCCGCAGGCGTCCCTGAACAGGGCTTCGGCAAAAACCGGATCGATGCCGTCCAGGGTGAAGATCAGCTCCCAGGCCGCCTGTTGTGAGATCAGCAGGTAGGTGTTGTGCGGCGCCAGCCGGATCTGGTGGGCACTGTGGCAAACGCTGGTGCACAGGCGCATGCGGATCAGGTCGAAAAGCAGGGCCAGCTCCGGGTCGGAAAGGGGCAGGGCGTGATGAAATCCGGCGATCACGCGGGCGGCGGCCATCAGCGGGTCGTGCTTGCCCATCAGGGCGTAGGCGCAGGCGATGGCCAGTTCGTTGACCGTGTGGGAGTGCACCATGTCCCCGAAATCGATAACGCCGCTGACCCGGTTTCCCCATCGGCCCTTGGGCGACACCAGGACGTTGTAGTCGTTGCCGTCACCGTGAATGACGCTGGACCGCAGGCCTTCGAGCGCCGGTGCCGTCACGGCGCGATAGCGATCCAGCAGGCGCCGGATCAAGTCCTGCCGATGCCCTTTTTCGACTTCGTCCAGCCGGGTTTCCAGCACCTCGCCGCAACGCGCCAGGTCCCAGTGGAAGGCCCGATGGACCCCCGGATGGTCGAAATCCGCCAGCGCCCGGTCCAGGCGGCCCAGAAACGACCCCAGGCTGAAGAGCAGATCGGTGTCGTGTGGATTGACCGTGGCCAGGGGCTTGCCCGGCAGCCAGGTGAGCAGGCGCACGAAGTGGCTGGAGGCCTGTGATCCGTCGGTGGTGAGAATCTCCTGGCCGCCGGGCGCAGGGCACACCCGCGGGCAGGGGGCGGTGCCGTCGAACAGCGCCGTCTCCTTGTCGGCCAGGTGGGTCATGGCCTGGTTTTGAAATTCCAGCACCGTGCGGGATTCGTTGCGGTTGGCGATTTTGAGCACGAACCGTGCGCCCGTTTTCGTTTCGAGCCGGAAGTTCTGGTCGCGCTCGCTGGGCAGGGGATCGGCCGCAACCGTTATGTCAAACAGGTCCCGGGCGATTTGCGCCGCTTGCTGCGGGCTGAACC
The DNA here is from genome assembly GCA_963785365.1 of uncultured delta proteobacterium. Lineage (GTDB taxonomy): Bacteria > Desulfobacterota > Desulfobacteria > Desulfobacterales > Desulfosarcinaceae > Desulfosarcina. Next base: position 35,987 of record CAWAUZ010000012.1, on the reverse strand, counting down.
GGGGCGCGTGCCTCACCAGGTCGGACATGGTGTCGAACATTCCTTTCAGCGCAGGATGAACCCGTCTTTGAGTGGATCGGCCGGGTCGATGAGAAATTCGTGGCGCCCGGTTATCCAGGCGCTGCCTTCCACTTCCGGGATGATCGCATCGTGGGGCCCGATTGCGTTCACGACATGTCGATGACCGTTCCCAAGCCCTTCTCCTCGGCGGCTCGCAGCACCGCCGCGGCGGTGGCGGCATCCTGAACGGCCAGACCCACGGATTTGAAGAAGGTGATCTCGTCATCGTTTTGCCGGCCGGGCTGGTCGCCGTTGATGATTTCACCGATCTCGGCGTCGATCACCGCCTTTCCCAGGATGATGTCACCGGCCTCGGCCATGGCCGCCTCGCGCTGATCCACGACCACACGGGCGCGCTGGATGGTGGTCGCATCGATCTCCTGCATGTCCGGCTTGAAGGACCCCACGCCGGTCACATGGGTTCCGGGCTTCAGGTCTCGGCCGTCGAACAGCGGCGTCATGCTCGTGGTGGCCGCTAAAACGATGTCGGCCTGCGAAACCGCGCTGCGGGGGGACGCCTCCACAATGACCTTTGGCGCTTCAGGCCAGCGGGCCACCTCGTCGGCCAGGCGCCGGGCGGCCGCTGCGAGCGGATCGACGATCAAGACCCGCTTGATGGTGCGCTCGGCCATGACCGCCTCCAACTGGGCGCGGGCCTGGGCGCCGGCACCGAACAGGGCCACGACGGCGGCGTCGGTGCGGGATAGATGGCGCGCGGCCACGCCGCCGGCCGCCCCGGTGCGCAGGGCAGTCAAGCGGTCACCTTCCAGCAGGGCCCGGGGGATGCCGGTCAGCGGGTCCAGTACCAGCACGGTGGCCGTCACGGTGGGCAGGCCGCGGGTCGGGTTGCCCTCGTAAACGGAGACGAGTTTCACCGCGAAATCGCCGCTCTCGTGCAGGTGGGCCGGCATGAGCAGGGTGACCCCCTCGGGGGTGTGAAAGCGCGATCGCAGCGGCATGGTGGCCTTGCCGGCCGCCAGCTGCCCATAAGCGGCGGCCACCGCGTCGATGGCGGTGGACATGGGCAGGGCGCTGCGGATGTCGGATGCCGTGAGAATTCGAATTTGCATGGCCTGGGTGACTCCGATCGCTCATTTTTAGCGTTGATGGGGTTTTCAGCTCGTTCGGAACAATGGATGGCACCTCTTTTATCCCAAAACCCTTCAGCCTTCAACCGGCGGTCTTGTTTCTCATCCAATGATGTGGCGCAGTTCGCCCCGAATGGCGTCCAGGTGCTCGGCCATCCAGGCGGCGGCAGCCTCAGCGTCTCCGGCCTGGATCGCCGCGACCACCTGCCCTGCGGTTCGGATGGAGACCTCGCGATAAGCCGGCGGCAGCAAGGCGGTCTTCAGGTCGCGGTGATGGGCGACAACCTTGTCGAGCACCAGCTTGGTCAGCTCGCACAGCACCACGTTTCCGGATGCCTCGGCCACGGCGGCATGGAATTGAATGTCCGCATCCAAAAAAATCGTGTAATCCGTTTCCGTTAGCGCCACTTTTTGCATGACCGCCTGCAATTTGCCGATCTGGTCGGCGTCGGCCCGGTCGGCGGCCAGGGCGGCCGACCGGCACTCCAGCAGCTGGCGTGCTTCCATGAGGTCGAAAAGGGTGCCGGCCGACAAGGCGGCGGTGAGGTTGTCCAGACCCGGATCGGCCGTGGGTAGCACCGCGTTGACGAAGGTCCCCTTGCCTTGCATGGGCTTGAGGTAGCCCATCACCACCAGCGCATTGATGGCTTCACGCACCGACGAGCGCCCCACTCCCAGCATGCGCGCCAGGTCCCGCTGGGCGGGAAGCCGGGTGCCGGGTGCCAGTTCGCCGTCGCCGACCTTTTGGATGATCTGTTCGGCCACCATCTGCGGTGCGGAATTTTTGCGGATGGTCTCGAAGGTCATCAAACCGCCTCGTGGGCCGTGCGCCGGATAATCTCATCCTGCAGCGCTTCGGTCAAGTCGACGAAGTAGTCGCTGTATCCGGCCACGCGGACGATCAGATCGCGGTAGTCGTCCGGATGCTGCTTGGCCCGCGCCAGGGTCGCACTGTCAACCACATTGAACTGGATGTGGTGTCCGTCCATGCGAAAGTAAGTGCGCACCAGCTGGGCCAGTTTGGTGATGCCGGTGTCGTCGGCCAGCACCTGGGGCAGAAAGCGCTGGTTGAGCAGGGTGCCGCCGGTGCGGATGTGGTCCATTTTGGCCGCCGAGCGTGCCACCGCGGTGGGGCCGTTGCGATCCGCGCCTTGTACCGGCGAGATGCCCTCGGACAGGGGGCGGCCGGCGTTGCGGCCGTCGGGCAGGGCCCCGATGACGCTGCCGAAATAGACGTGGCAGGTGGTTGGCAGCAGGTTGATCCGGTGGACTCCGCCGCGGGTGTTGGGACGGTTGTCGACGGCACCGAAATAGGCCTCGAACACCATGCGCATGACCTCGTCGGCCGTGTCGTCGTCGTTGCCGTACTTGGGTGTGTCCTCCAGAAGCTGCCGCCGGAAGGCTTCGCGGCCCGCGAAATCGGCCGCCAGGGCCTCCAGGAAGTCGGGCATGCCGATGGTTTTCTGGTCGTACACGTGCACCTTGAGCGCCGTCAGGGCATCGGTGAGGGTTCCCAGCCCCACGCCCTGGATATAGGCGGTGTTGTAGCGCGCACCACCGGCGTTGTAGTCGCGACCCGAGGCGATGCAGTCGTCGATCAGCAGCGAGAGGAACGGCACCGGCATGTGGCGGGCGTTGATCTGTTCGATGATGTTGTTGCCGCGGATCTTGATGTCGATGAAATGGTGCAGTTGGCGTTTCCAGGCCTCGAACAGCTCCGCAAAACAGGTGAAGCCGGCCGGGTCGCCGGTGGCGGGCCCCAGTCGCTGGCCGCTTTGGGGATCGACGCCGTTGTTGAGGGTTATCTCCAGCACCTTGGGCAGGTTGAAGTAGCCCGTTAGAAAATAGGCCTCGCGGCCGAAGGCCCCGGCCTCGACGCAGCCGCTGGCCCCGCCCTCGCGGGCGTCTTCGACCGATTTGCCCTGGCGCACCAGTTCCTGAACGATGGCGTCGGTGTTGAAGATCGAGGGCTGGCCGAACCCGGTGCGCACGATCTTCAGGGCCCGCTTGACGAAGCGGTCGGGGTTTTTCTTGCTCACCTGCACCATGGACGATGGCTGCAGCAGGCGCATCTCTTCGATCACCTCCAGGATCAGGTAGCTCAGGTCGTTGACGGCGTCGCTGCCGTCGGCCTTGACGCCGCCCAGGTTGATCAGGGCGAAATCGACGTAGGTGTTGCTCTCCTTGGCGGTGACGCCGGTCTTGGGTGGCGCCGGGTGGTTGTTGAACTTGATCCAGAAGGCGCACAGCAGCTCCTTGGCGCGTGCTTCGGTCAAGCGGCCTTGGGCGAGGTCCGCTTTGTAGAAGGGATAGAGGTGCTGATCCAGCCGGCCGGGGTTGAAGGCATCCCAGGGGTTGAGTTCGGTGATGACCCCCACGTGGACGAACCAGTAGGCCTGCAGCGCCTCCCAGAAGGTCTGCGGGGCCTGGGCCGGCACCCGCCGGCAGATGGCCGCCATCTGTCGCAGTTCCTCCCGGCGGGCCGCGTCCGGCTCCCTGTCGGCCAGCACCGTCAGGGCCTCGGCGTGGCGGTGGGCCAAGGCGATCATCCCGTCGGCGGCGATGGCCATGGCGTCCAGCTGGCTTTGGCGGTCGAAGGCATTGGGGTCGTTGAAAAAATCCAGTCCGTCGACGGCGCTGCGGATCTGGGCTTTCAGGTCCAGCAGGCCCTGGCGATAGATCTTGTCCCCGCAGGCGGTGTGCCCCGGGGAGCGCTGCTCCTGAAACTCGGTAAAGATCCCGGCGTGGTAAGCCTCCTGCCAGCTGCCGGGCAGGTGGGCAAAGAGTTTTTCGCGTATGGAGTGGCCCTTCCAGAAGGGGATGATCGTCTCCTGGTAGGTTTGCCGAACGCCATCGTCGACTGCAAAGGCCACTTTGTCGCGGCCGTTGATGATTGCAAGGTCGGCCGGGGTGTGGATGCACACCTCCGGGTAGGTGGGGGTGGCTTTGGGCGCCGGTCCGCGCTCGCCCACGATCAGCTCGTCGGGCCCGATGTGGATGGTTTTGTTTTCCATGATGTGGGCAAACGCCATGGCCCGCTGAACGGGCACCGACGCGGTCCGGGCGGCACCGCTGTGGTAGAATTGGGTGAGCAGCCGGGCGCGTTCGTCCGACAGGCTGGGCACGGCGGCCAGGCTGCGGGATCTGAGACGGTCGATGCGTGGGGTCATTTTTATCCTCCGATGGATACGTCGAATCCCGCGGACTCAAAACGCTTTTTGATGGTTTCCAGTTGTTTCGGATCCTGCCGGGCTGTCGCGACCATGGGGTCGCGCAGGCCCAGGCGCCGGTATTTCGCTTCGGCGATCCGGTGAAACGGCAGCAGGTCGATCCCCGCAACGCCGCCCAGGTCCCCGGTCAATCGCATGATCTCGGCCAGGTTGGCGTCGCCGTCGGTGATGCCGGGAACCAGGGGCACCCGGATGCGCACGGGAGCGCCGCCGGCGACGACGCGTTTCAGGTTCTGGCGGATCAAGGCGTTGGACACGCCGGTGTGTTGGCGATGCTGTCGGTCGTCCATGATCTTGAGGTCGAAGAGCACCAGCTGCACCCGCGGCAGCAGGCGATCGAGGACCGCTGCCGGAGCGAAGCCGCTGGTGTCCAGCGCGGCGTGAATCTCCCGGCGGTTGCAGGCTGTCAGCAGCGCCTCCAGGAATGGCGGCTGGTGCAGCGGTTCGCCGCCGGAAAAAGTGACCCCGCCACCGGATTCGTCGTAAAACAGCCGATCCTTTTCGATCGTCTCCATGACGGCCTCCACGTCGACGACCCGCCCGACGGTGTCGTCGACCGTTGCGGCCCCCAGCCGCTCAGGCGACGTTTGGCGTGCCATTGGCTGGGGTTGCGGGTCGATGCCTTCGGGGTTGTGGCACCAAGGACAGGACAACGGGCAGCCTTTCAAAAATACCGTGGTACGAATGCCGGGACCGTCGTGCAGGGCGTATCGTTTGATTTTGAAGATGATGCCGGTGGTCATGGGCCAGGCCAGTTAAGGGATTTGCCATCAGGGGTTGTCCGGCTGGCCTGAAGTATAGCGCAGCCGGGATGAAAAGCAAGCTGTTTTCAGGTCTTCAGACCACTTGCCCCTCGTGCCGCATTCGACCGGCGGGCCGCCCGCTTGCCGCCGCGGTCGATGCCGGCAAGCCGTGCCGCCAGCTGTTTATTGACTTTGCACTAGTTATCCCTTAGCTTGGTTCTGTTCGTCTACCCAGTGCCCATTCATAAATGGTTATTTTGGCCGATCTCTGTGTTGTGTCCGACGGTTGCGCCGGTAAGGATCAATTGCCCGGGTCGGTTTGAGGAAACCCATGACCAAACGAAAATCGGTCAGTTTTGACACCGCTGTCAAGCTGTTCATTCACCAGTACAAAATTCCCACCAAACGGGATGTCGATCGCCTCGAATCCAGGCTGGACCGCTTGGAGAAGCTGATCCGGAGCATCGCGCCGCGCTCCCGCAAAGTGGTGCCGGCGGGCGATGACATCCTTCCCAAGACCGCCACGGACACGGTTTTCGAACTGATCAAAAGCGAAGAAAGCGGTATTGGCATTGCGGACATCCGGGAACGGACCGGCTACGATGACAAGAAGCTTCGCAACATCATTTTCCGGTTGAACAAGATGCAGCGCATCAAACGGGTGCGCCGCGGCCATTACAAGGCCGTGGAGGGGTGAACACCGCCGCCGGCCGGTCGACAACCCGATGCCGCCCACGCATCGCCCAACAACGACACACTGGATGGAGACCACCATGAACGTGCATATCGACGCGACGCATCCCGGCATTGCTGCCGGTGAACGGCTGGGCGGGTATCAGGTGACCGACGTCACCTACCTGACCGATATCAACGCCTGGCTTTGCCAGCTTGACCACGACGGCACCGGCGCCCGGCACATCCACATCGCCAATGCGGATCGGGAAAACACCTTTGGGGTGGCTTTCAAGACCGTCCCGGCGGATTCCACCGGCGTGGCCCACATCCTGGAGCACACGGTCCTGTGCGGCTCCGAACGGTTTCCGGTACGGGATCCCTTCTTCTCCATGCTCAAACGAAGCCTGGCCACCTTCATGAATGCGTTCACGGCCTCGGACTGGACCATGTACCCCTTTTCGACCCAGAATCCCAAGGACTACTACAACCTGATGGATGTTTACCTGGATGCGGCTTTTTTCCCCATGATCGAAGAACTGAGCTTCAAACAGGAGGGTCACCGGTTGGAGGTGGCCGGCGAGGGAGCCGACACCCACCTGGAATACAAAGGGGTGGTGTACAACGAGATGAAAGGGGCCATGTCCTCACCGGATCAGGTCATGGTGCGATCGCTGCTCAATGCCCTCTATCCGGACACGACCTACAGCAACAACTCCGGCGGCGAGCCGTCCGTGATTCCCTCCTTGACCTACCAGCAGCTCAAGGATTTCCACGCCCGTCACTATCACCCCAGCAACGCTTTTTTCTACACTTACGGTAATCTGCCGCTGCAAGCGCACCTGGCGTTCATCGAACAGCGGGTGCTGCAGCGCTTCGGCCGGATCGACCCCGGCACCGATGTGCCCGCCCAGCCGCGCTGGTCGTCGCCGCGGGCGGTCACCTATACCTATCCCCTGGATCGCACCGAAACGCCCGACAAGAAGTACCAGGCCTGCGTGGCGTGGTTGTTGTCGGACATCAAGGACACCTTCGCGGTGTTGGTCCTGGCGGTCATCGAGCAAATCCTGATCGGCAATGCCGCTTCGCCGCTGCGCAAAGCGCTGATGGACAGCCAACTGGGCACCGCCCTTTCCGACGGCACCGGCTTCGACGCCGAAAACCGAGACACCATGTTTGCCGTGGGATTGAAAGACGTCACCGCCGGCGATGCCGAAACGGTCGAACGGATTGTTTTTAATGTGCTCGAGGGCCTGGTCGAAGCGGGCATCGACCCCGAACTGGTGGCGTCGGCCATTCATCAAATCGAGTTTCATCGCAAGGAGGTCACCAACACCCCCTACCCGCACGGCATCAAATTGTTGGTCGGCGTGTCCGCCAGCTGGCTGCACGGTGGCGACCCGCAACGGATCCTCCAGCTGGATGCCGACTTCGAGCGGCTCAGAAAGGCGCTGGCCGAGGGCCCTTATCTGGAAAACCAGATCCGGGCGCACTTTGTCGACAACCCCCACCGGGTGCGCTTTACCCTGGCTCCGGATCAGGAGATGGCCGAGCAGGAAAACCAGCGTGTCAAGGCGGAGCTGGCCGCCCGGATGGCCGCCATGGATGAAGACGACCTGAAGCGCCTCCGTGAAGACGCCGCGGCCCTGGCGACGCTTCAGGAAACCCACGAGAACCTGGCCTGCCTGCCCACCTTGCAGCGCGAAGACATCCCACCCGATGTGGTCCGCATCGACCCGGCCAGGGAACTGTCGCAAGCATCGGTATGGGTGTACCCGCAACCGACCTCGGGGATCTTTTATTTTTCGGGGGTCCTCGGTGCCGGTCATATCGACGACCACCTGCTGCCCCTGGCCCCGTTCTTTTGTTTTGCCGCCGCCAGAATGGGCACCACCGACTGCGACTACATGCAGCTGGCCCGACGCATCGATCTGTTTACCGGTGGCATCGGATTTTCCGCCACCGCACGCACCCGTTTCGACGGCCGGCGCGATTGCCTGCCCTTCGTGGCCTTTACCGGCAAATGCCTGAGCCGCAACCAGGACAAGATGTTCGACATCCTGAACGAACTGGCCACACGTTTGAATTTTGACGACCACGAGCGGCTGCGTCAGCTGGTTCTGGAGTTTCGGGCCGGGCTCGAGGCCGCCGTGATTCACAACGGACACCGCCTGGCCATGTCCCTGGCGGCGCGCAACTTTACCCCGACCAATCATCTGCAGGAAGTCTGGGGCGGCATCCACCAACTGCACACCATCAAACAGGTTGAAAAAGAGACCGCCGTCGGAAACCTTTCTGACCTGGCCGCCAACCTGCAAGCCGTCGGCACGGCCCTTTTTTGCCGGGAGAACACCCGGCTGGCGCTCGTCGCTGAAAAAGCGCCCCTCGACGATGCCGCCGCCCCCGTTCAGGCGCTGACCGAAGCCCTGCCGACCGGCGGCCGGGACGGTTTCGGGGCGCCCCGCCTGGAGGTGCAGGCGGGCTTTCCCAGAGAAGGGTGGTGTACCTCCACAGCCGTCTCCTTCGTGGCGCAGACGTTTCAAACCGTCCGATTGGGTCACGCCGACAGCCCGGCCCTGGCGGTGATCGCCAAAATGCTGCGGTCCATGTACCTGCACCGGGAAATTCGAGAAAAAGGCGGGGCTTACGGTGGATTTTCAATTTACAACCCCGAAGACGGGTTGTTCAGCTTCGGCTCCTACCGGGATCCGCACATTGTCGGCACCTTGAACGCTTACCGCGGTGCGGTGGATTTTATCCGGGCGGGCCACTACACCGAAGAGGACGTCAAGGAAGCGATTTTGCAGGTCTGTTCGGAAATCGACAAACCCGATCCGCCGGGCCCGGCCGCGCGTAAGGCCTTTTACCGCCGCGTCATTGGGCTGGCCGACGAAACGCGTCTGCAGCACAAGCAACAATTGCTGGCGCTCAATCGCCAGGCCGTCCTGGAAGCCGCCGGGCGCTACTTCGACAACACCACCGTTCCCAAAGCGGTTGCCGTGATTTCCAGCCGCGACCGGCTCGAGTCGGCCAATCAACAGCTGAGCGGGCAGGCTCTGTCCCTTAACACGGTCTGAGCGTTCGATGTGGCGCCCCGCCAATCGGTTACGGGCAGCTTGAAGGGCATCCATTCAACGAAAGGAGGCATCGCCAATGGACAACGAGCCGCAATTTCAGTTTGTCGAACAGGCCAAAGAGAGCGTCTATAGTGAAATGCCCCGGCTCCAGCGCCTCGGAGAAGCCATGACCGATTACGGTTCAGATATGGTGCTGGCCCTGGTCGAGCTGATCGTCGGGCTGCTGCTGGTACGGTGGATCGACAAGTACCTGCGGGTGGGCCTGCAGCGGTTGATGCCCAATGCGCGCTTCATATCATTGTTTTGCAACATTATTTACATCATCCTGGTGGCGCTTGTGGTGAACGCGGCCATGGTGCAGCTGGGCGCCAAACCGGCCAACCTGATTCGATTGACGACGATCATCGTCCTGGTGTCGACCGGCCTGCTGATTTTTTTCCGGCCGTTTGTCCCGACCATGCCATTCAAGGTGGGCAATACCATCAAGGCCGGCGGCCAGCTGGGCAAAGTGGAGGCGATCACCTTTCTCAACACCCGCCTGAAGAGCTTCGACGGCAAGACCCTGTTCATCCCCAACCGCCAGATTCTCAACGACATCGTCATCAACTACCACTTTTTCGGGACGCGTCGGATCAAGCTCAATGTCAACATTCGCTACGATCAGGACCTGCTGAAAGCCAAACAGGTCCTGGAGGCGATCATGACCGAAGATCCACGGGTGCTGCCCAAGCCGGGTCCCATGGTTTATGTGCTCAATCTTACCAAAGACTGTGTGGAAGTGGGTGGGCGCTGCTGGGTCCGTTTCACGGATTTCTGGGGGGCCCGCTGTGATTTGCACGAAAAAACCAAGCTGCGCTTCGACAGCGAGGGCATCCGCTTCGCCCACCCGCAGCTGGATCTGCATTTGGATCCCGACTCGCCCGCCATGGTCGGATCGGAATATTCGACGGCGGCAGGTCCGGCGACCACCGCGGATCGTGAACCGGAAGACGAGGAAATGCCATCATAGGGGGAGGTATGAAAATTGCCGAAGGATTGAAGCTCATCCAGCAGGGGTGGGTTCGAAAGCCCAAGGGGTTCCGGGTCAAATTTCACCGACAGACCGACAAGGGGTGGGAAGCAAGCTTTTCGCCGCCTACAGGAGACGCCCCCCTGAACTCCGACGTCACCGCCTGGCGCTATGCCTGGAAACTCTGGCAGGCCACCCAAAATGCATCTGAATCCGACGCACCGCAAGCCTTGGTCAACATTACGGTGGTGGACGATCAGGGGCAGCCGTTTCGCTTTTACGGCACCGGCGATTTCGAAATCTACAACCCCAAGGCCGTCGAGGGCGACAGCTGATGGGCGCCTAAAGCGCTTAGCGACAACAAAAAGGGAGATGGTCGTGTGACCACCTCCCTTGGCGTAAGTGCCGACTGCTGATGTGGGTTACCCCATCGCGCGCAGGTTCGTCATGGCTTCGCGCAGGATGCCGCCTGCTGCCTTCTGATGGTCAACCTGGTAGGTGCCGCTTTCCACCTCGTCCTTGATCCGGGAAACCAGGGATTCACGTACGTCTGGAACGGACGCCATCGCTTTCTGGGCCTCGGCCATCAGCCGCCCCCGGTCGCTGAAGTCGACCCGGTCGTGTTGAACGGTTGGCATGTCGCGTTTATTGGATTTGGCTTCGTCCAGATCTTTGCCTGTCACTTGTGCCGTCTTGTATACGCTCAGCTTGGATTGAAGCTCATTGCCTTCGATTTTCATTGATCTCGCTCCTTGTTGCGCAGGTTATGCTCATACTATCGGCCGCTTAACTGAAAAACAATAGGCCTGATCGACAAAAAAATAAAGATTTGCCGACGCGGCTCTGAAACCGGGCCCCGCGCCGGCATCCGAAATCATCACCACCGGCATTCACCCGTCCGGCCCGGTTGCCGGCGACGCACACGCCCCCCCGGCGGCCTGGCTGGCGCCACGGTTGCATTCCGGCCAGGCCGCATTATTTTTGGGGGCATCGAAAGCACAGCGACAGGCATCGCCGAGATGCGTGTGGGCATGCGCCCGCGCTCTTTATCAGTACCATGTGACCATTTTAATAGCGCATCAATCAAAAGGAGTTTTCCATGATCAGTGAAAAAATGACCCAGGCATTGAACGACCAGGTCAACCGGGAAATGTACTCGGCCTACCTTTATATGTCCATGTCGGCCCATTGCAACCAGACCGGCCTCAAGGGGTTCGCCAATTGGTTCATGGTCCAGTACCATGAAGAGATGCTGCACGCCATGAAGATTTACGAATATGTCCAGCGCCAGGGCGCCGAAGTCAAACTGGCGACCATCGACGCGCCGCCCGCGACCTTTGAATCCCCCCTGGACATGTTCACGCAGACCCTGGCCCACGAACAATTCATCACCCGCTCGATCAACGACCTCATGGAGCTGGCCATCGCCGAAAAGGACCATGCCTCGCAGATTTTTCTGGAGTGGTACGTGACCGAGCAGGTCGAGGAAGAGGAAAACGACAACGACATCATCGCCCAGTTGAACTTCATCAAGGACAACCCCCAGGGGTTGATGATGCTGGATCGGGAACTGGGGCAACGGCTGACGACCGTACCCACCGACTACAGCAAGGGCATCGAATCGGCCATGGGTGCATGACCGGCCGGTCACTCCCGCACGGCCGGCTTCAGGTTTGGTCAAAGGGGCCGAAACATGTCAACACAGGGAAAAAGTACACCGTCAAGTGAATTGATTATCGCTGCACAGCGCTGAATCGCGTTTCCCTTTCTATGGGCAAGACCGGCATCTGCCTGGTCTTGCCCTTTTCAATCCCACCCCCAGATGGCCTTGCCGCAGTATCGATATCGTGCATGACACGATGATCGCATCCTAATTTTCCAACAGTGCTTTGATCTCCGCTGTGCTTGAACGCAACCGTGTACTCAGGATAAGGGCTATGTTCATGACGAGTTTGTTGGCAATCAACGGTTCTTGCTCCTGGAGCACGCGGAACTGACGGTATGGCAATCGATAAATTTTCACATCTTCATCTGCGACGACATCGACGGATCTGGGTTTGTTGTCGAGCAATGCAATCTCACCAAACGATACGCCGGAATTGATGGAACTCAGGCGTCGTCCGTGGCCCATGTCGCGGATCGGCAGCTTCGCACTGACGGTTCCGCATGCCAGCAAGAACAGATCGCGATTGTGGTCACCTTGCTTGATAATCACGTCTCCCTGCCGATAGGTCTCCAGATTCAACATACCGTTGATAATGAGGATCTCATCTTCGCTGAATTCAGCCAGAATGTCCATTTCCGACAGGTGGTATTCGCGATCCGGAACCTGGCACAAGTTCTCGCACAGGATCATATTTTCAGCATGTTCAATGGCGCTGTCGATGTCCGGGAAAAAATGTTCAGTTCTGATTTTCTTTGCATTGTGGGGGTAGCGGAGAGGCTTCCATACCGTTTCATTTTCCATAATATGGGAGAAAATGATCAGCTTGCGGCGATTTATCATGGAATGATACGCTTGAATCAAACAGTGGATACCGGTGATGTCAACCTCATTGATGCGCTTTGTGTTGATGATGATGATTTCAGTTTCGTCTTTTAATGCATATATCGTTTTGGCAACCTCTTCGGCTGAACCAAAGAACAGCGGCCCCTGCAGTTCGATCACCAGTATTTTATGGCCAAATTGTTGCAGATGTCGCGTATGCGCCAAGTTTCTGATTCGTTTTGACCGGCATTGATCGCAGCGATACGTCCGGCGGATAACGGATTTGCCCATTTTGATAATAAAATTGGCCGAGGTGATCAGTATGCCGACGACGATCGCCAACGATAGATTCACTCCCGCAGTCAGGACAGTCACAATCAAGCTGACCAAAAGATTCCAACCGATATCACGGCTGTAATATTTGCCTTTGATGGAATTGATGAACATCACATATGCCGACCCATCCAAAAGCAGTACGCCGATCGCGATAATGAGACCGGCCAGCGATGCCAGCGGTATCATGCCCAATTGTTGGTGGGTCGCTAAAAAGATGACCAGGATCATGACACCGCAGATGACACCGGACCAACGGCTTTGACCCCCTGCGTTCAAATTGGCCATTGACCTGACCAGGGAACCGGAAGAGGGAACCGGGCTCACCAATGCCGTGGCGACATTACCGATCCCTTGAGCCACCAGATCTCGATTGCCGTCGAAGCGTTGGCTGTAATGGTAACTCACCGCCGTCGAGCACATCAACGTCTCCATGGAGCTGATCAGGCAGAGAATGATCCCAAAAAAAAGCACCTTCGGCAGAATAATGACCAGGATCGAGGTGTCCAACATGCCCAACGTCGAACCGAATGCGACCGCCCCCACCTGATCGATCCGTATCTCCCCAATCATCGGGACGGAATCGATACCGCCGACCGTCGCGACCATTATGAAGTAAGCCAGGTTGCCGACCACCAAACCGAACAAGGACGGTGATACCCGGGGAAACCATTTCGCCGCAGTCAAGACGCTTATCGTGGTGAGGCCGCCAACGACCATCGTTATTGTGTTAGGGGCGTGGAAGGCCGAGATTAAATTGAATATCGTGTAGGCGGTATCGCGTCCCAATACATTCGGGAGCTGATGAAGGATGAGCGATAGGGCAATCCCGTTGATAAAGCCCGAAATCACTGGATAGGGTACGTATTTGGTGATGTTTCCAAATTTCAAATATCCCGACATGGCCTGAAATAGGCCGCCGAGCAGCAAGCTGAGTGCCGCCGCGCCCAGCAGCAGCCCATACTGGTTCTCCGGATTGGTGTACGGCGTCAAGATCGCCTGAAATTCAGCAATCATTGAAATCAAAACAACCGTAATCGGGCCACTGGGTCCCGAGATCAAGGTTGGGGTGCCGCTGAATAGGGCGGTGATCAAGCAACTCATAATGACGGCGCTGATACCCAGAAACACCGCCTGGGGCAGGAAGTCACCGCCTAGTCCGGAAAAAGCGGTAATGCTATACCCGATGGATATGGGCAGGTTGATGGTTGCCGCTGAAAGCGCCCCGGACACGTCTCCGCGGGTTGGTTTTCGGTTTATAGACAGCGTTGCCGTTGGGGATTTAATGATTCGCATGGCCACCACTTGCTTGGCGTCCGATCACTGCTTGCGGATTGGTGCAGAGACCCAGCATGCCAGCAGAAAATTGCACCGTTGCACGGCGCGTCAATCAGTGCGTTGCACATGTCAGGCAGGGATCGAACAAACGGATGCAGCGGCCGATCGATTCACGACCGAACTCGGTGAGTTCGCCCCGGTCCAGATGGTTTTCAGCCAGGTCCTTGATGATGAGGTTGATCAGCGGATTGTTGAACTGGGTGGCAACCAGTAGTTTCAGGCGCTCGATCCGGCCGCGATTGATCGTATAGCTGTGAATGAGCACCCCTCTGGGCGCTTCCACGATGCCGATGCCTTTGCCGCTTTCCGCTAACGGGATGTCGACGGATGCGATTGCCCCAGGGTTGATTCCGGTCAGCAATTTTTTTATTTCCAGGGCCGCCCAGAAGATCTCCGCCAGGCGCATTACATCGATGTACTCGATGTGAACGCCCTTGGATGCCCTGGCCCGCTGGACGATGTCGAGGTGTCGGAGCGGCGGCAGGTTGATGGCGGAATCGGCCATGAAGGCCCGGGCGAGGGGACCGACGTGAAAGATGCCGTCGGGAAATCCCCGGCGGGCCAGGTAGGGGAACTTTGCCAGGGACCAGTCGACGCGCATTTCGGCGACATGCTCTTCAAACGCGGAGATGTCGAACCGGTCCGCCCGATGCCCGTCGCGATCGTAGACCTCCAGGCTGCCCGGTGTGCCGCTGTCGCCGTTGTAGCACAAAAAATTGACCCTGCTGTGCCGGGGAAAGGCGATAGGCTGCGTTGTCGATGGTTTTCGATCCAACCTGGAGAGGATCTGCCCACTTTGATCGGCCACCCGGTCGGCGATCGCGACGATCTCATCCACTTCTTGTGATGTCGGTCTGACGGCAAGTCCGCCGTTTTGAATGGCGATCGGATGAACCGAGCGGCCCCCCAGAATTTCGACTATGCGGCTGCCGGCTTTTTGAATGGCAAAGGCAACCTCGGCGATCTCGGGGTACTGTTGAATCAGGCCGAAAACGCCTTTTTTGGTCCCCAGGAAATCCGGCTGGGTGAGGAAAAAATAGCTGATGGCATGGCTGGCGATCCACTCGCCGTAAACCGCCGCCTGGCGGATGTTGCGGGTGGCTGCCGGCACCTCGATTTCCAGCGCATCTTCGATGGCGCGCACGCTGGCGACCTGATGGGCCGTGCAACACAAACCGCAAATCCGTGAAATGATGTGCGGTACATGGGTGATCGCCTTTCCCTGGCAGAACTTCTCGAAGCCGCGAAAGTCCTCGACCATGAACCGGGCGGTCTTTACCCGCTGCTGGTCGACTTCGACATGGATGGTGGCATTTCCTTCGATTCGGGTGGCTTTTTTGAGCAGCAGGGTCTGTTTCATTTCATCCTCGTCAGTTTGTCCACGTCACCGCTGTGGACATTGAACATGAAATGGCCATCCAGTTTGACCTGCTTGATTGCCTCACGCGGTCGAATCGATTTATCCGGGCAGCGTTGGCGCAACCCTTCGGCAGCGATCTCTTCCATGGTGTCACCGGCCTGAATCGCTTTTACCGTCTTGTTGGATGGCCCGCGGCATCCCCAGCAGGGGGCCCCCCACCGGGGGCAGACGGGGTCGCAGCCCCCCCGGGTCATAAAACCCAGGCAAAGCCGGCCCAGTGAATTGAAGCAATAGGGGCTGGCGTCGATGCGATTCGACAGCGCTGCCATCTCCTCATGGTTCTTGAGACGTTTGCGGCCGCAGCGGGAGCAGACGATGGGCGGGATTTTCAGGGTCGCGCGGTTGGTCACTTCTCGCAGCACATTCAACAGCGTCATTGGTGGGGGAGGGCAGCCGGGCAGGTAGTAGTCGACCTTGACGAAGCTGTCGAGGGCAAAGGCGTGGCGCTGAAGCGCGATGCCGCTGCGTTGATAGGTGTGGGACCGGTCGATCCCGCTGGCGCCGGAAAAGTAGTAGGAGAAGGCGTCGTCGGTGGCGCCGAAACTCTCCTCGATGACCGCCTCTACTTCAAAGCGGTTGGCAAGGGCGGGAATACCGGCGAATGCCGCACAGCTTCCCCAGGCCGCCAGGTGACGACATTTGCGGCGGGCTTCCTGCAGTCGTTTTTCGTCATCTTGCAGCCGCACCAGACCGTCCACCAGGATGATGTCCGAGTCGCCCAGCACGTCCTCGTCCATGAGCATCTGACAGTAATCGATGTCGGCCATGGCAAGGATTTCCGACAGCCAGGTGTTGTCGAGCAGGACCGCCGAACAGCCGGCACAGGTCGAAAGCGAAACGATGGAAAGCGTGATGCGGTCCGGCTGCTTGACGACCGGCATCCAGGAGGCGCGGCGCTGCACCTGGATGCAACCGGGGCTGGCGACGATCTTTTCGAGGTAGATGAACCTGAGGATCAAGGTCTTGATGATGGCAATCGCCAGTTCGGGCTCGCTTTGGAGACTCCCCAAAAATTGCCGCTTGTCGACCGCGATCAATTGGGTGGCCTCCAGGGCCGTGACCGTGGCACTCCTCGGCGCGGCGGTGATCAGTGCCATCTCGCCGAAGAAATCTCCCGCGCCGATGGTGTCGACCAGTCGGGCGTCGTTGTCGCTGCCCTTGAAGACGCCCACGCTGCCGCTCAACACCAGATACATGGCGTCGCCGGCCTCGCCTTCATGAAAAACCACCTCTCCCGCGGAAGCCTGCCGGCGGTGCCGGTCCAGCTCCTCGCCTGAGGGCGACGGCAGCAGACACTGGGTGAAACGGGTCACGTCAGGCAGCGCGTCGAGGCATTCGTCGGCGCTGGATGGGTCGCGGTTGCTCAGCACGTCGTGGGTATGCGTGACGACCGCATTCCTGAAGGCATCGTTGTCGCGAAATTCCTGCCGGAAGCGCCGATGGGCGCGTTGAATGCGTTCGATCAGCTTCTTGAGCAGGTGCAAGGAGACATCCGGATCCCGCTTCAGCCGCTCGACGAGCAGGTCTTTGGTCAGGGCGATCAGGCGGGTGGGACGGATCGCCCTGATGGTGGCGGATCTGAGGTCGTCCTGCAAGAGCGCCATCTCGCCGAAGAAGTCGCCCTTCTCCAAAATGGCAATCACCTGATCGCTTGCGTGTTTGCGTTGGGATACCTCCACGGCGCCCGACTGGATGATGTACATGGTGTCGCCGGGGTCGCCCTGCCGGAAGACCGTTTCGCCGCGCGGGTAGGTGGTGCCGAAAAGCTCGGTCCCGTGTTCGACTGTCACTGGAATGGGTCCTTTCGATTGCCGGGGCGGCAGATTCCAGTTTGCCAAATTGGATGACTTTTAGCAGAGATACCGATGTCGGCCGCAATGGATGACGCGTTTACGAGCGCATGACCGTAATCGATGAATTGTATCATAGCATGTCAAGCCAGCTTTTCAAGACGGCCGAAAAATTGGCCCCAGCGCTTGCAAATTTGAAAATCAAATGCTATTCAACGAATATCTCGGCAAGATAATCTGAATTGCATTTTTTCTCTCGCACGGCAGCGGTCAGCGCTCCCAGTTCCGATGATCCGGTCCTCGCTCAGACGCACACCTATCGATGCAATGGTACTTCGCCGGGCGACAATCCACACCGCGCATGGCGGCACGGTTGCGCTAGTGCGACACGCTCCGTTGGGGTGCGATCGATGCCGATCCGCCCGCACCTCGACCTGCAAAGCGGATCGATTCGCGCCGAGGCGGTCGCCGGGGCAACCCGCGCCATGTTTTACTCAAGGAAAGGACCGCCACCATGTCAACCGAATCCGGGTCATCCGTGGGCCTGACCCAATTGGCCCAACACCTGCCGTCGCTGATTTGTGAAACCGATATCAACCAGCAGCTGGCCAACATTCGAGGTTGGCTGGGTCACCTGCTGCCGGTCGCCTCCACGGGGCTGGTGCTTTGCGGCAGCTGTACCGATGGGCAGTGCGTCTTTGCCAGCGGCATGCGCCGTGAGGCCCTGAAGGCCTTCGAGGCGCAAACCAAGGAAGCCCCCGATGGGATCGCAAACCAGACGCCTCCGGTCGCCTTGCCGCTGGCGTTGCGTGATGGATCGATACAGATATGCGAGAATACCGACATCGCCCGGTGCAGCGGTTTCAATGCCGTCGCCATGCCGCTGCAGCACCAGGGCGATCCGTTTGGTATGTTTGTCGCCGTTGCCGATCCGAACGGCTTGCGCCGATGGCTCACCGATGATGCCGTCATGCCGTGGTTGTCCGGCACCTTGTCCAGCTTGATCTACAACACCTACTGCCACCATCAAGACGCCGAGCGCATGCGGTTTTTCAACCTGTACGAAACCGTCAGCAGTTCGCTCATCTACGCCGGTGACCTGGAAGAGCTGCTGACGACCATCATCAGCATCATCGTCTCCGAGATCCCCTCCGAAGAGGGCTCAATTTTACTCTACGACGAAGAGAACAACCAGCTGGAGTTCTTTGCCGCCATGGGCGATGCCGCCGCCGGACTGATCAAATATTGCTTTCCCGCGGACAGGGGCATTGCCGGAAAAGCCCTGCAGGAGGGCACGGCCATCATCGTCAACGACGTCCAGACCTGCCCCTATTTCTTCGGGGACGTCGACAACGAAAGCGGTTTCGTCACCAGATCGATCCTGGCGGCGCCCGTCATTCTGGGCGAGGTAAAAGTCGGCGTCATCGAAGCGATCAACAAGGTCGGCCGCGACCGTTTCGATGAGATCGACAAGAAAATGCTGACGGCGATCGCCGATGAAGTCGGCCTGGCGGTCAAAGACGCCCGCTTGTTCAACTATGTGGTCGACTCCTACTGCAAGCTGCGGCAAGGTGAATCGAGTTGCCAGGGATGCCAGCGACCCTTGAAGTCCTGGACGCCCTGCGCCAAGCAGCTCGGGCTGCTTGAGTATTAAATCCTTGTCACCCATGGTGGAATTGTATAATGAGGTAGGTTCACTTCCCATCCCGCGACGCAGGTCATGAGGCCCACGCCGATTCGAACCGCGGGCGACCCGTGTCATCAGTGACCAGACAACCGGACAGCGCTTGAGGAGGAGCAACCATGGCAGACGCGGATCTATTGACCGGCAAACGATTGTTGATTGTGGATGACGAACCGGACCTGCTGGAGAGCCTGGCAGAGCTGTTTCACATGTGCGAGGTCGACACCGCCGCCAGTTTCGAGTCGGCCAAGGCCTTGCTCGAATCCCGGGAATACGCCGTGGCGGTTCTGGACATCATGGGGGTCCGCGGCCATGATCTGCTCGAGATCGCCGTGCGGCGCGGCACCCCGGCGGTCATGTTGACGGCGCACGCCCTGAGCGCGGACAATTTCATCAAATCGATGAAATCCGGCGCCGATGCTTACGTTCCCAAGGACAAGATTGCCGACATCCAATTTTTCGTATCCGACGCCATCCGCGCGCGCCAGGAACAGGCCAAGCCGTCCAGCCGGTGGTTCGGCATGTTGAAACCCTATTTCGACAGCAAATTCGGCCCTGGTTGGCTGGATGGCTATAAAGGCCACTGGGACTAGCCCGGGTGGCCCATCGCTTGGGGCCGGCACGGCAGGATCACGCTGAAGGTGGCGCCCTTGCCGGGGGATGAGCGCACGGTCAGCCGGCCGCCCATTTCCGCCAGGATCACCTGGACGAAAAGTAGACCGAGACCATGCCCCACGATGGAAACCTCCGGGGGGGATGGCGGCTCGGGCGTCCCCGTTGGCGCCGTGTCATCGGCCGGTGCCAAACCGTCACCGTCGTCCGCGATGGACAGGTGCAGGTGGTTGGCCTGGATGCCCGCGCTGATGGCGATGCGCGTGTGGCGATGTTTGCAGGCGTTGAGCAGCAGGTTGACGAGGACCTGGTTGACATGCTCGCGATCCACCCGGATGGTCCGCCGCCACAGGTGGTCATCGACCTCCACCAAAACCCCATCTTTTCGCCCTGCAGATTGAACCTGCGCCAGAGGTGCATTTTTGCCCAGGCCTGAAAAGATGGCCTCGCTCCGCAACTCCCACACCTCGACCAGGGCGCGGATGATCAATTCTCCAAGCCCGACCGCTTCCCGATGGATTTCCAGCCGCTTCGAACCCAGCAGCCGGGTGGCGCTGTCGACCAGTTTCAGCGCGCTGCGACAGTTGCGCAGCGACCGGTCGATCACCTTGACGGGATGTGCCGGAAGCATCTCGTCTGAAGTGGGCCCCGGTTTCAATGCCAGCAGGTGCCCCTCGATGCGGAGCAAGCGGTGCTGCATGGCCGACAGGCGATCACCCAGCGCTGCGTTGGCGCGGGGTTTGCGGCGCAGAACCCGTTGAAGGCGGGTTAAAAGGGTTACGGGTGATGCGTCGCGGGCTCTCGCCGTGGGATACTGCCGTTTGGCGACGTTCAGCAGGCGGTTGGCCAGGTCCTTGGCCTCTGAATTGAGACGCTCGATCGCCGCGAGCCGCTCGACCTGGGGGGCGCTGAGGCTGGATGGCGTCGTTGGTTGCCGCAGCGACCGCACCCCCAGTTCAATGACCGCCAGGGGGATTTTGAGATCGTGGATGAAGGCGTGGATGACGGCTGTCCGGGTGTCTATGGTGCCACGCATGGCGTTCCCTTCACGGCGCCCCCCCAAACGCGCATTTCAGCCGGCCATGGGAAAGGTGACACGAAACCGGCTGTGGCCGGAGGCCCGGCACTGAGCCGGGTCCTGCACGTGCCCGCATTGGGAGACCCGTCCCGGGCACAGGTCGGCCTCGTCGGGGATGAAGCGGCAGCGGCTGCTTTCGAAGGCCACCGCGAAGCCGAGCCGCTGGGCGAACCGGCTGATGCGCAGCAGATCGGTGCCGGTGCCGCCGGCATTGAACGCAAACGGCGTTTTGGATGAATAGGCCTTCGTCTCCTGGGTGTGAAAGAACCCATCGAAGATGTGCCCCTGGTTTTCCGGGGTGATGCCGACGCCGTGGTCATGAAAATCGATCTGAACGGTGTTGGCCGACGAATGGGCATGGATTCGAATCAACCCCTCGTCCGGGGTGTTCTCGACCGCATTTTTCAGCAGGCCGGTGCAGACCTTGTCCAGGGCGCTGCGATCGGTGTGGATCACGAGGCCTTTTTCGAAACGGGGACGGATCTCCAAACGCCGCTGTTGCAGGCTGGGTGCCAACTGCCGGTACCAGCGGTCCAGGAAGTCATCGAGGGGAATATCCACCGGCTGCATCTCGTCGACCGCCAGGATCGAATCGATCCGCTTCGACAGGCGCCCCAGAATCTCCTGGTAGACCGCATTTTCCTCCTCATCCAGTTCTTGCACGAAATCGGCGAGGTGTTCGATCATGCCGGTCAAGCGCGAGGACGTTGCGACCGCCTTGCCACGGACGATGTCCTCCACCTTTTGCTGGATGTCAAACAGGCGCGCCAGATTTCGCCGGCCCCGGTCGATGGCCTTGTGCAAGTGCGGTGGGACCGTCTCCGGCGACGATCTCGACAGCCTGACGAATATCGTCGAGAGAATGGCCAAGGGGGTTTTCAGTTCGTGGGAGAGGTGGTTGATGGCCTTTTTCCTGGACCTGGCCGACGCTTTCAGCTCCTCGTAGATCATGGAATTTTCGAGTGCGATCGTGACCTGGTTGGCGACATGCGTGAGCATCTCCTGGTCCTCGTCGCTAAACGCATCGCGGCGTTTGTTGAGCACCTGGATGGTCCCGATGCAGTCCTCTTTGCGGTTGATCAGGGGCACGCACAGGATGCCGCGCGTCTTGAAACCGGTTTGCTTGTCCACGTCCTGGCAGAAGCGGGGGTCGCAGTAGGGGTCATCCACGATGAGCGGGCTTTTGTTCCTGAACACCCAGCCGGCGACGCCCTGGTCCTTGGAGATGCGAATGGCGTCGCCCGGTTGATCGGTCGAAATGAAAGCCTCGAGGTATTGGTTCTGGTCGTCGATCAGAAAGATGGAACAGATTTCGGTATCCATCAGCCTGTTGGTCTCCGAAATGATCAGCTTGAACAGGCGGTCGAAATTGATTTCGGAGGTGATGATCCGGGCAAATTCGAGCAGCTTGAGATACTTGCGGTTCCGCGTGCGAAGTTGGCGGTCCGCCGCGCGCCGGTCTGCCCTGCGTCGATCTGGCCTGTCTGCTTCCAAACGAAACACCCTCATGTGGCATTATTGGGATGGGGGGTCAACGACTGCCCTCGCAGTTTACGCAACGGGGTGGCAGGTGTCAACCGGCATGTCCCGCCAACGTGAATCGGCGACGAAGACGTCTGGCAGGGCCGCAAGGCCTGACTACGCGTGTCTGAGAGCGATGGTATTTCTGCCCCGATTGTACGTTGCGTGCATTCGGTGGGGATTGGATCGAAATCTTGTTGTCGATCGTGCGATTGATCGCCTCGCCAAAGCCAGGGCGCAGCTGAGCAGGGGGGAAACTAGCGGATGACGATTCAGGGGGGAAACCCTTGTCCTTGATGATGAGAACTCATTGCTCAATCTTAATTTGTTCTTCTAATTTGACACCTGGACGAATATCTGATTGCCCGGAAATGATTTGAGCTTCGCTTTCCATGGGCAGGACAGAGCTGACGCGGACGGTGACGGTGCCGTCTTGCCCTTTTAACAGCATCCCGGGTTGAACACCAACCGCTTTACCGACATCGATTATCGCTGTGCCTTTTCGTATGTCGGCAACGCTTGCCCTGACGGGATAATTTTGTTGAACTTCGTTCAGAATTCCGGTAGCGATGCGCTCAGCCACCACCTTGGGGGGCGCGATATGGTCAAATGATTCAATGATCGAGGCCAATACCAGTCCAGTTTCGCATTCAACCATGCGTACCGTCGCCTTTACCTGACCCTGCATAAAAATCAAGCGGGTAAACAGCAAGATCCGGGCAGCCGTGAGGCGTCCCACCGTGAGGGCCGTTTCGCGGCTGGACAAGGGGGATGAGCCGATTTTCAGTTCTGAAAGCAATTTGTCCAAAATCGCTCTTTCAACCACTTGAACACGCGGGTCTTCAACCAATCGGGTCGAAACGAGCCCTTGTATGAGACGTTCCGTCCCCTCCCCGGTGGTATAGCCGGTGGTTTGAAAATCGAGCAACCACGCGGTCAGGGGTGAAGACGTCCATTCATCTTCAGCGGCCACGGGTGCTTTGCCCGTGCCGGTGAGAATATCTTCAATCAATCGATCAATGCGCGCCTGTTTGGCATCGTCTTCCAACAGCATGAGCCGGTCGTCCATCTGATCTGCCGCCACCTGCAGGCTGACGTCGTCAGGCGTTAGGGTTGAGGCCTGACGATACGCGTGCAATGCGCCTTCAAATTTCCCCTGCCGTTCCAGCACTACCGCCTGGGACGTCACCGCGCGGGCATTGGTGGGATCTAAAGCCGACGCCCGACGGTAGTAATCCATGGCTTCCTCCAAACGGGAACCGATGGAGGCCAACCGGCCAAGTCCCATCAGCGCCTCGGCCTTGATTTTATCGGAGCCGGGGCTGGCCGTTAAGGCCAAATTGAAGTAACGGCCGGCCTCGTCCAATTCACCTCGTGACAAACTGATATTTCCTAAAATGAGGATGCTCGTGGGACGTTGCGGTGCGTCATTTTGGATCTGCCGACAAAGCTGGTCGGCCTTTTCGTATTCGCCGGAGAGGTAGTGGGCATAGGCTTTTTGTTCCATTGCGACCACCCCGTTGGCCCGGTTCCAGGGAATCCCCCACAGCCCCAGGACAGCCAACAGCAGCAGGGCGGCAGCGGCCGGCCACCAGCGCTTGAGAGGCCTTTTGTTCGAGCTGGTTTTAAAATCAACGATCTCTTCCCGTGTTCTATCTGGGGCCGCCGTTTTTCGAACGAGTTGGCTTTTTTGTTTCTCGGCCTCCGGTGTTGCATTAAGCTGATCCATGTAATTGAAGGCGGGATCACCATAAAACAGATAGGACGCCCAGATAATCGTCTCTTCTCCATAAAGGTCGATCAAGGCATGTCGGGAATTCAACACGGCTTCCCCGACCGAATTCCCGGAAAAGAGTTGTTTGTAGAATTCAATTGCAAAAAGGCTTCCCGGTTCATCCAAAATTTCCCAGAACGTTCCGATATAATGCTTCACACCCGCCAGGAGAAACGCATTCGCCAACCCGAAGATACGATGCTCAAATGCATTGTCCAACAGCCACCTTTCGGTGCGCGCTGATTGGCAGGCGTTGGCGAACACCATGGTCGGCATGCTGGCGCTCCCGGCCATTCGCAAAATGTCATCGGTGGTCATGCTGCTGTCGCGCAGTCGCCAGCCGCCGATGGTGGGGTCATCTGGGTTATAATCCGCATGTCCAGCAAAGTGAATCAGATCGAAATTGCGTAGTTTCTCCTTGAGTGAATCCGCCGACATATAGTCGGTGCGCAGGGACGCATTGATCAGAGATGGGTTCTGGTCCAGAAAGTTTCGAATCTGGATCCCTTCGGTGTAGGCGTTCTTTAAATCGCCCGTGGGGTCTGCGAGCACAAGCATGTTTAGCGGTGCCGAGAGTTGGCGGCCGATGAGGGTAGCCGGGGTCTGCCTGGTTCTGACCACACGCCCCATGCTGAAGCGCCTGCAGAAAAAATGCTTGCCATCGAACAGCAATTCCCATGGAATGTGGACGAGGTGATCGTCGATGCTCAAAATCAACGTCCTGGCGTTGGTTTGATGCAAGCGTTCCTTGACGCTCAGGCTCAGCAGTTCGTCATACAGCACCTGTCCGATTTCGCGGAGACGATTAAGTACCCGTCCGCTGACCTGTCCGCGGCGATTGGCTTTGTTGAAGGTGTCCACCAGCGTCATGCAGCGGGCGTCGATCATTTCCGGTGCAAATGGCATGGTTTCGTAATGACGGAGGGTACTCTCCTCATGCTGCCGTTTTTCGTGCAGACTGATATTCAGGCGGGTGCCGTCAAGAGTGATCTCCAGTGTCACCACGGGATCGTCGGATTGAGCGCTGGATCCGGTTTTCTCGGGACCATCGCGACGGGTTGCTGAGATCCGCGCATGATCCCAGAGCGGCTCGTGGCCTTTCCAGATGACACGATAAATCGGGATGCGTTTCGTTTTTCCTTTGAGCGTCAGGTTGTCATGAAAACGGCAGAACCATTTGGTGTCGTTTCCAATGCACGCATGCACCGGTTGAGACACAAGAATTTCATCTTTGCCGGCATGGTTCTGGATTCGTGCGGCCACATTGGCAACGTCACCGGTAAGGCTCTGGTAATCAGCACATTCATCCAAGAGCGCCTTGCCCATATTGATGCCAATTTTGACATGGATCTGCCCGTCTGCGGGAATGTCTTCATTGAGCTCCGCCAGCCCTTTGTGGATGTCGACAGCGGCTTCTACGGCATCATGCGGCGTGCTGAAAACGGCCATCACGCCATCCCCGATCACTTCAATCACCTTGCCATGGTTTCGTTCGATCGCTGGAATGACAACCTGGTTGTGTTTCAGCAGCATCGCCCGGCTCTGCAGATCCCCCTTTTTTTCTGTGAACTGCGTATAGCCGCAGATGTCCGAGAACAGGATGCTGACGTCTTTGCTGAAGCATTGCTTGATAGCCTGGTCCAACCGCTGGCGTTCCAGCAGCAGTTCATCCATCCGCTTGGCGGATTTTTTCGAATCTTCAGGCATACAGATCCCCATCATCCGTCCACTTGATGGTAAAATCATACTCTCCGATGCATGCACCGTTGTGGGTGTATACCAGGGTATATCGGCCGAAGGGCACGGATTCGAACAAGGTCGCCGACTGACCGATGAGGTAGGAGGCCACTTCTCGCTCACTGCGCACGAGTGAAACGCGCAGCGGGACGATCTCTTCATCGGAACAGGAGATGGACACCTGTATATTGGCCAAATGGGAATCGATCCTGTCGATTTCTACTTCCGCTGCCAACCCTTTGAATGCGTGGGATAGCAGAACCGCATCCTCGGAAAGCGTCACCCGTTTGCCTCGGACCGGGGTCAGGGCGCCTCGCATGGGATACCCCATGCGATGAAGCATTCGAGACCATTCCAGGGACAGTGCCTTGAGTCGGCCCATCAACAGGTCCCACAAACCGCCATCTTGAAGGTGATCGAGCATGCTCAGGGTGCGCTGGGTCACCTCGGGTGGGACCGCTATCCAACCATTGCCGGAACGCTGACAGTATACCTTGCGGGTGGTAAGCAGCGCCTCGAGGCACCGATTGCATGTCGACAAATGATATTCTGCCCTGCTATGGGCCTGCCCATCTAAACGGCCCTCCAGAAAATCAGCCAGGGTTTCACTGGCTAAGCATCGCTTATCTTGCATGGCTCACATCCTAATCCGGTTGCTGTAAATGACGACCCATTTATACAGACGCAGGGGGTGACAGATCCTTGCATGCGGACCTGTTGATGGGCCACGTTCTGTCAATAATTGCCTTTAACCGCTTAATGGCCCGATGTTTCAGGGAATAGGCATTGTTTTCAGATATCTGCAGCATTCCGGCGACTTCCCGGATGGAGACGTCTTCGAAGCAGTGCAGCTTCAAAAAAAGGCGGTCCCTGGGCGGCAGCGATTTCATTGCTTTGCGAATCATCTCATTTTTTTCCATGCGGTCGAGCTCTTGCCAGGGTTCCGGTATGTCCGCATGGAGGTGAATCAACATGTCGCCGCTGTAAAGCCTCGATGGTCGTGACAACGCATCCCGTTTCTGTCGCAGATGGTTGATCACCGTTCTGACCGTGATCACACGAATCCAGGACGCCAGGCTGCACCCATTTTTACCTTTGAATTGGCGCAGCCGCCTGCAGCGCCGCTCAAGAAGCCGCATGAACACCGTGTTGTGCAGATCCTCCAGGTCCTGGCTGGTGCATTCAACCGCTCTGACCTTACAGGTGTTCAAAATGATGCTGTAGACCAGATTGGAGAACTGGTGGACTAAAGCTTCCTGGGCCGCTCGATCGCCCTTGCAGCAGCCGATGAACAGCATTTTATCTTGGCTGGCAGTCATCTCCCGAACATTCCACCCTGGTTATTCCGCAACGACTTTATGCAGTTTTTCAACCGTCAGTTTGGGGTCGTCAATAAGGCGTGCTTTGGACATCTTTGCTTGTACCTGGGTGACTCTGGCGCGACACAATATCTGTTTGTCCGTTCCCAAAACCCGATCGTCCAGCGGATGCCGCACCATTGCTTCCCTGTAGACAATCACGCGCCGCTGCAGTTTTATCTCCTCCTGGCCAAGATCCGTGAAGATGGTGTCTCCGCTGGCGTTGATCACGATGCCGTTGGAGAGCGGAAATTCTCGATGGTATTTCAGGGCCATGCCCTCGGCCAAGTCCGAAAATCCATTGCGGTCCTTGACTTCACCGTATACATCGATGGTGGCCAGGATATCGGATGTCTCCGTATCAATCATTCGCGAGATGACCTCGACCCCCTGACGTGATTCGATGATACTGCCGGCGATAATCGACTGGGCTGCCACCAATCGCCCGACCTTGATGGCGGTCCCGGAATCAACCAGCGCCGAGGTGTTGAGGCGCTGTTCCCGTAAGATGAGCTCCAGGTGACTGCGCTCCACCACGCGGAAACGATTCTGCTCCAGCAACGCGCCGATCAGGTGTTCCTGGAAAACGACGCCTTGGTCCCCGCCGGAAACGAGCCGTTCAAAGGGGTAAACCGACACTTTCAGACGGGCATCGAGCTGAAATGCCTCTGGAACGCGTCGGAAGATGTCGATGCTTTTTTCCGTGCGGTTGCCGGCCTTGTCGTTTGCCGTGACCAGGATGGTATTCGCACCCACGTTGAGTGGCGCCACATGGTTGAAAAATACGATCCGGCCACTGGACGACTCGATGGGCTCGCCATTGACGGCTACTTCGGTGATCCCTCCCTGGTCGGTGACCACGCCGTCCAGATAAACCTTGTCCATGAAGACCGTCTGAGCGTCGCTGAAATCGTTCAGATCGATTTTTGGCGGCGTGCGGTCACGGGGTCCCAGAAGGCCGCCCAAATCGCTCAACTCAGATGCCGCCAGAAGGGGTGCCGCTGGCCTCGCGGTCAGTTCTTCCATGTCGATATCCGCCGCCGTGTGATTGCCCAAACGGTCCACGGCATCGATGTGCAGGGTATTTATCCCTTCGGGCAGTCTATGCCGGAATGGCACCCGCCGCCCCGGCGCAACCCTAAGCGATTCGGCGTTGATCTTTACCGACGCGACGCCCGAAAAATCTGATAGCATTCCCGAAAGCTCGACAGCGATGCCATTTGCTCCTCGGATGGGCCTGATCTGCGCCACGGCGACGACGGGTCCCTGGCGGTCGATATTGACGACGATCGTGCGTGCGGCGGTCGCTCCGCCGAGGTTAACCGCCTCAACCGTGATCGGATGCGATCCCTGGGGGAGGCGAAGCGCCGTGGAAAACGTAAATTCCTGGCGCGCACTTTCCATGAAGAGGGGGCGGCCGTTGATGTTAAGCGCCTCGATAAAAAAGGGATCCGAGGCCGAGCCTTGAAGGGTCACCGGGTCTGCGCGTGTCCACAGGACCGTGTCCATCCCCTCGAGATGAATTGTGGGCGGTGTAACGAATTCACCCGATGCCCGAATCAGCTCCCGGCGCACGTGATCTAAATAAAAGTACGCTTTGGCGGATGGGTACTGCTCGATGGAGCGCAGCAGAAACGTTTTCGCCGTTTCCAGCACGCCCATTTCATAGTAGATGATGCCCAGCTCTCGGTTGGGAAAATAATCGATAAAATGCATGCCATAGGTTCGGGCCATCCGCTGGTCCCGTTCCCGCTGCGCGATCGCCTCCTCAAGATCTTTTAACGCGTCGTCAAAATAGCGACCTTCTGCAAAGGACAACCCGCGTTCATAGTAGTTCCACCACCGGTGACGGAAAATGGCGCCGCTGGTCTGGCCAACCGTTTCGCCTCCCGCTGGGTCCACGGGTGCGCTCGGCGGCGATGCGCAGCTGTGCAGCAGCCACAGGCTGAGCAGGGTGACGCAGGTTAAATAACGGGATTTTCCAGGCATGCCATCCCCCACTAGAAAAGGACGTGTGCTTCTGCAGATTCTTGCAGGGCTAAAGTAAAAAAAGCATGGACTGTCTCCGCAATGCCCATCCGGGCGATTCGTTTCAGCAAAATAGGGATTTATGTTTTGCTGGGGCCCTTAGATGAAGTGAAAGATCAGCGACGCCAAAAAGGACGCAGTCGCTCCAGTGCGTCCGGTAGACGTCGGCATCGATCGTCAGGGCGTCCGATACACGCCACGCAATGCCGGCGCCGTAAGAAAGCGGCATCTCGAGTGTGGCGTCCTCGGTAAGGGTCAGCGAGCTTTCAATGGTATCGTCAACCGGCGGCCCCAGTGTCCGGGTCATTTCGCCGGGGATATTTTGGATAGTGAATCGAATGGGCTATTCGGTGTATCGCCGATTTTTAGGTTTGACGAATGTTAAAATAGTTCGATCGGCCTTGCAAGGAATTTAAGCCCGCAATGTCTATTAGTAACAAACGTCTCTATCCGCCCCATTTGAAAGCGGAAAAGATGGGCGTGATCGAGGCGATCAATACAACCGGAGATGGCGGGTTTGAGGAAAGAGACAAACGCATGCTGGTGGCCAAAAACACCGAGCTGTTCGACTACGTGGTCAACTCCTATGGTAAATTCAGGCAGGGCGAGGGGCGCTGCAAGAGGTGCGTGCGGCCGTTGAAATCGTGGACGCCGTGTGCCCGGCAATTGGATGCGGTGTAGGCCCGTGGATCGGTTGCCACCGCCCGTCGGGCAACCGGGCGCTGCGATCCTGGAAACATGGCTGCAGCGAGATTATGTTTGCGCAATCCTGGCATTGCTGTTATCAATCGTTTTTATGGGGTATTTTTCCGAGTGATGAAAAGACTCCATATTGTGTAATAAAAACCCCTATATTGTGTAAAAAATTTCCATTTTTTGTCTGGCACGACTGATCCGACACATAGGCACTCTGCCTATTTATAGCGTAATTTAAGCGCGTTATCAGACATACAGCTTTATCCTGATATTAGCACGATATTTGCTTATTTAATGGGCGTCCACCACTTCGATGTTGGTGCAACGAATCTCCCGATCTCATTTGCCCTTTGTGGGACGTCCATTTGCAGCTCCGAATGCCGCTTCGGTTGAGTTGTTTGTGCGTTAACGTCATGGACCCACAAAGGAGGAGACATTATGCGCGGGATGCGTTTACCCCTTTTTCGGTGCCTACCCCTGCTGGTTGTCGTCGCGCTGTGGCCACTTTGTTGTGCGGCGGCCGACGCGCCCTGCGAACCGGCGGCGGCCACGGCCGTCTCCGTTCAGGGAACCGTGGAATCCCGGGCCGGCGGGCGGTCGCCGTGGCAGCCGGTGCAGTTGAACGACGCCTTCTGCCCCGGTGACGAGATCCGCGTCCTGGACAACAGCCGGGCCAGCCTGGCCCTGGCCAACGAATCCACCCTGCGGCTCAACGCCAACTCCGCCATCGTCGTCCAGAAGTTCGAGGAGAAGACCTCCTTCGTCGACATGTTAAAAGGGGCGGCCCATTTCTTCGCCCGCAAGCCCAACAAACTGGAGGTGAATACGCCCTTCGTGGTGGCCGGCGTGCGCGGCACCGAATTTCTCATCCGCGTCGAGGAGGACCAGACCTTCCTGTCGATCTTCGAGGGCGGGGTGCTGGCGTCCAACGAGGCCGGCGAGGCGACCCTGACCAGCGGCCAGGCGGCCGTCGCCAAACAGGGCCAGGCCCCGGTGCTGACCACCGTTGTCAAACCGCGCGACGCGGTCCAGTGGGCGCTCTACTTCCCGCCCATCGCCTATGCGCCTGAAGCGGGCGAGATGGTCGCAGATGAGAACGACCCCGTCTTTCTGACCCAGCGCGCGGCCAATGCCCTGGCCGTCGGCAACGTCGATGCGGCCAGCGCGGACCTGGACCAGGCCCTTGACATCGAACCGGGCTTTGCCGGGGCCCTGGCCCTGCAGTCCATCATGGCCCTGGTGCAAAACGACAATCAACAGGCCCTGGCGCTGGCCGAACGGGCCGTCGAAGCCGGTCCCGGGCCTCTCGGCGGCCCACGTGGCCCGCTCCTACGCCCAGCAGGCCGTGTTCGACCTGGAGGGCGCCCGCCAGAGCCTGGAGGAGGCCGTGGCGGCCGATCCCGGCGACGCCCTGGCCTGGGCCCGCCTGGCCGAAATCCAGCTCTCCTTCGGCGAACTGAGCCAGGCCGAAGCCACCGCCAAAAAGGCCACCACCCTGGCCCCGGAGCTGTCGCGCACCCAGACCGTGCTGGGATTCGCCTACCTGACCCAGGTCAAGATCGACGACGCCATGGCGGCCTTCGACAAGGCCATCCAGGCCGACCAGGCCGACCCGCTGCCCCGGCTGGGCATGGGCCTGGCCCGCATCCGCAAGGGCCGCCTGGCCGAAGGGCGGGCCGAGATCGAGGTGGCCGCCAGCCTGGACCCCAACAACTCCCTGATCCGCAGCTACCTGGGCAAGGCCTTTTTCGAGGAGAAGCGCATCGGCCTGGATGAGCGGGAGTTCCAGATCGCCAAGGAGCTCGACCCCAACGACCCCACGCCCCACTTTTACAGCGCCATCGCCAAGCAGACCACCAACCGGCCCGGTGGAGGCCCTGCAGGACTTCGAGACCGCCAAGCAGCTCAACGACAACCGGGCCGTCTACCGCTCGCGGCTGCTGCTGGACTCGGACCTGGCCGCCCGCAGCGCGGCCACGGCCCGCATTTACAACGACCTGGGCTTTGGCCAGCGCGGCCTGCTGGAAGGCTACAACGCGGTCAACGCCGACCCGACCAACTTCTCGGCCCACCGCTTTCTGGCCGACACCTATGCCACCCTGCCGCGCCACGAGATCGCCCGGGTCAGCGAGCTGCTGCAGTCCCAGCTGCTGCAGCCCATCAACATCACCCCCATCCAGCCGGCACTGGCGGAGAGCAACCTGTTTCTGATCAGCTGCCCAGGGGCCGGCGCCAGTCCTCCTTCAACGAGTTCAACCCCCTGTTCACCCGCAACCGGGCTGCACGTGCAAGCCAGCGGCCTTGTACGGGAGAACGGCACCTGGGGCGGGCGAGGGCATCGTCTCGGGCATCTACAACGGGCTTTCCCTGAGCGCCGGCTACACGCATTTTCGAAACCGATGGGTGGCGGGAAAACAACGATCAGGAAGACGACATCGCCAACGTTTTTGCCCAGTATCGAGTTTAACTCACAAAACCAGCATTCAGGCCGAATACCGCTACCGAGACAACGAAAGGGGCGACCTGACCCAACGCTTCTTTCAGGAAGACTTTTTTCCGGAGACAACGCAATGAGGAAAACCACAGCATCCGGGGCGGCTTGGCGCCGCCATGCCTTTTCGCCGGGTTCTGTTCTCATCGGCAATTTTCAGTATGCAGAAAGGAAGGACGATTTTATCGATGTGTTTACTTTCGATGGCACCGATTGATCGGCATTCCGCCTCCAGATTTAGAGGATATTTTCGAAAACCCAATAGAAGAAGACAGTTACGCCGGTGAGCCGTCATATCTGTTTCGCTCGAAATATGTCGACCTAGTGAGTGGCGCCGGATATGTCAGGCAAGATGAAGATATCACATTTACCTTTATACCCTCAGTGGCCCGGAACAGACCCGCCGACCGTTATCGATTCCTTTTCTGACTCGTTAGCGTATGAGATCGAGCACTGGAATCTTTACGCCTATACCTATATCAGCCCGTTCGAAAACCTCACCCTCACGGTTGGCGCAAGTGGCGACTTCTACGATGAAGACGGAAAAAAACTATGGTGAAGAGGAAATTGATGCAGACCAGTTCAACCCGAAATTGGGTGTCAACTGGAACCCGATTCCATCCACTACGATTCGCGGTGCCGTGTTCAGGACGCTCACGAGAACGCTGGTAACGGACCAGACCCTCGAGCCCACCCAGGTGGCCGGTTTCAATCAATTTTTTGACGATTTCGAAGCAACCGACGCGTGGGTCTATGGTGTGGCGATCGATCAGAAATTCCCTAAAGACGTATACGTCGGCGCGGAATTTTCTTACCGGGACTTGGATGTGCCTTTCATAGATCTGGATCTAACGCTTGAAGAAGCGGATTGGGAGGAGTACCTGGGCCGTGCCTACTTTTACTGGACCCCGCATGAGTGGCTGTCGCTGAAGGCGGAATATCTGTATGAGGATTTTGAAAGGGATGAGAATTTGCCCGACGGCATAAAGGATCTGCGGACGCATCGATTTCCGCTGGGGATTAACTTCTTCCACCCTTCCGGATTGAGCGCCGGCTTGACAGCGACGTATTATGATCAAAAGGGTGAAATAGAGCGGACAGCAATCGGATTTGACGTCTTTGAAGAAGGTTCTGACCAGTTCTGGCTGGTGGATGCCGCTATCAGCTACCGTTTTCCCAAGCGCTATGGTTTCATTACACTGGGAGCGACCAATATCTTCGGCGAAGAATTCGACTATTTCGAGGTCGACAGAAATAACCTAAGGATACAGCAGGACACGCAGGTCTTTGTTAAACTCACACTTGCGCTGCCATAAGGATCGCAAAAACACTATCTGTCAGAAAGGGGGGTGATCAATCACTGCAACGTTAAAGATGCAAGCAAATTTAGATAAACACAAAATAAGGGGGAAGTTATGTTTAAACGGATTATGATAGGCTTGGTAGCCCTAGGCTTGGCTGTGATATTTATAGCTGAAGCAGCCGATGCCAGAAAAATTATTTATAGAAGAAGTATAGAGAATATACATACGTGTGAAGCAACCTTCCCAGGTACTTCCATCCCTGACCCATGCTATCAATCTACTTCAGTTGCTGACAGATTGATCGGCGCAGTCGTGGATACGAGTGACTGGCCAGAGAAGACTGTGAAAGCCTTGGTTATTTTTGGTTAGGAGATACAGGTAATTGCTACGAGCCCGCCTGTGAAATTGGAAGCACGGTGTTTTGCAACCCGTTTTTACCACTAGATAGAGAATCTATATGCCCAGTGGTGCCGGGTGCAAGAAGAGGTATTAGGCCTAGCCAGTTTCAAGGGTAGGGGCTATTTTTGTTGATGAAGAAGCATCTACCTTACTACTTTGGAAGAATATGAAGGACTACGGAATCTGCGGAGAGCTAGGAGACGAATACGGATTCGATAAATCTTGGCCCGATAGAATCTTTGCGGAATCCAGATATAGCTTTGCGATCTCTGACGGGATCCAGATTATCGTTTAATCGAATATTGCGATTGGGATTTAGGGGGGTTGAACGCCGTATGCTATAAATGGTGGGATTCCCTATCAAGCACCAGAAATGCCCGTACTCCCCCAATGCTGTGACGAGGAGAATCGCCTCTTGGTGAGAAAAGGCGGTGACGGTATTGGAAAAGGAACGGTAACTTCCATCAGTCCCCCTGGGATAGATTTCTGCAGCTTGTGGGTCGGAAGGAGGAACATTCTGTGGTGATGTTATTCTGAAAGC
This sequence comes from uncultured delta proteobacterium, assembly GCA_963785365.1. Lineage (GTDB taxonomy): Bacteria > Desulfobacterota > Desulfobacteria > Desulfobacterales > Desulfosarcinaceae > Desulfosarcina. The sequence continues at coordinate 1,516 of CAWAUZ010000012.1, read as the reverse complement.
GGAACCGGATGGTGTATCGGCATTCGACAGCTGGAGCGGTTGTAAAGGAACGTTTGGGGAACATTACGAATATTGCACAGTAACCGTGGAAGGAAGAAGAACGACGGTAATTGCAAATTTTGTACAAGCTCCAGCCGAATAATCTGTTTGGTGGTAATCAATGCATCGCTCGATGATCCATTGGTGGTAACCTACTGCAGCTTTTTCAATGGGTGAGAAGTGTTTTCTAAGAAGTAAGTGATGTTATAATCTACCTAATATTGTTCATATTAGGCTTGTTGAGAATGTCAATCTGTAAAGGAGTAATGCAAATGAGGAAGCTATACATTTTTGGTATTCATCAGTTATGGGGGAGATTACTGCGAAAGCATACGACTATATTAGGAAAAATTGTTCTTGCGACGTTGATTATCATGCCTGTATACGGGGGGGATGCCGAAGCGGTACCGCTTTACGCAACCGACGGTGGTTTTAGGGGGCTCTACCTATTGGAAACGGATATGGTCTCAGCTACTTACATTGGCGTAGATGGACAGAAGGATTACGTTTCTCCCGAGATTGAATTGGATTTCTCAGGCGATGGATATATCTACGCGTCAGATGTAACGTTGAAGAACAAGCTCTACAAAATGGATCCATCCTCCGGGGGCACAGTTAATGAGATAACCCTGGATTTTAGTTCATTTAATTATTTATCGGCCCCCGTCATCACCGCCATGGAGTTTGTTGGTCAGGACTTGTATGCCGCGTTCGCGAATTGAAAACCAAAAAGAAAACGGGGGGACTTCTTCCTCGCAACCATAGATCTGACCAGCGGCCAAATAACCAGCATAGGGGACACAACTATTGCTTCGCCACTTGGAGGCTTAGCCTATAATGACTCCACGTCCACGATGTACGCAATTAGTGCCGGCGGCAGCGCCTGAGTCTCTATACCCTAATCTAATGTCGGGATCATTAATTACGAACGCAAGCATCACCGGGATTAATTTCGGTGCGACGCGCCAGTTGTGGAACTGACGGGGTGCTCTATGCGTTGGCAAACCCAAAAGATCCACTAGCTAACTACCTTATTGCAATTGACCCGACAACTTTTGTTGCTAATGCGAGCAGCGATGAAATTAGTGGCCTTATTAATCCTAGCGGTGAATTTTCAGTTTTGAATAGCTTAACCTCACCAGCTTCACCCGTTCCCGAACCCGCCACCATGCTCCTCCTCGGCACAGGTTTAATCGGCTTAGCTGTTGGCGGAAGAAAGAAGTTGTTCAAGAAAAATTAGGCCGAAATTATGATATGATTCGGGCCATGCTAACCTGCTAAGGTTGCTATATATCGACGTTAAATCCAGTGCAATAGGGGACGTGCAATAGGGGACGGGGATGAAATTATGCGTTACTAAACCAATACGACTATGATATGTAGGGATAATGCCAAGAAAAGCAAGAATCGATGCGCCCGGCGCCCTTCACCATATCATCTGCCGAGGGATTGAACGGCGAATGGGGAAAGTTTGGGG
>CAWAUZ010000011.1:0-176327 GCA_963785365.1 uncultured delta proteobacterium | reverse complement strand
AATAAATCCGCCAGAATTGCGCCGGATGTGTGCCGATCTTCAAGGCGCCACAAATGAAAGCGTATTGGAATACGTGACATTTGGGGCAACGCCGAAGAGCGGCGGTTCGATGGAGGCGCTTTGCCCGGCCTGCGGACAGCTTAATCCGCCGGGCAGCAAATTTTGCAACCAATGTGGCCATCGCCTGGGCGGTGCTGATGGGCGATTGTCCGCCAAAGCGCTAAACCCCCTGGCCTATACGCCCAAGTTTCTGGTCGACAAAATTCTTACCAATCGAGCATCCATCGAAGGGGAGCGCAAACGGGTCAGCGTGCTTTTTGCCGATGTCGCCAACTTCACCGGCATCTCGGAGACGCTTGACCCCGAGGAAATGCACCACATCATGGATGGCTGCTTTACCATCCTTATGGACGAAATCCACCAGGTAGAGGGAACCATCAACCAGTTTACCGATGACGGCGTCATGGCCTTGTTCGGGGCTCCGCTGGCTCATGAAGATCATGCCCAAAGGGCTTGTCATGCAGCGATTGCCATACGACAGTCACTCATCGAGTACAGCAGCGTGATCAAAAAGCAGTTTGGCATGGATTTCAAATTGCGGATCGGCCTGAATTCCGGTCCGGTGGTGGTGGGTGCAATCGGCACCGACCTGCGGATGGATTACACCGCCATTGGGGATACCACTAATTTGAGCGCCCGGATGGAAAGCCTGGCCGCGCCCGGTACGATCCGCATTTCGCACAACACATACCGCCTGGTAAAGGACTATTTCACCGTCAGGGCCATGGGAACGACGCACGTGAAAGGAAAGTTTGAGCCCCTGGAAACTTTCGAGCTAAGCGTGGCAAGACGCGTAAGCGGCCGGCTGGCAGCATCGGCCGTGCATGGGTTGACGACCTACGCCGGACGGCGGGAAGAACTGGCATTTTTGACGGAAGCGTCCGAAAAAGCCGTTTCTGGACAGGGTCAGGTGGTGGGGGTCAAAGGTGACCCGGGCGTGGGAAAGTCAAGGCTGATTTACGAATTGAGGCGTTCCATCGCAGGGTGGCTTGCTTATTTCGAAGGCCGCTGCGCGCCCTTCGGCCAATTCATCGCCTTTTTGCCGCTCAGGGATATTTTACGCACCTATCTCGAGCTCAGCGACGTTGACGACCCTCAGTCCGCCACCCGTAAAATCAAGCATCATATCGAAACGCTTGGCATGCAGGCCCACGAAACCCTGCCTGCGTTCCAGGATCTTCTCGCCCTGCCGGTGGCGTCCCGGACCTGGCCGACCCTTTCACCACAGGATAGAAGGGGAAAAACCTTCGAAGCGCTTCGGGATTTACTTCTTAGTGCCAGCCAAAAAGGCCCCCTTATGAATTCATCGGCATGGGCGCGCCCGGCGCCCATGCAGCGGTTTTAACGGCTGGGTGTCAACTTTAGAAGACGACCACCGGATTTGTCTTCGAGCACGAACAAGGCCCCTTCAGGTCCCTGTTCGACCTCGCGTATACGCTTACCCCATTTAAAGCGTTCGGCCTCTTCGGCCGTGTTCCCTTTCAAATCGACGCGGATGAGGGCTTTTGACACGAGTCCACCGATAATCGCACTGCCTTTCCAATCGGCAAACAGGTCACCATCATAAATAACAAGACCGGACGGCGCAATGGAGGGCACCCAGAACGCCCGCGGGGGCTCGAATTCAGGACGGGTGTCATGGTCGGGGATCGGCCTTCCCGAGTAGTGGTCGCCGTTGGATACGACCGGCCAGCCATAATTTCTGCCGGCAATGATCAGATTCAACTCATCACCGTGGCGGGGCCCCATCTCATGGACCCACAAGCGTCCGTCGGCATCAAAATCGATGCCCAGCATGTTGCGGTGCCCGACGGTCCAGAATTGCCTGGCAATCGCACCACGATTCTGCCAGGGATTGTCATCGGGCACCGATCCGTCATCGTTTAAACGCAGCACCTTGCCAAGATGGCCGTCGAAATTTTGGGCCGGTGCAAATTTCTGGCGGTCTCCGGATGTGATGAACATCTTACCGTCGGGGCTAAAGGCGATGCGATGGCTGTAATGACCTTTGCCGGTCACTTTTGGCTCCTGAACCCACAGCTTTTGCACTGACGCGAGCTCGAGCGGGCCGTTTTTCAGATCGAGCGTTGCGCGGACCACCACCGCACCGATTGTGTTGTTATCATCCGCGCCTTCGGCATAAGACAGGTAGACCCAAAAATTGCGTTCAAAATCAGGATGCAGCACCACATCGCCCAAGCCGCCTTGACCGCCATAGGCAACTTCCCACAAGCCTTGCACTTTAGTTTTCGACCCCTCGCTGGTAACGTGCCACAGAACCCCTCTCTTCTCGGTCACCAAAAGCGTGCCATCGGGCAGGAACGTCATGGCCCAGGGCTCGTCGAAAGTGGCGACCTGCACGGCCGCAAGTTCGGTTCCCTTGGTGCCCTCAATTGCAAAGCCTCGGGCGGCAGCCGGTCCAGAAGTAGTAATGATAACCAGCAAGAGGATAACCAGGCGCATCGGTGTGCATCCTTTTTCTGTGTTGATCGATGATCGGTACCCTATATATGACCTCAGGAGATATCAGTAATACAATAGGGTGCCGGATAAACACTGTCAAACCATCATCCGGACCATCAGGGTCCTCGTATTGGCAGGCGTCGGCCAGCACATCGTGAGTCACGGTCTTGTCGGACCAACGATTTCGAGCCAGAGCGGTGGCGCTGCTAAAAGTGGCTCAGCGGTCCTCCTAAATGGTCGACCCAGATGTCCACAAATTGGTCGAATTCGGCCGTTCCTTTGAGAATCGGAATACAGTTGATGCCGGCCTTGGTGAAAATCGATTTCCAGGAGTCGTCCTCACCGCCAGCCATGTCGTTCTTGGCATGATCACCTGCTACTGACATGAAGGGCAACAGGTAGGCGGTCTTGATTTTATTCTTGAGGAGCAGTTCCTCGATCAAGTCAATTCCAGGATACCCTTCAACCGTACCGACAAAGATATTTGGGTCTATTAACTGCAGCTGGAACATCAAAGCCGCATAAAAAGCGTTGGATGGGTGATGGGTGCCGTGTCCCATCAATACAAGCGCTTCATCAGATTTGCGTTCTTTTGGAATGGTCGCCAGGATCGCCTCGACAGTTCGTCGCATATCCGCTTGGGTTGCCATTAGGGGATAGCCGAGTATGATATTTTGGAATCCGCCCATCATTTTGAATGCGCCAACGGTGCGGCGCAAATCGTGGTACTCAGATCCGGCAATCGTGTGCAGGGATTGAACCGCTACATGGGTGAACTTTTCATCCTGCATCCTGGCCAGCGCTGCCGCCGGAGAATCCAGGCGCTTGCCCTGCTTGGCCAGCTTTTCGCGGATGATGTGCGACGTATAAGCCCAGCGGACAGGGATCTCGGGATAGGCGGCGATCACTTTTTTTTCGATATTTTCAAATGAAACCTGAGCGGACGCTTCACTCGAACCAAATGCAACCAGAAGAATACCAACCTTTTTGGGCGCTTTGCGGTCATGGCCTGATGAGGCAAGGCCATTTGCAGAAATCATAAAGAAAAATACGGCTACCAGTAATCCACACCAGTTTTTGGTTCGCATGGTGATTCTCCTTTTAATCATTCTTTATTTTGGATCTTCCGTTGAGCCCTCCCCGCGGCCAACGGCGAGGAATGCACGCGCCATAACGGCTCACGTGTGCGAAACCGGATGATCAGGGCGCCCGGATGAACCGGCATGACCTGCGAAGGCAACCATCAGGCCACATCAAACGAACCGTTAAACCGATGAGGCGATGAAAGATCTCCTGCCCAGAGATCCGCCATCGCTTCATCGGTGCGGGTGCGGCATTAACCGGCATATAAAAAGCCCTTTATGCAGATATTCGCATAAAGGGCTGCACCCAGCTTTCTTAGGCCCTGTCCATATGTTGCCGAACCCCTTCGAACGGGGGTTTTACGGCATTTGCGAAGGCAGGTCTTCTGGCTTTCGGATCATTCTACTCTCTGCGCCTTCCCGTTTCGTTTAAGCACGAAACAGTGGCAATGCAGATTTCGTCCCCGACTACAGCGGCGGGACCGCTCCCGATTTTAACGGGATTCCCTATCACGCCCATGCGGGCACCTTCGGCTGAATCCCATATCCAACGGGATCGTTTTTGTCAAATGCAAAAAACGTTAGGTGATTGCTGGATGATCCGGTGTCCCCTCCAGCCAGTCTTTCGTTTCGTCCGCTTGCCCTCCCGCTGCGCCCTCGCCTACGTGTTTTTCAGGAACAGCGACAAAAACCGATTGTTGTCATCTTCAGAGCCAATGGTAACACGCATCCAGTTCTCAAAACCGGGCGTTGTCCATGGCTTGACGATGACCCCATCTGCCAGCAGGTTCTCGGCCACGGATCGACTGTTACCAGCACAGTCAATAAAAAGGAAATTGGCGGCAGAGTCAGCGACGCTATAACCATTTTCCGTCAGCACCCGGCGCATTCGTTGCCGCTCCTTGCGGTTGTGGGCGATGGTTGTCTCTAAAAAGGCGGCATCTTCCAGCGCTCCCACAGCCGCTGCCTGAGCGACGATATTGCTGTTAAATGGTGTCCGCAGTTTGTTCAGAAGCTGGGCAATCCAGGCATCGGCGCACAAGGCGTAACCGACCCGAAGGCCCGCCAACCCGTAAGCCTTGGAAAAGGTCCTTAAAATTATGTATGGGAGGCCGGCGGCATCGAGCAGGCGGCGACTGTCAGGGTAACCGGGAGCGTCGACGGCATACTCATAGTAGGCCTCGTCAATCACCACGACGGTATCGGCACGCAGGGATCGAACCATCCTGCTGAACCCGTCCTGGTTGAGCATTGCCCCAACCGGGTTGGATGGATTGCTGAAGATCAGCATGCGGCATGGCTTGCGCAGGCTCGCCGTCAGGGCAAGTTCATCGAACTGCATGTCCGGCGTCATCATTACTGAAGTGACCGTTGCACCTTGCTCCAAGGCATAAATTTCATGCAGCATAAAGGAAGGATCGATCGTCACCACAACATCTTTGGGATTGAGGAACAGACGGCAAATCAAGGCGATGATCTCCTCCGACCCATTGCCGACAACAATTTGGTCCATGGGGCAGTGGGTGTGGCTGCTGAGCGCTTTTCGAAGGGACCTGGCACCAGGGTCGCTGTACTTCCAGCAGGCGGGCAGCGCGGCCTGTGCCGCCGACAGGGCCTTTGAAGAAACGCCATGCGGGTTTTCGTTGCTGGCAAGGCGCGTGACGGCCGAAAGCCCGTATTTTTCCATTACAAACGCTTCAGGCAACCCGGCGTTGTAGGTTGGAAGAGAGAGAATTTCAGGTCGAATGGCGTGCTGAAGCGTTGCTGGTCGTGTGTTTTGGGACATCGTTGATATACTCCGGTAAAATAAGTCGACAACGGTAGCGGGTTCGGAAGCTAAAACAGTAAATTCGGCAGCATCGTGGCCAATTGCGGCACAAGCCACAGGATCAGAACGCCGACCGCCTGCAACATGATAAATGGCATGACACCGCGATAAATCTGGCCTGTGGAGATCTCGGGCGGCGCCGCCCCGCGCAGGTAGAACAACGAGAAGCCGAAGGGCGGTGTCAGAAAAGAGGTCTGTAGATTGATAGCGATCAGGATAGAAAGCCATACGGGGTCATGCCCCATTAAAATCAGCGTCGGTGCAACCAGCGGAAGCAGGATGACGGTGATCTCGACGAAATCCAGAAAAAAGCCCAACACAAATATCAAGAACATGCAGAAAAGAAGGGCGCCTTGCGGGCCGCCGGGCATGGCGGTGATAATCCACTCGACCCGTTCCTGTCCGCCTAAACCGATAAAGACCAGCGAGAACATGGATGCGGTCAGGATGGTGGCGAATATCATCGCGGTCACCACCATGGTCGATGACAGGATGTCCCCGAGCAACCGTTTCTGCAGGCACAGCTTGAAGGCACGCAGCAGGGCGTGCAGACCCATCAACGCCATTACGACACACACCAGCCCGAGCGCCCAGTCGCCCATGCCGATGTCGCTTCTTTGCAGCCGGACGGGATAAATCCCGGCCACCACCGCTAAACCGAGAAACGCGGCCGTGCCCAGTACCATCGTCCGGGTTGCGCCGCCCAACCTTGCGCCGGCCATCAGAAACGCGCCCACGGCGCCAATGGATGCCGCTTCACTGGGAGTGGCAATCCCGCCCAGGATCGAACCGAGAACCGCGACGATCAACAAAATGGGCGGCACCACAGCGCTTCGGACCTCTTTGGCGCTTGGCCGTGAAACGTGCTCGCTGGTCAGCGCCGGGGCCGATTTCGGAGAGAGCCAGGCCCGGGTCAGCAAGTAAACGAGGTAGACCGAAACCAGTAAAAAACCGGGAACGAGGGCCGCCGCGAACATCTCCCCGACCGAGATCGTGTCGATGGTGAACTGGCCTTTGGTGAACTGGGCCTGCTGGTAAGCGTTTGACATCACGTCGGTAAGGATGATGAGAAGCGTAGACGGCGGGATGATCTGACCCAGGGTACCGGACGTGCAAACGATGCCACAGGCCAAACTGGGCTGGTAGTGGTTGCGCAGCATGGTCGGCAGGGCGATCATCCCCATGGCCACCACCGTGGCCCCCACGATACCGGTCGATGCCGCCAGAAGCGCCCCCACCAGGACGACCGACACCCCCAACCCACCGCGCATTTTGCCAAACAGCCTGGCCATGGTTTCCAGCAGGTCCTCGGCAATTTTGCTTTTTTCCAACACCACCCCCATGATCACAAAAAGGGGAATGGCGATGAGCACATCGTTGGTCAAGGTGCCAAACATCCGCTGCGCCAGGGCAAACAGCAGCGTCATGTCAAAGGCCCCGGTAAAATAGCCGATAATGGCGAAAACCGTGGCCACGCCGGCCAGGGTGAAAGAGACCGGGTAGCCCAACAGGATGCCGCCGATCAGGGAGAGAACGAGTAAAATGTCGAGCGGAAGCATGCCCAATTCAATCCTTCGCTTTTGCGGAAACGTTGACAACGCCGAGCGTAATGAGGTCCTTGAGCAGGTTCGCCACGCACTGGATGATTAACAGGAGGCAGAAAATCGGCATCAGCGACTTGAGCAGAAATGACGCTGGAATGCCGCCAACCGATATGGGCCCCTCGAGAATTTTCCAGGAAGCGCTTACCGCCGGCCATGAGTAGAAAAAAAGGATGGTCATGGAGGGCAGCAGAAAAACGAGGTGCCCGAACAGGTCGATGGCGGCGCGCCCCCGTGGGGAGCATTTGGCATAGAAGATGTCGACCCGGACGTGCTTGTCCACCAGCAGTGTGTAGCCGGCCCCGACCATGAAAAAGGTTGCATGCAGGTAGAGGACACCTTCATTGAGGAAAATATAGCTGATGCCGAAGACATACCGCAGCAGTACGATGATGAATTGGAGTATCACCATCAACAGGGCACACCAGCGAACGGTATTTCCCACATGAAGGTTGATTGCTTCCAGAAAATGAATCGTTCTTTGCATGGGTATCTTGGCGCCGCCACCGAACGCGCCGGTGGCGGCGCTGTATTTTATTAGTATTTATAATTCAGGGCCCGGGCGTTCATCTGTCCATTGTCGGCAAACACCATGTAGCCGGAAATCAACTCTCGATACGCCAGATAACTTTCCACGATCCGCCGAACCAATTCATCCTTGTCCTCACGCAGATCAGCGATCACTTCGCCGGCAGCGTTTCCCATGGCAATGATGACCTCATCGGGAAGCTTGGTTACCTTGACGCCCTGCTCGGCAACCATCTGGTTGAGTGCCATGGCGTGTTTGGTCGAGTACTCGCTCCAGACGGGGTTGTACAAACTGTCGCAGGCATAAGCGACCGCCTGCTGGAGGTCGGTGGGCAGCTTTTCGTAGGCTTTCAAATTGACGCCGCACTCTTCGGCCGAAGAGGGTTCGCCAACCCCGGGCCAGTAGTAGTATTGGGCGACCTGGTAGAAGCCCAGCGCCGAATCGCTCCATGGGCCGATAAATTCGCCCGCATCCAAGGCACCCGACTGCAGGGCTTGAAACATGTCCCGGCCGCCCATGGCCTGAACCGCCATACCCAGCTTTGAACACATTTCCGAAGCCAGGCCGGTGGTGCGAAAACGGAGCCCCTTGAAGTCCTCGGGGGATTGGATCTCTTTACGAAACCAGCCCGCCCACTGGGCGCCCGAGTTTCCACACAAAAAGGGCTTGATATTGAACCGGGCATACATCTCATCGTAGAGTGCCTGGCCGCCGCCGTGAGCCATCCAGCCGACCTGTTCGTCGGCACGCAGACCGAAGGGCTGGGAGCCGAAAAGCAGGATGCCTTTGGACTTGGAGCCCCAATAGGCCGGCACCGCGTGGAAGAGATCGGCGGTTCCCTGGGAGACCGCATCGAAAACACCGTTACCGGGCACCAGTTCTCCGGCAGCGTACAATTTAACCTCTAGCCTGCCGCCGGAAAGGGCCGTAATCCGGTCGGCCAGCATCTGCGCTGCGACTCCCGGACCGGGAAGGTTCTTCGGCCAGGCAGTCACCATCTTCCACTGGATTTTGCCGCTGGCCAGTGCCGGTGCGGCCAAAGGCGCCGTTAACGCTGCTGCGGTGATAGCGGTGGAACCAGCCGTCTTGAGAAATTTTCTCCTATCCATGATTTCCTCCTTGGTTGAATTGGTGCGTGCGTGGTGAAGTGGCATCGGTCGCCTGCTTACCCGGCCTGCGCCCACAGTAGGCGTGGCTTGAATATCTGGCCTGCACGTCCAGGCGTTTTTTGAACCGTTTCGACCTGTCTGCGGCGGCCGTCCAGGGCCTGCTAACGATCTTCGAACAGTGCTGACACGGCCGCGTTGACCCTAGCTTCGTCGGCCAGGTAAGGGACGGTGATCCGATCCCCGTTTGGGTTGCTGCGGTTGTAGGCCATGGCGACTTCCATGGCGTTGGCGTTGCGGGCCCAGTTGCGCCGGGCAACACCACCCATGACGTCCCAGGACATGGCCGAGCGAATGATCTGGTCGACCCGGTCGCTGCCGTCCAGAACCAGGCCGAAACCGCCGTTGATCGCCTTGCCGATCCCGGTCCCGCCGCCATTGTGCAGGGCCACCAGCGACATGCCCCGGGCGGCGTTGCCGGCGAAGCAGTGCGTGGCCATATCCGCGCAGACATTTGATCCATCCCTGATATTGGCGGTTTCTCGAAAGGGCGAATCGGTGCCGCCCGGATCGTGGTGGTCCCGGCCCAGCATCACCGGGCCGATCTCCCCGTTGCGGACCATGGCGTTGAATTTCAAGGCGATGTTGGCGCGGCCGGCGGCATCCTGGTAAAGAATCCGGGCCTGGCTGCCCACCACCAGCTGGTTGCTTTTCGCATCCCGGATCCAGTTGTAATTGTCCCGATCCTCCGGGCGGCGGTCTGGATCGATGCACGCCATGGCGGCCTGATCCGTTTTAGCCAGATCCCCGGCCGAGCCGCTGAGGCAGACCCAGCGGAAGGGACCATACCCGTAGTCGAAAATGGGCCCCATGATGTCTTCGAAATAAGAGGGGTAGATAAATCCGTCTTTGGCGTCGACACCGTTGCGGGCCACCTCGGTGACACCCGCATCAAACACTGCCTTTAAAAAGGCGTTGCCGTAGTCGAAAAAGAAGGTGCCCTGATGGGTCATCTCCCGGATCAGTTCGCAGTGCCGCCGCAGGCTTTTGTCGACCAGCGCTTTAAAGGTCCGGCGATCTTCGGCCAGCAGCCGGGTCCGCTCTTCAAAGGTGACCCCCTGGGGGCAGTACCCCCCGTCATAGGCCACATGACATGATGTCTGGTCGGAAAGCAGATCCACCTTGAAGCGCCGTTTGACCAGCTGCTCGAGCAGATCCACGACATTGCCGTGGTAGGCGATCGAGGTGGCCGATCGGTTTGCAACGGCCTTAGCCGCAATGGAGAGGACTTCGTCCAGATCATCCGAAACCCGGTCCACCCAACCTTGTTCATACCGGGTTTGGATGCGGGAAGCGTCCACTTCCGCGGTAATGGAAGCCACACCGGCGATCTTGGCGGCCTTGGGCTGGGCGCCGCTCATTCCGCCGAGCCCCGAGGAGACGAACAAAAGACCCGAAAGATCACCGCCCTGCCCCACGTTGCAATATTTGCGGCCGGCGTTGAGCAGGGTGTTGTAAGTCCCGTGAACGATGCCCTGGGGGCCGATGTACATCCACCCTCCCGCCGTCATCTGACCATAGGACGAAACCCCCATCTGAGCGGCGATCTCCCAATCCTGGGGGTTGTCGTAAAGCCCCACCATCAGCCCGTTGGTGATGACCACCCGAGGCTGGTCAGGCGCGGACTGGAACAGGCCGAGCGGATGGCCCGACTGCATCACCAGGGTCTGCCGGTCGGTCATGGCCTGCAGATACTTGCCAATCAGGCGGTATTGCATCCAGTTCTGACAGACGCTGCCGGTCTCACCGTAGGTGACCAGTTCGTATGGATACAGCGCAACGTCAAAATCCAAATTGTTGTCGATCATCAACTGGAAGGCTTTGCCGGCCAGGCAGTTTCCCTGGTAGGCCTCGATCGGCTTGGCCTTGATGGCACCGGCCGGCCTGAACCGATATCCGTAGATACGGCCCCGGGTACGAAGCTCCTCCAGAAATTCGGGGATCAGGATGTCGTGGTGCTTTTCCGGGATATAGCGCAGGGCGTTTTGCAGGGCCACGGCGGTCTGGGCGCGGGAAAGGCGAAACCCCCGGTCCGGTGCCCGCCGGACCCCGGCAACGACGGGCGCTGTTTCGGGCAGCTCATCGTCCAGTCCTATTTGTATAGACTTAAAATCGGTGCTTTTTTCAGCCATATTCCACTCCCAAAACGATAGAATACTATTGAATTTCAGAATAATTAAAAAACTTGGTGGCATTGAATAACAACTTCATAACACGATTTATTGGTATATACAACAACTTTTTTAATCATTTTTCTTGCCATAATGACGTTAGTTGTATATACCTATTGCTATAGATCACGACTATTATCAGAATCACTGCAACCGAATTGTCGAAGAAGGAGGGTATCACGCAAATGACGGACGAAATGACCTTATCCCCAGGTGAACTTGGGTTGAAGCAGCTTCGACGCATTGCCGGCGCGCCGGTGGCCCTGCGCCTTGCCGATCACAGCCGGGAAAAGATTGCCGCCTCCGTCGCCACAGTCCAGGAGGCCACCCGACAGGGCCGCGTGATTTACGGCATCAATACGGGTTTCGGGCTGCTAGCCAACACCATCATTCCCGATGACGAACTGGAACATCTCCAGCAGTCCATTGTATTGTCACATGCCGCCGGGGTCGGCCCCTTCATGAATGAATCGACCGTGAGGCTGATGATGGTACTCAAGATCAACAGTCTGGCCCGCGGCTACTCGGGGCTGCGCCAGGAGGTGATCGATGCCTTGATTCGGCTGGTCAACGCCGGTGTCTACCCGCGCGTCCCCCAGAAAGGATCGGTGGGCGCTTCGGGCGACCTGGCACCACTGGCCCACATGAGCACCGTATTGCTGGGCGAAGGCGAGGCGGTTCATGACGGCAAAACCATATCGGGGCGCGAGGGGCTGCGGATCGCGGGATTGGAACCGATTACCCTCGGCCCCAAAGAGGGGCTGGCCCTGCTCAACGGCACCCAGGCGTCGACCGCGTTTGCTCTGGAAGGCCTGTTTGCGGCCGAGCAGCTGCTTGCGGCCGCCCTGATCGCCGGCAGCCTCAGCGTCGAGGCGGCCCTGGCCAGTAGACGGCCTTTCAACGCGCTTGTCCACGAGGTGCGTGGCCACCAGGACCAGATCGATGTGGCCGCAGCCTACCGCCAACTGCTTGGCACCAGCGAGATCGGACTCTCTCATCAATACTGCGAAGCGGTGCAGGACCCCTACTCGCTGCGATGCCAGCCCCAGGTCATGGGGGCCTGCCTCACGCAGATCCGCAACGCCGCACGGGTTATTGAAATCGAGGCCAACGGCGTCTCGGACAACCCGCTGGTGTTTCCCGAGCAGATGGATGTCATTTCCGGCGGCAACTTCCACGCCGAGCCCATTGCCATGGCCGCCGACAACCTGGCCCTGGCCATCGCCGAGACCGGAGCACTCTCGGAACGGCGCATCGCCCTGCTCATCGACACCCACATGTCCAAGCTGCCCCCGTTTCTGGTCGAAAAAGGCGGGCTGAATTCCGGATTCATGATCGCCCAGGTAACCTCGGCGGCGCTGGCCAGCGAGAATAAAGCCCTGGCCCATCCGGCGTCCGTCGACAGCCTGCCCACCTCGGCCAACCAGGAGGATCACGTCTCCATGGCAGCCTTCGCCGCCAGGCGGCTGACCGAAATGGCCGACAACACGGCCGGCATCCTGGCGGTCGAACTGCTTGCCGCCTGCCAGGGGCTTGACTTTAGAAAACCACTGAAGACGTCGCCGCCGTTGGAGACGGCCAGAAGGCGCGTGCGCGCGGTGGTGCCCTTTTATGACAAGGATCGCTATTTTGCACCGGACATCCGCAAGGCCACGGAAATCATCCAGAACGGAGACTTCAACGACCTGTTGGAACCCGATCTGCTGCCAAGCTTTGCCAACGGGGAACGGTTATGACCGAGCAGAACGACGTGCCCTTGTATCAACAGGTAAAAGATCATATCCTGGAAGGCATTCGGGCCGGTGTCCTCAAGCCGGGGATGAAGATCGAATCAGAGGTTGACCTGGTAAAAAAGCTCAATGTTTCCAGGATGACGGTTAACCGTGCCCTGCGCGAACTGACCGCGGATGGCCGATTGACCCGTGTTCAAGGCAGCGGAACCTTCATCGCCCAGACAAAGCCCCAATCGGCGCTGCTGGAAATTCGTTCCATTGCGGACGAAATCAAAGCGCGCGGCGGCGTCTATTCGTGTGACGTGCACCTGCTGCAGGAGGAAAAAGCGCGACCATCGCTGGCACTGAAAATGGGCCTTCGGCCTTACGCTTCGGTCTATCAATCGATCATTGTACACAAAGACAACGGCGTTCCCATTCAGCTGGGCGACCGCTTTGTCAATCCGGAAATCGCGCCAGATTATCTGAAGCAGGATTTCACCACGGTCGACGTGGCCGCCTACCTGCTCAGTCAGGCCACCCCCAGCATGGTAGAGCATGTCGTCGAGGCGATCATTCCGGATCCGTGGGTACGCGACCTGCTGTTAATCAACGCCTCGGAGCCGTGTTTGGCCCTGTATCGAAAAACGTGGGTCGGCGAGACGGTGGCCACCATCAGCACCTTTTACTCGCCCGGATCCCGATATACCCTGGGGGGTCGTTTCACGCCGCCGGCGCAAGGCGGCATCGGCATCACCTGACAGTGGACGCTGGCAAAAAACGGCACCCTTCCAGCGAGAAAAAGAGGAGGAAAATGATACTGCCGCAACAGATCGATTCCATCTGGCTGGACGGTCATCTGGCCACCATGGCAGACCCACACGGGTACGGAATCATAAAAAATGGCGCCATTGCCGTTGCAAACGGACATATCGCCTGGATCGGGCCCCAGGACCGCCTGCCCGGTGACGCCCTTCAGCGGGCCAAAACGGTGCATCGCCTGCAGGGCGGCTGGGTCACCCCCGGCCTGATCGATTGCCACACGCATATCGTCTACGCCGGCGACCGCTCCAATGAATTCGAAATGCGGCTCGATGGCGCCAGCTACCAGGAGATCGCCCAAGCCGGCGGCGGGATCTTGAGCACGGTCCAGGCGGTGCGCGCGGCCACCGAAGATGAGCTTTACGCCCAAAGCCTGCCGCGCATCGAAACGATGATGGCCGGCGGAGTGACCACCCTGGAAATAAAAAGCGGCTACGGACTGGACCTGCCCACCGAGTTGAAACTGCTGAGGGTGATCCGACGTTTGGGGCAGGCCCTGCCGATCGACGTCCAGGCCACCTTTTTAGGGGCGCACGCTTTGCCGCCCGAGTATCGAAACGCACCTGATGACTATGTCGATCTCATCGTTGCGCAGATGATGCCGCAGGTGGCCGAAGAACGACTGGCCGGCGCCGTCGACGTTTTTTGTGAGAAGATTGGCTTTACGACCACCCAGACCGAGCGTGTGTTTCAACGCGCGGCCGAATTGGGGTTGCGTGTAAAGCTGCACGCCGAACAGCTGTCGGACTCGAAGGGTGCCCTTCTGGCGGCTCGATACAATGCCTTGAGTGTGGACCATCTGGAATATCTCCATCCCGATGACGCCATCGCCCTGGCCGAAAAGGGCTGTGTGGGCGTGCTTTTGCCGGGCGCTTTTTATTTTCTCAACGAAACCCGCAAACCGCCGGTGGCGGCGCTGCGCCAGGCCGGCGTTCCCATCGCAGTCAGCACCGACAGCAATCCTGGAACCAGCCCGTGCCTCTCGTTGCCGATGATGATGAACATGGGCTGCGTATTGTTCCAACTGACGCCGGCGGAAGCCCTGGCCGGGGTTACCAAACATGCCGCGACCGCTCTGGGCCTGGCGCAGGAGGTGGGCACCCTGAGTCGCGGCAAAGCGGCCGACCTGGCCA
The DNA here is from genome assembly GCA_963785365.1 of uncultured delta proteobacterium. Classification (GTDB taxonomy): domain Bacteria; phylum Desulfobacterota; class Desulfobacteria; order Desulfobacterales; family Desulfosarcinaceae; genus Desulfosarcina. Next base: position 161,760 of record CAWAUZ010000011.1, on the reverse strand, counting down.
TCTGGGAGATCAGCTCGCCGGCGGCCCTGTCCTACCAGCTTGGCGGAAACCCGTTGCGCTGCCTGGTCAAACGGGGAAACGTGTGCTATAATAAGGGTTTAATGACCCTCTGAAGGCGATATTCGCGTATCTCGAGATCGACTACGATCGGATGCGCAAACATTCTTCATTGGGCGGCAACGCGCCGGCCCAATTCAAACAGACCATGAAATCATAAGGTTGCATTAATCGTCTGTATTTTTCTGGACAAAGTCCACATCCCGGACGCGTAACCTGGCAATTAGTTGATGATATTTTTTCAATAATTCGCTATAGTGTTTGCGCTTTCCAATTGGCACAATCAATCGGCAAACCAAAACGCTTTATTATTCTAATCGAGGAAAGGAGTCTGAAAATGGGTGATCTGGTTGTAATTGAATTCGATACCGAGCAGGCGGCATTTGCAATGCGTGCGGAGCTGGCAAAGCTGCAAAAAGAGTATCTGATCAAAATGGAAGACGTCGTCGTCGTCACCAAGAATGAGAAAGGCAAAGTCAAGCTTCACCAGGCCGTCAACCTGACCGCCGCAGGAGCCGCTGGCGGCTCCTTCTGGGGTCTGCTCATCGGCATGATCTTCCTCAACCCGTTGTTGGGTGCCGCTGTAGGCGCAGGGGCCGGGGCGCTTTCAGGCAAACTGAGCGACATCGGAATCGATGACAAGTTCATGAAGGAACTGGCGGCCAACCTGACCGAAAACACCTCGGCGCTGTTTATCCTCGTTCGCCAGGCCACCGCGGACAAAGTGCTGGCCCGCCTGAAGGAAAAGGAATTCAAGGGCAAAGTACTCAAGACCTCCCTGTCTGTTGACAAAGAAGAGGAACTGCGCAAAGTCATCGAAGCATAAAACGAAGAGGAGACGGGAATGTTGACAGGGGTATTTTTAGGTTTAGGTGTTCTTCTGGCACTCATTATCCTATATGTATCCAGAAAAAAAGCCAACAAAGATCCAAACAAGACCGACTTGTAAAAATCCCATTTCCGACGGTTTCGCAAAAGCGCCGAAATCAAGAAAAACAGCCCCCGGCCCTGCCGGGGGCTTTCAACAGGTGAGGTTTGCGAGATTCAACCACAGGCCGAACCCGTCAGGCCGCGATGGTGCAACCATCGGATCGACTCTCCGTGGACCTTCTCTTGAACCCACCCGCCGCTGCTCAACAGCGCCTCCCATTCAAGTGCCGTGGAAAGCTCACTCCTGGACCCGTTTAGGATTCCGACATCATGACCGACGTGACCACCTATTTTCTGGAGATGAAGTCGGCTTCATCGCTGAAAGATAAAACCGAGGCCAGGGGCCTAAAGATCGTTGAATGTGAAAACAAGCAGTTCCAATTCAATCGATTCCTGTACCAACTGGTGGGCAGCGACTGGCGCTGGACAGACAAGAACGGCTGGACGGATGCCCAGTGGCAGGCCTTTGCCGAAAATGACAATCTCAGGACCTGGGTGGGTTACTGCAAGGGCTCACCGGCCGGCTATTTCGAGCTGCAGCAGCAAAGCGGCTGGGATGTCGAGATTGCCTATTTCGGCCTGGTGCCCCGCTTCATCGGGCAGGGCTTTGGCGGATATCTGCTGGCCCGGGCGATCAAGTCGGCCTGGGCATGGGAAGGGACCCGCCGTGTCTGGGTTCACACTTGCACGTTGGACCATCCGCGCGCACTGCCCAACTATCAGGCAAGAGGTTTCGTGGTGTATAACGTTGAAACGACGACTCATGCGGACAACATGTAACGATCCCTGCTGCGCTATCATCAGGCCGCCCGCCGGTTGATGGGCAAATGCAACGTAAAGGTGCTGCCCCGCTCCAGTTCACTCTCCACGGTTACATCACCGCCGTGAGCCTGGGCAATGTGCTTGACAATCGCCAGGCCCAGGCCGGTGCCCCCAAGCTTGCGGCTGCGAGCCTTGTCCACGCGGTAAAAGCGTTCGAACAGCCGCGGCAGGTGTTTTTTGGCAATCCCCATGCCCACGTCCGTAAAGCGGATCTGAATCTCGTCGCCCTTCGCCACGGCGTCGATGGTCACCACGCTTTTTTCGGGGCTGTACTTGATGGCATTGTCCAGCAGATTGACGGCCGCCTGCTCGAGCAGGGTGGCATCAAAACAGCCACTGAGGTCTTCATCGCCGGTCAACTGAACGTCGATCTGCTTTTCCTGGCTGTACGGGGAACACAGGCCGATGGCCGTTTTGAGCACATCGGCGATGCGGATGCACTCCAGGCCGATCTGCTGAATTTCCTCGTCCCGCTCGATCCGCGACAGATGCATCAGGTCATCGAGAATGGCAGCCAGCCGATTGACATGTTTGTCTATGATGCTCAGAAAACGTGCGATCTCCTCCTGATCGTCCAGCTCGACCGTGCACAAGGTTTCCACGAATCCTTTGATGGCGGTCAAGGGCGTCTTGATTTCATGGGAAACCGAGGCCGCGAAGTCACGGCGCATGTTCTCCAGCCGGCGCAGCTGGGTGACGTCGCTGATTACGACCAGGCCGCCAATGCGTTTTTTGGCGCTGTCCAGCAAGGGGGTGCAGTGCACGCTGAGGGTGCGCTCCCCGCGATTGTGGTGGACGATGTCGGCCTCGAGGCTGTCACCGGTGGACAGGCTGCGGTTCATCAGCTCCTGGAAGTCGTGATTGCGCAGCACCTCCAAAATGTTGTGGCCCTGCATCGCCGCCCGGTGAACACTGAACATGCCGGCAGCGGCCTGATTCATGCTTATGATGCGCTGATCCATGTCCGTGGCGATGACCCCTTCGCGCATGCTGGCCAGCACGGCATCGGTATTGCTTCGCTGGCTGTCGATCTCGTCGATGCGCTGCTGAAGCTGTCTGGCCATCTGGTTCATAGATTCCGCCAGCTCGGAAAACTCCAGCGAGGTTGCCAAGGGCAGGCGGTGGGACAGCTCTCCGGCGGCAAACCGCTGCGCCCCGTTGCGCAGGTGGTCGATGCGGGTGGTGATCCGCTTGGACACCAGCCAGCTGACGGCCGAGGCCAGCAGAGCCACCAGCAGGGCGCCGATGGCGATGCGCGAGCGGATGGTCCCGATGCGCTCGTCGATGGCGGTAAACGGGATCGCGGTCCGCAGGACACCGGCCACCTTTTGATCGACCAGCAGGGGAATGGCCACATACATCATTTTGCGCTCGATGGTGTCGCTGTGGCGCACGCCCATGCCGACCCGGCCCTGCAGGGCGGCCCGGATCTCCTCGCGGTTGCGGTGATTTTCCATTTTGGCGGGCCTTTCGTCCGAATCGCCCACCACCCGGCCGTCCGGCAAAATCACGGTAACCCGCACCGCCGTGTGGGCACCGGCATCCTTGCTGAGTCGATCCACGGCCGCCTCGTCCAGGGGCGCCAGCAGGCGCACCACCTGCCGCTCCAGCAGGCGGCCGCTGGATTCCAGATCCAGACGGGTGAGCTCCAGGTAAAACTGCCGCGTAAAGCTCAAGGCATACCAGCTCACGGCCAGCAGCGACGCCAGGGTAATGATCAGATAGGTGGGAAAGAGGATGTGAAGCAGGCGTCTTTTCTTGGTCATCGTTTTGCTGTCGATGTGCGAGGCGGTGAGGGTTTCACGGCGGCCGGCCGGCAGCGGCCGTCAGTTTTCGATAAACCGGTACCCCACCCCCCGAACCGTTTCGATGTAATGGCCCAGCGGCTCCAGTTTTTTGCGCAGGCCGACAATTTGCACATCCACACTGCGATCGGTAACGGGGTAGTCGTCTCCCCGAACCGCATCCACAATCTGAGAGCGCGTGAACACCCAGCCCGGACGTCGGGCCAGAAAGTAAAGCACCTGAAACTCGGTGAAGGTCAGGTTGAGCGGTTTGCCCTGGACGGTCACATAGCGCCGCCCCGGGTGAATGGAAAGCTCGCGGACATTCAGCACGTCGGTATCGGCCGGGATCATGCCGCTGCGCCGGCGGATGACCGCCTTGATGCGGGCGATGAGAATCCGCGGCGAAAACGGTTTGGTCACATAATCGTCGGCCCCCAACTCCAGGCCGGTGACGATGTCGGCCTCCTCGCCCTTGGCGGTGAGCATGACAATGGGAGTCTCCTTGGTCTCGGCACTCTGCCGCAGGCGCCGGGCCACTTCCAGCCCATCGATGCCCGGCAGCATCAGATCCAGGACGATCAGGTCGACCGGCCGTGCAGCGGCCGCCGCCAAGGCCTCCTCGCCCGAGGCGGCACACGAGACCGTGTATCCTTCCCGGTCGAGGTTGTAGCGCACCAATTCGAGAATGTCCTCCTCGTCGTCAACGACTAATATGTTGGCTTTGCTCATGGGTTCAATCCAACTTGCCGTGCCGGACAATCTCGCCTTCGATCATGTAGATCACCTCCTCGGCGATGTTGGTGGCGTGGTCGGCCAGGCGCTCGATGTGCCGCGAGACCAGCAGCAGGTTGATCATGTAGCCGATATCGGTAGCCATCCCCTTGGCCAGAGCCTGCTTGATGCGGTCGTAGGCCGCGTCCTTGAGCGCGTCCACGTCGTCGTCCAGGTGCAGGACCTGGATGGCCTGGTCGATGTCCTGGTTGACCAGGCTGTCCAGGCTCATGCGCAGCATGGCCTCGGCCTTGTCGCTCATTTCCGAGTAGTCGTATTGATACGGCGCCACGGGCCTTTTGGCCATGGTGATGACCCGCTGGGCGATGTTGACCACCTGGTCGCCGATGCGCTCCAGGTCGTTGTTGATCTTGATGACGGCGATCAGAAAGCGCAGGTCCGAGGCCACCGGTTGGTGCAGGGCGATGACCTTGAGACACTCCTCTTCGATGTCCACCTCCATCTCGTCGATCTCGTAGTCCAGGTGAATCACCTCCCTGGCGAGGACATCGTCGCGATTTTCAACGGCCTGCTTGATCTGCCGCACCCGGGTTTCCGCCAGAGCGCCCAGGGAGAGGATCATCTTTTTGATTTTGTCCAATTCACGTTGAAAGTGCTTGACCACGGGGGTCTCCTTTGATCCGGCATCGTGACGGCTGTCGGTGCGGCGGCGCGCTTAGCCAAAACGTCCGGTGATGTAATCCTGGGTCAGTTGATGGGAGGGCCGGGTGAAGATCTGATCCGTGTCGCCCACCTCGATCAAAATGCCCAGGTGAAAGTAGGCCGTGCGCTGGCTGACCCGGGCGGCCTGCTGCATGGAATGGGTCACGATGGCGATGGTGAACTGGGCACTCAACTCGTGAATCAGCTCCTCGATAATCGAGGTGGCGATGGGGTCCAGGGCCGAGCACGGCTCATCCATCAGGATCACCTCCGGATTGACCGCAATGGTGCGGGCGATGCACAGGCGCTGTTGCTGGCCGCCGGAAAGTCCGGTACCGGGCTGATCGAGGCGGTCCTTGACCTCTTCCCACAAACCGGCTTTGCGCAGGGACATTTCAACGATCTCGTCGGCTTCAGTGCGGCCGCTGGCAATCCCGTGGATTCGGGGCCCGTAGGCGATATTGTCGTAGATCGACTTGGGAAAGGGGTTCGGCTTCTGAAACACCATCCCCACCCGCGCCCGCAAGGGGACGACATCGATTTCGCGGCCATAGATATCGACCGCGTCGAGTTCGATCTTCCCGTTCACCCGGCAGATGTCGATGGTGTCGTTCATGCGGTTCAGGCAACGCAGAAAGGTCGATTTACCGCAACCCGAAGGACCGATCAGGGCGATTACCTCGTTTTCACCGATGTCCAACGACACATCGAAAATAGCCTGTTGTTCTCCGTAAAAAACGTCCACATGACGGCAGGTCATGCGCGGCCGCTCAACGAAGGGGTTGCCGACGGTCTTTTTTCTGACCGCAACGGCGGCGTTCCCATTTTTGTGATCATTCATCGCTTTAACTGTCTGCTTCGGTACCAGTGAAGGGCGGCGGGCGGCCAGCGCTTCGGCACGCCCGCCGGACACACCCTATTTACAATCCATCGGCGTCAGCTCACGCACATCCTTGCTGAACTTCTCTCTCTCATCATCGGGCATGGGGATCAAGCCCTTATCGGTCAGGTAGCCTTCCGGACCCCAGGCTTTTTCGTCGCTGAAAGCCTTCAGGTATTCCTCGATGCCGGGAATGGTCCCGATGTGGGCCTTCTTGACGTAAAAATAGAGCGGCCGGGAGACCGGGTAGTCGCCGCTGGCAATGTTTTCGAAGGTCGGCTCCACCTCATCCACGTAAGCGCCTTGAATTTTATCGGCGTTCTGATCCAAAAAACTGAACCCGAAAATACCCATTGCGGCCGGATCTTTTTCGAGTTTCTGGATGATCAGGTTGTCGTTCTCACCAGCCTCCACGTAGGCGCCGTCCTCGCGCACCGTCTGGCTGACGGCCTTGTAGCGGTCCTTGTCCGAATCCTTGAGGGCCTTGATCGAATCGAACGATTCGGCGCCGCTCTCCATGACCAGCTCCACGAAGGCATCGCGCGTCCCGGAGGTCGGCGGCGGGCCGAGGACCACGATCTTGCTGTCGGGCAAGGATGCATTGACCTGTTTCCAGGTCTGGTACGGATTGGATACCAAGCCTTCGCCGCCCTTGGGATCCGGAACCTCCTTGGCCAGTGCCAAAAAAAGGTCCTTGCGGGTCAGCTTCATGACCGGGGCGGATTTGCTGTTGGCAACGACGATGCCGTCATAGCCGATCTTAACCTCGATGATCTCTTTGACGCCGTTTTCGGCACAGGTCCCGCACTCGGACGATTTGATCTTGCGCGATGCATTGGCGATGTCCGGATGCTCCACGCCCACACCGGCGCAAAACAGCTTCAGGCCACCGCCGGAACCGGTCGATTCGATGGTCGGCGTTTTAAAATCGGTGGTTTTACCGAACCGCTCGGCCACCACGGTAGCGAAAGGATAGACCGTGGACGATCCCACGATGCTAATGTAATCCCTTGCCGAACTCGCGTCGACGCTGTTCACGCCAAACACCAACGCAGCTGCAATAACGCTTGTCAGTACCCGCTTCATCTCATTCTCCTTTTCTCTGAAATAATATTTGAACCCATTTAGCCTAACTGCCTAAAACGCGACATCGACCATGCGATGCCGATTCAACACATGCGCTTTTGAAGCACCCCCTGCCGCCGGATCCGTTGCCCGTCTACCAACGCTTTTCGAATCGTTTGCGCAGGAACACCGCCATGGCGTTCATGGCGATCAAAAAGGCCAGCAGGACCATGATTGCCGCGCTGGTGCGTTCCACAAAGGCCCTTTCCGGGCTGTCGGCCCACAGGTAGATCTGCACCGGCAGGACCGTGGAGGGGTCCGTAAAACCGCCGGGAATGTCGACGATAAAGGCCACCATGCCGATCATCAGCAGCGGGGCGGTTTCACCCAGGGCCTGGGCCATGCCGATGATCGTACCGGTCATCATGCCGGGCATGGCCAACGGCAGCACATGGTGAAACACCATCTGATTCTTGGAGGCACCCACCCCCAGGGCCGCCTCACGGATGGAGGGCGGCACCGATTTGAGCGAGGCCCGGCTGGCGATGATGATGGTCGGCAGGGTCATCAGGGTCAACACCAGGCCGCCGACCAGCGGCGCCGAGCGCGGCAACCCGAAGAAATTGAGAAATACGGCCAATCCGAGCAGGCCGAATACGATCGACGGCACCGCCGCCAGGTTGTTGATGTTGACTTCGATAATATCCGTCCAGCGGTTTTTGGGGGCGAACTCCTCCAGGTAGACCGCAGCGGCCACGCCGATGGGAAACGACAGCAACAGCGTCACCGTCAGGGTGTAGAAACTGCCCACCATGGCGCCCCAGATGCCGGCCAGCTCCGGCTCGCGCGAATCCCCGTTGGAAAAAAACGTGGTGTTGAGGGCCATGCGCACCCGCCCTTCCCGGTCCAGATGATCGAGCCATGCCAGCTGGTCGTCTTTGAGCCGGCGCTCGTTTTCGGGCAGCCGGCGGTCGATGTGACCCTTGACGAGCATGTCGACGTCATCGTTGGCCAGCACCCAGATTGATTCGACCTGGCCGACCAGCTCACGCTGCCGGATGACTTTGCGGCGCAGCTGAAAGGCCGCACCCGGGCTGACCAGGGCATACAGGTCACGCTTTCCCTGACGACCGGAAACATCCGGGAACCGCTTGCTCAACGCGGCCTTGATCAGTGAGGCATAATTCGCGTCTGCCAGCAGTGCATCTTCAAAGGCGGCCGGGTCAAAAAAAATATCGAGTTTGAGTTCGGTCTGCCAGAAGGCGCTGTAGCCCTTGCCAACGATGGTGGCGAACAGCAATCCCAGGAAGGCCAAGCTGAGGCAGATGGCGACGACACCGTAAATCTTGAAACGGCGTTCGGCGCGGTAGCGCCGCGGCAGGCCCCGATTGACGATATCGATGGTGCGGGCGCTGTCCGGCGGCGAAGGCGACGGCGCCGCCTGTTGTGGATCGTCGATGCTATTCATATTGCTCCCGGTACTTGCGCACCACCACCAGGGCGACCACGTTCAGGACCAGGGTGACCAGAAAGAGCAGCAGTCCCAGGGCAAACGCGGCCAGGGTTTTGGGGCTGTCAAATTCCTGGTCCCCGACCAGCAGGGTCACGATCTGGACCGTGACCGTGGTGACCGCCTGAAAGGGGTTGGCCGTCAGGTTGGCGGCCAGGCCGGCGGCCATGACGACGATCATGGTTTCGCCGATGGCCCGGGACACGGCCAGCAGCAAGCTTCCGACGATGCCGGGAAAGGCGGCCGGGATAATGACCTGCCGGACGGTCTCCGAACGGGTTGCCCCCAGGGCAAAGGCCCCGTCGCGCAGCGACTGAGGCACGGCGTTGATCACGTCGTCGGAGAGGGACGAAACGAAGGGAATGATCATCACCCCCATCACCATGCCGGCAGCAAGGGCGCTTTCCGAGCTGACGGTCAGGCCGACCGCGTCGCCGGTATTGCGGATAAACGGCGCCACGGTCAAGGCGGCGAAGAATCCGTAGACCACGGTGGGGATCCCGGCCAGAATTTCCATGAGCGGTTTGACCACCGCCCGGATGCGCCGGCTGGCGTATTCGGACAGGTAGATGGCCGACATCAACCCGATCGGCGCAGCCACCGCCATGGCGATCGTGGAGATCATCAAGGTGCCCGCCAGCACCGGAACGGCCCCGAAGGCGCCCGAAGAGCCCACCTGATCGGCGCGAATCGCCATCTGGGGGCTCCACTCCAGCCCGAACAGGAACTCGGTCAGCGGAACCACCTGGAAAAACCGGATGGCCTCGTACAGCACCGAGAGCACGATCCCCACCGTGGTGAAAATGGCGATCAGGGAACAGGCGATCAGCAGAATCCGGACGATGCGCTCCACGTGGTTGCGGGCCCGCAGGGTCGGCACGATCCGCGCGCGGGCGACCAGCAGGGCCAGCAGCCCGATCGACAGGGTCGTCACGGCCAGGGCCGCGTTGGATGTGCGTTTCAACGCCAGGTAGCGATCGGCGGCATCTCGCATAAGCGCGTCGGCGGCACCGGAGGTGATGTTGCCGCCCACCAGGTTGCGCATGTCGTTGAGCATCAGGTCCAGGCGGCCCTCCGGAAGCGACTGGATCTTGTCGGGCAGACCGCCGATGACGATGCCGGTGATAATCGCGGGCTCGAAAAAGAGCCAGGCGGCATAGATCAACAGGGCCGGGATGCCACACCACAAGGCGGTCAGGGCGCCGTAGTGGACCGGCCGCGAGTGCAGCTGGTGCAACCCCCGCACGCTTCCGGCCACGGCAAAGGCTCTTTTCCGGCCGACAACATAGCCCGCTGAAGAGAGCAGCATCAGCGCAATGAGCAGGTGAACAGGATTCATAAAAAGTCCGTCATGCCCGGGCGAGCGGGCCGACGCATCGTGTTAGCGTTTGGTTAGCGTTTGGTTAGCATCAGGTTAGGACGGCCGCTGTCAACCATCTGTCTCCCGTCATGCAGGCGCAAGGTAGACCGATATTGTTAGCGGCGTGTTAGGATCGGACTAGAATTGTGTGAGGGCCGGGTTTTTTGTTGGGGAAACGACCGGCAAAGGGGCTTTTACAACGACTGCATCTGGATGGTCACCACCCCCGGCTGCCCCTTGGAATCTTTGAGGCGGTACCCCGAGGTGTGCAGTGCCAGGCACGCCTCGACCACCTTGGCGTCGTAGAGCAGGCCGCAGTTATCGGTCAGCTCCCCGATGGCATTCTGGACGCCCAGGGACGGTCGATAGGGTCGGTGGGAGCCGATGGTCTCGAAGACGTCGGCCACGGCGATGATCCTGGCCTCGAGCAGGATCTTTGTGCCGGCCAGGCCCAGGGGATACCCGGACCCGTCCATGCGTTCGTGATGCTGCATGATGATGTCCGCCAAGGGCCAGGGAAAGTCGATTTTTTTGAGGATATCGTAGCCCGACTGCACGTGGGTCTGAATCATCTGGTATTCGGGCCGGCTCAAGCGCCCCGGTTTGCATAGAATCTCGCCGGGAATGGTGATTTTGCCCAGGTCATGGATCACGCTGGCCATCCGCAGGCCGTAGATCCGGTCCTCCGACAGCCCCAGTTTCCGGCCGATGGCGCAGGCCAGGTCGGCCACGCGGTTCTGGTGACCGGCCGTGTATGGATCGCGCATCTCCACGGCCAGGGCGATGGCCTGGACGAAGCCCTCCATGGCTTTCTGGAAGCGGTCCACATTGCGGCGCAGCGCCGTGGCCGTGTCCTTGAGCTTGCCGCGCGTCTCGCGTTCGCGCAGCACCCGTTTCAACCGGGCCACGATCTCCGCCAGCCGAATGGGTTTTTCGATAAAATCACTGGCCCCCTGGGCGATAATCTCCTCGTAGGCGAAGTTGTTGACCAGGCCGGTGATGATGATCACATCGGCGTCGAAGCGGCTTTTTACCTCACGGCACAGGTCGATCCCGCTCATGCCGTGCATGTGGATGTCGGAAATAACCACCTCGATCGACGCCGTGGGCAGCACGGCCAGGGCCGACTCGGCGCTGTCGGCCGTCAGGCAGCGGCACCCCGAGGCCGTGATGCCGTAGGCCAGGATGTCACGGATGTCGTCGTCGTCGTCCACCACCAGGACGAGTGGGCTGGTTGCGGTTGGGGGGGCCTCCATCGGTGCTCTCCTCGAAAATACGATCCAATCCAGGGGTCAAGAAACGATTGTGGGGCGCCAAAAGGCCGTCGCACAAACATGAATCAGGCCTTGAGCATCAGGTACGTCACATACACCACATAACACCCGAACAAGAGAAAACCATTGCTGCGCGACAGGATCAGGTCCCGCCGCATCAACACCCAGGGCAGCGCACTGACGGTCATCATCACCAGATAGTCCACCGCCAGTCCGCTGCCGAAAAAACCGCCCGATATGTAAATGGGCCTTACCGCGGCGGTGGCGCCGACCACGCTGAGCAGGTTGAACACGTTGCTGCCCACCAGGTTGCCCAGGGAGATGTCCATCTCCTTTTTCATGGCGGCCATCACCGATGTGGCCAGCTCCGGCACGGACGTGCCGAAGGCCACCACGGTGAGCCCCACGACCTTGTCGCTGACCCCCAGCACGGACATGATGCGCACGGCCGCATCCACGAGCAGGTCCGCACCCATCACCACCGCCACGATGCCACCGGCAACCAGCAGGAGCTGAAACCATCGCCGGCAAATCAGCCCGGTTTCCGGGAGGGGCAGCCTCACATCCGAATCGGATTGGTCGGGCAGGGTGCGCCGCATCTCCACGGCCACTTTGTAGTTGAACCAGGTGTAAGCCACGATGCCGCCGATCAGCGCGAAGCCTTCGATCCGGCTGATCACCGAATTGACCGAAAGCAGCAGCAGTCCCACGGAAACGATCAACATCAGCGGGATGTCCCGGCTGATGACGACCCGCTTGGTCACCACCGGTTGGAGCATGGCGGTCGCGCCCAGCACCAGGGAGATGTTGCAGATGTTGCTGCCGACCACATTGCCCAGGGCGATCATACTTTTGCCTTTGAAGGCCGAAACCAGGCTGACCACCAGCTCGGGGGCCGATGTGCCGAAGGCCACGACGGTCAGGCCGATGACCATGGGCGTCAGCCCTAAACTGCGGGCAAGTACCGAAGCCCCCTGGACCAGCCAGCCGGCACCGTAATAGAGCAGCAAAAGGCCTGCCGTAAACGCAATCAGGTTGGTGACGGCCAACGCAATTCCCTTTCTTCGCCGTCATACAAGGGGGTTATACTGTGTCGTGAACGGCAACCATCGTCGATTTTTTTCCTCACCCCACCCTGTTCCCACCCTGAGCGGGAGTTAAGGGAGGTGGCAATCAATGGCTGTTCGAAGCACGAATCCGACAACAGCGGTGTCGGCGTGACCTGCTGTCGTGCCCAATATGACATCCTTGCCGGTACAAAGCAATGCTCATGCCGGCCAACAGCGAATGCGGGCCGGCTTGCGGCCGGCCACCCGCTGGTAGGTCTCGTCGGGCCAGCCCAGGGCGATCACGGCGCAGGGGATCTCCTGGTCCGAAATGCCCAGGGTGCGGGCGATACGGGCATCGCGCCGCATGGCCTCGATGACGAAACCGATCAGGCAACTGCCCAGTCCCATGGCGTGGGCGGCCAGCAGGATCTGGCCCGCGGCCAGCAGGGCGTCTTCGGCCGGGCAGGAAGCGTCCCGGTCGGCGGCCACCACGATTACGGCCGTGGCACCGTGAAAAAGCCGGTCGCGCTCGCCCTTGTCCCACTGTGCCAGGGCGCGCGCAACGCTGTCGTAGTGCTGGCAATAGTAGCGGTCCAGGGCCGGCTTGCCGATCCACTTGAGGATGGTGCGCAGCCATCGTCTGGCGGCCAGGCGGTTGGTCTTGCGAAAGAAATCGCCCACCTGCCGGCCCAGATCCAGGACCGCTGCCCGGTTCGGCAAAATGGTAAAGGTCCACGGCTGGCAGTTGGACCCCGACGGCGCGGTCACCCCCACCTTTACCAGGTCCGTCAGCAGGGCCGGCGCAACGGGCAGATCGGTGAAATTCCGACAGGATCGCCGCGACCCCATCAGATTGACCAGTTCGGACAGGTCGAACTGGCCGTGGGGCCGCCAGCGGGTGTCAGCCGCAAAGGTCTGAAAACGGCCCAGGGACGGGTCCACGGCCGCCACCCGAACGGCCCCGGTGGGACAGGCCGCCGCGCAGTGGTCGCACGCCATGGACTCGGCCCCGGTGACGACCGCCTTGCCGTCGATCAAGCTCAAGGCCTCGGTCGGGCACACGGACAAGCAGCTGCCGCAGCCGATGCACGCCGCGGCGTCGATCGTGGTGGAGACCGGCCGATCGAGCGCCTGGCGACATTTTTCTTTTTCCTGGGAACTCATTTTGTGGATGCTCCGACTTGACATGGGCTGACCAATCGTTAGAATTGCCGTTTTTGCAATGCCAAATAGGAAGGAAAGGCCGCGTGAGAAAGCTACGCTATCACCGCATCATCTCCTCCGTACTGTGGAATCTGCTGCTGATTTCAGCCGGATCGATCGTGTTCGGCATCGGGTTCAAGGCCATCGCCGTTCCCCACGGGTTCGTCACCGGCGGCATTTCCGGCCTGGGGCTCTTCCTTTTCTATGTCGGCGGCCTGCTCTCCCCGGCACTGTGGTATCTTGTCGTCAACATCCCCATCTTCCTGATCGGCTGGGTTTTTGTCAGCAGACGGTTTTTCTTCTACAGCCTTTACGGCATGGCCGCAACCACCCTGGTCATCGAGATGATCCGGTTCACCTTGCCCATCCACGAACAGATCCTGGCGGTGTTGGCCGGTGGCATTTTAATGGGCGCCGGCAGCGGCATCATCTTGCACTCGCTGGGTTCGGCCGGCGGGCTGGACATTCTGGCCATCATTTTCAACCAGCAATTCAACATTCGCATGGGCATGTTTTTCCTGGCCTTCAACATGGTCCTGTTCAGCTTCAGTTTCGGCTTTCTCGACACCGACCTGGTGCTCTACTCCATCTTCATGAGCTTCATCACGTCACAGACGCTGGACTACGTGCTGACCATCTTCAACCAACGTAAAATGGTCATCATCATCTCGGACTTCAACGATCGGATCGCCAGGGAGATCCAGGAGCGGCTGAGGCGGGGGGTCACCTTCCTGAACGGCAGCGGGGCCTACTCCGGCAAGGCCAAGAAGGTCATCTTGACCGTGGTGAACAACTACCAGCTCAAACGACTGGAGGAGGCGGCCTTGTCCGTGGATCCGCAGGCCTTCGTCATCACGGAAAACACGTTCAATGTCCTGGGGCGGGGATTCTCGAAGCGAAAAGTGTATTGATCACCCATCGGCGTGGCCGATGGGTGATGGGGCCGCTAACCGTTGCGCGGCCCGTGATGGTGACTTCCGTTAACTTTCGCCCCCTTGGGGGAGCGGGGTCGTCCGCGGTTTACGAAGATCGACCCCAAACAGGCCACTGGTGGATGGGCATGGAACGCAGGCCGTCCGGTGCGCCATCTCATTCGATGTCCACGGTCCAAATGTCCATGGTGCCGCCGCGCGCGGATTCGAACAGCAGCCGGCTGCCGTCCGGGTGCCACTGCGGGGTCATGTCCGGCCCCAGGCGGGTGAGCTGCCGGAGGCCCCTGCCGTCCGACCCGCAAAGCCACAAGGTGGCCCGGTAGGACTTGTTCCAGGCCCAGAAGGCGATCTGGCTGCCGTCGGGCGAAAACACCGGGCCACGGTCGCCCAGGGTGTTGTGGGCCGACAGAATCGTCGGCGTTCCCGACGTCCTGGCACCCTCAAAAGCGACATCCTCCACGACGGCCAGGTAGGAAACCCGGTCTTCCCCAGAGGCATTGGTCACGATTTCGGCCGTGTAGGCGATCTTGTCCCCATCCGGGCTCCAGTCGTTCATCTGGATGGATTTGATCCCGTCCCACACGCGAACGGTCGGGGCATCGAAGCCGTTTTCGACGTTCAGGAAGTTCTCGATGGTCAGGTTGTACGCCTTGTTCGGGGCCACCTTGTAGGCGATGTACGATCCGTCCGGACGCCAGAGCGGGTTGCTTTCCATCTGGGCGTCATGGGTCAGTCGGCGCGCCTGGCTGCCGTCGGCATCGGCGGCCCAGATGTCCCAGTTGCCGTCGGTTTGGGCCGCCCAGGCCAGGGCATTGCCGGCGGGATGCCAGACCGGCCGGTCCAGCATCTCATCGGAGGCAGCGATGACGGTTTCATCGCTGCCGTCCACACGGACGGTGGCGATCGAGTGCGTACCGGTCTGTTCGTCGTATCCCCAGAAAACGAGGCGGCCCCCGTCGGGATGCCAGCGTGGCCATCCGTGGATGGCGGGTCCCGAGGTGAGGGCCCGTTGCTGGGACCCGTCGCCGTTCATCACCCAGATCTGAACGCTGCCGCCGCGATCCGACTCCCAGGCGATGCGGCTTCCATCCGGGCTCCAGACCCCGTTGAGGTCCCGGCCGCCGCCATCGGTCAACTGAACCAGGTTCAACTCCGCTTCCTGGTCGGGCTGCAGCTCGAAATCCACGGGTTCGGTGACCTGGGAATGGTCCGGCGGAACGGTGCGGTCGAGGCGGTGGCAATCGTAGCACACCGCCGTGGCGCCCAGGGGAACGATCATGCGCGTGGGCAGGGTGTGCCGCGGCGGAAAGGGAAAGTAAACCCCTTCGGCCGGCACGGCATAGGTGCTTTCGTCGATCAGGCCGCTGTCGTCGATCTGGTAGCGCTGCCCGTTGGGACCATCCATGCCGCTGCCGTCGATGACGGCCTGCCGGTCGGCGGCGACCGGTTCGGTCGACAAGTCCAGGCAGGGTTGGCAGCCGTTGTCGCGGGGGTGCGCGGCCAGGATCAGCGGTGCGGCCACCTTTGTCTCGACGTCTTCCGGTGTCAGGGTTGCAAAAACCGCCTGGCCCCCGTCGAGCAGGGCGGTTCGGCCGGCGGTGTAGCTCTGCTCCGCCACGATCTGCCGATAGGCCTTGTTCAGGGCCAGGGCGCGATCCGTACTGGGATACAGCAGCACCGACACGTCCTCGTGCAGTGCGGCGGCCATTTCCGGTTTAAGAGTACCGCTTTCGTCGAAAAAGGCCTCGCGAATTTCGGCGTTGCTGGCGAATTCGTCTCCGGCCCCGGCGTACATGAGATAGTAGGCATACTCGTACTGCACCCCGGCGCGCTGAAAACGCACCTTGGGTTCGTTCAGGCCGACCAGGTCTTTTTGCGACCAGTGATACCACCCCTGGCGATGGCCGGCGGCATCCAGTTTGCGGGCAAACGCGAAGGTGCTGTCCGTGGTGGCGCCGATGCCGCCGTGGCAGCCGATGCACGAGGCCGTCTCCTCAAAGGTCTGCGGCCGCAGCCGACCGCCGGCATCCTCGATAAATCCCTGGAAGACCCATCCGACACCGTTGCTGACCCCGTCTTCCATGTTGCCGATGGGCAGCTTCAGCCGATCGGGAAAATCGTCGCGCGCCTTGATCTCGTTCAGGGCCAGGGTTTCCAGCTGGGCGTAGGTCAGCCAGCGGATTTTGCGGGCATAGCGGATCTCTTTCATCCGGTTGGCCATTTCGATGCGCCCCTCGTCGGAGACGTCCACGTAGCGCAGGGTGTTTAAAAATTCGGTGCCTTCGGGAAACAATCCGGCCGCCAGTTGGATGTCGCCGTCAGCCTGACCATCCCCGGCGTCGCCCACATAGGTCATCAGTCGATTGTCGTTGGGCGCCCAGTCGTAGGCGATCTTGCGGGCGGTTGCCAGACGGCCGTCCTTGTCCAGGTCGACCTGATAACGGTTTTCGTCCGTGGGCGGGATCGGCACGTCGCGCTTTTTGATCAGGGCTTCCAAGATCGCCAGGTTGACCCGGTAGGTATCCGGGTCGAAGGCCTGCTGGCGGGTTTGAAACGCGTCGGGCAGCCGGATCATTACGTCACCGTAGTCGCCGTTAGCCGGCCAGTGCGTAGCCGGAAAGGGGTAGTAGGCCAGCGTTCGCCACCCGGTGTAGCCGCCCGACGGGTCGCGGTCGAAGCCGGCCTCGTCGAAGTTGAAATAGCAATCCGGCACATAGCCCGACCAGACACCGTCTCGATCGGCATCCCACTGCTCCGGCAGGTCGGCCAGGTCGGCAGCCGGCACGATACCTCCCTGGCTGTCAACATAGTTCGAGGTACGGATGTAGTCCAGAATGTCCGCATCGGTGATTTGGGCCTGCACCGAACGGCGGTCGACAAACAAATTGGTCCAGTGGTTCTGTTCGGCGTAGGCCGGGAAGGAAAATTCGAGCTGCAGGTCGCCGTCATTGACGAAGTCGGGCCTAAACCCTTTGGTGTGGCAGGTGTAGCAGGAGTTGCGGACGCCGCCGTCGGCCTGGACCGTTTTCGTGTAGCACTGCGGCGGCAGATAGGGGGCCTGGTTGCCGAGGACCTTGCCGGTGAGCGTGCCGCCGTCTGTCGGCTGCACCTCGGCATCCGTGACCGGCTCGGCGGGGGCGCTGGTGTCCGAACTGCTGCAACCGGCCAGCAGCAACCCGCCGACCACCAGCAACGACAAAGACCGCATGACGAGAGGGTGCATGACTTCTTCTCCTTTGAAAGGTTGGGGTGATGTCGCATGGTTGATGTCGACGGTCCCTTTAGAGCACCCGATTGTTAACGCAATATTAGCAATACCGACGATTTTTTTGGCCCCGGGTGGCGGCCGACCGCTGATTTTTCGGAGCATGCCCGGCGCTAACCAAAACCTAATCAAATGCTAATCAAGCCCGAACCCTGCTGGGGCATTTGGAATGGCTGAGGTCTTCGTGATTCGGTTCGGTAGTTCAGTCACATCAACATGCTAAGGAGGCGTACAATGTTGCCCAGTCCAGATTCACAGCGGTTCAAGAAAGCAGAAGTGGTCAGGTGGTCGTTAATTATTTTGGTGCTGGCGGCCCTCTTGGCCGGCTGCAGCAGCAGCGACGATGAAGCCAGTGTCGCGCCGTCCGATCCATCGGGCAGCCCGGGCGGCGTCAGCTTCGCCAGCGTGCCGGTGCCCACCACCGACACGGCCAAGCGCACCGTTCAGGCCACCGAGACCGTCACCATCGACGGTGAATCCCATGCCATCGGCTACCAGGTCCTGATGCGCAGCGGTGATGTGATCGGTGGCAACACGTTCGGTCAGGTTTTCGACGCGCAGGGCAATCCGGTCGTCGAAACCGACGGCTCCGCATTCATATCCAACGACAACGACTTCTCCTCGTTGATCCAAAAAGGGGACCGGCTCTTCAACATCACCCATTTCGAGTCCCGTCCCGGGGCCATGTACCTGACCGAACTGCAGCAGGATGCCGCCACCGGCATATTGTCGCCCATCGCCACCCGCAGCATCGACTTTGCCGCTTTTGGCGGGCTGTGGGTCCCGTGCGCCGGCAGCGTGACGCCCTGGAACACCCATATGGGCAGCGAAGAGTACCCGCCGGATGCCCGCAGCGTCGAAGCGGCCCAGTCGCCGGACGAGATCGACGACTACTTCAAACCGATGCTGCGCTATTTCGGCATTGCCGATCCGTTTGCCGCCGGGGTAACCATCGAGCAGATCAAAGAGACCTTCAACCCCTACCTGTACGGCTACCCGGTGGAAGTCGCCCTGGATGACGAGGGCCTGGAAACCGTCCATAAACGCTATGCCATGGGGCGCATCGCCCTGGAACTGGCCTATGTGATGCCGGACCGCAAAACGGTTTATCTGTCCGATGACGGCGCCAACGTGGGCTTTTTCATGTTCGTCGCCGACCAGGCCGGCGATCTGACCGCCGGAACCCTCTACGCGGCCCGCTGGACTCAGACCAGCGAGGAGAACGGCGGCTCGGCCGATATCAGCTGGATCGACCTGGGACACGCCACCCAGGCCCAGGTGCGGGGCGTAGTCAACGCCGGCGTCGCCTTCAGCGACATATTCGACAGCACGGATCCGGCCGAGGACGGCACCTGTCCGGCCGGCTTCACCAGCATCAACACCGAGGCCGGTCAGGAGTGCCTGACGGTCAAATCCGGCATGGAAACCATCGCCTCGCGCGTGGAAACCCGCCGCTATGCCGCCATGCTGGGAGCGACCACGGAATTTCGCAAGGAAGAAGGCATCACCTTCGACGCCGCCAACAACCGCCTGTACGTGGCCATGAGCGAGGTGAACCGGGGCATGGAGGACTTCAAGAAAGGCGGCGTGGAAAACGCCGCCTACGATCAGGGCGGCAACAACGACATTTACCTGCCCTACAACGACTGCGGCTGCGTCTACGGGCTGGATGTGGTCAGCGACGGCGCCATCGGCAGCGACTATGTAGCCTCGACCATGCAGGGGGTGGTCAGCGGAACGATGACCGAATACGCCCAGGACAGCCCCTTTGCCAACAACACCTGCGACGTCGACGGCATCGCCAACCCCGACAACCTGACCTTCATCGCCGGAACGGAAATCCTGATCATCGGCGAGGACACCGGCTCCGGGCACCAGAACGACGCCGTCTGGGCCTACAACGTCAAGAGCGGCGATTTGACCCGCATCCAGACCACACCCTACGGGTCAGAGACCACCTCGCCCTACTACTATCCCGACATCGACGGCTGGGCCTACATCATGAGCGTCATCCAGCACCCCTACGGCGAATCCGACACCGACCAGCTAACCGACGCCTCCGATGCGGCCGCATACGTGGGCTACATCGGACCCATCCCGGCCTTCGACGACGCTGTTGACCCGGCCGCCATGGTGGTGCCGTCCCTTCAGTTCGAAAATGTTCCCGTGCCGGTCAGCGACGCCGACAAGCGGTCTGTGCTGGCATCGTCGACCGCCACTGTCAACAGTGTCGACCATCCCATCGGATACAACACCTTGATGCGCAGCGGCGATCAGATCGGAGGGGACACCTTCGGATTGGTTTTGGATCAGGCCGGCAACCCGGTCAAAGCGGCCGATGGCTCCAACTTTATATCCAATGACAATGACTTCTCCTCGCTGATTAAAAAAGGGGATCGGCTCTTCAACATCACCCATTTCGAATCCCGACCCGGCGCCATGTACCTGACCGAATTGACGCAGGAGGGATCTACCGGCACCCTGACACCGATCGGCACCCAAAGCGTCGACTTTTCACAGTGGGGCGGCCTGTGGGTGCCCTGCGCCGGCAGCGTCACGCCCTGGAACACGCACCTGGGCAGCGAGGAGTACCCGCCGGATACCCGCGTCGTCGAAGCGGCCCAAACGACCGACGACATCGATGACTACTACAAACCCATGCTGCGCTACTTCGGGATCGTCGATCCGTTCGACGCCTCGGTGAGCTTGGCCGACATCAATGCCAATTTCAATCCGTATCGATATGGCTATCCGGTGGAAGTCTTTGTCAGCGACGACGGCACGGCGACGGCGGTCAAACATTACGCCATGGGACGCCTGGCTCTCGAGTTGGCTTATGTCATGCCCGATCAAAAGACCGTTTACATGTCCGATGACGGCACCAATGTGGGCTTTTTCATGTTCGTTGCCGATACGGCCGGTGATTTGAGCGCCGGCACGCTCTATGCGGCACGCTGGATTCAGAGCGGTACGGTCAACGGCGGCAGCGCCGACCTGAACTGGATCAGCCTGGGGCAAGCGAACCAGGCCGCTATCGCGGCCGCCATCGACGATAAAACCGCATTCAGCGACATTTTTGAAACCGCCGACCCCAATCCGGACGGCACCTGCCCGGCCGGTTTCACCTCCATCAACAGCGGACACGATGACGCCAACCACGAGTGCCTGATAGTCAAAGACGGCATGGACGTCGTCGCCTCCCGGCTGGAAACCCGGCGCTATGCCGCCATGCTGGGGGCCACCACCGAATTTCGCAAAGAGGAGGGGATTACCTTCGATCCGGACAACAACAAGCTCTATGTGGCCATGAGTGAGGTGAGCCGGGGCATGGAAGACGCCAGGAAAAGTGGTCAAGAAAACGACGCATACGATATCGGGGGCGGCAACCATGTCAAACTACCTTACAACGAATGCGGCTGCGTCTATGGCCTGGATGTGGGACCCGATGCCACGATCGGCAGCGACTACGTGGCCATGAACATGCAGGGCGTGGTCTCGGGCAGAATGAAAACCTATGCACCGGACAGCGACTATGCCAACAACACCTGCGATGTCGACGGCATCGCCAACCCCGACAACCTGACCTTCATCACCGGTAAGCAGACCCTGATCATCGGCGAGGACACCGGTTCCGGGCATCAGAACGACGCCGTCTGGGCTTACCACGTTCAAAGCGGCGACCTGACCCGCATCCAAACCACGCCCTACGGATCCGAAACCACCTCGCCCTACTACTACCCCGACATCAACGGCTGGGCCTACATCATGAGCGTCATCCAGCACCCCTTTGGCGAATCCGACCAGGACAAGCTGGCCGACGCTTCCGATGCGGCCGCCTATGTCGGTTTTATCGGACCGCTGCCGGCCATGGAGTGACCCGCAGGCAATATCAACCGCAAGCATTGAACGCATGCAAGCCGGGCCGATGAGAATCGGCCCGGTGTTGTCGTTGGCAAACCCGCCGCGGCGGTGCCGCCGCACGGGCCCGGTTTTAATTTGTAGCCCGGTGCGTTTTAAGGTAGGATACCGCCACGTTCGCAATGTTCGCGGGCGCATGCCGTTGTGCCGCAAAACGGAGAATCCAGATGGCCAACAGTCTCTATATCGCCAGCATCGAACCGCGCAGCGGCAAATCCGTGGTCGCCTTGGGCATCCTGGAGATGCTGTCCCGACGCGTGGGCCGAATCGGCTACTTTCGCCCGATCATCCCCACGGGCCAGAAGCCGGACAACAACATCGAACTGATCCGGCAGCGTTACAGTCTGGACCAGACCTACCAGGAGAGTTTCGCCCTGACCCACAACGCCGCCCAGGCGCTGGCCACCGGCGATCACAACCAGGTCATTTTAAAACACATCGTCGACCGCTTCAAACAGCTCCAGCAGAAGTGCCGTTTCATCCTGTGTGAGGGAACCGATTTCACCGGGGTCTCCTCGGCCTTCGAGTTCGACATGAATGCCGAGGTGGCCGCCAACCTGGGAAGCCCGATTCTCATGGTGATCAACGGCAAGGGCAAGACACCCCAGGAAACGCTGGATGTCATGCACCTGGGTATCGATGCCTACACCGAGAAAGGATGCACCATCGCCGCCGTGTTCGTCAATCGGGTGGACGCGGAGACCTCGGCCGAAGCCATTCACCGCGCCATCGCCAACGGCAGTCCGATCGAAGCCCCGGTGTTCATTCTGTCGGAGCTGCCGACCCTGGGCCGGCCGACCGTGGCCGACGTCGCCCGTGAGCTGGGTGCCGTCCTGCTCCAGGGGGAGCCCGAAAAACTGCACCGGCCGATTGCCGATTTCAAAGTGGCCGCCATGAACATTCCCAATTTTCTGGACTTCATTGCCGAGGGGGACCTGGTCATTACGCCGGGCGACCGTTCGGATGTGATCCTGACCAGCCTGGCCGCATCCGTCTCCGACAACTTTCCATCCCTGGCAGGCATCTTGCTGACCGGCGGCCTGACCCCAGAACCGTCGGTCGGACGTCTGCTGGCCGGTCTGGCCGCATCGGCGTCGGTGCCCATCATCAGCGTGACCACCGATACCTTCACCAGCGCCATCAATGCCGGCAGTGTCCGCGCGCAGCTGCAGCCCGGCGACCAGCGCAAGATCGCCGCCGCTTTGGGCCTCTTCGAAACCCATGTGGACCTGCCCCTGCTGGAATCGCGGATCGACGTGGTGCGATCCAAACGGGTCACGCCAATCATGTTCGAGTACGAACTGATCAAACAGGCCAAATCGATCCGTCGTCACATCGTCCTGCCCGAAGGAATCGATCCGCGCATTCTGCATGCCGCCGAGATTCTGATCCGGCGGGATGTGGCCGACATCACCTTGCTGGGGCCCCCGGACCGCATCCAGCAACTGGCCGGAAAACTGGGCCTGGACCTGCATGGGGTGCAGGTAGTCGATCCGATCACCTCGCCGCACCGTCAGATGCTGGCGCAGACCTACTACGAACTGCGGCGGCACAAGGGCATCTCCAAGGAGATGGCCTGGGACACCGCCAGCGACGTGAGCTACTTCGGCACCTTGATGGTCAAATGCCAACTGGCCGACGGCATGGTTTCCGGGGCGATCCACACGACCGGGGACACGATCCGTCCGGCCTTTCAGATCATCGGTACCCGTGCGGGGGTGTCGTTGGTCTCGAGTGTTTTTCTCATGTGCCTGCCCGACCGGGTTCTCGTTTACGGCGACTGCGCGGTCAATCCCAACCCCAATGCCGAGCAGCTGGCCGACATTGCCGTCAGTGCAGCCGACACGGCCGTTATGTTCGGCATCGAACCGCGCATCGCCATGTGCTCCTACGCGACCGGCAGATCGGGGGCCGGCCGGGATGTGGACAAGGTGCGCGCAGCCACGCAGATGGTCAAGGAGCGTTTTCCGAGCATGAAAATCGACGGCCCCATCCAATACGACGCCGCGGTGGATGCCGGCGTGGCCCGGACCAAGCTGCCGGACAGCCAGGTGGCCGGCCAGGCCACGGTCTTCATCTTTCCGGATCTCAACACGGGCAACAACCTCTACAAGGCCGTGCAGCGATCGGCCGGCGCCGTGGCCATCGGTCCGGTCCTGCAGGGGTTGAAGCAGCCCGTCAACGACCTGAGCCGCGGATGTACGGTAACCGACATCGTCAACACCGTGGCCATCACGGTCATTCAAGCTCACCGGTAGTTGCGGTAATCGACCCCGTACTTCTTGGCCTTGTAGGCAAATTTGCGCACCGTGGTTTTGAGGACCTCCGACGCCAGGGTGATGTTGCCGCGGGTGTTCTTCAGGGCGTCGATGATCATCTCCTTCTCTAACGCGGCCACGGCGTCTTCCAGGGAGAGATCGGGCAGCGTGCCGCTCTCTCGACCCGTTTGCAGGGTGGGCGGCAGATGGTAGCCGTGGATGGCGCCCTCTTCACACAGCAGCACAGCGCGTTCGATACAGTTTTCCAGTTCGCGCACATTGCCGGGCCAGTGGTAGGCCATGAGCATGTCGATGGCCGGGGTGGAGAGCCGTTTGACGTCGCGCCCGTTCTCTTCGGCATAGCGTTCCAGAAAGAAATCCGCCAGCAGCAGAATATCGGTCTTGCGCTCCCTGAGCGGCGGCATGTAGATGGGAAACACGTTGAGGCGGTAGTAAAGGTCGCCGCGGAAGGTCTCGTCTTCGACAGCCTGTTCCAGATTCTTGTTGGTAGCGGCCACAATGCGCACATCCACCTTTATGGTCTTGTGCCCGCCCACCCGCTCGAACTCGCGCTCTTGGAGCACGCGCAGCAGGCGAACCTGCACGTCGGGCTCGATGCTGCCGATCTCATCCAGGAAGATGGTGCCCTTGTGGGCCAGCTCAAAGCGCCCCGGCTTCTGCTTGACCGCTCCGGTAAAGGCCCCCTTCTCGTGGCCGAAGAGTTCGCTCTCGATCAGGTTGTTGGGAATCGCCGCACAGTTGACCTTGATAAACGGGCCTTTGAGCCGGTTGGAATTGTAGTGGATGGAGTTGGCCACCAGCTCCTTGCCGGTGCCGCTCTCGCCGCGAATCAGCACGGTGGCGTTGCTGCGCGACACCTGGCTGATCATCTGGAAGACTTCGCGCATCTTGTTGCTGTTGCCGATAATGTTGTTGATGCGGTACTTGTTTTCCAGTTCTTCCCGCAGGCGTTTGTTCTCATCCCGCAGGGCTTCCTTTTCAAGCTGGATGGTCTCCAGGTTGATGGCATGGCGGGCCAGCATGGTGGCCACCACGGAGAGCAGCTTGGTGCCCTGCTCCAGCGGATAATCGGGATCGTAGGCCCGGTCCACGCTCAGGGCCCCAACCACCCGTTTGCCCTTTTGGACCGGGACACAGATGAACGAGATTTCCCCCATGCCCTTGATGCGGCGCGATGCGGTGCGGTTCAGAAACAGCGGCTCCTGGCTGATTTTGGGGATGGCCACCGCCTTGCCGGTCTGGATGACCCGGCCGATGATCCCCTCGCCCAGCTTGTATTTGACCCGGTCCATGGCGCTCTTGGAGAGGCTGTGGGCCACTTCGATGCTGATTTCGTTTCTGAACGGGTTGAGGATCGATATGGTCCCGCGCTCCATCTGCATGCTCTTGGACAGCGTATCCAGCACCTTGTACATGGACGTTTTCAGGTCCAGGTGCTCGTTGAGAATATTGGAGATTTCGTAGAACAGGGTGACCTGTTCGATGGCCTTCATTTCCATTTTAGCTGACAATGCCTCCGCGTTTTCGTCAAACTCGTCAAATCGGGTGCAAACTACAACATTTTTGTAATCTTTGGCAAGTCAAGAAATGGACGGCAGGGATGGGGTTGAACCGCAAGCGTGAAGGCAGTAGGGTGAGTCGATGATTCTGCACATGGACATGGATGCCTTTTTCGCATCGGTGGAGCAGTTGGACAACCGGGAGCTGGCCGACAAGGCCCTGGTCGTCGGCGGCGTATCGGGGCGCGGCGTGGTGGCGGCTGCCAGCTATGAAGCCCGGCGGTTCGGCATTCACAGCGCCATGCCCATGTTCATGGCCAAAAAGTGCTGCCCGCAGGTGATCGTCGTGCCGCCCCGCCGGCACCGCTACCGCGAGATTTCCCGGGCGGTCATGGCTATTTTGCACAACTTCTCACCGGTCGTGGAGCAGGTCTCCATCGACGAGGCCTACCTGGACGCCACCGGTTGCGAGCGGCTGCACGGCATCCCGACGGTCATGGCCCAATCCATCAAGGCCGAGATCCGCCGGGCGGTCGGCCTGACCTGTTCGATCGGCGTGGCGCCCGTGAAGTTTCTGGCCAAAATCGCCTCGGACCTGCACAAGCCCGACGGACTGACGGTTATCGAACCGCAAGACCTGGCCCATGTCATCGCCACCTTGCCCATCAACAAAGTGCCCGGTGTCGGCAGCGAGGCCCAGCACCGCCTCGGGCATATGGGCATCACCCGCCTGGGCGATGTCAGCAAGGTCGGCCCCGCGCTTCTCGTGGCGCAGCTGGGTAAATTCGGCCACCGGCTGATCGAACTGGCCAACGGGCAGGACACCTCGACCGTCAGCGCCCACGCCCCGGCGAAATCCATCTCCACCGAACGCACCCTGGCCGAGGACACGTGCGACCGGGAGCTGCTGGGCCAGCAATTGCTGGCCCAGAGTCAGGAGGTGGGCCGTCAGCTGCGCCGCCAGGGACTGACGGCCCGGACCATTACCTTGAAATTGAAAGACCGGGACTTTCGGCAGATCACCCGCAGCGCCACCTTGAGCGCCCCTTGCCAATCGTCGGAAAAGATCTACCGCACGGCGGCGGCCCTGCTGCAGGGTCAGGTGCTGGCCAAACCGGTTCGCCTGATCGGCGTCGGGGCATCGGGGCTGATGGCCGACAGCCTGCCCCGGCAGGCCGGTCTGTTTCCCGAGCTGGAACGAACGGAATCAGGCTGGGAGAAGGTCGACCGGGCCGTGGACCGGATTGCCGAACGCTTCGGCAACGCGGCCATTCATCGCGGGTCGTTGATGCCGCCCGATGATCTGTCGATGGAATAGAACCGGTTGCCGGTGGGATGTGCCGCCCCGATCCATGCCTTCCATGCGCACCTCAAGCCTCGATCATCTCGGTCAGCAACCGGATCTCGGCCGCCCAGCGACTGTCGTCGGGGGTTTCCAAGATCAGGGGCAGGTTGTCAAAACGGGGATCGTTCATGATCATGCGAAAGACCTCCAGCCCCAAGGTACCCTGCCCCAGGCTGGCGTGGCGGTCCACACGGCTGCCCATGGGCTTTTTGCCGTCGTTGAGATGCAGCCCCCTCAGGTAGCTCAGCCCGACCAGATTGTCGAACTGTTCCAACGTGGCCGCATAGCCGTTTGCCGTCACCAGGTCGTATCCAGCCGAAAAGGTGTGGCAGGTGTCCAGGCAGACGCCTACCCGCGATCGGTCGGCGATCTTTTCGATGATGGCGGCCAGGTGTTCGAAGCGGTGGCCCAGGTTGGTCCCTTGACCGGCGGTGTTTTCGATGACAGCCGTGACGCCGCTGGTTCGCTCGAGGGCCAGGTTGATGGATTCGGCAATGCGCGCCAGGCAATCCGCCTCGGATATGCGGTTGAGGTGGCTGCCCGGGTGGAAATTGAGGCGGTCCAGGCCCAATTGCTGGCAGCGCTGCATCTCGTCGATGAAGGCGGCCCGTGATTTCTCCAGCCCCTCCGGATCAGGATGCCCCAGGTTGATCAGGTAGCTGTCATGGGGCAGAATGCAGGCCGGGGTGTACCCGTTTGCCGCACAATTGGCTTTGAATCGGCGAATGGAGGCCTCGCTCAACGGTTTGGCCTTCCACTGGCGCTGGTTCTTGGTGAACAGGGCAAATGCCGTGGCCCCGATCTTTTTGGCGTTGAGCGGCGCGTTCTCCACCCCGCCGGCCGCACTGACGTGGGCACCGATGGTTTTCATAAGGTTTCATCCGGTTCGGTTAGGTGTGACGAATTCGTATAAGCGCCGATATCTGCGCTACGCTTCACCCCTGGTCACTGCGAAGTACTATTAGTACACCTCATTCCTCGGGATTGCCAAGCCTTGATCTCGGCGCTTATACGAACCCGGGCGAAATGGGACCTGCTAAGCGTTTATCAAGCGCCGACCGGCCTTGGCCGGCACGATGTTCCAGGTCTTCAGACGGGTATCGAACACGATGAGCGCCTCTCCGGCGTCCAGTTGCCGGCGTACCAGGGCAACATTTTCGGCCAGGGTTTTGCGGGTGTAGCCCGAATCGGTCCCGTCACGGGTAACGAACTCCTCGATCAGCCCGCCAAGCGCCTCGGGGCTCAATTGCCGGTGCGGTATCCGCAGCATCTGTCCGCCATCGGACATGGCGTCACGATCCTCGGGGACCGAATACCGGTGGCTGCGACCCTGGGCCATACGGTGCGAAACCGGACCCAAGCGCCGCCATCAGCCGCGAGACCTTGTGGTCGTCTTTGCGACCCGGAACGGCCTCCACCCCCGAACTGACGTCAACCGCCGCCGGCCGGGCGGCCGCGATGGCCTCGGCCAGGTTGTCGGCCCGCAGGCCGCCGGCCAGCACCAGCGGGAAGCGGCGGCCCAGGCCCCTGGCCGCGCTCCAGTCCCAGGTCTGGGCGTTGCCGCCAGGCAGCGGCCCTTTGGCGCACTCCACCAGAATTCCATCCACATCGAAACCGGCCGCATCGTCCAAGCCGGGTCGGCCGCCGACGAACAGGGCCTTGATCACCCCCACCCCGGCGGCCCGCAGCCGCGCCGCCAGTTCCGGCGATTCCCGGCCGTGGAGCTGCACCATGGAGAGCCCGCAGCCATCGACCCGCGCCATGATCGCGTCGAAGGTCTCGTCGACGAAGACCCCCACGGCCGCTACGGCGGCGGGCAGGGCCGCCACCACCGCGCGAGCCTGCGCCAGCCCGACATGGCGCGGGCTTTTGGGAAAGAACACCAGGCCGATGGCATCCGCGCCCCGCTCGGCACATCGGGCCGCTTCATCCGGCCGGGTCAGGCCGCAGATTTTCACCTGGGGGCCCATCCGCGGGACGTCGCGCGAGGCGGTCATGCGGCACCCCTGTCCCCAGACGATCCGTCGACCGCGGTGCCCATGAGATGACGAATAAAGTCGGCCGGATTGGCAGCGCGGACGATGCTCTCACCCACCAGGAAGTTGAAGATACCGGCCCTTAAATTGTGCTGGACATCCGCCGGCTCCGCGATCCCAGAGGCGGCCACAGCCACCTGCCCGGGCGCCAGCCGGTCGGCCAGGTTCCCGGCCGTGGCGACGTCGGTCGCAAAGGTGCTCAGGTCGCGGTTGTTGATCCCCACCAGGCGCGCCCCGCAGGCCGCGGCCATACGGGCCTCTTCCGGTGCGTGAATCTCGACCAGGATATCCAGGCCCAGATCCCGGCCGAGGGCGTAGAGCTGGTGCAGCATGTCGGCCGTCAGGATTCGGGCGATCAGCAGGATCGCATCGGCGCCCGCCGCCGCCGCTTCGTAGACCTGGTAGCGGCTGATGGTGAACTCTTTGCGCAGGACTGGCAGGTCGCAGGCCGCCCGGACCGCGCGCAGGTCGTCCAGGCTGCCCTTGAAAAAGGTCGCATCGGTCAGGACCGAAACGGCCGCCGCGCCGCCGAGCGCATATTGGGCCGCCATCCCGGCGGCATCCAGATCCAAACGGATGTCTCCCTTGGATGGCGAGGCACGCTTGATTTCAGCAATGATGTTCACGCCGGCAGTGCCCGGCCGGCAGAGCACCTGGTAAAAGGGCCTGAAATCGGTTCGCTGCCGGGCCTGCTCCGCCAGTCGCCCTTGGGAGACGGTCCGCCGCGCCTGCGAAATGTCGCGTTCTTTCTGTTTTACAATCCGGGAGAGAAAATCGGACGCCATCGTTATCCGTTGGTTTGGGTGTAGTCGACCAGGGCGTCCAGTTTGCCCATGGCCGCAGCGCTATCGATGGCCGCTTCGGCCAGGGCGATGCCGGCCTTCAAGTCGGCCGCCTTCCGGCAGGCCACCAGGGCGGCCGCCGAATTGAGCAGCACCACGTCTCTTCTGGGGCCCGGTTCACCGTCCAGGACGGCCCGGGTAATGGCGGCATTTTCGGGCGGGTCGCCACCGGTCATCTGTTCCGGATCGGCCCGCCGACCAAAAAAGTGCTCCGGATAGATGTCATAGGTGTGGACCGTGCCATCGTCGAGCTGCGACACGCGCGTTGGCGCACACACGGAAATTTCATCCAGCCCGTCGTGGCCGTGCACCACAAAGGCGCTCCTGGCGCCCAGCAACCCCAGGGCCTCGGCGAACATTTCGGTCAACTGGGGTGCGAACACCCCCAACAGCTGGCAGTTGGCGCCGGCCGGATTGGTCAGCGGCCCCAGCATGTTGAAGATGCTGCGCAGGCCGACTTCCATGCGCGCCCTGGCGGCGTGGCGCATGGCGCTGTGATAGAGGGGCGCGAAGAGAAAGCCGATGCCGATCTCGTTGACAGCCTCCTCCACCACTTCCGGGTCGGTGTCCAGCTTGATGCCCAATATTTCCAGCACGTCGGCGCTGCCGCACTTGGACGACACGCTGCGGTTGCCGTGCTTGGCCACGGTGACGCCGCAGCCGGCGACCACAAAGGCCGTGGTCGTGGAAATGTTGAAGGTCTTGAGCCCGTCCCCACCGGTACCGCAGGTGTCCACCACCGGCGCGGTCGCCACCTGAATGCGCTGGGCCTTTTGGCGCATGGCCCGGGCGGCGCCGGCCAGTTCCTCGAAGGTCTCTCCCTTGGTGGCCAAAGCCGCCATCATGGCGCCCACCTGGGCGTCGGTGGTCTTGCCGTCGAAAACAGTCGACATCATCTCGGCCATCTGGCCTTGGCTCAAATCGGTGCGGCTGATAACGGTCGCCAGGTATTCCTTGAACATGAAAGCTCCTCGTCTGAAAGCTGACCGGTCGACCCGGTATTAGGTCAGCGGAAATAAAAAAATTCCCCGCCTTGCTTGTCTTTGCGCCGGTCTTCGGCGTTGCTCCAAATGGTACGTATTCCAATACGCTTTCATTTGGCGCGCCTTAGAGACCAGCCCACATCCGGCGCAGTTCTGGCGGATTTATTTATTTCCACTGGCCTTATGCGCAGTCCGCCGCAGCGGCGGTGACCATCTTCAGAAAATTGCGCAGCAGGCGCTTGCCCACCGGGGTCATGATGGACTCGGGATGAAACTGGATGCCTTCGGTCAGCTGGGACCGATGCCGGATGCCCATGATCTCGCCGTCGTCCGCCGTGGCCGTTATTTTAAGGCTGTCGGGCAGGCCCTGGGCCGCCACGGCCAAACTGTGGTAGCGCATGGCCTGGAAGGGCTGCTTGATGCCGGCAAAGATCCCTTGGCCATCACTGGAAATCTGCGACGTCTTGCCGTGCATCAGGCGCTGGGCGGCAACGACCTTGCCGCCGAAGGCATGCGCGATGGACTGATGGCCCAGACAGACGCCCAGAATCGGAATGGACCCGGAAAACCGCCGGATGACATCGAGGGTCACGCCGGCAGACTCCGGCCGGCCCGGCCCCGGCGAGAGCACGATGGCCGCCGGAGCCATGGCGGCGATCTCGTCCAGACCGATGGCGTCGTTTCGGTACACGTTGACCGCCTCGCCGATCTGTTTGAGATACTGCACCAGATTATAAGTAAAGGAGTCGTAGTTGTCGATCATCAGTATCATGACAACGCGCCCCCACCCTGGCGGGTCAATTCGAGGGCCCGTTGAATGGCCATGGCCTTGTTGATGGTTTCCAGCCGCTCCGCTTCCGGTTCCGAATCGGCAACGATGCCCGCCCCGGCCCGGACGGTCAGGGTGTTGTTCTGGATGCAGGCGGTGCGGATGGTGATGGCAAGATCCATATTGCCGCTGAATGAGACGTAGCCGACGGCGCCTCCGTAGGCCCCCCGGGGCCCCTGCTCCAGCTCGTCGATGATCTGCATGGCGCGCACTTTGGGGGCACCCGACAGCGTTCCGGCGGGAAACGAGGCCCGCAGCAGATCCCAGGCGTCGTAACGCTCGGCCAGGTCGCAGGTGATGTTGGACACCAGGTGCATGACGTGCGAGTAGCGCTCCACCACCATCAGGTCGGTCACCTGCACCGTGCCGGTTTGGGCCACCCGGCCCAAATCGTTGCGCCCCAGATCCACCAGCATCAGGTGCTCGGCGCGCTCCTTTTCGTCGGCCAACAGCTCCGATGCCAAGGCGCGGTCGGCCTGTTCGCTCTGCCCGCGCGGACGGGTTCCGGCAATCGGCCGCAAGGTCGCGACCCGGTTCTCCAGACGAATCATGGTTTCCGGGGAGGAGCCCACCAGGGCCAGGTCGTCAAAATGCAGAAAATAGAGGTAAGGCGATGGATTCACGTAGCGCTGGGCCCGGTAGACGGAAAGCAGGTCCGCCGGCGCCTCGCATTGAAACGGCTGCGAAATCACGGTCTGGATCACGTCTCCGCGGCGGATGTACGCTTTTACGGCGGCGACCTGGGCCCTGAAGGCCTCGGGCGCCATCAGCGGGGCGATGGTACAGCCGGCCTGGCCCCGGCCCACCGGCATCGCAACCGCGGGGGCGGCCACGCGCCGTGCCATGGCATTCAAGCGCGCCACGGCGTCCGTGTAGGCCGCCCGGGGATCCGGATGAGCGTCGCAAAAGGCAATGGCCACGCAGATCATGGTGTTGCGGACGTTGTCGAAGATGAGCAGTTCGTCGCAGACGATAAAATGGGCCAAGGGCGCGTCCGGCGGCAGCCGGTTGGGAATGCGCTCGAAAAATGAGACCATCTCGTAGGTCAGATAACCGACCAGGCCTCCCCAAAAGCGCGGCAGATCCGGCATCTCGGCCGGCTGGAACCGATGCATGAAGGTTTTCAGGGCCGCCAGGGGGTCGCCGCCATGGGCAATGGACTCCTCACGGCCGTTTTCGGAAAGGGTCACGCGGTCGGCAAACACCCGGACGTGGGCCCGTGCCGAAGTGCCCAGAAAACTGAAGCGGCCCCACTTTTCACCCCCCTCGACGCTTTCCAGCAGAAACACCGGCGTGCGCGGGTCCTGAACATCGTCGAGGTAGCAGCGTTTCAGCAAGGAAACGGGCGTCTCCATGTCCGCCAGGATCTCCCGGCACACGGGAATCACGTTGCAGGTTCGCGCCAGATTGTCAAACCGCTCCCGGCTGGGAAACTCCTTCAGCTTCATCGCCCATCCTTTGTCGCCGCTTCGGATTTTGGCCCCAGGGTGCCGGCCCTGCAGGGTCAAACGGCGCCGACCGTCGTGAACAGTCAAAAGGGCCGTGATGGCTCACAGCCCTTGATCAGCCGAACACGCTCCCCGGGACCTGTCCGTTGGCGCGGTCGATCGGACCCGCAGGTTTTTGCCTGAAATCGTGGCGACATCATTAAGGCTATTTGGCAAAGCTGTCAAGGTCTTTTTGTTCTTATCCATAGAAACACCAAAAGCCTGCCTGACCGGTCGAAACAAAACGATGGCAGGTGAATTGCTTACCATTTTCCCAGCGGCCGGCGCACCGTGGCGAAAATCCCGCAATCGTCGAACATGCGGTCGCGGCGCAGATCTCATCATGGCCGCATGTACAAAAAAGGTGCCTGACTGTGCACAATAAGTAATCCGCGGCAAAAAAAATGATTCGTCAGCTGTCAACCGAACCCATGCGAGGCGCATCATGAATCAACAGATCGACATCCTGGTCGTGGAAGACGACGCGCACATCGCGACCGTGCTCACCGCCCGGCTGGAAAGTTTAGGCTACCGGGTGTGCGGTATCGCCGCAACGGGATCTGATGCCATCAGCGGCGTTTATCGGCATCACCCCGATCTGGTGACCATGGACATCATCCTCAAAGGCGAAATGACGGGCATCGAGGCCGCTGCCAAAATTGCCGAATCATCCTCGGTGCCGATCATCTACATCACCTGCCTGTCCGAAGGCGGCGTGTTCGAACGTGCCATCAAAACCAACCCGTATGGGTTCATCGTCAAGCCTTACGACATCCACGAATTGCGCTCAACGATCGAGATTGCCATGGTCAAACACGAGGCGGCCGAAACGCGCAATCTGCTGATCAGGCAGCTGCAAAACGCCCTGTCACGGATCCGGGCCCTCAGGGGCCTGCTGCCCATCTGCGCGGCCTGCAAGCGTATTCGCAACACCGAAAACGACAGCTGGCAGCAGATCGAGGAGTACATCGCCAACCACTCCAACGCATCCTTCACGCACAGCATCTGTCCCGACTGCGCCCACCAGCTTTACCCGGAACTGACCCTGGACCAAGGTGACCCGGTGGATTAGCATCTGGGGCAGGCCGGACGCGGCGCTTGCCTGTTGACATCCGGCCACATCCTGTCGACAATGAGATACGTATTGAGGCGCACGCCCGACCTTCAACCGCGACCGATCGCCGGCCACATCGTGCCGGAACCGATCGACAACAGACAGGGAAACGTATGACCTACGACACGATTCAGATGGAGACGGCCCCCTTGCTGACCGAACCGGTCCTGATCATCGGTTTGCGCGGCTGGGGCAACGCCCTCGACGTCTCGGCCGGAATGGCCGGCTACCTTGTGGAAACGCTGCCGTCCAAGCCCATAGGCGGTCTCGACCCCGACCGCTGCTACCGTTACGATGAAACCCGTCCGGTAGTGAAAATTCAATCCGGCAGCATCCAGTCCATCAATCCCCCCGGGGGCACCTTCTTCGCCGTCACCACACCCACCGGGCAGCGCGACCTGCTGGTGCTGATCGCCGATGAACCCAGTTTGAACTGGTACCGGTTTTCCCGGGAACTGGTCGATCTGGCCCACGAACTGGGCGCGCCGGCCGTCATTTCACTGGGAAGCATGATGGACAACGTGCTGCACACCGATCGCATCGTTTCGGCGCTGAGCACGGCGAGCGATTTCGAAGGCACTTTCAAACGCCACGGCGTGATTCCCATCAACTACCATGGTCCCAGCGCCATCCACACCCTCATTCTGGAGGCCTGCCGCAAACGGGCCCTGACCGGCGCCAGCCTGTGGAGCCACTGCCCAGCCTACCTGCAAGGCATCAGCCACCATGGGATGATGCACAAGCTGGCCCGACTGCTGACCGACATGGCGGGGTTCACATTGGACACCGATACTCTGGCGGCGCGGTGGGAGGCCCTGGAGGCCCAGATTGGGCAGCTGATCTCGGAAAATCCGAAAATCGAGGCGGTCATGGATCAGATCCGCCGAAAAAAACGGCAGGGCGTCATGCAGCAACCGGGAAAGACCGGCGCCAAAGAGGGCAACGTGATCAATCTGCAGGACTTTTGGGAACCCTGACAGCCGGTCCAATTACAGGCGGTACACCGTCGGCGTGTCATCCACATCCACATCGATGCCCACCGTGTCGCCGGTGGTGAATCCCACCCGCGCAAACTCTCTCAACATGCTGTCGTGCCGGTCCACGTACCAGTAGACCGTCCACAAGGGATTGCGAACCGTGTCGATGCCATAGGCATCGTGGCTGCAAAGGTTGACGCGGAACTTGTCCTTGGCGATCAGGGTATCGGCTTCGGCCAAGAAAATATCGATCTGATAGAGGTTGTTGTGCAGGGCCCGGGAGAGTTCGGTCTGCAATTCGGGATGGTCGTCCAGGTAGTGATTGGCGATCTGATACAGATCACCCGGGTCCTGTATGGTCAATCCCAGCACGGCATAGCGTTCATGGCGCAGGGCGAAGGCCTCGAAATCCGCCTCGTAGGCCCGGATCAAGGCGATGACGCGATCGATGTCCGGTTTGCCCGGCCTGGCGCACTCGCCGACCATCTCCTCGCACTGGGATATCACGCTGATGTAAAAGGCCCGGTTGTCCATCACATAAACCGGCCGCTCGCGGTAATTGCGTCGCTTGCGGATGCGCCGGATGCCGTCCAGCCGGATGGATCGCTGACTCTGCGCCTCCTCGAGCGTGTCGATCGTGGAGATGTCCTTGGCCTGTACCACGTGGATGGCACCGTCCGCGGCAATGATGTACTCGATCTCGCAGCGGAACCCTAAATGGGCCTGAATGTCCTTGGAGAGCTGAACCAGGCGACGGTCATGGGGCGTGCGGGTGATGTAAGGTTCGCTCTGCACCTTGTGGATACGATCGCGGCAGTAGCCGAACTCCCAGTTGCCGCCGATCATTTTGGCCATGACGCTGGACCCGTCGATAAAGGGCATGACAATGACGCCCATCTGCGCCAGATCCAGTTCGGGCGCATGGGCGAAGTGCTGCTGGCGGGCGATGCCCAGGCGTCGGCTGGTTGCGGCCAGCTTGATGATCTTGCTGCGGGCATACCGGATGCCGCCCACATCGGCATAGGTCTCCAGAGAGTCGAAGGTGCCGCCTTTGTACCGGTGCTCGAGTGGATGGGCGCTGCGGGCGATCACCTTGAAGCCGCTGCGGTGTTTCTCCAAAAAGGCTTCCAGGTCGGCAAATTCGTCGGTGTCGAAGTGCCGGGCCGGAACGTAGATGAAGTCGGGGACGGCAAAGCCGCCCTGTTTGAGTGTTTCCAGCAGTTCCGCTTTTTCGGGGGCCGACATGGCCGTTCTCCTGTTGACATTCAGCGGTAAAGCCTTTAAGTAAAAACCGACCGATTGTTCGGTTGGTTTTCTTGCCACCAGGTAGCATATGTCCAAGCGAAATGCAATCCTTGCCGCCGCCACGCGCCTTTTTTCCCGCCATGGATTTCAGGGCACGGCCATGGCGGACCTGTCCGCCCTGACCGGCGCGGCCACCGGCACTATCTTTCACCATTTCAAGAGCAAGGAGGAGCTGTTCATCCAGGTCCTGCAGGATGTCAAGGAGAGCATCCTGGCCCAGTTCGGACAGCATCGGCGGCGGTGCGCCGACCGAAACGGCCTGGCGATGGTTCAGGCGGTGGTCACCCACTACCTGCACCTGAGCCGCAGTATGGAAGACCAGTTCCTGATCCTGCACCGCCATTTCCCCTACCACATGGCAACCACCAATCCGGTCTGCCGCGATCACCTGGAAGCCATCTACACCGGCCTGCTGGATGTTTTCGAAGCGGGGATCCAAAAGGGCCTGGCGGACGGCTCGGTAACGGTCGACACGCCACGTCAGACAGCCATGGTCCTGTTTGCCATGGTGGACGGCATCGTGCGGCTCAACACCTACCGGGTCTACGATGCCGGTACACTTTATGACAGCCTGATGGCCGCCTGCCACAACCTGCTGTCGGGATATCGGTAGCCGCTCATGCCAGGACGCCCGACGCCCCGGTTGCCTCACCTTAGCTTAAACAGGGTGCTGCCCTTTCTCGAGTGGCTGCCCGGGTACGGCGCCGCAGGCCTGAAAAGCGACCTGTTCGCCGGTCTGACCGTGGCCCTGGTGCTCATCCCGCAGTCCATGGCCTATGCCCAACTGGCGGGCCTGCCGGCCTACTACGGGTTGTATGCCGCATTTCTGCCGCCGGCGGTCGCGTCCCTGTTCGGCTCCAGCCGCCAGCTGGCCACCGGCCCCGTCGCAGTGGTTTCCCTGTTGGCCGCCGTGGCCCTGCAACCGTTGGCCACCGTGGGCGGTTCGGCCTATATCGGCTATGCCTTCCTGCTCTCTTTGATCGTGGGCGTGATCCAATTTTCCCTGGGCCTGCTGCGCCTGGGCCTGGTGGTCAATTTTCTCTCCCACCCGGTGGTCAACGGGTTTACCAATGCGGCCGCCATCATCATCGCCACCGGTCAACTCGGCAAACTCTTCGGCGTGACGGTCGACACCGGCGACCACCACTACCAGACGGTCATGCAGGTCATCGACGCCAGCTGGTATTACACCCACTGGCCCACCTTGATGATGGGCGTGTTGGCATTCACGATCATGATGGCGCTCAAAAAAATCAGCCTGCGAATCCCCAATGTACTGGTGGCCGTGGTCGCGACCACCTCGATCAGCTGGGCGACCGGCTACGAGCAGCGCGTGACCATGCCGCTGTCATCCGTGACCGACGCGCCGACCCGGTCACTGATCCTGCAGTTCAATGCGGCGGCCGCCCAGCTGGAAGCGATGGACAGCGAGCGCGCCCGTTTGAATGCCACCCTTGCGCAGGCCCAGGCAAATGGTCACCAGACGATCGTTATCAACACCCGGCGCGACCTGGCCATCGTGAACCATCAGATGGCCCTGAAAAGCCTGGCGATTGCCACCCATCGCCGTCAGATCCGCCGTCTGCTGTTCGACGCCGGCCGTACAGCGACAGGTGAGATGCAGTTTTTCCCCGAAGGAGAACGCCCGGCGGCCAGCCAGAAGGTCGGCGGTCGTTGGCGCTTGAAGGTCGGCAGCGCGCCGTTGGACAGCGTCGCGCTGACCTTCTGCAGCGGCGGCGAGGTGGTTGGCGCCATCCCCACGGGTCTGCCGGACCTCATGCTGCCCCCCATGGACGGCCAGGTCGCCCTGACCCTGCTGCCCTCAGCGGCCATCATCGGACTGCTGGGGTTCATGGAGGCCATCTCCGTCGCCAAGGCCATGGCCGCCAAAACCGGCCAGCGCATCGACCCCAATCGGGAACTGGTGGGACAGGGCCTGGCCAACATGATCGGGTCGGCGGCCCAGAGCTATCCCGTGGCCGGGTCGTTTTCACGCTCGGCGGTC
This sequence comes from uncultured delta proteobacterium, assembly GCA_963785365.1. Taxonomy (GTDB): domain Bacteria; phylum Desulfobacterota; class Desulfobacteria; order Desulfobacterales; family Desulfosarcinaceae; genus Desulfosarcina. The sequence goes on along the minus strand of CAWAUZ010000011.1, from coordinate 123,573 downwards.
AACCTTCAGGCCGGGGCGGCCACCGGCGTTGCCAGCGTCATCGCCAGCCTGGCGGTGGTAGCGACGCTCTTTTTTTTCACGCCCCTGCTCTACCATCTGCCCCAGAGCGTTCTGGCGGCCATCATCATGATGGCCGTGGCCGGATTGATCAACGTCCAGGGCTTCGTGCACGCCTGGCGCGCCCAGTGGTTCGATGGGGCCATCTGCGTGATCACCTTCGTGTGTACACTGGGCTTCGCACCGCACCTGGACCGCGGCATCCTGGTGGGGGTGGGGCTCTCCCTGGCCGTTTTTCTCTACCGCAGCATGCGGCCCCATGTGGTGGACCTCTCCCTGGGCCTTGACAAGGCCCTTCACGATGTGGTCACCCATGGGCTAAAAGAGTGCCGCTACATCGATGTGGTGCGCTTCGACGGCCCATTGTTCTTCGCCAACGCCAGCTACCTCGAGGACCAGATCCGTCACCGCCGCAAGATCAAGAAAGCGCTCAAACACATTATCATCGCCGCCGAGTCCATCAACGACCTGGACGCATCGGGGACCGAATCACTCTCGCTGGTCGTAGACCGTGTGCGCAGCGCCGGCATCGACATCTCGTTGAGCAACGTCCATGAACCGGTCATGCGAGTGCTGCAGCGCACGCACCTGTACGACAAGATCGGCGCGGATCATTTCTACCCGACCATGCCGCAGGCGCTTCGGGCGATCCATGAACAGACCCACCAGGGGGGCAGTGAATTGCGCTGTCCGCTCACCTCGGTGCGGACCTTAAGCGACAACCGTGAAACCAAGGGAGGTTGACCATGTCCGTGATTGCCATCTTCAGCGGCCTGTTCTGCAATTCGGGGGCCGTGGTAAAAGATGTGATCGACAGCACCGGATACCGGCTGATCTCCGACGAGGTGATCGTCGCCAAAGCCGCCGAGACCGCTGGCATGCCGCTCAACAAGGTGCAGCGCGCCTTTTCAGCCAAGACCTCGGTGTTCAACAAGTTCACCCATGAAAAAGAGTGTTCGATCGCCTGCCTGCGCCTGGCGCTTGCCGAAAGGGTGCGCGGTGGCCAGGCCGTGGTCCATGGGTTTTCCAGCCTTTTGATGCCCCGCATCGGCCATGTGCTGCGCGTGTGCATCATCGCCGACATGGCCTATCGCGTCGAACGGGCCGTTTCCGTCCACGGACTGACCGAAAAGGAGGCCTTGAAACGCATCCGGGAGCGCGATGCAGACAGCGCCGCCTGGACCTACGTCCGCCAGGCCGCCACGGACCCCTGGGATCAACGCCTCTACGACATGGTCATTCCCATGAACCACATGCCGACCGCCAAGGCCGGCGCCTTGATCGAGGAGAATCTCGTCAAGGATGCCCTGCGCCGCACGCCTGCCTCCGCCCAAGCGGAAGCGGACTTCCTGCTGGCCGCTACCGTTGAAATGGCGCTTTCCAAGGCGGGCCACGACGTGTCGGTGGCCGTCGAAAAAGGCGCCGTGGTGCTGACCATCAACAAGCAGGTCTTAATGCTCACCCGCCTGGAAGAAGAACTCAAGGCCGTTGTCGAAAGCATCCCCGGCGTAGAATCGGTGGGCACGCGGGTGGGCCGCGGTTTTCATCAGGCCCACATTTACCGCAAACACAATTTCGAACTGCCCTCGCGAGTCCTTTTGGTGGACGACGAGCGCGAGTTTGTCCAAACGCTCTCCGAACGGCTGGAACTGCGCGACATGGGATCAGCCGTGGCCTACGACGGCGAGTCCGCCCTGAACCTGGTCAACGAAGACGATCCCGAGGTGATGATCATCGACCTGAAAATGCCGGGGATCGACGGCATGGAGATCCTCAAGCAGGTCAAGGCCACCCGTCCGGAAATCGAGGTCATCGTGCTCACCGGCCACGGCTCCGAAAGCGACCGCCAAAAATGCATGCAGCTGGGCGCCTTCGCCTACATGCAAAAGCCCGTTGACATCGAAGCGTTGAGCGACATCCTCAAAAAGGCCCATGAACAGATCCGCAAGCACCATATTTGATCCGCCCCCGGTGGTTGAGACGACGGGCAAGGGCGGCCGGGCATGCTGAACCTGTCCAGACTCAAACCGCGTTTCTGGGACCACCGGGATGCCGCCGCCGGCCTGGAAGGCGACCATTTCAGCTTTCGTCGCAAATGGCTGATCATCGTTGCCTTTACCACGACGGTCAGCCTGACACCCCTTTTGGTCATGACCTTGATGGACTACCGGCTCAGCCGCAAGGCTTTCGAGACCGAAGCCGCCATGGAGGTGTCACGCATGGTGTCCAACACCTGGCGAAGCCTCTCCTTTCTGCTCTCCCAGCGCCATGCCGCTCTGGCATTCGTGGCCCGCGACAACGCGCTGGCCGACCTGCTCAAACCGGGGCGACTGGAGGCGCTGCTGGCCAACCTGCAGCACGGCATGGCCGGATTCGTGGATCTCAGCGTGGTCGGTGCTAACGGCACCCTAAAGGCCTGGGCCGGGCCGCCCGACATCCCAAGCCGCCCGGTGACGACCGGCGGCGGATTCACCCACGACCCTGGCTGGACGCACCACATCGGCGATGTGACCACCGGGCAGGGGCGGTCCGGCCATCTGGTGGTCACCATCCGTCAGGACCTTGACGAAGGCGGGTTTTTCCTGCTGCGGGCGACCCTGGACGCGGCCCTGCTGGAAACCCCCTTGTCACAGCTGACCCTGAATGCGGGCGACGACGCCTTCCTGGTCAACCCCCAGGGGATCCTGCAGACCCGCAGCCGGCACTATGGCAGCCGCTACGACCGGGTGACGCTGCCCATACCCGAGGCCATGGCCGGCACACAGACGATCAAAACGGTCGACCCAGCCGGCCGCCCGATTATTCTGGGCGTCGCCCCGGTCCCCGAGAGCCCTTTCGTGCTCATGATGGTGCGGCAGGCATCGGGAATCATGGACCTGTGGTTCAAGCCCCGGCTGCGTCTGATCGGGTTTTTGATCTTCAGCATCGCGTTGATCCTGGCGTCCATTGTGGGGATGGCCACCTATCTGGTCAACCGCATCCATGCGGCCGACCGGCGCCGGGTCCAAGCCCTGCACCAAATGGCGCATGCCAATAAACTGGCCTCGCTGGGCCGCCTGGCCTCGGGGGTGGCCCACGAGGTCAACAACCCGTTGGCCATCATCAACCAGAAAGCCGGGTTGATCCAAGATCTGTTCACCATCAACGCGCGCCATGCCGCCGACCCCAAGATCTTGGGCCTGATCGAAGACGTGCTGGTATCGGTGAACCGCTGCGGCACCATCACCCGGCGGCTGCTGGACTTTGCCTGCCACATGGATTCCGAGATCGAACCGGTGGATCTCGAAGCGGTCATCCGCCAGATTCTGGCATTCATGGAAAAAGATGCCCAGCGCCGGTGCATCGCCATCGCGGTGACGGTGACCGGCGAGATACCGGTCTTTGACGGTGACCGGGGCAATATTCAACAGGTACTGCTGAACCTGATCAACAATGCGCTTGCCGCCATGGCCGAGGGCGGCCGTTTGGAGGTGACCATTTCCCGCCACGGGCCCCATCGGGTCCGGGTTAGCGTCAGCGACACCGGGCATGGCATCCCGGAAGCCGACCTGAAGCAGGTGTTCGAGCCCTTTTTCAGCACCCGCCAGGGACAGGCGGCAGTCGGCCTGGGACTGTCGATCAGCTATGGCATGGTCACCGAAATGGGGGGCGAAATCGAGGTGGAGAGCCAGGTCAACCAGGGCACCCGCGTTACGGTAACCCTGCCCCTGCAGCCACCGCGGCCATCGTCGCCGACGGTGTGTGCCGTGGACCCGGCCCGACCACCGGAGGGAGACAATCGTCCGGATGGACACATGGACCGACAAGGAAAAAGGCATGAGCGATGACACTCAGGAGTTGGCCCGCGAAGGCGTCCGCTTCTTCGGCGAAATCTCGGCATCCATCTCCCATGAATTGAAAAACGTACTGACCATCATCAACGAAAATGCCGGCCTGCTGGCCGACATGGTCCACCTGGGCGACCACAGCGTGCCCATCTCCACCGAGCGACTGGCCCGGCTGGCCGACTCGGTTGCCGGTCAGGTACGCCGCGGCAACCAGATCGTCGACGGCATGAACCGTTTTGCCCACAGCGCCGACCTGCCCGTTGAACGCGTGGACCTGGGTGAAGCCGTCGATTTCGTCTGCCGCGTGGCGGCCCGGTTGATTGCCGTCAAGGGCCGACCACCGCAGATCGACCGTCCGGCCGTCCCGGTGACCGTAAGCGCCAATCGGTTCTTTCTCGAAAACCTGATCTGGTCTTTTTTGAACCGCAGTATGGACACCTGCGCACCGGACGGGACCATCACCATCACCGTAGAACCCAATCAGCCGGGAGCCCGCATTCGGTTTCGCGGCCTGACCATGGATCCGGCGCGCGGCGGTGCGCCCCTCCCGCTCTTGCAAGAGAAGATGGTGGCCCGGTTTCTGGGTGCGCAGCTGACCGCCGACGAAGCCAAGGCCGAGATCGCCATCATCCTTGGATAAAACATGTGATATTGAAAGGAGCTTGACATGACGGAACGCGTATTACTGGTCGACGACGAGGTGGATTTTCTGGACATCATGGCCGAACGCATGCGTGCACGCGACATGGAGGTGACCACCTCCACATCGGCCACCGAGGCACTGGCACTGATCGCGGCCGAGTCCTACGATGCCGTTGTCATGGATTTCATGATGCCGGAAATGGACGGGATCCAGGCCTTGAAGGCCATCAAGGAGAAGAAGCCCGAGATGCAGATCATCCTGCTCACCGGCCACGCGACGGTGGCCAAAGGGGTCGAGGCGATGAAGGCGGGGGCCATGGATTTCGTCGAAAAGCCGGCCGACCTGGACGCCCTGTCTGAAAAGATTAAAAAGGCTCACCACAAGAAGGCCATCATCGTCGAAAAGCAAATCCAGCACAAGGTCATCGAGGCCCTGGGAAAGCTCGGCATGTAAATCGCGGCGGGGCCGCCCCGGCTATCGACCGCCGTTTCGATCCGGGTCGCCTGCCAGGACCTTGGCCGCCATCAGGTTGAAAACCACCGCACCGGACGCGGCGGCCTCGGCCGTTCCCGACGCGACGGCCTCGAGCTGCTCGAAACGCGCCTTGTCCCGGCTGCTCAAGACCGCTTCCAGGCAGGTCAAGGTGTCGTGGACCCGGCTGTACATGACCAGTGGACCGTAGGTGGTTTCGCCGTCGGGCGTGGTCGCGACCTTTCCGAAGCTGTCGTGGTACTTGAGTGCAAAGGCTGTGGGCGCCGGCCGCAGCGCCAGCAGTTCGGCAAACAGCATGAGGCTCTCGTGCACCTTTTGCGCATCCCCGGCCTCCAGGGCATCGGCCCCCTGCCCGGCAAGCCCTTCGATGTCGGCGGCCGTGAAATTCAAGTCCAGGACGCCGATGGAAGTGGCCTCGATGGTCTTCAAGGAGGCTTCCTGCTTGCTGACCACCACGTCCTTGTCGCTGAGTATTTTGACGGCGTTGCGAAAGCTGATCATCTCTTTGACGGTGGGACTTTTGCGCAGCACCACGTCGTCCACGGTAGTGTGGTAGATGGGCAGGTCGTTGTCCAGCACGAGAATATGCGTTTTTTCGGGTCCGTCGGTTTCCAGGTAAAGGTCCAGATCGCGCTCTCGCCGGTGGGCCCAGGGGAAATAGGTGATCAGCTGGCCCAGCACCTGTCGGTCGATGCGTTTTCCGCTGTCGACCGTGCCGATGGCAGCGGCAACCGTGCGGGTCAATCGTTTAATGGCGATCTTGCTCAGCAGGTTCTTTTTGAACGACATGGCGTCTCTCCTTTTTCGACAGCCGGGCGCCCCCACCGGCCGAAAATCGTCGTTTCCGGCCCTATGGCCCGATCACGTTTCCGTACAGACCGGCCGGCGTGCGATCGCGTCGCCGGGCCAGCGACGATGGCGGCGTCACAGCGGAATTATTTCGCAGCGGGCCGCTAATTGCAGTTGACTTCCATTTCAACTGTTTATATTTACATAATTTGCTGCTTCGGTGCCCCTTCCCCCGATTCACCTGAACCCTATTACGATGCCTGTTGCTTCAATACGGTAAAACGCGGCCGGTAGGCAAGGCAATTGAATCAATGCAGCGCAACAACGCGGCACGGCGGCCGGGTCGCCGCGCCGCACCGGCTTCGAATCGTCGTCAAGAAAGGAGTTTGTATGCAAGATTTCGTTACCCTCACCTACAACGGGCAGCAGATCCAGTTGCCGGTGGTCACCGGCAGTGAAGGCGAAAAGGCGATCGACATCTCCACGCTGCGCGCCGAAACCGGTTTCATCACCCTGGACCCCGGTTATGCCAACACCGGCAGCTGCCTGAGCGCCATCACCTACATGGACGGCGAAAAAGGGATCTTGCGCTACCGCGGCATTCCCGTCGAACAACTGGCCGAGCAATCCACCTTCAAGGAGACTGCCTACCTGCTGATCAACGGCAAGCTGCCCAATCGGGATCAACTGACCCGCTTTTCGGTCATGCTCAACGACAACAGCCTGGTTCACGAAGACCTCAATGCCTTCTACCAGAACTTTCCGCGGGCCTCGCACCCCATGGGCATTCTCTCTTCCATGGTCAATGCGCTCAGGAGCTTTTACCCGGAGTTGGGAAGCCATGAGGAGGAGATCAACATCACCATGACCCGGCTGCTAGCCAAGGTACGCACCATGGCGGCCATGTCCTACAAAATATCGCGGGGACACAAGGTGGTCTACCCCAGGCCCGACCTGACCTACTGCGAGAATTTCCTCAACATGATGTTCGACACGCCGGTCAAGCCTTACGATATCAACCGCGCGGCCGTCAACGCCCTGCGGGTGTTCTGGATCCTGCACGCCGATCACGAGCAGAACTGCTCAACCTCGGCGGTCCGCGTGGTAGGCAGCGCCCGCGTCAACCTTTACGCGGCCATCTCATCGGGTATTGCCGCCCTCTGGGGGCCGCTGCATGGCGGTGCCAACCAGGCCGTAATCGAAATGCTCAGCACAATTCAGGCCGATGGCGGCAACTACCGCAAGGCCATCGAGCGTGCCAAGGACAAGAACGATCCCTTCCGTCTCATGGGATTCGGCCATCGCGTCTACAAGACCTACGACCCCCGGGCCAAAATCATGAAGAAGATGTGCGACGAACTGCTGGCGTCCCTGCAGATCGACGATCCGCTTCTGGACATCGCCAAGGAGCTCGAGGAGGTCGCCGTTAAAGACCCCTACTTCGTCGATCACAATCTCTATCCCAACATCGATTTCTATTCGGGCATCGTCCTGCGGTCCATTGGCATTCCCACCAACATGTTCACGGTCATGTTCGCCATCGGCCGGTTGCCCGGATGGATCGCCCAGTGGAAAGAGAGCCAGGATGACCCCCAGTGGAAAATCTGTCGGCCGCGCCAAGTTTACACGGGCCCCACCGAATACGATTTCGTGCCCATTCACGCCCGGATATGAGCGGTCGACCACGGCGCACTTTTTTACTGGAGCGTCACGGCAACAGATGGTAGGGTACAGACACGGACCCGTTTCCACCGGCCGGCGTGCGAACAGGACGGCATTTTAGGGACTGAGTGTCATCCCCGTTCGTCGGGCCGTCGGCCTTGATTGACCACGCGCTGCGGAGGTGTCACCATGCTGGTACGAGAGGTCATGACCCCGAATCCCATCACCGTCACCGCCGACATGGAAATCTTCAAGGCGGCCAAGATTCTGCTGGACCAGCGCATCAACGGTTTGCCGGTCGTGGATGAGGCCGGCAAGCTGGTCGGCATCCTCTGCCAGAGCGACATCATCGCCCAGCAGAAAAAGCTGCCGGTCCCATCGCTGTTCTCGTTTCTGGACGGTTACATCAGCCTGAGTTCCATGAAAGGAATCGAAAAGGAGGTCCGCAAGATCGCCGCCACGGCCGTCGCGGATGCCATGACCCCCAACCCGGTCACCGTCGGGCCGGACACGAAAATCGAAACCGTGGCCGCCCTCATGGTCGACCACAATTGCCACACCCTGCCGGTGGTGGAAGATGGGCGGGTGGTCGGCGTGGTCGGCATGGAGGACATTTTGCGGACCCTGCTTCCCGCGGATCGGTCCAAATGAACAGGCATCGTGGCGGCGCCTAAACCGCCCGTCCGGACGCCGTGCCCAGCCCGAACGCCTGCCCCGCGCATCCATGAACGTACTGCTCGTCTATCCTTATTTTTTAGACAACCGCATCGACGGTGAAGATATCAGTGCCCTCCCCATGGGCCTTTACTACATTGGTGCCATGCTGCGGGCCAACGGCTACAGCGTAACCATTCTCGATGCCCACGACCTGGGCCAATCGCCGCATCGCATCCGCGGCGTGCTCGATCAAATCCGGCCGGATGTGGTCGGCTTTTCAGTCCTGCACGCCAACCGTTGGGGCGCCATCGACATCGCCCGCCTGGTCAAAGCGGACCACCCCTCCACAACGGTGGTGTTCGGCGGGGTGGGGGCCACCTTTCTGTGGGACCACCTTCTGACCCATTTTCCCGAAATCGACTATGTGGTGCGCGGCGAAGGCGAGCACACCTTTCTGGATCTGCTGCGCTTTTTGGGGCACGGCGCAGCTGACCTGCCCGATCACATCGCCGGTCTGGCATTTCGCAAGTCAGGCATGCCCGTCAAGACAAACGACCGTGAACCGGTCCGCGACCTGGACAGCCTGCCCATGCCGGCCGACGTGTTTACCTACCGGCACCTCTCCCTGACGCGCGGATGCCCGGCGGGATGCACCTTCTGCGGCTCCCCGACCTTTTGGCATCGCCGGGTGCGGTTTCACAGCGCCGACTATTTCGTTTCCCAATTGAGACGGTTGCGCGAAAAGGGGGTCACCTTTTTCTACGTCTCCGACGACACCTTCACCCTCAAGCGCGAGCTGGTAATCGACATCTGCCGCCGGATCATCGCCCACCGGCTCGACATCGCCTGGGCGGCCATCTCGCGGGTGGACTGCGTGGATGCAACAATGCTGGGCTGGATGCGCCGCGCGGGGTGCGTCCAGATCAGCTTCGGCGTGGAAAGCGGCAGCCCGGACATCCGGGAGCGCTTTTGCAAGCGCATCGACGATGCGGCCATTCACCGCGCCTTTGAACTGACCGTCAGGTACGGCATCCTGGCCCGGGCCTATTTCATCTACGGGGCCCCCGGCGAAACCGATGCGACCATCGACGCCAGCCTGGCGCTGATTCGCCGGATCCGTCCGCTGTCGGCCATATTCTATATTCTGGATCTATTTCCGGGCACGGCGCTCTATGAGGATTTTAAACGGCGCACCGGGGCTACGGACGACATCTGGATAGAGCGCATGGAGGATATTCTCTACCTCGAGACCGATGCGCGGCTGAGCAGGCGACGCGTGCTGGCGTTCGGAAAGCGGCTCAGGGAGGGCTTTTTCCGTCTCCTGCCCGATTTTGTACGCCAACTGGAATTGGTGGACGACCCCGCGTTCGACGCGCTGCACGCCGACTTTCTCTCCCGCCTGGCGCTGACCTTCAGCCACGGCGACTACGCCGCCAACGCCCTGGTTCCAGACACCCTGGCCACCGCGATCCACCTGTTCGAGCGCGCGCTGACCTACCACCCGGACCACCGCGCCTTCTGGGGGCTGGGGTTGGTGTACCAGCGTCAGCGGCGCCTGGCAGCCTCGGTGGCGATCCTGGAGCGCGGGATCGATCATCACGCCGACAGCGTCGACCTGCATGTCACCCTGGCCGACAGCCTGATGCAGATGAATCACCGGCCGCAGGCATGCCGGGTCCTGGAGCGCTTCCCGGATCACCCCCAGGCCCTGGACAGGCTCATCCGCTGCTGCCGGTTGATGGGCGACCGGGAAAAAGAACAGGCCTGGGCCCGACAGCGCAGCCGTTTGCCGGACAGCTGAGGCGTCACGCGGCCGCCGGGCAATCGTTTTTTCTTCACGCTTTGCCGCAGCAACTGCCCGGCCCGGCACACCCGGCCTGACCCGGTGAGGATCCACAGCAGGCCGTATCATTGGGACCAGGCATGGCTGATGTCGGCGCGCCGGACAAGGATGAATGGGCCGACATGAGCTTTTTTAGATCGCCGCAGCCGCATTTTTCGCAAAACACGGTCGTCTTTTCGGAAAAAACCAGCATCTCGGCCACATGGCCGCAGGCCGTGCACAAATAGTCAAAAAGTGGCATACGCCCCTCCGATGGGTTCAGTGCACGCAGTCACCGATCTGGACACCGCTGTGGCGGCCGCACACCTGGCCCGGGTCGAACAGCGGCAGACTGCCGGCTTTGATCAAGCGGGCATTTTCGGCAACCGTGCCTTCAACGGCCCGATAAACGGCAATCCCGCTGTTGCTCAGCTTTTTGAGGGCACCGCCGCCGATGCCGCCCACCACGACGCCGTCCACCTTGCGCCCGCCCAGGGCCGTCATGGGGTTGCAGGCGCCGTGCTGATGATCCTGGTCCGGATTTTCAAAGACCTCGACCTGGTCCGTGTCCAGATCCAGGAAGACAAAATAGGGCGCGGACCCGAAATGGCCGTGGACATCGCTCTTTAGACCGTTGTTTTCGACTATAGGAAATGCAATGATCATCTTTCTGTCTCCCCCTCACACAAGGCTAATAATGGGTTGGCATAAGGTCAATCATGGTTGCGCCCGGTTCCCGGACAAAATCGACCGCTGTCGTCCGTCAGACCCAAATCGCAGCCGCCACCATCAGCTTATATCCCAAAGGCGCAGCAGCTTCAAGGCCCGTTACACCGGCCGGCGCGCTGGCAGGTACAGCCGCCGCACAAGCGGAAATTGGAACATATCGTTGCCTGCGCCCTGTGCTTGTGCTATATGTTGCGGGTGTCGATGATTTTGGAAGCCAACCTAGCGCCTGCCCCGAAACAGGCCAATTGGGTCGAATGCACCTGCCTTTTTTAACCGCCGACGTCTCTTTGCCCTTTGCGGCACCTTTTCCGCAGCGATGTGCAACGGTCCGAATCGTCTGGGTCCACCCACCCCCGATGCTGGATGCACGGCCATTCGAAGCGATGACCGACCGGATAACCACCCATGATCTTCAGGAGGTGCGATGATTTCGCTTTCCACAGATGAACGCAAGATTTTTGTACTGGACACGAACATTATCCTGCATGACAGTTCCTGCATCAATCAGTTCGACGAACACGACATTGTGATTCCCATCGCCGTCATCGAAGAGTTGGACCGCTTTAAAAAGGGTAAGGAGATTTTAAACTGCAACGCACGCGAGTTCGCACGGGCCCTGGACGAATTGACCGGTGATCGGATTTTCAACGGCGGGGTGCCCATCGGGCCCGGAAAAGGCAAGATCACCGTTTTCCTGGATCGTGAGTTCCACGACACCCTCAAGGTCAATTTTGCACCGGACAAGCCGGACCACCACATCCTCAATTCAGCCTATCACATTGCCTGCGAGCAGGCCTTCGAGCGCGTCATCCTGGTCACCAAGGACGTCAACCTGCGCATGAAAGCCAAATCCATCGGCCTGATGGCCCAGGATTACAACACCGACCGGGTTCAGGCCCCAGCGGACATCTACAAGGGCAGCCGGGTCATAGAAAACCTGCCGGCCGGCGTCATCGACCAGATGTACGCCAAACCTTTTGAAATGGATGCCGCCGGGCTGGATGTGGCCCTGCCCATCTTGTCCAATGAATACCTGATCATGAAAAACGGCAGCAAATCCGCCCTGGGCGTTTTCGTGGCCCAGACCGGCGCGATCCGCCGTGTCGAGGCCCGGGCCTGCTACGGCATCCGCCCCCGCAACGCCGAACAGTGCTTCGCCCTGGACGCCCTATGCAACCCGGATGTGCCCCTGGTGACCATCACCGGCAAGGCCGGAACCGGCAAAACCCTGCTGGCCCTTGCCGCGGCACTGGAAATGCGCCGCTGCTACCGCCAAATTTTTATTTCCAGGCCCTCCGTGCCGCTCAGCAACAAGGACATCGGCTTTCTGCCCGGAGACATCCAATCCAAGCTGGACCCGTATATGCAGCCCCTTTACGACAACCTGTCCGTTATCGACGGCGGCCACAACGGTAAAAACGGCAACGGCCAGGGCCGCCGGATCAAGGAGCTGCTGGATGAGGAGAAGATCGTCATTACCCCGTTGTCCTACATCCGCGGCAGAAGCATCGTGAAGGTCTTTTTCATCGTGGACGAAGCCCAGAATCTAACCCCCCACGAGGTCAAAACCATCATCACCCGGGCCGGAGAGGGGACCAAGATCGTCTTCACCGGCGACATCTACCAGATCGATCACCCCTATCTGGACAGCCGCAGCAACGGGTTGAGCTACCTGATCGAAAAAATGAAGGGCCAGCACCTCTACACCCACATCAATCTGGAAAAAGGAGAACGCAGCGAGCTGTCGGATCTGGCGATCAGCCTGCTGTAAAAAGGGCTTCAGGCTGAAGGGGCAAGGCCCTTGGGGCGGGTCGATGGCGTCCGGAAAACCGGCCAGGGCTGGTTTTTTTAAAGTTAACCACGCGCGAGTGAGAACCAATGGCCACGGAATCGAATCCAATTGAAGCCGTTGACCGTGCCGAGGCGGCCGTGTCCATAATGGCCGCTCTGCCCCTGATCAGCGACCCGCTGCCCGGCATCGGCGGCACCATCAAGGCCGCGCCCGAACACTTCGTCGTCGAAGAAGTTCTGCCCTACGCGGCCTGCGGCCAGGGCGAGCACGTCTATGTCACCTTTCGGCGCACCGGAATCAACACCACCGACGCCGCCCGAATCCTGCAGCGGCGCCTAAACCTGGGGGCATCGGACGTGGGTTGGGGCGGCCGCAAGGACAAGACGGCCGTGGTGGTGCAGACCGTCTCCCTGCGCTGCGGCCTCAGTCGGCCGCTGATCGAGATCGAAAACGCACTCGACGGACTTCCTTTCGAAATCCTGGCAATCAACCGCCACGGCAACAAGATCAAGACCGGCCATGTGGCCGCAAACCGCTTCGACATCATCGTCAGCGGCATCCACGCCGAGGCGCTGCCCCGGGCCCTGGCCATTGCCGACCGCCTGAGACAGACCGGCATACCCAATTTCTATGGCCCCCAGCGCTTCGGGGTGGCCATGCGCAATGTCCAGCGTGGATTCGACCTGTTCCGAAAAAGGGGCCAGGTGCGCAAGGACGCCTTCATGGTCTCGGTGGTCCAATCGGCCCTTTACAACATCTGGCTGGACCGCCGCATCCGGGAGGGTCTTTTCGGCAGGCTTTTGGCCGGCGACATCGCCAAAAAGACCGACACGGGTGGCATGTTCAGGGTTGACGACGACACCACCGAATCGGCGCGCTTTAAGGCTGGACAAATTGTCTACACCGGTCCCATGTACGGCTACAAAATGAAAACAGCCACAGACGCGGCCGGGGCAAGGGAAGCCGCGCTGTTGGACCAGTTCGGCCTGTCAGCCGAGGATTTCCGGCGGCTGCGGTCGCCGGGCGCGCGGCGCGAAGCCGTTTTAAGGCCCACGGATCTGGATATCACCGCTGTGGACGAGGGGCTGCGCTTCACCTTCACGCTGCCGTCCGGGGCCTATGCCACCACGGTTTTACGGGAGTTCATCAAGCCGGCCTAACCCGCACCATCTTAACGTATTGTCGAAAACATGATCGACCCCATCGACACGTTCTGGCAACTCAAACTGGAGCGATGCAAAAAGGCGCTTGAACAAAACCGGTTCGACGTCTTCGTCGCCACCGATACCCGCGCCGCCGGAGCGCTTTTTCTGGATCGGATTCTTCCGGATCTGGGCGCCAAGACGGCTTCGTGGGGCGACTCCATGACCCTGGCGGCCACCGGCGTGCTGGATGCGATCAGGACCGCTCCCGGCAACATCCGACTGATCGACACCTTCGACCCCCGGGCGACATCGGCCGAACGCCTGGAACGCCGCCGCCAGGCGCTTTTGTGCGACCTTTTTTTCACCGGTAGCAATGCCGTGACCGAAACCGGGGTGCTGGTCAACCTGGACATGGTCGGCAACCGGGTGGCCGGGCTGACCTTCGGTCCCAAACGCGTGGTGCTGTTCATCGGCCGCAACAAAATCGTGCCGACCCTGGATGAGGCCATCGCCCGCGTCAAGCAGGTCGCGGCGCCGGCCAACGCCATCCGCCACCCCGGGTTGAAGACGCCCTGCATGAAAACGGCGGCGTGCCGGGACTGCAGCAGTCCGGACCGGATCTGCAACACCTGGTGCATTATCGAGAAATCCTTTCCCGCCGGACGCATCAGCATCATCCTGATCAACCAGGATCTGGGATTGTAACCATAAGCGAAGCCCCTGGTGCCACCGCACCGGTGAAACAAGCGGCCGCACCCGGTTTGATGGCATCTGTGGGTTCTACGATCACGCTTTAAAGGAACGCGGACATGGATATCGGACTGATCCTGCTCAAAGTACTGGCCCTGTTCATGGCGCTGACCTTTCACGAGTTCGCCCATGGATGGGTCGCCCGGCAGCTGGGAGACCGCACGGCCGAGGCCCAGGGCCGTTTGACCCTGAATCCCAAGGCGCACATCGACCCCTTCGGCACGATCCTGGTGCCGGCCATGCTGATCCTGATGCGGTCACCCGTCGTTTTCGGTTGGGCCAAGCCGGTGCCCATCGATCCCCGCAACTTCAAGGATGCCCGGCGCGGCATGATGTGGTCGGCCCTGGCGGGACCATTGATCAACCTCTCGCTGGCTGCCATTCTGGCAATCTTGCTCAAAGCGCTGCTGATGGCCGGCATCATCATCCAGGGGCTCCTGCTGTTTCTGATCATCGCCGTCCAGCTCAATGTATTTCTGGCCTTTTTCAATCTGATCCCCATCCCGCCGTTGGACGGCGGCCGGGTGATGGTCGGCCTGCTGCCACCCAAAGCGGCCCGGGCCTACAGCCGAATTGAGCCCTACGGATTCATGATCGTTCTGGCCTTGATCTACTTCAACGTCCTGGACCGCTTTATCTTCTACCCGATTCAGATGGTGCTGCGGTTGATGGGGATCTGAGTGATGCCTCCCCGATGCTGTTCAACCTTACCCTTACCCCGGCCGCCGGTCTCCCCCTGGCCCTTGCTACCGCGGTTTTTATCGCCGCCCGCAAAAGCCAATGAAGCCATCACCAGCATGATAACGGCAATAATCCCAACGCGTTTTTTCATAAGATCTCTCCCTATTTAATATTATGATGATCACCTACCGGTTAGCACCGCAGCCACCGGGACACGGCGTTGTCAATCCCGGGTCGATGGGTCCAGACCAGAAAAAATGGCTGGCGCTACTTGACCCCGCCGCCAGCACCACCGCTGCCCGATCCGCCCGATCCGCCCGATCCGCCCGATCCGCCCGATCCGCCTAAACCACCTGAACCACCTGAACCAAGGCTGCCGGGCCCGCCATGGTTGCTGCCCGAGCCGCCACGTCCACCTTTACCGATCGCCTTGGCATGCTGGCGCGCAGCCTGCTGCCGGGACATCGGATAGGAGGGTTTGGCCATTTGATGGCGCAGCTCCTGCATTTCCTGGTGGGTATAGCGATTTCCCTGAGTTTCGTGCGGGCACGATGAACCCTCACCTTGACGTTGGCTTCGCTGATCCTCAGCACCTGGCCGATCTCGCGGTAGGTCAGGTCCGCAGTGGCCACCAGGGTTATCAATTCACGATCTTTGGATGTCAACCGGGTGATCGCGGAAAGCATACGGTTGAACACCTCTTGATGGATAACCTGCTGCTCCGGGTTGTCACCGGAAGCGTTACAGCTGTCGGTATCGATACCATAACGAACGCCGATCAAGATGGTTACTAACCTTTTAACCGAATGCTAACATACCGCTCATTGACTTTGAACAGTCCTGGCTTATTTTGCATCCTAACCAAAAACAATCGCCGTAAAGGAAACCACCAATGTTCGATCCTGTAACGATTTTACTGCTGGGCATGGGATTCATCGGCCTGTTGTCCATCGGTCAGAGATAGCCATATGTTTCCGCTCCGCTGGCAGACCCGCTTCTTGCGGCCGCGGTCAAACGCAGGTGGCGTTCTTCCCATCGACACCATCTGCACCCTGCCGTATGCGCTTACGGCAGGGTTATAACAGCCACTTTTAACCGATCAAGTAAAAAGGCCCCCAATTGTCAGGGGGCCTTTTCATTATTTTCGCGGCAGTGAAAAATATCGTCCATTTAGGGGTGAGGCCCTGTATATTGGCCGGGGCCTGAACGCGGTTGCGGTGCTTTACTGGGTTCGAACGCTTGGATTATCGCCTCGATGGTCGGCCAAAAATCAGCATACTGCATCCCCAGCCGGATAAACCAGGGGTCGTGTCGGTAGGCACTTCGATCGGCAATGAAAATAGCTTTGTTGTAGCGGCGGTAGTTGCGCGATTCAGCGATTTCCAGGTTGGCGACGGCCAAATCCTTTTGTCCCTGGGCGATGTTGATCAGGGCCGCTGCCCAATAGGTATCGGCGGACTCGCGGAAATCTCCGAGCCCGTCGAAATCGGCGATCGCTTTTTCAAAATAGTGTCGTGCAGCCCTCAGATCGCCCGTTCGGAAAAAAAACCATCCGGCCTGATGCATGCGCCATCCGTAGCGCGGCATTTTGGTCTCCAGGGTCGGCAGCAGATCCTTGAAATCACGCGCGTACTCAAGCGGCTCGGCTGCATTGACGATCGACAGCAAATAGGCGTCGATCACGGCCGTCAGCTTTTGTACTGGAATCCCTTGCTCCTGAAACGCCGGCACCAGCGGGCGCAACAGTTCAACGGCGGCCTCGTACTCCCTGTCGCTGGCCAGCGCAATGGCGTTGATGGCGTCATGAAACAGAGCCGTCTCTTGCCTGACGGTCGCCGCGATCCGGCGATCCACCCCCCACACGCTGATCGCCGTCACCAGTGCGAGGCATCCGATAAGGGCCGCCAGGCCGGCCGGACTGCCGAGTTTAAAGTTGGTGGAGGCCATTGATAGTGCCTGCGGCCGGAACGATGTGGGTTATGGCCGGCAAAAGGCATCGAGTTGGCACCGCGAAAGCAAAACCGGTTTTCTTCAAGACAGCGTCCTTTAACTCCTGCGAATTGTTCATGCGGTTAGCACAAAAGCGCAGGGCTGACAATTGATTTAGCCGACCCAAAACATCGTCCCGGCCGCTTATCCCGAGTTCAGCATGGCCCTGGGGACCGTCGCCGGCTATGCGGGGGCGACCGGGTACCTGGTCGTACACGAATACCTGAGGTGAGCCCGCCCGACAGGTTCCGGCGGATCTTTGCCGCAGCGTCACTGGACTCAGTATGTCAATGAGGCCTGGGTGAAAGGCTGCTTGGGCAGGCCTCCCAGAACACGGCCCAGAACATGGTTCATGGTGACCGGATCGTTGTCGAAGCCGCCGTGGGTGGTGCTCGCCGTGAATGCCAAAGCGCCTTGCTGTGGCGGCCCGTGACTGACAAAAACCAATTCGGCCGGCAGGGCACCTTCACCGGCGGCATGCGCCATCATTCCCAAAATGGGCGTGCCGCGCTCCTCTTCGAAAGCGTTCGACACCAGATAGAGCAGTGATTTACGGTAAATAATGGCCACGTTGT
Organism: uncultured delta proteobacterium; assembly: GCA_963785365.1. Taxonomy (GTDB): domain Bacteria; phylum Desulfobacterota; class Desulfobacteria; order Desulfobacterales; family Desulfosarcinaceae; genus Desulfosarcina. The sequence goes on along the minus strand of CAWAUZ010000011.1, from coordinate 105,963 downwards.
CGGCCGCCTCCAGAGCCGGGTCCAGATTATAGACGGCCAAATCGTCGATCCCGAATCCGGTCTTGTTGCGAAGTGGCGCGTAGATGGACCGGAACAGAGCGGTCGTGGCCGCGGGTGCCATCAGGGAACACGACGCCACCCTAAACGGCGCCCGGGCGCGATGCAACTCCTTGAGCAGCCAGGCCATCAGGATGGCGCCGGCGCTGTGCCCGACCAGGTGCAGCTTGCGCCGGCGAGCAGCCCCCTTGAAGGTGTCGATGAGCACCTTGACCACTTTACGGCCGTCACCTCGGGGGTCGAACGGCTTTTTGGCGCCGGCTTTCATCTCACGCCACAGGGCCCGGCCGGGAACGCGCGCTGCCTTTTCGATCAGTCGGTCGGACAAGTCCGAAAACCCTTCGGCACGATCCACCGCTTCGGCTTTGCGGCGCAGGACCACATCCTTTATCTCTTCCATCAAACCCGTGTCGTACATCAGGTGGTATGGGTAGATGCCATTATCCCGGAAGGTCTCCTTCATGGCGGCGATGCGCCGCGCGGTTTCACCGGTGCTGCTCAGTCCACCATGGGCGTAGAGCAGGATGTGCTCGTAGCGGTCGATCCTTTTCAGGTGCCGTGACGTTTCCAGCACATCTTCCAGCTTGGACGAGTACTTCCCGGTGGTGTGAAAACGGCCGTCGTCCAAGTGGACGAAGTGGCCGACGATCTGTGACCGGCTTGGATCATTGCCGAACCACTCCTCTTTTTTTGGCGTGATGCCGACCCTGGCCACGCCGGGGAAGATGGTCGGGGTCGGATAGGCCATGGCGACCACCCAGGCGTCCTGAACGTGACGCTGCCAGTCCGCATACGACCACAGTGCCAACCCATTGCGGCCCCAGTCGGTCCCCCAGGAGTTCTGCACCCAGAACCCGGAGGCGTCGTAGCCCACCAGGGCAAAGGCGTGGCCGCCCATGAGCGAACCGCCAATTTCGATCTTTCCATCAAGCGGGCGCTGCCATCCTTCGTGCACCTGGGCGGAGACATAGACGACCTTGGCTTCATTGAGTGCGCAATGATAGTCCACGATACTGGGCCGCAGTCGGTAGTAGGCACCGATGGTGGTCTCCCGTGCCTTGGCGGCGCGGTCAGGTGTCAGGCGTCCCGCCGTTGACGGCGAATATGGCCAATCCGCTTCCAAGCAGACCCCATTGTGGTACCAACCGCGGATGGCGCCCCGGCAGCTGGAACCCGAATAGTCCTCCCCCTGCCACTCATCGAAGCGCCGGGCCATCTCGTAAAGCATCCGCGGAGAAGCGCCACTGTCGGCATCGCGCGCGCCCTTTATGAGATTGATTACCGCCGCCAGGCCGAAGCCGGTGCAGGCCCCCTCCTGCCCCTGGTCGCGGATCACCAGCTCGGACGGTGGATTGATTTTTTGCGCCAGCGGCATCAGCGAGGGTTCGAAGTACAGATCCCGAATGTCCGGCACATCCGCAACGGCGTTGAGCAGATAGTCTCCCATGCGGTTGAAGGTTTGGTTGGACATCATCACCTCCCGTTGATTGAAGCCGAACTGAGCGATTCACTTGTAAAGAAGTTGATCTGACAATACCAGATTTGACGGTTTTTTTAAAAGCAAACAGCGATTCATGTTTATCGTTTTTTTTATAAAAACATTTGATCGGTTTTGTATTTTCTTAATATGACTTGATTTTTATATTTTAATGGCGATAATAATAGATTATTTTTTAAATTATATATCGATAACACAACCATAAAAAGGAGACACGGATGCCAGCCAAGAAAAAAGTTGACGGTGCAAAGTTGATCAAGATGGTCGAAGCGGGCACACATCAAAGTGAAATTATGAAAGAGTTTAAATTCAGCACGGCGGCGCAAGTTAAGATGCACTATGTCGATGCGCTCATGAAAGCGGGTAAAGCAGCGGAAATCAAAACGGGACGCGCCAAAGTGAAATCGAATTCGGCCAGGGAAGTAGTGGTAAGCAAACGTGGCAGTGTTGTCATTTCAAAGGCGATAATCGATGAAATGGGGTTTGTGCAAAGCGATAAATTCGCCGTACGTAAAACCAAAGCGGGGATCTCTTTGCGAAAGCTGTAGTCCCTTCTCACCCGTTTGTCCGGTCAAACCGAAAGTGCTAAAAGCAGACTCACGTGGGTCTGCTTTTTTTTGATCGCCGCGCAATCATACATCATTTTTTGCGGTCCCTGCCGACTTTTCCGCAATGGGTTTCATTAGGTTTCAACAATTTGCCAAAAACGTGTACTCGGCACGATGACGGTAAGAACGAGGCCACGGTGGTCCGCATCGATGTTTCAGGCCCGGCTGAATGCCGCCGCAGCCCCCTCCGATCGCCTGGAATGGGCGTCGCCGACAGCACGCCGCCGATAGGGGCGTCCCCGTCCCGCTGTTCGGTTCATCTGCAAGTGGGGTTCACTGCGGATCTTGTTCGGCGATTCGCCAGGTGGCCGGCACGGCATTTTCGGCGGCGGCATCCTTTTCGCGCCGGAGGATAAAGGTTGAATCGATCGGTTCGGCATCGGGGAATTTGATGGCTACCCGGGCGGAAAGCTCCCGGCCCGCTGGCTCAACCGTATCGATCCGGTAGTCGAGACCACGGTAGTAGTTTCGAAGAAAAGCGGGATATTCGGCGTTGGACTCGATCAACGCCTTGTATTCCGCATAGGCATCTGCCGACAATAGATCTTTCAAGGCCGCCACATCACCACTTTTCAGGGCCTCGAAATAGGAGATGAGAATTGCGGTTCCGTCCGCCACATCGGCCGCATCGTGCGGCGCTTTTTCCTGGGCAAGGGGCGCGCCGGCCGTCAGCATAAGGCAGCACAAAACGACCGCCCATATTCTAATTTTCATCGATTTCACCTATCGGGTTAAGTTCTCAAACCAAAGGTCGGCCATGGCCTGGTATCCAAAACCGTTGGGATGCAAGGGTGTTGCGAACATATCTTCATACAAAACGGCGGTCGATATGTTGTCGCCGCTCAGCAATTGCGCCCGTTGCCCCACAGCGTCGCAGACCAGCCGACCGGTGCCGCCTTTGGTCCACAAGTGCGACAACGTGTATAACCCGGTCGTGTCCGTCGAAAAGTCGTCCGTAAAACATATGCAGATACCATAGGTCACATGCGGCAGAAAACCAACAAAAGCAAACCTTAAGCAAAATACGGGCCGGAACAAATAAATCAAAATCTCCTTTATCTTCGGAGACATAGCCGAAAGTTGGTTGCGCGCGGCGATTCAGTGGACATTTTTTTTCCTATCGATCGCCCACGATGGGTAATTAGGTTCCCATGGTTGAATCGACTCGTCTGCGGCAGGAGGATCGTTATGTCTGCATCGAATCGTATGGCGGACCTGCGCGGATCGATGTCATCAAGGACGCCTCGATTAACGCCAAGGAGAAAAAGATCGTCGGATGGGTCATGGAACGTGGCAAAATGACCGTCGCCGAAGCCGCCCGCCTTCTAATTGCGCATGAAGCGCCTGGGCATCCACAAGTGACGATGCTCAGGCATGCATCACAATACCGGACGGCAGATCCTCGCCGAAAATCAGGCCCTCATCCTGCTGGGCCAGCGGAACCACCTCGCGCACCATGTCAACGTGCCTGGCCATGATAGCTACCTGGCCGTCTTTTGCGCTCATCCAGGCAAGGACCGGATTGCGAGTCGACCGATCCAGGTCGCGGGTTCGGTCGCCGGTCCGGCGACACATCTGGGCCAGTGCGGCGGCCAGCGGCCTGGGATCGCGCCAGTTGGTCGACAGCAGACGGTCGACCCAGCCGGCGACCTCGCCGGGCGGGACAACGCGATCCACCGATCCGTACAACAACTCCCGCGCCCCGATGCGCGACAGGGACCAGAAGTGCTGGGGTTTGCTCTTCTTGGGTGTCAGTTCGGCAAGCAGTGCCCGTCCCCAGCGGATTTTTTCCTTGGCCTGCAGGTGCTCCATGTTGGCCGCCGCCATCCACATCTCCAGACGCTCCTGGGGCGATACCTTGCGCGGCGGGCTTTTTTTGGGCATGAGCAGCGGGGCCAGATCCTGGATGAACTGGCGCTGCTGTCCGGGGGTCAGTCCGGCCGCCACGCGCCGCCACAGGATCCACCATTCGCTGCACACTTGGGCCTGGTTGGGATGCAGCGGTCCACGACCGTAGAGCCGCCAGAGGGCTTTCATGCGCAGCGGGTCGGCCCCGTCGGCCAGGCCCGGGCGCAGACAATAGCCCAAGAAATTGAGCCAGCGGCTCTCGTGCAAGGCCGTGTACCCGCGCACCTCCTGTAGGTCGAGCAACTCGTCGGCCATGGCGCGGATGAACGTCAGGGGCCACTGCTGGCGGGGCCGGTCGACCAGGCCGGCGACCTGGTTGGCGACCTGCTCCAGCCGCCGGCCGGCACCCCGATCATCGAAGACCCGGCGTATCATGGCTCGGGCCTGGTCGACCAGGTCGCTGTCGAAGACTTCCCGGTCGGCCACTTCCGCCGTAGATGCGGTGCTTCGCAGCTGAAACTGCAGTTTCCACAAGTGGTCACTGACCAGGCTGCGGCAGGCCAAGGCGAGGGTACCCACTTCGGTGTAGCCGGCGACCATCTGAATCGGAATGCGGGCCTTGGCGCCTTTCTTGCCATACTGGACGATGGTCTGGATGGGCGCCAGGGGCGTCAGGGTGTCGTCCACCACGATCAGATCCCCCGGGCGGTCGCCGCTGCGATAGCTGGAACTGTATATGTTGAATGTCACCGGCTGATTGGCACGCACCTCGAAGCGGTGGTCATGCAGCTCGATTTGCGATCCCTCTTCCAGGCCGCGCTCCACCAGGCAGAGCGCCTGACGCTGCCCGGCGGCCGACCGGGCCGCCACTTCCAGGTAATAGGCGCGGGGGCTGCCGCTTCCCACGCGCACACCGCGCCCAATTTTAACCAGGCCGTAGTAAGCCGCTCCCGTAGAGACGGCCAGATCCGGGTCCGGGTTGGCCAGGATGCGCGGAACCTCATCGGCACTGTGGCCGAACCAGCGACCGACGGCTTGGCGAATCCGCTCCTGAATGAGGCCTGGCTTCAACGATCCCCCGTTGAACAGAATCAGGTCCGGCACCGGCCGCTGCTTGTTCAGGTGGGCGGCCACATGGGCGCCGTGCTGTTCCAGAAACCAGCCCAGATGCCGGGTGATGGCCGGCTCCTGGGCGTAGGGCAGTCCGAATTCCGTGATGCCCCGGCGCTGGCGGTCGGCCCGGCCGTCGTCGGCCGCCAGGATGGGGAAAAAGCCCTCCAGGATAGTCTCTTCCACATCCCGGCGCGTCAGGGTGGCAGACAGGGTGTCACCGATCAGGCTGCCGCCGCCGCCTAAAATGGTGAGGGTTTCTCGGTCGGCATCGCCGTTCAGGATGCGCTCCTTGGCCTGGCGGCTCTGGTGGCACAATGTCTTCCAGCGATCTCCTTTCAGAGAAATGCGGCTTTTGGAGAACTGGCGCTCGATACGCCGGGCCAGGGCCAGATCGATGTTGTCGCCACCCAGAATCAGGTGGTCACCGACCGCCAGCCGTTCAAATCCCAGGCGACCATCGGCACCTTTTAAGGCGATCAAGGTAAAGTCGGTAGTGCCGCCGCCGACGTCGCACACCAGAATCAATTCCCCAGGCTGGACGAACCGGTCCCAATCGGTTTCGTGGGCCATCAGCCAGCTGTAGAAGGCGGCCAGAGGCTCTTCCAGCAAAATGACATCGGCCAACCCGGCCGACGCCGCCGCTTCCACGGTCAGCTCCCGGGCCACTTCGTCAAAGGAAGCCGGCACGGTCAAAACGACGAATTGGCGCTCGAGGATTGCGTCCTCATCGGGGTGGGCCCGGTTCCAGGCGTTGCGGATGTGTCCGAGATAAGCGGCCGCGGCCTGGACCGGCGAGACTTTGGCGACCTCTTCATCGGCACCCCAGGGCAGGATCTTGGCGCGGCGGTCGGCATTGGCGTGACACATCCAGCTCTTGGCCGACGCCACCAGGCGGGCGGGAACCTTGGCGCCGTGGTCGCGGGCGAAGACACCGGCAAAATGGTCGGCCGGACCTTGCCAGGGCATGCTCAAGGCCGCTTTGGAGATATCGTAGTCGCCGGGAATGTACAAAAATGAAGGCAGCACGGAAAGGGCGGCGATTTCGCCCGGGCCGGTCAGCTGGGGAATGGCGAACTGCTCGGGTCGGCGACGGTCGGCGTCGGCCTGCAGATCGACATAGGCCACGGCCGAATTGGTCGTGCCCAGGTCGATGCCCACGATGTAGCGATGGTCATGCACTTCCAACGGACTCTTGCTCCCTGATGTTGAACTCCAGCTTCCACCGGCGTCCGTCGGCCTTGGACACGCACCACAGGGCCAGGGTACCCACCTCGGTGACCGCGACCTCTAAAGTAACCGGGATGACGCTGCCCTTTTCGCCATCCAGCGTGGTTTCGATCTCGGCGATGGCCTGCACCTCGCCCTGCCAGTCTTCGATCACGTCGCCGATGCGATCGTCGTGGCGCATGGATCCCAGAAAATCGAATTTGGCCGGCTCACCCACCACCAGGGCGAACTCACGTTGGTCGAGATGGGCCTGGCTGCCCTCTTCCATACCGAACGGGGCGATGCACAGGGCTTTGGTAGGGGCCGGGAGGCCGGGTACGGCCGGCATGGAGGCCGCGATGCCGACATAGTAGGATTTGTTCAGCCCGTAGCGTATACGCACCCCCCGGCCTTGCCGGGCCAGTCCGTAATAGGCGGCCCCTTTGGCGACGGACAGATCGAAGTTGGTGGCGGTGATTTCCCGCACCGGGCCGGCCTGGCCCGGGGGATGCCATGACGCGAGCAGGTCAGTGATGCGGCGGCGGATGTGTCCGGCCTTCATGACACCGCCGTTGAAGAGCACGGCCGTTGGCATCCGGCCGTCGTTCTGGCGCAGGAATCGGGCCAGGTGGTGGGTCACGGCCGGGTCCGATTCATAGGCCAGGCCGATCTCCTGGATTCCCACGCGATTGCCGGAGGCGGGGATTGCCGCGGCATCGCACCGGGGGAAGAAGCCGTCCACCAGAACGCTGTCGACCACGGTGCGCGACAGATCGGCTTTCAAGGCGCCGCCGATCAGGCTGCTGCCGCGCCCCAATACGGTGACCGGATATTCCGCGGCCTCCGTATGGGCTAACAGCTGCTCCTTGGCCTGGCGGCAGCTGTGCCAAAGGCCGCGCATCTGCCAGGAATCCAGGTGGTGACCGTTTTTGGAAAGCTGCCGGGCCAGGGAATAGGCCAGGGCCAGGTCCATGTTGTCGCCGCCCACCAGCAGATGATCGCCCACGGCGATCCGTTCCAACACCAGCTGGCCATCCTCTTCGGTGATCTGGATCAGGCTGAAATCCGTGGTGCCGCCACCCACGTCGCAAACCAGAACCAGATCGCCTTTGGCGACCTGATCCCGCCAGCGGTCCCCCTGGGATGCGATCCAGGCGTAAAATGCGGCCTGGGGTTCCTCCAGCAAGGTGACCCGCGCCAGTCCGGCCGCCTCGGCCGCCTGCACGGTCAGCTCGCGGGCCACGGCATCGAATGACGCCGGCACGGTCAACAGGATTTCCTGGTGCTCGATCCGCAGGGCCTGGTCAACAGCGGCCATGGTGTGGTTCCAGGCGTCGCGAACATGGGCCAAAATGGCGGCCGATGCCTCCACGGGCGAGTATTTTTGCTGGGCATCGGTGTCGCTGTTCCAGGGCAGGATCGGCTGGGAACGGTCCACCAGGGTGTGGCAGAGCCACGACTTGGTCGAAGCGATCAGGCGGTCGGGCAGCTCGGCCCCGCGGTTGCGCGCGAACTCGCCCACCGCAAGTGTGCCGGCATCCTGCCAGGGCAGCGCCATGGCGGCTTCGGAGGCATCGTGTTTGCCCGATACCAGCAAAAACGAGGGCAGCATGTCACGCGTCTCTACCACACCGGCATCGACCAGCTGTGGAATTTCAAAAATGTTGATCGCGGCGCCATGGCCGGGGGTGTCATCCGTCTGGGTATAGGCCACCACGGTATTGGTCGTCCCCAGGTCGATGCCGATGATGTAAGTTGGGGTAGTCATATGTTCGGTTTCCATTTTGGTTGATCACACGGTGGGTCGCATGCCTGCGGACCCGCCCGCAAACACAACAAACCGGCGGTCGGCGGAGGGGCCGGCCTCACTCGATCTCGACCTCGGCCGGGGCGACGATCGAGGGATCGTTGACCGCGGTCAGGTCGGGTAGGTTCATCTTGAGGACCCGCCAGCCCTTGTGACGGATGACCCCGCTAAAGGGCGGCTCACCTGTGACTCGTCCGGTCAGCTTGATCGCGTCAGGGTCGAATCCGGTCTCCACGGTGATGGTCTCGCCCTCGTCGGCGCTGACGACCGGCTCCAGGGCCAGGCGCTTGGAGAGCACTTTCCGGCAACTGTCGTGAATGGTGCGCACCGCCGCACCGATCTGGTCGTCCGCGTAGCGGTCCAGCCCTTCCTGGAAGAAATCCACCAGGCGGCCCTCGCGCTGCAACACCGTCAACAGGTGCAAAAAAAGACGCTGGTTGCGCAGCGTTTGCCCATCGTCCGGCCCGTCGGGCGCGGCCTTGGCGGTTTTGCCCACTGGCGCCGCGGGGGCGCCGGCACCGGCCAACACCCCTTTGGCCATGGCCCGCAGGATCAGCCACAGGATCAGCCCCAAGAACAGCACAATACCGGCCGTCCCGGCCATCAGGTAGAGGGCATAGGTGTCGTGCAACCGACCGATCGGGTCCCCGAGCACATCGCCGGTCACCTCCGGCGTCAACAGGGAGGCGATGGCCCCGCTCAGCTCGTTTTTCCCAAAATAGACCAGTGCGGCCAGCGCACCGGCCATCAGCACCACGAAGAGCAGCACCAGGGCGAAAGATCGGCGTGAAAAAGATTTGATGGGGTTCATGACCGTTGTTCTCCTTTAGGTGCGGCGGGTCGCTTCGGTTGGCCCCTGCTGGGAGCCGCCGCTGCGCCGGCCGGCCCGTCGAGCATGCCAAAGAGCCGTCCCCAGTCGGCAGCCGCGTCGATGAGGGCATGCGTACCCGATCGAATGGCACGGCTGTGCTGATGGGTGACCAGGGCGTACAAAGCGGAATTTGAGATCAGGCTCGGATACCCTTCCGGACGGTCGCTCAACGGGAAAAACAGGTTGTTGATGCGCAGGGGCAGCTCCCGGGCCAGCACCTCGGCCAAGTGCCCCATGACGGCGGCGTCCATGTCGAATTCGGGCCACAGGTCGTACAGGACCCCTTCCAGGGTGAAGATGGCTTTGCGAAAAAGCATCAGGTCGGCCGGAAAAACATACCCTTCGTAGGCCAGTTCTGCCATGAGGCCGAAACACTTTTTGACCAGCGGGGCGCGGGTGCACCCGTCCGACTGCAGCCAGGTCTCGATCCGGCGGCGCAGGCGATGGCGCTGGGTCGGGCACTCGGGCAGCCGGCGATCGACCAGATCCCGCACGCCGTCGCAGATACCGTCGCCGTCACCCCTGACAAGGGCTTGAATCACCTGGACGGTCTTGATCCGGTCGCTTTTTTTCAGGCGGCCGGCCAGGCTCCAGTCCACAAGACCGATGGCGGGCGATCCGCACGCAAGGTCGCCCAGGGCCAGGATGTTACCGGCATGCGGGTCGCCGTGAAACAGCGCCGATTCCCGCCGCGAAAAAAGGGGACGGCAGACCAGCGCTTCGAAAAGCAGGCCGGCGCAGCGCCGGCGCTGGGCCGGGCTCAGGGCCGCATCGGTAATCTTGGGGCCACGGAGATATTGCATGGCCGTCATGGCGGCGCCGCCGACCGCCAGGCGGCGCGGGACGCGAATGGCGGGCACACCTGCGAAAAAACGGCCGGCCTCGTCCAGGTGGCGCTGCTCGGCCCTTAAATCGATTTCCCTGATCAGCATCTCACGCACATCCTGGAAAATCTCCAGGAACCGGAGACGCGCGACGGGATAGGCGGCCCGCTTGGCCTCGATGAAAGCGGCCGTTTTTTCAAGCAGGCCCACCTCTTCGGTCACCTGCCGGCGGATCCCGGGTTTGAGCAGCTTGAAGACACCGCGGATGGGCGCCGACCGATGGGGGGGGTGCCAGTCGAAGCGAATCACGGCACCAACGCTGGCCTCGGACAACACGCTCGGGTGCACCCGCACGTGGGGCCGCTCGGGCGATTGCCGGAGCCGACGCTGGATTTGGTCCACAAGGCCTTGTGCCGGGGTGCCGTAGCGGCCGTTTTCCAACTGAACCAGCCACTGCTTGACGACCGGATCGACATGGGGATGACGGGCAATGACCTGCCCCAGCTTGTGAAGGGTTGGAAACCGTTTGGCCAGTTCCAGCAGACGCGCTTGCGGGGCGGCGTCAGGATCCATCTGGATCTGGGCCAATACCAGTTCCAGCAGGCGCGCTCGATTAACCTGGCCAAGATAGTATTCGAGCCCGTCGCACACCAGGGAGCGATAGTGCGCGGCGGTTTCGGGAATGGCTGCCTGAGGGCGTGTGCGCTTGACGATTTCACGGGCCATGCGCTCCGTGAAGGCCGCGTCGCCCATGCTGTCGGCCATGGCATCCAGTTTGGCCCGCAGCGTCTCGGTCGATGCGTGTTGCACGACATGCCGCAGCATCTGGTCTGAATGGCTGAAAAGGTCACTTAGCATCGATTTTTCGGGATATCACCATAAACATGACATTATATGGTCAGTCGGGCGTGGACCTGCCCGCCGGCCACCACACAAGGGGAAAAATTAATGGCGATCCCCACAATTGCAAGGCTAAATATGGATGGGCTCGCAAAAAGCAGCATTTCCGACGGATTCGTAAAAGCGAACATGAGCGAGCGAACCGGAACCCTCAAAGCGCCTCGGGTGGAAAGGCCACGACCTCGTCGATGGCGGCCGCATCGACCAGCACCATCACCAGGCGGTCGAGCCCCAGGGCGTTGCCGGCCGCCGGCGGCATGGATGCAAGCGACTGCAGAAACGGCTCGGCCGGCGGATAGGCCGCTTTGCCCGCGGCCGCACGCCGGCGGTTGTCGACCTCGAAACGGGCCCGCTGCTCCTGTGGATCGGTCAGTTCGCTGAAGCCGTTGCACAACTCGACGCCGGCCATGTAAAGCTCAAAGCGCTCGGCTATCCAGGGCTTGCCGGGCTTGCTGCGTGCCAGGGCGCCACAGGCGATCGGGTAGTCGGTCAAAAAGAGGGGTTGGCCGACCCCGAGGCGGGGTTCGATGGCAAGGCCCATGATCTCGTCGAAGCAATCCCGGGCCAGGGCCTCCTGGGCCGTCATGCCGCCGAAGCGGTCGAAGGCCTCGGCCACGGTCAGGCGCTGCCAGGGCACGGTCAGGTCGAGCGGGCACCCCTGATAAACCAGGTGCCGTCCCAGGCGCAGCCGGTCGGCGACGGCCGTGATCAGGGCTTCGCACTGGACCATCAGGTCGGTGTAGTCCCAACCGGCCGCGTACCACTCCAGCAGGGTCAATTCCGGCAGGTGGAACCGGCCGCGCTCGCCCCGGCGGAAACACCGGCAGATCTGAAAGACCTTCTCCCAGCCGGCCGCCAGCATCCGCTTCATGCACAGCTCCGGTGAGGCCTGCAGAAACCAGTCCCCGGATGGCTGGACGTCGATGTGCACCTCCGGCGCCGGGGCCGGAATGCGCACCGGCGTCTCGACTTCCAGGTAGCCCGCCCTTTTGAAAAAGGTCCGCACGGCATCGGTGATGATGGCCCGTCGCTGCAAATTGGCCTGCCTGCGGGCGTCTCGGGGGGAAGGCATGTCAACGCCCAGCCAAGAACTGTTGCCCAGGGCCGATCGTGCTATCGGGCCTCATGGGCGGCTGGCTTTCTCTTCGATCACATCGCGGCAGCGGTCCTGAAGGTAGATCTTGTCGAAACGGGTCAGGTCCGCCTGCGCATACCAGGCAGCCCCCTGGCTTCGACAGGGCTTGCAGGCCTTGCGCGGAATGTGGATGGCCAGAATGTGCCGGCCGCCGTGGGCGGCCGAATCGATCATCCAGGCGCCACCGCAGCTTTCGCAGACCCGGATGGTCTCGTTCTGGTTTTCGTGAATGTTGTCTGTGTCGTAGTATATGCTGCGGCGGCGGGTGATCAAGGGCGTGTCTTTGCGGGCGGCCGCGCCCAGCTGCCGGCGGCTGCGCCAGCTCTCCAAGACCTTGTCGCCGATCTGGTGCACCCAGCGCGTGACCTGTGCGGTCTGGCGGATCCGGTCCGGATCGTAGTCGGGCTCTTTCAGGTGGCTGTAATCCATGCCGGCCATGGCCAGAATGATGCCGGCATTGACATAGGGCAAGGCGCCTTCGATGGCATAGCCGCCTTCCAGGACGGCGATGTCGGGTTTCAAGAGCGTGGTCAACTCGGCATAGCCCTGGGCCGAAAAATTCATATTGGTGATGGGGTCCGAATAGTGGTTGTCCTGGCCGGCGGAGTTGACGATCAGGTCGGGCTTGAAGTCATCCAGGATGGGCAGCACCACCTCCCGGATGGCATACAGGATCCCCGCTTCGGAGGTGTTGGGCGGCAAGGGGATGTTGATGGTGGTACCCACGGCGTTGGGCCCGCCCAGTTCGCTCAAAAAACCGGAACCGGGATAAAGGGTGCGCCCGTCCTGATGGATTGAGATGAAGAGCGTGTCGGGGTCGTGCCAATAAATGTCCTGGGTGCCGTCGCCGTGGTGGCAGTCGGTGTCCACGATGGCGACCCGGTTGACCCCGTAAGCCTTGCGGATGTACTCGACCATGATGGCTTCGATGTTGACGTTGCAAAAGCCCCGGGCCCCGTGGACCACCCGGTTGGCATGGTGGCCGGGCGGTCGCACCAATGCAAAACCCCGCTGCACCTGCTTTTCCATCACGGCCATACCGATGGTCTTGGCTCCGCCGGCGCTGATGAAGTGCGACTCGGTCATCACGGACCACAGGTCCGGTACGCAAAAGTGCACCCGCTGCACATCCTTCTTAGTGACCAGGTCGGGTTTGTATTCGACGATGCCTTCCACGTCCAGGATGCCCTCTTCGAAGACCTGGTCCTGGGTGTAGAGCAGCCGTTCCTCGCGTTCCGGGTGGGTCGGGCTGATGGCCCAGTCGAAGGCCGGAAAAAAGACCAGCCCGGTTCTGGTTTTGGCGCGCAGCATATCAGGCTCCGACAGTCAGCGATCGTCGCTGGACAATGTTCTCGACAATGGCTTGATGACCATGAATCAGCCCGGGCTTGACCTGGGCCGTCACCCGGATATTTTTGCCGGCGGTGTAGAACCCGCGCACCATGTTGAACACCATGACGTCGGTGACTTCCAGTTCCAGGTGCTCGGGGTTGGCACCGCGGGCAGTGGCTTTTTGACGCAGCAGTTCGAGGGCCGCGGCCACGGCGTCTTGCTCGGTGTAGGTCGCCGGTATGGCGGCGGAGTGGTTTTCAGCCGGGGCGCGGACGATTTTTTGCTCGGTGTCGGCAAACAGGGTCACCTCGCTGGTGGTGCGGGCCAGGCCGGCACCGATGGCATTGGCCACCGTCCAGCGCGGCACAACCGAAACCCGGTTGTCGCTCAAGCGCTGCAAGCCCTTGGCGAACCAGGGTGCCGGGCCGCCCAGGACCAGAATATGGCTGGGCTGCAGGCGTTCCCCCTCCCACAATTCGTGCACGGTGTAGACCGGTTTGGCGTTGATGCGCGCGACCATCGCAGCGGCCTCGTCTAATATCGTCCGGCAGGCCTGTTCGAAAATCCGATTGGCGGCATCGGGGACGCTGATCCCCAGCGCGTCGGCAATGCTCCGGATGCCCCGGCGGGCTTTGTCCGGATCGGCGTCATCGATGAAACCCAGCAGGCAGATGGCGTCCGTGGGGGTCGGCACCGGGCCGCCGTAGGCCATGGCCACCCCCAGACGATCCGGTCCGATCTCGATCCGGCCGTCCACGACCCGAATGACGCTGTCACCGCCGATGCCGATGCTGACGGTGTCCAAAGCGCGGATCAGGGTCTGATGGTCACCCACCTGGATGCCCGCAGGATCGAGCAGGGGCACGCCGTCGACCAGCACGGCCATGTCGGTGGTGGTACCGCCGATGTCCAGCACCAGACAGGTTTCCCGCTTGGATGCGAAGGCCACGGCTCCCATCACACTGGCCGCCGGACCGGAGAGAATGGTCTGGGCCGGTTGATCGATCGAGGCCTCGAAACGCATGTTGCCCCCGTCGGGTTTGAGAATTCGGATGGGCACCCTGAGCCCTTTTTCGTTCAGTGAATTGACCACGGCTTCGAAGAACGTTTTGTGGATCGGATAGACCGAGGCGTTTAAAAAGGTCGTGGCGATGCGACGTGGGAAATTGAGTCCGCCGGCACTGCGATGCCCCAAAAACACTTTTTCGAAACGCTCGCCGAGCAGATCGGCGATGGCCGTCTCGTGAACGGGGTTGCGCACGGAAAATTTGGTGACCACCCCCACGTACCGGATACCGGCCGCTTGCAGGGCATCCGCGGCGTTGCGCACCTGGACGGGGTCGATAGGCGCGATCTCGCGGCCGCGGTGATCGATGGCACCGTCGACGACATGGTAGTGGGCGCCGGTGCTAAAAAGCTGGGGGTCCATACCTGGACCGGCGGCGACCAGCATGCCCACCGGGGCGATGCGATTTTGCACGACGCGATTGGTGGCCAGCGTGGTGGACAGGACCGCCCGCTTGATGCGGCCGGGATCGATGCCGGCCGTGATCCGCTCGAGACCCGTTAGCACGGTTGCGAACAGATCGGCGGGATTGGTGGGCACCTTGACCTGTCGCTCCAGCCCGGCTTGTCCCAGCAGGACCACATCCGTGTGGGTGCCGCCCACGTCCAGCCCGATGATCATGGATAGATTCCCAATGATGGCAGTTCACCGCGAAAAGTGCAAAATTTGAAATTAGCCAAAAACGGGGGGTGTGTCAACGGTCTCGAGCGGGCCGCCAAAAGCGATCGTCCGGGCCAGCCGTGGACGTACCTGCCCTGCTGATCCCAAGGCTGTATATACAGCTTCAGCCAATCCGGCCCCCGGGGGTTGCCCATGGCACCCCCCGACCCCAATCACGGAGCTCGAACCGGCTGCCACTCAAGCGCGTCCGGCCCATTTCAACGGAGCAGCCGGTTCGGCCCTGCCCGTTGGACTGGCCGAGATCGGTTTCTTGTTGACATGTCCGCGAAGACGGTCGTATGAAGAACTTATCTGTATATACAGCTACAACTTTTCGGGCAGCGGGCGAAGGTGGGCAATGAAGGTGGTCGTTGTGGAGCTGGACCGGTGCATCGCCTGTTTGAGCTGTGAGCACGTCTGCCGCTTTCAGCAGTCGATGTTGAGAAGCGGCGGCGCATCCAACATTTTCGTGAACGTGGACATGGATCGGCGCCGTATTTACGCCGGCACCTGCCTGCAGTGCACACCGGCCTGGTGTATGCAGGTGTGCCCGGTCGACGCCTTGAGCCACGATCCAGCAACATCGGCCGTTGTCGTCGACAAACAGCAGTGCATCGGATGCGGCATGTGCGTCATGGCCTGCCCCTATGGCTACATGCAGCTGGACGTTTCCGTTCGCCGGGCCACCAAATGCGACTTGTGCGGCGGCGACCCAAAGTGCGTGCAGGTTTGCATGGCGGGGGCATTGCACTTCGAGTCCATCGACGCACTGGCTGCGCGCCGGCACGAACCGGGCGGCCGGCGGCTGGAAGTCCGCGCTGTGCCGAACGATTCGAATGAGTGCCACCGAGACGATGCCGACCATGGGCACAGCACGGATTGAAAACGGCCTGGTTCGAACCTTGTGCCGGATGTGCGGCAACCGCTGCAGCATCTCCGTAGCCATCCGCAACGGGCACATGGTGGGAATCTCCCCGGCCGAGGGCAATCCGGTCAACCGGGGACGCATGTGCCCGCGCGGGCGCGCGGCCCTGGAGATGTTCTATCACCCCCGGCGGATCCGCAAACCCCTCAAAAAGCAGGCCGACGGCTCGTTCGTCGAAATCGACCGCGAGCGCGCCCTGGACGAAATCGCCGCTGCGATGCTGGCGATCAAAAGCCGTCACGGGGCGCGGTCCATGGGCGTGTGGAAAGGCGAAGCGGTCGGGTTTCTCCAGCAGGAGGCTTATGTCCGCCGCTTCGCACACGCATTTGGATCACCCAATTACTTCTCCAACGATTCGGCCTGCTACAACGGCCGATTTCTGGGCCACCACCTGGTTACCGGCTTCTGGAACCCGTTCCCCTACTACGACCAGGCCAGTCTGATTCTGCTTTTCGGCACCAACCCGCCAATCTGCCACCCGCCCTTCATGGCCGAATTCGCCGATGCCAAGTCCAAGGGGGCCAACCTGGTGGTCATCGACCCCCGTTTGAATCCGATTGCCTGCTACGCCGACATTTTCGCCCAACCCATACCCGGCACCGACGGCGCCCTGGCCTGGGGACTGATCCGCCATCTGATCGAGACCGGCCGGTACGATCGTCAGTTCGTCGAACGCTACTGCGTGGGCTTCGAGGAGATCGCCGCATACGCCGAAACCTTTACGCCCGCCGCGGTCGAGGCGCAGACCGGCATCTACGCCGATGTGGTCATTCAAATCGGCCGACTGATCGGCGCGAACCGCCCCAAGATCAGTTTTTACATGGGGGCCGGCCTGGAACACCACGACAACGGCGTCAACAACATCCGGGCCCTGGTGGTGCTGGCCTGCCTTGCAGGCACCCTGGATATCGACTGCGGGCTCGGCTGGCCCGAGGAGCTGCCGACCAGCCCATTGACCCTCTACGACGAGCTGCCGCTGGACGACGCCAAGCCGATCGGGGCGGACCGCTTTCCCGTGCTCTATGGCCTGCGCAAGGAGTGCCACACGATGACCGCCATGGACTACATGCTCGGCCGCGGCGACTACCCGCTCGACGGGCTCATCGTCACCGGCGCCAATCCGGCCGTCACCAGCCCCAACACCACCAAGGTCGAACAGGCGCTGGACGCCCTGGGTCTGCTGGTGGTCAACGATCTGTTTTTGACCCGGACCGCCCGCCTGGCCGACTACGTCCTCCCGGCGGCCTCCTTTTTAGAGCGGTCGGAGATCCACATCGACATCAAACACCAGCGCGTCTACCTGACCGAAAAGGTGGCCCACCTGCCCGGCGTGATGGACGAATACACGCTCTGGCACGATCTGGCCCATCGGCTGGGCTTCGGCCAGGACTACTTTTCCTGGGAAAACGAGGATCAAGTCAATCGCTACCTCCTCGAGCCGTCGGGCATCACCATCGAACAGCTGCAGGCCCGCCCGGAGGGCTTGCCGTACAAGCCGCTCACCTACGGCAAGCATCGCTTTCGGCCCCTGCCGACCCCTTCCGGCAAGGTCGAGCTGGCCTCAGCCTATCTGGCACGGCTGGGTTTGGCGGCCATTCCCGAATACGCGCCCCCCTATCACCTTCGCGAGCGATCCGCGCAGCACCCGTTTCTGCTGACCACCGGCGCGCGCAAGACCTTGTTTTATCACTCCCGGCACCAGAACATCGCCCAGTTTCGCAAGCTGCACCCCCGGGCGGAAGCCGAAATCCATCCCGACGATGCCGCCGCACTGGGTATCCGCCAGGGCGATCCGGTCCGCATCGTGTCGATGCACGGCGCACTGGTGATCCAGGCCAAAATCGTGCATCGGTCGGAGCTGCTGCGCGGTGTCGTCGAAGTCTACCACGGCTGGGAGGAGTGGCCGATCAACCTGACCACGCTTGACCACGTCAACGACCCGATCAGCGGGTTTCCGCTGCTCAAGGGCGTCCCCGTTCGAATCGAAACAGTTCAAGATTGATAATTATCCATGACAGTTACCACCGCCACAGGTACGGTGCCAGGCCGGTATGGGCCCCACGGCCGAATTTGAAGGTGGACGCCGTCCCCGCAATTCTGGTATGAGGAGGTGGTTTTTCACCATTTCGGTCGTATCGCGAGAACCGGGGAGTCATGCACGCTGTCGGACGGAGTGGTCGACATCCGATAGGATTCCATGACCTGTTGCCCCACCGCCGACGGCCACACCAGGTCACCGACAGGCAGGCTATGGACACCGAAGCGCACCCGCAGCGCAGGTCGTTGTGGCACCAGATCCATCGATCCGCCCTGTTCGACATCAGCCAGTTCCTGATCCTGATGGCCGCGATCATCTGGTTTTTCGCCACCGGGACCGAAAAGCTCGGCTACAACTGGCAGTGGTACCAGGTCCCGCGCTATATTTTCACGCTCGACGAATCCGGGCTCAAGGCCGGTCCCCTGTGGGAGGGGCTGATGGTGACCCTGCGCATTTCGGGAGTCAGCCTGATCCTGGCCCTGGCCATCGGGCTGACCACGGCCCTGCTGCGCCTCTCAAATGCCTTCGTGGCCCAGGGCATCGCCCGCGTCTATCTGGAGGCCATCCGCAACACGCCTTTGCTGATCCAACTGTTTTTCATCTATTTTGTCCTGGGCCCAGTGTTGGGCATCAGTCGCATGACGTCGGCTATCCTGGCCCTGAGCCTGTTTGAAGGCGCCTACGCCTCCGAAATCTTCAGGGCCGGAATGGTTTCGATTCACCGCGGACAGTGGGAGGCGGCCCACAGCCTGGGGCTGAGTTCATTCGACACCTACGTGTACATCATCTTGCCCCAGGCGATTCGCCGGGTACTGCCGCCGTTGACCAGCCAGGCCATCTCGCTGGTCAAGGATTCGGCCCTGGTCAGCACCATTGCCATTTACGATCTGACCATGCAGGCCCAGGCGGTCATCGCCGAAACCTTTCTCACCTTCGAACTGTGGTTCACCGTGGCGGCCATGTACCTGGCGGTGACCGTGACCATGTCGATCGTGGTGAGCATCATGGAACACCGCTTCGATGGGGTCAGCTGAAAAGATTGAGGAGCGCTGGCATGCCACTAAATGAGGCCGACGATGTCATCATCGTTGTCGAACGCATCAGCAAGACCTTTGGCAACGGCGTCAAGGCCCTGGTCGATTTCAGCACCCAGATCCGCCGCGGAGAAGTGGTCGTGGTGATCGGTCCGTCCGGTTCGGGCAAATCCACTTTTTTGCGGTGTCTCAACGGCCTGGAGGAGGTTGACAGCGGCTCGGTCGTCATCGACGGCATCTTGTTGGACGACAACCGCAAACACCGGCTCGAGATCCGCAAAGAGGTCGGTATGGTGTTCCAGCAGTTCAACCTCTTCCCCCACATGACCGTGATCGACAACGTCAATTTGGCCCAGCGCCGGGTGCGTCGCAAATCGAAAAAAGCGGCCGCGGCCATGTCCATGAACCTGCTGGAAAAAGTGGGCATCGCTGAAAAGGCCGACAACTTCCCCGGCCAGCTGTCGGGCGGTCAGCAGCAGCGCGTGGCCATCGCCCGGGCCCTGGCCATGATGCCCAAGGTGATGCTGTTCGACGAGGCCACCAGCGCCCTGGACCCGGAGATGATCGGTGAAGTGCTCGACGTCATGAAGGACCTGGCGCGCGAAGGGATGACCATGGTGTGCGTCACCCACGAGATGGGCTTTGCCCGGGAGGTGAGCGACCGGGTGATCTTCATGGAGAACGGCAAAATCGTCGAGGTCGGTACGGCCGAGCATTTTTTCAGCGCCCCGACCGAGGAGCGCACGCGCCTGTTTTTGGGTCAGATTCTGTAACTGCGAACCTGTCAATCACTTCAAGACAAAAGAGGAGATCATGATGAGAAAAACGAAACGGATAGCCGCATTGGTACTGGCCGTGGGAATCTGTCTGGCAGGCGTGGCCGCCGCCGGCGAACTGCAGATGCAGCTGGCCAAGGAGAGCACCCTGGAACAGGTCCTGAAGCGGGGAGTGCTGCGGGTCGGCATGGACACCTTCGTGCCCTGGGCCATGAAGAGCAAGACCGGCGAGTTCGTGGGCTTTGAAATCGATGTGGCCCGGCAGCTGGCCGAAGACATGGGTGTCAAGGTCGAGTTCGTACCCACCAAGTGGGCCGGCATCATTCCCGCCCTGCTGACCGGCAAGTTCGACGTGATCATCGGGGGCATGGGCATTCGGCCCCAACGGGCCCTGAAAGTCAACTTCACCATTCCCTATGACTTTTCGGGCATGTCCATCGTGGCCCACAAGGAAAAGGCGGCCGGATTCAGCTCCCTGGACGACTTCAACAAGCCCGAGGTCGAACTGGCGGTCAAGCTGGGCACCACCGCGGTGATGGCCGCCAAACAGTATCTCCCCAACGCCAAACTGCGGCTTTTCGAAGACGAAGCCCAGGCCTATCAGGAGCTGCGAAACGGCAACGTGCACGCCGTGGTGGGATCGGCGCCGCGCCCGGCCTTCGAAGCGGTCACCTACGCCGACACGCTCTTTTTGCCCATGCAGGAGACGTTCACCAAAGAGCCCATCGGCTTTGCCCTGCGCAAGAGCGACTTCGACACCTTGACGTTCTTCAACAGCTGGATTCAAACCAAACGCGACCTGGGTTGGCTCCAGGAGCGGCACCACTACTGGTTTAACACCCGGGATTGGGCCGAACTGGTCGAATAGTGCTTCACCGTAAAACCCGCATAACCAGGCTGGACCTGATGGTGGCGGCACTGCTCCTGATGCTGGCCAGCTTCATTGTCTACCGGTTGACCATCAAGCTCAATTACCGCTGGAACTGGTCGATCATTCCCCAGTACCTGTGGTATTTCGACGCGACCGAAGGCCGCTGGAAAGCCAATGTGCTGATCCAGGGGCTGCTGACCACCATCCGGCTGAGTGTCTGGGCGACGCTGCTGGCCGTGGGAATCGGCCTTGTGGCCGGTGTGCTGCGCACCACACCGCGCCTGTTCAACCGGCTGGTCGGACGCACCTATGTGGAACTGATCCGCAATGTGCCGCCCCTAGTGCTGGTCTTTATCTTTTACTACTTCGTCAGCGCCCAGCTGATGCCCCTTTTCGGGGTCGAAACCTTTATTCGCAGTGTCGGCCCAGAGGCGCAGAAGGTTCTCGGATTCCTGTTCGCCACACCGGATCTGTTTACGGCATTTATCTCCGGCGTGGTCACCGTGGCGATCTTTCAGGGTGCCTACATCACCGAGATCGTTCGGGCCGGAATTCAATCCATCGAAAAGGGGCAGTGGGAAGCCTCCTACGCCTTAGGGCTCTCCTGGTGGCAGCAGATGCGCGACATCATCATGCCCCAGGCGCTCAGGCGGGTGCTCCCGCCCCTGGCCAACGAATTCATCAACACGCTCAAATACTCGGCCATCGTGTCGGTCATTTCGATTCAGGAGCTGACCTTTCAGGGCATGCAGGTCATGGCCGCCACCCACGTGACCATCGAAGTGTGGCTGACCATCACGGCCATGTACCTGATCATGTGCCTGATGCTCTCCTTCGGTGTGCAGTGGCTGGAGCGCCGCATGGGACGCAGCGAAACCTGACGGTCCGCCGCGATGACGATCGCAGCCGGGGGGCTCGACCTCGACCATCCCCTTTTCAGGAGCGCCGTTGAACGGTATCCCAAACGCTGGAGTTGATCCGTGCCAACCGTCATAGAAGCCGCTGCACTGGTCGATGTGGTGCACGGCCGGGCCATCAAAAACGCCTATGTGGTGATCGAGGGCGGTCTCATTGCCGCCTGGGGCGCCTGCCGGGAGCGGCCCCCGCTGCCACCCGAGGCCGAGACCATCGCGCTTGGCCGGCAAACCCTTGTGCCGGGACTGATCAACAGCCACGCGCACCTGTGCCTACCCTCCGAGGGCCAGCCGTTTTACCTTCGTCAAACCGACGCCACGGCGCTGCTTTATGCCGTGCGCAACATGGCCCTGGAACAGCACAGCGGGGTCACCACCGTCAGGGACTGCGGCGACCAGAACGGCGTGCTGTTCGCCCTGCGCCGGGCCATCGATCAGGGCGTCTTGAGCGGTCCCCGGCTGGTGCTGTGCGGCCCGCCGCTGACCATGAGCGGCGGTCATGCCCACTTTCTGGGCGGCCAAGCCGACGGTACGGATGAAGTCACCCGCACAGTGCGCCGGCGCATCGCCGATGGCGCCGATTTTGTCAAAATGATCGCCACCGGCGGCGGGACGCCCGGCAGCCACCCCGCCCATGCCGCCTACAGCCCGGCCGAACTCGAAGCGGCCGTTGCTGCCGCACACCGGGTGGGCATACGTGTTGCCGCCCACTGCCGGGGAATCCCGGGCATCGGCAACGCCCTTGCAGCCGGTGTAGACCACATAGAGCACGCCTGCTTCGAAAAGCCGGACGGAACCCTGGCATTCGATTTGAAAACAGCCGACCGCATGGCACAGGCCGGTACCGTCGTGACCCCGACCATTCAACTTTACCGGGATGCCCTGAACCACCTGCGGGCAAAGGCGGCGGCACAGGTTCTCGGCAAGGCCGAAACCGCCTATCTGGCACGTCTGCCGGGTGTCATCGATGCCAAATTCGAGGCCCTGCAGGGCTTTTTAAAGGCCGGCGTGGACGTAGTCGCCGGCAACGACGCCGGCTTGCCCCACACTGGGTTCGGATGTTTCTGGCGGGAGTTGGAGACCCTGGTGGCCGGCGGCATGTCCCCCATGCAGGCCATCACCGCGGCAACGCAAACGGCGGCCCGGGCCATTGGCATGGATGATTGTATCGGCGCGATCCAGACCGGCCGGCAGGCCGATCTGCTCGTTGTCGATGGCGATCCCACGGCTGACATCACCGCCCTGGCACACGTTCGGATAGTCATGCAGGCCGGCCGGGTGGTTTACCGCAATGCGGCTGCGAGCTGTCGAGCATCAAACCCACCGGGTCGCTGAACTACGGCAGGTAATCCTCGCGCACGGGGGAGAAGACTTCGATCACGACCGAATCGGCCAGGGCCTCGGCCGAGTGGGCGGCACCGCCAGGCAAGCACCAGCTGTCACCGGCTTCCACATCCATGGTCTGGCCCTCGACGACGAAGCGCAGCTTGCCGGAAATCATCATGCCGGTCTGTTCGTGTGGATGGGTGTGGGTGGGAATCACGGCCCCCTTGGCAAGCGTGAACTGGCCCATCAGGGTCTGATCACCGTGCACCAGGGTGCTGAGTTCGATGCCTGCCAGCAGTTGTCGTGATTTTCCGGTGCCTTTTTTGCGGAACATGAGTGGCCTTTCATCAGATGGATAACGTGCTTGTTCAAAAGATTATATCAACCCGCGATAATCGCCCCCGTCGACCAGCAGGTTCTGTCCGGTGATATAGCGGGCCTGCACACTGGCCAAAAAAGCGGCCGCCGCGCCGAATTCAGACGGGTCACCAATCGTTTGACTGGGATTGGCGGCCGTCATGGCCGCGATAATCTGCTGTGGGGTTGTGTTTTCCTGGTCGGCACGGTGCCGGGCCAGCTGTTCGATGCGCGATGTCTGGTGGATGCCGGGCAGCAGGGCGTTGACGGTGATGCCGTCCGGGGCCAATTCCAGAGCGAGGGTCTTCAGAAACCCGGTCAGACCGGCCCGGGCCATGTTGGAGAGCAGCAGGCTGCCGATGGGCTGCTTGACCGATATGGAGGTGATGGCGACGATCCGGCCCCAGCGGCGGGCCTGCATGGCCGGCGTGACTGCGTGGATCAGGCGCACGGCGCTCATCAAGGTCAGGTCGAAGGCCTGCTGGTACGCCTCCAGGGCCGTGCTGGCGTAGGTGCCCGGCGGCGGGCCACCGGCATTGGTCACCAGGATCTCCGGGTCGCCGAGCGCCTGGCGAACCGTTGCGACCAGACGGGTGACATCGTCGACCTTGCTCACGTCGGCACCGAAGCCGACCACCTGCGTGCCGGCGTGGCGCGCGATTTCGGCGGCGGCCTGTTGGGCAGCAGCGGCATCACGGGAACAGATCGCCACGCGGCACTTTTCCGCGGCCAGCTGCTCGGCGCATCCCCGGCCCAGCCCGCGGCTTGCCGCCGTCACCAGGGCCACTTTGTCCTTGATTCCGAAATCCATCTTGCCCCCCGTTTGTTTCGAGGTAAACGCCTTTATTCGACAACGGTTTCACCGTCGCTGGTCAGCAGCGGCCGGTAATGGGCCGGCCGCCGGTCCCGGAACAGCCCCCAGGCGCAGCGCTGCTGGGCCAGCTGCCCCAGGTCGAAATCGGCCGTGACGACACCCTCGCCGGTGCGCGCCAGCTCCGCCACGAGCGCCCCCGTGGAGTCGCTGATAAAAGAGGAGCCGTAAAAGGTAATTGCGGTATCGTCGATGGTTTCCGTGCCCGTGCGGTTGGAGGCCACCACCGGCACCATGTTGGCGGCGGCGTGTCCGCGCATACAGATGCGCCAGTGGTCCCGGCTGTCGGTGTGGGGACTGATCGGTTCCGATCCGATGGCCGTGGGGTAAAAAAGGATCTCGGCACCCCCCAACACGAGGCAGCGGGCCGTTTCCGGGAACCACTGGTCCCAGCAGATGCCGATGCCGATCGCACCGAAGCGGGTTGGCCACACGCGAAATCCCGTGTCGCCCGGGTTGAAGTAGTACTTCTCCTCGTAGCCGGGGCCGTCGGGGATGTGGGTCTTGCGATAGCGTCCCAGGACCGCTCCGTCGGCATCGATCACGGCGACCGTATTGTAGCAGGCCTGGTTCTGCTTTTCGAAAAAACTGATCGGCAGCACCACACCCAACTGCTTTGCCAGCTGCGCAAAGTGGCGCACGGCAAGGCTGTTTTCCAGCGTTTCGGCCAACTGGAAAAATCGAGGTTGTTCGACCTGGCAGAAGTAGCGCGATTCGAACAGTTCCTGCAGCAGGATGATCTGCGCCCCCTGGGCGGCGGCCTCCCTGACCATGGATTCGGCTTTGGCAATGTTTTCGTCCCGATCGGACGAGCACTGCATCTGGCTGGCGGCGACACGCACATGGCTCATGGCAGATTCCCGGCGGCGGAGGTGCGGCAATGGAACCGGTTTAAAAAGGCCGATCCGCTTAGTAGTCTATATCGAAATGGGTCCATGCGGCATTTACCAAAACAGCGCTCTTGGCGATCCAAACGGTTCACTCGTCCGGCGGAAACTGCGCCAGGATCTTGTCCACAATCACCTGCATGGCCTCAGCGGCTGCTTCCGGTGAATCGTAGCTCCGGTAGCGATAAGATCCCACACCCCGCCAGACCAGCTCATTCGTGTCGGCCGCGTGAATGTCGATGATCAGCTCGCTCTGGTCATACTGATAGATACGCGTTTCGGATCCCATCCCCCAGTACCAGGGATAAACATAGCCCCTCGCACCCATGTCGGTGGTGACGGTATCATTGTAGAGACGACGGGCTATGTTCAGGTGGTAGCTCAACAAAAGGTCCCCATTGGCCTTTGCACGGGTGATGCCGCGCCGGGACAGATGCGTTTCCACCGCGCGGCGGACGCGCTTGTCCAACAACGGGTTGTCGACGCGGATGTCCCCGGTCGCCCGCTGCTGTCGAAAGCGCCACTGCCAGGTGCCCGGATGCGGCAGTTCGGCCTGAAGGTCATAATCCTGGCTCACCTGAACCGACGTGCAGCCGGTCGCGAAGAGGACGGCCATTAACGTGACGACGGCGGTCAAGGGTTTCATGTGCGCCTCCGCAAATGGATGGGACCGGATTCAAGGCCTGGCGGCGTTTTGGAGGCGTGGCGGGGTAGGTCGGCCTCAGCCGCCCTCATGGCTGAATGCATTTTTAGGCGGCCAGCCGTCGGCACGGGGGCTATTTCCCGCCGTTGATCTTACTGCGCAGCTTTCCGGAACATTTAAAGGTAACGACCTTGCGCTCCCTAAGGATCAGGTCCGAGCCGGTGGCCGGGTTTCTGCCACGCCGCTCCTGCTTGCGCTTGACGCAAAACTTGCCGAATCCGGAAACCAGCACATCGTCTCCGCCTTCCAGGGTTCCCTTGATGATCTCAAGCAGGGATTCGACCGTTTCGATAGACTTTTTCTTGGTAAAACCAAGGTCGTTCACTTTGGCGACGATGTCGTTCTTGGTCAATGCCATGGCGTCTCCTGAAGAAATTGGTTCGTGCCGGTTCGCAAACGGTCGATCTGCCCGCCAGTGTCGTCCAAAAATGAGGAATTTTGGTTGAAATCAAGGCGCGTGAAAAATTTTTCCGGAGGCATACCATCACCATTGCTGAAAAGACACGAATCGACCTGGAAAAATCGAAATCGCTGGAATCACAATCGAACAATCGGCTTAACACTGGTCTTCAGCCGCGCCACTGTCTTGGGGGATGACCCGCGCCACCTTGTCCATGATCACATCCACCTGCTTCATGATTTCGTCGATCTCCGCTTTAAGCGTTTCGTCATCCATCTCGGTCATGCCATAAAGTCCTTCATCGGTCGTATGTGGCGTCAACGGGGGCCGGCCAGTCACCGGGCGGCGCGCCTGGTTCCTCAGCGCGGGTAGTCGCCATGGGTAAAAAGGTAGTCGTAGCAATAGGCCTGATACTCGATGTCTTTATCCGTCGTCGCTTCATCGCTGGAATCGTCGGCCTTTCCCAGGCGCGCCAGCCACTGCGTTTTGGCATAGTCGTAGAGAACGCTGCGGATCGCGTCCGAAGCGACGTTGACCTCCGGGTTGTTTTTGAGGAACTGGGCAACGGCATCGATGACCACTTTAACCTCGCGGATGTATTCGCTCAGGTCCTGACGATTCTCTACGGAAACATCCAGGAACTCCTGCAGCAGTGCTTTGGCCGTGCCTTCAACCGCGTCGATGCAATTCATCGGCTTCCGATTCCACGCCCAGTTCCGGGTCGGCCCCATGCGAATTTCCGACTGGCGTCCATCCCTAAGGGACCGATCCGCCCGATGTCTGGACGGACACCGGCCAGGTGAGCCGCGCGCAGCCATCGAAGGCTGCGGCACAGTGCCGGGCGAACTGGTGCTATGTTGAGGTCAGTTGATCCTGAAATAGGGCTTTGTTCAATAAAATCATACAGCTATTAGAAATATACGCAAGTGCGGATGATGTCAAGCGCATACCTGAACCCGATCCGAAATTTGACCGATTTTGATGCACAGCCGCTATGGGCCGTCCAACACCGCCTCGATTTCGGTCAGAAATCGGCTGCGCCGACTGTACTGACCTTTGCGAAAGCCGGCCGACGTGATGTACAGGCAGCGCTCGGCCCGGGTGACCGCCACATACATGAGCCGCCGCTCTTCCTCCAGATCTTCGGCACGCTCCATGGACCGCCAGTGGGGAAACAGCTCCTCCTCGCACCCGATCACGAAAACGGTGTGAAACTCAAGCCCTTTGACCCCATGCACGGTAGAAAGGTTCACACCGGCGGCCTCCGTCTCGTCGTCCTTGTCCTCGCGCACCAGGGCGGCCTCTTCGAGATATTCCGCGATGGTCGATTTCTGCGAAGCGGCGTGGATCAGCTGATCGATGTTTTCCTGCCGGGCGGTGAAGTCCATGGAATTTTTACGAGTGTAGTTTTCCAGATGGTCCAGGTACCCGGTACGGGCGATCACCTGGCGGATGGCGTTGTCGGGCGCCAGATCGCGAATGTCGTCCAGCAGCGCCAGGAGCGCTTTCAGTGAGTGGTACAGCTTGGGTGTCAGGACCCGCTCGGAAACCGCCTGCCGGGCGGCGTCCTTGAGGCTCATTTCGCCGCTGCGCATCTGGGCGATTTTCTTGACCGTTCCCGGCCCGATCCCCCGCTTGGGCGTGTTGAGGACCCGCTCGAAGGCCGTGTCGTCCCTGTCGAAGGCGGCGGCGGTAATGTAACAGTTGAGATCGAGGATCTCGACCCGTTCGAAAAATCCCTTTCCGCCCAGCATGCGGTAGGGAATCTGCTCCCGGCGAAAGGCCTGCTCGAACGGCAGCGAACAGAACTTGGTGCGGTACAGCACCGCCATTTTCTCGAAAGGGACCGCCATTCGGCCAAGGCTGTGTATCTTGTCCGCCACCCAGCGGGCCTCCTCGGTGTCGTTGTAGAACTCGTGGGTCTCCACCACCCCGCCCGCCTTTTCCGAGAAGCAGGCTTTTTCCATGCGGTTTTCGTTGTGCCCGATCACCCGATTGCCCAGCTGGACGATTTCGTCGGCAGAGCGGTAATTCTGCTCCAGATGGAAAATTTTGGCGCCCTTGTATTTTCTTTTAAACGAGAGAAAGTGGCCGACGTTGCTCATGCGAAACGAGTAGATGGACTGCCAGTCGTCACCCACGGCAAAAAGGCGGCCGTCCTTGAGCAGCAGGGCCGTGATCTCCTCGTTGAGGTCGTTGGTGTCTTGATACTCATCGCACAGGATGTAGTCGAACTGGGACTGGTAGCGCCCCCGGATGTCATCGTTGTCGCGCAAAAGGTTGCGGGTCAGCAGCAAAATGTTGTCGAAATCGACCGCATTGGCCGACTTGAGGGCCGCTTCATAGCGCTGGTACACATCGATCAGGCGGATGGGCCCCAGGTGCGGCCGGCGATCGAAATAGGCGCCGGGATGCCCACTGTTTTTGGCATTGGAAATTTGTCCCAGCGCGCCCATGGCATGCTTCTTGTCGAAATTGAGCGACAGCAGCACCGCCTTGATCGTCTTTTGCTGGTGGTAGGTGGTGAAGACCTGGATGGGGGTGCGATAGCCCAGCAGGTGGCCGTACTGCTTGAAAATCTGGAAACAGGCCGAATGGTAGGTCCGCACCCACGGAAAGCGCTGCCGCCCCAGGCCGGTCATGTGGATCAGCCGCGATTTCATTTCCTCGGCGGCCTTGTTGGTAAAGGTGATGGCCAAAATCCGTTCGGGCAGAATGCCCGAATCGACCAGATGGGCGAACTTGGCCGTCAGGGTGCGCGTTTTGCCCGATCCGGCGCCGGCCACCACCAGGGCCGGTGTGCCGGTGTGTTCGACGGCGGCCTGCTGCTGCGGTGAAAGCTGCATGAACGATCTCTCCTGTTGGGCACACGGGGCGGGAAGATCCGGTAAGATGGAGATGACGAATCGAAGCGACGATCACAAACGGCGGTTGCCAAAACGACACGGGTTGCGCTAATAAGGCGCCCATTCGCCGCACCGGTCACCACCGTGTGCCGGATGAAACAAAAACGGGCTCCCGCAATGCCGCCGGGAAAACCCGTTATTGGCGCTGGAGCCGGCGCGCGGACTCGAACCGCGGACCTGCTGATTACGAATCAGCTGCTCTACCAGCTGAGCTACGCCGGCACCAAAAATAGAAAGATCAAGTATAGTGTTTACCGATCAAAATCAAGGGAAAACTGCAGCCCACGGGCTTGTCCAGGAAATCGCCGCGCGCAGCGGCCCCCTGACCATCACCGGCCTCAACGGAACGGCCGGGGCCTACCTGGCCGCCCTGGTTCGGCAGCGGATCAAGTCTCCGGTCTTGTATGTGACGGCCTCACCCAAGACCGCCGAGCAGCGTCAGGCCGAAATCGATTTCTTTTGCGGCGCGAGCGAAATCACCGTGGTCGACTTTCCGGCCTACAACCTCTCCCCATTCAAGTTCATGGCCTATCACAACGAGACGGCGGCCCGGCGCATCCGCGCCCTGTACGGTCTGATCGCAGGCCACGACGCACAGGTGACGGTCACCACGGCGGCGGGCTTGCAACAGCGGCTGATCCCCAAGTCGATCCTGGCCGATTATGCCGAATTGATCATCGCTGAGGAAGAGATCGAACCGGACCGCCTGGTAGCCAAACTGGTCGCCGGCGGATACACCCGCAGCGTCATTGTGGAAGAGCCCGGCGATTTCTGCGTGCGCGGCGGCATCATCGACATTTTTTCACCCCTGTACGACAACCCCTTGCGCATCGAACTGTTCGGCGATTTTGCCGAAACCATCCGGTTCTTCTCCCCGGCCAGCCAGCGCAGCCTGGACCACACTCCCGAAGCGGTCATTCTACCGGCCCGGGAGGTGACCCTGGAAAAATCCGAACTGGATACCATCGTCGGCCGGTTCAGGGCCAGGGCCCTGGAGCAGGAGCTGCCGCGCACGACCATCCGGGAAATCGTGCAGCGCATCAAGGATCAGGGGGTCTTTCCCGGCCTGGAGAGTCTCACACCGCTGATTTACGAACGCATGGACACCCTTTTCGACTACCTGCCGGGCGGCACGGTCGTCATCGCCGAGGACCCGGCCGACATCAGCCGGGCGATCGAAAAGAGCACGCAGCTGGCCCAGGCCAACCATGATACGGCGCGCGGCAAAAACCGCCTGTGCGTATCTCCGGGCGACCTGTTCCTGGGTGCGGAAGCGGTCGACGAACTGCTCAACCAGGGCGCGTCGGTATTGCTGGCCCCGCTGGCGGTGACCGGCGGCCTGCAGCGGCGCATGGACACCGATGCCACCGACAACAGCGACCTGATCCTGGCCATGGATCACGCCCGAAGCACCGATCAACCGGCCGCGCCCCTGGTCCAGTGGATCGAGGCGCATCAGGATGCCGGCCACACCACGGTGATGGCCTGCGAGACCGATCGCCAGGTGGGCCGCCTGGCCGCCATCCTGGCCCCTCACGGTATCGAGGCCGTCACCGGCCACCCCTGGCCGCGTCTGCGCCGGCCGGGACAGGTCTGCATCTGCCGCGGAAACCTTTCGGTCGGGTTCACCTGGCCGGGGGACGGTTTGGCGGTAATCACGGAAACGGACGTTTTCGGTCCCCGGATCAAGTCGTCCAAACGCCGCCGCACATCCGTGCACACCGAACTGCTGGACGTCTCCGATCTCAAGCAGGGCGAACTGGTGGTCCACGACGAACATGGCATCGGCCGCTACGAAGGGCTGATCAAGCTCGACCTGGATGGCACCATCAACGACTTTTTGCTGGTCGCCTATCGGGACGACGACAAACTCTACCTGCCCGTGGATCGCATGGGCTTGATCCAAAAGTACATGGGTGTAGAGGGCCTGATGCCGGCCCTGGACAAAATGGGCGGCCGCTCGTGGGAACGGGCCAAGGAGAAGGTCCGCCGCTCGGCGGAAAAGATCGCCGGGGAGCTACTCAAGATCTACGCCCGGCGCAAAGTCAACACCGGACACCCGTTTGGTGCCGCCGACAGCCAGTTTACCGGATTCGTAGCCGACTTTCCCTACGAGGAGACGCCGGACCAGCTCAAGGCCATTGAAGAGGTCATCGAGGACATGCGCCACCCCACGCCCATGGACCGCCTGGTCTGTGGCGACGTGGGCTACGGCAAGACCGAGGTGGCCTTGCGGGCGTCGTTTTTGACGGTCAGCGAAGCCAAACAGGTGGCCATGCTGGTACCCACGACGGTGCTGGCCGAACAGCACTACGCCACGTTCAAGGCCCGCTTTGCGGCCTACCCGATCAAGGTGGCCTGCCTGAGCCGTTTCCGCTCCCGCAGCGAGCAGAACCGGATCGTCGAGGGCGTCAACAATGGGACCGTGGACATCGTGATCGGCACCCACCGACTGATTCAAAAAGATGTCGCTTTTGCCGACCTGGGCCTGTTCATCGTCGATGAGGAGCAGCGTTTCGGGGTCCGGCACAAGGAAAAACTCAAACGGCTGCGAACTACCGTGGACGTTTTGGCCCTGACGGCAACGCCCATTCCGCGGACCCTGCACCTCTCTTTAGTGGGTATCCGGGACATTTCGGTCATATCCACGCCGCCGGAGCAGCGCCGTGCCATCGTCACGTACGTGTGCGAATTCGACGACACCGTCGTCAGCGACGCCATTCGCAGCGAACTGGCCCGGGGCGGCCAGATCTTTTTCGTACACAACAACGTCAAGAGCATCGAGCGCATGGCCGCTTATCTGCAAAAACGGGTGCCCGAGGTCCGCCTGGCCGTTGCCCACGGCCAGATGGCCGAAGATGCCCTGGAAGCCGTCATGATGCGCTTCATGCAGCACGAAGTGGACATGCTGGTCTGCACCACCATTATCGAGTCGGGCATCGATGTCGCCACGGCCAACACCATTTTGGTCAATCGGGCGGACCGTTTCGGCCTGGCCCAGATCTACCAGCTGCGCGGCCGCGTGGGCCGGTCCGATGAACAGGCCTACGCCTACCTATTCATTCCGGAGGAGAGCCGGCTGGGCAAGGACGCCCAGAAACGGCTCAAGGTGCTCATGGAGCACAGCGACCTGGGCTCCGGATTCCAGATCGCCATGAACGACCTCAAAATCCGCGGCGGCGGTGCCATCCTGGGAGCCTCCCAATCGGGCCACATCGCCGCCGTGGGATACGACATGTTCCTCAAGCTCATGGAAGAGGCCATGGCCCAGTTGAAAGGCGAACCCATCACCGAAGGCTTGGAACCGGAGATCAACCTGCCCATGTCCGCTCACATCGCCGAGACCTACGTCGCCGACATCGATCAACGGCTGTCCATCTACCGCCGTCTGGCCAAAATGCGGGACCTCAAAGAGATCTCCGCCATGAAAGCCGAACTGGTGGACCGCTTTGGCCGGCTGCCCGAAGAGACGGAAAACCTGCTGCTCAAGATCATGCTGCGGGTGCTGTCAGTGCGCGCCGGCGTCAAACGCCTGGACCTGATCGGACCGCAGCTAACCCTGGGATTCAGCGAGGCCCATCAGCGACGGCCCCTGGGGATCGTCGAGATGCTTGCCGGTGGCGCACACCCCTATCAGTTCACACCGGACCATCAGTTCAAGGCGACCATGGACAAAGCCCCGCCCCGGGCCATGCTGTCACAGGCCAAAAACATCTTGATTGAAATAGCGCAACATGTTAACTGATTTAGGCTTATACGGTTCGTATTTACAACGGTTGCAATAAGTTACCGACAAAGGAAGTACCGCCTTGAAACGATATGTGGCCCTGGGCCTGTTGACCGGTGTGATGATGCTTGGGTTCAACGCCTCGGCGACGGCATCGGCGGCCGCCGAGGTGCTGGACCGTATCGTCGCAGTTGTCAATGAAGAGATCATTTTATTGTCCGAGCTGAACGAACGCATGGCACCTTATGCCCAGCGCGTGCGCGAACAGGGATTCGACCTGGATCGCGAAAACCAGATGCTCAGGCAACTACGGGCCGAAATGATCGACCGTCTGGTGGATGAAAAACTGACCGACCAGGAGATCGCACGCAATGATATTGAGCTGGATGAGGCGGCGGTTGACCGAGCCATCGAACAAATCAAAACGGCCAACAACTTGAGCGATGAGGACCTGCGGCGCTATCTGGCGTCGGAGCAGATGACCATGGAGGCCTATCGGGATTCAGTCCGGGAACAGGTGTTGCGAACCCAACTGGTCAACTACCAGGTCAAATCCAAGATCGTCATCACGGATCAGGAGATACAAGCTTACTACGACAACCACCCGGAAGCTTATGGCGGCAAGGTCTATTACCATCTGAAGAATATTTTGATGCGGGCGCCGCAGTTTGCCTCCGAGGCGGAAAAGCAGGCCGTTTTCGACCAGATGCAGGCCATCCGATCGCAGATCACGGCCGGTGGGTCGTTCGAGGACCTGGCCCGGGCCCACAGCCAGGGACCGTCCGCCGAAGACGGCGGCGATATCGGCGAGTTCGCCAAAGAAACCCTTTCACCCCAGATCCAGACCGCACTGGAGGGCCTAACGCCGGGTCAGGTCACCGACGTCCTGGACACGGATCAGGGATTGCAGCTGTTTTACCTCGAGACCGTCAATCGAACCGAAGGAACGCCGCTGGCATCGGTCAAGACCGAAATTCACCAGAAGCTGTTCGAACAGGTGGTCGACCAGAAATTCCTTGCCTGGCTGGAGGAGCTGCGCGGCCAGTCACACATCAAAATTATCGTCGATTGAAGCCGGCGGCGGACTGGCCGGACTCAGATTCTTGATCGGAGCAGCTCTGCCAAATGGCGTCGGAGACCCATCAACATACTTTCGGAAGCTACCTGAAAGCGTTCCGCTTGGAGCGAAATTCGGCCATCGAAGCGATCGCCGACCAGACCAACATCGCCGCTCACTGCCTCCGGGCGATAGAGCAAAGCGCCCATGACCGGCTCCCGCCGCCGGCCTACGTGAAAGGGTTCATCCGTGCCTACGCTCGCGTCGTGGGCGCCGATGCCGATGTGGCCCTGACCCTGTACCTGTCCGATCTGACCCAGCAGGCCGGCGCCAAGCGGCAGCGCCTGAAACGACAGGCCAAACGAAAGACCATCCGGCGGGTCCTGACGGCGGCGGCGGTCATCGCCACCATTTTACTGGTGGTGCACACCACCGCCTACCTGCTCGACCCGGAACCGCTGCCGCCCCGCCAGGCGCCGGGCCGCGGAATCGCACCGGAAGCGGCACCGCCTGGTACGGAAACCGCCGGCGGCAGCTGGCCGGCGGACCATCCACCGGAGAAATTGAAGCTTCAGATTGTGGCCGTCAAGCATACCTGGCTGAAAGTCATCGTCGACGGTCAGAATGCCCGGTCCTACGAATTGAAGCCCGAGGACCGCCTGGAGTTGGAGGGAACCGCCCATTTCAATCTGATGATCGGCGATGCCACCGGGCTGGAGATTCTACTCAATGGACGTCCAGTCAACATTTACGGCAGCAGCGGTCAGGTGGTCAGTTTGAAGATCCCCTGACCGGTTCCACGTTTCGACGGCCGACACATTACGCCAGGTCTGTGTTCCAAACCACGGCGCGACGACGCCAAGCGGCATCGCGGGAAATCAAAAGGACGCCCATGCAGCAGGATCGGCAAAAAATTCTGAACGTCAGCATCAAACGGCTCCTGCGGCGGGGTGCCAGCAGCCGGCTGAACAAAATCGTCAACAAAACCCACGGTGCGGACCTTTCGATCCTGTTCCGGGAATTGTCGCTGCCGGACCAGCAACTGCTCTTCGACATGATCGAAGACATGGAACAGAAAGCAATTCTGTTCAGCGAACTCGACGAGGACATCCTGGTCGACCTGGTCGACGAACTCCCTCCCGAAGCGGTCGTGGCCACCTTGGAGGCCATGCCCAACGATGACGTGGCCGACCTGCTCAACCAGCTGCCCGAGGACACCGCCACCAACCTGCTCAATCGGATGGAGAAAAAGGGGTCCGACGAGGTCGAGGACCTGATGCGCTTTGCCGACGATACCGCCGGCGGCATCATGAACCCCGACTTCATCGCCTTGAATCAGGAGATCTCGGCCAAGGCCGCCATCGCGCAGATCCAACAGGAATTTGCCGATGTCGAGATGCCGTTCTACCTCTACGCCGTGGACGAGCACGGCAAGCTGGTGGGCGTCAGTTCCCTGCGGCAGCTGGTGGTGGTCAAGCCCGACACCCCTTTGAAAGCGTTCATGAACACCGATGTCATCTCCGTGCGGACCTACATGGACCAGGAGGAGGTGGCCAAACTGGTGGCGCGCTACGACATCCTGGCCGTGCCAGTGGTGGACAGCAGCAACCGCCTGGTCGGTATCGTCACCGTGGACGACGTCATCGACATCTTCCGCGAGGAGGCGACCGAAGACTTCCTGAAGATGGCCGGTGCGGGCGAAGAGTTCGTGGAGACCAAAAGCATTTTCAAGAGCACCCGCATCCGTCTGCCCTGGCTGTTCGCCAGCTGTCTGGGCGGCATCTTCGCCTTCTACGTGATCGGTCATTTCGAGAAGAGTTTGGTCCAGATCACTTACCTGGCGGCCTTCATCCCGGTCATCATGGGCATGGGCGGCAATATCGGCACCCAGTCCTCCACGATCGTCGTCCGCGGCCTGGCCACCGGGCGGCTGCACATCCGCGACATCTGGTCGGTGGTCGGCAAGGAGCTGAGCGTCGGTTTGATTCTCGGGATGGTCTATGGCCTGTTGATCGGATCGGTGGCGCAACTGCAGTACGACACCCTGATGCTGACTGTGGCGGTCTGCCTGGCGGTCGTCTGCTCCATGTCGGTGGCCGCCCTGGTGGGGTCGAGCGTGCCCATGCTGCTGGCCCGTCTGAGTGTCGACCCGGCCGTCGCCACCGGGCCCTTTGTGACCACCGCGGTCGACATTATCAGCGTCTACTTCTACTTCACGATCGCCACCCGATTTCTGGGCATCTAACGTCATGGCCAGCCCCAGCATCCCCGCCATCTTGCTGCGCCGGATCGAGTTCGGCGACTACGACCTGATCGTGACCCTGTTCACCCTGGAGCAGGGCAAGGTCAGCGCCATCGCCAAATCCGCCAAGAAGAGCGTCAAGCGGTTTCCCGGTGTGCTGGAGCCGTTTTCGAGGATCGAGGCCGTGCTGGCCAAGGGGCGCGGCAGGGGCCTGGCGGTGCTCCAGGAGGCGGCGCTCGAGGAGCCATTCTTCAAAATCCGCGAGAGCATTGTTAAAACCACCTACGCCAGCTACTGGGTGGAGCTGGTCTACCTGTGGATGGTCGAAGGGGAGCCGCTGGCGCCCCTGTTCCGCCTGATCAACCACGTGCTGGCCGAACTCAACCGCGGCGAAACGCCCGTCGAGGAACTCAGCATTCGCTTTCAGATGCGCTTTTTGTCCCTGGCGGGCTTCCGCCCCAACTTCGACCACTGTTTCGTCTGTAAAACCTGCCTGGACCAGATCCGCCACGCCGCGGTGGTCTCGGACCTGTCCAAAGGCGGGATTGCCTGCCCGACCTGCGGCATCTGGACCCATGACCGTCTGAAAATTTCCAAGGGAACCTTGAAACTGTTGACATGGACCGACACCGGCGATCTGCAGCGGGCCGCGCGAATCCGGTTTACCCCCGCGGCCGTGGCCGAAGGGTTGCGGTTTCTGGAAGCCTTCGTCCCATTTCACATCGGAAAGCGGCCCAAGAGCCTGAAGGTGCTCCAAGATGTCCGGCATGCGATTGCCGGCAGAGGCAAAAAAGATGGCGCCGCGCGCATGGGCGGCACCGTGTCAGGGTTGTGAACCATCTGTGAATCGATCGTATTGAACGACCCCATCCATGGACCAAGCAACCGTTGGATTGTAGATCATGCCACGCATTGACGACCCGTTGAGCCTGGGCGATATAAGCCCGCTGCTGGAACAGCATCCGGTCCGAACCTCAGCTCCCTGCCGGGTTGACTTCGGGGGGACCCTGGACATCGGCACGTTCCACTATCCCTTGCGGCATCTGGGCCCCTGCACGGTCAACATCGCCCTGGACCTGCGCACCGCCGTCACGCTGGCGCCGGCCGCCGCCGATCGGATCCACATCTCATCCACGGGGGTCGCCGAAACGGCCTTTGAACCCAACAGCGCCCCTTACGATCATCCCCTGGGGCTCATGTTCGCCGCCGCCGACTATTTCAACGCCCGGGGCGTTCACATTCACATCGATTCCGCTTCCCCGCCCCAAAGCGGCCTGGGCGGCTCCTCCGTGGCAGCCGTGGCCCTGATCGCCGCCTTTTCCAAGCTGCTGGCCCGCCAGGGGCGCCCCGAAATCACCCCAAAGCGCACGGTGCTGCTGGCCCATGCCATCGAGCAGGGCGTGGCCGGCGTCCCCTGCGGCCTGCAGGATCAGCTGGCCGCCGCGTTCGGCGGGGTCAACGCCTGGACCTGGCCGGCCAGCGCGGATGGCGCCCCCTTCGCGCGCCGGCTGCTGCTAAGGGCCGCCGACCACGCCCGCCTGGATGGCCACCTGCTGGTGGCCTATCTGGGCGTCAGGCATGTCTCCAGGGACGTAAACACGACATGGGTGCGGCAGTTCATCGCCGGCGAATGCCGTGACCAGTGGCGGGCCATCGTCGGCCTGACCCACGAATTTGCCGATGCCGTCAGCCACTGGGACATGCGCTCGGCAGCCGAGGCCGTCAACCGGGAAACGGCCATCCGCAAGGCCATGACCCCCCAGGTGCTCGACGAGATGGGCGACCGCCTGGCGGTGGCGGCGATCGATTGCGGGTGCGGGGCGCGCTTTACCGGGGCCGGCGGCGGCGGGTGCCTCTGGGCGATCGGTGAAAGCGATGCCATTGCGGCGTTGAAGCCGTTGTGGCGATCGATCCTGGCCTCGCGCCCTACGGCCCGCCTGCTGGAGTGCCGCGTGGACGCCACGGGCGTCGAATAGGCCTGTTCAACAGGCTCTTGTGCATCCGGACCAATGATGGTACTGATCGCGGTTACCGGACATGTTGCAGGTCCGCTGACATGCCAACCGATCGACTGTTTTATCAAACGCTTGACGATCAACACGGACGGACGAGGAAACGCACATGAATTTTCAGGACGTGATTCTCACCTTGGACAAGTTTTGGGCCCGTAAAGGCTGCGTGGTGGTTCAACCCTACGACCTGGAGGTGGGGGCCGGCACCTTTCACCACCACACCACGCTGAAAGCACTGGGGCCCGAACCCTGGGATGTGGCCTACGTGCAGCCCTCGCGGCGCCCCACCGATGGACGCTACGGCGAAAACCCCAACCGACTGCAGCACTACTACCAGTATCAGGTGCTGCTCAAACCCTCTCCCACCAATGTCCAGCAGCTTTACCTGCAGAGCATGAAAGCGCTGGGGGTGGATCCGCTGGAGCACGACATCCGCTTCGTCGAAGACGACTGGGAATCACCGACCCTGGGTGCCTCCGGTCTGGGGTGGGAAGTCTGGCTGGACGGGATGGAGTGCACCCAATTCACCTATTTCCAGCAGGCTTGCAGCCTTGAACTGGCGCCCATCTCCGTGGAATTGACCTACGGCCTGGAACGCATCGCCATGTACCTGCAGGGCATCGACAATGTCTATGACCTCATGTGGAACGATACGGTCACATACGGGCAGGTCCACCATCAGCAGGAGGTCGAGCAGTCCACCTACAACTTCGAAAAGGCCGACGTGAACATGCTGCTGGACCTGTTCAACCGCTACGAAGCCGAAGCCCAACGGATTATCGACGACGGTCTGGTACTGCCGGCATATGAATTCACGCTCAAATGCAGCCACACCTTCAACCTGCTGGATGCCCGCGGCGCGATCAGCGTCACCGAACGAACCGGCTACATCGGCCGGATCCGCAATCTGGCCCGGGCCTGCGGCACGGGCTATCTGAAGCAGCGCGAAGCCATGGGATTCCCATTGATGGGCAAGAACGCGTAGCCGAGGCCTAAAACACCGTGCAACCGTACCGATACATTTTATTGAGGTGAATATGGATACCCTATTTCTGGAAGTCGGCGCCGAGGAGATACCGGCCGGATATATCCAACCCGCGCTGGATGCCATGGCCCGGAACCTGCTGGAACGACTCGACACGGCCCGCATCGGTCACGGCACCGCCCGCACCTACGGCACCCCCCGGCGCTTGGCGGTGAGCGTGGACGACGTGGCAGCCAAGCAGGAAACGGTGACCGAGGAGCTGTTGGGGCCGCCTGAGAAGATCGCCTTTGACGCGACGGGCAACCCCACCGTGCCGGCGCAAAAGTTCGCCGAAAAGGCCGGTGTGGCCGTCAGCCGCCTGACGGTCGTGGAGACCGACAAAGGACGCTACCTGAGCGCGCGCAAGACCCGTCGCGGGCAAGCCACCATCAGGCTGCTGAAAACCATTCTTCCCGGGGTCATCCTGGCCACCCCCTTTCCCAAGAGCATGCGCTGGGCCGACCGCTCGATTCAGTTCGCCCGACCGATCCACAGCATCGTCGCCCTTTACGGGTCCAAGCTGGTGTCGTTTACCCTGGACCGGGGGATCAAAAGCGGCCGCCATACCTTCGGGCACATGTTCATGAACCCAGGCAAGGTCTCCATCGGCTCGCCGGCGGCCTACGGGCAGGCCATGGCGGCGGCCAACGTCATCGTGGACATCGCCCAGCGCCGCCAACTGACCGAAAAGGCGGTGGCGGACGCGGCCGCCGGCATGGGCGGGCGGGTGCTGCCCGACGAAGAACTGCTGGATATCGTCACCAACCTGGTGGAAATCCCCATCGCCACGGCGGGCCGGTTCGACGACATCTTCCTGGAGGTCCCCCAGGAGATTCTCATCACCGCCATGCGCGAACACCAGAAGTATTTTGCCGTCACCGATGCCGGCGGCAGCCTGATGCCCGGCTTTATCGCCGTCAACAACACCCGCACCCGCGACATGGACCTGGTGGCCACCGGCCACGAGCGCGTCCTGCGCGCACGCCTGTCGGATGCACGTTATTTTTACCAGGCCGATGTCAAGGTGCCCATGCAAGCGTGGGTGGACAAACTCAAGGGCGTGCTGTTCCAGGCCAAACTGGGCAGCATGTACGACAAGGTGATGCGGGTCGAAACACTGGCCGCCTTGCTGGCCGAGTCGGTCAACCCGGATGAAACGGAGAACGTCACCCGCGCCGCCCGCCTGTGCAAGGCCGATCTGGTCAGCCAGGTCGTGGGTGAATTTGCCAAACTGCAGGGGATTATGGGACGGATTTACGCCCAGGAAGCCGGTGAGGCGCCCGCCGTGGCCGCCGCCATCGAAGAGCACTATCGGCCCACCCACAGCGGCGGCCGACTGCCGGAAACCGAGACCGGCGCCCTGCTCTCGATTGCCGAAAAGATCGACAGTATCTGCGGCTGCTTCGCCGTAGGCCTGATTCCCACCGGCGCGGCTGACCCCTACGCCCTGCGACGCCAGGGCATCGGTATTTTGCAAATCATGCGCAGCCGGAACATCGGCATATCCCTGTCCGAGTTGGTCGCCAAAAGCATCGACCTGTTCGCCGACAAGCGCTCCGAGCCACCGGACCAGACCGCTGCGGCCGTGCTGACGTTCCTGCGAAACCGCCTGGCCCACCTGCTGGCCGACCAGGGTATGGCCAAGGACATCATCGCCGCTGTCACCAGCGTCTCGGCGGATCGGGTTCCCGATGTACAGCGCCGGGTCAAGGCGCTGGAGAATCTCAAGGGTCAGCCGGGATTCGAACCTCTGGCGGCGGCATTCAAACGGGTGGAGAATATCCTCAAGAAAAGTGCCGAGGAGACCACCGCCGCCCTGGATCCTGACCTGTTCACCGAGAACTCTGAGCACACCTTGCACCAGGCCTGCGAGCAGGTCAAAGCACAGGTGGACCGGCTCATGGCGGCCGGCGACCTGGACAGCGCCCTGAGCGCCATCGCCGGATTGCGTGATCCCGTGGACGCATTTTTCAACGACGTCATGGTCATGGCCGACGACGCAGCCATCCGCCGCAACCGCCTGGCCCTGTTGACCGCCATATCGGGCATTTTCGGCCGGATTGCCGATTTTTCGCAGATATCCACATAATGAGAATTTGAAGCAGAAAACGGCAGTCACGGGCTGCCGATTGAGGAGGATACATGCCCTTCGATCCCAGCAAAGACAAAGTGCTCAAAAAATGGAAATGCCCCGAGACCGGGCTGGTGGTGACCATCAATCAATACGACCAGGGAGAGGCCAAGGTGCAGATCGGCCCGCGCATCCTCAAGAAACAGGATGGCAGCGACCGCGCGCCGGTCAAGGCCGGCCGCCTGACCATCGAAGACATCCTCTGGTTGTACGATGTCATGGATGACATCAAGGATGAGTTGACCGACCTGCAAAAACCGTCCTGACCGCCGGCCCGCACCTCTGATCGAGGCTCCTTTTCCACCCGGTCGGACAAAATATAGGGACGTGCAGCCGCATTTCCAACCGATCCGCAAAAGCGCCGGGTTCAAGGTGAATCCTTCAATTCTGGATTACAGACCATGTCCGACCGCCATGCCATCGTCAATCCCGTCAAAGGCAAGTCCCCGCCCAAGACGGGCGATATGGCCATTCTGGCGGCCACGGAAAGCGACCTGCGCCGCCTGGGGATGCTTACCCAAACTCCCGTTGTGGAGCGTCGCAAACTGTTCATGAGCGCTCTGCACGTTCACGCCGACGACGAGCAGCGGTTTACCGTGGTGGGGCCCCTGATCGGCGCCCCCTACGCCGCCATGGTCGTGGAATCATTGTGCGTCTGGGGCGTCGCAAGGGTTGTTTTCATCGGCTGGTGCGGGGCCGTGTCGCACCGGATCAAGGCCGGTGACATCGTCGTGCCCACCGCTGCCATGGTGGACGAGGGTACGTCCGGGGACTACGGCACGCCGGCCGGCCAAACGGCCCGGCCCGCGCCGGCGTTGACCGACCAGATTCGATCGGCCCTTAACCGCCGCGGTGCATCCCATCACGAAGGCGCCGTCTGGACCACCGATGCTATTTTCCGGGAAACCGTCGCCAAGGTAAAACACTACCAGGCCCAGGGCGCCCTGGCCGTCGAGATGGAGATGTCGGCCCTTTTTTCGGTGGCCGCATTCCGCAACATGCAGGCGGCCGGGCTGCTGGTGGTCTCCGATGAACTTTCCGATTATCACTGGCGTCCGGGGTTCACCCTCCCCGCCTTCCGCACGGCCCGGAATACGGCCTGCCGGGCGCTGTTGGACGTGGCCGGGGAATCGGCATCCTGACATGCGACCACGTCGATGACACCTGATACCCCCGAAACGATCGTCGCCCTGCTCGAAGCCTACAACCGGGCTTATCGGCAGGGTGCCCCCCTGGTCAGCGACAGCGAATACGACGACCTGGTGGAAAAGCTGCGCGCGATCGCGCCGGACCACCCTTTTGTGCAGGCCGTGGAGCCGGAACAGTTCCCTGCCCGGCAACAGGTGCGTCACCCGACCCCCATGCTCTCCATCGAAAAAGCCTACACCCGGGAGCAGCTGCAGCGCTTTGTCGACCGCGTGGGCAAGGCGGCCACCGCACTGGGAATCGATTCGGTGAGGTTCAGGCTGACACCCAAACTGGACGGTTTGGCCGGCCGGGATGACGGCGATCGGTTCGTCTCCCGGGGCAACGGCCAGGTCGGCTATGAGATTTCCAGCGCCTTCGCCAAAGGGGTACGGCCCATCGGCGGCCGTGGACAGGGGGTCGGTGAAATCGTGGCTGTCAAATCCTATTTCGATGCCAACATGGCCGACTTTTTCGAGCACCCCCGCAACATGGTAGTGGGCATCGTTTCATCGGACACCCTCAACGAAAAGGTCCGGGCGGCCCTGGACGACGGCATGGTCCACTTCGTTCCCTACCGCCAACTCCCCGCCATCACCGTCGACGGCGCCGACCTGGTGGCCAAGACCCAGACGCTGGTCCACAACCTGCTGGCACAGGTGGACTATCCCACCGACGGGGCGGTGGCCCAAGTCACCGCCACGCGGCTCAAGGAACACATGGGGGCCACCGCCAATCATCACCGCTGGCAGATTGCCATCAAAACCAAAGGCGACACAGCGGAAACGACAGTCAACCATGTGCGATGGCAGGTCGGGCGTACTGGCAACGTCACCCCGGTGATGGAGGTCGATCCGGTAGCGCTGTCAGGCGCGACCATCCGCCGCGTGACCGCCCATCATGCCGGCAACATCCGCGATGCCAATATCGGAACCGGTACCCGCATCGAAATCATTCGCAGCGGTGAAGTCATCCCCAAGCTCGAGGCCGTCCTGGAACCCGGTGAACCGGCCCAACTGCCCGACCGCTGTCCGTCGTGCGCCGGACCGCTGCTGTGGCAGAACGACTTTCTCAAGTGTCCCAACACCGCTTGCCGGGCCCAGATCGAACAGCGCATCGCGCACTGGTTCCGCATCCTCGGCAATGCCGACTGGTTCGGCATCAAGACCATCCACAAAATTGTGGCCAATGGCCACGACCGGCTGGAGGCCGTCTATCGGCTGACCGCATCGGATTTCGAAGCCATGGGCTTCGGGCCGGTCCAATCCACCAACCTGGCCGAGGCCATCACCACCAGCCGGACCAAGCCGGTGGAGGACTGGCGGTTTCTGGCCGCTTTCGGCATCGCCGACCTGGGTACCGGCGACAGCCGCAAACTGCTGGCCCACTACCCCATCGAAGCAGTAACGGATCTGACGGCGCCACAGATCCAGGCCATCAAGGGGTTCGGCGACGTCACCAGCGCCACCATCGCCGCGGATCTGGCGCGGCTCAAACCGGTGATTGCCCACATGCTGTCGTTGAGCTTCAACTTGCTGCGCACGCCCTCGGCCGCGGCCCGAAGGGCCGTTGAAAGCCCCGTGGCCGGCAAAGGGGTGGTTTTCAGCGGCAAGATGGTCCAGGGCACGCGCGACGCTATGCAGGCCCAGGCCCGGGCCCTGGGCGCCAATGTACAGACCGCCGTGAGCGGCAAGACCGACTACTTGGTTTGCGGCACCAACGTCGGCGCCGCCAAAATCGCCAAGGCCGAAAAGCTGGGCGTCACGATGCTCTCCGAAGGCGACTATCTCGCCATGCTCGGACCAGACGCGCCTTAGACGCGACCGCGCTTGCGGTTTGACCGTCATTCGATCCTGCCTTACCTTTACCCCCGAGATGAAATCCTTCGACCTGATAAAACCATATCTGGCCGCCAACCGGTACCGCATCCTGTTCGGCCTGCTGTGCCTGATCGTAGTGGATTTGCTTCAGCTGTTCATCCCCCGGGTGATCAAGCGGGTAGTGGACGACCTGACGCTCATGCGGGTCGACCGCGACGGGCTGCTGACCTATGCCGCGACCATTGTCACCTTGGGGCTGTGCATCGGGGTGTTCCGCTTTTTCTGGCGCCGCTGCCTGTTGGGAACGGCCCGCAAGACCGAAGAGGGGTTGCGCAACCGGCTTTTCGCCCACATCCAGACCCTGTCACCGGCCTATTTCGATCAGGTGCGCACCGGCGACCTGATGGCCCATGCCACCAACGACATCCAACAGGTACGCATGGCTTCCGGCATGGGCCTGGTGGCCCTGAACGACGCCCTGTTTTTGGGGTCGGCCGCCATCGGTTTCATGATGTACATTAACCTGGAGCTGACCCTTTACGTGTTGATCCCCATGCCGTTTATCGTGTTGGGCACCCGGTTTTTCGGTAAACGGATGCACCGCCGTTACAAGCGGGTCCAGGCCGCCTTCAGCGAACTCACCGAAGCGGTCCGGGAACGCTTTGCCGGCATCCGCGTGGTCATGGCCTACAACGCCCAGGTTGCCGAGACCCGCAGAATCGAACAAATCTCGGAGG
The DNA here is from genome assembly GCA_963785365.1 of uncultured delta proteobacterium. Taxonomy (GTDB): domain Bacteria; phylum Desulfobacterota; class Desulfobacteria; order Desulfobacterales; family Desulfosarcinaceae; genus Desulfosarcina. The sequence continues at coordinate 61,095 of CAWAUZ010000011.1, read as the reverse complement.
CGTATGTGCGTGAAAACATCGATCTGGTGAAAATCACCGGGTCGTTTTTCCCGATGATGATCCTGCTCACCAACCTGAGCCTGGCCATCGTTTTGTTCCAGGGCGGCCGCCAGACCATTTTCACCCGGATTACCCCCGGCGAATTCGTGGCATTCATCAGCTACCTGGGATTGCTCACCTGGCCGATGATGGCGCTAGGCTGGGTCACCAACCTGATCCAGCGCGGCCGCGCCTCCCTGGACCGCCTGGGCGGCATCTTCGGCACGCAACCGCAACTGATCGAAGCCGCGGACGCTTGCCCCATCGACGACATTCGGCACGGCCTGACGATGGAAGCCGTCAGCTTTGGCTACAACGCCCCGCGCGGCACCGTCGTACATCAGATCGACCTGTCCATCGCCGAAGGTCAGACGCTGGGCATCGTGGGGCCACCTGGAGCCGGAAAAACCACCCTGCTGCAATTGCTCATGCGCCTTTACGACGTCGATTCCGGTGCCATCCGCATCGACGGCATCGATGTTCGCCGCCTCAAGTCCACCGACCGGCGTGCCCTCATGTCCCTGGCTCCCCAGGAGCCGTTCCTGTTCGCCGGAACGGTACGCGAAAACATCACCTTCGGCAGCGAGCTCGTGTCCGATGCGCACCTGGCCCGCGTGACCTCGCAGGCCGCCCTGAGTGAAACCATCGCCGAACTGCCCAGGGGATTCGACACGGTGGTGGGCGAAAAGGGCGTCATCCTGTCCGGCGGTCAGAAACAACGCGTGGCCCTGGCACGTGCCCTGCTCAACCCCACGCCCGTGATGCTCTTTGACGATCCGGTCAGTCAGGTGGACACGCGCACCGCCGCCCGCATCGTCGACAGCCTGCGCGCCATGGCCGGACAGCGGACCATGGTGATCGCCTCGCACCGCCTGTCCGCCCTGGTCCACGCCGACCGGATCGTGATAATGGAGAGCGGCCGCATCGTCGCCTCCGGGACCCACGACCAACTGATGGCAGCCGGGGGCTACTACGCCGACACCTATCGGCTTCAGGAGTTGGAAGAAGATGCGATTTGACTACGGCTACGACGAGGAGCAGCGCCTGGGAAGGGCCTACGACCTGAGGCTGCTTCGCCGCGTCCTGCCCTATGCCGCACCGCACCGCTACAAGCTGCTCCTGTCGGTACTGTTCGTGGTAACCCTCACCCTGCTGGAGTTGTCCGTTCCCTATATCACCAAAGAGGTCATCGATCGTTACATCGTTCCGACCGACCGCATCACCAGTGCGGCCGAGGGCGGCGGCAGCGGCCGGCAGTGGCTGCAGGTCGACCCGCACGACCCGGCCATCGCAGCGGTGATCAAGCGCAACCGGCCGCTCTTTCACACCGAAGCGGGCCGGGCCGCGATCCGCCTGGAAGACCTCGCCCGGCTCGAGCGGACCGAACTGGCAACTTTGCGGCACGCCGACCTGACCGGCCTGCTGCACATCGCCGGCCTGTTCATCGTCGTTGTGATGGCAATTTTCGGTTTCACATTCGCCCAAAACATGATCATGGAGCTGGCCGGCCACCGGATCATGCACGATCTGCGCGTCGGTCTGTACGACCACATCCAGCAGATGCCCCTGGTCTTTTTCACACGCAACCCCGTCGCCCGACTGGTAACCCGGGTGACCAACGACATCCAGAACATGCACGAGCTGTTCACCTCGTTCATCTCCATGGTCTTCAAGGATTTTTTCCTGCTGGTGGGCATCACCGTCGTCCTGGTGGCCATGGATTGGCGGCTGGCCCTGATGGCCTTTTTGGTGCTGCCCCTGGTGATCCTGGCGGCGTTCGGGTTCGCCAAGCAGGTCCGGGACGTATTTCGTGAACTGCGTGTCAAGGTGGCCGAGATCAACACGCGCTTTTCCGAGATGATCAGCGGCATCAAGGTGATCCAGACCTTTCGGCGCGAGTCCGACAACTTCGAGGCCTTTGCCCGTCTCAACCACGACAACTACCTGGCCGGAATGCGCCAGATCAACATTTTCGCGGTCTTCATGCCCATCATCGAAATGCTGGGTATCACCGCCATTGCCATTGTGATCTACGTGGGCGGCGGCCATGTGGTGGACCAGTCGATCAGTATCGGCGTGCTGGCGGCATTCATCGCCTACATGAAAATGTTTTTCCGTCCCATCCGGGACCTGGCCGAAAAATACAACATCCTGCAAAACGCCATGGCCTCGGCCGAACGCATCTTTCTGCTGCTGGACACCCCCGCCGGCCGGGCGACCGACCGCGGGCACGCCCGCGTTCCGGGCCCCTTGCGACAGATCCGCTTCGACCGGGTGTCGCTGGCCTACAATCCGGGTGAGCTTGTTCTTGAAAATATCGACCTGCAGATCCAGGCCGGTGAAACCATCGCCATCGTGGGCGCCACCGGGTCGGGCAAGACCTCGCTGGTCAACCTGCTGGTACGCTTTTACGACCCCACGGGCGGGTCGGTAAGATTCAACGGCATCGACCTGGCGACCATCGCGCCCGCGGCCTTGCGCCAACGAATCGCCCTGGTCATGCAGGATCCGTTTCTATTTTCGGGGTCCCTGCAGGACAACATTTTTTTTACGGTCAACGGACTATCCGAACCGCAGCGGCAGGCGATCCTCGAGGCATCCTGCTGCCGTGAACTGGCCGCCCGGCTGCCCGACGGCCTCGACACTGTGATCACCGAGGGAGGCGCCTCCCTGTCCAGCGGCGAACGCCAGCTGATCTCCGTGGCCCGCGCCTTCGCCGTCGATCCGGAGCTGATCATCCTGGACGAAGCCACCTCCTATGTGGATTCCCAGACCGAAGTCTACCTGCAGCAGGCCATCGCCAACCTGATGCGCGGGCGCACCTGCGTGGTCGTGGCCCATCGCCTCACCACCGCCCGCGGTGCCGACCGGATCGTGGTGCTCAACAACGGCACGATCGTGGAGGTCGGCAACCACGAGGCCCTGATGGCCGCCAACGGCGCCTACTCGCGCCTCTACCGGCTGCAGCGCAACTGAACCAGGCCCACCTTGCCCGCTGGCCCGACAGCCCGCCGCCGGGCCTTTCCCTTCAAGCCTCCCAGGGCGGTATTACATGACTTTACAGCATATTACAGGGCCGCCGGGCCGCAATACATAAGTCTTGCCAAAACGGGTTCGGCATGTTAAGTTGGCCTCGATTTTTCAGATTCCCTAAAAACAAATAATCATTCATTTTATATCAATCCGTAGTGTTCCACTCATGGAATCGACCTAGTCGGGGCCCTCGATGCCGGGACCATCGGGGCCGCTGTTGTTTAACATTAACTTACAGGAGGATTGGACAAGATGGCTTACGATGCGGTTAACATGGCGGACTGGCAGATTTCCGAAGCAGCTGAAGCAAACATGCCAACGCCGGAAGAGTGGCAGGAGAAGCTGGGACTCCAAAAGGACGAGATGCTTCCCATGGGGCGCCTGGCCAAAATCGACTTTCTCAAAGTGATCGACCGACTGAAAGACAAACCGGACGGCAAGTACATCGAAGTCACCGCCATCACCCCGACCCCGCTGGGCGAGGGTAAGAGCACCACCTCCTGCGGCCTGATGGAGGGTCTGGGCAAACGTGGTGTCAACGTGGGCGGTGCCTTGCGCCAACCCTCCGGCGGCCCCACCATGAACGTCAAGGGAACGGCGGCCGGCGGCGGCAACTCCCTGCTGATCCCCATGACCGAATTCTCCCTGGGCCTCACCGGCGACATCAACGACATCATGAACGCCCACAACCTGGCCATGGTGGCCATGACCGCCCGCATGCAGCACGAGCGCAACTACAATGACGAGCAGCTGGCCCGCCTGACCAAAATGCGCCGTCTGGACATCGATCCCACCCGCGTGGAAATGGGCTGGATCATCGACTTTTGCGCCCAGGCCCTGCGCAACATCGTCATCGGCCTCGGCGGCCGGTACGACGGTTTTACCATGCAGAGCAAATTCGGCATCGCCGTGGGCTCGGAATTGATGGCCATTCTGGCCGTTGCCACCGACCTGGCCGACCTCAAAGAGCGCATCAACAACATCACGGTGGCCTTCTCCAAGGACGGCAAACCGGTCACCTGCCGGGACCTGGAAGTGGGCAACGCCATGGCCGCCTTCATGCGCAACACCATCAACCCGACCTTGATGTGCACCGCTGAGTACAACCCTTGCTTCGTGCACGCCGGCCCCTTCGCCAACATCGCCGTGGGCCAGAGTTCCATCATCGCCGACCGCGTCGGCCTCAAGTGCTTCGACTATCACGTCACCGAGTCCGGATTTGCCGCTGACATCGGCTTCGAGAAGTTCTGGAACGTGAAATGCCGCTTCTCAGGCCTTAAGCCCCATGTCTCCGTGTTGACCTCCACCATCCGCGCCCTGAAAATGCACGGCGGCGGTCCCAAGGTGGTTGCCGGAAAAGCCATGGACGAAGCCTACACCAAGGAGAACCTCGAACTGGTGGAAAAGGGCTGCGAGAACATGGTCCACATGATCGGCGTGATCCGCAAGGCCGGCATCAATCCGGTGGTCTGCATCAACCGCTTCTACACCGACACCGACGCCGAGTGCGACGTCGTTCGCAAAGCGGCCGAAGCCGCCGGTGCCCGCTGCGCCGAGTCCAAGCACTGGGAAAAAGGCGGCGACGGCGCCCTGGAGTTCGCTGACGCGGTCATCGATGCCTGCAACGAAGAGAACGACTTCAAATTCCTCTACCCGCTGGAGATGAAGCTGCGCGACCGGGTGGAAGTGATCGCCAAGGAAGTCTACGGCGCCGACGGTGTCGACTGGGCGGCCGATGCCAACGCCAAGGCCGAGATGCTGGAAAACGATCCCAAGTACGCCGATTTCGCCACCATGATGGTCAAGTCACACCTCTCCTTGAGCCACGACCCGGTCAAAAAGGGCGTGCCCAAGAACTGGCGGCTGCCCATCCGCGACGTACTGATCTACTCCGGCGCCAAGTTCCTGTGCCCCTGCGCCGGTACCATCAGCTTGATGCCGGGAACCAGCTCCAACCCCGCCTTCCGCCGTATCGACGTCGATCCGGCCACGGGTAAGGTCACCGGCCTGTTCTAACACGATCCAATTGTCTGCTCAAGACATCGGCCCGGGCATCCCGCCCGGGCCTTTTTTGTTACCCGTTGACACCGACCGGAAAACCTCACTAACATAGTGTACAGTTCTGCACGGGCGACACCCACAGGAAAACGATGCAAAAAATCACCGACGACGCCATTCGCCAATCGATCGAATCCACCCTCGTCGAGACCTTCGACGCCATGATGTCCATGACGCTGGAAGTCGTGCCCTCTGACACGGCGGACAGCCCGGATGGGAGCCGGATGGTGGGCACCGTTCACTTCGGCGGCGACGTCGTGGGGGTGGTGAACCTTTATCTTTCCGAAGCCCTGGCCCAATCCATGACGGCCGCGATGCAAGGTGTGGCGGTCGAGAAGATCCAACCGGCCAATGCGATCAAAGATGCCATCGGCGAGGTGGCCGCCATCGCGGCCGGCAATCTAAAAACCGAATTTGGCGACGCCGGGTTGACCTGTGTCACATCGACGCCGTCGATCACCGTGGGAAGCGACTTTACGGTCGACCCGGTGGCGGTCGCCCCGCCCATCCAAATCGCCTTTCGTCAAAACGATGAACCTGTTCGGGTCGAGGTGTGCGTCAAGGAAGATCCCGACGCGACGGACGATATCGAGATTGATCGGTCCGACGAGGCGACCGCCGATCGAATTGCCGGAGTAGACATCAAAAAGGCCGTCACCGACGCCGTCATTGACGTTTTCGACAGCATGCTGGACATGCAAGTGGGATCCATCGACCAGATACCGCCGGCCGTTTCCGAAACGCAGCACACCGTCGGATCGCTGACCTTGGCCGGCCAGGTGGACGGCCTGTTGATCATTCAGGTCAACGATGATTTCGGCAAGCAAATGGCCGCGGCCATGCTGGGGTCGGCGGTTGAAGAGATCGACGGTACCGAAGCGGTCTACGACGTGATCCGCGAAGTCAGCAGCATCATCGGCGGCAACCTGAAGTCCAAGTTCGCAGATGCCGGCCTGGCCTGCCTTTTGTCGCCACCGACCATCACCAACGGGCAGGACTTCACGGTAAGCCCGATCCAGGACATCACCCCCACCCGATTTCTCTTTGCTCACGAAGAGAGCGTCATCATCGTCGAAGCCGGGGTAAGGAACCAGTCCCCCATCACGGCGGACACCGATGCGCAGACCGCCGCCCCGCTTCAACCGGCAGCCACGGATAAACCGGCGGCGCATGCCGACGTCGACGGCCACGTGGATCGGCTTAAAAACCTCGGCCTGATCATGGATATCCCGCTGGAGGTCACCGTGGAGCTGGGCCGTTCCAAAAAACGCATCAACGATCTCCTCGAGCTGGGGCCGGGATCGGTGATCGAACTGTCCCAGATGGAGGGTGAGCCGGTCGACATCCTGGTCAACCAGACCCTGATCGCCAAGGGTGTTGTCGTGGTCGAAAAAGAGAAGTACGGCATTCGGATTAGTGAGATCGTCAGTCGCCAGGAGCGTCTCAAAAGCATCCGTTGACTTGCCGCGTCCCCATTTTGAATTATGTTAACTTATCGTCGGACACTGGCGATTGAAGCGAATCAAAGCGCGGCAAGCCGTGTGACTGCCACGGGAAAAGGCCTCGAACCTGAAAACATTCAACAAAGGAAAACGACATGAAAATCCTGGTCGGTTATGACGGGTCCGCCTCAGCCAAGGATGCACTTGCCCTGGCCAAAAAACATGCCGCTGCGTTCAATGCAGCGGTTACCGTGGTCACCTCCCTGACCGGTGGAAGCGTCACCCATGCCGTCGAAGTCGAGCACGCCACCCAAGATCTGGAGTTCGCCGAGGCGATGTTCGCGGAAAACGACCACCCGTGTGAAACAAAACTGTTGGTGCGCGGCATGACGCCGGGCGAGGATATCGTCAACTTTGCCAAGGAGAACGCCGTCGATGAGATCATAATCGGCATCAAACGGCGCTCCAAAGTGGGCAAGCTGCTTTTTGGATCCAACGCTCAGTATATCATCATCAAGGCCCCCTGCCCGGTGGTTACCGTCAAGTAGTCTCGGCTGCTTTTTACCCCGTCGCGAAAGGAAAAGCGGTGATCGTCGTGGGCCTGACCGGAGGAATTGCCAGCGGCAAATCGACCGTCGCCGGATTTCTCCTTGAGGCAGGCGCCCGGATCGTCGACGCGGACCGCATCGCCAAAGCGGTGGTCACGCCCGGCACGCCGGTCCACGCCGAGATCGCGGCGGTTTTCGGTCAAACGATCCTGTTGCCCGACGGCCACCTCGACCGCAAACGCCTGGGCGGCATCATCTTCACCGACCCGGTTCAACAGGCGGCGCTCAATGCCATCGTGCACCCGCGGGTCATTGAAGGCATGGAGGCCGAAATCGACCGCATTGCGGCCGAGTCGCCCGACGCGGTCGTGGTCCTGGATGTACCCTTGCTGTTCGAGAGCGGCATGCACCGGGATTTAGCCGAGGTCATCGTGGTGTACGTGCCCGAAGCGCTGCAGTTGGAACGCCTGGTGGCGCGGGACGGCATCAGCGCAACAGATGCCATGGCCCGCATTCGATCGCAGATGCCCATCGAGGAAAAGCGCCGGCGCGCCACCATCGTCATCGACAACAGCGGAACGGAAAACGCCACCCGGCAGCTGGCATCGGCGCTTTTCGACCGCCTGAAAACCAGCACCACCGCCAGCGTTCGATAAGGTCCTGATCGGCTGCCAGCGACAGGTGCTGCGGCCGTGGCCGACGCTGCGATTTCATTTGACACACCTGTTGCGCTGGCTTATATTAGCGGTCGCTTGAAAAGAGCTTCAACTATGGGATGTCAACCCCGATTATCTTTCGATTGACGATGGTCCAAATCAGAAGTCACTGTTTGGTGCCGGCTCGTGCGCATGATGGCTTTTCCCGGAAATGAATCCGAAACGAACGGTTGCAGTAAGATTGTTGAGCGCAAGCGAATGTTGACCACAAAGGCGGTAGGCACGGATGCGAAACGGTTCGGCAGCCAGGCGACGGTTCAGTAATCGCCAACTTCAGATTCTGGACGAGTTAACCCGGGCAATCGGTCAAAAAGACCCTTACACCCAGGCCCACAGCCAACGGGTGGCCCTGTATGCCATGCGCCTGGCACGGCGTTTGGGTCTTTCCGAAAAGGAGATCCGCGATGTCGGCATCGGGGGGCTCTTTCACGATGTGGGTAAATTGGCCCTGAGCGATCAGGTTTTCAGCAATCGGGACACCACCCTTCCCAGCGATCTGCTGCATGAGGTTCACTGCCACCCCCTTATCGGTGCGGCCCTGCTCAAGGAGCTCGACTGTTTGGGCCCCATCGTCGACTTCGTGCTCTTTCACCACGAGCGGGAAGACGGCAAGGGCTACCCGTTCGGCCTGACGGCGGACGAAATCCCGCCGGGTGCCAAGATCGTCAGCATCGCCGATTGCTTCGATGCGGTCACCACGGATCGCCCCTATCAGGAGCGCAAGTCCATCGCCTCGGCCTACGAGATCCTGCGCGACGGCTGCCGGCGATATTTTTGCGAAGCCTATGTCGAGGTGTTCATCGAGGATATCGAAGAGTTCGGGATCGTGAAAGGGCCGGTTCCCAGTACCTTTTTTACGACGGAACTGATACGGTCGGCCGACAGGTACACCTGCGCCTGACGCACCGGACGACAACGCAAAAATCGATCGTTTCCCAGAACAAACGGGCCGAATAGGGCCTGTTTTTTTTGGGGGGTACACAGAAAAGCGCCATGGAACGCCAACTTATCGAGGAAATCGAAAAACGCCGGACCTTCGGCATCATCAGCCACCCGGACGCCGGCAAAACCACATTGACGGAAAAGCTGCTCTTGTTCGGCGGCGCCATCCAGATGGCCGGGGCCGTCAAGGCCAAGCGGGCCGGCCGCTACGCAACCAGCGACTGGATGGCCATCGAAAAGGATCGCGGCATCTCCGTGACCACATCGGTCATGCGCTTCAATTACAGCGGTTATGAAGTCAACCTGTTGGACACGCCCGGGCACCAGGATTTTTCGGAAGACACCTACCGGGTGTTGACGGCAGTGGACAGCGCCCTGATGGTGATCGACAGCGGCAAGGGCGTCGAACCTCAGACTGAAAAGCTCATGGAGGTGTGCCGCATGCGCAACACCCCCATCATGACCTTCATCAACAAACTGGACCGGGACGGATTGGCACCGCTGGACATCCTGGCCGACATCGAGGAGAAGCTGCAGATCGAGTGCGCCCCGCTCTCCTGGCCCATCGGCATGGGAAAACGCTTTCGGGGCGTTTACAACCTTTACCAGCGGCAGATCCACCTGTTCAGTCCCGGCGGTCAGACCCGCCACCAGGAAAAAATCGTGATCACCGACCTGGCCGATCATCGGCTGGACGACCTGCTGGGCAGCCAGGCCGATGAACTGCGCGATGACGTCGCCCTGCTCGAAGGAGCGGCCGACCCCTTCGACCCGGCCCAATACCGCAAGGGCAGCCAAACCCCGGTATTTTTCGGCAGCGCCATCAACAATTTCGGTGTCCAGGAGATGCTGGACGCCTTCGTGGAGATGGCGCCCCCGCCCGGCGATCGCCCCACCACGACCCGCCTGGTCTCACCGGCGGAAGCGGCCTTTTCCGGTTTCGCCTTTAAAATCCAGGCCAACATGGACCCGGCCCACCGGGACCGGATTGCCTTCGTACGGGTCTGTTCAGGCAAATTCAGGCGTGGCATGAAAGTCCTGCAAACCCGCCTGAACAAGCAGGTCACCCTGGCCAATGCCACCATCTTTTTGGCCCAGGACCGCACCCATGTGGAGGAAGCCTACCCCGGAGACATCATCGGCATCCACAATCATGGCACCATCAGCATCGGGGACACTTTCTGCGAGAAGGAGCGGCTCAGCTTTACCGGGATTCCCAACTTCGCCCCGGATCACTTTCGCCGGGTACGCCTGAAAAACCCGCTCAAGTCCAAACAACTGCTCAAGGGGCTCACCCAGTTGGCCGAGGAGGGCACGGTGCAGTTTTTCCGACCGCTGGCGGGCAACGATTACATCTTGGGGGCCGTCGGCGTGCTGCAGTTCGACGTCACCATGGCGCGCTTGAAAGCCGAGTACGGGGTCGACGCCGCCTACGAGCCGGTCGAGTTCGCCGCCGCCCGCTGGGTCGCCAGCGCGGACCGCAAACAGCTGGCCGCCTTCGAAAAGGCCAAATATCACAGCCTGGCCCGCGACTCCCAGGGCCAGCTCTCCTACCTGGCCGCGAGTCTGTGGCGCCTGGAAAATGCGATTGAGGAATGGCCGGCGATTCGATTCTTCAAGACCCGCGAACTGGCCGCCGCCTGAAATTCATCAACCGATGTTGAATTGCCCCGATTCGATGAGGGGAACATCGTCTACATCGATGGCCTGAACGATGGGTTGATTCAGGCGCCGCTTCATCTCCGCCACCACCGAACGCCGCTTGTCGATGCCCATGGCAAATGCGGTGGTTTCCGTCATCAACGCCTGGCCGGGCACCGCCCGGTGAACAATGTGGTGCGCCGCGCACTGGTCGGCGGTCAACCGGGTACCCGTCAGCTGCATGTACTCGACCATGGCCATGGGCATGGCTTTTTTCAACAAGGCGTTCATGCCCGGCAGAAACGGAATGCCCAGATCCACCTCGGGAAAACAGAAAAAGCCGCGGTCCGAGCGCATCAACCGGAAGTCAAAGGCGCAGCACAAAATGGCCCCGCCGGCAAAGGCATGACCAGATATGCCGGCCACCGTCACCAGCGGATAGGTAACGATGCGCTTAAACAAGCGGTTGAGCAGATAGAAAAAGTCCTTGGCACGGGCAGTCTGCCCGCCCTGAATCACCGGTACCAGCCACTCCAGATCGATGCCGTTGGAAAAGATGCGCTCATGCGCGGCGGTCACCACCAAGGTAGTGGCATCGGTGCCGCTCTCGACGTCGTCAAGAGCGCCGAGAAAAGCGGTCAGAAAATCGGGATTGAAGCGGTTCTCTCCGTCATCCAGAACCACCGTCGCCACATGTGCATCTACCGCAAATCTTATCTGACCCATGCTCGGCTCCTTGAAAGGGGTCCATTGGATTTTTCGCAGTCAAAAAGCAGCGTCGCTTTTGGCGCCGACAGCGCCCCAGCACGCAAAAAAGGCGGCCTCTTGGGAGGCCGCCTTTGGAGATAACGAAGGGTCAGGATCGATCAGCCACAACAGGTCCCTTTGGTGCCACAGCTGGTGCAGCCGGCGCCAAAGTCCATGCCGCAATCCAGCTTGAACCCATACATGTGAAAATCCACCTTGATGGGTTTGGCTTTTTCCAGAAAATCAGAATTGACGATAAACTTGAAGCCGTCAACCTCAAACTCTTTGTCCGTATCGGCCGACTCATCCAGAGCCATGGCCAGGCCGGGTCCCCCTCAGCCGCCCTCGTTTAGAAAAATCCGGATCGGTTTGACCTCTTTTCCCTTAAAATATTCAGCAATCTGCTCAACTGCCGGTTGTGTGACTTCAAGCATGTCTGCCTCCTTAAAAATGAAAATCGGCCCAGGTTGCTTAGGGCCGGTATCCCTAATTCGGTATCAAGTCGAAAAACTAAACATGTCGATCAGGTTTGTCAATCCTAAATCCCGCCCCCATTGACACGGGGCATGACCGCGGTCGACAGGGTCAGCCGGTCTTTTGCGCCAGATAGCGCTGGTAAACTTCAAGGTCCGCTTTCGAAAAGAGCATGAAGGTCACCGTGGCGGGAATAACGTTGTCAGCCATAAACCGGACGCAGGCGTCCACCGCAATCCGGCAGGCCTCGGCCATCGGATACCCGTAGGCCCCGCAGCTGATGGCTGGAAAGGCCACGCTCCGGATGCGGTTGTCCCTGGCCAGGATCAAACTGTTGGTGTAGCAGGCGGCCAGCAGGCGGCTCTCTTCAGGACGCCCCCGGTAGATGGGCCCCACGGTGTGGATCACATGGCCGGCCAGCAGACGATAGCCTTTGGTCAGCCGGGCATCACCGACCGGGCAACCGCCGATGGAACGGCATTCGGCCAGCAGTTGCGGGCCGGCGGCTCGATGAATGGCCCCGTCCACCCCGCCGCCGCCCAACAGGGTCGTGTTGGCCGCATTGACGATGGCATCCACGGCCACGGCGGTTATGTCACCCTGTCGGGCTTCCAGACGGCCTTTCGCTCTCATCGATCGGTCCTTGTGCGAATTGGAGGGCGGCACACCGGCGGCGATGTTCCCAGTAAATGCGCTTTACAGCCCCTGCGGTTGCCCCCGGAATCCTTAAAGATCGTAAAGGGTCTCGTCACGGCGCGGGGCCTGTCGGACGGCGGCCGTTCCCCTGCCCCGCTTTTCAGGCAGTACGAACGGATCTTCCGATTCCAGCAGATCTCCCATCTCGGCTTCGACCGCCTCCGGGTCCTCGCCACGCTCCATGCGACGCAAGGCCTCTTGCATGCCGGCACCCAGTTCCATGCCGGTCATGTCGGTCAGCTTGCGCATCAGGTTGGCCGCCTGGCGCGGATCGTTCTCGTTGATCCGTTCGGCTTCACTGGCCATCATCTGCATGGCTTTTTCCATTTTGCCCTCGTCAAAGGGCAGATCCTCTCCGTCACCGGCTTCCGCGGCCCTGCCGGTAAAGGCAAAGGTCGACATCCGGCGATCGAGCTTGCGTTTCCGGCACTGGGGACATGTTGGTCTCTTGGCCGTATTGATCGTTTTGGAAAAGAAATTGAAGATGGTATTGCAGTCCGGGCAATAAAACTCGTAAATCGGCATGGACGACTCCGTAATCGACAACGGTTGAATAACAGCGGATGGCAGATGCAGTGCAAAATGTCCGGTCTTGTGCCGAAAATAATAGGACGCTGCGCCAATGATGTCAACGGTCCCGAGATCCGGTCAATTCGGATTGGAACAAATATTTTTCATCTGTATTTCAACTGCTTAAAACACGACTGGGCACTCGCGGCGCAAGTCGGGAAGCGGTTGACTTGGCCCCGGCCTTCTGCTAAGGCAGCGTCGAAACCAAAACCAGACATAAGCCCCTTTATTTTTAATAACTTTTCAAACCTGAAAGGAGCACCACCATGCAGAGAACCTTGTCAATCATCAAACCCGATGGTGTGGGCCGGAGCCTGATCGGAGAGGTGGTCAAACGGCTGGAAGCCAACGATCTCAAAATCGTCGCCATGAAGATGATCCACATGACCCGCCCCCAAGCCGAAGGGTTTTACGCCGTCCACCGCCAGCGACCCTTTTTCGACAGCCTGACCGGATTCATGTCTTCAGGCCCGGCGGTGGTCATGGTGCTGGAAGGCGAAAACGCAATTGCCCGCTATCGGGAGCTCATGGGTGCCACCAACTACAAGGAAGCCGCCGACGGGACCATCCGGCGCGACTTTGCCACCGACATCGAGAAAAACGTGGTCCACGGCTCCGATGCCCCCGAAACCGCCGCCTTTGAAATCGGCTATTTCTTCAATGCCTTCGAAATCCATGCCTGATGACCGTCGGCGTCAACCGTGACAACACCACCATCGTGCTGCATCGGCCCCGCTATCCGGAAAACATCGGATCGGCGGCCCGGGCCATGTGCAACATGGGGTTCACCCGCCTGACGGTGGTCGATCCCGGGGTCTGGGACGAGGAGCGCATCCGGCGGCTGGCCACGCATGCCGCCGGAGCGGTGGTGGACGACGTCCGGCGCTGCGACAGCCTGGATGAAGCGCTGGCACCGTTCGGCCATGTGGTCGGCACCACGGCCCGGATGGGCGGCCAGCGGCCGGTCGTTAAATCCCCTGAATACCTGGCCCGGGAACTGATCCCGATTTCGATCAACAATCCGGTGGCGATCCTTTTCGGCCCGGAGGATCGCGGGCTGACCAACGACGATCTGAGGCGCTGCCACCGGGTGGTCAACATCCCCACCCAGGACTTCACCTCCCTCAACCTGGCCCAGGCGGTCATGGTCATCTGCTACTGCCTCTCCACGGCCGGGATCACCGACCCACCCGCCGCCACGCCGCGCCTGGCCAAACGCATCGAACTGGACCAGATGTATGCCGACATGACCGCGGCCCTGGTCCGGATCGGATACGTCAACCCGGAAAATCCCGACTACTGGATGTTTCGCATCCGACGGCTCTTCAACCGCATGTCGCTGCGCGCCGGTGAGGTGAGCATCATTCGCGGGATCTGCCGGCAGATCCTTCGCTATGACAACCGGAACCAGGACGGTTTATAATCTCGGCGGCACCACCGGGCCACATCCCACGACCCGGCCCTTGTCCAGCACCAATCGGTGGGTCACACTATCGGGGATCTCACGATCGTGATGGGAGACAAAAATCAAACCGGTGGCATGCCGACGGCCGATGCGGCCGACCTGGTCGAGGACGCGTCGCCGGTTGTGTAGGTCCAGGCCAGCGCACGGTTCGTCCAGGATCAACAGGCGCGGCGCCTTGACCATGGCCCGGGCGATCAGGACCAGCTGGCGCTGGCCCTGGGAGAGCTGGTTAAACGGCGTTCGGGCAAGACCGCCGATCTCCAATTTCATCAGCCATGCCTGCGCCAATGCTGTCTGGTCGCGGCTGCAATGCCGATACAGCCCCACCGAGTCGAAAAATCCCGAGCAGACCACATCCAGGGCCGACATCTGCTTTTGATAGGCTGTGGCCATCTCCGGGCTCATCACCCCCAACTTTTGCCGGACCTCCCACAACGATTGATCAGTGCCGCGCCGCCGGCCAAAAAGTCGGATCCGGTTGGCGTAGACCTGCAGGCAATCGCCGCTGATCAACTTCAAAAGCGTCGACTTGCCAGCACCGTTGGGTCCGGTGACGGCCCAGTGCTCCCCTTGGCGAACCACCCAGTTCAAATTATTCAACACGACCAGGTCGCCATAGGTGACCCTTACCGCCTGCATGTCGATCAGGGGCTCCGGTGCAGCGCGTCGACCGGTCGGTTCACGGGTCGGCAGGGTTGGGACGGGCGGCCGGATTGTGGCCGGCGGATCGGATGCGATCGGGTCTTCTCTGGTCTTGGCGGTCGGCCCGACCCGCCGGACACCGGCAATCCGCTCCTGATCGACGGTCAGCAGATGCGTCGTGGCCGCAGGCAGCTCCTCGGCCCGGTGGGTGACCAGTATGATCGGCAGGCCCGCAGCGGCCATGCGGTTGATCATGCCCACCATTTCCCGCCGGCCTGAAGCATCCAGGCCGTCAAAGGGTTCGTCCAGAATCAGCATCTTCGGGTTGCGGATCAATTCGCGGGCCAGCAGCACACGGCACATCTCGCCGAAAGAGACCATCATGGCCGGTCTTTCCAGCAATTCTTCCAGGCCGAGATCGTCGGTGACCTGCGCCATTCGGGACGGCCCCCGGGGGGACGGCGGGCGATCGTCAAGCGCTCGTTCAATCAAACCGCGCACCGTGGTGGCATCGTCGAAGCGGCCGGCAAAGGCGCGCCCGTGGTTCAGGTTGCGTTCCCGGTGCCACAGGTCCCGGCGGGTGTCGCCGGCCACGTAGGCGATGTTCGCGGCGGGCAAGCCGCCGTCGAGAAAGTGGTAGTCGATCCGGCCGCGCACCACGGGCAGCAGGCCGGCAAGCGCTTTGACCAGGGTGGTCTTGCCGGCGCCGTTGGGACCGACCACGGCCCACTGTTCGCCCGCGTTGATCCGCCAGGACGCCTCCTCGAACAGCCAGCGATCCCGCACTCGGACGGTGATGCGATCGATCGTGATCAGGGGGGTAATCGGTGAGGTGATCCGCGGCGTGGTCGTCGTCACCATGGTGTGCTATAGATCGATGTCCAGCTGGCGGGCGATGGCATCGCCCATGGCGCGGGTGCCCACCGCGGGGCCGCCGGCGGCGATGTCGGGTGTGCGCACACCCGCTTCCAGCACCCGTGCGACGGCCGTCTCCACGGCGGCGGCGGCGACGGAGAGTTTCAGGCTATAGCGCAGCATCATGGCCGCCGACAGAATCTGGGCGATGGGGTTGGCGATGCCCCGGCCGGCGATGTCGGGTGCGCTGCCGCCGGCCGGTTCGTAAAGGCCGAACCCGGACGCGCTGATGCTGGCCGATGGCAAGAGCCCCATGGACCCGGTGATCATGGCGCACTCGTCGGAAATGATGTCGCCGAACATGTTGCCGCACAGCAGCACGTCGAACTGATGCGGGTTTTTGACCAGCTGCATGGCGGCGTTGTCCACATAGATGTGGCTTATGGCCACATCCGAATAGTCCCTGGCAACCTCGCTGACCACCTCACGCCACAGCACCATGGTGGTGAGCACGTTGGCCTTGTCCACCGAGGCCACTCGCTTGCTTCTCAAACGGGCAGCCTCGAAGGCCCGGCGGGCGATGCGCTCGATTTCACCTCGAGTATAGACCATGGTGTCGTAGGCGCGCTCATCGGGCCCACTGCCATCCCGGCCCTTGGGCTGACCAAAGTAGATGTCGCCGGTCAGCTCCCGGACACACAGGATGTCGAACCCCTTTCCGACGATGTCCGGGTGAAGCGGGCTGGCATCGGCCAGGGCCGGGAAAACCTTGGCCGGCCGCAGGTTGCAAAAGAGATTGAAATGCTTGCGCAGGGGCAGCAGGGCGCCGCGCTCGGGCTGCGCCGCCGGGGGCAGGTGCTCCCACTTGGGGCCACCCACGGAACCGAACAAAATGGCATCACTGGCCTCGCACAGGCGCAAGGTGGCATCGGGAAGGGCCTGGCCATGTCGATCGATGGCAATGCCGCCCACATCGGCGGCGGTCGTCTCCAGTTCAAAACCGAACCGTTTTTGGGTTTTTTCCAGGACTGCGAGGGTGGCCGCCATCACTTCGGGGCCGATGCCGTCTCCGGGCAATACAGCGATTTTAAACATAGCGCGCCTTCCGGTTTTTAGTGGTGGAAGTGTCGATCGGCCGGGGTCGATCCGGCCCCGTGGGCGTCGCGGTCAGCCGGCTGGCTGCAGGAATCGACGCTGCCGCAGCAGGCGCAGCCGCTGCCGCAAGGATCGTTCCGCTTGACGCCCCGGTAGAAGGTGCGTCCCACATAGACGGCCGCGCCGACGACAATCAACAAGATAATCAGGATTTCCATCGCTCCCATCCCGCGTTTCGATTCAATAGCCCAGCGCCGTCCCGGCCTGATAAATGGCCACGGCCAGGGTGAAAGCCACCAGGGTGTTGAACGCCATCGAAAACAGTCCCCACTTCCAGGACGATTCGCGGGCGATGCACACCACGGTGACAAAGCAGGGCGCATAGAACATCACAAAAATCATCAGACTCCAGGCGGTCAGCGTTCGCCACTCTGGAGCTGTGCTCAGTTTGGTGGCCAGCGAGTCGGCGGCCGCCGCCTCCACCTCGCCCAGTGAGTAGGCCGTTGCAAGGGTGGAGACAATCACCTCCTTGGCGGCGAAACCGCCCAGCAGGGCGATGTTGGTGCGCCAGTTAAAGCCGGCCCAACCGGTGACGGTTTCAATGCCGATGCCGATGCGCCCGGCCAAGGAGTGGCGCAAGGCGGCTTCGGCCTGCTGGGCTTCCACTTTGTTCAGCGAAGCCCTTAGTGCCATGGCCTCGGCGGAAAGGGGCTGTTCCGGCAGGGCCGTTTCAAGTTCGTCGGCCGCCGGCGGCAATGCCGAGGCCACAATGGCCTGGCGCCGCGCATCGTAGCGGTCGACAGTGGCGTCCGGCAGCCGGGGAAAGGTCATGGCCGCCCACAGCAAAATGGAGATGCCCAGGATAACGGTGCCGGCCTTTTTGACGTATTGCCAGGTGCGCTCCCAGGTGTGGATGGTCAGGCCCCGCAGGGTCGGCAGGCGATAGGGCGGCAACTCCATCACAAAGGGGGTCGAGGCGCCCTTGACCACGGTCATTCGCAGCAGCTTGGCCGCCAGCAGGGCCCCGGACCACGAAATCAGGGTCAAAATGAACATCATCCGGGCCCTGCTGTGGGGAAAAAAAGCCGCAATCAACAGGGCGAAGACGGGCAGTTTGGCCCCGCAGTTCATGAAGGGTGCTGTCAGCAAGGTGGCGATGCGCTCCTTGGGGGACCGCAAGGTCCGCGTGGCCATCACACCGGGCACCGCGCAACCGCCGGCAATCCCGCCCGAAACGATGTAGGCCATCACCGAACTGCCGTGCAGCCCGAAGATCTGGAAGACCCGGTCCAACATGAAGGCCACCCGCGCCAGGTAGCCGGAATCTTCCAAAATGGCGATACCGAAAAACATGAACATGATCAAAGGCACGAATCCGAGCACGCCGCCAACCCCATCGATGATGCCGGAAACGACCAGGGACTTGAGCAGGCCGTCGGGCAGCACGCCGGCGACTTCGGCAGACAGCCACCCGAAAAAGGACTCGGCCCAGGACACCGGAACCTCACTGTAGGTGAACACGAGCTGGTAGAGCGCCATGAGCACCAGCAGCATGATGATCGGGCCGGCGAAGCGGTTGACCAGGACCTTGTCGATCCGGTCCGACAGGAAGAGCCGGTTGCGGTCGTCACGCTCCTTGACGACCCCCTGCTTGAGAATGGAGCTGATGAATCCGTAGCGGTGATCGGCGATCATGGCTTCCGGGTAGGTCTCCAGGGTCTCCTCGATGTGGGCGCCCACCTTTCGGCCGATCGATTCCAGCCGATCGGCGAGGCGCGGATTGGTTTCCCGGCCCTTCTTGAGAATCTGCTCGTCATTTTCCAGGTATTTGATGGCCAGCCAGCGCGGCGGGTAGCGGTCCGTCAGCAACCCGTCGTCGGCAATACACGTTTCCATCTCCTGGATGGCGGTTTCCAGGTCGCGGCCATAAGAAATCCGCAGGGGGGACGGCTCAGGCGCGGCCGCCACGTCCGCGACCGCATCCATCAGGGCCTGTTTGCCGAATCCGGAGCGGGCCACGATGGGAATCACCGGCACGCCGAGCAGATACGATAGTTTTTGGTGGTCGATCTCGATCCCGCGATGGCGGGCCACATCGATCATGTTCAGGGCCACACAGGTGGGAATGCCAAGCTCCAGGAACTGGATGGTCAGATAGAGGTTGCGCTCCAGGCTGGAAGCGTCGACGATATTGATGGTGACCCGGGGGCATTCGTTGACCAAAAAATCGCGCGCCACCACCTCCTCGACGCTGTAGGCCGTCAGCGAGTAGGTGCCGGGCAGGTCCACGATGTGAATGTCGTGGCCGTTTTGAACGTAACGGCCCTCCTTGCGGTCCACGGTAACGCCGGGATAATTTCCCACATGCTGCCGGGATCCGGTCAGGGCATTAAAAAGGGTGGTCTTCCCGGCGTTGGGATTACCACCCAGTGCAACGCAAAAGCTCATGACTACCCGTTTAGATTCACTTCGATGTGATCGGCTTCGTTATTGCGAAGGGTCAAGGTGAACCCTTTGATCCGCAAGGCAACTGGGTCTTTTAAGGGTGCCCGGCCCTGAATCTTGATGGCCGTTCCGGGCACCAACCCCATGTCACGAAGCCGGCGCCCCAGTTCGCCGCCAACCCTGACATTGGCGATGGTGCCCTCCTGGTTGACCTGCATCTGGCGTATATTGATTTTTTCCATTGGCGTCCTGTATCCAGCACCGAATTATAGACAACGTAAAAAGTTAGGTAAGCCAAACTTTCATGGGAGTCAATAAGAAACTGCAAAAAATGTATTTTAACCATAGTCGGGCGACCATTGCCCAGGCGACCCCACGGGTCAGCCGGCACACCCTCAGGTGCCCCCCGCACACGGTTCCGGTGGATGCCCATCCACCGAGGTGCCCTGTTGCGAATCCGTCGCCGGGGCGGCCCCGCACGGACGCTTTTTTACCTGCCGCCACAGCGGCGCTACCGACAGGGCCAGCAACGTCAGCGCACCGGCCAGCTGCACGGCCGCGGGGATCGTTTCGCCGGCCTGCCCCACCAGCGCCTGGGCGGACATCCCCAACACGCCGTAAATCCAATCCACCAGCAGGCCGAAGCCCACCGCGCAGAGCGCGATCGTCGCCAGATAGATCGTGGTTGCCCGCTTGCCCAGCACCCGCAGCAGCACGGTCAGAGCCGTGACATTGGTGGCCGGTCCGGTCATCAGGAAAACCAGGGCCGCACCAGGACTGACCCCTTGCAGGATCAGCGCCGCGGCAATGGGCGTGGAGGCCGTCGCACAGATGTAGATCGGAATGCCAACCACCAGCATGATCAGCATGGCGCCCATGCCACCGCCCATGAACCGGCTCAAGACCGTCTCGGGAATCAGCACCGTGATCATACCCGATAGCAGAATCCCGATCAGGAACCAGGCGGCCAGGTCTCCCCAGACATCCGTGAAGGCAAACCGCAGACCCGAACTTATTTTTTCCGGCAAGGTGTGGTGATGCCGGTGGGTCTCAGGTGCACAGGCCTGGCCGTCACAGCAGCCGTCCACCGGGCAGGCCAGATCCGGAACAATCGGACGCCTGGGATCCGGCGCGTTGAACAGATTGGTTGCAATGCCGGCCGAAAAGGCCGTAAAAAAAGCGCTCACCGGCCGAATGACGGTCATGAGCGGGTCCATCAGGGCATAGGTCACGGCAATGGAGTCCACCCCCGACTCCGGGGTGGAGATGAGAAAGGCGGAAACCGCGCCGTCGTTGGCACCTTGTTTTTTCAAGGCAGCGGCGGCGGGCAGCACGCCGCACGAGCACAGGGGAATGGGAACGCCCAGGGCCGCGGCTTTGAAAACCGATTTGAAGCGTCCCTGCCCGAGGTGCCGTGAAACTGCTCCGGGGCTGAGAAACACCCGCAGCAGTCCACTGACGATCAATCCAAAGATGACGAAAACCGAGGATTCTAGTAGAATGTCCCAGGATTGGAGCGCAATGTCGGCCAATATACGCATGGGGGTTGCCTTTGGGCATTTGTACCGGTGTTGTCGACCGGTGCCGCCGCCCGACCGCCGACAGGCGCCCGAATGGCGGCGACGGGGCAATATCACTACCCAATATTGACCCAGCCTGACGGTTGTCAAGTTCACGGGACGGCCCGCGAAACTCGCAACGATTGCCGTAAAGAGGGCACGGATGCTGCCGGCTGTCGTGATGGCCGGCCTGAAAACGATTGAATCTGGTCGACCCGGTATTATTTTAAGCGTTCATGCGAACGCCGTCAGCTACCGATAAACAGGCGTAACTTATCCACAAGATAGAGGAGGAGACATCATGAAATCAACTATTGCCGCCCTATCGTTGCTGCTGTTGACCCCCTTTACGGCATGGTCCCAGGACATGGTGGCCACCTGGCAGCATCAAGAGAGTGTGACCCTGGAACTGGCAACGCGCGATTCAAACCACATCCGGTTGAATATCAGCCCCGACAATTACGTGCTGGTCTCCGGTGAAAAGGTTTACATGGTCACCAAAAGCGACCAACAGTGGACCGTCGTGGACATGGATCGATTGGCCGGTCTGGCCAGTGGGCTGACCCCCTCAACGGCCCAGGCCGCCGATGAACGAGACCGCTATCGATCCAGCGTCACGGACACCGGACGCACCGAAACCGTTGCCGGATATGAAGGAACCGTGTATGTCATCGAAACGAAGGACGAATCGGGCAAGGTGGTCGATTCCACCGAAGCCGTATTTTCCAAGCATGCCGACGTAAAGCAGGTCAACACCGCCTGGCAGGCCATTGCCGTGCGCATGGCCACCATTGTCGGCAAAAACACCTCCGAAGCGGTCGACCAAGCGGCCAGGGAGGCCGAAAAGTCGGGCTACGGCGGTGTGATCCGGATCGGGGAGATGCGACTGAAAGAGATCCGCAAACCCGATTTGGCGGCGTCCTATTATGACTTGCCCGCAGGCGCCAGGGTCCTGGATATAGGCCCGCTTCAGGCAGGCGATGACCCGGCTGCACAAGATTCGGAAAACTCCGATTTCGCCGCGGAAGTGGGCCAGGAAGCAGGTGAAACGGCCAAGCAGGAAGTCAAGCAAAACACGGTGGATGCCGTCAAGAAAGGTGTTGGCAGTGTGTTCAAGAAGCTGTTTTAAATTGCCCTGCCGGACCGCGGCGGCGCGCCGGTGAAGCACCCGACGCCCCCCCGGGTGGCCGCTGATCGGCCCGACATCGATCCGACGCTGGCCAGCGGTGTCGCCTGTGCATTTTTGGCGTTTCTCATCTGGGGATTGAGCCCGATCTACTGGAAGGCACTGCACCATGTGCCGTCTGTCGAGATCATTTTGCATCGCGTGGTCTGGTCGTTCGCGTTCCTCATGCCGCTGGTGGTGGTCGGCCGGCAGTGGCCGGCCTTCAAGGCGGCGGCAACCACTCCCAAAACGCTGGGCATCTTGTTCGTCACCGCCATCCTGGTCGGGGTGAACTGGCTCATCTACATCTGGGCCGTCAACAACGGCCGGGTGCTTCAGGCCAGCCTTGGCTATTATATCAATCCGCTGGTCAACGTCCTGCTGGGAATGGTGTTTTTGCGCGAACGCTTGCGGCCGGCCCAGACGGTGGCTGTCGGTCTGGCCGCCCTGGGGGTGTTCAACCTCGCTTTTCGATACGGTGCCTTTCCCTGGGTCTCCCTGGCCTTGGCGTTCAGCTTCGGCCTTTATGGCCTCGTCCGCAAGGTTGCCGCCGTGGGGCCCCTGGTGGGGCTGACCGTGGAGACCCTGATGCTGACCGTTCCCGCCGGAATCTGGATGCTCCACCTGAACCGTATCGGTTCGGGCGCCTTTCTGTCCACCGACGTGGCAACGGATCTGCTCCTGCTGGGAACCGGGATCCTCACGTCGACGCCGTTGCTGCTTTTCAATCTGGGTGCCAAGCGTATCACCTTGACCACACTGGGCCTGGTCCAATACACGGCACCCACGGGTATGCTGCTGCTGGGAATCACCTTGTTTGACGAGCCGTTTACCTCCGCGCAGGCCATTACTTTCGGGCTCATCTGGACGGCCCTGGCCCTTTACTCCTGGGACAGCCTGCGCGTCCACCGAACGGTGGGCGTAAAGCGGTGAGAAATCGGCCACAAACCGAGTGCCGCCGCCGTGTCGAAAAGTGACTGATTTTGTAAAGATCCAAATACGTTGACAGGTTTGGTGGCGTGTGGTAGCGTCTCTTGCGACCCACGCCGCACATATTGCAACCCGTGTTCGGTCGGAAGTATGGCCGCTCACTAACCCAATGGGAGTAAACGATGGATGGTCCCCGTGAATCCGGTCGGCAAGATGACCGCAAGGACGAAGAGGTTATTGATCTGACACAGGTAGTCAATGACGAAGACGACGACATTATCGAACTCGACACCGTGGCCGAGCCACCGGAACCGGCCGTGGCGGCCGGAGAAGCGGGTGTGATCGACCTGCTCGAAACGGTTGATGCGAAACCGACCCCGCAGCAAGATGCGCAGGCCGCGTCCGACGCAGCGGCGACGCTGCCGCTGCACCTGCGCGAGGAACAGATCGAGGCGACGCTGGAACGGGTCATCGAAAAGGTTTATGCCCAAAAAATCGAGCACATGCTGACCCAAAGCGTCGCCGAGACCGTAAAGCGGGAAATCGAAAAAATCAAAAATGAAATCCTGGAAGGCGGCGACGACACCTCCGCCTGAGCGGACCCTTTTTGCTGTCTGCTGCCGGACCTGAAGTGCCGAAACGGGGATTCTATGACATCCCCTTTTCCTTTTTTTACCTGACGTGGTCTCCGCAGTTGACCCACGGCCGGTTGTGTTAAATCAAGGAGTGTCACCCCCATGAGTCGTAATGTGCTGGACAAGAGCTACGCCCCCGAGGCGGTCGAGAAACGATGGTACAGCTACTGGGAACGGGAAAAGCTGTTTGCCGCCGATGCGCAGACCGCCAAGCGGCCTTACGCCATCGTCATTCCACCGCCCAACGTCACCGGTGTCCTGCACATGGGGCATGCCCTGAACAATACCATGCAGGACATCTTGTGCCGCTATCGTCGCCTGAAAGGCGACAGCGTGCTGTGGATGCCGGGCACCGACCACGCCGGCATCGCCACCCAGAATGTGGTTGAGAAAAAATTGGCCGCCGAGGGCAGCGACCGCCATCAATTGGGGCGCGAAAAATTCATCGAGGCCGTCTGGGCCTGGCGGGAGGCATCGGGCAGCGCCATCATCAACCAGCTCAAACGCCTGGGCGCCTCCTGCGACTGGGACCGGGAGCGCTTCACCATGGACGAGGGCCTTTCCCGGGCGGTGCGCAAGGTGTTCGTGCAGCTCTACGAAGAAGGCCTGATCTACCAGGGCGATTACATCATCAACTGGTGCTGCCGCTGCCATACGGCCCTGTCCGACCTGGAAGTGGAGCACGAAGAGCTGGACGGGCACTTCTACCACATCCGCTACCCTTATGCCGACGGATCGGGATCGGTCACCGTGGCCACCACCCGACCCGAAACCATGCTGGGTGACACGGCCGTGGCCATTCACCCCGAGGACGACCGCTACGACCAGCTGTCGGCCACCGCCGTGATGCTTCCGCTGATGGAGCGCAAAATCCCCATCATCCGCGACACCTACGTCGATCTGTCCACCGGCACCGGAGCCCTCAAGGTGACCCCGGCCCACGACCCCAACGACTTTGAGATCGGCACGCGCCACGACCTTCCCAGCGTCAAGGTGATCGCCGACGACGGCACCATGAGCGATGCGGCCGGACGCTTTGCCGGCATGGACCGCTTCGCCTGCCGCAAGGCCGTTGTGGAGGCCCTAAAAGACCAGGGGCTGCTGGAACGGGTCGAGGCCCACCGCCACAGCGTGGGCCACTGCTACCGCTGCAAGACCGTAGTCGAACCCAACTTGTCCCGTCAGTGGTTCGTAAAGGCCAAACCGCTGGCCGCCAAGGCCATCGAAGCCGTGCAGACCGGCAGGACGCGCATCATCCCCGAAGCGTGGACCAAGACCTACTACGAGTGGATGTTCAACATCCGGGACTGGTGCATTTCCCGCCAGATCTGGTGGGGCCACCAGATCCCGGCCTGGACCTGCCACGACTGCGCCAAGATGGTGGTGGCCATGGACGCCCCCGACGTCTGCCCCGCATGCGGCGCTGCCGACCCGATCCAGGAAACCGACGTGCTGGACACCTGGTTCAGTTCGGCCCTGTGGCCCTTTTCCACCATGGGCTGGCCGGAGCAGACCCCGCTGCTGAAAACCTACTACCCGACCTCGGTCCTGGTGACCGGATTCGACATCCTCTTTTTCTGGGTGGCCCGCATGATGATGATGGGCATCCATTTCATGAAAGAAATTCCCTTTACCGACGTCTACGTGCACGCCCTGGTGCGCGACGAAGACGGCAAGAAGATGAGCAAGTCCAAGGGCAACGTCATCGATCCCTTGAGCGTCATCGACCAATACGGCACCGACGCCTTCCGGTTCACCCTGGCCGCCTTCGCCGCCCAGGGACGCGACGTCAAGATGAGTGAAAAGCGGGTCGAGGGCTACCGGCACTTCATCAACAAGCTGTGGAACGCAGCCCGCTTCGCGCTCATGCACATCGAGAGCGGTTGCGATGCGATCGACACCGGCCACATCTCGCTTCAGGACCGCTGGGTCCTGTCACGCCTGAACCGGGTGGCCCGCCAGACCGAAGCGGCCCTGGATGCCTACAAGTTCAACGAAGCCGCCGGCGCGGTCTATCAGTTCGTCTGGCACGAGCTGTGCGACTGGTACCTGGAGGCCGTCAAGCCGATCCTATACGACGAAGCCGCCGGCATGCAAAAGAGCGCAACCCGCGGCGTCCTCTGGCGGGTGCTCAAGGACGCCCTGGTGCTGCTGCATCCGTTTGCCCCCTTCGTCACCGAAGAGATCTGGCATTCGCTTCCGGAAACCGAGGGGTCGATCATGCGCGCCAATTGGCCCGACCATATTCAACCCGGCGACGACCCGGCCGCCGAAGCGCAGATGGAAACCGTGATGGCCGCCATCACCGGCATCCGCAACGTGCGCGGTGAGATGAACATCGCACCGTCCGCGAACCTGACCGTGGTGGTCCGGCCCGAAACCCACGAGGTGGGCGCCGTCATCGCGGACAACCGCACCTTGATCACCAACCTGGCCCGGTTGAACGGCATGACCGTGGCAGGCGATGCCAAGCGGCCCAAGGCGGCCGCCACCGTTCTCATCGAGGGCGCCACGCTGTACGTCCTTTTAGAGGGCATCGTCGACTTGACCAACGAGCAGGGTCGCCTGGAAAAAGAGATCGGCAAACTGACCAAGGAGCTGTCGGGCATGAACAAGAAGCTGGGCAACGAGGATTTTCTCAACAAGGCCCCGGCCGATGTGGTCGACGGCGTCCGCCAAAAACATGCGGCCATGCTCGACAGACAGCACGCCCTTGAAACCACCCTGGAACGGATCAAGGAAATGATGGCGTAATGGATGCCACCTTTGATCTGATCCAATTGGCCCTGCGGGAGGACATCGGGCCCGGCGACATCACCACCGACAACCTGGTGGCCGCGGATGCCCTTGGCAAAGGGTCCATCGTTGCCAAACAAGCCCTGATCGTTGCTGGTTTAGCGGTAGCCGAACGCGTCTTCCGGGAACTGGCGCCCCAGATTGCCTTCGATCCCCACGTCGATGATGGCCGACAGGTTCACCCCGGCAACGTCGTGGCCCGTGTTGAGGGCCCCCTGAGGGCCCTGCTCAAAGGCGAACGCACCGCACTGAACTTTTTGCAGCGTCTGTCCGGCATTGCCACCCAGACCCGAGCCTACGTCGACGCCGTCGCCGGGAGCGGTGTAACCCTGGTCGACACCCGCAAAACCGCGCCGGGCTGGCGGGCGCTGGAAAAATATGCGGTGCGCGTCGGCGGGGCCCACAACCACCGCATGGGCCTTTTCGACGGCGTGCTCATCAAGGACAATCACATCGCCGTTGCCGGCGGCATCGCCCACGCGATAGAACAAATCAGGCGCCACGTCTCCCATCTGGTCAAGGTGGAGGTGGAAGCAGCCACCCTTGAACAGGTCGAAGCGGCCCTGGGTGCCGGGGCGGACGTCATCATGCTGGACAACATGGATCTGGAGCGGGTGCGCCAAGCCGTGGCGATCATCGGCAAGCGCGCCCTGGTGGAAGTGTCCGGCGGGGTGACACGCGGGGATCTCCATGTACTGGCGCGAACCGGTGTAGACCTCATATCGATCGGCGCCCTGACCCACTCCGCCGTGGCCGTGGATTTGAGCATGCGCATCGAACCGCTATGATTCCCATTCGCGACACCACGCCCTCTACCAGCGTTCCGGTGGTCAACAGCACCCTGATCGGCATCAATGTGGTCTTTTTCCTGGTTCAACTGGCTCAGGGACCGGCCCAGAACCACTTCGTCTACCTGTACGGCCTGGTCCCGGCCAAGTACACGGTCCCCCAGGTCGCGGCCTACTTCTCCTTGGGCGAAAAGATGCTCGCCCTGTTGTCGTTCATGTTTCTGCACGGCGGCTTTTGGCACCTTATCGGAAACATGTGGTCGCTTTACATCTTCGGTGACAATGTGGAGGACCGGCTGGGGTCGGTGCGCTACGCCGCCTTCTACCTGCTGTGCGGCCTGGCGTCGGGCATCACCCACCTGCTGCTCAACGCCCACTCCACCATCCCCACGATCGGCGCCAGCGGTGCCATCGCCGGGGTCATGGGCGCCTACTTCATCCTCTATCCCAGCTCGCGAATTCTGACCCTGATCCCCATCATCTTCATCCCCTGGTTCGTGGAGATCCCGGCCTTTTTTTTCCTGGGCATCTGGTTCGTCCTGCAGTTTCTAAATGCGGCCGGCAGCTCCGGTCAGGCCGGCGGCATCGCGTGGTGGGCACACATCGGCGGCTTCGTCTTCGGCATCCTGTTTCTCAAACTATTCGACCGCATCCCGCCTACCGGCGTCACCAGCCGGCTGCGCCACGCCACCGAGAAGAAGCGATCCAACCGTCTCCAGGTGATCAAAGGGGAAAAGGGGGAAGAGGGCGCCAACCTTTACGGCACGCTTACCATCACGCAGTACGAAGCCATGGTGGGGGCCCGCAAGCTGGTCACTGTCCCCTCGGGGCTTCAACATCGCCTGTACAACGTTGTCGTACCCCAGAGCGTAAGCGATGGCCAGGTCCTGCGGCTCAAGGGGGTGGGCCGGGCCAACCCCGGCGGCACACGCGGTGACATGTTGCTCACGATTAAAATCCGGCACGTCTAAGTGCAACCCTCGCCAATGCCCTTGTGGATTTGTTTATATTACAACGCCATGTTCCAGATCACCCCGGCCGCAGCCCCCACGGGCACCAGGTAGTGGATCGGAAAATGGTATTTCAACAATAGCAGCAACGCGATCAAAGCGGATGCCAGGGCAAAGAGATCCACACCGCCGGCGGGCATCATGACCTTGTAGCCGAACCAGACCGCCAGGTTGAGAATCACGCCCACCACGGCCGCGGTGACCCCGGTAAGGGCGGCCTGCAGGCGCTGATTGCCGGCCATGGCCTCGATGAAGGGCGCACCGGCAAAGATGAAGAAAAAACAGGGCAGAAAAGTCACGTAGGTGGTAATCAGGGCCCCGAGGATACCGGCCGTCAAGGGACTGAGCCCACCCGGAAGGTTCCAGGCCGCCAGAAAACCGACAAACTGGGTGACCATGATCAGCGGTCCTGGCGTCGATTCAGCCAGGCCCAGCCCGATCAACATTTGCTCGGTGGCGAGCCAACCGCTGGACACGGCAACCTCGGTGATATAGGCCAGCACGGCGTAGGCACCCCCGAAGGTGACAAACGCGGCCTTGGTGAAAAACAGGCCGATCTGCGTCAAGGTGTCGTCGAGTCCCCGCCACAGCCAGATGGTCCCGACCACGGCCGTCCACAGACCCAGGCAGATTAGAAAGACGCGTACTACATGGAAAAAAGAGGGCGGCGTGCCGTGTAGGGCGGTGTCGGATTCGATCTCGATGCGGCATTCGCGGCTTTGTTCGTCGAAGGTGCCCTTGCAGAAAACCTGCGGTAGCCGGGTTTGCATGAGCAGGCCGCCAAGCGCCGCGGCAGCGACGACGAACGGAAACGGGATCTTGAAGAAAAAGATGGCGGCAAAGGCCAGGGCGGCAAAGGCATAAAGCACGCCGTGCTGCAAGGCCTTTTTACCGATGCGCAGCACCGCCTCGATGACAACGGCCACCACCACCGGCTGGATGCCGTAAAAAGCGGCGGCAACAACGGGGATGTCGATGTGGGCCACTGCCAGATAGCTCAACAGCAGCATGACGAAGATCGACGGGATCACGAACAGCGATCCAGCCGTGATGCCGCCCCAGATGCCGTGCAGCCGCCAGCCGATGTAGGTCGCCAGTTGCTGGGCCTCGGGACCCGGCAGCAGCATGCAAAAGTTAAGGGCGCGCAAAAACGGTTGTTCACCGATCCACCGGCGGCGCTCAACCGCTTCCTGGTGCATGATGGCGATCTGGCCGGCCGGTCCGCCGAAACTGATGAAGCCCAGCTTGATCCAGAACTTCAGGGCCTCTTTGAAAGAAACCGTCGTCGCCGGCAATGGCGTGGGTGGTGTCGTCATGCGTCCTCCTTGGCGCCGATCGTCTCCGTCAGTCGCCAAGCAGAGCGATAATCGCACGCATGAATGCCGGCAGGTCGTCGGGGGTGCGACTGGTGACCAGGTTGGCGTCCACCACCACCTCTTGGTCCACCCATCTCCCACCGGCATTGACCAGGTCGTCTTTGATGGAAAAATAGGACGTGACCGTGCGCTGGCGGACAATATCGGCCGATGCCAGCATCCAGCCGGCATGGCAGATCGCAGCGACCAGTTTGCCGGCGGCATCGAATCCTTTGACCAGATCCACCATGGCCGGATAGCGGCGCATGTGGTCCGGGGCGTATCCCCCGGGGATGACCACACCGTCAAAATCGGCCACCGCCACCCGGTCGGCCGTGGTATCGACGGTAACCGGCAGTCCGGCCTTGCTCTGGTAGACGGTTGCACTGCCCGACCCGACGACCGTCACCTGGGCACCGGCCTCCTTCAAACGATAATACGGGTACCAGAACTCGAACTCGTTGTAGAACGTTTCCACCAGAATGATGATTTTTTTTCCGTTGAGCTGCATGCCGCCACCTCATGATTGCTTGATCGACGCGATTGAAAAAAACAGAGCCCACACCGGTTAATTTATCAGGGTCAGGTTGACCGAGCGCACCATCTTAACCGGGTGATAAGACTTCTTGGCCTTGGCCAGGCCGGGAATGCCCATGTCGCTCTCCTTGTTCAAGAAGGTATAGCCGTTGAAGAGCTGGCGTGCACAGGCGTTGTCAAAGTATTGGTACAACCCCTTGATGTTCGCGAAGGCCTTTTCGTATTGTAAGGTCGCCATGTCGTCGGTCAAGGGCGCCGCAATGCCGAAGGCGCTGACCTTGCCGTCGATGCGCAACAAGATGCCGTTCAGCTCGAACAACTCCAGATTCAACAGCGTGTTGACGGCCGCCTGCTTCTCGCAGGCCAGGTCGAGCTGGTCCTCGGCGTCGCAGTCGTGCTCTTCGCACCACTGCTCGAGAAACGTCAGGCAGGCCTCGATGTTGCCCGGCGCAATCGGTTCGACCACCACCTTGCCCCGCTCCACATAGGCCCGTTTGAACTGTTTGATCAGGTTGCGCTTTTTCGAATAACGGCTGCCCTTGAGTTTGGCCAAATCGTCAACCCGGTAAACATAGTCGTCATAGGCGGGTTGTGGTTCGATCGCAAAGAAACGGCCGATCGCGTCATCTCCAAAGTGGTCCACATATGACTGCGGCACAAACCAGTAGCGTTGGTGACCGGCGCGCGCGGCCACGTCGGCCAGTTCCTCGGGCGTGAACATGCGCTGGGGTGAAACCGGCAGGATCAGGTGCCGGTTGTGCGTCGCCGTTTCGAACTCGGCCGCCACCACGAAGGCACCGTCGACCTCCGCGCCGTAAGGCTTGTATTCCGCGTTGCTCCAGGCGATGACCGAAGCGAGCGAGTAGGCGCACAGGGGGTAGCGCTGATTGGTGAAATAGTGCCGGTAGACGGAATGGTCCTGCGGTGTCAACGGTTTGAATTTCATTATGGCGTCTTTAGCATGGGTATCGAATCGGCCATGGGTGCAAACCCCAATGGTCGATAGAAAGGATCTGTTTTCCTCTCGGCGATCAGGCCGATCCAGCCGATGCCGTCGGTTTCGAGACGGGCGACCAGCTGCGCGACCATGTGCGATCCGATGCCGCGCCCCCGAAAGGCCGGGTCCACGGTAACATCTTGGATGTAGGCGTCGCTGACGCGGTCGCTGAGGGCGCGTCCCATGGCGATGATGGTGTCGGACTGGCGGGCCACCAGGAAACAGTGGCTGCCGGCCACGATAGCGGCCACGAGGGAGGGGTTGTCCTTTTCATCCGCCCACCATCCGGCCGACCGGTACAGATGGATCAGACGGTCGATTTCGACCCGGGTCGCACGTTCGATAAACGAATAGTCAGGCATGGCAAATCGAAGGCAGTGGGCTCAAGGCGGTCGGAAGCGTTTCGAGACGGATCATCCGGCCGGTCCTTCAAAACGGCAGGAGACCCGGTTGCGGCCGGACTGTTTGGACTGGTACATGGCCTGATCGGCGCGCTGCACAAAATCGGCCACGGATTCGCCCTGGCGGTACTGGGTAACGCCGATACTGATGGTGATCTTCACATCGACGTCCTTGCCGGCGCTGAAATTTTCGGCGGCCACCGCTGACCGCAGGCGTTCGGCAACCGTGCGGGCCTCCTCGCCGTGGGTGCCCGGCAACACGATGGTGAACTCCTCGCCGCCATAGCGGTAGGCGGTGTCCATGCGCCGCAGGCAGGCATTGATCATGCGGCCCATGCGTACCAGCACCTTGTCGCCTTCCAAATGGCCGTAGGTGTCGTTGAACTCCTTGAAGTTGTCGATGTCCAGGAGCAGCAGACTCAACTCGTAGCCATAACGGTTGGATCGTTCGATCTCGCCCTTGAGCTGGTTGTAGAAATGACGCGAATTGAACAGCTTGGTCAGGCCGTCGGTGATCGAGAGCCTTTTCAGCTTCTCGAGCATCTGCGTGCGCTCCTCGTTCAGACGGCGCTCGTTGAGCACACGCTTGAGGCGCAGCAGCAGCTCCTCGAACCGAACCGGTTTGAAGACGAAATCGCTGGCACCCTTGTTGATGGCCTCTTCGTAGGAATACTCCGTGCTGTAACCGGTCATGACGATGACGTCGACAGTGTGGATGCGCTTGATCTGGTCGGTCAGCGCCAGGCCGTCCATGCCGGGCAGCAGGATATCGGTGATCACGACGGTAATGGCGTTGGCCGACAACACCGCCAGGGCTTCTTCGGCACTGGAAGCCACGGATGCCTCGAAACCGGATATCGTGATGAACTCGTGCATCGCGTCCCGGATGGATAGGTCATCGTCAACGATCAGAATATGTGGCGGCATGGAAACTGTTTTCTTTACCGTGGGCGGATCGCTTGCGGATACCGGTTGACATGTCCGAAAACGATCTGATATTAATATAAATTTTTATGAAACCCTGAGATTATAACCACGTTGAATTCCAGTGTCAACCAGCAGATGCAGCTGCGAACATTAGCAGAAGCAGCCCCCCAATAAAATGGAAAACATACGCAACTTCAGCATCATCGCCCACATCGACCACGGCAAATCGACCCTTTCCGACCGGTTGATTCAGTCAAGCAAGATCGTTGCCGACCGTGACTTCAAAGATCAGATCCTGGACACCATGGATATCGAACGCGAGCGCGGCATCACCATCAAAAGCCAGACCGTGTGCCTGCCGTACAAGGCAAAAAACGGCCGCCGCTACGACCTCAACCTGATCGATACGCCAGGTCACGTGGACTTTACCTACGAAGTCTCGCGGGCCCTGGCCTCCTGCGAGGGCGCCCTTTTGCTGATCGATGCCAGCCAGGGCGTCGAGGCCCAGACCCTGGCCAACCTTTACCTGGCGCTGGAGCACAACCTGGAGATCATTCCGGTCATCAACAAGATCGACCTGCCCTCGGCGGATATCGAGCGCGTCAGGGACCAGATCGAAGAAGACCTGGGCCTGGACCCGGAAACGGCTATTCTGGCGTCGGCCAAAGAGGGCCTGGGCATCGAAGATGTCATGGAAGCGGTGGTCAACAAACTGCCATCGCCCATCGGCGATGCCGAGGCCCCGCTTCAGGCCCTGATTTTCGACTCCCACTACGACCCGTTCAGGGGCACGGTCGTGCACTTTCGCATAAAGGCCGGCACCATCCGCGCCGGCGATCGCATCCGCTTCATGTCCAACAACGCCACCTACAAGGTCGAAGAAGTGGGTGTTTTCCAGATCGTCCGGGTTCCCAAGCAGGTCCTGCGTGCCGGCCAGGTGGGTTACATGATCGCCGGTATTAAAACGGTCAGCGACACCCGCTGCGGTGACACGGTGACCCACCACCGCAACCCCTGCCAAAAGCCGCTGCCCGGTTTTAAAGAGGCCAAGCCGGTGGTCTTCTCGTCGATCTATCCGGTCGCCTCCGACGGCTACGAAGACCTGACCGTGGCCATGGAAAAACTCAAGCTCAACGACGCCTCGCTGATCTACGAAAAGGACAGCAGCGCAGCCCTGGGATTCGGGTTTCGCTGCGGCTTTTTAGGATTGCTGCATCTGGAGGTGGTCCAGGAGCGCCTGGAGCGGGAATACGACCTATCCCTGATTCTCACGGCGCCGTCGGTGCGCTACCGGCTGATCATGAACGACGGTGAAGAGCAGATCATCGACAACCCGGCCCTTTACCCCGATCCCACGCTGATCGACCACGCCATGGAGCCATACATCAAGGCGGCCATCATCATTCCCGACCGCTACATGGGCGCCGTGATGAAACTGTGCCTGGAACGCCGGGGCATCAACAAGAACTACCAGTACCTGACCAACAAACGCCTCGAGATGATCTTCGAACTGCCCCTGGGAGAGGTGATCTACGATTTCTACGACAAGCTCAAGTCCGTCACCCAAGGTTACGGCTCCTTCGACTACGAACTGGTCGAGTACCGGCCCACCGACCTGGTCAAACTGGACTTTCTGATCAACGGTGAACGGGTGGACGCCCTGGCCATGCTGATCCACCGCGACAACGCCGTGGCCCGGGCACGCATTGCCTGCGACAAGCTGAAAGAGGAGATCCCCCGCCAGATGTTCAAGATCGCCATCCAGGGCGCCATCGGCGGAAATATCATCTCACGCGCCACCGTATCCGCCTTTCGCAAGGATGTCACCGCCAAATGCTACGGCGGCGACATCTCCCGCAAACGCAAGCTTTTAGAGAAGCAGAAAAAGGGCAAAAAGCGCATGAAGATGGTCGGCCAGGTGATGCTGCCCCAGTCCGCTTTTCTGGCCGTTCTCAAAACCGACACCGAATAAAGCGGCGCGCGTCATCGACCAGCGGGTCACCCGTGGGTCCTGTCAGCGTGGTCAGTTTGACAAAACGCCGGCTGATGCGCAGGTATTGGTTCAGATACCGGTCGACCGATCGACGCGATTCGATTCGATTCAAGCGCGGCAATCGATTGGCCGTCAGCGGTCGATGATGGTTTGGGAGGTCGCGATGCCCCTTGCAGCCTATGTCACGCTGGCCTTGCTGGCGGTCCTGTTTTTCATGTTGGTCAAGACCAAGATCCCGGCACCGGCCATTTTCGTCGGCGCCCTGACCGTGGCGATCACCTTGCGGCTCGCCCCGGTGGAGGAGTTGTTGAAGGGCTTCAGCAACCAGGGCATGCTCACCGTGGCGGTGCTGTTCATGGTTGCGGCCGGCATGTATGCCACCGGTGCCATCACCTTGATCATGGACAAGCTCATCGGCCTGCCCCGGACGGTCTTCGGCGCCCAGATAAAAATCCTGCCACCGATCGCCGTGGGCAGCGCCTTTCTCAACAACACCCCGCTGGTGGCCATGATGATCCCCGTCATCCGCGACCTTTGTCGTGCCAGCCGTCTGCCGGCCCAGCAGCTCTACCTGCCGCTGAGCTTTGCCTCCATTTTGGGCGGCATGTGCACCATCATCGGCACCTCCACCAACCTGGTGATCGCCGGCCTGGCCATGGATGCCATGGCCGGGGGCGCTCAAGGCCTGCCCGACATGCGCGCACTCAAGATGTTCGATCCGGCTTTAGTCGCCATCCCCATCGCCCTTGTGGGCATCGCCTTCATGATCGTGGCCGGGCGCTATTTCCTGCCCGACGACCAGTCCGACCGCCCCGCGGACACGGCCCTGCGGCGATACACGGCCGAATTCGAGGTCCGGGAGGGATCGCGCATCGTCGGCCGCACCCTCGATGAGACCGGCCTGGCCAGCGGCGACGGGGTCGCGGTCCTTTACATCCAGCGCGAAGGCCGCACCCTGACCAACGACCTGATGCACGAAGCGCTCGAAGCCGGAGACCTGCTGTCGTTTTCCGCCGATGTGGCCGCCATGGTCGACCTGTGGAAAACCAATACCCTGGTGCCCCATCTGACGCTCAATCCCATGGAGACCGAACGCCACACCCACCACCTGGTCAAGGCCGTGGTTTCCCGGCAAAGCGCGGCCGTGGGCAAAAAAATACCCGACCTTCCCCGGGATGTGGATGCCTGCCAGTACAAATTCGTGGCCCTCTCCCGGGATGGAACGCCGGTGTCCGGCCCGCTGGAGTCGGTCACCATCGAAGCCGGCGACAACGCTGTCCTGGAGGTCAACGACGACTTTTTCTACGCCTGCCAGATCGACCAGGACTTTGCCCTGACAAAGGCCCTGGGGGGCTTTCGCCTGCAACGCACGGACCGCGCCGTGGAAGCCATCCTGATCACCCTGGCGATGGTGGTGATGGTTGCCCTGGGATGGCTGAGCATGCTCACCGCCAGCCTGCTGGCCAGCGGCGCCATGCTGCTGACCGGCTGCCTGACCCTGCGGACGGCCGCCCGCAGCATCGACGTGAGCACCCTGGTGGTGATCGCCTGTGCTATCGGCCTGGAATCGGCCGTCGCACGCAGCGGCCTGGCCGAGCAGATTGCCCGCCTGCTCACCGCTGTGGGCGGGGCCAATCCTCATCTGGCGCTGGCGGCGATCTTTCTGGGCTGTTCGTTCATGACCAATGTGATCACCAACAATGCGGCGGCGGCCTTCATGTTCCCCATCGCCCTGTCCACCGCCGCGCAGATGGGCGTGAGTTTCATGCCCTTTGCCATCACCTTGATGATATCGGCCTCTTGTGCCTTCATTACCCCCACGGGCTACCAGACCAACTTGATGGTATGGGGTGTTGGTGGGTATCATTTCATGGATTACGTCAAAATCGGCTCGGTTTTGACGCTCATCGTGGCAATTATGACAATCTTGTTGACACCTTTGATCTATGGATTTTAATGCCCATTCCGTTCACTTGCCAGCTTCTTTTCCAGGCAACGGGCTGCTCTAATCTGGTCCGGTACCGGTTCCAGCAACTGATATTCACCTGTCACAAGCCGTTATAAAGCTTGACACAGGTACGAAAGCTTTTTCGCGGCAAAAAATCCAATACCTGTGAAAAGATGGTCCTCCCTATAGACATGTGTGCCGTCGTTCGCATCAATGTCATGCGAAGGGCTCTACTGGGGCAAAAAGCCAAAATCAAGGGGTGTCCGTCAAAAATAGGGATTATTAATATTAAATACAATTTGTTCTGGATTAATTCTGATTGAAAATCCGGAAAACAAATAATGAGAAAGGAGTTTATCATGGATCGCCAATATCTCGAACTTTTCAAACAGTTGATCCGGCAAAAAACCACCCATGAGCCTCAAAACATGTCCGAACATGATCGCTGCCGCGAACTGCTGAAAACGGAAGCGGAAAAGCGTGGTCTAAAGACGAGAATCATCCCTTCCGATCCATACCCCTCTTTGCTTGCAGGGCTTGATGTTGAAGACCTGAAACCCACCCTAATGCTGTCGTGCCATTTGGATGTGGTTCAGGCCCAGGATGAACAGTTTGAACCGCAAATAAAAGGCAGCAGGATGATTGGGCGGGGCACCAGCGACATGAAATTCGCTGTCCCGGTTTTCTTTAATCTCTGGGATCGCCTCAAGTCAGGCCAGGATAAAATTCTCCTGTCGTTTACCTTTGATGAGGAAATCGGTGGAAACAAAGGGATCGGCTATCTGCTGAATGAAGTTGGGCTGAGGCCAGCAGTGTGTTTTTTGCCGGATGGCGGTGATAATTTCCAGATCGAAGCGGAAGAAAAAGGCGTCTTCCATTTTAATGTAAAGACCTCCGGTAGATCATCCCATGGGTCGAGACCGTGGCTGGGCGATAACGCCATTGATAAGATGGTTGCGATCTATTCTGATCTGCGCAACGAAATTCCTTTTGTCGACTCCCCTGAACAATGGACCCACACCTTGAATCTTGGAAAAATAGTGGCCGGCGATGCGGCCAACAAAGTGCCTGATGCCTGTGAAGCCAGCTTTGATTTGCGATTTATCGAAGGCCAGACGGCGGAAGAAATAAAGGATTTGGTGCGGAAAATTGTAGGCCAGAGGGGGGCATTTGAGCCGCAAGTAGTGGGAGATAATTTTTACCTGGACATGGGGCTATGGTGCAGTCGCATGTTTCAAAAGGCCGCCGAGCGACACCTCTCCCACCCCATGCCGATTTATCGCAGCGAAGGCGCTTCCGACGCCCGCTTTTTTACCCCTTACAATATACCGGTGATCATTTCCAAGCCGGTTTGCGCAGGACATCACTCTGACCATGAATGGATTGATCTGGAAAGCATCTCCACTTACACCAATATCCTTTTTGATTTTGTCGAGCAAGTAGTTGACGGGAAAGAATGATTGAAAATCAAAAAAGTATGAGGGAGGGAACGTATGCATACTAGGACACATTTACCAAGCATTGAGCAGGCACTTGAAACGTTGCAAGAGATAGAAAAAAAGTTTGACGAAGGGACACGCATTGCGCAAACCCGACGGGCACTGGAAAAAAACGAACATGTCGCTAAAAATGAAGCGGTGGTGGCGGGCTACTACCAAAGCCTTGCCGACAAGGGATTGTTTGTACCGATCTATGGGGCGGGTGACTTTCCCTGGGCGCTTCCCCTTCATCTGCCGCCATACCTGATCGAAATCCTCTGGGCAACCTCCCGCGTGCTTTATGCCCTGGCCCGAAAGCATCTTACGGCCGAAGGTCCAGACTACCTGATCCAACGGATGCCGGATGGATGGATTACCGATGAGATGGCCGACATCCTGCACACGTATTACCTGACCGTTGAACCCGACCTGGCCTTTGATGTGCTGGTATGCGGTGCCAACTCCGAGCGAGGCCTGAACTTTGACGAATTTAAAGCCTCCGGTGACCATCTCTATGCCAAAATACTCGAGGCCCAGAGCGTGGATACCTACTATGGATGGCTCAGGGAGTGCGTCCGATCTGCGCGAAACACCGGCGCATATGATGCGTCCGTATTCACCCGGGTTAAAAAGGATCGTCGCCCGCTTACCGATGCAGAGTTGGACGAGCAAGTCCTGGCCACTTATATCCACGGATCGGAGAACCATCGCGACCAGATTCTCTTCCTGGAGATCGATCCCCGCAACCAGCCCAGTTTTCAGAATCTGGCCCTGTTGGCGAAATTTATGAGCCAAGGCGATCCCTCCCGGAAGCCGTTGATTCTCGATCCCAAGGACCTGTTTTTCGAGGGCGACCAGCTTTGTTACCGTTGGGAGGGGCAAACGGGAACAACGAAAAAGGTCATCTCCAGACTGGTGGACGCGGATTTTAAAACGTATCTGAAAAAGATGAACGCCGAAGGAAAGCCTGAGGTCATCGAATGCCTCCGGCGACTATATGCAACGCCATCCCTTTGGCCGGATCTGTCGAAGCATATTGCCGGTTTTTACCTGATCGACAAAAGCTCCATTGCCAGCCTGCGTGGGCTGGAAGGTGTGGGTGTCGCACCGCAGACCCAGCGCATCACCCCCAGCCTGCTGGAATCGTTCCGCAATGATCCGGACCAGTTGAAGCAATTGGCCGTCAAACCGCTGCACGGGATGAGCTCCAAAGGGGTATTCGTCAGCCCCGATCTGGATGTGGTGGAAAAGTATTGTTCCGAAGAGCCCATGCTGGCCCAGGAACTGATCTGGGCCACGCCGGTGATGCCCAATATCAATGCGGAGTTGACGGATCCCGACGCCTTGGCAGGATTCTGTTCCGAAACCCGGTTGGTGTTCCATGCGGGTTCGCCGGCCGTCTCCGATTCGCCCCATGCCGCCCGGTGCATCCTGGCCCTTAGCCGCACCCACTACGCGAGTAAAGATCCGGCCCGGAAAATAAAAAACGATGCTGCCGGACGAGGCTGGTTTTCCAACATGGGAGCCATTATGGCGGTAAAAAAAGAACTGGGCATGACCGACAAACGTGAGGCCGGATTGGGGATGGCGCCGATTTGTTGGCTTGATTAAAGCCAACGTACTGACCATTTAAAGGAGTCTCAGCGCATGACCGCTACCCGGAGCAACCCCCGGATTCTTATCGTGACCCCGGAAGTCACTTATTTACCCGACAACATGGGTAATATCGCCAATTATCTGAAGGCCAAGGCCGGCGGGATGGCCGATGTATCCGCCGCTCTGGTCAGTGCGCTATTCGAACAGGGCGCCGATGTTCACGTTGCGCTACCGAATTACCGCGCCATGTTCAATCACCAACTGCCCCCGGTTATCAAAAAAGACATCAACACCTTCCGCAGGATAATGCCCGATGATCGCATCCACCTGGCCGAGGACCGGGCTTTTTTTTACATGAACCGAGTCTACTCCAATTACGGGGGGGAAAACATGAAGATCGCCCTAGCCTTTCAGCGGGAGGTCATCAACAACATCGTACCCCGGGTGCGGCCTGATCTTATCCATTGCAATGATTGGATGACAGGCCTGATTCCAGCTATGGCAAGACAGGCGGGTATCCCCTGTCTCTTTACGATCCATAACATTTACAGCATGAAGTCCCTGCTCGCTCATATCGAAGAGAGGGGCATCGATTCGGCCTATTTCTGGCACCATCTTTATTATGAGCACATGGCCTATGACTACGAGGGAACACGTGAATCCAATCCCGTGGACCTTTTAGCCAGCGGTGTTTTTGCCGCCCACTTCGTCAATACGGTAAGCCCGACCTTCCTGCAGGAGTTGATTGAGAATCGACACGATTTTGTCGAGGCGTCATTGAAGCAGGAGTTGGCCAATAAATTCAGCACCGACTGTGCGGTAGGCATCCTCAATGCCCCGGACCCTTCTTTCAATCCCGCCACCGACGATGATCTGGTGATTGAATTCGACCACAAAAATCATGTTAACGGCAAAAAGAAAAACAAGCGCGCCCTTCAGAAAATAGTCGGCCTGAATGAGGCTGACCAGGCGCCCCTCGTTTTCTGGCCTTCCCGCCTCGACACGATTCAAAAAGGATGTCAGTTGCTTGCGGAGATCCTTTATGACGTGGTTTCACGCTACTGGGAACAGAACCTGGAGATTGTCTTTGTTGCCAATGGCGAGTTTCAAAAACATTTCAAATATATCGTGCAGTTCCACAACTTGAGCAGGCGGGTTGCGATCTGCGACTTCGACGAGCGCCTGGCCCGCTTGGCATACGCAGCCTCGGATTTTGTGATGATGCCTTCGCGTTTTGAACCATGCGGTCTGCCCCAGATGATCGGACCCATCTACGGCTCGCTGCCGATAGGCCACGATACCGGCGGGATCCACGATACGATCACCCATATGGATGCCGCTAACAACACGGGTAACGGTTTTCTGTTCAAGGATTTTGATGCCAATGGTCTGTCCTGGGCCATTGACGAAGCCATTAAATTCTACAATCTTAACTCAAAAATAAAAAAAACCCAGATCGAACGAATCATGACCCAGAGCGCCGCGACCTTCAGTCATTCGGTTACGGCGCGTCAATACATTGATCTTTACGAAAAGATGTTGGCACGCCCCCTCATTAAGGAGGGCACTGCTAGTACTTGATGCGGCGATCACGTACCTGCTAATGCACCATTGTGATGGTATCCTATTTTTTAGATGGCTTCTAAGCAGATACAAAAAAACAACGACTTATTCCATTTGGTTTGAAATATAATGAATCTAAAAACCTTTGACATTATCCATAACTGTTGTGAAATGAACAGAAATGGCGCCCAAATTAAGACGAAAATCCAACCGAATTTAAGCCTAGAGAAAAATGCCGATCTGATCGGTACCCTCGATCATTTTCCAAATGTGCCATCCCAATTCATCAATCCCCGCAATGTCGACGTATGGCTGCCATCAGATTACGACGAAGGCAATGCCAACGGGTATGCTGTCCTTTATATGCATGACGGCCAGAACCTGTTTGAGCCGCAAAAATCATACATCGGTGTTGATTGGGGCCTGGATCAGGCCATGTCAGTCCTTTTTCAGAAAAAGGAAATTCGACCGACCATAGTGGTCGGTATCTGGAACACGCCGCAAAGATTGTGTGAATACCTGCCGCAAAGGCCCTTTTGCGACTATCAATCTCAACAGTCGAGAAGCCGGGTGATAAAGCGTTACGGGGGGGTGCCGATTTCTGACAAATACCTTCGCTTTATAGTCAACGAGCTCAAACCCTTTGTTGATCGCCGCTATCGCACCCGCCCGGAGCGGGAGTTCACCTTTTTGATGGGGTCGAGCATGGGCGGATTGATATCGTTGTATGCGATCTGTGAATATCCCCATATATTCGGCGGGGCCGGGTGTCTTTCAACCCACTGGCCCATTGCACACCAGTCTTTCGGTAAATACCTGAAGGCACAGCTTCCCGAACCGGGACGCCATAAAATTTATCTGGACTACGGTGACGAAGCCAATAGGGCCGGTTACCTAATTCGCCAGAATCGTGTTGAACATATCATGAGAGAGAGAGGCTATGCGTTGGGATTAGACTGGCTCACCAACTGGTACGCCGGCGATCCGCACTCCGAAACGGCATGGCG
The DNA here is from genome assembly GCA_963785365.1 of uncultured delta proteobacterium. Taxonomy (GTDB): domain Bacteria; phylum Desulfobacterota; class Desulfobacteria; order Desulfobacterales; family Desulfosarcinaceae; genus Desulfosarcina. The sequence continues at coordinate 19,002 of CAWAUZ010000011.1, read as the reverse complement.
GACCCGGGTCCACGTGCCGTTGCGGTTTCTGCTGAAAGATAACCCCGAATGATCGAAAAAACCATTGGCGCCAAAGGAGTTCCCCGTGCATATTAAACCGACCGCCTTGATTTACAGTTCCCACAACCGCTGCGATTACCTGCACCGAGATTGGATCGTCCAGCGTGCGTTGGAGCATCCCCACAACAAAAGCGTATTGTACCTGCCTTTTGGCATGGAAAGCCGCGATTCTCAGGAGTTTTCATGGGGCACCTTCAAATGGTATTTCGAACAATTCACCCCCTATGGCCTCAATCCCATAGTCTTTTTCTGGAACGATAACCTGTCGCGACAGGATGCCGAGCTCTTTTTCAATATGGTCGACAATGCCGAAGTCGTCATTCTGGGAGGCGGCGAAGTGAATATCGGTTTCGAACGCTACGATGCCATGGGCGGTTATTTCTTCGATGATTATGATCGGTTCAGGAATGCGCTTCAACAGCGCCAGCACGCCGGCAAATTGACGGTGGGGTTTTCGGCCGGGGCCGCTCAACTGGGAGATGTGTGTGCTTTAGACGACTACCATCGTTGTTACGCCTTGATCCACAATATTACCACCGTCTTGCACCATGAATGGAGCCGGGAAGCGGAATTGTACCAATTGGCACAACGGTTTCAGGGACATCTGGCCTTCGGCCTGCCCAACGATGCCGGTATTGCCTCCAACCAAGGTTTTCTCGCCTCGGGCAATAAATGGCAGGTGTTGCAGTTTGTCATCGACAATTCATGGGATCTTCCGGAAGACCATTTTCACATCAAGACCCGCCAGGGAATGGGCATCGAACACATTTACCACGACGGTCGAAAATGGACCTTTGGCGGTGGTGACGTTATGATCAGGGTCTTTTCACCGGACTACAGCTATCAGGGCACCTGGATCAAGACTCCCAATCATTCGACGATGATTGACTACTGGAGCCAATCACCTTCCAGGTTTGCAAACATCGACCATGTCTTGGCCGAGCACTAGCAACGATGGAATAATTTATGGGGGTAACAATGACAAGAAAAATCGGAATTCTGAGAGGCCGGGAAGATAATTTCCCCAATGCGTTGGTGGAAGCCATAAACCATAAAGGAAATGGTGAAGTCGTGGCCGAATTGGCAATCATGGGTGCCGGGCGCCTTGGCGAACCCCCGGCCTACGATTTGATTTACGACCGCATTTCTCATGATTACCCCTATTATCGGTACCTGCTCAAAGCCGCAGTAGCACACGGAACCTATGTGATCCCCAACCCCTTGCTGTGGAGCGCGGATGATAAATACCTGGGGTTTACAGTGGCTGCCAACCTTGGATTGGCGATACCCAAGACCTGTCTTCTGCCCATCGCCGGCTCGACGCGGTTGTACGACATCACGGCCGAGTCCCTGCGCAACTTGAAGTACCTGGATCATCCCGAATGGCAGGCCATTTTCGATACTATCGGTTTTCCGTGCTGGCTAAAGCCCGTCTCCGGCGGTGGCTGGCTAGCGGTCAGCAAGGTCCATAACCCGAATGAATTCTTTCATCTCTACAACAACGAAATATTTCATACCAAACCCGTTTACCCCGAAGACGTCGGCCAAGACATGGCCGTTCGTAATTGGCTCAGCCGGACGTTGGTCTTCATGCTGCAGGAAGACATCGCCTACCAGCAGTTTGCACGCTGTTTTTATATCGCCGGCGATGTCACCACGGTTCGTTTCGAACCGCCGGACCGTGTCGCCGGCGAGCGGCTGGGGAGCTATTCGGTCGATCCGGACTTTTTCGGCCCCGAACTGCTGGCACGAATCGAAACGTATGTCAGGAAACTGAACCAGGCCCTGGGCTATGAAATCAATACCACCGAGTTGTTGGTCAAGGACGGGGTACCCTATGCCATCGACTTTCTGAACTTTGCCTGCGATTTCGACATCAATTCGGTGGGCGCCCACCTGGCCGGCATGGGTGTGGACAAGGTTTCCGATTACCTGATCAAATGTGCGACTGATGAAAGTGCCCGTATGCAAAACCAGAACAATGTCTGGCGCAACCTGATCCACGGGGGCCTCAAGTAGCTGGCACTTATCGTGTTGGACGAAGTGCCCGGAAGGCGGAATCAATAAAGCCGGGGATAATGGTTTTCCGCGTGCGCGCAACGGCATCGACGTTGTCGGCCAATCGTTGCATCTGCTGGTACTTGCTCATGCCCCAACGTTCGATGATTTGATCCTTTTTTTCAGGATGGTGCAGGTGCCATCGCATGCTGGCCGGGTCGCTTTCCGGATGAAACTGAGTTCCGACCATTTCGGGAGAAACCCGAATCGACATGATGGCGCGCTCATAGGGAACATGGGGCCGTTTTTTCTCAATGCAAAGGATTTTGGCGCCCAGGCTTTTCACCTGCTGGCGGTTGGGTTGAATCACCTGCCAGTTTCTGAAGTCGCTGCCATAAAAGGGGTCGGCCAGCCCCTGAAACAGTGGGTCGGCCTTTCCAGCTTCGGTTTTGTGGACCGGAAAAATGCCAAAGGACTCAGAATGACGTTCGACCACTTCAGCCAGGCCGAAAAAGCGGACCATCATTTGAAATGAATGGCAGATGAAGAAAACATACTTTTTTTGAGGATTGCCGTTCTGGTTGTGGGCGTAGATCCGGTTCATCAAGTTGAAATAGTTTTTCTCCCAGGCTTGTCCCTGACCGTCATAGGGGCTGCCCGGACCTCCCGATGAAAGGAAAATATCATAGTTGATATCCGGCAATTCACCCCCATGCCGGGTATCGAAAAAATCGAAGGCCACACCCACTTCCGAACGGTTCTCGCCGGTTTGCTTCAACAGATCGCGTAAACAACGCAAGCTCTGGTTTGGCACACCATTGTTAAGGTCGATAACGGCAATTTTAACGGTATCTTTATACATGGCAACTGTTCCTATAGCCGATCTATATCGTCGTATTGTATTATTTGCGTTGGAATTTTGATTTAATACGATAATGATTAAAATTATCCTTTTTTCAAAAACTTAATTGTATATACCAGATTACAGATAAAAACAATAAGGAGTGGATGCGCGACATCGCAGCTATCTTAAGGAGGGTGCTATGGAAGAGGCATATAACGCAAAGGACTGGCAACCTTGCCAGCTCGATGGTGTGGGGTCAGGGATCCTACAAATTCACCGATTTCGTCAAAATCGGTGCGGCATTGGCCACCCTCGAGGCCCTCATCACGATTCTTCTCACACCGATGATCTACCGGTTTTAATGCACCTCCACCGTCGCCATTGCCACGCTCAAAAGAAAACAGTTCGCTCTATCGCCTGAGCTTCAGGGGTGGACTGCATCCAGTGAAATCGATTATTGGTGATATCGCCTGAAATTTGTAAACAAAATATTAGCCATCGAAAGCAGTCCAAAATGAAACCATTTATTTCAAAAAAAGATAAAGAGGCCCTTAAAAGGCTTTGTACGAAAATCAATCCAGACGAAGTCCGTTTGCTCCTGAAATTTTTCTGCCAGGATCCGCTCTTTAGTTCCTATAAAATCAACCTCATCATCTATTTAATTTTGCTTACGTTAATATTGCTTTGGCCTTTTAGTTTTACTTTTTTCCCAAAAAAGAACCATGTGGAATGGAATGATAGTACTCCCGGCCTTCATTTCGTGGGTGAAGGGCAGGTTATTTCTCATTCAGATCAAAAAACACTTTACGAAAATCTGTCAGATGCTAAAGGATTTTCACTCGAAATCTGGCTCTTACCGGCAAACAACAACCAAGGCGGCCCTGCCAGAATTGTATCTTATTCGTTGAATCCTATTTATCGCAATTTCACGATAGGGCAGCAAGGCTCAGACTTGATTATGAGATTACGCACAGAAAATACGAGTTTGAATGGGACAGAGCCAATGCTTACTGTTGAGGACGTTTTTAGTCATCCAAAACCTCTTCATATCGTCGTTAGCTACAACTTTGAAGAGCAGAGCCTGTTTGTAAATGGCAGCATATGGACGACATCCATCATTCCGGGCGGATATTTTAAAAACTGGGACCCTGAATTTCCACTGATTCTCGGCAATGAAGCGACGGGCGATCGTCCATGGTTGGGCGAAATATCTTATGTAGCCATATACAACCGCTCGCTTGATGCTCAAGAAGTCCGTGAAAGTTACGAGGAAGTAAGACGCTATGTCTCCGGAGAAGTTGAAATGGCTGCTCCAAAGGAGGGCCAATTGGTTAGATATATGTTCAATGAGAAAAGGGGCGATAAAGTGTCAAACTCTGGCACTCTGGTTGATTCGCTGACCCTGACGATTCCACACTTTATCCAAAAGGAAGAAAAACCATTTCTGGTTTTCTCTTTAAGTCAGTTTCCTGCTTGGGGATCAAGGTCTTTTTATGAAATATTTTTAAATGTTCTTCTTTTCATTCCACTTGGTTTCTTACTTCATGCGATGATTGATAGCTATACGGATGGGAACCGATGGACAACGCTTTTAGTAATGATTGTGGGTTTAAGTATTGCTCTTTCAGCTGAAACTTTACAGTATTTCAGTGAATTGAGGCATTCATCGTCTGTGGATGTAATCGCAAACTGGATAGGTACTCTGGTGGGTGTTCAACTTAAGCGAATATATAACAAATGTTTGATAAGATGTAAAAAGAACTTCTGCTATTTGTAGTCCCGGGGATTGAAGACGATGAATTAGGCAGACGGTAAAAAGCCTTCATTGCTTAGCCTTATTCTCCATGTATGCGGTAAATTCTGGATGTAATCGTTTTTGACAATCAGGACAGATACCATGACTGAATTCTGCTTCAGAATGGTCACGAACATAGTTTTCAATTTGGGTCCAATAACCCTTGTCATCTCTGATTTTCTTACACGATGCACAAATTGGCAGCATTCCACTGATTTTTTTAACTTTTTTTAATGCTTCTCTAACTTTACAAGCTCTACTGATCGGACTTCAACCACGCATTCAAGTTCTTGGTTTACCGTACTAAGTTTATCTCTTTCCAATCCAAGAAGGTAAAATAAATAGAAACCCCTACGGTAGGATCTTTCTGCGGTATAGCAATGAAAACGAAATGTTAATTTATCTACGGGAAGTAAGATATGATTTTTCGTATTCAGCATCAAATTATAATGATTGGTGAGAATAAAATATTAATGCGAGCGGTATTGGTAATGGGTATCCGAGAAAGGATAATATGTCAACATGTTGCGATGTTAATATCAATGTAGCACAAACAGCCTCGTCCTTATGTCAACACACGTAACTACAGGGAGTTCGGTGCTTGTCGTCGAGGCCATAATTGCAGATTAAAAGAGCGTACCCAAGGAATAACGCTACGGTCCTGCAAACGGGACTTGACAGCGCCCCCATATTTGTATATTGAATTTTGAATACAAAATACAAATCCATCTAGACGCCACTGATAACCGACGCGATGAAAAACCTGGGAGCAACCCACGAAAATCTCGATCAACAGGCCTACCTGGTCATCAAGGCCATGATCAACGACCGCCGTCTGGCGCCTGGAGACAAAATCAGCCAGGAAAAGCTGGCCGCTGAGCTGGGCATCAGCCGCACCCCGTTGATCAGCGCCTTGAAATTCCTTGAAAAGGAGAAGCTGGTGGAAGCCAGGCCCCGGCGCGGCTATTACGTGCGGGCTTTCGACCAGGATGAGATGGTGAGTATTTTCGAACTGCGGGAAGTCCTCGAGGGCCTGGCGGCTCGACGGGCGGCAACGACGATTTCCGATTCCCAAGTAACCCAGCTGCGGCGCTTCTTCGCGGCGTTTTCTGGTAAAGGCGCCATCACCGACTACCGCAACTATTGCCGCGAGGACCGCAGCTTCCACAACTTCGTCACCCGAATCGCCGCGCGTGAGTTTCTGGAAAGCATTCTGTCCACCTACAACATCATCAGTTTTTCCTACCAGCGGGTCGCGTCCGAAGGCCTGGTGCGACCGCCGGACGAAACGCTGGGCGAACATTTGGCCATTATCGAAGCGATCTGCCGCCGCGACGCACAAGCGGCCGAAGCGCAGATGCGTCGGCACTTCAGGCGGACCATCGCCAGCCTGAGCGAGGCCTCCGACAAAACACGCCGCGTTCGACACGGGCAACCGCAAAAACGTGCCGCTTCGTGAACCCAGTTCGATGCACTGTCGGAAACCGACGGAACAGACCCTTTGTTCCGCCGTTGTCCGATAAATACCAACACCATCCAAAGGGGAGGAACAAAATGAAGAAAACTCTGTTGATCAGTCTGGTTGCCCTGCTTGCCGTGACCACCGGCGTCGCCATGGCCGCCAAGGAATTTCCGTCGCGCAACATCACCAACGTGGTGGTCTGGGGCGCCGGCGGCGGCACCGACACCTGCAACCGCATCATCATGGCCGAAATGGCGCCCTTTTTGGGAGTCAACGTCAACGTCATCAACAAGACCGGCGGCGTGGCCGGCTCGGTCGGCATGAGCCACGCCTTCAGCCAGCCCCATGACGGCTACACCCTGTGCGGCCTGTCCGAATCCAACGTGACCGCCGGCGTTCAAGGCGGCTGGGACAAACGCTTCGACGTGTGGGACACCTTCATCGTCGGGGGCTCTCCCGACGTTATTTCCGTCACGCCCGACACCCCCTACCAAACCCTTGAGGACCTGATCGAAGCCGCCAAGAAAGAACCCGGCAGCATCAAGGCCGCCGCCAGCGGCGCCGGCTCGATCCACCACCTGAACCTGCTGGCCGTAGAAAAAGGTTCGGGTGCCAAGTTCAGCTTTATCCCCTACAAAGGCTCGGCGCCGGCTCAAAACGCCGCCATGACCGGTGAGGTCTCCGTGGTGGTCACCTCACTGGCCGAACAGCAGCAACTGCTGCGCGGCGGCAAACTGCGCGCCCTGGGAATGCTGATCCCCGAAGCCTTCGAAGTGCAGGATCTTGGCACCATCCCATCGTCATTCGACGCCTATCCCGGCCTGTCCGAATACCTGCCCATCTCCCAGGCAATCGGGTTTGCCGTTCCGGCGGACACCCCGGAGGAAGCCAAGACCGTGCTGGTGGATGCCTTTAACAAAGCCATGGCCACCGACAAGGTAAAAAGCTGGGCCAAGGAAAACTACTACCTGCTTTCGGGCAAATCCGGTGCGGAAGCCAACGCGGAATTCGCGGCACTGGAATCCAACTTTGCCTGGACCCTGTGGGAATTGGGCGCTGCCACCGTGGAGCCCTCTAAACTCAATATCCCCAAACCGTAACCACGGTTATATGAAAATGGGCGGCATCCGTTGTTAGGGTGCCGTCCAGACCCGCTATCAGCCGTTTCAAGAAACAAAAGGGCTATTGTCCATGATGGAAATCGAAAAACTGCGCAAGGCCGACATCTTTTCCGGCGTTGCCATCAGCGTTTTCGGCCTGTGGGTCGTCAGCCAGGCCTTGAAGATGCCCATGAAGGACTCCTGGGGCGGCGTGCAAAATGTGTGGTTTGTCTCCCCGGCGCTTTTCCCGCTGTTCGTTGGCGCCATCATTGCCCTACTGGGCATCGGTCTTACCCTCAATGCCCTCAAAACCGTCGGACGCTCGGGATTCACCGACACCCTGGCCTGGCTGAAAAGCGCGGAATTGACGCGCTTTTTAAGATCGGATGCGATGATGCGCTTTCACGCCGTCGTGGTACTGCTGTTCAGCTTCGTATTTCTCACCATTCCGCGCATCGACTTCTTCCTTTGCGGTGTGCTTTTTCTCACGGCATTTATCACCATGTTCTATCTGGACGATCCGGCCCTGCTGCTCAAGATGCTGCGGGTCTATCTAGCCGGAACTGTGCTCCTGTTGCTGTGGTTCGTGTTGGGAATCCCCGGCGTCCTCGAAGGCCGCCTGCCCTACCCCAGCGATTGGCTCACCATGGCATTCATCACCGCTTACGGCATCTATGTGTTCACCCTCGTTCGCGGCGACGCGCCATTGCGTAAAAAATACCGGACATGCCTGACGATCGCGGTGGCTGCTCCGTTTGTCATCGGTTCGATATTCAAATACTTCCTGCTGGTCCCCATGCCCACCGAAGGCCTGATCGTGGCATTGCTGGATGCGATTCGGTATTGGGATTTCTGATACCACTGGAGCTGATTTTCCATGAACGTCATCACACGAATCGCCGAGTTTCTCGGAATCGTCGTTCACCTGGCCGCCGACCCGGTCAACCTGGCCATCTTGTTCGGATCGGTGTTGCTGGGTATTATTTTCGGTGCCATGCCCGGCCTGACGTCCACGCTGGGCGTGGCCCTGCTCACCGCCCTGACCTACGGCATGGACACCAACCTGGCCATGATATGCCTGCTGGCCATCTATGTGGGCGGGACCTATGGCGGCTCCTACGCATCCATTCTGATCAACATTCCGGGAACGGCTGCGGCAGCCGCCACGGCCCTGGACGGCTACCCGCTGGCCTGCAAAGGCGAAGGCGGCCGGGCCATCGGCCTGACCACTACCGCGTCGGCCATCGGTACGATCATCAGTATGCTGTTCGTGGTGAGTATTTCACCGATCATCTCGCACTTCGCCCTGCAGTTCACCTCCTTCGAATTTTTCCTACTGGCCTTTTTCGGCATATTGATCAGCGGTACGCTGACCAGCCCGGACCTGGTCATCAAGGGTTGGATCGCCGGCTTCCTGGGCCTGTTTTTGGCCTGCGTGGGCCGCGACCTCCTGCAGTTCTACCCGCGCTACACCTTCGGGATCGCCGAACTGGACAGCGGCATCGAGGTGGTGCCGGTGCTGATCGGCGCCTTCGGCATCCCCCAGATCATCCAGGTCCTCAAGGACCGCTTTCAGATCGGGGAAGCCCAAAAACTGCAGCGCATCATTCCCGAAGTGGGCACGGTGGTACGCAACCTGCCGGCCATAGGCCGCTCGGCCCTCATCGGCGTGGGAATCGGCGCCGTACCGGGCATCGGTGAGGACATCGCCGGATGGGTCTCTTATGGGACGGCCAAAAACACGTCCAAACACCCGGAGACCTTCGGCAAGGGCGAGCTCAAAGGGGTCCTGGCCAGCGAGACGGCCAACAACGCCTGTGTGGGCGGCGCCATGATCCCGCTGCTCAACCTGGGCATCCCCGGCAGCCCGCCGGCGGCCATGCTGCTGGGCGCTCTGATGCTTCACGGAGTCACCCCCGGCCCCATGATCACCTTCGAGCACCCCACGTTTATCCTGGAGGTGGCCGCCATTTTATTGTTGGCATCCATGGCCATGTGGTGCACCGGCATGCTCATGGCCAAGCAGGTGGTCAAAGTGTTGCGCATCCCCACCCAGCTGTTCATGCCCATCATCGCCGTGCTCTGCGTGATCGGCTCCTACTCGTTGGGGTTAAGCGTATTCAACCTCTATCTGATGCTGCCGGTGGGCATCGTCTGCTATTTTCTCACGGAGATGGGCTACCCCATCGCCCCGCTGGTCATCGGCGTCATTTTAGGGCCCATGGCCGACGAAAACCTGCGCCGGGCCCTGATGGTGTCCCAGGGCAGCTTCATGCCGGTCTTTCAGCGGCCGGTGTCGCTGATCCTGTTCATCATCATCGTCTGGACCGTCGTCAGCCAGTTCCGATGGTTCCGCAACCTCAAGGACCGCGGCATGAGCCTGATCTTCAACCGCAAGCACACCTGCGACGCCGTGCTGGAAGAAGACGACCGCAGCAAACAGTAGCCAATCCAAACCATTCAGGCGACCAATCGCCCGTCACGGAGGTTCGAGCATGCTCAAGATGGCCATCATCACCGGGTTCCTATCCAAGACCAAGGACCGCTTCCACGAATACAACACGCCCTTGGACCTGGACGAAAAATTCGCCCTCATGGCCGACATCGACGGCTACGACGGCGTGGAAATCGTCTATCCTTATGAAGTCAACGATCCGGCAGCCACACGACAGGTGCTCGACAAATACGGCCTGACGGTCGCCGCGGTCAACGTCAACGTCAAGGCCGAATTGGAATTTCGAAACGGCGGGCTGACCTCGCATCTGCCTGAGGTGCGCGAAAAAGCGGTGCAGTATATCAAGGAAGCCAAGGATTTCGCCCAGGCCGTGGGCGCCGACAAGGTCACCTGCTGCCCGCTGGGAGACGGCTACGAGTTCGCCTTTCAGTACGATTACGCCCAGACCTGGAAGTACCTGGTGGAGACCTTCGGCGTCGCCGGGGATTACAAGCGCGAAATCCCGCTCTTTGTGGAGTACAAGCCCAGCGAAACCCGGGGCCGCTGTTTCGTCGATTCGGCATCCAAAGCCCTGTGCCTACTCAACGACATCGGCAACACCGACATGGGCATCACCCTGGATTTCGGGCACTCCATGTACGGCAACGAAAACCCGGCCGAGGCTCTGGCAATGCTGATCCAAAGCCCCTACCCCTACTACATCCACATCAACGACAACGATGGCCGCTGGGATTGGGACTACTTCTGCGGGACCAAGCATTTTCTCGAATACGTCGAATTTATCTACTACCTGAAGCGCGACGGCTACACGGGCTATCTCACCTCGGACACCTCGCCGACCCGCTGGGACATCCGCGGGACCTTCGAGGCCAACAGCCGCATGACCAACCGCATCTGGCGGTTGCTTGACGACGTGGACGGCGGCCGGATAGCCACGCTCATGGGCGCCGGTAACTACCTGGAAACATGGAAATTCGTCGAAACGCACATCTTCGGTCTGAAATGAACCCGACCGCAAGCGCCGTCACCAGGGCCGCGCTGCTGGCCAGCCAGCCGCCGATCTGGCCCGATGATCCCTTTGCGGCCATCCGCGCGGCGGTGGCCGCATCGGCCACCCGGCTGGTGGTCCTGGATGACGACCCCACCGGTACCCAAACGGTCCATGACATGCCGGTGCTGACCACCTGGTCAATCGAGGCCCTGGAAGCGGAGCTGCAAAACAGGGGGCCGGGCTTTTTCATCCTGACCAATTCGCGCAGCCTGACGGCGGCGGCTGCGGCATCGCTGAGTCGGGAAATCGGCGCCAACCTGCGCCGCGCCGTCGACACCACCGGCGTTCCCATCCAGGTGATCAGCCGCAGCGACTCGACCCTGCGCGGCCACTTTCCCGTTGAAGTCGACGCGTTGATGCAAGCCATGGGCACGCCTGACCTGCCGCGCATCATCGCGCCCTGCTTTTTCGAAGGCGGCCGCCTGACGGCCGGCGACATTCACTACGTGGCCGAAAACGACCGCCTGATTCCAGCCGCCCAGACACCCTACGCGCGAGATGCGGCTTTCGGTTACCGCCATTCGAATCTGCGCGACTGGGTGATGGAAAAAACCGGTGGACAGGTCGCGGCCGACCAGGTGGCGTCAGTTACCATTGCGGACCTGCGCACAGGCGGTCCGAAGCGGGTAGCCGAACGCCTGGCGTCGCTGCCACCGCAAAGCTGTTGTATCGTCAACGCCTTGGAATATCGGGATTTGGAAGTATTCGTAGCCGGTCTATTGGGGGCCGAGCATCAGGGCCGCCAATTTGTCTTCCGATCGGCCGCCTCGCTGGTGCGCGTGCGGGCCGGGATTGCGCCGAAGAATCTGCTGGATCGAGCGGCAATGGCTGAGAACAGGGACACGGGTGGCCTTTTTGTGGTGGGTTCCTACGTTCCCAAAACCAGCGCCCAGGTTGACGCGCTGCTCGCCGGCCGAGTTGTCAAAAGCATCGAAATCAAGGTCCGGGACCTGCTGGAGGACCGGCTGCAGTCCGGTACCATCGCCGGGGTCTGCAAAGCGGCCAATCAGGCGCTGAGCCGCGGCCGGGACACCGTGCTGTTTACCAGCCGCAATCTGGAAAAAGGGGCCGACGCCGACAGCAGCCTGGCCATCGGCCGACGCGTTTCGGAAAGCCTGATCACCATCGTGCGCCGCATCGACTGCCAACCGCGCTACCTGGTCGCCAAGGGGGGCATCACCTCCAGTGATCTGGCCACCCGGGCTTTGGGGGTCCGGCGGGCCATGATCATGGGTCAGATGCTGCCCGGGGTGCCCGTGTGGCGGCTGGGTGCCGAAACCCGCTGGCCCGGCATGGCCTATATCGTTTTTCCCGGCAACGTCGGCGGCGACGACGCCCTGGCCGTCATCCAGCAACGCCTGGCTGACTCGAACAAAAACCCAGCGTAGGATTCAACTATTCGTAACCATTGACAAAATAGTAACAAGCCACTTTTCAGACGGCTTTGTAAGAAGCCCGAGACCAAGGCTTGCGAATCTTGAGGAACGAGGTGTACACACGGTACTCCGCAGTGACGAAGGATGAAGCGTAACGCAGGTAACGGGATTCTTACAAAGCGGTGCAACCATTAAATGTGGAGGGAAACTTATGAACCAGACCAAACACACCGTAAGAACCATCCAGGAGATGCGTGATCGCAACGAGACGATCACCATGCTCACGGCCTACGATTACCCCACCGCCAAACAGATCAACGATGCCGGTATCGACATGATTCTGGTGGGCGACTCCTGCGCCATGGTGGTGCACGGCCACCCCAACACGCTCAACGCCACCATGGACATGATGGTGCTGCACTGTGCCGCTGTGGCCCGCGGGTGCCCGCGCACCATGGTGATTGCCGACATGCCGTTCGGCTCATTTCAGTACTCCATCGAAGAGACCATGCGCAACGCGGCCCGCTTCGTCACCGAAGCCAAGGTGGACGGCGTCAAATTCGAAGCCACCCCCCATCACATCGAAAAAACCAAAGCCATCGTGCAGATGGGCATCGCCGTGGTCGGCCACGTGGGGTTGCATCCCCAGGCCGTGGGTGCCTTGGGCGGCCTCACGGTCCAAGGGAAATCCATTGAGACGGCCCGCAAGGTCGTCAGCGAAGCCCTGGCCCTGCAGGAAGCCGGCGCTTTTGCGATCATCTTCGAAGCCGTTCCGGCCAAGCTCTCGGCCTACGTCACCCAAAAGCTGCGCATCCCCACCATCAGCATCGGCGGCGGTCCGGGCTGCTCCGGCCAATTGCTGGTCACCCCCGACGTGCTGGGCATGTTCGACGCCTTTACGCCCAGCTTCGCCAAAAAATACCAGAACTTCAACGGCCTGATGAAAGAGACCTTCGCCAAGTACAAGGAAGAGGTCGTTAGCGGGGTGTTTCCCGGCGAGGCGCATTCCTACAAGATGTCCGACGAGGTGATGGACGCCATCGAAACCGAATTCGGAAAGATCGGATAGTCCGCCGCGATTTTCCCCGGCGCCACGGCCCCGGAAAAAGGCCTTGACTACATTCCTGAAAAAGGTTTATATGCGGGCTTTCGCGAAACAGCGGCCAGCTGTTTCAGGAATCCGGCCGAGGTAGCTCAGTCGGTAGAGCAGGGGACTGAAAATCCCCGTGTCGGCAGTTCGATTCTGTCCCTCGGCACCACAATCAAATGGCCTACTGTTTACGCGGTAGGCCATTGATTTTTTTATAGATACCTACAATTTTGATCAATTCCGGCTGTTACACCAAAGTCTTACACCAAGTGACAGACGGAGGTGATCAAAATGCCCTCTCCTTCCTACCTGATTCAAAACCGATATTCATATTGTTTCCGGCTTCACGTTCCCGTAGACCTCCAGGAATACATCGGCAAAAAAGAGTTGCGGTATTCGCTCCAGACAGGATATTTGTCTGAGGCAAAATTCAAATCCCGTTTCTACGCGGCAAATTTTCAATTGTTATTTAGGAGGTTGCGGGAGCTCAGGTCGATGAAATTTAATGATGATCAGATAAAAGAGTTTTCAAAGTCATACTTTGAACAGCAGCTAAAAAAGCTGCCTTCAGAATTCAGGCCAGGGAATAAAGAGATATTGAAAAGAATTATAGGTGCAACAAATATTTCTGGCTACGTTACACCAGAGTCCGTACTCAAATCGATTGATTCCAAAAAACTACAGTTAGGTTTTGATCTGGTATCGGAAAACCATCAGTCCGTTATCCGGGAATTGCCAGAGCTGCTAAAAAAATATGACATTGATTTTAACGATATCAATCAAAATGATCCTTCGTTCAAACAGCTTTGCCAGAACTTACTTAGTGCAAAAATTAGAGCCATTGAAACTTTCAAAGCAAAAATTGAAGGCAAATCACCAGCAGATGATTTTGATACAAACGTGGATTTAGCTGTGGAAACAGTACAATCCAAAAATGAACCGTTTAAACCCAAACAAATAGTCACCCCACTCAGAGAGGTGCTGGATGAGTACTGGAAAAGGAAAGAAGTAAATTGGTCAGGTGCTGCCTATGAATCCTACGAGAGATACTCTAAACGCTTACTGCAACACTTTGGCGAAGACAGAGCTATCACCACAATCGACTATAAAGCGATGGAAAAGTTCAGAGATGAATTGAAGGCCACAGGAAACAAGGGAAAACCCATCGCGATAAAAACCGTAAATCTTCATCTGGAGTTCTATAGCGGATTATTCAATCACGCCATTCAGTCGGGCAGGATAATCCACAATCCAGTAAGCGGTGTTAAATTTTCTGACAAAAGAAAAAAGCAGGGGTTGAATGACCCATTTCCAAAGACAGATTTAATCAAACTGTTCCATTCGGATAGATACAAAAATGATACATTCGAAAAAGGTTGGATGTTCTGGTTGCCAATCCTGTTATTGTATACAGGGGCAAGAGTAGAAGAACTTTGCCAATTGTACATTGATGACATCAAATCCATTAAGGATATATGGGTGCTCGACATTGATGAAAAAAGAACCGATCAAAAAGTAAAGGACCATGAAAAGAGATACATTCCATTGCATCCGTTCATCACCGATGAACTTAAATTCGTAGAGTATGCGCACAGCTTACGAGACAAAAGCGGTAGAGTTTTTCCAGAGTTGAAGCGTCAGGGAACAAAATCAAAACGTGAGGGTGGTAAAGACCGGATGCGATATGGACATTACCCCTCTACGAACTGGTTCCCAAAATACAAAAGGAAGGAGTGCGGTATTGTGGCTGAAAAATATAAGAAAACGATCCACAGCTTTCGGCACAATGTATCATCCTGCCTTATGGAGCATGATGTTCAGGAATATGTGATAGCAATGTTCATGGGGCATGAACACGACCAGATATCCACGGGTCGGTACGGTCAAAAATTTGAACCTGACATGCTGATGGAGAAAGCAGTGAAGAAGCTGAATTATGGCATCGATCTCTCCCATCTCAAGAAAAGCAAGTTCGTACCGAAGTGATCTGCTATAGGCGACGGGAGTCGAATTGACCGCATCCACTAAAACGCAGATGGTCGATATACGCGGCTTTACCCTTGATTTCAGTCAGTTATTCAACATCTTACAGCAGTTCAATAAGTTCAAAAAACACGTTCTAATTCAACTATTATCAACCAATTCTACCAGTATTCTACCAGACCTCTTGGAAGGGAATTGAACCGTGGTCCCAATTAATATATTTATCCCACTCAGGATTCCCTTCCTGGGTTAAAGTTTAACCAGTTCCACAATGATGATTTCCTTCAATCTGGATCTCCTTTCTGTGTCAAAAAAAGTTGCCTAAATTTCGAACTGATTCTCCAGCCATAACTGAAAATTTCCGCTTAAAATTTTTGAAGACCTAAAAATCCTGGGAGTCATTTTCGATGGGGTTTGGTAAAATCGTGTGGAAGAATTTGCTTTACTTTAGATATGGGCTCCCCCCTTTTCAAATCTTCCACAGTAAAATTTGCCTTTTACGAAATTGCACCTTGTTCCCTTGGACGTATCCAAGTTCTTAATGAGATTAACAGATCCACCATACGAGACTCCATAACAAAATCTATTCGGCTCCCTGATAGACGAAAATACAACTTTTTTAGTCACATAGGTCGGTACATTTTAATAGCAGAAACTACACGTTTTGGTGATTTGCAGGTTAGTTGGAGCAATCGCAGATTGATAATGCCTGCAACAGCGGTACAGCTTGCTGTGTTCGTTGCTTGCACTGGATAGGTTTTTTTTCAAAACGAAACAGGATTGCTGAAAAAGTGCAAAAAGACTGATTAGCAATTGCCGCTGCTCCCTCTAAATTTCCTACTCATGGTCAGAGTGACCAAATAACATACGCTTTAGACTGCCATTGCCAAGAACGCGATCAATCTCCTCAAATGAAATCATAGGGATCAGCACTAGTAACATCACAACACTGGGCGCTATATTTTGCAGCCAAGGTCGGTCTATAAATTCAGCAATGATTTCGGAGGTCGCCTGCCCGTGCACCAAGCCGACAATCAATTCCTCAATCGCCGTAAGCACCAACAGAAATAGAAGCATTACCAGCGACTTCCAGACAATTCTGTAAAGCAGGCTGCCAGGCTTTATTCGGACCCCAACTTTTATCGCCTTGCCGATCAGTATGAATTTTCCGAGAATAAGTGCCTTGACCACAGCTGTGCCGATCGGCAGGAATTGTACATTATCTGCGCGAAGCACAGCTGTCTTGTAAAGCAATAGGGCGCTGAAACAGACCCATAGATACAAGCTGATAGTTGCATAAGCACGCATTTCCTCCATGAAACGGCGCCTGATACTACTTTTATCACGCGGATTTTCAGAACTCATCTGTTCTCTCCAAGCTAACAAGCAATTTTATAGATCTGTATCACTACCATTATGAGGAGATCTGTCAATACGTGACTTCGAGTCGTATTACAGAGTCGGGTGGCGCAGGGGAATTTCACCCCCACGCTCCCACAGATCCGTGCGTGAATCTCTCGATTCACACGGCTCCTCTTATCCAGTTGATGGCTTATACACCAGCAACCTTACTTTATGCTCAAGTTCCTCCCATTTCTGGTTGACCTGACCATAAAGCCGGATAAGCCAACCCCTTCGCTCCGTCTCCATTACAGAGATTTCAACGCTACTACGAGTTGGTCCGCCCCTGTGCCTCGCATCGGTACTCTCATCCTTGTGGGGTCTCCACTTGGATTTCTCCCTTAACATCGAAACGACAGGTTCCCACGTTCCGCACAAAAGCCTAACTCAGATTCACGCCATCTTTGCGCCGGAGGCCGCTTAGGCAGTAAACAGGTTTCCCCTAAACTTATCCTGGAACCAATATAGAACCCCAGTTTTGACCTCGTCCATGATCTTTCGACGCCTCATCGAATGGTTCGCTTGCGCTCGTCTCTCTGAGTCATACCTGCCACGATCCTATGTCGCGACTTTTCCTAAACGCTCACTACCCTGGCTCTTTACCAACGCAGCTTTAGGTGGTTTGAAGCCTGCTCCTGCAAGCCGGCTCCGAGGGGCCTGCCCTCATCTTTTGTGCAGTTACGCACACTTTTTGAAAAAGTGCGCTCGTGGCGCACTACATTGAGATCACCTTGCCAATTGGAAATTATGGGAATCTATCTGATATGTTATGGTGATCCCCGTGGTACCACCTGAGTCCCCATTTTAGCAAGATTTGCCCAGTTGTGATTTAAATCGAACATCGTTGATAATTGCAATGGCTGATATCTGCATGGTCGTCGGAGCAATCTGAAATTTTGAAATTTGAAAATATTTTAGATTGCCAGAGAGATAAATGCAATCCAACTCAGCAAAATTCAGTTAGTCTCCCTCCCTTTATTGCCTGTATCTTCCAGGGAATCTTTCGCGACTGGCTGGGTGCTATCTTTTGATATTTTAAACGGCACAGCACTCTTAATATGCAGATCGCGCTGCGGAAATGCAATTTCGATCCCATTGGCGTGAAAGCTGTCCCAAACCGCCACAAGAGCGGCATCCTTGACATTATCAATCCCATTTTTGGGATCATTGATCCAAACCCGTAACTCCAGATTGACCGTACTGTCACCATATTCCATGACAAGGCATTTGGGTTCAGGAGTCTTTAAAATACGGTCGATGCTGGAGGCAGCGTTTAGGGCCAGGGTCTTTGCTTCGTTCAAATCCGACTCATAGGCGATGCCGAAAGGTATGTTAAGGCGTACGTTGCTATCGTCGTAAGATAGATTTTCTGTTTTTTGGGTCACAAAGACCTCATTGGGTATGAGCAGTAATGATCCGTGTCGCGTGGCCACCTGAACATAGTTTAAGCCCATTTGCGTAACCCATCCCCAGCTGGCGCCACCAAAGCCTTTCGGAAAAGCGATTACATCTCCCTGACGAATGGGTTTGCTGATCAGCAGCATAATCCCGCTGATTATATTGGATCCGATTTTCTGTAGTCCAACACCGATGCCCAGACCGATGGCTCCCCCGGTGACGGCGATGGCCGTCATATGGATGCCAGCCGCTCCAAAAGAGATCAAAATCACCACCGCCACCGTTGCCGCTCTGATAACCCTGAGTAGCAACGTTCGGTCCGAGTAAGTCAGCTTGGTGGAAGTCATTAACCATTGGGCAATAAAGCGATTGGCCATGCCCGCTATTGCATACAACAGAATGAAGATGATAATCGCTTCGATCAACCCCCAAACGGAAATGCTGATTTTACCTAATTCGAGTGTCATGCTGTTAAGCAGGTTAACGGTCGGTTTCCATAATTTAAATATCCGCAAAAATAAAACCACCACGCAGACCACGTATACAAAGCGAGACCAGAAAATACTCTTTATGTAAAAAGATGCAAAGCGAATAACTATCAAGGCACCGACAAGGTTGAGGGTCATATGCAGAAGGGTAATCGGCATTGCGAACTTTATGAGAAGTTCCACAGAGAACCACAGAAGCAACAGCCAAAATAAATACCCGAGTAATTGTGCAGACTGGTCTGGCATCAATTTAAAAATTAGCGTGTGGGCTTTAACCTTCTCTGTGCTTTTGTCAAAGTAGTGATGGATTTTTCGAGCAAAAAGCCAGGCGGCCAGAAAACTAATACCAATGGCGCCTATCTGAACGAATCCGATAGGATGAGAAAGGTCTTCACTAAACCCTTGAGCCTGGGATGTGAAGAATATCGAAATGTCACCTAAAAACATTGGATTTGCACCTCCTGTCATCCTGAAGATTGTCTTTTTAAATGAATAAATCTT